>CASPWD010000004.1 GCA_949425635.1 uncultured Bacilli bacterium | reverse complement strand
TAACTATTACTAAAGAATGCCCAAGTAACACCAATAAGAAGAATGAATGAAAGAGAAAGAATAAATATTAAAGATTTTTTATTTTTTAATTTGTTTTTCATAACTTACTCCTATCTTTTATAGGTAACACTAATTCATTACCATCTGACATCAAAGAGGTGTAGGATCATCAGGTTCGGCAGGTGTAGGATTTGGATCTGGCTCTTCAGGAATATCTGGATTTGGATCAGGATCAGGAGACGGGGATGGTGGCTGTAGAATACTTGGATTATAAGTATTCGTTATAGTAGCAGTAGACCCGTCTTGAGAAATAGATGTTGTATATCCATCAGGAACATCTACCTCATAAATTGTCCAAGTATAACTAGAATTAAGGCCTTTCCATGTATATCTCCAATTATTAGCATCATTTAATGTAATTGGAGAACCATAGGCCTCACCATCTCTAAAAAGCTGAACACTAACACTTGCTGGTCTTTCGCTTTCAAATCCTTCATCATTCCATACTTTTAATACTGTTAAAGAAGTAGTAGAAGGACCTCCTCCAGGATTATCAGGTCTATCGTCAATAATCTCTTTTACTTCATTAGAAACTCTTCCATCAGAATGATAATAACCTTTTCTATGATGTTTATTAGTAAATTCAGCAGAGTATTTTTCGCCAAGCTTAATTTCAATACTTTCACCATTGCCACTAATATCTCCAGTAACACTCTCTAATGTGTACTCTTGAGGTACAACTTCCTTAATGTAATAAGTATCATCTGGTTCTAAATATAATACTTGCTCTTCATTATTAGTTAAATTCAACCAACTATCATAACCTTTATCACTTGTTATATGAAATTGAAAAGCTTTATCATTACTATCTTCGTTTGATACTTTTTTACTAATTTTTAATTCTGGCCATATATCAAATGATGCTTTAGCAATATACTCTTTAATTGGATCAAGTTCTGCTCCACTAACTGAAGATCCACCAATTATCTGAACAATATTTTCAATTGTTCCAACTTCATCTGTAACCTCATATTCAGCATATATTGTTACAGGATTGTCATACTCAATAACAGGAATTAAAACCAAATGATCTGTTCTTACAATATATCCTTCGCCATCAATAAATCTTGCTTTTTCGTTAAATTCTTTTACTGTAACATTAATTAAATTTCCAACATCCATATCAAGATTATTTACAACTATTTTATATTTGACAATATCTCCTTTTTTATAATAGGCTTGTTTTGATATAATTTCCTTTGTTATTTTTGGATGAATATCCCCATTCCATAATTGCCACTCACCATAAATAATTACATCTTCATTTGGCATTTCAAAGTTATCTTCTTTGTACCATCCCGAAAATTTATATCCATCTGGTTCATTTTTCACCTTTTCTAAAGTTACTTTATCACCTGGAATATATTCTTCTGTATCTGGCAATAACTCATCACTATTAGGTGGTAAACCTGTATCATAAAACTGATATATAACTTTATATTTAACTTGCTCAAATTCACCAGTTATTAAAACATCCTCATCAGGCATTGTAAACTCATTGTTATCACTAACTATAATATTAGTATAATTCCAACCTAAGAACCTATATCCATTAACTATATCCCCTGACTGCATCGTATCTAATGTTATTATTTTATTTTTATAATATGATTTCTCTTCAGGCGGCATATAAACATCTTGGGGAATACCTGTTACTTGATATGTCACTTTATGAGGAGTCGTTTTTGTAAAACTACCAACAACTTTAACATTTGAAGCAGGCATTATGAAAGATGTCTTAGTAGAAGTTACAGATGTTCCTGATTCTCTTTTTACTTTCCAACCACTAAACTCATATCCTTCTAAATAAGGATGTGGAGCTAGACCAACTGAAGCATTAGCAGCATATGAAGAAACGTCTGGTAATTTAGGAGCATTGCTTGGTATTGTTCCTTCATATTCATAAGTAACATTATATAAATTTGGAAGAGTATTCTGAATAAAAGCATGAACTGTATTAGATTGCTTTAAGAAATTGTCTTCTCTGGCACTAGCAAAATTATAAAAGTCTCTTCTAGTTTCAACTAGAGATGTAGACAAATCATCTACCTTAGATGGTGTTTTTGTAACAATTCCTATAGTTAGCTGACAGCCAGCTTGTAAATCTCTTACTCTAAAACTAACAGTATGAGTCGTTTTAGAGTAATGTAATCCGTTAATATTTACTGTATAATACTCACCAAGATCACTTTCATTAACTACTGATCCAGAGCAGGCTTTTCCTGTAACTTTATTAACTGCACCAACAGTACCATCTTCCACCGTAATGAAATTTTGAAAAACAAGGCCATCTGGAATTCTATCCTCCACATAAATATCTCCACTAAATAATTTTGATGACACTCCATCTTTTTGTATCCTAGAGTCATATGATTCTCTATCAACACCATCATAACTCACATTTAAATAATATATCAACTCACTATTTAACTCTACTTGAGTTCCATTCTCTAATTCCACGATTTCAGTTGTCTTAGTAAAAGTCAAAAATAATGAAACAATAATCACTAATAATATAATAAGAATTATTATATATTTTCTATTAAATTTAATTTTTTTCAATATATTTCACCTCTATTTTAATTTATCCGTTTTCTTATTCTTCGTAAACAATATATGGATTTGAGGTACTACCTAATTCTCCCGTATTTCCAGAAGAATATATTCTTGTACTAGCAGATAAAGAAATTGATGGTCTTACACCATACTTAGTAGAAGCAATAGCAGCATTTAAAGACCCCTTCGAAGAAACAGTCGATACAAACGAGTTGCTAATAAATTGAAATGGTGATAATAACCAATAATCTGCACCAGTATAAAGATATGATTTTGTATTATATGTAAAAGATGTTCCAACCTTATTATTTTCAATCCAAGCAAATCCTGCCAATTGTGCCTCATCACCAGTTAATAATGCTATTGGATATGTTAATAACTTATTGCCTTTAGAATTATTTCCAGTCTTTGTTGTATAACTATCAGCCTTTAATGAACACGTTATCGATGGTTTTTCACCATTTAATTTACTTCTAATACCAAATCCTGTATATATATAAGGAGTAGTTACTGGTGGTTTAACAACACTTTTAGAGCCATTTCTATCAACGCACCATATAGTATCTTCTAAATATTGACTATAACCTTTATCTTGAATATTACTTTTATACCATTGTTCTAATACCAATTTTATATTAGAAGACGTTGTAGAATCATACATATACCCATATTTTTTTTCTTCACTATCTGATGAATTAAATGAAGTTGTAGTTATATATGTACTATAAACTGAATTATTACATGTATTTTTACTGCTTGCTTTTCCATTATAAATTAACTTTGTCCCACCTGTTTCAGTTGTTCGTACAATCTTCCAACAAAAATTCGCAAATATTATATTATTATTAGTTACTTCCCCTCGATAATAATATATTGGATAATTGTCATACTGTGTACTTTCATACAAATAATTACCTTTACCATTAGTGTCAGATGAATACAAATTAAAATTTATATTTTTATCAGAAGCAGCTCCTTTTTTTACTATATCATACAAGAGATCTCTCTTTATAAATACAGTTCCTTCCATTTTTTTTGTTATATTTAAAGTTCCCCATACAGCTTTTATTACAACATCATGTTTTGGCATTATAAACTTATCATCGCTTATCTTTTCAAAATCATCTGTAGACTCATCATATTCCCATCCTTTAAAAATATACCCATCGCAAATTAAATCTCCGTTAGACTTTGAGACAGTTTGATATACGGGATGTAATTTTGTCTCTATCAAATACGAATTATTACAATCTGAAGGTAAATTAGGATCATAATTAACTGAATAAAGATTCTGCAATACTGGTGTTTTAGGACTTTCATCTATTTCTTCTTTCAAATCATTTTCCAATTTATTCTTAATAACTTCTTTTTCATTAGTTGGATAGAAGCCGAGTGTTTTAGTTTGACCAACGTAAGTCGCATTTATTACCATTTGAGCACTACTACCAGAAAAAAAATCTGAATCAATATCAACATCACTAATAGTCCAAACTATTTTCTGAAAGCCATTTTCTTCGCTAAGTTTTACTTTTCCCTTTGAAACTTTTATATCATCAACTGAATTGACATAGAAATCTTTAGTCATATAGTCAATTATTTCAAACTTATCATATTTTTCCAAATATTCTTTTTGCGATATCAAAGTAGCTTCAAAAAATTTATCATAAATATCATCAACATAAGCATCTAACTGAATGTCACTAATTTGTTTTAACCAATAATTAATTTCACTTCCCATTTCATACTGAATACCAGCAATTAGCATCTTAGGAAACTTCTCTTTTAAAGTCTCAGACTCCCCCTTCAAAAGAGAATTATCTCTGTTTGCTTGACCATCTGTTAAAAATAATACTAATAATTGTCTGTTATTATTAGGAATATAATTATTTAATATTTCACCAGTTTTAACCAGACCAGCATAATAATTCGTACACCATCCTGCAGTATCAGAACATTTCAAACTGAGATTATTTACTACATTATGTAAGGATGATTTATTGTTACTAAAATTCGATAAAACACTACCATTTGTATGATATTCTACGATAGCAACACGATTATTACTATCTTTCAAAATATAATCTATATATTTATTAGCACTTGATTTTAGTTTTTCTATCTTTTCGCCTTCCATACTAGTTGAAACATCTAGCGTTAAAATAACATCAAAGTTTCTTATTTCATCAGTAGTATATTTAGGTGTTGTATCTAATTTAAACTTTATTTGTGCTTCATTATATCCGGTCCACTCAGCACTTTTATCAATATGCCAACTGCCACCTGCACGTTCACTCTCATTTTCACTCCAATCGTTTGAAGTTATTTCAACACTTGGAATTTCATGGTCATACACTACATTTACACTAAACGTATAAGTAATCACTACACACAGTATTAATAAAACAAATACCAAAAACACTTTCTTCCATTTTTTATTTAATACCATGCGAAAAAAATTATTATTCATATTCATTTTCATAATAAAACTACACTACCTACCTTATATAATTTTCTATATAAAATTTTAATATAGGAATTTTACATTGTCAAGATACACACTTTTATAGAAATTAAAAAAAGATATATTTCTATATCTTCTTAGCTTTCTTCACAAGTTAAACCATTTTTAGTATTTTCATTCTTGAATCCTTCGTAAGTAAATTCTCCATCTTTTTTAAATCCATTTGGATATTCTTTCTTTAAAGTTTCATAATCAGAAGTAATAGTTACAGAAAATACATTACCATCATTTTTAATATCTCCTAAAGTTAAACCTTTTTGACTTTTTAATTGTGTTTCCAATTGTGTTTTTACAGATTCTTTCATTTGTTCTGCTACTTCATCAGTAACTTCAACACCAGTTTGTTTAAAAAGTTCAGTATAATCGTATACATATTCTAATCTGTATTCTTTTAAATTACTTCCTTCAAAAACACCAATACTAGACATATCAATACTCATACCAGATTGAGTAATATTTTGCTTACAAGTTAATGTCTTCTCCTCTTCTTTTCCGCATCCAGTAAGGCTTAAAATCATAAAAGCACAAACTAAAAATCCTAATATTTTCTTTTTCATATAAACTCCTCTTTTCTATACGTATAGTATAATTCTTTTATGACCTATGGTCAATACCACATTTAATAAATCAATTGATCTTACAATTATAAATTCTTTTTATTTTTAATCTTTTATGCTATTATAATAAAACACTTAGGAGGAATATTAATGTTATTCAAAAAGAAAAAAGATAATTTAAATGCAATAAAAGATTTAACCGCCATTCTAAAAGAAAGACTACTAAACAAAGAAGCCTTAGACTATATTATAAACAAATTATATTATGGAGAGCAAACTGGTCATATTGAATCTATCAGCAATAATGGAATAACTATCATTAATAAACAAAATGGAGACACTTTTACACTACATATTACTGATTTAGCAATCATGACTGATTACACATGCTGGAATGGTCATCATCAAGAGAAAAAAGTTATTACTTTTGACGGAGAACAAATCGTCATCGATTATCAAGAAGCAACAAATTATGTATGGGCTTCTAGTAATAAACCAAGTAGTACACAAAGATTAACCACAACAGAAGTATATAAAAAAAATGAACTATGTTACAAAAGAGAATTCAAATCTTCCACAGATTCTGATTTAACTAAATTTTTAGGATATACAGTACTAACAGAAACTTTTATTAATGAAAAACGTGAAGCGGTTGAAAGAAAAATTGCTTCAGGAGATTATGACTCATTTCATCAACCAGGAATTACTTATAGTAAAACAGAAGATTTAGATGTTCCACCATATGACACAGTTCATTCTAGCAGAAGTTGTTACATAAATGGATTTCATATTATTACAGAAGAAGAATTCATGGCTTTCTTTAATACTCTAGAAAAAATAGAACATGCTCCTACTCTAAGAAAAATAAATCAAGCCATAAAAAGTGATCAAAAATGATCACTTTTTCTTATGAAAAAAGAAGATTTTACTCTTCTTCAAAATTACAACTACTACATACAACCTTTTTAGCTTTTTGAACCAACATTTCTCCACATTCTGGACATTTTCTATCTATTGGTTCATACCAATAAGCTGTTTTACATTTTGGATAATTATTACATCCATAGAAAACTTTACCTTTTCTACTTTTCTTTTCAATTATCTTTCCTTCACAATTAGGACAATTACAAATCTCTTTAACTTGGACTTCTTCCTTCTTAATATATTTACATTCAGGATAGTTTGAACAAGCCACAAATTCTCCATAACGTCCAGTTCTAATTACTAAAGGACTTCCACACTCTGGACAATTTTCTCCTGTCTGTTCAGCTTCCTTCTTTTCCATATTCTTAAATGCATCTTCTACTAAAGGTTCAAATTTATCATAAAACTCTCTAAGTACTTCAACATTATTAAGCTTATCCTCAGCTATTTCATCTAAATCATTCTCCATATTAGCAGTATATTCTACATTTATAATATCACTAAATCCTTCTTGTAATTTATCAGTAGTTTCAATACCAATTTTAGTAGGAACAAACTTCTTATCTTCTATTACTACATAATCACGAGCTTTAATAGTTTCCATAATTGTAGCATATGTAGAAGGTCTACCTATTCCTAACTTTTCTAATTCTTTAATTAAAGAACTTTCTGTATATCTTGGAGCTGGCTTTGTAAAGTGTTGTTCTTTAATAACTTCATTAGCATTCAATACAGTAACTCCAGTTAAATCAGGTAAAATAACATCTTCAGATGTTTCATAATTTCCATAAACTTTTAAGTAACCATCAAAAATTAAAACACTACCTGTTACTTTAAATTCATAATCATTGTTTAATAATGTAATTGCAGTTGCCTTAACTTTAGCATCTGCCATCAAACAAGCTAAACTTCTTGCATAAATTAAACTATATAACTTATACTCATCAGCACTTAAATATTTCTTTAATGATTCAGGGGTTCTATAAGGGCTAGTTACACGAATACCTTCGTGAGCATCTTGAGAATTTTCGTTTTTCTTAGGTTTCTTAACAGCACCTACATACTTGTCCCCATAAGTTTCTTTAATATACTTAAATGTTTCATTAATAAATACTGGTGATAATCTCTCACTATCTGTACGCATATATGTAATAAGACCAACAGGGCCATCACCAATATCAATACCCTCATATAGCTTTTGTGCTATACGCATTGTCTTACTACTAGCAAAATTTAATTTATTAACTGCTGTTTGTTGTAAAGTACTAGTCTTAAAAGGCATAACACCTTTCTTATTTTTTTCTTTACATTCAATGTTACTGATATGATAATCAGGTCCTAATGACTCTATTACATGATCAGCTTCACTTTCATTTTTTAATTCAACTTTTTTACCTTTATATTTTTCTAAGTCAGCATCCATTTCTGTAAACTTCGCTGTTATTGACCAATATTCTTCTGGTATAAAAGCTTCTATTTCTCTTTCTCTATCAACAATTAGTTTTAAAGCTACACTTTGTACTCTACCAGCACTCTTACCACCAGTTTTAGACTGCATTAATTTAGACAATCTAAAACCAATTATACGATCTAGTATTCTTCTTGTTTCTTGACTCTTAACCAAAGAAACATCTATATCACGAGGATTATTAAATGCATCAACAATTACATCTTTTGTAATTTCATTAAATGTAACACGTTCATAATCCTTAGTTAATCCTAATGCTTCTTTTAAATGCCACGAAATAGCTTCTCCTTCACGGTCGGGGTCGGTTGCTAAATAAACTTGGTCAACATCTTTACTTAATTTTTTTAAATCAGTAATTACCTTTTTCTTACCTTTCATTGGAATATAAGAAGGAGCAAAGTCATTATCAACATCTACTCCTAAACCAAATTTACCAGTTGTAGCCAAATCCCTAATATGTCCCATACTAGCAACTACTTTATAATCACTGCCTAAATACTTTTCAATTGTTTTACTTTTACTTGGAGATTCCACTATAACTAATTTTTTCATATTATCAAGTCCTTCCTATATGTTAATCATGTTGTTATTCACTAACAGGAACTTCATCATTTTGCATTTCTATTTTTAATTTATATTCATTTTTAGCATCTTCTAAATATTTAAAATAATTCTCCTTTATTGCTAAATTAGACATACTAATTCTATTCTTTACATCCGTATTTATTGCTTTTAATTCTTCTGGTGTATACTTAGTATTAGGTTCATTATAGGTTATTTTACCAGTTGAAGCATTATAGAAACCTATCGTATCTTGCCATGAACCATCAGCAAATATTACTCTGTTTTCATAATCTGGAGATAAAATATCTCTACCAGCATAAAGCCTAGGATCATAATCTAAATCAAATAAATTAGCAACAGTTGGTGTAATATTCATATAAGAAGTATACTCTTTATGCTTTTCGGGGTGAATATTTGAATTATATATTATAAACGGTGTTCTATCAACTTCATAATTTACATTTACATTATAATCAAAATAAGCATTTAAGCTACTATTAGTTAATCCATAAGGATAATGATCAGCATACATAACAATAACTGTATCATCTAATTTGCCTTGCTCTTCTAATCCATCTAATAGAGCACCAATAGCTAAATCGAACTCTTTTAACTTAGATAAATACCTCTTAGTTGAGATATTATAATTAGTATCTTCAAATAAATCAAGGTGTTTATCTCCTAATTCGCTACTTTGTGTATAAGGTTGATGAGCTGAAACAGAAGTAATCCATGCCATAAATTTATCTTGATCTGCTGTTTGTTGTAAGACTTTTTGTACTAATTCAACATCACTAGGCCACTCCTTATAAACGTTACTATATGGTATACCAAGTTCTTGTACTCCATAAAAGTGACCACTACCCATATTTGGATGGTATGTTGTTCTTGCATAATACTGATCTGTATAGTTGTGATAACTACTAGTTGTATACCCCGCATTATTAAATAAATTAAAAATAGCTTGAGGATAAATATTATTTTTATAATTATTAGCTGTACAAGTATTATTTATTGTATATAAACTAACCATTCCACTCATTTCGTTGTTTCCTGTAGAACAAGAATTTCTTGGACTATATGCATTATCCCAAGCCCAACCTTCACTATACAATTTATAAACATTTGGAAAATACTCTTCATTAATTAACATTGTATTTGTTGATTCCATCATTATAACTATTAGATTTTTATTTTTGAAAAAACCTGAAAGTTCATTTTTATCAGTAATTTTCTGACTTATAAAGTAATTATTTAATTTCTTTTTATTTGATGAACCTTCTTCAGCAATTACGCCTTCCCATACTGTATCATCTATATATCTTGTATAATCACTTATCGTTTGCTCTGGCTTTTCATAATTATTGTCAAACTCAGTAGTCTCAACATTTTTAGATGGCATTAATACAGCTTTAACATCTACTATAGAATACATCGTAAAACCAAACTGACCCATTGCAATATTAGGCATATCTGGATTATTAAATAATTCTTTTGTTGATTTTAATTGTAGTTCATTTTGCATAAACCCTACATTCAATGTATATATATAAACTCCAATAAATACAGCTGCAATAACAAATGCATTTATCTTAGCATTTATAATTCTACTTTTTCTTTTTTTAGCAAAGATTTGATCGTTCTTTTTCTTTCTATCTTCACTATCAAATTTATCTGCAAAATCTATCGTATCATTTCTTTCCAATACCTTAATCCTGTGATCTATAAACACATAGAAAATTAATAAAAGCACTAATGGTAATGCAATTAACCAAAATGTCCATTCAAATGAATCTAAATAGTCCATTATGTAATCTCTTACAGCTCCTGCTTGAGAAGTTGTTCCAAAAGACATAAAAACTCCTAAATAATTTAAAAATCCTGCTTGCACTATACCATAAATTGCACAAACACTTGCAAAAACAAACGATAAAATATTACCTACTATTCTTCCAGTAAAAGAAAATATTGCACTGGCAATTAAACAAATTGCATTAAGTCCAATAAATATTCGTAATGTAGACCAATCAAGTATAGGCGATGCTGTCACCCATTTAAAAATTAATTCTTGAGCAAATAAGACAATAGTTAGTAAAAAATAATTCTTAAAAACATTATTATAAAATATTCTCATTATTTTATCACCGCTTTCATTTTATCCATTACTTCACTAACTGGCTTATATGAAAATCTATAATTTTCTAAAACACCATACTTTTCTATATTTTCTAAATGAGCTTTAGTTGGATATCCTTTATGTTTAGCAAACCCATATTCAGGATGTTTTTTATCTAATTCATACATCATTCTATCTCTTGTAACCTTTGCTATAACACTACCAGCTGCAATACTTAAAGATAATGCATCTCCATGAATGATATCTTTATAAGGAATATCAATATTAGTTAGCTTCATAGCATCACTTAAAACGAATTCTGGTTTAATATCCATATCGTCTATAGCTAATTTCATAGCCAATCTGCTAGCTTCTAAGATATTTATTTCATCTATTATTTTAGCATCAACTATTCCAACACCTACACTAATAGCATCTCTCATAATTATATCATAATACTGATCTCTTTTTCTTTCAGATAGTTTTTTACTATCAGTTAAACCAGCAAGCTCATAATTAACGGGTAAAATAACACAAGCCGCCACAACCGGGCCAACAAGTGGTCCTCTACCTACTTCATCAACGCCACCAATCAAAGTAATTCCCTCTTTATAAAGTTCTTTTTCATTAGCTAATAAATCAACTTCTTCGTATTGTTTCTTGACTCTTTCCTTCATATTTTACTACCAACTCCTCATTTACAGGCATTCTTTTTATTTCATCTATATCTAAATCATTTATATCAACTTTTTTTAACCATTCATAAACTCCACCCTCAGCTTCGAACAACTGATATGGTTTATCATAAGCACCTTTAACAAAAATACTCGCAAATTCTTTATCACTAGCATGTACAAGTGAATTCCATCTAAATGTGTCATAACCTGACTCTTCAATAAGTCTATATCTTGCATACATTTTTGTCAATCCAACCATAAAATCTTTTGTCTTATATAACAATTTTCCTTTTCTAAAATCATTAGTTTCGTTTTCTAAAATACCTAAAAACAAATATTTATGATATAAATCGTCAACAGTATTTAAAATTGATGGTAAATTAGTTATAACTTGCACAATCTCTTGTTTACTAAATCCAATACATTCCAACAAATTTATTAACGAATCTAATTGTTTAGAAACAAAACCTACAGTTCTTCCGTTTATTTCATCTTTTCTTCCATGATCCAAATATCTTGTAATAGAAGCTAAAAAACTTGTTTGAACATCTTGTGGCATTGTTCCCAAATCAAGTTTTCTATAAAAAAGATTTAGAAATTCTGTATTTATCATTAATCATCAATCCTATCAAATGTAATATTCTTTATTCTTTCATTTTTTATATCTTCTAATATTAGATTACTAACTCTATCATAATCTACTTCTCCACCTGATATAATGGCACCCATTTTACGACCAATAGTTTCATATACGGTAACTAAATCATCATTGTCTACTTCATCTAAATTATATCTAGACTTCAATTGCTCATGATAATACTTATCTAATTTATTTAAAATATGTATAGCAACTTTATCTACTGGTAAAATACTTGAAGGTATAGCCGATAAACTGGCTAAGTTTAAAGCTCCTTCTTCATCTGCTAACTTAGGCCATAATATACCAGGACTATCTAACAATAATATATTACTACTAGTTTTTAACCAAGACAAATTCTTTGTTACTCCAGGATTATTTCCAATTACTGCAACTTTCTTACCAGCAAGTCTATTTATTAAAGTACTTTTACCTACATTAGGTATTCCAATTACTAAAGCTCTAATTTCTTTCTTAGCTAAACCTTTTTGTTCTCTCTTTTCTTGTAAATCTGCTGTAATTTTATGTGTTAAATCAACTATCTCCGTAACAGAATTATTTTGTGATAAATCAGCTAATATAACATAATAGCCTAATTCTTCATAATACTTAATCCACTTCTTAGTAACCTCTAAATCACATAAATCTTTCTTAGTCATAATAAGTATTCTAGGTTTATCTTTTAATAATTCATCTATATCTTTTATTTTAGATGACTTTGGCATTCTAGCATCTATAACTTCATAAACTATATCAATTAAATCATACTTTTCTTTAATTAATCTCTTAGTTTTAGCCATATGCCCTGGATACCAATTTATATTGTTTGAATTTCGAGCATTTTCGTCATTAATTTTATTATTGTTATTTTTCATAAAAAATCTCCTTTTTCTATAGAGTTAATTACCTTATCATTATAACATAACTTTATGTTTTTATAGTATCTTAATTGCTTCTTCCTATCGTTTTTAAACATATAGATGAGACTTATTTATTATTTTAAGTAATGCTTTGTATAAGTCCCCTTACAAAAAGTAAACATATTTAAAAAAATTCTTCTTTTTATACTTACATACTTGCCAAACCTTCCTTACTATACAACTTTATAAAAAAATTATATAATACTTTTGAAGGAGTGTTATAAATGCAAATACCTAGAAAAATATTAGTTATTATTAGCTTACTTTTAATGTGTATATTGATATTTTCAACTTTTCAATTATTTAGAATTTATAACGAAAAGAAAAAAACACTTTCACAGTTTGAAGAATTAAAATCTTTAATCGAAAATACACCATCTCAAGCAGAGACAGAAAATAAAAAATATTTAAAGCTGAAAGAAAAAAATAGTGATTTTGTTGGATGGTTAACTATTGATGGAACAAATATAGATTACCCTGTTATGCAAAGTCCATACAATCCTGAATTTTATCTTAAACATAATTTCTATAAAGAGGAAGATAAAAGTGGAATACCTTTTGCCGCAGCAACTTCCTCAATTCCAAATGGAGATAATATAATAATTTTCAGTCATAATATGAAAAATGGTACTATGTTTTCTGACCTTCAAAAATTTAAATCATCACAATTTCGTGAAGAAAATCACCATATTACTTTTAATACACTTACAACATCAGATATTTATGATGTAATAATGGTATTCAAGATATCTGAATTAGAGGCAAAAAAATTCCCGTATTATAAATACACTTCATTTGATAATATTACTGCCAAGAAATATCTGGCAACAGCTGAACAATATTCAATTTGGAGTAATAATACAACAATTGATGATGATACGAAATTACTCACATTATCAACCTGTGAATACACTTTAAAAAACGGCAGACTTGTAATTATAGCAAAAAAGAGATCAGACTAATCTGACCTCTTTTTTTTATCTGAATTTTTTAAAAGTAGTATTCCAAATACGATTAATCCGATTAAAGATATCACAATTGATATTATCCAAAATATTGGTGAATTAAATATCGAATCTCCTGTATCTGGAGGTGTATCTTCTGATACTATATCACGATGTGCTATAAGAATAACTACCGTCCTATCCCCAGTACTACCATCTGAACATGTTGCAAGAGCAACAGCTTGTGTAGTTGTTGGATTTAGAAGAAGTTCTTTTATAGCATCATCCCAAATATGCACAGCATTATCTTGAATATATTTTCCAAGATTTGTTAAATCATTTCCCCACATTGATGGGTCAAAAATTTCATCTGTACTATCTGGAACTTGAAGAACTGCTAAAACAGTCATTTTTGTTATATCTGTTTCACTCATAAGTGTAGCAGTTCTATTCGTTTCAAAGAATTCTTTATCCTTGTATAAGTCCAAGTCACCAAACATTAAATGATTACTCATATGGTGACCATAAGTAAGAGAATAAGAATCTTTAAAATCATTACGATTTCTACTATCAAGGAAAATACTTCCTGCAAGTGAGAAATTTCCATAAACATCTTTGTCAATATATTCTAAATTATTTTCCCCTTGTAAAATTGGATAATCAATTTTTGTACCATCAAGAGTTATCCAACCATAAACATCAGGATTGATTTCTTTCAATTCATTAAATCCACTTTTAATGTCACTATCTTCATTAGGTTTTACCTGAATAAGATTATCATATACATTTCTCAAGTCCTCATATGTTCTATGATTCGACCAAATTACATAACCTGATAAAAGTAAAATAATAACCGTTAATAAAATAATAATACGAGATAATGTCCAATTTAATGCTTTAAGTATTTTCATTTTAATCAAACTTTCCATAATATTATATTTTTTTATGACGTAAAAGTGCAATTACTTTCGAATCAACATCATCTAATGAAATAAATCCTAAAGTTCTACTATCAACACAAGATGTTCTATAATCACCTAATATATATACGCTATTATCAGGAACAATCATTTTTTTCTCTGCATTTTCAGAAATATTTGTAGGGAATGCAATTCTTTCTGATTGCACCATACCATTAACATAAAATTTACCATCGTCGGAAAAACTAATACTATCACCAGCTTTTGCAACAACTCTGCCACAATATTCTTTCCCATCAACTTTGTAAAATACAACATCGTTTTTTACATATTTAGCCTTACTATATGTTAATGTCAAATCACCATCCATCAAAGCAGGATACATTCCGTTACCATCAACAACTTTAAGACCAAAAAATATCAAAAATATTACTATAGCAACAACGAGAATAATAATCATTCTGACAGTATCAAAGATAAGTCTTTTATTCGCTCTTTTTATAGCAGCTTCTTTCTTTTGATCATCAGTTAGTGAGGTTAAAACATCCTCTTTGTTTATTTGTTTTTTCATAGATTCTTCCTTTTTAATTTTGTTACATACCAAGTAATTGTTCTTCATCAATTACTTTGCGACGTCTTGCAACAATCATAACTACTAACATAGCGCCAGACATTAAAATAAGTGCAACAAATGGTGAATTTTCGAAGAATACACCTACATCAATTGTAGCATTCTTTTCATTTGTAATTGTTATTTTATCGGCATCATCAGTAATTGTACCTTGTACACCATTTGCACTCCATTCACTACCTGTATTTATGACATCGCCATCTTCTTCGTTATCAATTGTATATACAGGATTTTCATATCCTTCTAAAGAATAATCCTTTTCTGCTACTGTATATGTTACACCAGCAGGAATATTTTTAAATTCAACAACGTCACCTAAACCAAGCTCAATTGTAACTTCTGCTACGGAATCATTCCAAGCATCAGCTGCAACTGCAACTGTTCCATCACTATAATAAATATCACTTTTAACAGTTTTTCCTTCAGGTGCATTAAAAGTTACTACAATATCAAATTTCTTTGTACGATCAGCAAAGTTACCTTTAATATCTTTTGTTACTAAAATTGAACCTGCAGCATAATTATTTGTAACACCTGTTGATTTTTCACTTTCATTATTTACATAAGTTCCATCTTCATTTGGTGCACTCTTATGTAATGTTATTTGAGTAACTCCATAATCATCAGGATTTAAAGGATCAACATGGGCTACAACAATATGCATAAAATACTCGTTTGTATCATATGTAACACCTGCTGTATCTCCTGTAATTTCAGTTACTTTATACCAATAATCTCCAATACCATAACCACTAAAATCAGGAAGTGCAATTTGAATTTCATCGGCACCAATACCAGTTGTAAATTTATATTCACTCTCTGCAAATGCAGGAATGTCAGTTTTACCAACTTCTCTATTAAAGCTATTATAAGATTCAATTGCTAAAGTAACATCTTCTTTAATTTTTCCATCAGATGTAATAATTTCTCCAGCTCCAGTAAATCCATCTGCTATTATATAAGTTTTATCAAGTATTACATAATCTTTATAATTATTGTATTTCCATTTTGCATAAAGTGTAATATCTTCATTTACTACAGTATCAAAATTATATTCCTCACCATCTTTAGTATACCAACCAAGGAATACATAATCTGTCTTTGTAGGTTCAACAGGTTTAGCAGAAGTACTTCCAGCTGGAATACTTTCTAAATATGTATTATTTGAACTTTCTACAAATTTATCACTTGAATCATTCCATACACCAGAATTCACGTTAAATATTACATTAACATTTGAAGTATGTGCAGCCTTAAGTCCAATAGCTTCAGAGTTAGATGCGTCTTCAGGAGTTATCTCAACATAATCTTCTTCAGTCCAGCGTTCTAATCCATTCCAAGCATCATCTAAATCAACAAACCATCCATTAATTTGTTTGTTAGTTGATAAAAGCTTACCAAAACCATTATCTTTATTTGCAGCAACGTTTAGTTGCATATTTCCTTCTGAGTAAATATCATCAGCGCTTAGAGTAGCCACATTATTTTGAATAACTCCGCCATTCATAGTAAAGTTGCCCACATTAAAGACTCCTCCACCATAATTAGACGTATTATTTTCGATTATACCACCATTCATAGTAAATGTTGAACCAGGGCCAACAAAAACAGCTCCACCATAGCCAACAAATGTCTCTTTACAATTTCTAATTATTCCACCATACATATTTAATTTTGCATTTGTTTCTTCAGATAATTCTCCAACAGAAATCGCTCCACCTGGTCTACCAATTGGACTATTATTTTGGAAAACAACACCATCATAAACATTAACAGTTGCTGAATCTACTATTCCCAAAAGGTCAGGATGAGTAGTAGTTGTTGCATCTGTTTCATTCACAAATAATTTGCTTTTTTCAGGTTCGTCTGCTGAACCAAGATTTACAATAGCATTATCGGTTACCTGAATCAAAGTATCAGTAGGATAAGATGAATTCAGAACAAAATTATTTCCGTAAATTGTTGTTTTGCCTTTTTTAAACTCTAACGAAGAGTTATGATTAAGAAATACTCTACTTGTAATTTTAATATCATTTAACATTTCTATTACATATTCTGCATCGTCAGCTCCATCATTAATCTTTTTAACAGCTTCAATAAATTCTTCAGATGTTGAAACTCTGAATCTATTAATATCTGCATATACAAAAGTTGGAGCTATTAATTTAAACACAAGAAACAATGCCATTGAAATACATATAATTTTCTTTACATATTTTGAATCAATTAATTTTTTAGTAAATTTCATTATTATTCCTCCATTTAATTATTAATTTTTTGATTTACATCTATTACTGATAATGTATCAGCAATAAGAAAAAATATTTTTAAAAATATAGTTTTTACTATTATGCCAATCTATTCTTGTAAGTTGCATAAAAATGTCATTTGTAATATTCTTACTATTACCATTATAAAAATGAATTTGTAATGATTTTTCCATCATCATTCTTATAAATTAAAACTTTTACTTAGTTACGCCATTATTCACTCCTCTCAACATAAAATTTACGATAATATTATATCAAATATATAATTTTTTTCCATAAAAAAAATAGTAAATATTAATATTTCCTATCTTTCTAAATTAATTAACCTTTTTCTAGAATTAACATTTAATAAATATATTTTTTCTTGTACTATTTACATTTTTTTCAGAGCTGTTTCTGTTTCTCTTTTATGAGCTGTCTCCAATATTTGAAAACAATAACCTCTAAAGCATTTTTCCTTTCCTAAACTATAATCATTTGTTTCATAATAACCATCTGCGATATGAAAATCTACATTTATTCCAAGTTGCTCTTTGTATCTGTTAAATATTTCTATAACCGAATCTTTATCTAAAGAGTCTCGATAAATTGTAAAACCTAAACAATCTCCAAATAATATAGGATCCATTAAATACCCAACATTTCCTTCTTTCTGCTCCCATAATCTATAAAAATTTTGATCTTTAATTAAAATATCTTTACCAGTTATTTTTTCTAAATTACTAAGATAATTAAAAACCAATCGCATTAACTCTATTAATTTTCTTTGAATAATTTTTCTCTCACTTGGATTAATACTTTTACTATTCACTATATCAAAAACAATCATATGATATGCTCCAGTACTTTGTGAACATAAAAAAGTATCTATATATTCATTATAAGCCATATTTTTATTTCTCCATTTATTTTTAATCTAAACTAAGATTATTTATTTTTCTCAATTTCTTAAAGTGTACATACTTTTTAATTTTTAGTTAATACTTCCTATTTTATTAAAAGGAAATAAGATTATACTAGTTGAACCCTTAATTTGTTCTTTTTTAAAAGATCCAAGTCTTCTACTATCTAAAGAGTCTTCTCTATTATCACCCATAACAAAGTATTCATCTTCTCCTAAAGTAACCTTCTCAAAATCACTTGTTATACCTTTGCTATATTCTTCTTCTTGCTTCCTATCATTAACGTAGACAATACCATGTTCACAAGCTATAGTTTCTCCAGGTAATGCAATAACTCTCTTTATAATATCTTCATTACCAATATCTACTACAACTACTTCAAACCTTTCATATGAATTTGGAATTTTGTTTAATATCATAACTTCTCCACCATCAAGTGTTGGTTGCATACTAGGACCATTTACCATAATAGGGGTAACTAAATAAGTTCTAATTAAAACAACTACTACTAATATAATAATGTATGGAACTATTTCTTTTATTACTTTTTTTACTTTACTTTCTTCCTTTATTACATTGTCTTCTTTAACAACTTTTTCATCCATTTTTTCTTTTTTCATATTCATCAATCTCCACTTCCATTTTATCATTTTTTACCTATTGATTAAAGTGAAATAACTTTAATATTTATCAAATATACGAAAAACTTAACAAATAAAAAAAGAAATATCTCTATTCCTTTTATATCATTCCTAATATATAAATTATATAAACTAAAATTAAAATCATTCCTTTTCTATAATCTAACTCACTCTTCTTATTTAAAACTGCTACAAATTGTAACAAAACAGTAACGCATATTAAAATCAATATACTTATATTAAAATCAGAAGTAAATATAAGAGGATTAATCACTGCTCCAAGTCCAATAAGTAAACACAAATTAAGTATATTAGAACCAGATATATTTCCAAGTAACAAGTCTGTTTCATTCTTACGAGCTGCTAAAATACCTGTAATGATTTCAGGCAACGCTGTTCCTATAGCTACAATAGTCATTCCAATAAACTTTTCAGATAATCCTAAAATCTTAGCTATCGAAATAGAACTATCAACAACGAAGTCAGATCCGAATTTTAAACCTAAAATACCAAGAACCATATAAATTATAATAACTAAAACAGAATGTTTTCCTTTTTCATTAACATCTTCTTTAATTTCCTTAGAAATCTTATTATTAGATATTTGCTTTTCTTCATAAATAGTATAAATAATATAAATAATTGTACAAATAAGTAAAACTATTCCTTGCCATCTTGTAATTGTGCTTAAATCTCCCACCTTATCAGTATTACCTAAAAATAATAATAGACACATCGCTCCTAGACCAATTGGTAAATGCCTATTAACAATTCTCTTATCAAACTTAACTGGTCTAATTAAACTAGTTATACCAATAACTAATAAAAAATTACAAATACAACTACCTATAGCATTTCCAATAATCAAATCAGAATGTCCTCCAAGTGATGAAGTAATCGTTATAAATATCTCTGGCAACGAAGTTCCCAAAGCAACTACAGTAAGTCCAATTAACATTTCTGATAAACCAAACTTCTTAGCAATACTAGTAGCTGCTTGTAATAATAAATCCGCTCCTTTAATTAGAATAAAAAAGCCAAAAATAATTAATAGTATATCAGCAAGCATAAAATATCATCTTCCTTTATTTTTACTATAATATTATTATCTCTAAAAAATAAATTTTATTCAACAATTAAAACTTGAAGCTGTAAAGCACAAAAAAATTTTCCTAGTTTAATTTCACTTTTTCCCTAATTACACAAAAATAAAACTAGAGCATTTCTACTCTAGTCATTTAACTTAATTGGTAGCGACGGGGAGATTCGAACTCTCGACCTGCCGGGTATGAACCGGATGCTCTAGCCAGCTGAGCTACATCGCCATAAAAGTAAGCAAATTAAATATATCACAATGAACTTAATTTGACAATACTTTTTCTACTTTTTTTCATTTTTTTTAAAAAAACATATCTTAATTCTTGAAAATACAGGATTTTTTAATAATTTCAAGATATTTTTATCTTTTGTATGCTTGTAAGTTAAAATTAATCTTTCCTCATTAGTCAACTCTTTATTAACTCCAACTAACTCTCCGTTAAAAACTAATTCACTAATATCTTTTTTATAACAATCATCAATACAGTCAGTAAGTTCCCAACCATATCTTTTTATAATTCTTTTAAAATCATGAATATAAGAAGAAGGCATAGTAATTAATGGTTTACTAGTTTTAAGATCATCCGAAGATTTTTCAACTAATTTAATTCCTAATCCTTGACGACGATACTTAGGATCAAAGTACAAAGTACATAACTTATTTTCACTACTCTTTATATTAGCTACACCAACAACTTTTTTATTATGGACAGCAATTATTGTATTTCTATCACCTATATAAATACCTGGAACATGTTTTTCCATAAACCATATCGCATATTCAGGATAAGTACTTTTAGCTGAAATAGTAACTAATAAAATTTCATCTATTATAGGATTTATATCAATACCTTCATTTAATAATTTTCTCAAGGAATAAAACTCAATCATCGTAACACCAACATTCTATAAATGTAATGTTTTAGATACATCAACCATAACAGAATCATACTTACCTAAAACATCTTGATTTCTCAAAGAAAGATTAAAATATTTAATTAAATCATTAATACACTTATCACCATCTATTATATCTTTTATTAATTCCATCAATTTATTTGGACTATCTTTATAAACATCTAAAAGATACAAAGAATATATATCAGACAAAATATACGAAAATGAATTATGTTCTTGATAATCTATATAAGACCTTAATGTAATAGCATCTATTCTTCCTAATTTTGACAATTGAGGTATTAAAGAAATACACTCCACTCTTTCTAGAGCTTGTTCTTTATCATGATTAATTCTTATTAAATTATGTTTTTCATTTAACTTTTCATCTTTTAACATTTTACTTAACTCATAACATATAATATATTCAATAACAATTGATAATAACTCTTTATAGTGAACACTATTTATCTTTTCATTAAATCCTTTTATATCATATTTTGACAATAAACAATGTACATATTCATGACCAGTACTAACAATTTGAATTGATTTACAACTATCACTTATATAAATTTTAGTAGGTACCTGCTCACCATTAACTAAATTTGTTTCTGTAACAGCATCAAAAGGATTATCTATTTTCTCTAAACTTACCAAACTACTATAATGATTAACTCTTCCTTTATAATCTTGTCCAAATATTTTTATTAATATCTCACTTAATATATTAATAAGTTCTTCAAAGCTCATCGTAGAATACTTTATCAATTTTGGATCTGGCAAATCAATCTTACTTAACTTACCAATTATATTATCATAATTTCTTTTACCACGAGCAAAAGAAAATTCTGTAAATTCACAATTATAACCAAGTTCCCTTATATCTTCAAAAAAATCATTAATTTCTTTTTGAACCTCAAATGGTAAAATCATACCAACCTCTCCTTTTTAAGCTATATAATACCTTAAGCAGATAATATAGTCAAAGAAAAAAGGACCGAAGTCCTAAATAAATCTATAAGATTAGAGTAATAATATCATGTATTGTTATATATAACATCAATAGTAGTAACAATACAAAGAATATTGTAGTTGTAATCGATTCTACTTTTTGATTTACTTTTTTTCTAGTAATCAACTCAATAATTAAAAATAATACATGTCCACCATCTAATGCAGGTATAGGTAAAATATTCATAATTCCTAAATTAATACTCAAGTACGCAATCAAGAAAATTACATTTGGAATTCCTGATTTACGTGTTTCTCCTACTACAGTATATATTCCTACTGGACCAGATAAGTTATTAATAGATAGTCCACCAGTAAACAAATTAGATAACGTTAACCACATTTGTTCCATTAAACTACCAAACTTTTGAAAGCCATATTTTAAAGCTGGAACAAAACCTTTTTCAACTTCAGATTTTATTTGAATACCGAAAACTCTTGATTCATTTCCGTCTTCATCTTCTTCTATTTTAGGTTTTACATCGTATGTATCATACTTACCATTTTCATGTTTAACAGTTATGCTATATGTATCGTCTTTTGATTTCAATAATAATAGCAATTGAGCTTTGTCCCAAGTTTTAACTTTACTACCATTTACTTCAGTAATAACATCTCCTGCAACAATTCCTGCTTCTGCTACTGGCAATCCTTCTTCTACTCCACTTATTACTGGCTTTAATGATGGAGCTCCCCAAATAAGAGCAATAAAGAATAACAATATAATAGCTAAAACAAAGTTATTAAAAACTCCAGCTACCAATATTATTAGTCTTTGATACCAAGGACGATTACACATAAATTGTTCTTTAGGAATCTCATTTGTATCGTCATCCTCGTATATTTCTCCTGCCATTTGAACATAACCACCAATAGGTAATGCTCTAATTGAATAATTTATTCCATCTTTACCTTTAAATGTCTTAATTAATGGGCCCATTCCGATTGAAAACTCATGAATAAATACACCACTCTTTTTAGCTGTTAAAAAATGTCCTAACTCGTGCACTAAAACTAAAACACCTAAAATAAATATGAATAATATAATATTTATAATTGTCTCCATTAAACCACCTTACTTATTTAATAATATTCATTATGTTCATAATTATAATATAACCAAATACAATAAAAGTCATACTATCAAATCTATCTAAAATTCCACCATGACCAGGCATTAAATTAGAAAAATCTTTAATTTCATTTTCTCTTTTTATTTTACTAAAGAATAAATCTCCTAATTGTCCTAATACAGACAAAATTAAAGTCATAACAATTAAAACAATTAAATTAATACCACTGGTAACTACATTATAATAATATATTGAAGCAATAATAGTAGCTACTAATGAACCAGCAATACTACCTTCTACAGATTTTTTAGGTGAAACATCAGGGATTAATTTATGTTTTCCTATTAAACATCCTATTAACATAGCAAATGTATCAGTCATTGTTCCTATTAATAGTAAATATAATAATAACCATTTATTAACAAAGAATAATAACATTAATATATTAAAGAATAAACCTATCATAATAGTTGTCCCAATTAGATAAAATGCATCCTTAGTCGTATACTTACCTTTCTTATCAAAAATACTAGGTATAATCAATATTAAAATTACTAAGCATACACTTAATGAAGAAATACCAGTATATAAACTTGATGTTGAAAGACTATTAAACACTATTAAAATCATAGAAACAAATCCTATTACTTTCATCATAAAAGGATAAGGATTTTTTTTACTTTCTCTTAAATCAATAATTTCTTTATATGCTAATGTTGAAGCTATAGCTGAAACTAATGCCATTACAATTCTTGCAAAATTAGATGGTATTAAAAATAATACTAGAACAATAGCTACTAAAACAGCAGCTGTCATTACTCTTTGTTTCATTATTTATTTCCTCCAAATCTTCTTTCTCTCTCATTGTATTTATCTATTGCTTTCTCAAATTCTTCTTTGCTAAAATCTGGGAAACAAACCTCTGGAAAATACAATTCAGCATAACTTAATTCATACATCATAAAGTTACTTATACGTAATTCTCCACTAGTTCTAATCAACAAATCAATTGGAGGCAATTCATTATACATATATTTATACATTAATTTTTCATCTATATCATCTATTTTTACTAAACCATTTTGAACATCTTGAGCAAGTCTCTTAGCTCCATCAGCTATTTCTTGTTGACCTCCATAATTTAAGCATATGTTAAAAACACCTTTTGTATTATCTTTTGTTCTTTCAGTTATATAATCCATTGCTTCTAAAACATCTTCTCTTAAATTTTCACGACGTCCTGAAAAAATAATTTTTATATTTTCTTTATGAATCTTTTCGCTTTCCTTTTTAAACCAAGAAACAAATAAATCCATTAAATATTTTACTTCTTCTTCTGTACGTTTAAAATTTTCTGTTGAGAAAGCAAAAACGCTTAAATATTTTACTCCTTTATCAATTATGTAAGGAGTTATTTCTCTTATATTAGCAAAACCAGCTTGATGACCTTTTAATTGAGGCAATCCTCTTCTCTTAGCCCATCTTCTATTACCATCTAAAATTATAGCAACATGCTCTGGATATACTCTTTCCATATACACCAATCCTTCTTTCTAAATTATACTATCATAGTTAAGTAAAGGCAAGAAATAAACTATTAAGAATAATTAATAAAATACAAAAAGTGTAGATAATTATATCTACACTTTTATTTATAATTCATATAACTTTTAATCACAATATGACTATTATCTTATACTACCAATAGTACTTGCAAGAGATCCATATATTGAATGATATCTGCTATTTATTAAGTTAAGATCAAAATTATATTCAATTGAATAAGTAATTACCGCATCTCTAGCACAACTAGAATGAGGAGAATATGTATAAAAGCCAATCTGCCTTATTCTATTTGACGGATTATTATATTTGTTAAACTCTATTAAATCGCTTCGATGATATTCAGAAAGCATATTTCCTGTCCACCTATATAATTCAACAATATTTCCTGATTCAGTTCTACCATAAGCAACCATAACATCAGGATCAGAATAGCTACTATTACTATGGCCAGATGCGAACTTAACTGTAAATGAGAAATTAGAAATATAACAGCTTTCTAGAACATCAAACCAACCACTATCATAAGTTGTATTTGTATAATAAACTGTATCTGAAAGAGCTCCACCTGCACCATATACAATTAAAGCTGTTCCTGTTTGAGCGGTTAGCCCTGCTTTATCTCTTGCTGTAGCATAGAATGTACTAGCACCATATTTTCTAGCAATAATCCTATATACTGCTCTACCATTAGAATTACTTACTTGAGTAATAGTTCCAGTTGGACATATATTACCACCATTACAGCTCCAAGTAATTGATGGATAAGTATCTTCACGATCATATGCTGTAACAGTGACAGTTATTGTTTCTGTTCCACCTACTAGTGAACCAGCTGTTCCACTACCATTAGCATATTGAACACTAATATTAACTGTTGGAGGTGTATTACTCCAATGAGCATATATGGTAACATTTTTATCTTGTCTATGAATTGTTGACTCAGTTACTCTTGTACCACCAGATGCAGCCGTATACCATCCTTCAAATCGATACCCATTTTTAGTTGGAGTTGGTAATGTCCCATAAGCCTGATCATATTTAATCTGTTTAGAACGAGGGCTTACACTTCCACCATTTGCATCATAAGTTAATGTATAAGTTTTAGGCGTCCAATTAGCCGTCAAAGTCGTATTAGCTAATCCCATCTTAAATACTCTATCTGTTAAAGTACTATCATTACTTGTCTTTGTCCAACTAGTAAAATTATAACCAGTTCTTGTTGGATTAGCTACATTATAAGTTTGTTGATAATACAATTGAATAGAAGAATTTGAAGAAGTACTATTCCATGTTCCTCCATTCGGATTTATAGTTAATCCATATCTATTTCTTGCATATTTATAATCCAAGATGTTTTTTACAGGTGGATCAGTATCCTCTTGAATAGTCAAAGTTTGTCTATTAGGACTCGTAAATCCTGTGTAAGATTTTACATTAGGATACAATACTGTTCCATAATTTCTCTCACCTGCTTCAGTATCGTTTGCTACTTTATTATAAGCAGTGCCATCAATACTCTGTTGACTATGATAAACAATATACTTATAAGAATTAATTTGCCAATTAGCCGTTAATGTTACATCTCCTGTATGATTCATAAAGAATTCATTACCATTAAGCTCCCCAGCAGAAACCGTCCAACCTATAAATGTATAACCTGTTCTTGTTGGATTAGGAATCGGCGTTCTAGAATCATATTTAATAGTCATTTTCGTTAACTCAGAAGTGTTATTATATTTTCCTCCATTTGGATCTATTGTTAATGTATATTCATTAGCATTATATATCGCTTTTAATAAAGCGTCTTCTGTTCCCATTGTGAAGACTTTCTCTTCAAGTGTACTATCTGCACCTGTTAATTCCCACTTATCAAATGTATAACCAACTCTAGTTGGGTCTTCTATATCCTTCTTAGCAGAATATTCCATACTAAATGATTGATTTCCAACACTTTCATTCCAAGTTCCACCATTAGGATCAACCTCTAATTGACTAACAATTATATTCCATTGAGCATATACCGGATAATCTTCAGTAGAATCTATTATAGAATTCTCATCAATTACTTCACCATCTGTATTTGTCCATTCTATAAATGTATAACCTTTCTTTGTAGGTTTCATTAATTCACCAGCAGGATTTTTATACACAATATATTTATATCCCAGCTCTTCTTCACCATCAATATAAATTAATTTCGTTAGTCTGTTAACAGCAGTTTTGCAAGTCAAAGGCGTTGACTTTATCTTCTCATCATAATCACCTTTAACTTTCAAATCTATTGCAAACATTTTAACCTGTTGTATTTCGTAGCTGTCGCCACTTTCATTTCCACTATAATATGTTATATTATTAACTTCGCTTATTTCTATTTTCGACCTATCTAACACATTAAAACTAAATAGTAATATAAAAGGTATGATAAATAGAATAGCGATTAAACTTAATTTCTTATCTCTCATAACTCCACCACTTGATTATATTTTCTTAAATAATTTATTATCTTTATAAGCTTTGTATAAAGCAGCTCCAAGTGTAACTAAAACTAGAAAACCAATTACTGGAATAAATGCACCAGTTACTGGAGATTTCAAAGTAGTTACCTCTGTTTCTGGAGAACACATAACTTTATTTTCAATAGCAGCCGTATAATAATATACGGTTTCATCTTTCAACTTAATATCTGTAAACTGACCATTATTACAACTAACTGTTCCCACCAATTCAAATTGACTATTTTTATCTCTACGATATACATTACACATTTCTCCACTATGATTTTCTGCATAAATCATCATTGATACACTAGATATACCAGGTTCTACTTCTTTTATTTCAACAGTATCTTTTTCAGGAATTTCTTCTGTCACTTTATTAACATCTATTGTATAAGACTTAGGAACACTAACCTCATACCCGTATGTTCTTCCTTCCTGTTCTATTTCGTATTTAACAACTTCATAAGCTAAATCTATTCCCGCATCTGCATTCACTTTCTTTAAATCTATTTGATTCATCCAATCAAATAAAATATCTTTTTCATAGCCTCTAGCTCCGCCAATCGAATAAATTAACTGACTCAATATAACTGTATCAATTCTAGATTCTAATGAATCTACTTCATTATTGTTAACATATTTAATTAAGCCATCTTCTAATGTTAATGTTGTAGTCCTCTCAATGCTCCCTGATTTCTTATCATTTAAAGTTACATCTATATTTATATTACTTTCTTCGATAGAGATATTATATTTAAAACTATCAATATCATAATCATCGTTTCCATTTAACATTTTACCAAACATATAAAAATATTCTTCGTCTTCCAAAATGTTATTGTCTTTCATAAAAGATATAGCGTTTTCAGCAATTATCTCACTTGCTTGAACACCACTAATACATAAAATATTAAAAATAAAAGTAATAAATACAAATGTAAGTAAAAATTTTAATGAACTTTTCATATCGTACCTCTATTCTATCTTACATATTATAGAATACCATAATTTTCTTAGTTATTCAATAGGAGCAACTAGAAATTAATCGTTAACAAAAAACAAAAAAAGAATGTATTGTAACCTATAAAATTTACATACATTCTTTATTTTTAAAATGAATCAATATTAATCTTAACTTTATTTAAACCTAAAATATAAGCATGAGCTTGAACCAATGTGCGAATAGCATTAGCCATCTTACCATTACGTCCAATCACAGTACCCATATCAGTTTCGTGAACAATAATTTCTAAGATAGTAGAATCTTCTTCACCACCAAATTGTTGAACACTTACCATATCAGGTTCTTTTGCAATACTCTTAACTAAATATAAAGTAAATTCCTTTAAATCCATAATTAGTTACCTTCTTTTTTAGTTTTAGAGTCTGCATATTTAGCCATAATACCTTTTTTGCTTAATAAACTTCTAACAGTGTCAGTTGGTTGAGCACCATTAGTTAACCAGTACATAGCTTTTTCTTCATCAATATTTACTTCGTATTCTGCTGGGATTGGATTATAAGTACCGATTGTATCGATAAATCTTCCATCTCTTGGACTACGAGCATCAGCGGCAACTATTCTATAGAATGGTCTTTGTTTAGATCCGCCTCTTTTTAATCTTAATTTAACTGCCATAATAGATTCCCTCCTTTGTTTAGCGATATTAATATAACAAATTTATTATATGCTGTCAACCTTTTTTGGTTAACACTATTAAATAATAGCAAAAAAGCATTATTTTATCAATATTTACGCAATTCGTGCATACATTAAATTAGAGGTGAATAATATGTCTAATTATAAAGAGATAGTAACAAAAACTATCGTAGGAAAAGGACGTAAAACTTTTAAAAAAAATTTCAGCTTAACTCCTGAGAATACTCCTAATACAGTATTAGGATGCTGGGTAATTAACCACACTTTTTCTGGTACAAATAATAAAAATGAAGTAACAGTTAATGGTTCATTTGATGTTAATGTTTGGTATTCTTATGATCAGGATTCAAAAACAGCTGTTACTACAAGAAATTTTAACTATGATGAATTAATGCGTTTAAGAGTAAAAGATGTTGATTCCCTTAATCATGATAATGAAATAATAGTTAGAAGTTTAAGACAACCAACTGTTCAAGATGTTAAAATTAACGGCAACGACGTTACATTAACTATCGAAAAAGAAATTGGAGTCGAAATAGTTGGTGAAGGTAAAGTAAAAATTGCCATTGAAGAAGACGAACTACCATGGGATGACATATACGATGAAGATAATAAAGAAGAAATAATTGAAGATTATATAAAAGATGATACTGAATAAACTGTATCATCTTTTCATTTTTAAAACATTTTTCCATAAAAAAAACACTTAAGGCATATTTTACAAGTAATACTGAATACAAAACAAAGTATTGATAATTTATTTTGGTAGTTTGTAGTTTTATTATTAATTTCTTAATCCTGTATTCTACATTTACTTAAATTGCTTAAATGTTTTTTCTATAACAAATAGATAAAAAATCAGTATAAATAAAATCGCTTAACAAAGAAACTAATATAGAGATTAAAATAAATAATAATTTTTAACACATAAAAAAGTATTAAAAAACTCACTAAACTAAAACGATATAATATCTATCAACTTTCTATCAAATCATTAATTATAAAATAAAAAGTCTCAATAGTATACTAATCATCTAATCTCTAATTTTTTAATACTTAAATTATTCTTTTAAAAATTTTCCAAAAAATACAATACTCAAACTTATCATTCGAAGCAAAAAACTTCAAACGACCACTTTACTTTATGAATAAAATATAACACATGTATATAAACAAATCAATAAAATAATATAAAAATCATTTCATTAAATTAACTGTTTTATTTTTCTTCTTTAAAATATTCTTTTATCTTTCTCTTAGCTCTTGAAGTAACAACATGATCAAGCCACGATTCATGTGGATGAGCTGACTCTTTTTGAATAAGTAAAATTCTATCTTTATTATTTAACTTATGTGTTAACTTAACTTCTTTACCATTAATATAAGCCTTATATAAATGATTTCCAATATCAGAATGAATCTTATAAGCAAAATCAATTATCGTCGAATTATTTGGCAACTCAAATATGTCTCCTCTTAAAGTATAAACATAAATATTATTAGAGAATATTTCTTCCTTAACTCTGTCTAAAAATACTGAATCACTTGTAATAACTGAATTTAAATCTCTTAAAGTATTAAAGAACTGGTAATTAAGTTTTAACTCTTGCTGCATTCTATGCTTACCTTCACCTTCATAAAATTTCCAATAAGCAGCAAGCCCTATACTATTAATATCATCCATTTTCTGTGTTTTTATTTGAAATTGTAACAGATGATTATCCGGTCCAAAGACCGTTGTATGTAAAGAACGATACATATTCGTCTTAGGCAGTGCTATATAATCCTTAAACTTATTATTCATAGGTGTATATAATTTATGAATTAAGCCTAAAACTCTATAAGGATCCTCATTATCATCTAAAATTATTTTAAAATTAACTAAATCATGTATATCATTTAAACGATATCCTTTATTTAATTTACAATACAAATGATATGTATTTAATATTTTTATACGATAAGTAAACTTAATACCATTTTCATTTAAAACATCACTAACTTGCTTAATAGCTAACTCTCTACAAGTTTCATAATCTTTATCTATATCTTCAATCTTACCATTTAAAACGTCATAAGTTTCTTTATCTAAATAAGACAAACAAATATCTTCTAATTCGCATTTAATTCTAAAAGCTCCTATAAAATAAGCCAAAGGCACAAAGATATTTAAAGTTTCATTAGCACTACGAATTCTCTTCTCTGGAGCTTTAAACTCTAAAGTCTGCATATTATGTAATCTATCACACAATTTAATAATTATAATTCTTACATCATCATTTAAACTATTTATAAGTCTCCTTATATTAGCATTAGTTGCTTCATCTTTACTATTAAAATGCAAATTACTAATCTTTGTAACTCCATCAACTAATAAAGCCACATCACTACCAAACATTTCCTCAATTTGTTCTAATGTATAATCTGTATCTTCTACTACATCATGTAACATTCCAGCACACAAAGACGCTCCATCAGCTCTAAACTCAGTTAAATTCATAACAACATTTAAAGGATGAATTATATAAGGTTCTCCACTTTCCCTTTTCTGATCCTTATGTGCTAAACAAGCTATCTCATAAGCCTTTCTAACATTATCTACTTCTTCAGGATTATAAGACTTAACCTTTTCAATTACTTCTTCTATTGTCATACAACCACCCTTTTATAACATTAATTAGTATGAAACAATCATATCACAATATAAAGAAAAAAACCATTAATATAATGGCTCATTTTTCTCTTTTTTATTCTTCATTTTATTTATAATATAAATTCCTAATCCTACAAGAATTAATACTCCCATTCCACCTAAGAAAATATTCTTATATTTATTTATAAACTTTTCAAAAGGTGTCATTTCTCTTACCAAACTAACAGTTGTAAAAACATAATTTGTATCTCCATTTGTTGTAAAAGTAATATAACCATTCTTCATAGAAATACCATCAGTAAGTAACTTGTATTCCTCGCCCTCATTATAAGTATAAATTTTAACAGCTGTTCCATCTGCAAAATATTCTTCTAAATTAATTGTAACAATTGTATCTTTAGGCAAACTAGTTTGATAAGTTAAAGGACTTTCTGCTATCCTTTTAAAAGTTGCATCGACACTTCCATCAGGTAAATTATTTTCTAAAATAGCTTGATAAAGTAAACCATTATATATATTAACAACATTATAATATAATTTAGATTTATTATCTTTTAACATTTTTATTACTGTACTAGGGATTAAGTTATTCGTATTATTAGTTGTATTATAAATTATATTTCCTGTGTATTGTAAATCATCTAAATCTCTAACTGTCGTTGCATTACTTACATTTTTATTTACAATAATTGAATAAACTGTAACACGATTTGGATCATCTTCAATTTCTTCAGGATCATAGTTTTCTTCTAAACCTTTCGTTTCCGTAACCTTAATTGTTATAACGTTTATTCCTTCTTTTAAATTTTCATTACCTAGTATCTCAACTTTTGCCGTAGGACTTATCGTAGTAGCTTCTATATTAAGTTTACTATAATCACTAGTAACTCCAAATAGCCATCTATCTTTATCACCAGACAAATCCAAACTTAAATTATTAACTATTAAACTACTTAATTTACTACTTTCACTAACAACATCTATTTCTTCTGTTGATCGATTTATTATAATGGTATAATCTTGACTTTTTCCACCAGAAGATGTGACTGTTAAAGTAAATTTATTTTGACCAATTTCTAATTTTCTCTCACCTGTTCCAATTAAAGTTGCATTCGGGTCAGTCGTAAGAGCATTTATTAAAACACTATCAACACTTCTACCTACAGTTGTTTCATAAACTGTTTTACCACTTTCATATTGTAATGAAGTATTAGTAATATTTAAACTTTTTAATGTTGTATCACCAGTTCTATTATCAGTCCTATTAATCATTATTTGATAGGTACGAGATGATCCATCTTGAGCAGTAACAACAACACGTACCCTATTATTTCCATAAACCAAATCTTTTCGTCCCGCTCCTGTTATAGTTTGACGACTATCTGATTTAGTTGCAACAACTTCAACTTGTGTAACATCAGAAGGAACGGTCAAATTATATTCATAGGTTGTCTTACTAAAAGTTGGTAACATTGTATACCCTTTAACATAAAGACTTCCTATTAATGTTGAAGAACTAGGTTTAACAGCACTTATAGAAACAGGAGCAAAAGATTGACCTATAACATCTCCATTAGAATAATGTGAATCTCCATTTCTTCTTATTTCTACTCTTGAAGTACCATCTATTAAAGGCTTAAATTTAAGCTGCATCGCAGCTCCGCTTCTCCAATCATTGCCCTCTTCTTTATCGATATAAATTCTACCATTCTCATCTCTATATGTTCCAGCACTTTGAAGCCATCTCACACCTTCTAATTCAAGGTAGCTCTTATCATACTCAATTACAACATGTAAATCTCTTATTGTTAATGGTTCATAATTCAAGTCTAATTGAACATAAAAACTAGTACCAACAACTGGGCTCTGTGTTGAAGCACCCAACTCTGTTGCAGCATTAATTAAAGCAGGGAATAAAACAAATAAAGTTATAAACATAAATATATATCTTTTAATACTCATCACTAAAATCCCTCTATTCTGTTCTAATTATAGTATATTTTATCATTTTATTCAATGTCTAGAAAAATAAATATTATCAATAAACATTTACCTTTTTATTATTTTTTGATACCATTTTATTAGGTGATAAAAATGAATGAATGTATATTTTGTAAAATAATAAAAGGAGAAATTCCTTCTAAAAAAATCTACGAAGATGATAAAGTCCTAGCTTTCATGGATATAAATCCAGTCGTTGATGGACATGTTCTAATCATCCCAAAAGAACATTATGAAGACTTTACAGTTTTAAGTGAAGAAATCGTAACACATATTTATAATATAGCAAACAAATTAACTAAAGAACTTATGACAAAATTAGACTCTAAAGGTTTAACTCTTACAGTTAACTATGGAGATGCTCAAGAAGTAAAACACTTCCACTTACATCTCCTACCAAACTATCATATACACAAGAAAGAAAAGTCAGTTGACGAAATTTATGAAATACTAAAATAGTAACAAACTAAAAAGAAGATACGAATAACAATCCAAGTATCTTCTTTATTTTTTATAAATATTTTTTTAAATTATCCAAATTCCTTTTTTCAATATTGAGTAATTCCTTAGCTAATTTTGTAATACTTCTATCTACATCCTTATAATTATTTAACTTTTCTTGAATTTCTATAATCCCTTTATTACTTCCCTTTATCATCATTTTAGCAATTGTATTATTACAAGTTTCATCTTTCGTATTCATTTTAGCATCAATATAAGTCATAACTTTTGCTATACCACTTACATCTTTCACACATTGATCACGTTCTAATAACATACTTGTTGCCTTATTACAAATATTATAATAATCTTTTTCTTGCTCTTTTATTGTACTTAATAATTCACCATCATTTATACTTCCTTTTATATTATCAATTCCTATTATTCCCATCTTAGCATTTTGATAAATATATTCTAAAAATTCTGTTTCCTTATCCATCATAATCACCCAATATTAGTGTTAACCAAATAAATAAAAACATACAAAAAGAAAGCCTATTTTATGACTTTCTTATCTTTACTTGTGCAATCATCATAGAACGAACATTTATCACACAAAGGACCTCTTGCTTTACAAATATATCGGCCAAACAATACCATCTGATGATGACTTTTGCTCCACAAATCAATTGGAATTATTTTTTGTAATTTCTTTTCAACTGTAAGAACAGAATCCATCTTACGAGCTATCTTTAATCTTTTACTAACTCTTTCAACATGTGTATCAACAGCTATCGCTGGTACATTAAACAAATTAGATAAAACAACATTCGCTGTCTTTCTCCCAACACCAGGTAAACTTTCTAGATATTCCCTATTATTAGGAACGACTCCATTATAATTTTCTATTAAAGAATTAGCTATATCTATTATATAAGATGACTTTTTTGTATAACTACCACAACTTCTAATAATATTCTCTATATCCTTTTTATTTGCTTTTGCCAATCCATAAATATCATAATTACCAAAAAGCACCTTAGTTACTTCATTAACTCTCTTATCAGTACATTGTGCAGATAAAACTGTTGCTATAACCAATTCATAATCTCTATTATAATTAAGTTCACATTTAGCATCAGGTATCATCTTATCTAACTTTTCATTAAAATTATTAATTTTCATTAAGCATCCAACCAATCAAAATCTGAAATTTCTTGTTCTTTTTTACTAATAACCTTATCTTTATTCTTTTCTTCTCTACGATTTTTTAAATGTTCTCTAACATCATCCATCGTCCTAAATCCTTTTTTACCCCACTCATATATAATCTTATCTATATATCTAAACTGTCTAACCCCATTATATACGGCTTCTCTTAAGGCTCCTAGAATAAGTTCTTCTGGAGTTCCACTCATCACCCAAGCATTGATAAATTCTAACTCCATTGGTGACAAAGTTCTACCCAACTCTTTTTCAAACGTTTTAAAAATATCTTCTTGAACTTGAACTTCTACTTCCTCTTCCATATTATCTATAACATATTCGTAAACACCATTTAGCTTAACAATCTCATTCATTCTTTGTTCTATATCTTTAACACTTTCTAAACTAACAAGTCCTTTTAACATCAAACTATTAAAAGCTTCCATTGTATCATTCATACTTAGTCCAATAGTTTGACTAACCAAGTCAATATCAAAAATACCATTAAAATTATTATCAAAAAACATTAGTACTAAAAATTCATTTAAATTTAGTTTCTTTCCTAAAGCCACCTTAATTAAATAATCATTTACAACTAACTTTTTAGAAGATAATAATTTATTTAATTTCTCCTTCATTTAATATCCACTTCTCTCTATTATTAACTAAATATTCTCTAATAGAAATATTATCATTTACCAACTCTTTTTTTAGTATCAAATCTTTCAATTCTTCATATACAAAATGAATGATCTTATTAGGTTTAATACTTAATACTTCACATATTTCTTCACTAGTTATCTTTATATCTTTAATCCTTCTAATAGGAAGATTCTTATCTAAACTACTAATATATTCTTTATCAACCCCTATAATACTTCCAGCAACAATAGATATATAAAGGCCATATGTAAATAAAATATTTTCATCTATCATACCATAATTTAAGATACTTTGGAGATTTTTTATATTCTCTTTTTCTTCCTTTGAAAAAGGAAATTCTTTTATTATTTTTAACTGACTATACATTCCACAAATATCACTAACTTGGACTAACGTTTCATCGTAATCTATCCCAATAACAGACAAAAAGCCTAAATCTCTTAACATAGCAAGTCCTTTTAATGCATTACGACTTACTAGTATCTTAGTTAATTCTTCTTTTATTCTTTCTCTTGATAATTGATTTATCAATTCTTTATTATTTTTTAATTCTTGGTATAAATCTTCTTCTATTTTAAATTCTAGTACTGTTGCAAATCTCACTGCCCTAAGCATTCTAAGTGGATCTTCATTTAAACGATCATTTATATTCCCAACACATCTTATAATTTTATTCTCTATATCTTTCTTACCATTTAAAATATCGATTATATTTCCTTCTTTATTCATACATAAAGTATTCATTGTAAAGTCTCTTCTATTTATATCATCTAGCAAATTATCAACATATTCAATTTCTACACTTCTTCTACTTCCATTATATTTTAAATCTCTTCTATATGTAGTTATATCTATTCTAAGCTCATTAGTAATTATTTTAACAGCTCCATACTCATTACTTGTACAATTTATATCATCAAATATATCTAATAATTCTTTAACTCTTGCATTAGTACAAATGTCAATATCTCCAGAATCTATACCTAATACATAATCTCTAACATATCCTCCCACAATATATGCTTCAAAACCATTTTCTTCGATTCTTTCTAATACATTGACTACGTTCATTTACATCTATCCTCTCATATTCATTATACCATGTCACTAACTTTTCTGAATCATTAAAAACTTTAAAAGACATTAAGTTTACCAAAGAAAAAAGATAGCTATGCTACCTTTGTTAGTTAAATTAATTTCTTTCTTTAACTTTGTATTCTTTTTTCATTCCTTTTAAGAAGTTAAGTTTAGCTCTTCTTACCATACCCTTCTTAACTACTACTATTTTATCAATAGCTGGTGAGTTAACTGGGAATACTCTTGTTACACCAATACCATAAGATTTTTTACGTACTGAGAAAGTTTCAGAAACACTTCCACCTTTTTTAGCAACTACAAGTCCTTCAAAAGCTTGGATTCTTTCTTTTTTACCTTCTTTTACCCATACGTCAACTCTAACAGTATCTCCAACACGGAATTCAGGAATGTCTTTTCTTACATGCTTCTCATTAATTTTGTCTACTAAATTAGCCATAATTATACATCCTTTCGTTTCTATATTTACTTACCCAAAAATCATAGATTTTTAATATTCCAGCGGATTTTCTTCCTTGAAGCAATTAAGATTCTACCACAGAAGATTCTAAATTACAAGTTTAATTATTAAAGAAGCCTTTAATTTATTTCAATTTCTAATTAAATATCTTTTTTTTCTAACATTTTTGCTTTATCACTAGGATTTTTTCTAACTTTTGGAGCAATCGTAAATAAATCTTTTTTCATTATTGTATTAAGATATCTATACATTTCAGTATTTCTTATATCTCCATCATATCCTTTACATGGGTCATTAAATCTTATTCCAGCAAGTAAACAATTTAGAGAAACTAAAGAAGCACTTTTTTCATCTATTAACCATTTTACTGTATCAACTTCTAACCAAATCCCATCTTTTCTTTGATACCATGAGCCATTTGACAACTTACAGCCATATTCATCATATGGATTTGCAAGTACTCTTACAAACTTTTTACCATTTACTTCGAATTCAGCATATTCAACTGGTTCAAATGGCTTAATACTTTCGTTGTATTTTCTTCCATCAAATGTGTAAGTTTTTCCAGTATAAGATAAACTATCACTAACATACAAAGATTCCAATATATTTGCCAAATCGGAATTTACAACATATTGTGGATACTCACCATATTCAAGTATCTTAGTTCCATTAACACCATCTTTAGCATAGTTTAAAGCCATCTTAACTAATTCTTCTGATTTTATAACAGGTCTAATTCCTACTCCACGATTTCCTACATCAACAGCCATATTTTCACCAGCATTCAAAATTACTTGAACACTATCATCGTAAATTAATGTTTGAGTATAATATGAACCTGTTCTACCTTTTAAAGTCTTATCCCCTAATATATAAGAATCAAATCTAGGCATATTGCTTCCCATTAAAATAGCCAAATCTGTATTAGCAGCCAATACTCCATAACGAACTAACGCTTCTAATTGAGAAGAACTACCAAAGCTTCTGCTTCCTTCTATCTCTTGTTGTTTTAAAAAAGTCATTTCTAAATTCATCATTTTCATCTTCCTTTTATCACGTAATGTTCTCTATAATATCACAATTATTTAGTATTATCTATATCCAAAAGAAAAAATCTATAGAAAGATTCATTTCATAAAATCAAACTATAGATTAAACATTATAAATATCATCAATTTTCCAAACTTTTCCAACAAACTCGACAACACCAGTTCCACAATATGGACAACTCTTTGTTCCTAATTCCTTTATTGGTGCCCCACAATTTTTACAATTTAAACTTACTCCATTATATTCATTCGAATAAGAATCATCATAAACATAAATTAATTCTGTATTTACTCTATCTTGAACTTTCTTTGTTTCTTTTCCTTTCGTAGAAATATACTCTAAAGAAGTTTGTACTTTTATAGTACATACTCCCTTATTCTTTTTATAAGAATTTATTACACTTCTATGAATCTTAACATTACTATACTTTATATTATTTTTTATTACTTTCTCTATTTCTAAATTAATCTTATTATTTAACCTATCACTAGCATTATTTATTTCTTGTAGTTTCTCTTTTTCTAAAGATTTATAATACAAAATAACAGCTGATTGAGCCAAACTTTTAATCTCATCTATATTTAGATTTGGGAAATCTTTAAGTATTTTAGGAACTTCTACACTATCCAAACTAGAGACAGACTTTGGTGTATTAGCAATCTCCATTTCTTGCTTTTTGAATCCTTCAAAAATATTACTGGTACCAAAAACATTCTTTGATAAAGTTTCTAACTTAGCTTTTATAATTAAATAAACACTTACAATAACTAATAATATTATTGAAATTATTATTAAAGTAATTAATATCGCTGGCATAACATCACTCTCTCTTTTAGAGTATACCATAAATTTTAAAATATTAGTTTATTTTTATAATTTATTTTTCTAAATGTGTTATAATATTTTAAGATAGAGAGGTGTGTTTCATATGAATGAAAACAAAAAGAATAATTCTAAAGATACAGAAGTTCATATTAAACAAATAAATCCCCGTACTGAATTATCTGATTTAGAACGTACAGCTATTTTACAATTTAAAATTGAAGAAGCAGAACGTGAAGAAGAACTCAGTAAAACAAAACAATTCAAATTATTAAATTCTAAAGAAAGGCCTAGTAATATGGACCTTCCTAAAAAGAAAAATTCACTAAATAATATGGACCTTCCTAAGAAAAAAATAAGTCTTGGAGATACAATAAGATTTAAAATTAGTGATTTAAGAGCCGCAATTGATGAAAAAAACATTGAATTACCTGCTTTAAAACAAAAGAAGTCTTTATATGATACTGTTATTATAAAGTTAGATAATATTATTAACAATAACAATTCATTAAAAACATATCACTCTAAAAGAGTAACAAAAGTTGAAGAAGCAAATAATAAAGTTTCTAAAAAATCTTTAATAAAACCACGTGATATTTCTAAAGTTAAAGATATTAAACTAAATGTGAATAGTGAAGAATTTGGCCGTCAATTATATAATCTAAATAAAATGGCTTTAACAACACTTAGTAAGACATCTCCAGAATCTGTAAGAAAATATAGTATGGTTGCTAATAAACTTAAACATATTGAACGTGTTCAAATTAGTAAAAATAACTACTTGCAATATCAAAAGAAATTAAATGAATTTGCAATAAACAAACTATACTATAAATTAGCTCCTAAAGAGACTAAGAAATACAAACTATATAAACTAAGTGTTATTGCATCTTCAATAGTTATTCTTTTAACTAGTTTAGTTATTGTAAATTGGTTTATCCAAGGAGCTTCAATTAACAATCTAAGTCATTCATTAAATATTGATACTGAAATAAAAGCAATCGATGGTGGAGACTTATACAATATTGAAGAACCTAAAACAGAAGAAAATGAAAATAACACGGAAGAAAAAAATATGTATTGGCGTTATTTAAATACTCCCCTATCATCAGTAGACTTCACTTCTTTAAAAAAGCAGAACAAAGATACGATTGGTTGGCTAATTGTTAATAATACAAATGTTAACTATCCTGTAGTTCAAACTACCAATAATGATTATTATTTAAAACATGCTTACGATAGATCATCTAATAGTGCTGGATGGATATATGCAGATTTTAGAAATAACTTTGATGAATTAAGTAAAAACACTATAATCTATGGTCATGGTCGAAAAGATAGAGTTATGTTTGGTTCACTAACAAATGCTTTAGATCCAACTTGGTATACAAAAGAAGAAAATCAAATAATTCAACTTTCAACAATAAAATATAATACAATGTGGCAAATATTTTCAATATATAAAATAAAAGCTGAATCATACTATATAACAACTGATTTCAGTAGTGATGAATCATTTGAATCATTCGCTAAAAATATGAAATTCAGAAGTATCTATGACTTTGGAGTTGATGTAACCCCAAATGATAAATTACTTACTTTATCAACTTGTTATAACGACTCTGGAATTAGATTAGTTATTCAAGCAAAATTAGTAAAAATTCAAGAAAGATAAAATGATAGATTTATATCTATCATTTTTCAATTGAAAAAAGGTACATCTCTGTACCTTATCTTTTAACAGTTTCTAATAGCTTTTCATGAATACCAGGTTCTATAACATTTATTGACCTTATTGTATTTTCTAAAGCTCTTTTAAAATCTCCCTTAAAGAACAATTCTTCAGCTCTTGTTAATTCAACATCTAAATTACGATTAACTGGTCTGTATCTGTTACCATACATTATAGCTATTTCTGCCATTGCAGCAGTCTTTATAACTTCATTAGATGTATTATATAATTTAAGTACCAAATCTCTTGCTGTATCAACTCTAATATTTAACGTTTTTATTGATACTGGTGACTTATTCATTTCTTTTATCATTTCCTTAATAGCTACATTAGCTTCAGATAATTGAACATAATAACTATTTGGAATGACTGGTAATTTATAACTATTAATTCTCGTTTTTGCTTTCTTTAAAATCTCTTTTATTTCTTCTAATTGCTCATGAGCTCTTTGTTCATCTTCTTCTAAACTACCTAAACTCTTTAATGCCATATCAAGCTTTTCTTCTGTTTTAGATAATCTTACATTAAGACGTTCCATTTCTTTACCCAATCTTGTATAAGCGAATGATTTATTTCTATGTGCATCTACGATTTCATTATAGTCTTTCTTTATTGCAATTAATTCTTGTTTAATTATCTCAATAACTTTTACATCATCATCTGTTAAATCATAGCTATACTTAATTACATCTAATTTTCTATATAATCCATTATTTATTTTTTCTAACTTATTAGCTTTAACTAAGACTTTTCTTATGTACTCTTCAAAAATCTTTCTAGCTTGTTTTTCTTTATCAAAGTCATTATATATGCCATCAAAATAATCTAAAATAGTTTTAAGTTCAAATATTGAATCTTCTACATTTAAAACATTAAGTCTTGCAAATATATCTTGTATCTTCTTTTCAGCTTCACTAATATTATAATCTAAATTTAAATAATCTAAATTATATCCTTCTCCTACTAATCTTGCATTAATAGCTTTAATTTCTTTCATCTTATTAGGAATCAAGTTTTTACCCATCAATATTATTGTTGGAGCTTCATCACATACTATAGCCAAGTTACCAACTAAATCATCAATGCCCTTAACAATCTTTCCTACTTCCTCGTAACTATTCGCTTCCATAGCCACTTCAAATGCCGCAAATAATTTATCAACATTTTCAAATTGTAATTCTAAAGGGGCACAAACTTCCTTATAATCATTTTTATTTTTATTATATTTAGTAATTATCTCTCTATATTTTGTTTTTAACTTAGTAATTGTATCTCTATTTCTTTCTTCTGATAAAGTAATTTCTTTTATTTCGTCAAGCAAAAAGTTTGCCTTTGTTTTTAAATAAAATATCTCCAATTCTGCCTTAGCAATTTTATCATTTAAAGCCTTATAATCTTTATCGGCAAAGCATCCTTCTATTTCAATCAAAGCATCTGTTATTTTAGGAACTTCTACATCTTTTATTTCCTTAAATCTCTTCTGCCAATCATCATATGACTCTTGTAGTTTCTCATTATTAACTAATGCTTCTACTTTATTAAGTTCACTCAAAATAGAAGAAGATATTATTAAATTTTTATCTCTTTCTAATATATTAATTTCATCTTGATAACGTTTTCTATATTTCTTAGAAATTAGACTAAGGCCAATAACTATGATTAAAGTGCACACTACATAATATGATATTCCAGCTAATATATAAGCAGTTCTACTCATTGCAAGCAAGTAAATCATACTATTCATAATTACTCCTCCTATTCTAATCTATCACATTATAATAATATCACATATTAAAAACAAAATATAGATTAATAAACAAATTCTTAAAATTAATTTGTTAACTTAATTGTCAATTAACATTTCATGCCTAGAGTCCAAGAATTGCAAATATTCAGTAAATAATATATAATAAATAGGAAGGAAAACATGAAATAGCGATACATTTATTGTATGGCTTGATGCTTTCCTAGATGGTTGGCATCTGCTATTAGATATCTTTTGATTCTAATACAGATGTTTTTTTATTTTAATAATATCTCTATTATTAAAGCAATGATAATTCCAAGTTGAATATAAACTATTGTAAATAATTTTCTTTCGATCTTGTTCATATCATACACCTTCTTTCTATACCAAAACCCCCATTAAAGATTTTAGCCATTATTTAGAAGGAGAAACACCTGCAATAAATGTATCAAGAAATAAAATAGCACATTATAGAATTCATGTAAAACTAACTAATTTATGTTTTTTTTATACAAAAACTTAAAGTTAAACTATAATTTTCTTAAAAAGAATATTATTTATTTTCCCCCTATTATATCTCTATTTTTTACATCAAAAATTTAACTAAATATAAATATCCAATTATTTTTTCTATAAAACACAACATTTAGTTATACCATTATAAATATTAGATATAGCAACATAAAGCATTAAATAACAATTTTCCTTGATAAAGTCTGGTTTCATTTGACTTTTTCTATATTTAATGTATAATTAATTATGCGATGTATTTGGCAGCGCTATTACTAAAATTTTAATGTGTTTATTGCCGTAAGGTGTATGAGTATCTAAGGCTGCCTTAGAAAAAATATCAAAATAAACTCCCTATAATTTTAAAATAGCAACCCTATATATCATAAAATATATAGAAAGGAGAATTATAAATGGCAAGATATACTGGTCCTGTTTACAAAAAATCTCGTCGTTTAGGTTTCTCTATCCTTGAAAATGGAAAAGAATTAGCTAAACGTCCATATGCTCCTGGAGCTCATGGAAATGACAAGAGAAGAAAATCAAGTGAATATGGTATCCAATTAGCTGAAAAACAAAAAATCAGATTAATGTATGGATTAAATGAAAAACAATTCCATAAATTATTTGATAAAGCTGCTAAAAAAGAAGGTAAAGCTGGTTACAACTTACTTTGCTTACTAGAATCTAGATTAGATAACATGGTTTATCGTTTAGGTTTAGCTAAAACTAGAAGAGCAGCTAGACAAGTAGTTAATCATGGACATATTACTGTAAACGGTGTTAAAGTTGATATTCCTTCATACCAAGTTAGAATTGGTGATGTTATAGCTGTTAAAGAAAATTCTTTAGAACATCCAGCTATTAAAGAAGCAGTTGAAACTTGTGTTTCTCGTCCTGCATATGTTGAATTCGATCAAAAAACTATGTCTGGTAAATTATTAAGATTACCTGATAGATCTGAACTTAACGCAGAAGTTAACGAAACACTTATCGTTGAGTACTACAACAGATAGTAACTTTAAAACTTCACATTATGTGAAGTTTTTTAGTTAATAAAAAACTATAGACTTTCTATCAATCTATAGTTTTTTATTAACTTAATTTTTAAAAGGAACTAATAACACAGTACTAGAATTATCTAACTTAATATTACTCATTACTTCCTTCGCAGTCTTTAACTTCATGCTATTGTACTTATCATACATATCATCAAACACCTTACCATATGTAATAAGTTGATCAACAATATCTGTATTAACATATTCTATATCATCAAAATCATTGATTAAAGCTGCTATATTACATCGAATTCTTCGTTTCAAATCAGCTTCAGTTAATTCTAAATGTTCCATCTTATCCTTAATAATTGGAATAACTTGATCTGGATATTTTGTCTCAACATTAATTTCAATCGTTACAACATCCTTAAAGATATCACGACCAGCACCGATTGCAACAACAAGTTCCTTCTCAAGCAAATCTTCTCTTAGAGTTGAAGTAACACCAAAGTTATTTCTTAAAATAATACTCAAGTAAATATTAAGTAACTTATCATCAATATCTCCAAAATCACTCTTTGCCATTTTATAACAAATCTTCACTTTAGGAATTTCCACATTAGCTTCGATTTCCTTATACTCATCATTTACTCCACTAGGTTCCTTCTCCAACCTACTAACAGGATATCTATATTCAGGAAATTCTTTCTTAGATTGATTTTCTTTAATAATACCAATCGCTTCATAAGGATTAAAATTACCAGTGATAACCATATACATATTCTTTGGATGATAGAAAGTATCATAAACATTTTGCAACTCTTCTACAGTAGTTGCTTTAACATCTTCTACTTCCCCAGTAACAGGATATCTTCTCTTATCCTTCTTAAATAACGCTTCATTCATTCCATAATATAATTTATGTCCAGGATTATTCTTACCCATCTTAACTTCTTCGACAATAATCCCTTTCTCTTTTTCAATTAACTTCTTTGTAAAATAAGGAGTCTGAACATAATCTAATAAATGATTTAAATTTTTTTCAAACTCAGACGAAGCAAATACTTCATACAATGTAAAATCAAATGTGGTAAAGGCATTAATAGAACTACCTAGCTTATTAAAATATTCGTGAGCTGTTTCATTCTCCCCTTCATTAAAATTAACATGTTCTAAAAAATGAGCCACACCATTATGAACTTTCGTCCACTCTTTATCACCTTTACATTTATATTCCGTATCAATTGATCCATACTTTGCACTTAGTGTCATATAAAAATTGTTTACTTTATCATTAACTAACATATATACAGGAAGACCATTATCTAATTGTTCATAGTATATCTTCTCATCAATACCTTTTAAAACTATCTCTTGCATTATTTGTCCTCCCCACTAAGTAAATATATTGTATTAAGCTTTAACTTACTAGCTAGCTCCATAACTTCCTCTTTAGTAACTGTCTTAAATTCTTTAACTCTTTCATCATATAAAGGTAAGTCATCTAAATCATTAAATAAATAGTTATTAATAATACCACCATTTGTATCTTCACTCATCTTAATAGAAGATATAACCGCCTTCTTAGCATTATCTAACTCTTCATCTAAGAAATCTCCTTTAATCATTTCATTTATCGCTTTTTCCACTAACTTAACGCATTTATTCTTATCCTTCTTATCAATTCCAGCATATACCATGAGTAAGCCATCATACTTTTGATACATACTTGAAACAACATAACATAAAGAGTTTTCTTCTCTTAAATATTTATACAACTTACAAGTTAATCCACCATTACCAAATATAATATTATATAAATGAATTACAAAATCTCTTTCTCTCTTAGTTAAACTATCTAAATTATAAAGCATTACAAAAGAATCTTGCTCATAATTACCTACTTCACAAATATCTTGCACTTTACTTCTTACACTATTATCAACATATAAATTTATTTTTTCATCCTTTATTGTCTTAATCTTAAATTTCTTTTTTACAAGACTGACAACTTTCTCCATATCTAAATCCCCAATAACATATATATCACAAACATAATTATCTAGGACATTATGATATGTCTTAACCAAACTAGAAGGAGTAATACTATCCAAATCATCTAAATATCCAGTCATATGGTAACTACTAGGACTATCTGGATTCATATTAGTTAAACTTCTTCTAAATGCATATCTTGTAGCATTCTCTTTTAAAGATTCAATATCACTCTTAATTCTATTTTTTATTATATTAAAACTTCTTTTATCAAATTCTTCATTCGTTACATTAGGATTTAATATCATCTCAAAAGGTAAACCAATTACATCTTCCAAATAACCTTCTTCACAATATTTAGGATTCAAAAAATCTGTAACAAAAGAAAGTACTATGCTATTTCCTAACCTAGTTGTACATCCTCTTATATAAGAACTATATAAATTTTCTAATTCTATTGCAACATCTCTTCTTTTAGGATATTTCTTACTAGAATGCATTAACATATCAACTAACATATTATTCTCAGTTATTTCACTCTTAACTAACTTATTTCTAAACATTATTTCCATAGAACAATTCTTAAACTTATCTGTTTTTATTGTATGAATTCTATAGCTATCACAATCATATACTTTATATTCCATAAGCCACCTCACTATATTTATTATGTCTCCATTTTTTTATTTTATTTATCATTTTAATTAAACCATCACCAAATTTAATTATCTAAATTAAAACGTAATACTATTATAGCATCTTTTACCATATCTAAGTACTTTTTTACTTATTTTATCTTTACACAAATAAAAGAGGTCTTTTACACCTCTTTTTTAATCTAACGTAAATACTACTGGTACATTTGCTACTCTTGTAACATTTTCAGCTATTTTTACTGACTTTCCAGTGTATCTATAAAGGTCTCCTCTTGACTTAGAAGTACTATAATCCTTTATATAGTATATTAAATTATCATTAACATATTCTAAAGTATACACATCATCGTCAATTTTCTTACCCTTACCACCATCTGTAACATATAATGTTCCAGTTGTTTCGTAGTCTTTTAAATAATAAATTTTATTTCCAGCTTTATTAACAGTTAAAGTATTACTATTAACAGTATCATCTATCTTTTTAACTTTTCCATTCTTAACCATATATAAATTGCCATTAGATTTTTTACTTACATCACCAACAAAGGCATATCCATTTTTATAAACTTGGAAATATCCTGTAACATCACTTGCTAAATCGGTTACTTTACCTATTTTATCTCCATTTATCTTCACATATCTAGCAACATTTTTACCAGTAATATAATATATTTCTTTTCCCTTAAAAATTCTAACAGTTCTTATACTAGATAAATTATCTTCGATTAAAGCTTCTTCTTTTCCTACTACTTGATAATATAAACTATACTTACCATCTTTTAAAGTAGAATAAACTATCTTCTTCTCATCTGTATCACTTGCATTTACATTATAAATATCACTTGCTACCTTAGTACTCTTTTTACCATCATAATACTCTATTGTCTTGCCGTCTTCATTTTCAACATAGAACATTTTTTCACAAGCATTATTATCACAATAATAAGATAAAACATTACTATCTATCTTTTCATTTTTCTCTTTCTTAACATTATAAACATACAAGTCTTTTTCTTCAGTTATATAAAGAACTTTGCTTTCATCTTTAGAAAAAGTTAAACTATTGTCATAATCTTCTGTAATTTTATTTCTATCATCTTTTTTAGGATTAATACTTCTTACGTAAATTTTTCCTTCTTTATCATAAACTATCTTACTATTAGAAACAGCTAGTATTTCAGCTACATCACTCTCTATTTTAATTGTCTCTTTAAAGTTATAAACATTCAAATTTTTATCTCTATCTAAAGCTATAACAAATTTATCGTCTTCTGTAAATTGAAATTGAATTACGTCATCCATAATCTTTTCTGTTTGTTCTTTATTTTTAGAATCATATAAATATAATTTTTGTTCTTTTTGAAATAATACATATCTATCTGACTCATTAGCGTATACTACATTACTTGCACTTTCATTCTTAGCTAATTTTACTCCATCTTCTTGTGACTCTACTTTAACTCCCATTAAATATAAGTCACCTTCGTTGTTATTATAAACAACAGGATAATCTAAGCTAGGAGAGCTAAAAATGTTAAATCCTAAGAAAAGTACTAAAATTAAAAGAACTAATCCTAAGATATGTAAACCATTTATTCCACCTATTTTTATTTTATTCAACTTACTTGTTGATCTAACAATTAATTTAGTGCCATCATTGAATGTCTTTTTCACATTCTGCTTAACAACCATTAACTTGTTATTATTACTATCTTTCATAGTATTCACCTCACTACATTATTACTAATTAAATTATATTATTTAAAATATATAAAATCAATTAGAATTTATTGTTATCCTATTATATCTTCATATTCTTTAACGATAAAATCATCTGTCATTCCTGCAATGTAGTCAATTACTTTTCGCACATCACTAGTATCATTTAAGTATTCTTCACTCATATCATTTAAGAAAATAGTATATATATGACCTTCTAAATTATTTGTTTTTATATCATTTAAACATTTTTCAAAAACTTTCCTAAACATATCTTCATATAACATAATTCTTTCTGCACTATTAACTTTAGTATATATATTATCATAGTTAAACTGTTTTAATTTCTTTATTGCTTCAAATACTTCATCACTCATACATAAGTAATCTTTACCTAAACTATGGCTAATTAAATCTACATTTATAGTATTTATTATTTCTCTATTTGTTAACCCTAATACTGAAGATATTTCTTTTGGTATTTCTTCTTCTTTTATAACACCCATTCTAATTGCATCCTCAATATCTCTTCCTATATATGCGATAATATCTGATATTCTAACTACACAACCTTCTAAAGTCATTGGAACTAAATTTTTAACCGCATTTTTATTTACATAAGTATCTTGATATTCTCTTAAAAAATCTTCTTTTGTTTTCTTCTTCGGACGATACTCTTGTAACTCTAATTCTCCATTATGACACATTATTGCATCCAACACTTGTAGTGATATATTACTACCTACACCATTATTTTCTAAATTCATAAGTGTTCTAACACTTTGAACATTGTGATTAAAAAAGCCTTCTCCATATTCTTGACTAATACGACTTAGGATTCTTTCACCCTCATGACCAAATGGTACATGTCCTAAATCATGACCTAGTGCTGCTGCTTCAATTAAATCTTCATTTAGTCTTAGTGCTCTACCAATTGTTCTAGCAACCTTACTTACCATTTGAACATGAGTCATACGCTTACTTATATTATCATTTTCATTAAACGAAAACACTTGTGTTTTATCCATATATCTTGTATAAGATAAAGAATAAACTATTCTATCAGAATCGCGATAAAAAGGTGTCCTAAAATCATCATCGATTATATTCTTAAAACGATAAGATTCACTATCAAGGCATGCGTATGGAGCTAAATAATTATTTTTTATTTCCATGTTATTTTTTATCTTTTTTATAACCTCATCCATAATATCACCTATATTTATTATATCATACTAATAATCTTCATAATAATTTATTATTTTACCAATAGTTCCATCTGCCTCAATTCGTGCATATTCATCCAAATAAATCTTCTTAGCATACTCTTTATCTAAAAATTGCTTTTCAAAAATTTCTCTTTGTCTCACCAACTCTGGATTATTAGTCCAAAGATTGAAATGGCCTTCTCCATTAATTCTCGTACTTATATAAGCATAACAACGTTCAAAATGTTCTAATCCTGTCTTTAATTCAGGATAATTTTTTACAGAAGTTGCTAATTGTCTTTTTGCTAATAACTCAATATCAAAATCTCTATCAGAATCAGACAAAACTTTACCATAAATACTTCTTGGTTCTTCTTTTCTTGAACCTCTATGATCTTCTATAGCTTCTTTTATAATCGTTCGTTCTTCGTCATTAAAAAAATTTTTCATAGCATCATCTTCTATAAAAATTTTTCCAGATTCTTTTTCATGATTAGCTCTATCAATCTTCAAACCAACATCATGATAACTAGCCATTACATAACACATATCCTTATTTAAATCATAACAATCAGCTAACATCAACGCATTATTTATAACATTATTCACATGTAACATTCCATGTGAATAAAATCTTTCATATATAGGAAATATATTTTCCTCAATGTATTTCTTTAATTCATTATTTATCACTATTACCACCTCTATTATACTTTTTTATATAATTAACTTCTCCTTCATAGAAGTCGACTGTCTTACTTCTATCAGTAATATGATTTATTTTACAATACAAATCTTTAAATTCTTCCTCGTGTTTAAGTAAATCTCTCATATCACTTAAGAATACTTGATATATCTCATCTTCATAAAACATATTTTCTGGATTTTCTTCTCCATATCTCTTAGATAATCTTTTATAAGTATAATCTAAATAATCTTCTATATTACTTTCAGGTTGTCTTTCCTTAGCTACAAAGAAACTTCTGATAAATACTATTTCAATTCTCGTATTTCTATCAGCTGAAGATATCAACTTCCCATAAACTGTTCTTGGTTCATCATCTTTAGATGAACGATGATCTTCTATAGCTTCCTTTATTATAGTTCTCTCTTCATCACTGAAGAATTCTTTCATTTTATCATCATTTATAAAAATATTGGCAGCTATTTTTTCATGAATTGTATGATCAATATATTTTCCTAAATCATGACAAGCCGCAATTGCATAAATCATATTTTTATCTAAATTCAATTTTAAAGTTTCATTTAAAGCAAAAGCTCTTCTAATTACTTCTTTTATATGAATAATTCCATGTGCTTTATCATTATCTTCGTATTTAGGAAAAATACTATTCTGAACATATTCTCTTAACTTTGGATTAACATCACTTAAATAATATTCAAATTCATCTATTCCACAAGCTTCTAAAATTCTTTTCTTAACGCTCTCAAAAGATTCATTTAATTCACTCTTTTTATATACTGCACATAACAAACTATCTAAAGACATTTCAGGATTATGCTTTCTTACTAACATAAATATATTCTTTAAACGATCATCTATATCATCATTATCAAATATTCCTTCAAGATGATTAACTTCAATATATTTTCTTTTAAATTCTTCCTTATCTTGCGTTAATCTTTTTATATCTTCTAAAAATAAACGATATTCTGAGTCTTCAAAATACATTTTTTCTTTAGCATAACCTTTTTCGCCAAACTTACTCATTAAATGTTGTCTAGATTCTTCTAACACTTCATCCATTGACATTCCTAACTCAAGTCTCATTCTATAGCTCAAAGTTCTCTTTAAAGGTAATTCTAAATCAACATTGCGATCAGCTGAAGATACAATCTTACCATAAACACTTCTAGGTTCTGTCTCTAAACTAGCTCTATGATCTTCTACTGCCTCACTCATTATCTTTATTTCATCTTCACTAAAGAAATCTCTTAACTTAGAATCATTGTATAACCTCTCACCAGATAACTTCTCATGGTTATCTCTATCAACATATACGGCTACATCATGATAAGCTGCAATAGTATAAACCATATCATAATTAATACCATCTACATTATTAGCAAACATAAGACTTCTTCTAATTACATACATTGCATGTTCTAAATTATGTCCTTCATCATTTTTACTATATTCTGTTAATATATTATTTTCTATATATTTCTGTAATTCACTATTTATTTCCATCTTTTATACTTCCTCTTCTCTGTCATCATATTATAACAATCAAAACTACCAACAACAAATAACTTTTTTTCATCACAAACTGACTTATTATAATTTATTAATATAATAGATGACATCCATTTATGATAAAATGAACTTATATAGGAGAGGAACATATTTATGGAAAAATTTATAATTATTGAAATTGGTAGTACAAACTCTAAAGCCTATCTTTATGAAAATGATGAAGTTATAGATTTAGGACGTCGCACTATTGAACTAAAGAATCACTATAAAGTTGCAAATAAAATAACAGATGAAGATAAAAAAGAGTTATTTGACTTTGTTAATACTAACAAGCTAGAAAAAACTTATGTATTCGGAACAAGTATTTTCAGAAATTTAACTAATGAACAACAAGATGAATGGTACAAAGAATGGAGAGAAAATACAGGACTTGATTTTACAATTGTAACACCTGATATGGAAAATGAATTTACTGTTTACGGAGCTGTTGCTAACATCGACTATAAAGATAAAATTGCTGTTATGATTGGTGGTGGAGGATCAACAGAGTTATCTATAGTTGAAAATGGACATATTATCGAGAAAGCTAATTCACCCTTTGGAGCTATGGATACAACGGATATGTTCCCTGAACTAAGAACAGATAAAGCTTCAACTGACTATGATACTATGGTCAAAGAAACTAAAAAGTTAGTTAATATTCCTAAAAATAAAGCAGACCTTTTAATTTTAGCTGGTGGTGACTATATCTATTATTATGAAGAACTGAATTATCCTGTTGAAAGTAATAAATTTTATAAAAATCCCCTACAACCTTATTCCTTAGATGTTGAAACCATGGATATTCTAGACCGCAAATTCTTTTATGAAACTTCTCTAGATGAAATATGTAAAAGAACAAACAACGATGGATGGTGGCGTGGAGCTCGTGGAATGCGTCTATGCGTAAAATCACTTGCTGATATTTTAGAAGCAAAATATATAATTCCAACTCGTATTTCTATGGTTTATGGTCTTGTTGAAAAAATTAAAAATAACGAAATCTAAAAAACATAATCACATTGATTATGTTTTTATTTATTCAAAACTATCCAAGTCTGCATACCTTTTTTATTTATCTTAAAAGATTCCAATTTAACAAGTTTATCTATAAATATTAAAGTTGCATAAGAAGAATCCTTCTTCTGTTCCCAAAATTCATTACTTACACATAATTCCTTATTATATTTTTCTTTAATTACGTTAATACTAATTTCATTTAAATCAAAAAAAATAATATTCTTAATTGTAAAATAAGCAACTAATCCTCCACCAGATTTTTTTATTACTACAATATCATCTTGAGAAATTCTTTGATAAGGAGCAATTCTATTTTTACTGATTCTTGATTCAATAGTTTTCTTACCATTTAACATAAAACTAAGACATGGTTCACTAAAAATACCTAAATGAATATTTTTATTTTTGATTTTTTCATACTCTTCCTTTGGTAATTGAAGTTCCAAATTTTTTAATATTTCATTTCTCATAAATCAACCTTTTCACCTTGCTTACAAAACTCATAAAATTCAGCAACATTTAAGCTTTCTCTAGGTTTTTTGTATATATAACAATGAATCTTTTCATCCCTATAATTATCGACCATCAAATTAGCAGTAAACTTATATTTAACATCTTGCAATAAACTACTCATCTCATTATATTGACGAATACCAGCGTACTCTTCCCAAGCATGCTCAAACCAATAAAACTTATTCCCTATTTGATAAGTTAAAAAGGTGTGAGACTCATCATTTATACCATCCTCATAATACATAAAAACAGTCTTTATATTTAAGTCATGATTACTCAAGTAAAATCTTTCGACTTCAACTTGATCCCAACATATTCCAGCTCTTCTTGTTATAATATCTTTCGGATTCTTAAGCTTATATTTAGAACAATTATTACTACTTAAATTACTATAAAAAACTCCTTCATCATCATACCAACCATATTTAATATTATCCATCAAATACATTACTTCTTTTGGCGTATAAAAATTCATAAACATCTTCCTTATCTAATAAAACTTTTTCTCCCATCGTTCTTTCTCATCATCGAGTTGATTATCAATATAGAAAAACTCACTTTTATCAGATTCCCCTAAAAATAGATCAAGCATTTCTTTAAAATCAGATGCAGTCTGCGATTTTCTTATTTCATCAACACTCATCCACATATTAATACCTTCATGACTCCTAGCAAGCAATTCACCACTAAAAGTAGAAGTTTTAAAAAATACTACCAAATACCTTTTATTTTTTTTATAATCATACCAATCTTTAAATCCGCAAGGAATAACATTAGAAATAGCAAGACCTGTTTCTTCCTTTACTTCACGAACAACGGAAGGAACTATTGCTTCCCCTACTTCTACGTGTCCGCCAGGAAAAGATATACCATCCCAGTCATTTTTATCCCTAACTTGTACTAATACTTTTTGCGTCTTTTCATCTTTAATCATACACATATTAGTTAGTTCAACTAATTCTAGCTCATGTTTACTCATATACTATCTTCCTTCGTACTTCCTATTATATCATCTAGCTTTTTTTATGAAAAGAAAAGAAGAATTATAAAATTCTTCTTCGTCTTCTTATTTAATATAAATTGGTTTTCCTGTTTTCTCATCAACACTAATTAGCTTCTCATAATCTTTACTATCAACAGGCAAATTTTTACTTTCTAATCTTTTTTTAATTAAACCATTTACAAAAGAATAAATGATTGAAAATATTGGTACACCTAATAACATTCCAACAAAACCAAATAGTCCCCCAAATATTAATAATGAAAACAATACCCAGAAACTACTTAAACCAATTCTTCCACCTAATATTCTAGGACCGATAATATTACCATCAATCTGTTGTAAGATTGTTATAAATATTAAAAATACAATACAAGCGCCTGGATCTACCAATAAAATTAAAAATGCACTTGGTATCGCCCCAATAAATGGTCCAAAATAAGGAATAATATTTGTTACACCAACAATAACTGCTACAATCAAAGCATAGGGCATATTAAATGCTACCATAAATACAAAACATATAACACCAATAATTAAACTATCTATCAACTTTCCACTAAAGAAATTGCCAAATATCTTATCAGTATATAGTGTGTTTTCAATAATAACATTAACTCTATCATTATCAAAAATAGTATACAATAACTTCTTAATTTGTGCTTTAAACTTTTCTTTATCAAACAATACATAAATAGAAATAATATACCCTATCACAAAATTATAAATAACTTTAAGTGTTCCGAATATACCATTACTTAGTATAGTCATTGCATCATTAAATACCCCATTATTTAACCATGTATTTAAAAATTCTGAAAATCTTCCATAATTCTCATTAATTAAAGTTCTAATCTCTTCACTACCACCAAATAAATCGATTATCATTTCTTTTGTATTAGAAAGATATACATTCATATTAGTTACTAACATTTGTAAACTTTTCAAAATCTCTGGGAATAAGAAACTAATACAAGTTATTAACAATCCTAAGAATATTACTGTACTAGTTACTAATGATAAAATTCTCGCTGTTTTATTTTTTACTTCTTTTTTCGTAATCTTCTTAATCAATTTCTTATATACTTTAACTTCAAAGAAAGTAACAACAGGATTCATAAGATATGCAATTGCAAAACCATATATAAAAGGCATTAATATATTAAACAAAGTCTTAATAAATGAAAATATATAATCCCATCTATATATTACGAAGAATAACAATATAAGTGCAGAACATACACAAAACAAAGTCAATCCCCATGCAATATATTTATTTTGTATTTTTTCTTTCATATTAGATCACTCTATCTAACAACTATCTCGATATCACTAAGAGGATAAGTGGAACAAGGATGAATATAATTATATGTTTTATCTGCTTTAATTCTCTTATCATTAACAATTTTTACTTCACCCTTAACAAGTTCACTTCTACATAATCCACAAGTTCCATTATGACATCTACTACGTATACTTATTCCTGCTTCATATATCGCATTAATAATTGTTTTATTATTATAACATGGAACTTCATATTTTAAATCATTAATATATATAGTTAAATTATATTTACGTGTCTTTTTTATATTACACCTAGGCAAAAAACTATCATATTTAATAAACTTCTTAGGTAACTTTAAACTTTTTAACTCGTTATCTAAATACTTAAGCAATCCTTCACTACCTGCAACAAAGAAACTTGTTTTACCTTCAACATATTCTTTTCTTATTTTATCTAAAGATACAAAACCATTCATCATATCTTCTTTAACATCAGAACTTAAAACAAAATTTACTTTTATTTTATTAGATGACTCTGCATATTCAAGTAGTTCCTCTTTAAATATCAAATCAGACTCATATTTCTCACTATAAAATATTGTTAAATTAAAATCTTCTATTCCACTTATAATTGATTGAGCCATCGCCATAATTGGTGCAATACCATTATCACTAATAATTGCTATTACATTCTCTTCATCAATTAAAGAACTATAATAAAAATCTCCAAAAGGTCCAGAAATAACAACTATATCGTCTTTCTTTACTTCATTAAACAAATACTCAGAAACAGCTTCATTTTCATCGTATTTAAATGTAATCTGATATTCTCCATTTGTTGCTCTAACAGGATTACTAGATAAGCTAAAAGAACTTGTATATTCCTTATCGTTTTTAGTAATTGTAACAGCTATTCTTTGTCCCGCTTTAAACGTTGGCAATTCTTGTCCTTCTAAACTGCTTAATACTATTGTTTTAAAGTTTTCATTTTCCTTTAAGATTGCTTTTACTTTAACAATAATCTTTTCTTGAAACATCGAATCAGCTAATTTATTTATCTCTGTTGTTCCTTTAATAACCTTATCTTCTCCACTACTTAACCATTCTTTACGTTCTTTACCTAATTTAGCTAACTTTTTTTCATCAAAATTCTTTAGACTATCTAATTTTTCCATTATTCTTCACCACCAGTTTTGATTTTTTTAAACTCATCTCTTAAGTCAACTGCATAAGAAGAAGCATAATGATAAACATCACCATCAAACCCTGATACTATTTCTAAACCTTCTATATATTTCTCATTTTTCTTACTTAACATTCTTGGTAATATATCATCCAAACCTCTTAATGCAAAACCATAATCAGCTCCATCATAATAACCGCTTTTTTGAGCATTATTTAAAGGACTACAAATTTCCATCTCTTCAATAAAACCAGATATATTAATTTTCGTAAACTCTTCAAAAGCCTTTATCAAATTATACGCTATCTCTTGTTCTAATTTTCTAATATCTTCATTCATCACATATTTAGAATAAACATTTCCAAAATAAACTGTACTCAAAGTAATGAAACAAGTACCTTCTTCACTAGCATTTCTATTAGCATTATTATGAACAATAGCAACCTGATTAGTACAATTTATACTTTGCATTCTCTTATATTCTACATCAGTATCCATTGAATCATATAAAAAATATAAGTAATTATCTAAACCTAATTCTAAAGCTGTTCTGTTCAATCCTAAATGTATTGTAAATGTTCTTCCACCGAACTCCCTTTGATTTATACTTTTCAAAGCATCTTGTGGTACATCTTCCAAACTAACTAAATTTCCATAAACTAATCTCTCATTAGAATTAACGACAACATGATTAGAGTAATATCTTGTTCCATCTACTAACTTTACTCCATTTATTTTTCCATCATCAATTAAAAGCTTATCTACTTTACTATTTAATTTTAAAGTTCCTCCACATTCTAAGAAATGATTCGCCAAACACATAGCTACATCATAAGTTCCATGATTCAAAACACGTAACCCTTCACTTAAGGAGTTATATAAAAATACTCCATAAGTTACAAAAGATATCTCCGTTTCGCTACTCCCCCATAGAATCCACATCGCATTTACTAACTCTTGAGCCTTTAAAGGAACACCAATTGCGTCCATTACCTTACTAACTGAAGTATTGGCAATTCTCGTAAAATTATTATATTCTTTTTTTAAATAGTCGTAATCAATATCGTAAATATTTTGATTTATATAATTTAAAGCTTCCTTACATTCTAAAGCTAAATTAAAAAATATTTCTAAAGAATTCTTCGAATCAGGAACTATACTTTCTATTTGATCAATATAAGAATCAATTCCAAATGGCAAAGTTACATCTAAATCATCAGTAATTAGTCGACCTAAAAAAGGCAAACTAGACCATTCTAAATTATCTTTTATTTTACATTTTTTCAAAACATTTTTTATAGTATAATTTTCATCAGCTTTACTTAAATAAAGATCATGCATTGATCCTCCAAACTCAAAGCGACCTTTTCTTCTTCTTTTAGACATACCTCCAACATTATTATGTTCATCTAAAAGTAATACTTTATATCCAGCATGTAATAGAGTAACTGCACTAACAAGTCCACTAATACCTGCCCCAACTACAATTTTATCGTAATTCATAGCACACCTTCTATTCTTATCTTTCATCTTCTATTATATCATTGACCATACAAATTTTAAACAGAAAAAAGCATTTAAAGCAACTCAAAATACGAATTACTTTAAATGCTTTAAAAACTAGTCAAGCTTAATTTTTATTCAAATTTTCTAACAGCTTTTCTCTTGAAATAAGTAAATAAATTAAACAGATTATCATACCAATACACATCGCTAATACGTAACTTCCAAGCAACAACTTATACTTCTTGTAAGCCGCTATAAACAAAGGCCCTATACCAATTATAATAGCTAAGAATGGTGGTACCATACCTATAAATCTTTGTTTAATTATTGCGTTATCATCTGTTTCAACTTTTTCAATAAAACGATAATCCAATATGATTGCAACTAAACTTATAAACATCAGTGAAACAAAAGGGATTAAATAACTAAACATAACACTCCACTTACTTAAATCTAGATAATACCAAACTATACTTCCATTAACTAGAACAAAAACACTTCCAATTAGTACATTTATCAACCATTTAGCCCCCAATATCTGAGCCATACTAATTGGCATAGTTCTTAAAATATCTATGTTCTTTTTCTCTAAACTAACAGAAGAAACTGCTGAACCTGACATATTAACAAAAAGAACTAAAAGAGTTGGAACATACAAATTAAGATAAAACTTAAAATTCTCAATTTCATAAAAACGACTAATGTCAAATAAATTAAATGCAACAAACAATAATACACTAAACAAGAACATAATTCCATAAGAATTAAACAAGTAAAACTTATTATTAAATAAATATATAATCTCTTTTCTTACCATTCCAAAAAAACTATGTAAATTAAGATTTTTCTTATAAACAAAAGCTTCACTCTTTTTATGTCCTTTTAATAAAGAACAAATTCTCAAATAATTATTTGAAACAATTAAAGTATATAAATAAATCGTTACAAAAGATATCCCAATTAAAATCAAAAACCAAAATAAATTAGTTGTAGAAAGAGCTTTATCAAATAACCAACTAACAAAATAAATTAAATGTCCTTTGCTTACTACGGAAGAAAATATTTCATTAACATCGTTACTTCTTATTCCACTAAGCAAAAATACTATACCTAATATAACTAATAAAATAATAAAACTTCTACATATCTTAAATAACTTACTATTATTACTTCTAATTTTAAAATAATCATTAACATAAACCACAATAGTAGATAAAACTATCGGTATTAAAGGAATCATTAAAGTACTTATAATTCCCATCAATACAAAAGTATCTCCCATATCTTTAACAAAATATCCATAGCTTAAGAAAGATGAAATCATTATAATACTAACAAACAACATATTTCTTAAATAAATAATAAACAATTTACTAAATAATATCTGCGTTATTGTAACTGGTAATGAAAACAACATCTCATTATCATTATTTTTTAAAATTATTGGTTCTATTATAAATAAATTCATAAAGAAACATAATAAACTACTTATCAAAAATCCTAAACTAAGTATCAAAAACTTATCTTCAAAATTAAACCAGATAAACAATCGATATAGGATAAAACCATAAATAACTGCAATAATACCTGTGATTATAGTTTTCTTTTCTAAATTACTCTTAACTCCTTCACTTCTTGCCACAAGTATTTTATTTATATCAAAAAGACCAAGTAAATTAACCCAAACTAACTTAAAAAACTTATTCATCGACAACTAGCTCCATAAATGTTTCTTCTAAAGTTTTATCTTTTATAATTCTATCCATATCTCCATCTACTATTAATTTACCATCTTTTATTATCGCAATTCGATTACATAGTTTCTCTGCCACATCTAAAACATGTGTTGAAAAAAATATTATTTTTCCTTCACGAGCTTTCTCTCTTAAAATCTCCTTTAAAACATAGGTTGCTTTAGGATCTAAACCTACAAAAGGTTCATCTAAAACATACATTTTGGGATCATGCATAAAAGCTCCAATTAAAACTAATTTTTGTTTCATTCCATGAGAATAACTATTTATTAGATTTCCAAGTTCATTAAATAATTCAAACTTCTCAGCATATTCTTTTATTCTTTCTTCTCTTTCTTTATACGTTAATTCATAAATATCTGCAATAAAATTAAGATATTGTTCCCCAGTTAAGTATTCATAAAGAATAGGATTATCTGGTACATAAGTTATCATACTCTTATATTTTAAAGGATCTTTTAAAATACTTATTTTATCTAATTGTATATCCCCCTCAGTTATGTGATTAATCCCTACAATCGACTTTATTGTTGTCGTCTTACCTACACCATTTCTTCCTACAAATGCATAGATATCTCCTTCTCTAACAGACAAATTAAGATTATTTATTACTCTTTTACCTTCTACATACTCTAAACTATAATTTTTTATTTGTAACATTAAAAATCACCTCTATCAATAACTTTTTGTAACTCTCTTAACCTATTATATATTTTTTCGCCATCGCGTTTAAAATCACCACTACCAGGTCCAACAAGAAAAGAACTAAATAAAAACTTAACTCTTTCAAATCTACCAGTATTCGATATAAAAGACATCTTAACCAATCTTACATTTAAAAACTTAACTACAGTTAAAGATTTAATCTTTTCATAAGGAATCTCAAATACTTCTTTTTCTCTAAATCCAAAATGTCTAAATCGAACATAAGTCACTCTTGACTCACTTAATGCTAATCCTGCTTTCCTTGTTCCTACATATACTCCTGCTGCAAACACTATAAAAAAATAAACACATACAAATAAAACTCTATCAACACCCATACGTCCCATTAAAATTCCAATAAAATTAATAAATATTACCATTATTAAAAAAACATAAATTGTATTACCATACCAAGAAGCATAAAGAACATTTTGTACCTTCTCTTCGCTATTTCTTTGCATCTTAGCTTTAAAATTTTCATAACCGAACATTGTACCACCTACTTATCTTATTATATCATACACAAGATTATATCACGAAAAAAAAGACACCTTAAAAGTGCCTTACTTAATTTTATACTTCTCTAACTCCTTAGATAAAGTACATTCATCATCATCTTCAATAACTTCAAAAACGCATTTACCATTCTGAATAATTTGAGTCGGAAACCACTTACCATCGCTAGTAACCAACAAGATTTTATCATCTACTATTCCAAATGCATAATAAAATGTCCCTAAAGTAACTTTTTCTAACAAAGTTTCCTCTTTGCCAACATATTTAACTTTGTAGAAACTATTAAATTTCTTGTTTCTTAAAGCTAATAAAGCAGCATATATATGTTTACAATAATAGCTGGCTTTACAATCACACCACATCAAGACATATTCATTATCAATACTTTGTAACAATATTAAATGTGGTCCATTATCTTCCACAATTGCCAGATACTTATTATCAACCTTCTCTAAAAAAGTAACCTTCCCACTATCATAAAGTCTTGTCCCAGCCTCTATACTAACTGCTCTAAACATTTTTAAGGAATCTCCATTCAACAAATCAAACTTAATCGGTTTTGTATAATTGAATTTTTCTTCTGTTCCATCAAATTTAGCAAATATTTCTTGTAAGAAAACTTCCATACTTCTAGGCAAATATGAAAATATTAAAGCTAACGGATCAATTAATTGTTCCCACTCTAATGGTAAAAATCTATCAAAAATAAATTCTCTAGGTTCTTCTTTAAAATAGCTAAGTATTTCAACTCTATCTCCCATTATATCGTCATCTAAACTATAACTATTATCATATTCAATCTTATTCATTACTTCCACAATTTTCAACGATAAATATTTAGTAACCATTTGAATACTAATAAAATCCTCAATATGTTTTTCATCAAAGAAATTTAAATCAACCCAAACAATCTTATAAACAGCTAACTTTCTTATATAATCAAATCTTACATAAATATTATTACCATTATAATTAGATAAGTAAATTGACATTACAAGTTCATGTCCACGCTTTACCAAGTAATCATCAATTTTATCAAATACACTTTTATTATTTCCACCTTTAAACAACATTTCTATCATCTACTTTTTATTTAATTTCTTTATTTTTATTATTATCTGTCTTTTTTACTTTATTCTCTTTTACTTCGTCTTTTTCTTTTGTTTTTTGTTTTCTTTTACTACTATTATTTTTTTGACCATCAAATTTTCTTTTTATATCATCTATCCTACTATTATATTCTTTAGTAATTTCTTTTATTTTTTTATTCTTTTCCTCTTCTAAAGAAAGAACTGCTTTATTTATATTAGTCTTTACTTTAGCTGTCAATTCTTTTAAATACATTTCACTTGTTTCAAAGTTAAATGCTGAAACAAGTCTTTTATACAATCCACCTCGATTAATAAGCATCTCTCTAACTCTCTTAGTAATCTCTTCAGTATTATCCTTTTTGACTGAATTAGTTACATGTTTAAATCCGTTAATAATTTTAAAAGAAATACAAACATCTATAATTAATAAAATACAAAGTATTACAGCGACTACATTTAATAAAACAATATTAATTTTACTAAAAACATTTAAAAAGAAAGGATTCCCTAAATACATAACAAACAACGCAAGTACTCCAAAAGCTACTAAATTATCTAAGCATATTCTTCCATTAATATTAAATTTCTTATGAGAATAATCCCACCATCTTGCTTTAAATAATTTCTCCATTATATATCCTGTAAAGTATTCCAAAAATGAACAAACTAACACAGCCATTACAAATAGCACTACTGGATCATCCATATATCTATAAAGTAAAATCTGCATTAAAACTACTCCAACTCCATAAATTGGACATATTGGTCCTATTAAAAAACCTCTATTTATTAATTTCTTTTCATCATGTAAAGCTACACAAACTTCCATACACCAACCTAAGAAAGCATATATTAAAAAAAGCAAGAAAACCATACTTAATGGTATCATAACATCACCCTACCTAAACATTAGTTTACCATAATATTTTATTTTAAAGTATCACTAATTATATCTACTAATTTATCTAAAATCTTTTCTTGACCCTTAAAAATTACTTTATAAGCATCATCAACTTTAAACCATTTCCCCTCATCCATTTCCGGGAATTCATGAAATGTTCCACTACCTTTAGGCCATTCTAACATAAAAGTATTAGATTTCATTTTGCTCGCATCAAAATTCTTGTTAGTCCCAAATACAGTAACTAATTTATTAGTTGAATCTAACTTTATAGAGCCAATAAAAAATAATTCATCTTTATCTATTGTAAAACTCGTTTCTTCATTAAATTCCCTTATCGCTGCATCTATCGCTTTTTCCTCTTTGTATTCACCCTTGCAAATACTCCACAAGTCTTTTCCTTCCCAATAAGGTCCCCCAGGATGCTCCAAATAAACTTCTATAATTCCATCTTTTAATCGATAAGGTAAAATACCTGCACTTCTTTTCATGATTACTCCTTCTCAAATAGAATGGCAACTACACCATCTTTTTCCTGCTCTTCTAAAGTATAAAATCTTGCCATTTCCTCTAGATACATTTCTTTAGTATAATCTTCCAAATATATTCTTTTCATATCATAATTATCTACTAAATTTTCAAAATAATCATAATATTCTAAACCAACTACTTTAGCACGTATCTCTTCATCTTCTAAAGGCCTTTTCAAAAATACTAATGTATCTCCAACTCTAAGTTTTCTCCTTTTTTCATCATTTACTCTAACTTCTATATCTTTAACCCCACTCTTAACTATCTCAAAAACGTCAGAGTGTAAATGTACTTTCATCTCCATAATTATTTCTCCTACCTATTTATAAAACACATAATACTAAAAAAAGTCCAAATAACTAAAGATAAAAAATTTACCAAATAAAATCTTATTTTCTTAGTCTTATGTCTAAACATATGCATACCTAATATATTACCTAGTGAACCTCCAACAAGACCAAGTAACAATAACCAAGCTTCACTTATTCTATTCTTACTCTTTCCTTTAGCTAACATTTTATCTATTCCATAATAAATAAAACCAGCTAAATTGATTATTCCTAAATAATATAAATAATATTTCATATTAACACCAAAATTATTATATCACATCTCGCTATCTAACAAAAATAATTACAAAAGAAAAAGAGCTTTAATAACTCAAGCTCTCTTTCTTTTACGTTTCTTTTTCTTACTTAATAAGTCACTCTTTAATAGTATAAAAGTAATTAAACAAATAGTTGTAATAACAATGAACAACAATATAGATATTTTAAATATATTTCCATAGTTGATATTATTTTTTTTAACTGGGTTAATTATATCAACATCCAACTCAATATCGGCTTCTACTGGTTTAGCAATAACACCATATTGACTCAAGTGAGTTGTCTCAAAAACAATATAACCATCTTCGATTACACCATCAATATATTCTTTAATTTCTCCATCATCATTAACATAGATTATTTGGTAGTTTTCATAACTATCTATGTCACTATCTAATTTAATTTTAATTGTATATTTTCCATTTTTCATAGAAACTTCTTTTTTACCATTATAGACACTTACATCATAGAAACTAACTAAGTCTTTATCCTCAATTGATTGAGTAACCTTAGTTGCTACTTCTTTTTCTTTAAGATTTTCTTCTTTTAATTTATATTGTTTCTTTAATTTTTTATTTGAAATTAAAATTACATTATCTGTTTCTAGTTGTGTACTATTTTTATTTACTATTTTAGTTTCTTCTTTTTTATTCTCTTTCGATTCATCTTCTTTAGGTTCTATATACTCAATATATCCAAAACCATCTATCAAAGAAGTATTAAGTTCTGTCTCAATATGTTGACTAATCCACGACTCCGTAACTACTACACTAGTCATCTTTGTATAATCAGTCGCACTTATCTTAACATAATCTTCTAAATTATATTCTTCTGGTAACTTATTTATTTCTCTTAGCAATTCATAGTTTTCTTCAAATTCTAATGTCGTTCCCTCATATATTTTTTTATCTTCGTTTAATACTGCTTTATCTTTATAAACATATTGATAAACAGATTCCCCATTTATAACTTTTTTTACAAAAGAATTTTGTTTAAATTTTAAAGACCCACTACCACTTACTTTAAATTTAGAATCACTTATATGTAACATTGAAACATTATTCTTACCATGTAAGTCTATTGTTACATCATATTCATCCCAGTTGGTAAAGTAATAAGCATTTAAATTATTCATAACAATAGTGTTCCCACTACCTGAATAGTAAATGTCATCAGTAACTTCACCATATTTGTTACCTTTACAAATATATTTTTCCTCATCTAAACTTGAGCTTAATTTAAATGAAGCTAATACTTTGCAGTCACCTACTGTTAATGCCTTAGGACAATTTATCCCAAGAATCATTAGTATTACAGCAACTACTAAATATTCCTTTTTCATTATTTTTCACTACTTTCTTAAAAGGGAATGTACTAATTATAACATTATTATGGTAAAAAAAAAGAAAAATTATTCTGATATAACTTTTCTATATAACTAATTACTATTTGAGTAAGCAACCCTTAAAAGCTCTTCATCTTCTAAAACTTCCGTTTCAAAGTGCTGTATTTTACTTTTCATTTTTGCTATTTCCATTATATTGTTATCACTAATTGGTATAGCATACAGCTTATTTCTAAACTTTAAAAACACTTTTTCGAAAGAATCTATATCTTCTTTTTTTACTGTACCAATCACATAATTATTAACAATTTCAAACCTTCTAGCTTCTAAAAGCTTGAATTCATTTCTTATATTTTCCATTCTTTCTGAAATATCTTTTTTAAAATCAATAATTTTATTAATTAATTCTATCTTCAACGAAAAACTTTTTATAATAGCTGTAATTATATCTCGTTCTTCATCCTGATAAACATTTACATTTTCAAATTCTAGCATTTGTGCAATCAAACCATCAATATCCGAAATACCTTCAAGTGAATCATCAATTACACTTTTATATATTTTATCTAGCTCATGAAGTAACGAAAAAGCCCTTTCTATCCTCTGCATCAACATCACCTATATAAATAAAGTAATTATAATAATCAACGAAGCAAGCATCAGAAACAATCCCAATAACGTTTCATAAATTTTTTCTTTTATATCTTTATCAAAATAAACATCAGCATTATCTAGCGGATTAACATAAATATTTATCTTGTCTCCCATTTTTGGAATAAATCTCCCTATATATCCAGGTGTACCTACTGTATAATACTTTTCATTAAGTTCATAACTACACATTACTTGAAAGTAGTCTTTTCTGGTATTAGGATTTTTTACTAAATCAATAACCTCTGCTTCACATTTTAAACTATATAATTTAAATATAGCCTTTCTATTAAGATAATCAAAAATAAAAGTCACTAACATTAATAAAAATGTACTTAAACATATCATAAAAGTCAACGCATCAGGTCTATCTAATATACTAAATTTATATAAAGTTAATGAAGCAACTAAACCTAATCCAACACTTAAAATTATATAACCATACGTTGTTTTTCCTAACGCTTTTAATAAGCCATAAATACTCGCTCCACAACCAGCTACTATGCCTGCCATAACAATATTATCTTTAAGTATAACAGCACATACTATCGTAATTGCTCCTACAACAAAAGACAAACTATCTAAAACCTTCTCTTTATTCATAAAATCATTCCTTATTCTTTTCGTTTTTAATAACTGGATCATACCCATATCCACCCCAAGGATTACACCTTAATATTCTTTTTGTACCTAAATAAACTCCTTTAAAACTTCCATATTCTTTTATTGCTTCTTTCATGTATTCTGAACAAGTAGGAGTATAACGGCACATCGAATGACAATGTAATGGAGTAACTTGATATAATTCAATAGCTCGTATTAATATCTTTTTCATAATATCGCCTAACATAATTGTATCATTTTATAAAGAAAAAAAGAAGAAATATAATTATCTCTTCCTATGTTTAAACTAAAAATCGGCAAAGAAATCAGAAACACGCCTTTTAAAAGCCATTCGTTTCATTTCTGCTTCATACTTTTTATTTTCCTTAACCCTATCTATTTCAGTAACAACACCTTCAATATAAATTATAAATTCTGCAATAACTTCATCAGAATAATCTAAAGATTTTAATACTTCTAAAAGAATTCCTTTTCTATACATACCAATAATTCTTTTTTTATTAAAACCATAATAATATCTTAATTTTATTGCTTCTTTTATTTTTTCTAATTCTTCATTATTAACTTCATAAATATCGGCTTTATTATTCATATCTCTATCATTATGATTACTTTCATTAGAAAGTTTTGCTAGTTCTTGCTTTTTCGCTTTCAACAACGCCTTTTCATACTCTGTACATTCTGTATATCCACTTATTTTTTTACGTTCATTAGATTCCCAAAAAGAAATATAAGAAAATAAAGAAACAACTCCACAAGTAGAAAATCCTGTTCCTAAAGCAACTGGTACACTTTGAGCAGCTAAATAACAAGCAACTCCTGAAACAACTGCAGCTCCTGTCGCAATAAATTCTCTTTTTATAAATTTCTCTCTACCAACAAAAGCATTAAACAATAATTTACCTAACTTTTTTTGATCACTATCAAACTCTTGTGCTAAATATTCTATCTGATTTTGTAAAGATAAAGACTTTTCAAAATTATTTGTACACGGAACAGATGACATAACGTTGTCTGTACTCATTAGCATACATTGTGTACCTTCAGGCCTAAACTCTTTAACCATACCTACACCTCACCTTAACTAGATTATATAAATATAAATTAAATTTGTCCATAAATAACCAAATAAAAACTCCTTTTACAAGGAGTTAATAACTAAATGGTCGAGAAGACAGGATTCGAACCTGCGACCCCTAGTTCCCAAAACTAGTGCACTACCAAGCTGTGCTACTTCTCGATTAATAAGTGGTGCGCCCAAAGGGAGTCGAACCCCTAACCTTTTGATCCGTAGTCAAATGCTCTATCCAATTGAGCTATGAGCGCATTCAATCGGATCGTTTTTCATAAACGCAAACTCATTATATCTTTATTTTATGCAAAATGCAAGAGATTTTTTACGAAAAATCACAATTTTCTTTATTTTTTTACATTTTTTATGCTAAAATAAAGATTTATCTATATAAAATAAAAAGTCCAAATACATGGACTTAATACTCTAAAATGGTGACCCGCATGAGATTCGAACTCATGACCCTTTGATTAAAAGTCAAATGCTCTACCGACTGAGCTAGCGGATCAAGAATGGCTGCCTTGGATGGACTCGAACCATCGGAATGTCAGAGTCAAAGTCTGATGCCTTACCACTTGGCTACGAGGCAATAAAGTGGTGGAGGGTCATGGATTTGAACCATGGAACCCGAAGGAACAGATTTACAGTCTGCCGCGTTTGACCACTTCGCTATCCTCCCACAATTAATGGTGCCGACAGAGGGAGTCGAACCCCCAACCTACTGATTACAAGTCAGTTGCGCTGCCAGTTACGCTATGTCGGCAAAAAAAATGGTGGGCGATATAGGACTCGAACCTATGACCCCCTGCTTGTAAGGCAGGTGCTCTAACCAACTGAGCTAATCGCCCGAAATTGCTCTGGACATGTCTAAGTATACCAACTTAATACTTAATTGTCAACTAATTTTTATTTATTTTAATCATTTTTTTATTATGACCAGTCCTTCTTTTTCCAAGGACATTCATATTATAACTTAAATTTTAAAAAAGTCCAATACTTTTTTACAAAAAAATGAATTTTTTTTAAATTTATTACTTTATAATGTAAAAAAACATTATTATCAACAATATTTTTTCTGAAAATTACTGCTCTTCTCTTATCACAATACTCATTTTTATATACAAAAATTTAAACAATATTTATTATCTCAACAAAATAATAATTCAGTATCAACCAAATTCTTTTTAAAAATGAATTCCTTATGTCAAAAATTTTAAGTATCACATATATAAATCACTCACTTTTTGTATCTTTCATCCAATCCTTCTTAACTAATCTAAGACCTTTTTTATGAAAATTCAAATATTCAAACAAACTACCATCAAACCCTTCTGACGCCAATAAAGTCTTATTAAAATCAAAACATGTAGGATAATAGGAAGCAAAATCATCAGCCAAACTTAAAAATGCATTATATTCACAATTACTCATAAGAAATATAACTTTCGTTTTCTTCGCCGAAAAAAATGAATCTCTACCCATTTCTATAGCTGTATAAAATCTTCTTTGTGCTTCTGTGTATTCTTTTCCAAAAAGAGAAAACATTCGATTATTATAAAATTCCTTTTGCAAAAAATCTAAATATTTTTCAATGCCATAAACTAATAAAGGACCTTTACTTATCATTTCTACAAGTTCCCCAAGTTGGTTACTTTTGCATTGCGACAAATCATAAACCTGAAATTCTGGCATTTTAACTTTCAAGTTTTCTATAATATAAGAAGTAAGAGCATCACAATCACAAATAATCTGCGAATTATAAGCATTAACTCGTTCTAAACTATAATCAAAAGCTATATCATCTATATATTCAAGCGTCATATTTTCATTAAACTTAAACGTAATACCATCAATATAATAATCGCAACTCATAAAATCACCTTCATAATTAAAATTTATAATAACAAAAATAATCATACTAGTAAAATAGAATTAAAAAACAAACATGTATAATTATTTTTGATAAACGAAAAAAGAATGAAACGAATTTCATTCTCCAACCACTATTCAATTGACTACAAACATCAAGTAAGTAGTCTTTATCAGCTATGACAAATCCTAAAGCGGAATATGTTACATTATCAATTTCTATATTATTAAAAATTTTACTCTTCTACTTTTTAAAATTTTGTTTTGATTCGCCGTTGTCTTCATATGCTTTTATTGCTTCTAACATATCATCTAATTTTTTGTTTGGTTGAGCCTTTTCAGCAGCCAACTTAGCTAAATATTCTTCTTTTGTATAAGCTTTAATTCCTTCACTCTCAAATCTTGTTGATTGAATTTCATCTTTTTCGTTTTGATCGGGTTTCATAGTAATAGTTCCATCTCCATTCATATTTCTATTTATTAGTGCTTCACATTGAGTTTTAAAACGACCTGTTGCAGCTAAAGTAATATTTTCTAGTGAGCTTCTTATTGATGATTTTAAATTATTATCTTCTGCCTCTGCGTACATATTAATTAATAAACCAAAAGATTTTATATCTAAATTAGCACATTTTACTAATTTTTCATAATAAGTCATACTCTTTGTTCTTTGAAACAAAGCATAACTTATAGTTGCTTGATGAAAAATAGGAAATGACTCTATTAAATTAAAATCTATTTCTTTTTCTGGTAAGGCATATTTCATATAAGGAATATATTTAAAACAATCGATTGAACCACTTTTACATAGTCGTAGCAGTTTGTCTTCAATGGCTTTTCTTTCCTCATAGTTTAACTTATCAAGTTCAGCAGGATTGAAAGTTAAGCTATTATGTTTTTTAGTAAATTCATTTCTTAATTTGTTAAACGTTTCTATCATTATTGCATCGCCTCCTTAACTTTATCTTGGAACATTTTAAAGACTTCTTCAGTCAATTGAATATCATCTGCTCCTAATCCAACGTCATGAGCTTGATAATACTTAATAATATCCGAAATATCTATATCTACATTTTCAACTTCTTGCATTGTGCCGGAAATTACTTTTGTCATAGTAATTGTATCAATTGTCGAATGAGATAATATTTCTGGAAATTCTACTGTTTTAAATAGATTTCCGAAGCAATCATCCATTTGATATGACTCTGGATATAAAAATTTTATTGATGTAAATGCTGTACCCGTTTTAGGGTTTACTGCTTCACAACAAGCATTGGCATACGACTTAGATAACTTGCCCCATAAATCTTCAAGCATCGGTCCATTTGTGGCACTATTCCAGTTTGAATATACTAAATCTAAGAAGTACATTTCTCCACCTATTGTTGTGTTTTCAATTGTTGTGTAGTGTCCATTCATCACCTCGTGATAGGCATCGTCAATTTTACTCCAAATAACAGGTTCCTGGCCACTATCAATCATAGATTGAACTTTAGTCTTGAAATTTGAATCCATAATTGAAATAAATTCATCCCAATTATGTGATGCTCCAATTCCTGCTTCAACAAATGAATCACCTAATAAAGCTGCTTTTACTTTTTTTACAATTGCATCATCTGTGATTCCAAACAGATTTTCTAAACTTGCTTTTATTTCAGAATCTGCTTGATCAAATATTACTTGACGTAATTGTTTATTATTATTTATTGTTTCTTGTAAGATTAAACTTTTTATATCACTATCAATTTCCATTGCACTTGCATTTAATAATTCAAAATACCCAGAAGTACTACCATTAGCCAGATAACCATCAAGATATTTCGATAATGCAGCTGCCGATTCACTAATTCCTTCTGCTGATGGCTTAATTCCATTAGTAACTTGATGTGCTCTTTTTCCAATATAATTTGTTAATTCGCTCATATCCTTAAATATTGGTGCAGAGTCTATATAAGAGCTAAATTGTCCTGTCAATGTTTTCGTTGCAGACGCAAGATTATCTGCTGCTGAAGATGTGATATTATCAGCAACTGAATCAGATACTGTAGTTTGAGGTATACTATCAGCATATATTCTTATTGTATTTCCTAATCCAACTTGTTCTACTCCTGTTATACGAAATGCTTGCCCTGGAGCCAACAATATTTCTTGTTCATAATCTAGGCCTCCTACTTTAGAAAAATCTAAAGCTGGTGTCCCTTTTTCACAATTAAGAACTATTTGAATACTTTTGTTTTTAAAAGGGGTAGCACTTGGAGTAGCTGAAGTACTTAAAAATGCATCATCTACCAGAAGACCTTTATCCATTATAGCTTTTTTTATTTCTGCAAATGGAGATGATCGCTCTACACCAAACTGACTTAAAAAATTATCGTTTACTCCTCTAAATAAAATTGTATCTTCTGGTAACAAGCTCTTTTCTACTGCTCCTTTTAATGTATAGAAATCATCAGAGGTTTGTTTTACATAATCAGAAAGACTTAATCCTTTTGCTTTTATTTTTTTTATAAATTCATCCATACTATAATGGGACGATCCACCTATTCCAAAAAGCCTTACCTCTTTTAATACTTGCTGTTCCCCAACAGTTTCATATTCAAATAATGTATTCCTAGCAAAACCATTTATACTTTGATATGATCTAAAATCATTCTCTGAAATATATATCTTTATGATATCCCTTTCTTGTGGAGTTAAGGAATCTACTACACTTTGAATATGAGCTTGTTGTGTTTGTAAGTATTCTGCATAATCGCTATATAAAGTATAAGATTTTCCTGTGCTCCCGCTTTGGACAAGGTGAATACCTTTATCTTGATTTAAATAACTGTTTATTAAATTATTTAGGTTATTTTCTTGAGCAACTTGTGTAGGACTTATGTTATCTAAAGGTTTAGTATCAATTGGTATTTGCGTTGGTTGACTAACTGGTTCTACTTGAACACTATCCATTAGTTTTTGCGTTGGTTGGTTAGCAGGATCTACTTGAACACTATCCATTAGTTTTTGCGTTGGTTGGTTAGCAGGATCTACTTGAATATTATCCATTAGTTTTTGTGTTGGTTGGTTAGCAGGATCTACTTGAATATTATCCATTAGTTTTTGTGTTGGTTGGTTAGCAGGATCTACCGAATTAACATCTACAGTTTGGGAAGCAAGTTGTTTGGCAATTAATTTGTCTTGTAAAATCTCTTCTATTTCTTTAGCTGTTAAAGTTATCTCTCCTTTATTTATCGCAGCTAATTCTTCAAGAGTGAATAGTTGAACATTATTTTTCGTTTCTAAATCACTTATCATTCTTAAAGCATTTAGAGCACTTAAAGGTTTTATTGCTCTTGCTAGATCAGGGGTTTCTGTTATAAAACTCATAACTGCTGCACTTATTGCCTGTGTTCCTACAGCACCCCATCCACCATTATATTTAAACATTGCGTCATATTTTTCAGTAAAAGTTAAATCACCCCACGTCTTGTTACTTTTTTGATTTCCATTTTCATCATGATTTACTAGATACATTATTTGTTCCATATTACCTTCATTTGGATTGTATATCATTTGCATGAATGGATTTACAAATACCCCTGATGCACCATCAATTGTATCCAATAATACATGTGTTCCTGTTGTTGCCAATTGTCCTTTTAGTCCACTTAATCCCGAGAGTTTTAAGGCATTTATTTCTGCTCCTAGGAACATTTCAAATCCTTCCCATGCAGCCATTGCTCCTCCGTAAGCTAGTCCTTCTCCTAAAGACGCTCCATCTGCCCAAGCATTTTGAGTGTTCTTGCCAAGTCCTGCAGTTGCTGCTATAGCACCAGATGTTATAGCTTGTTGAGTTAAATTTATTGTAAACATTTTTCCTAAATTATATGTAGCAATTACTCCAGCATTGCTTCCTGCTGTAGTTGCAGCTGTTGCAGATGCTCCTGCTCCAATTGCGGTTCCACTAGCAGCACCGCCAGCAGTGGCTACTGAACCTATACCCATTGTTGCAAGCGTTAATAGTATTATTCCTCCAATATATCCAATACCATCCGCCACTTTATAAACTGCTCCAGTCGATTTAAATGGACCATATGAATTATCATCTAACCATTTTCCTATCTGACTATTCGCATGAAAGCTATCAAATGCATTAGTAACATACTTAGTAGAAACGAAATTCATGGTTTGACTCCATTTAGCAACTGTGAGTGAATGAAAATCATAACCTAATATCTTACTTCCTAACCAATTAAATCCGTCAAACAAAGCATAAAGTGAAGTTTTTGAAATTGTTCCAATTATCGCAGCAGTATCTACAAGAGCTTCCGCAAATTCTCCTAATCCTTGAACTAAACCTATTGTTGTATTTGCAAGAGATGCCATAGTTTTTTTCAGTGTCTCAAGCGGATGTGTTACTGAATGCCATAAAAAATCTCCAACATCAGTTAATTTGTTACCAATCCAATCAATAGCGGTTTGAGATGCAGGAGCAACCGACGCAGCAGTACTATATAATGTATTTTTAAGATTTTCTATTATAGGTTGAAATTTTTCTAATGTTAATGAATAAACATCCCCTGCTGATATGGATTCTTCTGATACATTAGATGACGTGGCCTTAAAAAGTTCCTCTGCATTTATTTGATTATTTAATGGATTGTAAAGCATCTCATTGTGTTCTAAAAATACATTTTCTTCTGATGAATCTATAAAATTATCAAGATTAATCGAATCATATGATGCTTCCCTTGAGTTATTATTCATTGTGAGATTATAATCATCAACATAGTCATTAAAATTTATTTCATTGGTGCTGACTAATCCTCCATTAATTTTTTTTGCATTGTATGTTCCTATATTTAGCATTAATATCACTACTTTCAACTATATTAATTATATAATATTTTGCCTAATATTAAAATAAGCTTTTACATTCTGTTTATTTGTGTAGAACAAAGAAAATTAATAAATTAACATAATTAAGTTCTCTCAAATCTCACAATTTGAGTTTTCTGCACTAATAAACCTATGCTCTTCTACAGACCTATCTCTGATTGTTGCATTCGTACTTTTTTTAAAAATTTCTCCGGAAATTCTTTACACCGACTTAAAAAAAAGCATGAAAAAAAGTCTTATTTCTAAGACTTTAATATTCAAAATGGCGGTCCGTACGGGATTCGAACCCGTGATCTTCTGCGTGACAGGCAGACGTCATAGGCCTCTAGACTAACGGACCATGGTGGCTCCAGCGGGAATTGAACCAGCGACACAAGGATTTTCAGTCCTCTGCTCTACCGACTGAGCTATGGAGCCATGGTTGCGGGAGCTGGATTTGAACCAACGACCTCCGGGTTATGAGCCCGGCGAGCTACCAGACTGCTCCATCCCGCGATAAATAAATTAAATGGCGGAGGAAAAGGGATTCGAACCCCTGCGCCGCTCACACGACCTTCCGGTTTTCAAGACCGGTCCCTTCAACCAGACTTGGGTATTCCTCCGTTTCGCTCTTTTCTTCCAGCGACAAATTGATTATAGCATAATAAAAATTCTAATGTCAACAAAAAATTAAAAAAAATTTACTAAACTTTCAATTTCTTACTATTAATATGCTTTTTATTAATATTTTTTAAAAAAACTCAAAAAAAGTATTGCAAAACAAAAAAAAATGCGATATACTCAAGAAGTCTTATGAAAAGACACAGGTGCTGCCCAAGTGGCGGAACAGGTAGACGCACAGGACTTAAAATCCTGCGAGATTTAACCCTCGTGCCGGTTCAAGTCCGGCCTTGGGCACCATTTAAGAATACAAAAGCCTTTATAATAAGGCTTTTTTTCTTGTGTTAATCTCCTTTTTTAATCAAAAATTACTCTATTTCCCCATCATTCAGAGTAATTTCGGAGTAATTTTTTATTACCCACCAGTTAATAAATTCAACCATTACAAACAAAAAGCAAAGAATCATAATTAATTCCTTGCTCTTTCCTTATATTCAGATATCCACTCTGGAAGTTTTTCCCTTAATGGTGAAAAACCATTTTTGTCTTCCAAATTACGTTTATCATCGATACGATAGTTAAAATCTTTAATAGACAACTTTAATTGCTTATTACTTTCATTTACTTCTATTACTTTGGCATTTATAATTTCATCTAATTGAACATAATCAAAAACATTTCTTACAAACTTATCTGAAATTTCTGAAATATGAATTAAGCCTGTATATTTATCATCCTCTAATGAAATAAAAATACCATAATTTTCAATACCAGTTACTTTTCCTTTAACTATATCTCCTTTTTTATATTTTGGCATAATACACCTCTTCTACAAAAGTTATTATACCACAACAAATTATTTACACCAAATAATTTATAAGGTATAATTGTCTAAGTATTAAAAGCAATTTAAAAATATACAGAAAGGAATGGACTTATGAATAATACCGAAGAAAAAATGATAAACAACAATAATACACAATCATCTGAGACAATTGAACATATTAAAGAAATTCTAGATACACTTAGACCTTACCTAAATATGGATGGTGGAGATGTTGAGTTTATCGATTATAAAGATAAAATAGTTTATGTCCGCTTAACAGGAGCATGCCAAGCTTGTATGTTCTCTGATGAAACAATAAAAAACGGACTATACGAAACCATCAAAGCTGATATTCCAGAAATCGAAGGAGTAATTAACGTAACAGTTTAATTACTTTTTTTATGGCTTAATACTGTCTTTCACCCATTCAAACAAAAAAATCCCAAACATTTTCTCCATATCAAATAAATACCTTTCATAATTATCAACATTATTAACTATTTCAATCAACTCTCTATTAGACTTTTTATCAACCAATATTCCCTCAACTTCATGAAAATATTTAAAAGGAAAAACCATTCTTGCAAAAAAATAACCATAGTTACCATCTCTTAAAGATTCATCAATCATCGAAGTTAATAACAATACATCTTTTTTCCTTCTCAAATAAGTTGCAACATCCTTATAGGGTAAATCAACACTTATATTTAAAGGATTATAAAACTCTAAAGTATCTAAACATTCTAAACACCTATGAGACAAACATAATTTTATTTTTTCTTTATCATAATTATTCTTTAGATAAAGTATTAAAATCTCCGCTATACCAACATAATAATCAAAACTATTGTTAAGAAGCTTATTATCAGACAATTCGCTTAATTGAATCTCTAAATAATCTATTTTGTCTTCCCAAAATTTATCCATAAAAACATATTTTTTCAAATACTTACTACAATCTAATCTTTTAAAAAGTAATATATCATCGAAATCTATTTCTTCTATAAAAACATTTATTTTAAATAAAACATAACCATCTGATATTAACTTATATTCTTTGTTGTAAACAAAATCATGGATTTTTATTCCACTACTTCTAACATAATTACATAATTCCAAAATATCATTTAAATATTCTTCCTCAAACAAACACTTTGTAAATAAATAATAATTCCCATTGACAAAAAATGTTATCCCATCTTTATAACATTCATAATCTTGAACATCTAATCCATAATACTCTTTTAATTTGTTTAATATATCTTTCATATTATAAATATATAAAAAAACTTTAAGATTATCACTTAAAGTTTAAATTTGTCACCATATATTATATAACATCATTATTAGCAGAAACATTCATTGGTCCACTGACCATTGGTGAAACTGCTTGTACTATTGGTTGATTTTGAACAACTCCATTCATCTGCATAGGAGATTGAATACCTACACCCATTTGATTTACTGGAGCTTGTTGTGTAACCATACCTGCCATTTGATTATTCATCATCATATTTTGATTCATATCAACAGGAGTTCCCACGGAATCTACTTGAATAACACCAGATGCTAACCCTTGATTAATCGGCATATTTTGAGCCATCATATTTACTCCACCATTATTCATCATCGCCATCTGATTATTTAACATTTGTTCTTTTTGCAATAATTCAGCTTCTTTAGCCTTTAACTCAGCTTCTTTAGCATATAAATCTCTATATACTTTTTCTTGAATAGTTTGTACTAAACTTTTTACACCCTCCATAAACATCTGTTGTGCACCAGCAACAACTTCATCCAAACTAGCATTGGGTGCAAAACTTGGAGTAGCATTACTATTGAAGCTTATCTCTGTATTAGCAGGCATTTGTGCTTCCTGAACGATTTGCGCACTTGGAACAACCTGCGTTGGAACAGCTACTTGAACACCAGAACTTACATTATCAGCCCCATTCATATCTCCGCTTACAATCGGAGACATTGGCATATTCTGATTCATCATAGGATCTTGAGATACCCCATTAACAGATACCCCACTTACACCAACCTCATTAACTGGCTGATTCATCATTCCAGAATCAACTGAAGACATTGGTTGCATAGGATTATCATTCTGATTAATTCCCATATTATTAGGAACCTCAGCAATCCCTGGCATCAACTCATTATCAGCTGAAGGTGTAATATTTCCTGTAGGAAAAATTGTACTAGGTTGAATATTTAAATCAGGTTGATTCATCATATTTTGCGGAGCAATTACTCCACCACCTGCATTACTTTGATCTCCTACTCCAATATCAGCTTCACTAGCTTTTTCGCCTATTGCATAATTATCTATCATCTGTTTAGAAGCAGATGCACTAACTGAAATATCCCTAGAATATTGTCCGCTAGCTTTTATACTACTTATAACTGGTAAATATTTAAAAGTCCCCACATTACCAGAGATTATAGCTCTCATTATTGTCTTTATAGATGACCATTCATCATCAGTTGCAACCTTTTGTAATGTTCCATCGACAATTTCACTTACATGCAAAACAGTGAGTCCATGAGGATCCACAGCATTTTCAGTAGTAATAATATATCTTTTTTGAGTATCAGGTATTAAAAACACAGAAACTACATTTGAATTCAGTGTTTCACCAGACTCCTTCAAAATCGAGATTTTCTCTGGCATTGCAATCCCTCTCTATTCTTTATTCTTTTCTATAATTCATTATAGCAAAATAACTTCTATTTATCAATTCCTTTTTTTTGAATTTGAAACCACTTACATCCATAAGCACAATTATTTTCTATATAACTTTCTAACCCCGCAATATCATTAATCTTCTTACATTTTTTATTATCTGACTTATAAAATCCCTTTAATCTAAGCTTTCCATAAGCCCAATCTCCAACTATATAATCATAATTATCAAAATAATCAGTTATTTTTTCACTCAACAATTCAACATCGATTGCTTCATTAACATCTTTTATAACATCATATTCTACATTATTAACATTAATTGTCTTACTCATAAAAATCCCCCAACTATATTAAATTTTGTTTTTTAGCATATTCATCTATCTCATAAGGATTATATGCCAACATCACAGCAGTACTTTTTTTATAAAAATCCTTGCTATTAGCTGTAAACAAAAGATCATAAAAATTATTATTTTCTTCATTATTAACTGAATTAGCGTTATTTTTACATTTCATCATATCAATCAAATATTTTTGAACCAAGTTAAAAAACTTATTTTTCTTCTTAATAGCTTTACTTTGCTGCTTCAAGTCAAATTTATAAAATTTATCACACACTGTTTTAAAATTAATTACATCAACATCACTAAAACCATAACGAACCAATTCTTTATCAAAAGAACTTACATCATTAGAATGAAAAGCGTTAACTAATACATCTTTATCATAAACTATAACAAGCATTCTAACAATACAACACAAAAACTTGTTGTAGTCCAAAGAATATTCTTTTTTTTCATTTTCTATATAAAGTTTAAATCCTTCATTCAAAGCTTCATTAATAAATACATTTCCTTCATTTGGCATATTATCACCTACTATATACATACTACCACAAAATAACCATTTTAACTAGATACAATTGAACTAGATTTCTCTATACTATCTCCATAAAAAACTGGTATTTTACCCATAATAACCTTAGATGCTACAACTATTTCATAAGTATTATCAAAATCATAAAAAGAACTAGGACTTAAAACAGTATTCCAAACAGTTACAACTAAATATAACTCCACTAAAACATTATTCATTCCATAAGAAGTAACCTTTGTTTTATATCCCATCTTTATATCAGTGAAAAAAACTACCTTAACAGGCAATTTAAAGCCAAAATCTGTTATTAAAATATTTCCCTTATCAATTATTCCTAAAGGCACAAAAAATAAACCATTTTCATAATCATAATACTCCATTTTCACATCCATATTCCTAACATCATTGAACATTTCTGCCATTTTTTCACTCAAATTTTTATAAACCAAGTCAAACCTATAATCAACAGATATGATTTCATCATCCTTATTCTTATTAATCTCTACTATATTCATAAGTTCATCTTTCGTAAGCAAATCAGTATTAAACATATTAAACAAATAATTATGAACATTCTTATTAACATTAATTTCAATTATATTATGTACTATTGGTGTAAGTCTACAACCAATATAATCAACAATCATATAAGTACAAAGAATTATCATAAGACCTATATATAAATAATTTCTTTTGTTATTTTTTTTAATTCTTTTAAATCTTCTTCTCATATTAAATTTTATGCAAAAAAAAGAACTATATTAAAATAGTCCTTGTTTATGTAAAATAAATATAACCCCTGCAATAAATAGTACAACTATTATGAATAATAATATCTTTACTATTACTTTTGTAACACCCATATCACTTTTTAAATCATCAAAATCATCAAAGTCACTTTGTGTAAATGTTGTAGTTTTACCAATAAAAGAATCATATAATTTACTATCTTTGTTTTCTTTTACCTTAGTTACTTTTTCTTCTTCATCTTTTATTTTATCAATATTTTCTAAATCGACTTGAGTAATTTCAATTTCATCAGTTTCTTCAGTTTCCTCATCATCTTCCTCATATTCTTCTGCACTATCGTCATCAATATAAGGAATCATTATCGATTTATCTTCTTTAAATGCACTATTATTTTCTTTTTCTGCTTCCTCTAATTCATGAACCAACATTCCCATAACTTTCGTTGAATCATCATCGCCACGTAAGTCACTTAAAATATCTAGAGGATCCATTTCACCTGTAACAATTAATTCTCCCTCTTCTTTAATAAGTTCCTTCGCTGAAATAGTATCAATCAAATCTTCTAATTCTTCCTTTGTTTTCTCCGTACCAATTTCGGCTTTTATAGTCTCTTTTTTCTCTATAATTTGATCTAAATCTTCTTCCTCAATCTCATCATCTTTATTGATAATATCTAAGTCTTTTAAAATATCGTAATTTCTTACTTTTTTTAGTCTTTCCTCTTCGTAATTATTCTCTTTCTTTTCTTTAGCTTTACTTAAAATAGAATTAAGATCATATTCTCTTGTCTCATCTAAATTAATCTTTGGTAAGGAAATTTCTTCTGTATCACCAAAGCTTTTTTTACGAGTACCATCTTTATATTTTTTACTTAATATATCTTTAATTTCTTCTACATTTATATTATCTGTATTCGTTCCAATGACAGAGGCATTACTATTTAAATCAAAGTCTTCTAATTCTAACTTACTTACTTCTTTATATAAATTTTTATTTCTATTTGTTCTTGAGTTTGTGCTTGTAATTTCTTGACTAGATTCATTATAATACTTATTCATTCTTGATTGTCTTGATTCCATAACGCCCACTCCTTTACTATCTATAATAATACCATATATAGAGCTTTTTTGCGAATATTTTATTTGCTTTTTTACATCATTGTTGTTATTATTTATGAAGGAGGAATTATTATGATTAAAGTTAATGAAAATACATGTATTGGTTGTGGTGCTTGTGTAGCTATCGCACCTGAAAATTTCGATTTTTCTGATGCAGGACTTTCTAAAGTTATCTCAGAAGAAATTACTGAAACTACAAAAGAAGCAGCTTCAGCTTGTCCAGTTAGTGCTATCGAAGTTACTGAAGTTAGTGCTACTACTGAAACTGAAGAAAGCAAAGTTATTGAATTCCCAACTCAAGAAGTTGCAGAAACTACTGAAGTTGAAGAAGAAACTGAAATTGCTGCTTAATTTAAGTATAAAAAATAAGAGTTTTACAAGAAAACTCTTATTTTTTTAATGCTTTCAATCTTTTAACTTCATTCATCGTCAAGTATCTATAATCACCAGATTTTAATCCCTTAACATCTAAAAAAGCTAATCTCTCTCTAGTTAATTTTGCAACAGGATGACCTACAGCTTCAAACATCTTCTTAACAATATGATTTCTACCTTCAACAATTGTTATTTCAACTTTTTCTTTGCCTTTAACTTCATCTTTTTTCTTTATCTTAACTCTTTTAGGAACAACTTTAACTCCATCTATAGTAACTCCGCCTTTTAATTTATAAATCTCTTCAGTAGTCATAATTCCTTCAATAACAGCTAAATAAGTCTTCTCTACTTCATTAGAAGGATGCATTAATATATTAGCAAAATCTCCATCATTAGTTAAAATAAGTAATCCAGTTGTATCATAATCTAATCTTCCTACTGGATATATTCTTTCTTTAGTATCAATCAAATCAGTTACTACTTTTCTTCCTTTATCATCCTTAGCACTGCATATAACTCCTCTTGGTTTATTAAGTAAATAATATTCATACTTAACTTTTTTATTTAAAGTTACTCCTTCAACTACAATAACGTCATTAACACTAACCTTAGTTCCCAATTCTGTAACTAAGTCACCATTAACATAAACTTTTTTATTTAAAATCAATTCCTCAGCTTTTCTTCTAGAACAATACCCCATATTAGCGATAACTTTTTGTAAACGTTCCATAAACACCACTCCGTCCAATTACTCAATTATAACCTAAAATTTAAAAAAAGAGAAATTTTTCTCTTTACTTTATTATTTTTAAGTACTAACTTTCCACTATCTATGAAAATAAAAGTATACTAATAACGCAAACACAACAACACTACCAATTACAATAACAATATTACTTACTATTTTCATTCTATTAGTAACTTTATTCTTTTCTAACATTTCACTCTCTGCCGAATAATTAATCTTATCTTTATTATTATAATTAAAACTACTAAATAGTAAATAAAGTACCAACAAAGTAGCTATTATTTTAACAATCTTACTAATATTCGACACTATTCCACTTTTATCTAAGACAACTAATACACACATAATTGCCATTAATAAAATTGAAATAATTAAATTAATTGTAAAACTTCTTTTAGCACTTTTTTCTCTACTAAATTTAAAACCGCAACTTGAGCATTTAATATTATCAGCTTTATTTCTTTTAGCACATCTAGGGCAACTTTTCATCCCATTAGTTAACTTTTCTTTACATTTTACACAAGTCTTAGCCCCATATACATTAATAGCTCCACATTTTTTACATTTTATCTTTTTTACATCTTCCATAATAACACCATCTTAATTATACTCTAATTTTCTAGAAAAAGAAATGTACAATCAAAAATGCTGCTGCTATTCCACAAAAATCTGCAAATAATCCAACCCATAAAGCATACCTTGTTTTCTTTATTTTTACACTGCCAAAATATAATGCCAAAACATAAATTGTTGTATCAGTCGCTCCCTGTATCACACTAGCTAAAAAACCTAAAAACGAATCAACTCCATGTATCTTATAAATATTTGATAAAACTGCAAGGGTCGCTGTTCCACTAATAGGTCTTAAAACGACCATTGGTACAATATCTTTTAAAACACCACCAAATGTATTTAAAATTCCACTTCCTATAAAGACATTCACTGCAAATATCATTGCTACTATCGCTGGTATTATATCAACTAATATCTTTAATCCTTCAATACTTCCCTCAATAAAATCATCATAAATATCACACTTTTTGATAAAACCATAGAAAAGAATCACTATCACAATAATTGGAATAATATAATTATTTAGCATTTCTCCTCCTTATTAAATAATCTAATGTAAGACCACCTATCGAACTTATCATAGTTGCTATAATACTTGGTACTATAATAGCTGTAGGATTAATACTTCCATAAGCTTTTCTTAAAGCAATAACTGTCATCGGTATTATAGTAACTCCACTAGTATTAAGAACCAAAAAAGTAATCATTGCATCACTTGCCCTAGTTTTATCCTTATTAACCTTATCAAGTTCTTTCATTGCCTTTAAACCAGCAGGAGTCGCCACACTACCAAGTCCTAACATGTTAGCAGCAATGTTAGATGAAATATACTCCATCGCCTTATCACTATTCGCTGTTGGCATCAATCTTCCAAGTATTGGTTTTAATAATTTACTAAATTTAGCAAGTAGCCCACTCTTACTTGCAATATTCATAATTCCTGACCACAAAACAAGTAAAGGGCCAATCGATAGTATCAAATCATAAGCGTCAAAAGATGTATTTAAAATGACATCCCCCATAGTATCATTACCACTAATAAAGGAAAAAAACACTCCTATAAAAATAAGTAAAAACCATATTTTATTTATCATATAATCACCAAAATTTCAAAAAATCTAACAACTTACTCAAAAAACTCTTATTCTGTTGAACACTTGCCTTTTCATAATACAAATTTCTTTTACCTATTACTTCACCATTTAAAATAACTTCTATATTTCCAACAACACTTCCATCTACTGCATCTTTAGTACTAAGCTTATTTACTTTAGTCTCTATCTTGTCACCATCTTTTTTCACCAAATAAAAATCATTCCTTAATTTATAATCTTCTCCATAATCCTCTTCCTTATCGATAACCTTTACTCTTTCATATTCATTAAAATATTTCTCATATAAATCTTCATGGTCAGCAAAATCATTACCATCATTAAAAGTAACTACAATTAACGACATATCATTTTTACTTGCTGTTGTTACTAAAGTTCTTCGGGCCTTCTCTGTAAAACCTGTCTTCCCACCTGTACAATATTCATAATTTCTTAATAATTTATTCTTATTAAGCCATTTATATGTCTTCATACTAGACTTAATTGTAATTTCTTTTGTACTAACATATCTTCTATAATCTTCATTTTGCATCGCATATTGCGTTAATTTTGCCATATCATAAACTGTTGACATATTAGCGCTACCATCATTCTCTTCCAGACCAGAAGGATTTACAAAACTTGAGTCATCCATTCCAATATTCTTAGCCGTTTCATTCATCAAATAAACAAAACTACTTGTCGAACCAGCAACATGAGAAGCGATTGCTAAAGCTGCATCATTTCCACTTCTAAGCATAAGACCATATAATAAATCATCTAAAGTTAATTCCTCACCAACTTGTACATATATTCCACTTCCATAAGCTTTTAAAACATCTTGATTAATTCTAACAACACTTTCTAAATCTCCATACTCAATAGCTGTTATTGCAGTTAAAATCTTCGTTGTACTAGCAATCAAACTAACTTTATCAGTATTACTTCCTTCAAGTACTCTTCCACTATCCATATCCATAACTATATAAGAACTAGCACTTATTCCATAAACGAAAAAAGGACAACATAAGAAAATTAAAAAAATAAGTTTCTTCATTTACTATCACCTAAATAATCATATGAAAAAAAGGACTCTTTAAGTCCTTATTTTTCGCTTTTTAAAATTAATTTCTTTGTTCCATCGCCACATGTTACGTTCCTACATTTAGCAATTGCTCTCTGAGCTAATCCATCTTCATCATTATCTCTATTATAATTTCCAACATACAATTCATCTTCACCTAAATAAACTTTCATAGCTCTTCCTTTTAAATAACCAAAAGAAGGTCCCATCTTTTCTAATACTACTCTAGCAATTTCTATAGTCATTGGTGTAGGATCATATTGTACAATTCCCATACCTATTGGTTTTGCATGATTATAAAGTTCCGCTAAAACTTCTGCTTTATCTTTTCTAGATATATCTATAACATCTTTCTCTATTTCAACACAACCATATTCATCATCTTTATCATCATCTCGTTGTTGATAAAAAGCACTCTTAAATAATTCTATAAATTCACTATAAAAATCTGGCTCGGCTACCACTTTTAAATAACTTGGTATATATGTCATCCACATTTCGACATTACCTACTATTGATAAGTAATCATTAAAACTTCTCTTAAACTCTTCTGAATTATAAAATCGGCATTTCTCTTCTTTTAAATCCATAATCAAAAATCTAATAAAAACTAACAATTCTTCTGGAGTAACTTTATTTGGAATGACATAACCAATAAGTCTTAAAAGAGCTGTAAATCCATCACTACTCATACCTTCATAATATGAATTTCTACTAGGATATATAAACTTCTCTCTAGCATTTTCTAATACTACTTCCATTACATGTCACTCCCTTTTACTAAAGCAAGTACTTTTCCACCAACACTCTTAGCTTCATCACCAATTCCCATTTCACTAAATATCTTAGGTAAATTATCTATTTCGGTGTAGATTTCTTCACGAGCTCTTTCGTCAGTATCTAATAATACACACTCAACTTCACCAGTATTAGTAAGTAATAAATACCAATCATCTGCTAAAGCAGCATACTTATAAGCATTAAAATCAATCTCTCTTATATTACCATTCTTTATATAATCAATTTCTCTTATTTTCTTAATAATATTTGATTTATCTTCTCTTTCTAATAAAGATAAGCGACTATATCTTTCTATATTACCTCTTGCATCAACATAATTTGCTCGAACATCTCCATAATATAATTCACTTTCTCCATTACTTGCTAATATAAATTGCTCATATTCCGCATCACTATATACATGTTTTTCTACTCTTGGTGTATGAATTTTACCAGTTGGCACTTTTTCTTTTGGTTTAGCAATTTTCGAATAACCTCCACCAAACGTTACTAACTTAACCTGTTCCTTTGTGCTCTCATTTTTACTTGATACTGCTATAATATCCTTCGAAGCTTTTTTATAAGTTTCTAAAAGAATATTATAATCAAAGCTACCTCTTGATTCGACATTATCAAAACAAACTAAATTCCCATTTCTCCAAACCCAACTTTGAGCAATTAATTCACCATTTTTTCTTACTATAAAGATTCTTCCATCTTTACTTTGAGCTGAATGAAATAAAGCTGTACGTGAAGCCCCATCAATCAAGAAACAACATCTTGTAATATAACCAACTACTAATCCTAAAGGATCATCTAAATCTAACATTTCATAAGTGTATTCATCGTTATAACTTCCCATAATTTTTGGAATAGTTGAAAATTTACGTTGTTTCATATCGGCATAAAGTTCTCTTGCTTTCAACAAATTCTTCTCATCATTTCCAATTTCTCCAATAACAGCTGCTAAACGATACTCATCAGGATTTAATAATATTTTATTATCTTCAAACCATTTTAAAATTCTTGCTACTGTTACATTACCATTCAAATTCTGATATATCGTCTCCCACCCATTATAGATCTCGGCAAACTTACGCTCAAAACCTGGAATCTTATCTTGTAATAATCTATTTATATTAGTATTATCATCATTCATATTACTACCAAACATGAAATCTATTAATTTCTTATTTATAGCTGGCTCGCCATTTTCATTCATCTTAATTCTCTTTATATTAATTCCATTAAAGATAAATTCATATCTCGTAAATGCTACATGTAAATCAATTAATCTTTTCGAATGATTATATCCAACACTCATATAAAGTCTTATAGCTAAATTTCTAACCTGTTCTCTAGTAGGATTATCATCTTTATAATTATCAAATAAATACTTACAAACCTGCTTAAACAACTTATTATTAAGAGATACTACTTGTTCTTCATTTAAATTAACAACAAACTTTTCAATCTCTGCTGGAGCATACACATTAATATTATCTCTATCACCTATACTAATGACATTTTTACTAAAAAATATTAAACCTTTTAAAGTATGAATGGACATTAAACTTGTTGAACTAATACTTCCTTTTATTAATCTATAAAATAAACTATCTTTAACTAAATTAACATTTTCTTGCTTTTCCATTTCTAATTTTGAAATTAACTTATGAAAATATAATTCCTTAAACATTAGATAATAATCATCTTTATCATTAATAATATGATATTTCAACAAAACTCTAAGTAAAACTAATAGCTTCATTATACTATAACTACTCAAAACATATTCTGTATCTTCATCAATAACTTTAGTCATTACATCTTCATATATTGCAAGTAACTTATCATTCTCTTTATTTTCTGCTAATTCAGTATATAAAGATAAAAGTTTACTTTGAACATTTTGCTCAAAATAATAAAACATTCTCTTTAAGTTACTATTACTTAATAATTTCTCATTATCAATAAAATCAAAACCATCTACCTGACAGCTTATTAAATATTTCTCTACAGACTTATACTCTTGATTGCCAATAACATTTTGTAATCCATACCAATCTTCAGCTGTTAAACTACCGAATTCTACAGGAAAAGACTCTAAAATCTCATTTCTTGAATCTCCCCAAACAGCTCTTAATAATCTCTCTATATATGTTTTATCTAAAATTAACTTCTTAATATTCTCATCTAAGATTTCTAAGTACTTATGTTGTAAACACGCATGACTATCTTCGAATAACTTAGGAATAGATTCAATCCCGACACTTTTTAATCTCTCATTAAAATTAGCAAAAATATAATCTACTAATCCTTTCTTAGTTTCATTAAGATCCCCAAAGACATACTTCAAATTAACTTCACAATAACTACTAACAAAATAAATAAAGTCTTCATCACTCATCTTACATACTTTATCTTTATAAAGTAAAAACAATTTATTTCTTAAACTAGCATCATTAATATTTTCATTTATATATTTAACAAACTTTTTATCATCTATAGTATTTATTCTATCTTGATATTCCACAAATAACTTAACTTTAAATTCATCTTTATCAAACATGAATAAATCAAGTAACTCTTCCACACCCATTTTATTATATCTTTCTTTAAAATCAGTAAGTGAGTTTAATCTTGATTCATCATCTAAACGACTTACTACTAAATTAAAATAGTTGTCAGACAATTCATTTAATTTATCTTGATTATTTGACCATATTTTATATAATTGTTTTTCATCATCTATACTAGTTCCTAATTTATACATTAATGCAGATGCAGGAATATTTGCTATCCTACTTTTAAACATCTCACTAAATAAGATAAGTCCATCTCCTTGTAACATTGATAAAAAATCTATAATATCATTGTCCTCAAATCGATCAATAATCTCACAATATTCATTAAAGAAATACTCTATATTTTCACTATAAATTCCTAATACAATTGCTATAAAATCTTTAGTTTCCATATTACATATTTCTTCTTTTATAATATGTAAAAACTTTCTTTGATTACTAATTTCTAAAGTACCTAAAAAAGATAATAGTAAATTTAAACCGCCAGCTAAAATAGTTTTTTTATACTCTACCATCATTCTAGCTTGATTTTCATTATTTAAAGCAAGTATCAATTCTTGTACAAAAATTGAAGATAACTTATTTCCGAAGTTTCTAAGTAGATTCATTCTCTCATTCTCATCAAATAAGAAAGCTACCTCTACTTGAATAGTTGGATGTAAATTATTCATATTCTCTATTTCTTCAAAAACATATCTAGATAACTCTGGAATTCTTGTCGCAACTCTCTTAAATGTTAAAATATCTACCATTCCAGGACCTTGATGCCATCTTTCAATTGTTTCAAACTTTTTGTCTAAAAAGTTAAATATTTGATTAGCATCTACTAAAGATAGTTTCTTTAAATCATCCTCATATTTATTTAACAATCCCTGTACCTTCTGTCCTGATAATCTTTGCATTTGACCAAAAAATATATTAAGTGAAAATTGACTCATATTAATCCCCCTATAAATTGCTTTTTATATTAACATAAAAGGAGTCTTTTTACCATATAAAAAGGACTTATTCGTCCTCATATTATTTAACAACTTCATAGGCATAGTAGCCTTCATTTAAATCAACATTACCAACTATTCCATCTACTCTACCATTATCTGCATACTGCCACATTACATAATCATCATCATAAGTTGATGTATCTATATATTGTGCATACCATAAAGGATAGCCTTTAAATTTTTCCAAATCCCAATGATAATTTATAGCTCTTAAATTACTATAAAGCATTCCATGATAACCATGACTTCTTATATAATCTAAAAAATAGATAGCATTATCATTTATATCTTTATCATTAAGTCCCTCAGTTCTATTTTCGTTAAACATTTCAAAGTCATAAGCAACTGGATAAGTAATTTCATAATCACTAATCAAATTAATAACATAGCTTGCTTCCTCTAATGCTTCTTTTTTATTTATAGCAGTTGAATAAAAATAAACACCTACTGGAATTCCTAATCTATTTGCTTCACTTATGTTATATCTGAATTTCTGATCTTCACGAATGTCACCCTTTACCATACTTCTAAACCCACATCTTATCATTACAAAATCGATTCCAGATTCTTTAACCTTCTCCCAATCAATATCTCTTTGGAATTCTGAAACGTCAATACCTTTAACATTCTTTCTTACTATATCAACCTCTAATTTACTATTTAGAGATTTATCTTTTTCACGAATCTCATCAATAAAACTTTGAATTTCACTAAACTCATCATTTTCTGATCTCATTGAATATCCATCATTAAAACAATAAATAAACACACTAAAGATTAAAATACACAACGAAAAAACAACTATCTTACGATGTTGCAAAGCAAACATTTTATATTTGTCTAATAATGAATACTGCATAGATACGTTCTCCTACTAAAATTATATCACACATATTCTTTTAGTAAAATATTCACATAATAAAAGCCATGTAGAATATATGAAGTATTTTTAGTTTGTAGTTTGTATAGTTTATATTTTTTATAGTTTTTAATTTTATTTTTCTTCATATATTCTACATCGCCTTTATTAAAAGCGATGCTCTTTTTTAAGGTAAATTATATTTTATTTCTTTTTAATAATGCTTTAATTCCTATAAATATTGCTATAAGAATAACTGTACATATTGACAGAAATCTAACATAATAACCAACCTTATCTTTTGATGTATCTGGATTAATCGGAATTACTAAATCATTATATTCAGCAACAAACTCCCAGTCTATAGAAGCTCTTTCATGATTATCGATATTTGCGTATTCCTCACTTAGCTTAGTATTTACAACTATTTCACCACTAGTATCAGCTTTAAATTCACCAATATAAACCATATTAGTCAAATCTACTCCATCATGAGAATAATCTAAGCCATTTGCGAATCCAGTATAAAGAAGTTCACCATCTAACTTTATTTCCATCTTTATATTATCAAGTAACTCTTGTGCCAACTCATTTTGATTTTCATTCTTAACTCTCATATACAATCTATAATCATAATTCGTTGCATTTTCTATTTTTAAAGTATCTTCATACGACCTTCCTGGAATCATTTTTAAATGTTTCATAAAATACTCACCATCATATAAAGAACTATCATAGTATAACCGATCACCATTATTTGTAAAATACAACCTATTTTCTTCCGCATTTACTATGTTTAAAGAAAACAAAAGTGCCAACATTATAAAAAATGAATATATTATCTTTTTCATGGTTACCTCCTTTATCAGGTATTTTTATTTAACTAGAACTAAGCTATATCTGGAGCACCAGTCCAAGCATCTTTATAGAAATCATATTGAACTGTTTCTACTTTAATTGTTAAAGTATATTTAGCTCCTGCATAACCATCTGTTTTAGAGTCGTAAACTTGTCTCATAGAAACTTGTTTTTTACCTTCAATTTTTGCTTGATCAGCAGGATTTTTAAGTTCGTATTCTTTTGTTGTTTTATTATAAACTACTTCTACTTCTGTTGGAGCTTCTTCTTCATCAGTAGCATTTCTATTGGTCTTATAGCTCATAAAATAAGTTGCATCATAATCGATATTAACATGTTTATTATAAGTTACAGAATCAATAAATTGAGCTGTTTCTCCTTTTCCTACTTTCTTTAAATAATAATAGTAAGTAACAGGATTTTCAATATCAGTATTATCTTCTGTACCTACCTTTTTCCATAATAAAGAATCTTCTATTCCACCATTTAATTTAACTACTCTCTCTGTTGTCCCATTATATTCTAGAGTATTAGATAAATTAGCACCCTCAATTGGTTTCCATTCTTCTGTATACGATACACGTACTGCTAAATCAATATCACCAGTATTTTTTACTTGTACAACTTTTTCTAAAGTTGAACCTGGTTCCCATTTTGGTGAATTAGGATCTCCTGGCTCTGGTGGAGTAAACTTTTCAATAAATTCTGAATGATATCTTTCAGTTTCGAATTCATTTTTGAATATTGCTTCACTTGTAAAGTAGGCAAAAGCTCCTCCTATTACTCCAACAACTGCTAAAGCTGCTAAAGCGATCAATGGCTTTTTATTTCTTTGCTTGTCTTTTTTCATTTTTTTATACTTCCTTTCCTTTTTCTATCTATATCAAAAGTTAATACCAGCCAAGTATTAGCTTAGATACCATTATTAATTAAATGGCCATGTAATATTACCATTTTCTATGGAGACATCTAATCCCCACAATTCCTTTATTGCTTCTTCTTTTAATTGAGCTGCTTCGTACTTGAAGACTAGCTCATAATCAGCATAACTGTATTCTTCGTAAACAGAATTATCTTCTAATAAAGGTACATTTAAGTCTATCCAACTTAGTATTTGTACATTGCTATTCGCTTTCAATACTTTCTTGTAGTAATACCAACCATCATGACCATCAATAAAATTATTTTCCCAATCATCCGTCCACAGTTTTGTTACTACATCAGTCATTCTTTCTAAATCAGAATCGTATATTTTATTACTCAAATAATCTATAGTATTAGAATCTTCATTTAACTTTGTCCATATTTCGTCGTAAGAGACCCTAAGTACAACATCTACAGAATCTTTATTAACTATACTTACTTTCTTAGTTCCCCAATCATTATAAAATTCCTCTTCTATAGATATTTTATATTTTGATGTTGTAAATTCATTTTTAAAAATACCTGTTCCACTAAAGTAAGCAATTGTTCCACCTACAACTACAAGAGTTAATAATAGAATCAAAAATAATATTGATTTCTTTTTTATATTTTTAAAATCCATCTTCATCTTGTTACTCACCTCCTATAGCTGGTAAATCGGCAGGTTCGTCACCATCTGGTGCAGCCGGTCCAATTACAGAATAGGACCAAATTGGTACAATACTCATATCATTATAAACATTATTAAAAGCCATATTATTCCATTCAATAAAACAAAGAAATTCTTCTGCAACAATAGGATGAGGATAACAACCTGGAGTTTCTCCTTGATATGGCGGAATTAAATTTCCGTATGCAACTTTATATACTTGGTCCTCAAAAAGAACTCCACCGAACCCATCTGTATAGGTAACAGTAAACATTCTAGGTTCTACCTTATTTATAATTTCTCCATTAGAATGAAAATAGTTTTTCTTTATGTGTTTATTTGTAAATGTTAACGTCAAAGCACTACCCAAATTTAAAGATACTTCATCTCCATTATTTATATTTGTAACAACACCATTTTTATCCAAAGTTATACTTTCTAAACTATATTCTTGAGATGGAACCTCCCATATTTTATAAGTTCCCTCATCTAAGTAAACACTTTCACATTCACCATTCGACACTCTAATAGTGCTATCATATCTTTCACCTTCTATTCGAAAACTAAAGATATCATCATTGGATAAATCATTACTTACAACCTTGCAAATATTAATCATCGTATCATTTAAATTAAAGCTAGCTCTTGCTTTATATTCGACTTCCGTATTTAATTCATGGTTATTAGAAACAGAAGCACCTGTTATTTCTACTTCATTTGTAACCATTCCTGATTCATCTGTAATTGTATATTGAGAGTAAAGAATAACACTAGTATTTGCCTGTATTATAGGGATAGATACACTAAGATCTGTTATTACAGTATAGCCTTCTCCTAAAACAAATTTTGCTTTACTATTATTCTCTCTAACTTGAATATTATTAATAGCAAAAGTTTCAGGATTCGTAACAGTAATCTTATATTTTACAGTTTCTCCTTTACTGTATTTATCTTTTTTATCGATAATCTCCTTTGTTATAGTAGGTGTAAAAGTTTCCAATTTTAATGCCCACTCTCCATAAATGACAACATCTTCATCTGGCATCGAAAAATTATCATCTTTATACCAACCTGCAAATTTGTACCCCTCTGGTTCTGACTTAACCCAATCTAATGTAACAACATCACCTGGACGATATTCCTTAGTATCTGGTAATAGAGAATCACTATCAGAAGGAGCACCTACATCATAGAAACTATAAATTACTTTATATTTTACTTCTTCAAATTCGCCAGTTATTATGACATCTTCATCTGGCATTATAAATTCATCATTATTTACTATAATATCTGAGTACTTCCAACCCAAGAAACGATAACCGTTTATTACTTCGCCTTCTTTAGTTGTATCCAAAGTAACGATTTGATTTTTATAATATATTTTTTCTTCTGGTGGTGTATAGATACTTTCAGGTATTCCTGTTACTTCATAAGTGACTGTATGTGGAGTCAACGTTTCAAATGAACCAGTTAGTATTACATCTTCATTTGGCATTATAAATGATATAGAAGTTGCCGGAACAATTGTACCTGATTCTGTCTTAATTTTCCATCCACTAAATTTATAGCCTTCTAGATATGGAAAAGAAGCAATACTTACTGATGCATTAGGCGCATAAGAAGTCACTTCTGGTAACTTTGGTGCATTACTAGGTACATCTCCTTCATACTGATAAGTAACCTTACTTAATTCTATATCACTAGATCCTTTTTGAATAAAAGAATGAACGATATTAGAATATTTTAATAAATTTTCTTCCCTCGCCGTTGCAAAATTATAAAAATCTCTTCTAGTTTCAATTAAAGGAGTTTTAGGATCATCTACAGCATCTGGCGTTATTGTTTTGATTCCTACAATTAGTTCACAACCAGCTTGCATTTCCTTTACCCTAAAACTAACTGTTCTAGTAGTCTCATCGTAGAATAGTCCATTATCATTTATAGTATAAGATTTACCAGGTTCTACTTCATCTACTATATATCCGTGACAAGTTTTACCTGTTGTTGGATTTACAACACCAACAGTACCATCATCGGCTTTAATAAATCCATCAAACATTAATCCTCCTGGAATCTTATCTTCTACATAAATGTATCCACTCAATAACTTAGAAGTCACACCTTCTTTAGGAACCCTAGAATCATAAGAATCTCTATCTACTCCATCATAAGTTACCTTTAAGTAATAGATTAATGAACTATTTAATTCAAGTTGCATATCATTATCTAAATAATCTATCTCAGTTGATTTAGTAAAAGAAAATAAAGTCAAAGAAATCAACATCACTAACAGAAACATTATAAATAAGATAGTCTTTTTACTTTTAATTTTTTTCATCCTAACTCCTTTCCCTCCAATTCTATAAATATTTATCTTTTTATGTGTATTGTTCTCTAAAATATCTTACATAGTAAATTTCTAGCAATCAAATGATTCATTATACACATATTTTCGCAATTTTACTAAATAACATGACAAATAATGATACTTATTTATCCATCTACAATAATATATGGATTTGTAATGCTTCCTTCTTCTCCACTGCCTTTTAAAGCATAAAGCGTATCAGGCTTTAGCGAAATTGTTGGACGAACACCATTAACTTGATTAGAGCTACAACCACTCAAACCACCACTTGTCATTACACGAGATAAGGCAATAGATGAGATAGTACCTTCACCACCAACCGTCCATGGAGAAAGTAGCCAATATTCAATATCACTTTGAGTATAAGAGTCTTTACTAAAAGTACGATTGTTATGATCAGGAAATGCCTGTCCTGCCATTTGTGCTTCATCACCTGTTAATAGTGCTACTGGATAAGTTAACAATCCATTACCTTTACTACTATCTACTGTATAGCTATCATCGTTTTCACAAGTTAATATAGGTTTTTCTCTCCTATAAAAGACTCTTAATGCAAAACCATACCACGTATAATTTCCATACAATTTACTTGAGCTTTTATCAGAGCACCATATTGTATCTTCTAAATAACTACTATATCCTTTGTATTCTATATTTTCTTTATACCAATCATCTACTACTAACTTTACAGTTGAAGAATGTTCATTATCATAGACGTATTGCAAATATTTAGCATCAGAATATTCAAGATTAAATGCTACTTTGGCTCCTCCATTTATTACTGATGCATTTCCTTTTACGTCAGTACATTTATTTCCATTTGCTATCCCATTATATAAAAGTTTAATGCCACCAGTTTCTGTTGTTCTTACTATCTTCCAACAGAAGCCAGCAAATAAGACATTATTATTTGTAACTGCACCTCGATAATAATAAATTGAATCTTCTTTTTCTTCTGTCCCTTGAAAATAATTACCACGTCCGTTTGTCGCAGAAGAATACAATTTAAAATCGATATCTTTATCAGAAACAGCACCATTTTTTACAACATCATATAAGAATCCTTTCTTAGCAGCCACTTGACCTTCCGAACTTTTGGAAATATTTAATGTTCCCCATACACCTCTTATTTCAACATCCTGTGCAGGCATTGTGAACATATTATCACTTATTTTTTTTACATCATTCGCATCTTCTGTATACTCCCATCCTCTAAATACATACTCGTCACAAGCTAAAGAACCATTATTTTTTTTAGCCACTTGGAAAGGTTGATAATATTGGATGTTTGTGTTATATAACAAATTCTTGCAATCTGATGGAAGATTAGGATTGTATTTTACTTCAAATACATTTTGTAATACTGGCGTTTTTTCACTCTCATTAGTTGTTACCTTTTCATCATCTTCTAATTTAAATTTAATTGTTTTTTTTCCATTAGTTGGATAAAAAGCCTTCGTTTCACTTTGTCCTTTATAAGTCGCATTTATAAACATTTTTGCATTAGCACCAGTATTAAAATTAACTAATTCAGATTTGTCTTTTATTGTCCAAATAATTTTTTGCTCACCATTTTCTTCTGCTAATTCAACACGTCCTTTGTTAACAGATATATCATTCGTTGACTCAACATAAAAATTAGGTGCAATAGTTTCAGTTACTTCAAATTCCCCATATTTTTCTACATCATCACGATATGTTGCTTCATAAAAACGTTCATAAAGATTATTCATATCAGCATCATATTGGTAATCACTAGCAAGTTTTAAATATTTATTTATGTTACTTCCCATTTCATATTGAATCCCACTTATAACACTATCTGGAAATTTATCTTTTAATACATCATATTGACTTTTAATCAATCCTGTATCTCTATTAGCTACACCATCAGTTAAAAATAAGACAACTAACTGACGATTTTCATCTGACGTATAACTTTCCAATATATCCTGCGTTTTTACCAAACCATCATAATAGTTAGTACAATATCCCCATTCTCGGTTTGTACCATCAACAACCTTACTTTCACATTTTAATTTCAAATTTTCAATTATTTGATTTAACTTATCTGCATCATTCGTGAAACCAGTCAAAACACTAGCAGTTGAATGATATTCAACTATAGCTACACGATTTCCCTCTGTTTTTAAGATTTCATTAATATATTTATGAGTATTTTCTTTTAATTTAGTAAACTTTTCACCAGCCATACTTGTAGAAACATCCAGAGTTAATACAACATCGTAATTTTTCAAATTTGTTCTTTTTAATTTAGATGTTGTATCTATATTAACTTGGATTTGTGTCTTATTTAAACCAGTCCATGCAGCAGACTCAACAAAATTCCAACTACCTGGTTCTCTTTTATTCTCATTTTCATTCCAACCATCAGAAGATATAGAAACACTTTTTATTTCATGATCATAGGTTACATTTGCACTGAATGTAATAGTTAATATTAGACATAAAAATAAAAAAATCATTCCAACTAATATTTTTTTGCTTCTTTTACCTAAACAGCATTCGACCGACTCAATTTTTCTCATATTACACCAACTACTTCCTGCTGCTCTCTTACCTTACAAATACATTATAAATTCATCTTCCATATTTTAACCATTGACTATATATAGAGATTCTATCTACAATAGTCGAACATTTTTCTTAAAATCATAAAAAAAATTCCACTTAAGGAATTATTCTTCGTAATTATATATACCATGTATTTTTTCTAAATCTTCATTCGCTAATTGTGACACTTCATAGTTATTCCCATTTTTTATAACTTTAAATTCGATTTCATATGAATTAGTATATGTTGCATTTTTCATTTCATTTAATTTGTAATCCAAAAATAAACTTTTATCATAAGAACCATTTTCATCATTAAATTCATCTTTATGTTCATTAAAATAATTTAAAGCTTCTTTCTGTACCTTGTACAAATCTCTTACATTAATCTTTGTCTTAATATAAGCAGTATCTCCATCATAAGTTTCACTTAAAAAATTATAAGTCATTGTACTATATTGCTTTTTTAAAATATCTTTATATACCAACTTCTGTTCTTCCGTTAAATCTTCATTCTCAACAAATTCATTCAATTGATCAACTACTTTACTATCTAATGTAACATACATTTCTAAGTAATCACTAACCGCCTCTTTAGCTGTTTTATTCCCCATACATCCAGTTATTAAAAACAAAAAACTAAGTAATACAATGAAAAGAATAGATTTTCTCATAAACATTCTCCTTTACTTTTATTATTGATTATAATTAACATTTTATACATAATATGTTAAAATACATTAAAGGAAGTGATACTATGAAGAAAACAATTTTAACAGGTCTAAGACCAACAGGAAATCTACATTTAGGACATTTATTTGGAGCTGCACAAAATTGGGTAAAGCTTCAAGATGACTATGATTTTTATTTAGAAATTGCTGATGTTCAAGCATTAACAGATAACTTTGATAATCCTGAGAAAGTAAGAAAAAATGTTAAAGAAATAACTGCTGACTTACTTGCTATTGGTATTAATCCAGAAAAAGTTAACTTATTTGTTCAATCAAAAATACCAGAAATCGCTGAATTAACAGTATTTTATTCTAATTTAGTTACTGTTTCTCGTCTTCAAAGAAACCCAACAGTTAAATCTGAAATTGCTCAAAAGAAAGAATTGTTTGGTAACAATGGTGAAAGTATAACTTATGGATTCCTAGGTTATCCAGTTTCTCAAGCAGCAGACATAACTGCATTTGATGGAGAACTTGTTCCTGTAGGTGAAGACCAATTACCATTAATTGAACAATGTCGTGAAATCGTTCGTAAATTTAATTCAATATATGGTGAAACACTTAAAGAACCAGAAGGATACCTTTCAAAGACTAAACGTATCAAAGGTCTAGATGGCAATGATAAAATGGGCAAAAGTCTAGGAAATGCTATCTATCTAATTGACGATGAAGAAACTATTAAGAAAAAAATTATGGGGGCTGTAACGGATCCAAATAAAATTAAAAAAGATGACCCAGCTAATCCTGATGTATGTATGGTTTACTACTACCACAAATTAATAAATACTGAAGAAAATATTAATAAAATCTGTACTGAATGTCAAAAAGGTGAACGTGGTTGTGTAGCTTGTAAAAAAGAATTAATTGAAAGAATGAATGAATTCTTAAGCGATATAAAAGAAAGAAGAAAAAAATACGAAGAAAATCCTGAACTTGTCAATGAAATATTGAATAAAGGTACTGAAAAAGCTCGTGAAAAAGCTAAAGAACAAATGGCTAAAGTAAAACATGCTATGAAGATAGATTACTAAAATCTATCTTTTTTTATGAGATAAATACCCAAAAATACCAAATAAAATTCCCAAGTTTTCAAAATCATCTTAATAAAATACCAAAAACTAAAACCATATAATAATAAATTAAAATATATAACTATGATACTTAAACTCATTCCACAACAAAAAATACCTGTCAATAAATAAACTAATCTTTTCATACCATAAGTATATTTTTCTTCAATATAAAATATTATTAAATTAGAAAATGGTGATAAAATGCAATTAATAAAATCAATTATTCTAAGTATTATAAGTTCTTTAACTAACACTTTGCCAATCTCTTATTCATCTCATATTAATTTATATAAGAATCTTTTTAATACAGACATTTTTGATAATTCAAATCTAATCTCTCTATTAAACATTTCACTTATAATAGCAATATTACTATATTTAACGAAAGACATATTACTTTATCTAAAACAAATCAACTCAATAAAAAGTTCAATTAAAGAAGAAAAAAGAAAAATGAAAGAAAGTAAAAATAAGCTTCCAACTCCGCTTTTAAACAACCAAAACAACTTATATAAAAGCCATTTAAAATATATAAAAATATTTATTTTAATTTCCATAATAAATTCACTTATTTATTTTTTATTGCCTAAATATACACCAAGTATTAAAGTAGTTGCCTTATCATATCTTTTTACTTCTTTAATAATAATTTTAAGTTCTAATAAAAATAGCACTAAAAATTATAAAGATTTATCTTATAAAACAGCTCTTATTTTAGGACTATCTACTCTTTTTTGTATAATTCCCTCAGTATCTCCACTATGTATTTATCTTTTTATCTTTTCTCTTCTTCACTTTAATAAAAAAGTATCTCTAAACTATTCATTAATTATCACCATCCCTATTCTTTTTATAAACTCTATACCTGGTCTCATTTATTTACTAAATTATCAAAATTATATCATTTCAAATATAATCAGTATAACCATATCAACAATTATTTCACTTGAACTTTTAAAAACACTAAAAAAAATATACTCAGAAAATAAACTATATAAATTTTCCTTTTATTGCTTATTTCTAAGTATATTCATTCTTATTTGGTTTCGTTAATTATCTTATTACTACAGCCTTTTTACCTACCGCATTATATATAGAAGTAAATTTACTTTCAGAAACATAAATTTTTCCATCACTAGATTTTGTCCATGGATCATTAACAACCAACTGTTTACTAATCGGATTATAACCTATTAATAAAACAACATGGAAATTAACAGGAACTTCATCTGTAAAATTTTTAGGTTCAGCAAAATTGCCACCTGTAATATAAACAACAACAGGATTTCCTTTATCTAATTCTTTCTTTAAATAATCGACACTAGCTCCTGTAATATCAGAAACTCCATTATAACCACTTGAATTACGCCCATACCTAGCTAATGCATCTGGTGCAATCCAATGTGGAATATCTCTTGGTTCTAAATTAAAAATATCACTTACGAATCCTTCATGAGGGTTGTCACTTTTAGGCATAGCCTCAGCATATGTACGTAATGACATTCCTTTCAAATAACCTTTATATTGTAATCCCATTAACAATGAAGCAGCTTCACAACCATTATAGACTTTATTACTTGTTTGACTAATATAAGGCGTCTTTAAAATTACCCAAGCAGCTTTAATTTCTGCTTCTCTTCGCTCTTTTTCTTCTTTCTCTTTTCGAGCTTTCTCTTCATTTTCTTCTACTACTTTTAAAACTTTTTCTAAATAAGGTTTATATTCTTTAATTAAGTCTTTCTGTAACAATCCATTAACTGATTTATTAGCTGTATTATACATATTTCTTGTAACGTTAGTTTTTACCTTCGTCATATTATTATCACTAAATAAAGCTTTAACATTCTTTCTTGCCTTCAATATATTACTCTTCTGTTTATCTATTTTACCAATATCATCTTCAAATACTTTCTGCCATTCTAAATTTAATTTTTCGCATTTTGCCTTTAAATCTGATATATCGTCATCATCATAATTAGAAACTAAAACTCCATCTACCAATAATTTATTTACTAAAGCTTCTACTTCTCGAAATTTAACAATTTCTTCAAGTTTTTCACTAAGTTCTTTTTTTAATTCTTCATCTAAAATCTCTAATAAATTTGCTTGTACATCATTGATAGTTTCATCAGTTATTTTCAACCTAGGAATATCGTTTTCATAGAGTGCATTTACTCCATCATAAGCAATCTTCTCTAAATTAGCAATTCTTTCCTCTTCTAATTTAATCAGTCTTATTTCCTCTTGCTCTAGGAATTCCAATATTTTTCTATTTTCTTCTTCACTCTTTAAATAAGCACTACAAAAATAAGCACCTACACAAACAATCATCATAAAAATAACTAACCATGTTAAAACTATTACTCTACTATTATTCTTCATAAATTAAACTTCTATAATATTTTACAAATACTACTCTTCCTCTATACTATTTTGTTCTATCAATCCAACATCTACACTATTAATTGAGTCGAATCTTTTTGTTATCTTTTCTGTTGTAATATTAATCTCTTTAATATCTTTTGTTACTGTATCTATACTTCTTGATAACTTATCCCATCTTTCACGATATTTAACAAACTCTTTACTTAATTTATTTAATTCTACATGAATAATCTGTGCATATTTATCTCGTTCCATATTTTTAAGAATCATTTGAATAATCGTTAACGTACTCATTAAAGTGGTTGGACTAGTAATCCATACTCTCTTTTCATATGAATATTTTAGCAATTCTGGATGATATGCATTTATCTCAGCAAATATCGCTTCAGCAGGCAAAAACATTATTGCTTCATCCGCCGTTTCTCCAGCTATTATATATTTACTACTTATTGCATCAATATGTTTCTTTACATCAGTTTTAAATAATTTAGTTGCACTTTCTCTTTCTATAGAAGACAAACTCTTATCTGTCATTCTTTCATAATTTTCTAAAGGAAATTTACTATCAATACAAATAGTTCCTAAAGGTTCTGGTGCATATAAAATTGAATCTGCAATACTTCCATTACTCATCGTATGTTGAATATCATATATACCTTTATTATTCTCTCCAAATACTGATGACAATATATAATTTAAATTAACTTCACCAAATATTCCTCTTGTCTTCTTATCAGTTAGTACACTTTGTAATCCAACTATTTCTGTTGATAAACTATCTATTTTCTTTTGTGCTTCATCGATTTTAGTAAGTCTTTCTAAAATATTATTAAATGTCTTATTGGTCTTTTCAAAATTTTGATCAATTCTTTCATTTACCTTATCATTTATAATCATTAATTTTCTCTCTATCTTATCATTTAATTGATTAAAATCTTCTGTAATATATTTATTAATATCAAACTTAAAATCAGCTAAATCATTACTTACATTTTTTTCTAACTTACCCAATCTTTCTACAATATCCTTATCATCATCTTTCTTTAATAAATTCAGTACCATCAAAACTATAAGTACAATCAATAATATTAAAATAACATAATCCATTATTAAAACCTCTCATCTAAATCAAACTTTTTATTTATTATCTGTGCAAAAACATAAGCACCAACTACAAGTAACACAACCTTTATAAACATTACAGGATTTGTTAAACACTCCACTAAATTACATCCGATATATCCTAAAAAAATTATTACAAATATTTTTGCTATTAACAAAGCATATAAATATTTTTTCAATGGAATTTTAGATAAACCTGCTCCTACATTTATAAAAAAAGATGGAGCAAATGGAATTGCTATTATTAAAACTAACTGTTTAAATTTTAAATTATCAATAAAGTTCATAGCTTTACTCATTTTCTCTTTACCACCAATAAATCTTTGAAAATACTTACTAAACCCTTTACGACATAAATAAAATGCTAAAAAACTACCAATTGTCGTCAATATCCAAGAAAGAATTCCTCCTAAAACTGGTCCTAAAGTTAAGATATTAATTGTTACAAAAACTACCAAAGGTAAAAAGGCAAATATTCCTTCCAACACTATCAAAACAGAACTTAAAATTGGTGCCCAAACACCTGCATTTAGTAAAAAATCATTTAATACATCATTTAAATTTTTTAATGTTTCAAAAACTTCCATATACATCACACTTCTATTATATTGGATTTAATACTAAAAAACAATTGTTCACTGAACAATTGTCATTACTTTACTTTATATTTATTACTTATATACTAATGTTACATCATAACCATAAAATTCTAATATATTTACAGCATTCTTACTTTTTACTCCACCATTACAATAAATAAAATATTTTTCATTTTTATTTAACAATTCTTTATGATTAACTAATAAATTCTCATAAGTAATATGCTTAGAACCTTCAACCATCTTACTATCATTGTAATTTACATCAATGAAAGTTCCCATATTACCTTTATAATCTTTTAATAGAATTTTTTTCATATCTAAAACCTCCCCTTATATTTTATGTAAAAAAAGAAGATGAGTATTACTCATCTCCAAAGAAATCATCAAAAAATTCATCATCAGATATCGCAGTATTACTATTAATAACTATTTTATCTGGATCAATATTTACATTCGGTTTTTCGACTTTAACTTCATTTCTTACAACTGGCTCCTGTCTAACTGGAGTACTAGGAGCAACATTTTGACTATATACATTATAATCATTTAATTTAGCTGTTACATTATTAATCTTATCCTTAGAAACTTCAACACCAGTTGAGAAACTCTCATTAACAACATTATTATTTTCTTCTCTAACACTATTCATCATATTAGGAACAGAATTATAAATATTATAATTATTTGCATCATTAGTTTTTACAACACTTCCACTACTTATTGTTGGTTGTATTACAGAAGCTTGTTCAACTTTTGGCAACGAATCAAATTTAAAGTCTTCTTCCTCATAAGGACTACTTGTTGCTACAGCCATCTTTGGCTTATCATTACCAAACATAGTTGTATTGTCAATTGGTTGTGGTACTTTTGTACTCATAGTATCAAAAATATTAAAGCCACTCATATTACTAGATAATGATTCGTTGCTAGGAATAGTATTAGGTTGTACTTGAGGTCTATCTATTGATAGTTGCTCCCCACGAATACTCTTTTCCTCAAAGCTTCCTTCTCTAACTGATGGTCTTGATAATTCACTCGGATTAGCATTCATAAAACCATCACTGATTCTATCATCCAATAGGCTTACACCACCACTTTTTGGCATTTCTTCAAATAACATATTATTAGGTTTAGTATTCAAATTATTTGTTACTGGTAAATCCATTTTTGGTTGTTCTAATTTAGGTTCACTAGCTCTCATTTTAGCTTGTTCTTCTTTTTGGCGAGCTTCTTCTGCATCTAATTCAGCTATCTTTCTATCGATATCCTTCATCATAGCATCTAAATCTATTCCCCCACCAAGACCTCCAAATAATCCACCATCATTTTTAGGTGCAGCTCCAAATGGATTTGAATTGTTATCCATATTACCAAATGGGTTACTTGCTGGCTTATCTGCTCCACCAAATGGATTAGCGCCCCCACCAAACGGATTACTTCCACCAAATGGATTTCCACCCATTCCTGGTCCTTTTTCATTTAATGAATTTTTAATCTTTTCAGACTTTTTCTTTTTAGTAAATTCTTTTACATCAAATAATTGAACTTCTTTTTTCTTTCTTGATGGGAACTCAGCTTCATGCTTAGCATGTCCCCAATCCATTTGAAAATTAGGAGTATATTTTGTTTTAAATGGTGATAATCTCCATCTAATAATAATTGCTTCAAACAATTTTAATTTTTGCAAATCTGTAACTGTAACTAATGGTGTTGAAGCTGTCTTATCTTTATCTCCAGACTTAACCTCACCACACATCTTACTAATTTCCTCTAAAGCTGCCAACTCAGTACTGATTAAGTATATCAAGTTACCACAGTTACCTTTAATTGTTTCAGCATCTTCATTACCATAAACACTCTTTAACTGAGCGAAGTTTTGAATAATAAATGTAAATCTTATTGCACGAGAACGTGCTGCTGTAACCATTGTTGTTACATCTTTTAAAGGAGGCATATTAGCAAACTCATCTAGAATAAAATTAGTTCTATAAGGCAATTTACCACCATTATTTTGAGCTACATCGATTAATGTTTCATAACATTGTTTAATAAATATTGTAGCAAGACCATGATATGTTGTCTTTTCATCATGAATAATTATAAATACAGCAGTTTTTTCCTTGCCAATATTTCTCATATCGAAATCACTATAAGCAAGCATTTCTGATAAATTTTCACGAGATGCAAACAATCTTATCTTTTGTCTAAATACGGATAGAATACCACCTTTAGTTTCGGTTGGTGAATTAATAGTATTTGACGCATAAATATAAGCATTAGAAGCTTCTCCTTTTAAAGTAAAATATTCTTTAATATAATTACTAGCAGCAAACTTCTCTTCACCAACTGTACTCATAAAGTTTATTGAGTTTAAGTTAATTTCATCTGGTTTAGCATCTTCAAATAAACCTAAAGCTAAACCTGAAAAGTAGTCGGCTGATGACTTCTCCCAGAATGGATCTCCACTTTTATTATTTGGATCGTACAAAATATTCATACCAACGTCATCCAACAACTCAATTGCTTTATCAAGATTTCCATCTTGATAATATTGATAAGGCAAGGAAAGTGGATTCCATGCATTACCATTTTGTGGCTCACGGAAATTAAGTACTACTACATTATATCCTCTTTCTTGCATATATGTACTAGCAGCTTTATATAACTCACCTTTAGGGTCGGTAATAATCATACTTTCGCCTTTTTTAATTAAAAGTTCAACCATTGGTTCAACAACCGTTTGTGATTTACCTGAACCTGTAGAACCTATTACTAAGTTATGATATTCTCCATTATCTACCCACAAATGTTTACCATCATTAACTAAAGGAATTCCGGCTACTGATGAATCTTTTTCTAAAGGATCTACTACTTCTACACCCTTATCGCCTTTCATCTCTTTTTCTTTACACCATCTAGAATATCCTTTACTTTCTTTCTCACCTATTTCAAATCCAACGCCTTTTTTTCTATCAAATACATAAGAAGAAACACTAGTAAATATTACAACTAAGAATATAATAAATAAAACTAAAGTTGCTCCTAAATATTTTGTTAATCCAAGTATTGGATTTAATCCTGAAAAAGTTCCAGTTCTACCAAAAGAACTTATATTTGCTGTTGTTATAGCACATAAATATAGTAAAAATATAACAAATATAACAAACATTATTAAATCCTTACTTGAAACACGAAATTTCATGGATTAATCACCCCAAATCTAAATATATTATACTACATAAAGTATTAAAAATAAAAGGAGTTTTATACCTTTATCTCCTTTTATTATTTTACCTTTGTTATTTTAGCGAATTTTGTAAATATTAAAATCAAGACTATAAATAAAATTATTCCTAACACTATAAATACGAAAGGATTTTCATTCATTTCTTCTTCTATTTTTGAACTATATTCTTTCTTTTTGTTCTCTTTTTCGTTATTTTCAGTAGAAGTACCATTTCCATTAGTACTATTACCACCATTACCATTAGAATCATCTTCATCATAATCATCTGGAAGTTCTTCATAATCTTCATCTGGATCAATTATATAACCCTCATCAAATTTAGCAGACTTATCTAAAAGAAGATAAATATTCTTATTATTGTTATTCCTATTTAATTCCCAAGAATATACATTATCATTTACATAATCGGCATTACTTTCAACAACTTTGTAATCTGACTTTATATTAACTGTAACATCTGTTAAAAATGGATAATCCTCAAAATACAATAAACCACTATTATCTGTTGAGAGCAAAATTGTTTTTTCTACATTATCTACATATATATTAGATGATCTAAAACCATTTTTTACCGTTCTTGCTTCTTTATAGTTATTTAATTTAAAATTATAACTATAGATAAACTTATATCCATTGGTTAACTGCTCCTGCTTACGTTCATAGTAAGAAACACCACTTTTTTTTGTATCTGGCTCAGCATCAGCTAGAACGTCTTTTGCATATGCAGGAATAAAGTTTCTAAAGGCAAGTGGCAATCTATCCATTGTGTAGTCGCCTTCAGGAATAGCATTAATAGTAACATTCTCTCTTACTCGATCATTTTTGACTTCCAAGTTAACTTCAGCAGTACAACCACACAATAAGAACAATAATCCTACTAATATAAATAATTTTTTCTTCACTTTTAATTGCTCCTTACATTATTTGCATAATAGCCATCCATATTAACTCCCCAATATCCTGAAGTATTAAACGCTCTTCTTGTAAATTGAACTCCTTCAGAATTACCACTTGCTTCAGCACATATATAACTTCCCGAGGATTCTTCTATACCGATAACTAATACTACATGCTCTTCTGATTCCAGTAAATCTCCTGGTTCCACAACAGCACTATTAGTTAAAGAAACTCTTTTAGCACCTGGTAAATTTTTAAAATTACCAGCCAAATTCTGACTCATATTAAAACCGCCATTTTTTATCGCCCAAGGTACAAATCCTGAACAATCCAATCCACAATAATTATATGAAATACCATTTGCGACTGTTTGGCACTGTCTACTACCCCAAGTATCTAAAGCTCCTATAACAACTCCATCATAGTGTCCACCACCCCAATAATAAGGAACTTTAACACCATAATTATTACCAAGTTCACCAATTAACGTTACTGCAGCTGCCACAACACCAGCTTTAGTACCAAATCCGGCTTTTTCTACATTACTTGCTATCAATGCATTAAATTCTTCTAAACTCGTTCCCTTACTTTGTAAAAATGGTCCAATTGGTTCATGTAATATTGTAGTACCTGCAGTAGATAAGACATAATCTCCATAATCTATATTACCATACGATGTACAGTGACCATTACTAAATCCATCACTATCTGTATAAACTTCAGATAATATTTGCTCATAATTTTTACCTTCATTAGCTTTGCTCATAAATTGTTGAGACGTAGAGGCAACATACCCTGTCTTAACAACATTTCCGCTAGAATCAACTAAAACTTTACCTTTTACATCATTAGCTAATTCCAAATAACGAGCTATATCTGCTTCACTTAAAGCTGCTTTCCATAACGTACCACTTGTAACTTCTGGAGAATATAAAGAAATTGCTCCACGGGCTTGTCTATAAATATCTTTTTCATAATCCCAATATACCTGATCAGCTTCACAAGCTCTCATTCTTATCTTGCCAGTAGAAGCATTATAACCATAAAAACATCCATCTGGATTACCAGGACACATTCCACTATTTCTACTTAAAGAGAAACCTCTAGCTGCAATTATTTGAGACTTAAATGCTTCATCAGGAGCTCCAGGTCCTATTTCAGCTAAAGCAACACCTAAAACATATTTTTCAAAATCAACAGTTTCTAGTACAGTATAATTACTAGCAGTACCATCACAATTAATTAATTCTACTTGTAATCCTTCTAATTTAACTTCTCCAGTAGTGCTTACACCCTTTAGATTATATGTACAATGTGCACCTTTTCCACTACCACCATTACTCTCATCATCTATGCAACTAATTATCAAAATCAAGAATAATAATACTATTACACCAATAACAATAGCAAGATATGGATGGGCCGCTAAAAACATAGCAATTTTTCTTATATTATCTGTAAACGATTTAGAAAGATTTTTACCGCCTTTACCGCCTTCTTCAATACTATCTTTTGATCTGTTTTTTCCTAATTTACTAAGTCCATTTTTAATTCTTGAACCTAAACTACCTTTATTATTAGAATCACTATTTATTCCACCACTATCTCTTTTCCTTGTCAAAGGATTAGATGGCTTAGTTTTTGAATCACTAGCCCCCTGTGATTCCTGATCCCCTTGTTGCATTCTTCTAGTATGCTCTAGATTACGACGAGCTCTCGCAGTTCCATCTTGACTATTAGCAGTATTACCAGCATTTGGTTTCTTTAAAGCACCATAACCATTGCCTTCTTCTTGGCTTTGACTAATTTTTTTAGTATTTGGGGCTTCAGGATTTACATCATCTTTTTCTTTCTTATTTGATTCGTTTTCATCAGCAGTTTTATTTTTTTCATTTTTATTATTTGAATTTGAATTACTATTATCAGGAGATTCTTTAGGTAAATCACTTTCTTTAGCATTATTCAAATCAGGATTATTATTTTCTTCTTTTTTACTTTCATCTGGAGTTTCATTGTTCTTATCTTTTTTTAAACCATCTTGTTTTTCTAATCCATCACCATCTTTAGATAAACCTTGATGAGAATTAGTTGGTACTTCTTGATTAGGAACACCATTTTTCACAGAATTATCTTTTTCAGGAACATCTTTTGAAGGTCTAGCACCATTCGATACATCTTTACCATTTTGGTATCCATTATAACCAGGATCTCTAGAATCTCCATAATCTTTACCAAGATCAGGTGCTCCTTCTCTTGGACTATTTAATGAAGAAGCAGAATTGTTAGTAGGACCATTTTGTGGCATTGAATTGTTTCTGTTATCTAAATTCGGCCTTCTAACTATATCACTTGGTTTTTGCCCATTATCAGGATTACGTTGTAAGTTAGGATCATATCCTGTGGCTCCTAACTTATCAGGAGATGATGAAGTTAACTCACCATTTTGAGGTGTAGCTAAACGTTCTTTTAATTGCTCTGTAGGCTTTACATCAAATCTATCTTCTGTAGTTTTTTCATAAGTAACTGTCGCTATATTATCTTTATCATTAGCCATAACTTCACCACCGATATCACAAAAATTATATCATAAATAGCCAAAAGAAAAAAGCTATTATAATATAGCTTTTTATAATCCACCACCTGAACCAAAAGAATCTAATTCTTCTTGTGTACATAGAACATGTACTCTCATACGTCTACTACCACAAACAAATAATGCTTCACCTTGATTATAATATTTTATACTATCTATTTCACTTTCATTTAAATCAATTAATGTAGCTAAATCTTCAACAGCTTGTTTTTTCAAACCCATTACCAAATAGTAAGAAGCATTATCAAATATAGCTTTACCATGCATGATTAAATTAGGTGCCGCAAAGTCTGTTGGTTGTTGTGTAATAATTATTGTACCAGTATTATACTTACGAGCACGTCTTTGAATTTGGGCTAAGAATTCAGCACCTAATTCATTTCTTGTAGACAACAATACGTGTGCTTCATCTACACATAACACTGTAGTTTGATTCTTATCCAAACTTAATCCCCAAGCATATTTTAAAATATTGAAGAATAAAGCATTACGAATATTTTCATCACTATTCATTAATTCTTTTATATTAAATACGATTATATTACTTTCAATATTTAAAGTTGTATGACCACAGAAGTAATATCTTAATTCTTTAGTTAATGGTCTAACTTTAAGTTCAAGTCTTTCCATTACATCTCTTTCTCTTGTCTTATCAGGCATAGAAAGTAGACGTCCTTTTATCGTTGCATACACATCATCAAAAGTAGGAAAATCAGCTGAACTTAAATTACTAAAGTCTGTATCAAAATCAATTTTATAACGTTTATAAGTATCTTGAACAACTTCACTAAACATTGCTAAAACATCTTCTTCAATACTAGGAGTAAGATACTTCATAAAGGCTTTTAATGATTGTAAAGCACGAGTTAATACAGTATAACCTAAACCTTGTTCTAGTTCTTCTTGATCAGCATCAGGTACAACTTCAAGTGGATTTATCATACCAAAGTCTCCACCTTTACCTAAGTCAAGATAACTACCATTAACATTACGACACATATCCTCAAGTTCGCCTTCAGGATCGACGCAAATAACTTTATATCCATTTCTAATATGACTTCTAACTAGTAACTTAGCTGCAGTTGATTTACCACTACCAGAAGTACCTAAGATAATCATATTAGCATTATTTCTATTATGTTCTTTCTTTATCTTATATAAGAACTGATTAAATAAGATAACTCCACCTGAGAAATCAACTCCAAATAAAGTTGAATCTCCTGGATCTTTTATACTATCAAATACAAAAGGATACATCGCAGAAATTGTAATTGATGGTATTGGAGTACCAATTCTTCCTTCAATATCTTGTTTAGGGAAGATTGGAATAATTGATTTTAATACTTTTTCTTGTTCAAACATTAAAGGAATTGCTCTCATGCCTAAAGCATCTACATAACTACGTACTTGCATTTTTTTCATTTCTAATTCTTCCGCATTATTAGCAGTTATCATTATATGTAATTGAAAATCAAAAATTCTAGCTTGTGTTGATGCTAACATAGAAATGAAACTTTCTAAAGACTCATAATCTTGTCTTATTCTTTCTTGAATAGTTTGATCATGCTCTGTTTGATATCTCATTTTTAAGTCTGCAATTTCTTTATTAAGCATACTTTGTAATGTTGAAAATTCAATAGGAATATGCTTAGCAACTAACTTAACTCCAGAAATGTTCGTTAAGTTTGATAAAAATCCTGGATTTATATATTTTGGATAACTTATCGCAGATAAAATTGTTGCATATTTTCCACTTATTATAAAATCCATTGGTTTAAATTGTAGCCCTTTAGGAGCGATTTCACTTTTAAAATTCATACTATACTCTCACCGTCCCAAAAGTAGTTGTCATACCACCATTTAAGAAATTATCTAAAATCATTCTTAAATCAGAGTTAGAAACTTGTGTTGAATTTATTGAAGCATTTGCAAGTCCAGCAATCAAATTATGAATCTTCTTTTGAACAATCTCTAACTTCTTTTCTTTAAATAATATAAAGTATTCAGTATCAACAACATTATATTCAGCTCCCATAAAGGCATTAGCTTTATTAATATCTTGAATAATTAATTTTCTTATAGCTCCATCAGTACACCTTTGATAAAGCAATTGTAATTGTGATAAATACAAATTGATATCTACAGGTCTATCAGCTACCACAAGCCAAAATTCATAATCAATCATATTATAAAAATTTTGTAAGTTAAATAAAATATTTTCTCTTTCACCAGGGTCAAGAATAAAGATATTTTTAGGAGATACTTTAATACCAGTTACATAAAAACCATTATCAAGTTGTATCATTCCATTCATAATACTTTTTATAGGTACCCAATCTTCAGCATATCTGCTTTGAGCTTCTACTGAAACATTTGGATTATTTTTTTCTATTGCCATATCCAGCACACCAACCTCTCCAATAATATTTTTTTCTTCCTGTGTAGAACTTATAGATATTTCCAAGCAAAGTCATAATATTATGATAAGGAGGCACAGGGGCCACCAAAAATGCTGATATCATTGCTGGTGCTGCCAACCCTATCATAACGTAAATATTATTTGATTTAATTAACATAAGTAATAAAACCGTTATACCTACACCTGTTATAAATATAATTAAATCAAATGGTGTAAAGAGTCCCAAAATAAGTTGAGACTTCTTTGAGTTTGCCGGAATCAAATAATTTGTATTCATTTATCACACATCCCTTTCTATTTATTTTATTTCTTTCCACCTTTATTTTCTTGAGCTTGACGCTTACGAGTAACTTTATCAACGTATTCACGACTTGTACGAATATGTTTACTAGCAAATTTACCTTCATCTGCTGAAGTTGCAGAAGCTGTCTTAGCCTTAACAGATGCAGTCTTATCTTTATCTAGAACTTCAAATACGTGGTTGAAGAATTCCTCTTGACCATAAACTGTTGAGCCATCACTAGAAACATATTTTTTATAATTAGGATTAGGCTGATTGTTAATTTTCTCTCTAGTGTCATAATTAAATGTAACTGTTGAACCATTAACTGTTAAATCAAAACTATTTTGTCCACTAGCAGTAGATGTACTAATTCCACCACCTGCTGCTGCTGCATCTCCAAATGCAGAAGAAATAATTTCTTGAACAGTTCTTTGAGTACCATTTTTATCAACAGTAAATTTCGTTGTAAGATTTTCTGCAATATATGCAGCATTATCATTAAGTAAATCTTGATAAATTGTATAAACGTTAGAAGTTTCATCACCTAATTCTCTTGCTACATATGCATCTGCTGCTGCTTCCATAGCGTCTCTTGTTGCTTTTAACTTAGATTGTAAGTCCATACGAGCTTGAGCTAATTCACCTTCGCTACGTTTAGCAATTACATCAACACTTTCAGTAGCTGCTATTCTTGCCGTATTTAATGCAGTTGTGGCATCTAACTCTGTTGTTTGCGCTGCAGTTAAAGCATTCTTTTTAGAATCTAAGTCAGCCTGTAATGTAGCCAATTGTTGAGCAGAAGCACCACTTGCTCTTGCAGTATCTAAAGCTTCTTGAGCTTTAATAACATCATTTCTAGCTAAAGCAGTAATTTCCTGTTTAGAACGTAAATCAGTTAATTCTGCATTAATTCTTTGACGAATAGCTTCATTATAAGACTGATCGTCCCATCCTTCTCTATATTCACTAATTTTTGTTGCTTCAAGTGTTTCAAGTTGTTGTTTAAATGCTTTAGAAGCATTGTCTTTTTTGTAAGCTTCATTACGAGCATCCGTTTTAGCTTTATCAAGAGCAGAACCAAATTTTATATTAGCTTCCTCTTTAGCTGTACTAACTGTACCAATTGACCATGCATCTATACGTTTAGCAGCTTCATTAGCAGCATTTCCAACTGCTGTAGTAGCAAGTGTTTCTTTTCTTGCTTTAGCAACTGCATCATCAGCAGACTTAAGTGCTGCTTCAGCTGCATCGTATTCAGTTTTAGCAGCATTAATTGCAGCTTGATCTCCAGAAGCTCGTGCCGCTGCAAGAGCTTGTTCTTTGGTAGTAAAATCTCTTAAAGCTGCAGCTTGTATTTGTCTTGCTTTACTTAATGCTGAAACTGCTTCTTCATGACGTTTTTCACGAGTATCTCTTGTATCTCTAGCATCATTTGCTGCCTGTGCAGCATTTTCTGCAATATCCCTTGATTGTCTCCAAGTATCCGCAGGTTTATGACCTGGTCCAAAATTCAACGCAGTTGCTCGTGCAGATCCAGAACCAAATCCAGCCAATGTAGATAAAGCTCTTGCTCTCCTATCTGCTTCTGTCATTTTTTCTTTAGTACCATTACGCCAATTTCGTACACCAGCAGTTACTCCACCACCAATAATACTTTTACCAGCATAGAAACCACCATCAGCAAGTTTCTTTCCTATACCAAGATGCATATCGCCTTTTTTTAATCCTAATGAATTTGTAATAAATTCAGGTGCTTTACGACAGAATGCAATCAAACCTAAAATAAGGAAAGCCAAAGCAAATAATTTTTCTGCAACATTTAAAGCATCATTTCCCCACAAGGAAGCGGATGAAAACATTTCGGTCAAGTGACAAATAATATATACAACAACATAAACTACCGAAATTCTTATAAATACTTCCATAAATGTCGATACAACTAAGCCTATGTAATTATCAAAACTCTTCTTATATTTTGGTAAAACTTGCATTACCAAAGGAATCGGAGCAATTATTTGTAAATATGCGAGTTTTGCTGCGCGAATTCCCATATCTATACTAAATGAGACAAATGCATATAAAGCAAAAGCTCCAGCAATTGTTGAAATACCAAATAAATAAGTTATTTCTCCATCATCAACATAGTTCTTTAAGAATACAGTAAAAATACCAAATCCTTCACCAGCTGACGCCATGGCATAAGCTTCTTCTAAAGAAATATCACCATCTATTTGATTAGCTGTTTGAACACCATTTGCAACATCAATAACAGAAGCTGCGCAACTAACTATTGCTGCTCCTGCTGCTAATGGGGAAATAATCCATCCTACAACAGGAATCGCCGCTGATGCTACAGCTGCAACACCAAGTCCAGCACACAAAGCACCATATCCAGCTGCACTAATAAAATAATCATCGGCTGATGCTACTATCTCACTTGCTTCTTTACCGCTATCTTCTGATGGTGAGAAAAATGCTTGCCATAAATTAACTGCTGTAACAGCTCCACCAATTTCTTTTACATATTCATCTGGGTTAACACTTGTGCTAACATTTACTGAATCATCTCCAACCTCAACTGTTCCGCTCGTATTAACACTATCTGTATTTTCTATTCTAAAAAATATTTTACCTAAAACATCTTGCTCTAAAATTAAACCCTGAGCTTGATACATAAAATTAAAAATAACAGGAGAAACGGCAAGACCTATAACTGCAATAACAACATTTTTTATCATCTTCGGTCCAAATTCACCTTTTGATGCATTATCAGGGTCAACAATTGCTTTCAAAATAGCATAAGATAATACGAAAAGCATGATAACACCAACTAAAATATAAACCTTATTTGCTATTTCAAAATAAGCATCAGAAGAAAGCAATCTTGCTCCTGCTATTGCCATAAAAACTTTAAAAGATGATGAAATTAAAGAATATATTATTGTATCCAAAGTTAATAAAATACCAATAAATCCTTCTTTTAAAGCGTCAATTAAAAATAACGGATATATCATAAAGTCACCACCTATTTAATTCCACAAGTTCCATACCATCCAAGTAATGGGAATAAAAAGTTAATCAACAATGGTAAGAAAAATAACACTATTGCATAAATAACTCTTTTAAAAGTACGTTTAACAGCTTTCATTAAAGCATCTTTATCTTGACTAGCTGCTGCTTTAATAAAGTCTGAAATTGATAAAACTAAGCATAATAATGGAGCAGTATAACCAATTATAGTAAAAATCTGTTGTAAGAAATTAGCAACTGAACCATCTTGATCAGGATCACCAAATATAGACTTACAATCCTGAGACTCTTTAGTTGAATTATAGTTAGCTAAACTATAACCAACATCTGTCGAATAAGCTTCTACTTTTTCAAAATTTAATAAAAAAAGTGCACTAAAAATAACTATAAACATCACTAAAAATTTTTTTAGCATAAAAAACACCTCTAATCAAAAAAATTATAACACAAAAAAAGCAATATTTAAACAAATATCACTTTTTTAAATACAATATTTTTTTATTATTTAGCTGGACATGATGATGGGTTAGTAATACATGTTTCACATACTGAATAATCACCATCAGCATTGAATCCATCTGCTAAAGTAAATACGAAACCAACTAATGTAGGAATAAAGAATATTACAACACCAGCAATACATCTCATTAATAAAGATTTTGCTGCTTTCTTAATTTCATCATCCTTACTAGCTATTACAGCTTTACCTAAATCAATCATACCAAAAATAATAACTAAGATAGGAATAACAATTTTAAAAATACTTAAAATATTTCCAACTAATTTCCAAATTTTAGCTGTTTTTGTACAGAAACTAATAGCTCCTAATAAACTCATATATAAACATCTCCTTCGTTTTCATAATATAATTGTATTTAAAATTATAAATTATGTCAAGTTTTTCTTTATATTTTAAATAATAAAAGTATCTTATTCTTAGAAAATACAAGCAATTAAGAACTATACATTACTTTACAAGAAAAAAACACAATTATCAACTACTAAAAGTAACTAACAATTGCATTTTTACATTTATAAAATATTATTTTAACTAGATAGTTCTTCTAATTTTTTTTGAAGTTCTTTTTCTTTTTGTTTAATTTTCTTTTCCTCAGCTTCTTCTAATGCATACCAGCCATTATTCCAAGCTAACACATAAGCTTCTTCTTGTAAGGCTTCTACAGTTTCAAAAATTTCAAAAAACTCGTCATGCAACTTACTATTACTCGCTTCTGTTAAAGCCACACACATATTTTTAGTAATGTCTTTTTCACAACTTAATATATCAACTAAATAATCACGATCATTCATCTCTTTAGTTTTTTCTACACTAACTTCATCACAACAAACTTTACTTGCCATATTATTCCTCCTAACCTAATATTTTTACTATTTTTTCACAAACTTTTTTATGTTTCTTAGCAACATCTACAAAGAACTCACTTATTGTTTCATCACCAACAACCATACTATAAGATTCAGCCTTTTTCGCAGCTGTAAAATGCCAATTAAACATATCTTCTAAATAAGATAAATCTTTTGTTGAAATCATACTTGGTACTTGTTTCATAGTATCATCCTTTCTACAATTATTATGTCCTAACCTACATAGTTTTATACAAAAGAAAAGAACCATTTATTGGTTCTTACTCTCATATTCTTTAATAGCTTTTTCTATTCCTTTCCAAGGAATAGTTGCACAACCTTTTCTATTCTGTTGTTTATATATATCTTCATAACAACAAGCTTCTTCTAAGATTTCTTCATTATATTCTTTTTCATCTATCATATTATAATAATTATTCATTAACTCTTTAACTTCATCAATCGTCTTACCAACTAATAATTTTATCATAATAGATGTAGCAGAAGTAGATATAGCACAAGCCTCTCCATTAAAATGAATATCTTTTATCTTATCATCTTCAAATAAAATATATAAATCTATGTTATCAATGCAAGTCTCACTATTCGAATTAACTTTAACATATCTTTCATCATCTATTGTATCTCTATTGATTGGATTAAGATAATGTTCCATTATAATTTCTTTTCTTAAATTTGGATCTAACATGTTTACACCCCACTATAACATTTCATCTAATATTTTATTCTTATCTTTTAATAATTCTACTAAATTATCTATTTCTTCTTCTGTATTATAAAGATAAATACTTACTCGAACTGTATTCTTTACCCCTACTTCATTTTTAAGTATCTTAGCACAATGATTACCAGCTCTAACACATATATTATATTTATTTAAATAAACAGCAACATCTTGAGCAAATATTCCATCGACATTAAATGCCACAATGCCACTATCACTTTCTTCATTAACTAAATTTATATGTGAAATCTCTTTAAGTTTGTCAACTAATCTTTTACGCAATATATGTTCATGTTTAGTTATATTATCCATTCCTATTTGATTCAAATACTCTATTGCAGCCCCAAGACCAATCGCTCCTTCGATATTTGGTGTTCCTGCTTCTAACCTAGTTGGTAATGGTTTTAAATAAACATCATTTACTGTATCAAAAGATTCATTCATTCCACCACCTAAATTTTTAGGTTCTAACTCATCTAAAAGTTCATACTTGCCATATAAAACACCTATACCAGTTGGTCCACACATCTTATGTCCTGAAAAAGCTAAAAAATCACAATCCAACTCTTGAACATCAGTTTTTATATGAGGAACACTTTGAGCTCCATCAACTACTACAAATATATTATTCTCATGAGCAAACTCACATATTTCTTTAATAGGTCTTAAATCTCCAATAACATTAGTCATCATAGCCAAACTTATAACTTTCGTTCTAGGACTTATTACACTTTTTAAATTATTTAAAGTAACATAATGACTATCATCTAGTGGACAAAATTTAACCACAATTCCATTCGTCTTTGCTAATCTAAACCAAGGTAAAACATTAGATGCATGTTCACTTTCTGTAATAATAACTTCATCGCCCGGTTCTAAATTTGGTTTAAAAAATCCATCTACTATTATATTCAAAGAATCTGTTGTCCCACTTGTAAAAATTATTTCTTGTCTTGTTTTAGCATGAATAAACTCTTTAACTAAATCTCTTGCATTTTCATATTCATTATCTACTTTTAAAGAAATATCATAATCTCCTCTATGAGCATTAGCTGTAAACTTTGTATAATAATCATTAACCTTATCCAAAACGCATTTAGGTTTCCAAGTCGTCGCCCCATTATCTAAATAGATATAATTAGTACTTAACATTGGAAAATCTTCTCTATTCATATATTATTCACCTCCTATTATAGTTTCAATTTGTTCTTTTATTTCCTTATTAATATCAAGGTTACCTAATAAATAACCATTTTTTATTAATTTAATCGCACTATCATTACTTAATCCTTTACTATTTAAATAAAATAAGTAATTTGGATCAACACTACTAATAGTACAAGCATGATTAACTTCTATCTCATTAGAAGCAACAAGCAAATTAGGTATACATACACTCTCTTCATTATTTAAAACTAATATCTTAATACTTTCAATCAAGTTATTATTTTCTATCTTAGGCATTGTATCAGCAGTTGATGTTATATTACAACTACCATTATTCTCAGTAACAGCTTTAATCTTTATTTCAGTTTCATTATCATTTCCTTCCAACTTACTATCCATTACTAAATTACACTTTTCATTTGCAATCATTGAATAATTAAATACTACCTTACTATTATTATTTTGATTCAAAGTAATCAAGTTATTCGTGCTATTATGTAACATAAACCTATTATAAATTAAAGAACTATCTGGTTCTACATTAATAGTTAACTTTAATTCTTCATTATCTTTAACACCTATTTCATTTATTAAGACTTTCCCTTTAACATTTATTACTAGTTCATTAACTTCAATAACAAGTGAAACCGCATTATTCTTTATTTCTATATTATTTTCTTTATCTACTATTATTCTATTCATTTTCCAAATTTCTTTCTAGTACCTTTTCCCCAGAAACGTCTTTAAATCCTGTTTTTTCTATAATTTCTGCAAGAGATGCATCACCAGTTTGAACAATTCTCTTGTCTTTTAAAATATGAATATAATCTGGTTTCAATATTTCAAGTAACTTAGGATTATGAGTAATTAATAATATAGAACAATTTGTTTCGCTTTGATATTCTTTTATAGAATTCGCAACTATTTTAAGGGCATCAACATCAAGACCAGAATCAACTTCATCAAGAATTAAAAAATTAGGTTTTAACATCCAAACATGAAGTAATTCATTTTTCTTTCTTTCTCCACCAGACATTCCATTATTTATATCTCTATGTAAAAAACTCTCTGGTAAAGAAATCTTCTCACAAATTGCTTTAGCTTCTTTAGAAAACTTAAATATATCAATATGTTCTCCAGTTCTTTCAGATAAAGCAAGTCTTAACATTTCAGCATTAGTAACACCTTCAATAGCAATTGGACTCTGACTTATCATCATCATTCCCATTCTACTTATTTCTGTTGTTGAAAGTTCACTTAAATCTTTCCCATTATAAAATATACTACCCTCTGTAACATCATAATTACTATCTTTTAATAAAGTACGACATATAGTACTTTTACCTACTCCATTAGGTCCCATTATTACGTGTGTCTCTCCATCATTAATAGTTAATGAAAAATCTTTCAATATCTCTTTACTGTCAGTTACTACAGTTAATTTCTCAATCTTTAACATCTAAATCACTCATTTCAGCTTATATTTTAGCATTTTTTATAATAACTTACAATTGATTATTTTAGTGATAACATTTATAATTAAATAGAAGAATGGAAGGTAAAAATGACGAAAAAGAAGTATCTAGCTTTTTTAATATTTTCACTTATTTTAACAATTGTCCTATCAGGATTACTTGTTACTAAAATACTAAAAAACGAAGCTAGCAAAGATATAAAATATATAAAAACAACAATAAATTCAAAACCTCAAGAGAATGATAATATAGCTAATGTAAAAACAACAAACATAAATATATATAATATTCAAAACGAAGAAACCCCTGTTAATATTTCTTATGAATATAAAATAACTATCGAAGGTATCAAAGGCATAAAAAAATATAAATACAAAGGTGAAGAGAAATACCTTAGATTTAATGATAACAATGAAGCGACTTTTACTTTAGATAGTAATGAAGAAATAACAATCTATGATATTCCTATTAACATAGAATATAGTATAGAACAAAGTATAAGTGATAAATATCAAGCTATTAATAATAACTCAAATAATCTATTTAATGGTAAAACAGCTAACGAAAATAATATCGAATTTAAAAACACATCATCTGTCGTAACAACGAATCCAATGACAAATCCTAAAATAATAATTTTATTTGCTGTTGATTTCATAATTATAATAGTACTCATATCTTTAAGAAAAACCAAAGTTCAAAAATACGAAGATATATCTTAATAAGAGCATCAATTAATGATGCTCTTATTTCTTTTAAAAATTCCTAACTCTTTTAAGAATTAGGAATTTTCTCTCCAGTTTTAATTTCTAAACTTTCCAAAATTGTATCAACACTATCAAGTACAATATCATAATACTCACTACCAGCTTCGTAATAAGCCAAAACTAGTTTGCAGTCTTTCTTAATGATTCTAACCATTGCTTGTTCGTTATCTTTCTCATATAAATAAGAGTACTCATCATATTTACTACCTGTATTGCTTTCCTTGCCTATTAGATAATACTCACTATTTTGTATTTCTACACTATTAATAATATCTTCTATAATATCTTTTAAATCTATATCCATAAAATTATCATCAAGAATCATTACTTGTATATCTAATTCACTTCCAGTTTTACGATGCTCTAAATTAACTCCATTCTCTTTTTTCTTTAATTTCCAACTTTTATCGTACTCCATAGTAATATCATCATTACTAAAATCTTTCATTTGCTCTCTTGTTGCATAAGATACTCCAAAAATAACAAATAAACTAATTATTAAAACAAATACTAAATATTTCAGTTTCTTCATAATTAAATCCCCATCATTAATACTATTAAATAATTAAAATTATCTTTTATAACTATTTTATATTTATCATTTTTGTATATTTTCTTATTGTTATCTTCATAAGTTAACCTAAATCCCTGACTATTAAGTTCTTCTACAAAATTAGAAATCAAATAAATTGAATCAAGCATCTTATCAGCTTTATTTTTATATCTTAAACTAAGTATTTCATCTTTATAAGAAGACTTAACTAATTCTAAAGAAATATTATCTTCAATGTTACCGATTTTTTTGTATTTATCCCATACTTTATCATCTACATTTTTCCTAATACTCTCATTCATAACGTTAACATAATAGTTTTCTCTAAATAAATCCAAGCTAGTATAAACTATTTTCTCATATCCTTGCTTAGCTAAAACATCTTGTAGCTTATGTAAATAAACAGTACTATTTGCATACGACAAATCAGAATTTAATAAATCTCCTGTATTAATAGCTACTACCTCTCCCTTTTCATTAAATATAGAAGCTCCAACATCACTTTCATTTAACAAAAACATATTTTTCAAACGACCATTTTCTTGTGATAAGAAAGTCCCATATTTTATACTAAAATTACTATTAGCCATACTATTAATCATAAAAATTTTATCAGTTTCTTGCAAACTTTCTGAGCTTCCAAAAATTACACTAGTTCCAACTACTTTATTTAACTTTAATACCACTACATCGTAGTCACTTTGAGCCGCCACAACACCTAAAACTTCATAAGTATTTCCACTTACATCATTAACATAAACATAATTACTATCGGTTAGTATTTGTCTAAATAAATTCCAAGAAGTAACTACAACTCCTTCAGTTATGAAAAAACCACTACCATAAGCACCTAAACCATTGCTATTCATTCCTGTTATCTGTACAACAGAATTCTTATTTTTCTCATATAAGTTATTTAAAACGTCTTTACTTACTTCATTGCTGTCGCCATCTATTGATAATCTACTATAGCTTCCTCCAATAATGTTACCATCGTCTTCTTTTTCTATAACACTACTAAAATATTCTTCTAAATCATCTTCTATAGTTAACCAAGGATAATAAAGACCATACTCTGAATCATTATATTTTAACCAAAAAGCCATAATTATATCTTTAGTTCCATATTCTGTCTCACAATCATCTAAATAAGCAAATGCCATAATATCATTATCATTTATTGTACTAGTCTTTATATCCTTTATAGTATCAGCTTTTATTTTTAAATTATCTAATCTATCCAAGTATAAATCAATTGCCATACTTCCAGTTAAAGTATCGAAGCCATTACTATTACTAACATATAGATTTTCAACTAATTTTTCTTTCTTTGCTTGTTTATCATCACTACTTAAAGAAATAGAAACAAACTCTTTAGTCAAATTGACAATATTAGAATCATTATTTATTTTACTATCAAATCCCGAAACATCTATTTTATATGCTTTATCTAATTCATCAGTTAACTGCTTAGATCTGCTATTTAAATCAATTTTATCAACATCTATACTAAAAGCTTCTACATTGCATAAAAAGAAGGTAAATAAAATTATCATAAATATTATCTTTTTCACTTTTTATTACCTCCTATAATTTTTGTATTAGTACTTTCAAAATACACCTACTAGCATACTTAGCCCCACTACCATTTAAATATACATCGTGAAAAGCCTCTGCTATTGTTTCATCATAGATATAAGCTCCACTCTCATCTTTAGTCACAGCATAACCAGATATACTTCTTCTAAATTGTTCAAACGATACATCAGGATATTCTTTTTTATATATTCCATAAGCCTCTACTAATAAGTTATAACTAAATTGACCTTCATTGAAATTATCATAAACTTTATACAATAGTTCTGAATTATTAGCTTTAACAAAATTAAGCTGTTTAGTTCCATAATAGTTAAGCAACGCCACATAAGATAGATAATGTCCAAATTCATGAGCAACTGTACTACTTCTTGTCGCATTAGGTGGGAAATATCCACTCTTTGAACCATAACTAACAGAACTTCTTATCTTTGAATCATTCAAAAAATATTTAGCATTTAATATAATTTGTGTCTTTATTGCAACCGGATAACCTGAAGCAGTATTACTAGTCGCAAAAGTAAATATTGGCATAAATGCAGCTATAAATGATTGATTTTTATCTACATTAGCTAAAGTTAAATTCGTTAAATATTTTCTAGCACTAGGATATTCATTATAAATGTACTTAACTACATTAGCTAGTTCTCTAGCAAAATCTTCATCTAACTCACAGAAATTTACTGCTGTAATACCATAGTTATTTATTATTTCATTTTCTATATTTACAATACTTGTCGGACAACGATCTTTTTGTTTAACACTATCCGTCGAAATAAGTCTTTCAACATCTTTTTCATTTGAAATAGTAAACTGTTTTAAATATTGATTATCATATACGATTGATGTTACTCCTTCACTACCCTTTAAACCTTTTTGACCAGACTTAGAAACTCCATCATACTGAATCATTTCATCATCAACAGTTGTATTACTATTATTTTCCGTTACCACACCATCTTTTTTTTCATGAAATGAATAATTTAAATTAGTTCCATTTACAATCAAATAAATCGCAGTCAACCATAATGAAATAACAACAACATAAGCAAATACATTAAAAGTATTTCCTCTATTTCTTCGCTTTTCCTTAGGTACACTAACAATATTAATAAAAGCGGGTCTATCTACTTTATCTTGTTTATCATCATAACTACTCATACTAACAATACGATCAACCAATGGACTTTTATAAACTGTCTTATCATTTAAACGTCTCTGTATTCTAGCATTTTCTCTTTGTTTAGCTTCTTTATAATCTATATAATTATTATAATCTTTTAAAGCAATATCTTTTTTAGGAACCTTTTTAGTTAATTTTATAAACGAACCACTACTAACAGTTCCCCCTACTAATGAAGACTTATCAATTGCATTAATTTTACTCTTCATACTTTTACTTAATCTAATTCCATTATTTTTTACAATATTACTTCCACAATGAGGGCAGATATTTACATTATTTGAAACTTCACTATTACACTTAGGACATCTCACATTATCTACCTCCATTCTACATAATTATATCATGTCAAAAAAAAGATTAGTTAAAAATATTACATTTTTTAACTAATCTCTACTATTTTCTATATAGCTTTACCATCTAAACTAAAGCTTTTTGCATCAACGATTTCTACATCAATAATTTCGCCTATTTTATCTTGAGCCCCAACTACATTAACAAGTTTCATTGTATCAGTATAACCATATACTTTAGTATTATCTTTTTCACTAACACCTTCAATTAATACTGGAACAATCTTGCCCTCATATTTTTTATTAGCTTCTAAACTATATTTATTAACTAACTCATTTAATTCATATAATCTCTTTTCTTTTACATCCATTGTAACTTTATCATCTATTTTAGCAGCTGGTGTTCCTTCTCTAGGACTATATATAAAAGTAAAAGCACTATCATACTTACACTCGTTAACAACTTCAAGTGTTTCTTTAAAATCTTCATCACTCTCATTAGGGAAACCTACAATAATATCAGTTGTTATTGATGAATTTGGCACCCATTCTCTAATCTTTTTATATAACTCTAAATATTCTTCTTTAGTATATCTTCTACCCATTAATTTTAATATTCTAGAAGAACCAGATTGTAAAGGTAAATGAATATAAGGCATGATATTATCACAATCACGAATTACTTTAATCATTTCATCTGTAAAATCCCATGGGTGTGAAGTAACAAAGCGAACTCTAGCAATTCCTGTATCACTTACTGCTTTTAAAAGTTCTGCAAAAGACATCTCACCATCTAACTCTTTACCATATGCATTAACATTTTGACCAAGTAGCGTAACTTCCTTATAGCCATTCTTAACTAATTCTTCTACTTCTTTTATAATTTCACTACTTTTTCTGCTTCTTTGCTTACCTCTTGTATAAGGAACTATACAATACGTACAAAACTTATCACAACCATATTGAATATTTACCCAAGCTTTAATATTAGAATCTCTCTTATAAGATACATTCTCATAAACATTTCCTTCACAAGAATAAACTTCAATATTCTGTTTCTCATTTTTCTTTAAAAGTAATTCTTGTAACTCATGAATATTATGTGTACCAAAAACAATATCAACATAAGGATGTTTCTTCATTAATTCCTCTACAACGCCTTCTTCTTGAGCCATGCAACCACATATTCCAATAACTAAGTCATGATTATTCTTTTCTTTTTCATGTTTGCAACGACCTAAAAAACCATACAACTTATCATGAGCATTCTCTCTAATAGCACAAGTATTCAAAATTACTACATCAGCTGTTTCAATTGTATCTGTAGCTTCAAAACCTAATGACTCTAATCTAGCAGCAATTTCTTCTCCATCATGCACATTCATCTGACATCCATAAGTTCTTAAAAAATATTTTTGTCCTTTAAAAGTATTTTCATCATAGCTCTGATCTAAATAAATATAATCAACTTGATTATTTGTTCTCTTTCTTGCTTCATTTAAATTTGGTAACTTCATACGTCTCACTTCCTAAATACCAATTATAGCAGAACTTCGACATAAAAAAAAGGCTTAATAGCCTTTAATTCCTTCTAATGATTCATCATTATCAACAAATTCTTGAACATCTATATGTCTATATTCTTCTTTACTATCTCTAATATAAATATCTTTAATTCCAGCATTTATAATCATTCTCTTACATAATGCACAAGGATTAGACTTTTCTACATAACTACCATCGTTATAATTAATTCCAACTAAATATAATGTTGAATCTATCATTTTATTTCTTTCAGCCGAAATAATTGCATTTTGTTCAGCGTGAACACTACGACACAATTCGTATCTTTCACCTCTTGGAACATTTAATTTCTCTCTTGTACAATAATTTAAATCACAACAATTCTTTCTTCCTCTTGGTGCTCCAACAAATCCAGTTGAAATTATTTCATCGTTTTTAACTATGATTGCACCAAAATTTCTCCTTATACAAGTTCCTCTTTCTGCTACTGTTTCAGCAATATCTAAATAATAATTTACTTTATCTACTCTACCCATTCTACTTCACCCATACTAATTATAACAACTCTTAATTTCTTTGAAAAGAAAAAAAGACAAATAAGTTATTTTTCTTACTTGTCTTTATAAAGTTTTATTTAGTAACCAATAAATGGAATTATAATTTAATTTTCTGAAGGTATATTTAATGTTTCAGGTTGTGAAGAGGTTCCTGATTCTATAGAAGCAACTATTTTATTAAGTTTATCCTTAAATGCAACTTCCTCTTCATCCTCAAATCCTAAGAAGAAAATTTTCTCAATTTGATTATGGTCAAATAAACAAACTTGATTAGAGCTTAAATATCCTTCTGGGTAAACACATCCACTATAATCATAAATTTTTTCTTGGTTCTCTTGAGCTACTGAACAAAAACCAGTAATCATCGCTCTTTTTTTACCACCTTTTAATAAAACTACTGTTCCAATTGGCAAATATTTTTCTCTCATATAAATCCTCCTATATATATTCTTTTATATATTATATATTTATTTCTTTATAAACGTTTCAGAGTCAACATTTTATAGTACTTCATTAGATGAGTCTGCTATTACTTCAGTTGTTCCACCTATTACTAGATTTCCATTCTCATCAACTGTTGCACCACCTGAATCAACTGGAACATTAGTGCCATCTCCACCACCTGGTACAATGCTATCATCAATCGCATCTAAAATACTCTTTGTTTCTTCTATATGTTCTTCATAAGCAACTTTGTATTCAGCCTTTTCTTTCTCATAATCAAGTTGTTTTTCAGTAGCTATAGTTTTAGCCTCGTTAGCTTCAGTAACAGCATTATTATAATTTGTTGCTGCTTTATTAAGTTCTTCAGCTTGAGCTTTTGTCCAATATTTTGGATCATCTCCACTTTCTTCCTTAATAGCTTTAAGTATATTATCGTAATCTTCTTTTGCTGTATTAGCTTTATTAATAGCATTATTTGCTACTGTAACAGCTTCATCGTAATCATATTTAGCTGTTGTTAATTCTTCTCTTGCCTTTTGAACTTTTTCAGAAACTGGATTCATTTCTACATTAATTGTTCCTTCTTCAACATAAGATAAATCATGTCCATCATCATATTTTGTATCATGATCTAATTCAGAAATTCCTTCGTTCTTAGCAATTTCATTAGAAATTCTAGTTAATTCTTTTTCATCCATTCCTACTATATAAGCCGTTTGTCCTTTAGCATCATCTTCAGCAAGTATTACAGCTGTATCATGATCATATCCAACATCTTCTAAAGCACTAATTTTTTCTTCTAAAGACATACCTTGGTATTTTTCAACGTTCTGAACACGATACTCTATAACTTTCTCTGTATCAGCATAATATTGATCTCTAGCTTGAGCATCTATATCCTCTACAGTTCTTACATCTTTTTCTAACTCTGGTAAAGGTTCTTCCTTTTCTAGTTCCTCTATATCTTTAAGAATCTTTTCAGCATCTTCATCACTAATTTCTCTTGGAGGTTCTTCAGGATCCTCTGGATCTTCTGGGTCTTCAGGATCCTCTGGGTCCTCTGGATCTTCTGGGTCTTCAGGATCTTCTGGGTCCTCTGGATTTTCAGGATCTTCTGGATCCTCTGGATTTTCTGGTTCTTCTGGTTCCTCAGGCTCTTTTGGTTCTTCTGGTTCTTTTGGATCCTCTGGTTCTTCTGGATTAGTTCCGCCACCGCCAGAACCTCCTCCAGGCGTTCCGCCGCCAGAAGTATTACCTCCGCCACCAGATGTTCCTCCAGTTCCACCACCAGAAGTTCCGCCACCGCCAGAACCTCCTCCAGTATTAACAGGTGGTTGACTAGGTTCTTCTGCTGGAGTTTCTAAGCTAAAGCCAAGACCAATTGCTAAAGCTCCAAACATTGCCATTCCACTTAGTACAGCTGAATTTGTTGTACCATTTAATTCTGCATTATATTTATCTGCATCAACACCATTTTTAGATAAAAGTTCATTATAAGCGTTATGTACATCAGAAGCAACATAGTCTTTCCCCATTGCATCTTTGTACATTTCTTCGATACCTTCTTGATGAGCAACAGAATAGAAGCCTCTTTCTAGCATGTTATCAACACCACCAGCTGATGAACTAACCATATTACTCAATTCTTTTTCTAAATCAGCATCACTTAATCCTTTAGAAGCTAAAACTACAGCATTGCTTCCAGTTATTCCTGTATAAGTATAGAATGCATTAATAAGTTCAGAAACATTATATTTATTACCATCTTCATCAGTCCACATTAGTACTTGAACTTCTTGCTGTTCACCATCAACATCAATAGTAATTGTCTCAATAGAATAATTTTCATCTAAATTATCCATAAATTTATCCAAATTCAATCCGCCATCAGAAGCCAAGCCTTCGAATGTATTAATTAAATTAAGAATATTCGTTAATCTTTCCTTTACAGCATCAACACTTGTTTTCGTAGAAGATAATTGAGGTAAATCAGCCAAAGTATCCTGATACTCAGTAACATACCCTCTAACTTTTGACTTACCAACACTCTCTTGTGCCGAATAAACCCTATAATATTCATTTATATTATCTTCATATTGACTAGCTATTGGAAGAGTGCAATGTTTTTTCCAATAAGTACCATCATTCCATTTATTCGAAGTAGAAATACCTTGTTCACATAAACTTTCTAATTCACCTATAACATCATTTAATCCAGATGATAGTTCATCGCATTTTTGTATAGCATCTTGTAGGATTTTTTTATTAGCTTTTACATAATTCATAACTATCCCCCGTTCTTCACATTATTTTCTATATTACTTAAAGTAGTACCTTTTTTACGTACACTTGTGGCAGCATTAGTAATTTCTGTACTCACAGTATTCATTTTTGATAAAAATGATGTTAAATCACCACTACTCAATTGTAATAATTCAGTATCAAGAAATTCTTTTGCTTTTTCTGTAAGGTCATCAAGGCCATCAAGCTTTTTTGCAACTTGTTCAAAATTATCATAATCCATTTTTTTCACCTCTACTTAGTTATAGTTGTTCTTTCATTTAATAATTGTTCTCGAGATATCCATGCTCCAAAAGTACCATTACTACGTGTAGAATAATAAGAACCATCTTTTATAACATAATACGCATCACTACTTGAATCATATACTAGATAAGTACCATTTGAACCACCTGATATTTTATTATCATAAGTATCCCAAGGTTTATCGTATTTAATACTTTGACCAGGAGCAATATATAAAACTTCTGGCATTGGAGTATTACCATCTAATCCGTAAGTTCCACGATCAAAAGCATCTAAAGTAGTAGCATTATTTTGTAGATAATCTTGACTATAAGTTACCATTCCTTGACTTGGATTACTAACATTAGCTGTAAACGAACTATCAACAGTAGAACCAACATCGTCATAAGGAGTAACACCATTGTTGTATTCAATATTCCAATAGTAATCCATATTATATTTTCGATCATTAACAAAACTTTCACGAGATACAATCTTGTTATTTGTATAATTTAAATATGGAGATAAATTACCATTCTCATCAGCTACAAATACTTGTGCATTTGCATCTGTACTCTTAACATAATAATTATTACCTTGACTATCTCTCATAAGGAAGTAACATTTTTCACCATTTAATACAACTTCTTGACCAGAAACTACTTTAATAGGAGCAGATGAATTACTTCCACTTCCAGATTCTGGCTCATTAGCTGGTGGTTCTTCGCTTCCCCCAGTATTTTCTCCTTGTTCTGCTTGAGCTTTGTCAACTATATCTTTAGCCTCTTGTGATAAAGCTTCATAAGCAGATATCCACTCATTGCTAGTTGCGTCAAGTCCATAAGCACCTATAAAAATTTCAGCAGCTTCTAAACCATTAGTGACATATTTTTCATACATAGCATTCAAATAATTTTGATAAGTACCATATTTTTCCTTATCATCTCCACCTCTAGAAAATTCATGAGGAGTACGAATATTATAAATTCCAGCCGCTACAGCATCTTCGTAAGAAGTCCAAGGGCAATTCCCACCATCATTTTCTTTATTTATAGCATTTTGATAATATTCTGAAGCAGTTGGATCAGCAGCATAAGCTGCTCTCTTATCTTGAACGCCCTCTAAATTAGCTCCATTACTTCTATAAATACTTTCAGCCGCTACCACAAATTGTGCATTATTAGCCGCTATAACAGACACAACTTCTGTCCAATTTTGAAAATTAGCATGAAAATCTCCAAATGTACTAGAATTATAATTCCATGTATTTAAAAGAGAACTTCCAACTTCACCAAATATTGCTGAATCTGGCCCATTATTAACTAATTCATTCACTGTTGTGTTTATATCTTTTAAAGTTTCTGCAAATTTCTGAAAATGTGTTTCCAACTCAGACATCTTTGCTTTTACGCCTTCAGAATTAAATGTTTCTGCCATAATAACACCTCCTATATATGTAATTGTGTAGCAATATCGCTAACAAGTTGATCGCTTTCAACAATAACCTTATCTATCATATCCTTATAAGCCTCTAAAATCGAAATTAAAGAATTCATTGCAGGTCTATAAGTTTCACACTTTTCACGAAAAGCCTCGTAACTTTGACCATCCCATGATTCTTTAAGATCAGTAATTCCTGAAAAAATCAAACCTTCTTCTTCGATAATAGTAGTAATCGCATCATTTAAATGTTCTCTAAGTTCTTCTAATAAACCTGAATTTGTTGCAAAATCCATAATATCACCCTCCCGTACTCCAAGTACATTATAAATAAAAGATGAACTAACATCTTTCACTTATAATGTACTGCATATCTAATATGCAGTACAAATTATTAATCTTATTAGTTTCCGTAAACAGATTGAGCAGCGTCTTGCATTTCTAAACTATTCTTAACGATAGTTTCAACTCTGTTATTTATAAAATTATCCATTTTTGCACGTAATTCTTCAAAGTTTACTGCACTTCCAGCTTCGAAAGCTCTTTTAGCAGCTTCACCAAGTTGTCCACCCATTGCAGCACTTACAGCTACGTTAGCACCCATTTGTTGATTTACTTCTTCACGAGATTCTTGGAATTTTCTAATCAATTCTTCGATTTCAGAAGATGCATTACGGATTGCAGTTCTAGCAGCTTCGGCATTAAATGTTTCTCTCATCTATATCATCCTCTCTATATTGTTTTTTTACATACCAGCTATTTGTTGATTTTGGCGACTAGTTTCGTCAGCTAAATCTTTTACTTGTTGATTTTGGCTAATATAAGCATCACTTACTTCAGAATATCCGATAATTGGTTTTACAACTTCAGCATCAAAAGTTTCTAATAATACATCAGCAGTTGAACCAACAATACCTTCAGCCATTAATTTATCTCTTAAAATAGTCTTTATATTTTCAGCTAAACCATCCATAGAGCCTTTAATACTTTGTAATTGTGAAATAACTTCTGCCATTTGTGCTTCAGTATAAGTGTAATTATTCATCGTCTCACCTCCTCGTTTTTATAATAAAATTAGCTTTGCACCATTTAAGATATTGTTCTCTAAAAAAGTACTTCCAGTATCATAAACAGTACCATCATTAGCATTTATTAATGACAAACTATCTAACATAGGAAAATTCCCATCAGTCATATCATTAATAGCTTTATTTAATAAGAATATAATTTCAATAGTCTTCTTATTAACAGGAATAAATACGTTGTATCTCTCTTCAATACTAGGTACAATCAAATCTACACAGACCTTATTATTATTATTATTCATAACTTAGTCCCCCGTTCAGTCGAATTTTAAGAATATAAAATAGCGTACCTATTTAAACCAATTCCCCATAAACTAATTCTTATACTCTTATAACAAAATAATACATTAAATAAACTTCAAAGTCAATGAAACACTTCACTTAAATTGAAATATTTCCTTTACATATCGCTATTTTTAGTTTATATTATAAAAATCTAGAATTAACGATTATCATACAATGGTAGAACAACGGTCTCCAAAACCGATGATATAGGTCCAACTCCTGCATCCTCTGCCATTTTTATATTTTTATAAACAAAAAAGCAGCTTAACTTAAGCTACTTTCTTATAAAGTTTCATAAACTTCTTCTTCGCCAACTTCGGAAACAAACTTAACTAACACTGTCGTACTGCCATCAATATAATAACCGAAGTTCTTATCTAATTTAGCAGAAAGAAGTCTTGATGGTAAAGTCGACTTAATAGTATATTGTGTTCCCACACCATTTCCAATCCAGATACCTTTCGTTCCAGATATAGAATCTTTATACCATGAATCGTATTCACGCTTCTTAAAGTTATCAGCTGTATCAATTATTACAAAGTGAAACTTAGGCATTCCTTTTATCATCGTAATCAAACTGCCAAAAGCTCCATCGAACTCTGTTCCTAACATAGTCTTAAACTTATCGATACCAACTATAACACAAACCTTCTCTGATACATCACTAATTGCATTAACATCAAAGCCTGCTTCTTTATATTTATTAAAGGAATCAAAAGTAAGTTTTCCAAATGTTTTAAAATTCTCTAAAATATCTCTATCAGCATAAGTTACAACATCCCTATATTCAGAATAGATTTTTTCCATATCATAAATATAGCAATCTTTACCAAGCAAATTAGAAAGTTCTTTGATAAACATATTTCCAAAAATCTTCATCTCATTAAATTCCATACCTGTAATAATATTAACTGTATTCTTAGTTAAATCTAAAGTTCTAATAGCTAAAGATTCTTTTTCTATACCTACTGGAACTGAATCAACACCCTTAAAGGCTTCAGTTACATCAGCAAGCGTTACTATTTCAGGTAATACTGGAATCTTAGGTGCACTAGTAGTATACATATTACAAACCATTTTAACTTTCTCAGAAATAAATGTATTATAATTATCTTTTTCTGTTGGAACCGCTGCTTGGAATTCATAAACTCTATCTAGTTTAACTAAACCACGACCACTTATATTATTAGGTTCTAATTTAGTTCTTGCTAGTAATGTTGAATAATCATATTTATCATTCATTTGGAACACTAAATGATTTGGTAAATATTGAGCTAACTTCGATCTTATACCATTTGAAGTTGTCGATGTCATTATAAAATATACTCCATACTTCTGACAATCTCGAGTAATCGTTGTAAGTAAATCAAATGTTTCATCACCAAAGTTTTCATTATATAATTCAAAACCATTTATTATTACTATGATATTCGGTAAAATTTTACCAGTTGCTTTAAAATAAGATATAAAGTCTCCGCCATAATCAGCGAATAGCTTTTTACGAGCAGCAATTTTTTCAGTAATCATTTTCCATAAATTAGCCACTTTATCAGTATCATTTTGTAAAACAACATCTCCGACTTGTGGAGCTTTACGATACATTTTCAATGTTTCAGCACCAAAGTCCAATAAATACATATTAAGCTCTTGTGGTGAATACGTCATAATACAAGAATAAACAAAAGAATTAATCATTTCTTCTTTACCACTATCGGCCATACCATATACTATCCAGTTTCCTGTCTGCGTAATTGGCATTGTAAGCAATCCTTGTTTTTGCAAATCTGGAGCATCGTACTCACCAATAACTGGATTGATATCACAAACATCTTTCTTGTATTCGTATTTTTCCTTAAGACCATCAATATAAATAATCGGTGGTAAAGCATTTAACCATAACTGTTTAACCTTAATATTTTCTTGTTTAGATAAGTCAACTAAATACTTCATTATATTAGGTAATTCTTCACCTTTTAAAACACCAACAATATTATTCTTACCATCTTCTACTAACTTAAATGGTGCTCCAAGATTATCAACAAAAGATATTGTATTATCTATTTTCTTCTTTCTTACATCTGCTTCATAATAAGGAGCACCTGTCCAAGCTGATTGTCCCATTGCAAAGAATTCATCATAACCTACTTGTAAGAAGAACCTTCCCGTTTCTTTTATAGAAGCAGCATCAGGTCTCTTTATCATTTCTTGACTATCTGATCTATCTTGAACTTTCAAACATACTTTAAACTTAGAGTTTGACCAAATTTGATCATTAACAACTCCACTAGGTTTTTGTGTTGCAAGTATTAAGTGAACTCCTAATGAACGTCCAATACGTGAGGTTGAAATTAACTCATTCATAAACTCAGGTTGCTGTGCTTTTAACTCTGCAAATTCGTCACTTATAATAAATAAATGAGCAATAGGTTTATCAACCTGACCATTTCTATACAATCTCTGATACTTATAAATATCAATAGTTGATTCTCCTACTTTATCCCTCGCTTTATTAAACTCTGCTTGACGTCTCTTTAATTCACTCTGAAGTGATGCCAAACTTCTATTAATTTCACTAACATCTAAGTTTGTTATAGTACCCGCTAAATGTGGCAACTTCAATCCTGTTTCTCTATTTTCAAAAGCTCCAGCTAATCCTCCACCTTTATAATCTATAAGTACAAATTGTACTTCATCAGGATGATAATTAACTGCCATACTTAAAATGAATGAAATAATAAATTCTGACTTACCTGAACCTGTCATACCAGCAATCAAGCCATGTGGTCCATGTGCTTTTTCATGTAAATCCAACTTAAACAAATCTCCATATTCATTAATTCCAATCGGAGCTGCCAGCGTTTTTATTGGATCACTATCTTTCCACCTCGCTAAAGCATTTAATTGATTAACATTAGACACATTATACATCTCCAAGAAAGTATAAGTTGCAGGTAATTGAAACTTACCACCATTAATAGCTATTGGAATATTAGATACAACATAAGTATATTTTTCTAATGAACCATACATAAAATCTGGTACAAAATTAATTCTCTTACTATCCGTTAAAACTCTTTCAAAGACTCCACCCGTTCTTTCATCAACACTAATAAAATGTTCAACTTCATTAGGTAAAGAATTTAATCTTTCTGTAAATATTAATAAACTTATTCCTAGATACTCTGTTGAAGTTATCAAAGAATGAATAATACTTACATTTCTTACCATATTTATATCATCTGTAATAATTAAATATCTAATTCCTAACTTAGTAGTCTCTTTCCCTTCACTACCTTTATTTTCAGAATTAGCATCTCTTACAGACGACAACAATTCTTCAAAATAAGAACTAATTTGATTTATCTCATCACTATTAGTACCAAAGAATCTTATTGTTCTATTATCATCCCAAAAGTATGGACAATCTTTAATATCTTCCCAGAATTTAGCATTAGAATTATTTGTAAACACACAAACTTTCAAAGCATCATATCCATGATAAGCAAATATTTGTAATAATATTCCTCTTAAGAAAGGATCTGTTACATTCTTTGAACCTATAACTGCAGTAATATATTTATCAACCAATGAATACGTAACAGGAACATTTTCTAACATACTCGTCTCTTTTTCAAGTTCTCTTAAATATCCCATCAAATTATCTTCATCATCCATTGAAAAATGTTCGTCTGGATAATTAACTTTAAAGAAAGGTGGTATAGCTCCAATACCCAATCTAATCGTCAAGAAATCATAATCACCAATATTCTTCTCCCATAAATTACGTTTTTTATAAAGAATAATATCTCCAACTTCTTTTAATGGTATATATTTCTCAACTAAAATTTGTTGTTCTTTTTTCATTTCAGTTAAGAATTCTTCTCTTTTTTTATTAACATACATACTATAAGTAGCCTGTCTTTTTCTTTCATAAACTTTTTTTCTATGTTTTGTATACATTCTACTTACTGATGGAAGTATCATCATACATATTAACATTGCTAAAGTTGTTAAAATAGAAGGCAAAGCTTGACTAAGTTGCATTGTTCCATTTAAAACACTTATAAACGTTGTAACACCAGTCATCATTGAAGTCATACCCATCATCATCATGGAACCCATTTGGAATATAGCAGGCATTTCTTCTTGCTTTTGACTATTAGGAGGTGGATCTATAACTAATTCTTTCTCTTCTATTCTCTCATCAAATCTTGGAGGTTTTAAGAAATAATCTTCCTTTTTATACATTTCAATAACAGGATCTGGTTCATCTGATATTATACTAAAATCTAATTTAGGCAACTGACGTACATTAAACCATTGCGAATCAAATCTAATAAGTTTATTAGGATTGTTAATATAAAATATATCTTTTACAATTGATAATTTAAGACCCAAAATAAAAATTGTATCTCCATAAACTAAATCACTCTTCTGATATAATACACCATTAATATACATTGGAATATCTGGATTTAAATTAGTAACAGTATACTTTCCATTATTTAATGTTAACATTAATTGGTTCTTATTTATTCCAGGTTGTTCATAAGAAATTATATTTGGATAATTTGATATTTGATCTTGCGACCCATTGTTACCTATATACCAAGTAGGATTTTGTTCACTATTCAAAGATATGTTAAGTTGTAGTACATTAGGATCATACAAAGGACATGTATAGATAATATAACTATTTCCTAATAAAATATTCTTTATAATGTAAAACTTTTCATACTCTAAAATTACTTCATCTATAATAGATCCATTTCTATATACCTTAACTTCACTATTACTTTTCAAAACCCAATTGTTATCTACAGCTTCTACACCAACTAAGTTTTCTTTTTCTGAGTTTACTATCCAATAGTTACCAAAAACTTTATTAGGTAGAACTAAATTAACTAATTTTGTTGCATCCATTAACATTATCTTCATAAGCAGAACACTCCCCTTATTCTATTAAAATTATATCATAAGTATTTTTATTTTCATATATAACAATTGCTTTATATAAGAAAAAAAGAATAAGTTTGACCTTATTCTTCTGATAAATGTTTTTTTCTTATATCTTGTTAAATTTTTTGTTTTTCATTGCTACAACAATCAAAGCACTGGCAAAAGACACTCCTAATATTATAGCAAAATAAGATAAGAATGCTCCAGTTTCAGGGTTAGTGTAGTCATAAGGACCAGCAAACTTCAATTCAATAGCTAAAGGTCTATTACCTGAAGGATAAATACCTGCTAAATCTTGATAATCAGATTCATCAGTTTCTCCACCATCTACATGAAATGCACTATAATTTTCATAAAAATCAATATGTAAATTTTCAACATGATCAACAGCAGCAATTAAACTAAAGTAAAAGCTTTGTCCACTACCCACTGTTAACTTTGTACCTTCATTGTAACTTCCAGGTGCAGTCGCACCATCAGCATTTCCTGTAACAGTACATTTAACATTTGCTGGAACTACAAATTCGATTCTTCCACCATTTGCTACGTTATTTCCACTAACAGTAATTTTTTCATTAAAATTAATACTTAATGGTTTTTCTGCACTTGAATTAAGATAAGTTATAGAAACATTATTTTCAGATGATAAGCTAATTCCAAAACTTGGTTTAGCTACCAACATATCATACCACATTTTAGCAACACTTTTTGCTCTTGTTCCTTCAGGACTATCCAAGTAAGATTCAGCAACCATATAGAAAGCTCTGTCTGATGCTTCTTCTTCACTATAACTCAATACATCATGATAATAAGCATAACTTATTGCTAAATGTGTTAAAGTATAAACCATATCATCTGACCATTGATCAGCAATCCAATCGCCATCTATTGGCATCCAAATCTTATAATTAGGATCATTCATCAATTTGTCTTTATCCGCTGTACTGTAACCAGGGCCCCCAAATCCATAGTACAATATTTTTCTAATACTTTCTTCTCTATATAAGTGATTGAAATCAGTCAAGTTCTTATTTAAAAGATCATAGTTCGTATCCAAATCATTATTTAAACAATAAATAATATATTCTGTTTCACCACCATCAATAGTCACCGCAAACTTTTCAGTTCCCCATGGTATTACACCACCTTGGATTCCTAATGATTGATAAGTAATTGCACCATTTGATTTTATTTTAATCTCAAAATCTGGCTTCTCATTAGCTCCAACTATTCCTAATCCCCAAAAAAATAACAACAAGGCAAAAACAACAAGACTTATACTACATTTACTTTTCATTACAACCTCCATCATATTTTCACAAGTATAACTAACATATTTTATAATTTTTCATACTTGTAATAAATGTTTTCTATTTTTGTGAAGTAATCATAAATTAAAATATTCTTTGTATTATATTTTGTGTCATATTCTATGATATAAGTATACTATATTAAATTTTACATATCAACCACATTTTTTACTTTTTTATAAATTGAATAAAATTAAAAGACTAATTTTATTTTTAGATAAAATTAGTCTTATTAATTATTCCATATTTACAAAACATGAATGTTTTTTACTTGTCATATCTTGTTTTATTTTGAATATCTGAATTGATTAACTCTATAAACTCTTCCATAGTTACAGTTGTAGTTTCCTCACTACCAGCTCTTCTATAAGAAATAGTTTTATCATCTACTTCTTTTTGACCAAGTATTAACATATAAGGAACTTTTTTAATAACAGACTCTCTTAATTTATAACCAAGTTTTTCATTTCTATCATCTAGTTCTACTCTATAGCCTGCTTCAAGTAACTTATTATAAACTTCTCTTGCATATTCTTCATGGTATTGGATATTAACTGGTACAACTTCAATTTGTTTTGGAGCTAACCAAACTGGCAAGTATCCTTTAGTTTCTTCTAAATAATAAGCCATAAATCTATCAATACTTCCAAATACTGCTCTATGTAGTACTACAGGAGTCTTTTTATTTCCATCACTATCAATATAACCTAAGTCAAAACGCATGGGTAAACAGAAATCTAATTGACAAGTAGATAATGTATATTCAGGTCCAACAGCTGGTTTAACTTGAACATCAAGTTTTGGCCCATAGAATGCTGCTTCACCAATCTTCTCTACATAATCATACCCTAAATCATTTAATACATTTCTTAAAGTAGTTTCTGCATTATTCCACATTTCATCATCTGGATAATATTTAACTTTATCAAGAGGATCTCTTAAAGATAATTCAAATCTAAAATTCTTAATATCTAATTCTTTGTATACATCTAGTATTAAATTAACTACTGAAGAGAATTCTGCTTCTATTTGTTCTGGAGTAACAAATAAGTGAGCATCATTTTGACAGAAAGTTCTAACTCTTTCAATACCTTTTAATGATCCACTACTTTCAAAACGACAATCTCTTGCAATTTCACCAATTCTAATAGGTAAGTCTCTATAAGAATGTACGTTATTACTATAAACCATCATATGATGTGGACAATTCATTGGACGAAGTACAAACTCTTCTCCTTCAACTTCCATTTTAGGGAACATATTATCTTTATAATGATCCCAGTGTCCTGAAGTCTTATAAAGTTCTACATTACCAAGTGGTGGAGTTAAAACATGTTGATATCCTAATTTTCTCTCTTTACCTTTAATATAGTTTTCAAGTAACTCCCACATAATATAACCATTAGGTAAATACATTGGAAGACCCTTACCAACTAAATCACTTATCATAAATATTTCTAAGTCTTTACCAATCTTACGATGATCTCTCAGTTTCATTTCTTCTAATTCTTTTAAATGTGCTTCTAATTCTTCAGCAGTTGGAAAACAAACACCATAGATTCTTTGAAGCATTTTATTATTAGCGTCGCCCTTCCAATAAGCACCACTAAATTTAATTAATTTAAAATTTTTAATTTCTTTAGTATTACTCATATGTGGTCCACGACAAAGATCAGTAAAATCTCCTTGTGAATAACAAGTAATAGTCGTTGTATCTTCATCCATTCTTGAGATTAAATCAACCTTATACTCATCATCCCCAAACATTTCTAAAGCTTCTTCTTTAGAAAGTTCTCTTCTTATTATATTTTTAGCTGATTTAGAACATTTTTTCATTTCTCTTTCAATTTTTTCTAAATCTTCTTCAGTTATTTTTTCTTCTCCTAAATCAATATCATAGTAAAATCCCTCTTCTACTACAGGTCCTACCCAAAACTTAGCTTGTGGATATAAGTGTTTAACTGCTTGAGCAAGTAAATGGGCACAACTATGATTTAAAACATTTAATTCTTCATTTTCTTTAAAATTTACCATAATTTATCTTCCTTTCTTAACTTCTAACTCTGTAACATCCATTAAATCTGTAAAAGCAAATCCTACTTGTCCATTAGAATTCTCAACCTCACTCATCAAAGCTTCCATTTTTCTTTGTAATATTTGAGCAGTCTCTGATAATTCTAATAGTTCATCTTTAGACATTTTCTTCATTGCCATTTGCATTTTTAATGAAAATATTTCTTTTTTTAAATTTTCTATTTCCTCGGTTCGATCCATTTCATCAACTCCCTAAAAATTAAAAAACCACATTATTTGCAAGGAGCAAATAATGCGGTACCATCCTTAATTTAACTTAATTTAGATAACGGTCTTTAACCGGGTTTTATTAAACCTCTCAGAAGATAGTAACTATTAAGGCTTATATTCATTTCCACCAACCATGAACTCTCTTTAATAAAGTATCTTAATAATCGTGTTCTTCGTCAACGAACTACCTAAATATTAAACCTATTTTTTAATATTGTCAACCTTATCTATTAAACTAGTATTTATTAACTAACAACTAATAACAAATCTCTCATTATTATTGCATGTATTTTTATTTATATTTTGTTTATCCTTTTCTTCACTAAATTTCTTAGCAATATATTCTTCTATATCATCTATTTCAACAGTTTGTAATTTATTTTCATATCTAAATCTATTACCACTAATAGCTAAAGCAATTTCTTCATCACTAAATCCATATTTTCTCAAAGATAATGCTATTTTAGCTTCTAAAGTCTTACCTGCAGTTACCAACCTATCAGCCATTTCTGGTGGCATTATAGAGAGATCTTTAAACTCGACAGACATACTAGGTTTACCATAACCAAATACAATAGACATCATATGTTGAGGAAAATATTCGGACAATCTATTATTCGATTTATTATCTCCTCCAATAACATCAATTACGGTATAGCCAACTTTTGAATCAAAAAAGAAATTTAAAGGCTTAGGATCGATTTGTAACCCAGCAATCTGAATACTTAAACAATCATTAACTAACTTATCATAGATATCTTGCGAAGAAGCAGCGCGTAATTCTAATTCTTCTATATAATCTTTAAGCATTTTTAAATACATACACGCAACTTCGTTAAAGTCATAATCTTTTGTTGTACGCAAATAAATAGAACGACTATCAAAAGCTTTACCTTTTGCTCTTTCCTCTAAAAAAATTCCCTCTGTATAACTGCCAACTTTATATGTTCTTGTAGTTTCTGGAAATAACTTATAATCAATTATAGTTGCAATATTTACACCACTACTTTTTAATTTTCTTATACTACTTATATACCAATTTAACTTATCATCTGTAACAGGCATAGTTTTTCTTAAAACAACATAATCTTCATTAAAAATACTACAAATACTGTCATTACTAAGCGCCATTTCACACATATCTTTACTTAATTTCATATCCAAACCTTAATCCCTAACTACCTTAAGTTTATCAAACATTAACTATTTATACAAATTTTGACCCCTTTTTTCTGAGATAATTTAGATATTAAAACGATTTTTTTCAATTGTAATACATAATGATAAAGCCATAATCTCCTCATCATTAATTACATCATCACCTAAAATGACTTCTGAATCTCCTATTACATAAGTATTATTTTTATCTTCTTTAGCTTTTATAGTAGCTATTTTTTTATTATCCTTAATATCTATTATTAAATTAGTAGCTACATTTCCATCATATATAACCTCATAATCTCTTCCTAATACTTCATAAATATAATTATTATCAGATGTTATCTTCTTTCGGAATCCAAACACTTCTCTATTAATTAGTCTAACTAAATATAAATCACCAGTCCTAAAAGATTTTCTTTTTATTTCACCAATTTTATTAGATAAATGATCAGACATTATATATTTATTCTTAAATATACCTCCAACATCTATTTTATAAATTAATTTTTTATTATCTACAATATAATATTTTTCCATATCCATATTTCTATCAGGACTAAAAATTCTAAATCCATGTAAATCTTTAATTTCAAATTTATTATCATCTACAAAAAGATTAAACTTGTTAATTAATTTTTTGTCATTCTTAATATAAGGAGCCATAACAAATAATAAATTTATTATCCCACATACAAAAACCATTATAAACCAGCAAAAATAAAAATTTCTATTTATCCACAACAATTCAAAGAAGCCATATGCTCCTAAACTAACACTTACAATATTAAAGAAAAATAATCCAATAAAAAAACTAATTACATACTTATATAATACTACTGGAAACATTCTCATAAATAAATTTGGAGCTTTTCCTTTACTTTTTAAAGTTTTACTATTTTGTAAAATTCTTTTACATCTAACTCCATCAATATAAATATTATTTTCTTTTTTTCCTTCATCATTTTGTTCATCTTTTGAAGACTCATCATAATAGCAAGACCTATAAACCAAATAAATATAAAATAAAATTGCTCCACAAATAACTATAGGTAAAATATTTATTAAATAATCATTACCTTTTTCTATATCATAAAGTATTTTAAATAATAAAAATAATACACCAGAACCAAAGATAAAGAAAAATAAATAAAAGACTATCTTTAGAGAAGGTTCTTTAACTAACTTATATTCTCTACCTTCTACTTTATCTCCAATGCTTTTTATCCTCCAACTATACTCTTTTAACAGAACAACGTACTCTTTTCCAACCTCAAGTTCATTCTCTTTATCTGTGTAACAAAACAACGTAACAGATTTCCCTTCTTCACCTTTAACTATAAATTCCATCTGCCAAATAGTATTATCCTTATAAGATATATTTTCTTTCTTTTTTAAAACTCCTACATACTTGCCAGGAAATTTAAGCAACAAATAAACAAGATACAATCCTACCATTCCAAGTGCAAACACAATTGTCATCACCATACCTTCCGCAGAAAATACTTCGATAAAATATTCTAAATTGAAATTTAAAACAAAATGCACAATTCCAACTAAACAAGCAATCCCTATACTCCCAAATATTACTGTAGCAACCAAACTCGGTAGCAAAGATTGCCTATCTTCTCTTCTTATTTTAACTTTTAACTTCATATAAATCACTACTCTTCTATTTACATCTTAAATGACTACTTCATAATTGTCAACAAAAGTAATAACTTGGAATATTTTCTCTAACATCTCATATCTTTTAGTAAGGAGGACAAGTAATACAATGAAGCACTATGGAATAAAGTCTAAAGATGTAGAATTTTTAAGAGAAAAATATGGAAGTAACTCACTTAGTAAAAAAAATAAAAACGGATTTTTAAAATTACTTGTAGAATCTTTTTCTGATCCTATTATTCGTATTTTACTTATAGCTTTAGCAATTAAAATTGTCTTTTTATTTAAAGATTTTGATTGGTTTGAAACTTTAGGTATCCTAATTGCTGTCTTCTTATCCACATTCATTTCTACAATAAGTGAATATGGTAGTGAAGCAGCTTTCACTCGTCTTCAAGAAGAGTCAAGTAAAATTACTGTTAAAGTATTGAGAGACAATGTTGTAAAAGTAATTCCTATTGATGATGTTGTAGTAACCGACGTTGTCCTATTATCTAGTGGTGACAAAATCCCCGCCGATGGGTATCTTATTGAAGGGAATCTAAGTGTTGACGAATCATCTTTAAATGGAGAATCAAAAGAAGCTAAAAAAATTGCTACAACAAGTGAACATAATATTAATGAAAATAATGAAGTATTTAGAGGAAGTGTTGTCTATTCTGGTATTGCTAAAATGCTTGTTACTAAAGTAGGTAGCAAATCTTTATATGGAAATCTAGCGGAAGAAATCCAAAGTACTGAACCTATAAGTCCTTTAAAAATGCGTCTTACTGGTTTAGCTAAAGTAATTAGTAAAATCGGATATATTGGAGCTTTTCTAGTAACTATATCTTACCTTTTTTCTGTTATAGTTATTGCTAACAACTGGGAGCTACAAGCTATATTAGACACTTTAACAAACTTTCCAGTTATGATGGACCATCTAATATACTCTTTAACATTAAGCGTTACAATAATCGTTGTTGCTGTACCAGAAGGACTTCCGATGATGATAACTCTAGTTCTTTCAAGTAACATGAAACGTATGCTAAAAAGTAATGTATTAGTTAGACGTCTTACTGGCATCGAAACGACAGGTAGCTTAAATTATCTTCTAACAGATAAAACTGGTACTTTAACGAAAGGCAAACTAGAAGTAACGAATATTATAGATGGTAATCTAAATAGCATGCATAAATCAAATGAAATAAAAAACAGACCTAAATATTATGATAAATTTTATAAAGCTGCTGCAATAAATAATTCTGCTATGTATAACGATTCAAATGAAGTAATTGGTGGTAACTCTACAGATCGAAGTCTTCTCTCATTCATTCCTAAAGAAAATATTAATATTACAAAAATAAAAGAAATACCTTTTGATAGTAAAAACAAATACTCCGCAGTAACTATTTTAGAAAACAATGAACAAGTAACTTATATTAAAGGGGCTAGCGAACGTATCTTACCATATTGTACTAAGTATCTAACATCAGATGGCATTGAAAAATTTCTTCTTTATTCTGAGAATATAAAAAATGAAATAAGTAAACTCACATCTCAAGGTAACAGAGTCATCTCCTTAGCTTATACGAAAGATAATTTTGATGAAAATAACTTTAAAAATTTCGTTTTTATCGGACTTGTTTGTATTAGAGATGAACTTCGAGATACGACTATAGAAGGGATAGAAAATATCAAAAATGCTGGTATTAATATTATTATGATTACTGGCGACCACCCTGACACAGCCTATGCTATTGGTAAAGAATGTCAACTTATTACATCAAAAAATGACTTAGTAATAACAAGTCAAGAATTACAAAAACTTACTGATGATGAATTAGTACGTATCATTCCTAATCTACGTATTGTTGCTCGTGCTTTACCACAAGATAAGAGTCGTCTAGTAAAAGTAATTCAAAGCATGAATCAAGTAGTAGGTATGACTGGTGATGGTGTAAATGATGCTCCAGCTCTAAAAAAAGCAAATGTCGGTTTTGCTATGGGAAGCGGAACTGAAGTAAGTAAAGAAGCAGCTGATATTGTAATATTAGATGATAATATTCTTTCTATAAGTAAAGCAATTCTTTATGGTAGAACAATCTTCAAAAGTATCAGAAAATTTATTATTTACCAACTAACATGTAATATGTGTGCCTTATTTTTATCCATCATTGGTCCATTTATTGGAGTCAATACACCTATTACAATTATTCAAATGTTATGGATAAATATGATAATGGATAGTTTTGCTGCTTTAGCATTCTCTTTTGAACCTCCACTTAAAGAAACAATGCAAGAACCACCTAAAAAACGTGATGAACCTATTATGAATCATTATATGTATAGTCAAGTAATATTTACAGGTATTTATTCTGCTATTTTATGTATTTTATTCTTGAAACTACCTATTTTCAAAACTCTAATTCGTCCAGCAAAGGATAATAAATATTTAATGACTGCCTACTTTGCTTTGTTTATATTTATTGGTGTCTGCAATGCATTTAATGCTCGTACTAACAGATTGAATCTCCTAGCTCATTTAAAAGAAAATATTGTCTTCTTAATAACTATAATATTTATTTGTACTGTTCAAGTATACCTTATATATCATGGTGGAGACTTATTTAGAACTTATGGTCTTACAGCATTCGAATTTGCTATAGTATTATTACTATCTTTATCTGTAATTCCAGTTGATTTTCTAAGAAAATATTACATGAAGAAAAAAGGTTATAGTGTAAATGTTTAAAAATCAATTGTAATTCATAAATTATTAAGATATAATTAACTCAAGAAAGTACATATCATTTAATAAAAAATGATACATTTGATGTTTGACCAAATGACTTTCATTATTTGTGTTTCTGATTATTTTTATAATCAGAATTTTTCTTTTATTTAAACAACAAAAGAATCACAATAACAAGTAATATGATTATTATGATATTTTTGAAAAAGCTTTCCAAAGTACTCATAAAATCACCTCCTCTTGCTCACTTTCAGTTATAAAACCAAATCCCCCTGAACAAGAAAGTCACTTTCATCAAATGTATCAATCAAAAAATAGCACATTACAGACTACATGTAAAATAACCAAACTTTTATTTTTCCAATCAAAAAAAGCTCAAATTAATAATTTGAACCTCTTTTCAAGAATTTTGCTTAAAGGCAAAATTCTTTTTTTAACATTTTTTTATATCAAAAAAGCATTTTTACTATTTTGTACAATTTTCAATACTTCCTAAATCATAAACATTAGTATAACCAAGCTCTACTAACTTAGATTTCGCAACAGAACTTCTTTGTCCACTACGACAATAAACAACTATCGGTTTATCTTTTTCTTTAACCTTCGTTACAATCGTCTTCTCTATTGTTTCATAATTTAAATTAATCGCTCCATCTAAATGATTTTCATTGTACTCGCTTTCCGTTCTCACGTCTATTAATATAGCATCTTCATCTTTAACTAAGTCTTTCATCTTTATACAAGTAATTTCTCCACTATTACCACCTATTGGATTATTCTTATTTAAAGAATCATCGGTCTTAGTATCTCCACAACTACATAACAATAAAGACATAGCTAATAACATTAGAATTCTCTTCATTATTTACCATCCTTCATTAAATTATTTAGTTGATTATATTTCATTTTAAATAGATTTAAAAACTTACTGATTTCTTCATTAGTTGTAACATAACTAAGACTTATCCTAATCGTTGACATAGCTCTTCTTTTATCATTATATATTGCCATAACAGAAGTACTTAGATCTCCTGATGAACAAGCCGTATTTGTACTAATATAAACTTCATCATCTTCCATAGAATGAATAAAAGTTTCTGGTCTAACATTATCAAAACTAATATTTAAAATATGTGGAATAGAATATTTAGTCTTATTTAATGTAACACCATCATACTTTTCTAATTCTAAACATATCTTATCATTTAATTTTTTTACACTTGCTTCTCTTTTTTCTAAGTCAGTTAAAGCAATTCTACAAGCTTTTGATAATGCTACAATCAAAGGTAATGGTGGAGTTCCACTTCTTAAATCATTAAACTTCCCACTACCATGTATTAAAGGTATCATTCTTACTTTACTATTTTTATATAAGAAACCAATTCCCTTAGGTCCAAATATCTTATGACCACTCATTGAAGCCATATCTACATCATGCATACATACTGGTATCTTACCGATTGCTTGTGTCATATCACTATGGAATAATGTATCAGGATTTTCTTTCTTAATAATTTGTCTTATAGTTTTTAAAGGCTGTCTTATTCCAACTTCACTATTAACAGCACATATACTTACTAGTATTGTATCTTTTCTTATTTTATTTTTTAAATCTTCAAAATCAATTAAACCTTCAGAATCATTATTTACATAACTGATTTCATATCCTTGAGTTTCTAAAAAATCACAAACTTTATAAATAGAAGGATGTTCTAACTTCGATACAATAATATGTTTTCCCCTTGAAGAATAAGCAAGACCTACTCCCTTTAAAGCCATATTATTACTTTCTGTTGCTCCACTTGTAAATATTAATTCTTCTTCTTGTATATTAAACAACTCACATATTTGTTTAGTTGCACTATTAAGTAAAACTTTAGATTTTACTCCTAAAGCATGTATTGAATTTGCATTTCCCATGTAATCTCTAGTAGCTTTATTATAACTTTCAAGTACATCATATGAAACTGGTGTTGTTGCTGAATAATCTAAATAAATCATAATCTTCTCACCTAACTATCTATTTTAATTATAGATTATGTAATCCTTTAAATCAAGAATTTAATGAAAAAGCCATCATATGCTATATGCAAAGAGTAATAAGGACAATTGCTTTAATATTTTTTCTTCTCTTATCTAACACTAAAATAAGCACTACCAATGAAAACATAAGCACACTCAAAAAGATAACTTTTTTTTATATTTTCCACTATCTTAAGACTTATTGCTCTCCTAAAATCATTATATTTAATAACAAGTTCTCAATACATATAAGATTAATTCTTACTACCTTTATTCAAATATGTTATTATCTTTATCTACAATAAATTTTACTCCATAGTATAAGTCTCCTTTATTGACTATTTGTAGAATAATATTCTATTAATAATCAATGGCACTTTAATCTTAAATTTAGTATAAATTTAAGTGAATTGTCTAAAAAAAGAAGTATTTATATGTATTGAATATTATCAATACTGATATTAGAATATAAGTAAGAATAGTTCAAATGTTTATATAAATATTTAATAGGGGTCGATATTTATGATAACTGACGAAGAAGTAAATAAAATATACTCTAACATTTCCAAAAATGTTAAGTATTTTAGAATTCATAATAATTCCAAATATGCAGATGAATACGGAAGAATAACTCAAGAAAAACTTGCAGAGCTTTGTGATGTTTCTCTATCTCTAATAGCTAACATTGAAAGTAAAAAGGTTCAACAAACATTTTCTATTGCTGTTATTGCTTCAATAAGTAAAGCCTTAAATATTCCATTCGAAGAATTTTTTAAAGAACAAGACTTCACAAAATAAAAAGTTGATTTAATCAACTTTTTTTATTAAAAAATATAGGATATTAATATTATCTACATCTACTCTTCACTTTTCAAGATTTCTATTATATGTTTTTTATCTAGCTTTTTTTCACTAACAAGATTTAATGCACCATTATTTAAAATAACGATTTCATCACATAAATCTAAGGCTAATTCCATAATATGTGTTGAAAATATAAGAATATGTTCTTTTTTTAACTTCTTAAGTAAATTTTTCATTTCTTCTGCTGCTACAACATCCAAACTAGTTAAAGGTTCATCTAATAGAATTATCTTCGAATCTAAAATGATATTTACTAACAATTGCATTTTATTTTTCATACCAAAAGAATAATCTTTAAGTAACTTATCCATATCTTTTCGATCAATTCCAACTAAATCAAAATACTCTTCTACTGTTTTCTTAGTCTGTATACGTCTATCATTTATTTCTAAGAAAAATTCCAAAAATTCTCTACCAGTTAAAAATTCTGGAACTAAAGGCTCTGCAATGGAATAACCAATATCTTCACTAACTAAATCTTTTTTTTCATCCTTATCTTCTAAATAAATATGACCATCATAATCAAGATCATTATTAATACAATTAAATAAAGTAGTCTTACCTGCTCCATTTCGCCCAAGAAGTCCATATATTTCACCAATTTCAAATTCAAAACTAATGTTATTTAAAACCATCTTTTCATCAAAGTTTTTACTAACATTATCTAATACTAATTTCATTTAAACCACTCCTAATCACTTAGCTTTAAAAGTCTTACTGGCATATTTTCTAACCAATAAAATAACAATCATAAAATAAACAATAGTTATAAGAGAAATAACAATTGAAAATGTAAATGTCGGCATAACAACTTCAACAAATTCGCTAACTATCATGAATGTTATCAAAAAAGCAAACATATATGCTGCACTTCGATTTTTCATATTATTAGTATAAGGTTGTAATAAATAATAAACACCCAAATAATGAACTGAGAACAATATTACCATCATTGTAATACCAATAATAATTCCCATAATATCTAATAAATTAAAACCGATTAGTGATAAATAAAGAAACACCAAAGAAAATATTAAAACACTGATAGGAATAAAAGTAATCTTAATAATTGACTTAAGCCTAAAAAAGAACAAATCTATTATCGTCTTTTTATCTTTATAAAAATTATATCTTAACATCGCTTGATCACAATGATAATACATCGCTTGTGTAATAGAAGGTCCACAATTTATCACAAGTAATACAAATAAAAATAATACAAATCTCTTAGTTAATAGTTCAATTATTACTTCTTTAATATTTGAGTCCATACTAATGAAAAATAACAAAATAAAAAACATAACTAAGAAAACAAATCCAAACATATAAGCATGTTTATACAAAATACCATGATGTCTATCTATAAACAAATCATTAAAATACTTATAATCTTTTTTATCTTTGTATTTCTTATTAATAACTCGATCAATTTTAAATTCTTTCCTATAGTTAACTAAATAATTCGCTTTATCATCTATAATATTTGCAAAAGAACTAAATCTTCTTTTATATAATCTATCTATTGAAGTAGTCTTTACTAACCATATTGTTAAAAAAACACCCAATATTAAAGAAATAAAACTTACTAAAAGAAGTGCTTTATAACTTAATGAAATTCCCAAGAATCCTAAAACTATAGGAAATCCAATTAATATACCTATAAGAGAATAATATATTAAATTAACATTCATTATAATCAAATCTGTTTTATCATAGACATACAACATTAATAAGTTCATAACTATATAAAGTATTACATAATACAATATGATAAGCAAAAATATCCAATTATTATATTCCATAAAAAGAACCAAATACAATGGTAAAAGAAGAATAATAACATTAAATATTAAATACTTTAGCATTTCTACTACACAATAATCTTTAGCATTTAATTTTAATAAATAAACATTATTATATTTACTTTCTGTTGCTTTAAAGGTTTTCGTTGTAAAAAACACCAATAACGGCACCATAAAAAGAAATCCAGTATATATAGATACGTGAAATATTTCTTTTATCATCAAAGGAACCATTAATAAAACAACAGTTAATAAAAAATTAAGACCTATTAATTTAAATAATTGCTGTAATAAACCTATAAAAGCAAATATATTAACCAACAATTTATCCGTATAAGAATTATCATCAAACATATTCCCAATCCAAGGAATCTTCTTAAAACTATTAATAGTCTGATTTCCCAATATAGTTTTATCTATCTTAAAAATAATCATCAACTGTTTTAACATAACATCACTCTCACTATTAAAATTCCACCTTAACTAAGGTGGAAATCTTTTTATTTATTTGCACTAATATTTAATATTTCGGGATTATTAAAACTCTGCTCTGTATTAGATTCACCTTTAACTTTATAAACTACTTGTTCTGTTTCACCTGAATCTTGCGTAGATAATAATGTTATTTCATATCCTAAAGTATTTTTATATCCTAATGAATTTAATTTATTTAAAATATTATTTATAATAAGTGAATAATCTGTTATTGAACTATTATAAGTACCAACTATCTTTAAAACATATTTATATTGATGACTATTTACATAATCTAGTGGTTTTAAATTTAATTCTTTTTCAAAATTAAGAGCAGTACTTACTTTAAACTGACTTTCCACACTTGTTTCCTTATCATATCTATCAAAATAATCTTGAATATCTACACAATCCCCATAGAAAGTACAATTTTCTTTTGGATACAAATAAGTCATTACTGATGAAGCTGAAGAAACACTAGATAACTCTTTAACTAAGTTCTCTTTAACTTTATTTAAAAATAAAACATCAATATAATTATCTATAACAATATATTGAACTTCATCATCACTATATGTTTTTGATTGAACTAGTATATCCCTTTTTTGAGAATCCTGACAAATTCTTTCTGTATATCTACGATTAAATTGATCTAATTGTGATTTATATTTACCATAAGTTAATTTCTTTGCTGCTTCATCAGCTGGAGTAGCATATATTCCACAATTAAACTCTATACCATATCTATTTTTTAATGTTTTTAAGATAAATTCTGTTTCTGTTTCAGCTTCTACTTCAACTTGTTCATTAAAGAAATACTTATATATTTCCTCTCTATAATGCTGAAAAGCATAAATAGGAGCTCCTATTAATAAAACAAAATATAGTATATATCCAATTCCTTTAACAGCTGTAATATCTTTAGGAGCACTTATAACATTAGTAATTATACTACTTGCCATCATACCTAAGAAGCCTAATCCTGCCGATACTATCGTATAATTCATCCATAAATCATTTTTATCTTCTTGAACCATCGATAAAATAAAAGTTACCATAGCAACTACCATACCTCCAGCTAATACAGTAGAAGGATAAGCACTTTTTTCTTTTTCTTTAAAAGCCTTAACAATAGTTAATATAAAAATTATTGCTGGAACGCCTAAAATTGCATATTTAAAATAATTTAAAGTAATATAAAATAAAACAAAAATAACAATTGCATTTAAAATTACAAATGACAAAAATTTACCAGTTTCATTAAACGCCTCAGCTGTCTCTGCTTTTAATTCTTGTGTAGCCCTCTCTGCTTCCATCTTTTCTTGTTGCTCTTTTGCTAATTTATCATAATAAGCTTGAGGTATTTCAATAATAGGTTTATTTTCTTGTTGATTAACCTCATTAACTCTAGGCATTTCTATTGCTTCATTATTTAACTTTGGAATATCATTACTAAAATCATTATTTCGATTAAAATTATTATCTCTATTTTCTGGCATCACAATCACCCTATTCTTCTTTAATTATATAATATAAATAAAAAAAATAATAGTAAAAAGTTTTCTACTATTATTTTAACCAAATCATCTTTTTATATAAACGATAGAATACTATAATTCCTATAAACAAAACAGGTACTACAATCGTAATTATATCTAACGTTTCTGGATTTGTTACAAGCTCTTCATAATTTACACTAATAAAAACATCATTTGAAGGCATTACAAATTCATTATTTACAACACTAATACGATTCCCCTGACTATCTCTAACTAATATATCTTTTACTTTATAACCAGAATTAGGAACTACATTTATTTTAACTATATCGTAAGGACTAACTACACTATTAAAATCTATACTTCCAAAAGTATCTTCTTCCTTATAAATATTAACATCAAAACTATAACTATACATTTTATTTTCGTCTAAAAGAATTACTTTATTAGAAAGTTTTTTTAAACTTAAACTTTCGTTAGTATTATCTAACATTATTACTTCTAATACTTTTCCTGTACTATCAAAAATAATCAATGCATTTTCATAACTTTGACTTTTACTACCTAAAGCAACAATTTTATTCTTAACAATCAGCACATCTTTAAAAGATGTATATTCATCATTAACTAGTTCACTTACTATATTACCTTTATTATCAAGAATTGTAATAACAGCTTTTTCATCCATTTCCAAAACTTCATCATAACTTAAATTACTTGTAGTTCCTACTAAAATACTCTTATCATTTAAATAAGTAGAACTATTATAATGAGTAATTCTTCCATTATCTTCTTTGTCATTATTATGTATCAAATAATAATCACTTTTTAATATTTTCTTCAAATTATCCGCATTATATGAACTAAATTTATTTTCTTTTATTTCTAATTCATTATCAATGTCATAAATACTACTACTAATTAAATTTTCATCATAAGTTAACATTACATATATTTTATTTTCATAACTATATAAATTAATTTCACTTGATTCTTGTATAAAATAAGAAGTATCTTTTTGCTTTAGTACTTTTAAATTACTATCTAGAAGATAACTTTTTAATGTATTAGAACTAACTCCTACTACCAAAAAACAATCACCAAAATTAATAACTTTAGCTTTACTTAAATCTTCTAATGTTTTAGTACTTTCTAACATCATATCATTACTATAACTATAAAAAATAGTACCATTATTATCTTCAGTTAAAATATATCCATCTTTATATCCAATTATATTATTAACACCAGCTACTTCTATATCTATATTTTTAAAGGAATCTAATGTTTCACTTTTAGCACTTACAAGACAAATATTTAATAAGAACAAAAGACCAAATAACATAAATTTTATTCTTTTCATAAGTATCATCTACCTTATCATCATTATATAGTATTTTCATTCAAATTAAAAGAGAAAGACATACTCATCTTTCTCAATAATTTTATTTTTATCTTTCAACATCAATAGAACAGTCATGACCATTTAAGTCACATTTTTCTGTTAAATTGTCTTTCTTAACTATATCAAGTGATAATGTTTCGTTTTTAATATATTCTGCAAATTCACTAACGCATTGATCTACCATTTCATCACCATTATAGTATAGAGTAATTCTATCTGCTACATTAAAATCTTTAGATTTACGTAATTGTTGAACTTTAGAAACCATTTCACGTGCAATTCCTTCTAGAATCAAATCATCTGTTAAAGTAGTTTCTAGAATAATAAAGTTATTATTTTCCATACCTACATTAAATCCTTCTTTAGAAGAAATTCTTACTTCAACCATTTCAGAAGTGATTTCTTTATCTTCTCCACCAATATTCATAGTGATTGCTTCACCTTTTTGTAGTTTAGAAATTGAATCACCATCTAGTTCCTCTAACTTAGTTTGGAATTCTTTTATTAGTGGTCCAAATACTTTACCAACAACTTTAAAGTTTGGTTTAACTGATAAGTTCATGTATTCATTTAAGTCATCTACAAATACGATATTTTTAATATTTAACTCTTCTTGAATCAATGGAACTAAATCTTCAATTAAATCTTTATTCTTACCATCAAGTAATGCTTCACTAAGTGGTTGACGTACCTTTATCTTTGTTTCTTCACGTACATAACGTCCGATTGAAATTAAGTTTCTTACTAAATCCATACGACTTTCAATATGTTCATTAATTAATGATTCATTTACTTCTGGGAATTCTGCTAAATGAACAGATTTTTCCCCAGTTAACTTAGTATAAATTTCTTCAGTAACAAATGGTACTACTGGAGCTATCATTTTAACTAAACCTTCTAATACTTCATATGTTGTCATATAAACAGACTTTTTAGAGTCATCTAATTCTGAAGCCCAGAAACGTTTTCTATTTCTTCTTATATACCAGTTAGATAAATCTTCTGAAACAAACTCAGTAACAGCTTTAACTACTTTATTTAAGTCATATTCCTCATAACTTGCAGTTACATATTTAAGTAACTTGTTATATTTAGATAATAACCATTTATCAATTTCTTCACGTTTCTCATATGGAACATTACATTCACTAATATCAATATTATCTGTATTAGCATATAAAGCAAAGAAACTATATGTATTTTTTAAAGGATTAAAGAACTTAGAATATACTTCTTTTAATCCATTCATATCAAAACGAAGTGGTGTCCATACTGGAGAAACATAAGGTAGATAGAATCTAACTACATCTGCTCCATACTCTTTCATTGTAGTAAATGGTTCAACGATATTACCTTTAGACTTACTCATCTTCTTACCTTCAGCATCTTGAATTAGGTCATTTACTAATACATTTTTAAACGGTGCACAACCTTTTAAGAAGGTTGAAATTATAATTAATGTATAGAACCATCCTCTAGTTTGGTCAATTCCTTCACAAATAAAATCAGCAGGGAATTGATCTTCGAATATTTCTTGATTCTCAAATGGCCAGTGGTATTGTGCAAATGGCATTGAACCAGAGTCAAACCAACAATCCATAACGTCTTTTGTACGAGTCATTGGCTTACCACACTTAGGACATTTTAAATGTACATCATCAACATAAGGTCTATGTAAATCAATTGTTTCATCAATATCCTCAATAGCTTTTTCTACTAATTCTTTTCTAGAACCAATCATTTCGTCATGTCCACATTCACAAGTCCAATAAGGAATTGGTGTACCCCAGTATCTACTACGAGATATTGCCCAGTCATTCATATTTTCTAGCCAGTTACCAAAACGTTTTTCACCAACATAAGCAGGATACCAATTAACTTTCTTATTAGCTTCTACTATTTGGTCTTTAATATCTGTAACTCTTAAATAATAAGATGGTTTAGAATAGTAAACGAGTGGTGAATCACATCTCCAGCAATGTGGATAATTATGAACCATCTTTTGTTTTTTGAATAATTTATCATTTTCTTTTAAGTATTTTATAACTTCTTTATCAGCATCAAATATTAACATACCAGCCCAAGGTCCTTCAGTATATTTACCATCTTCTCCAACTGGATTTAAATAAGGTAAGTCATATTTTTTACCTACTTTAGAGTCGTCCTCACCAAATGCTGGTGCAATATGAACAATACCTGTACCATCTTCTGCTGTAACATAGTCATCTACAGTTATAAAGAAGGCCTTTTTACTAACAGGTAAAGCAGGAATTAATTGTTCGTATTCCATATACTCTAAATCTGTTCCCTTATAAGTTTCTAATACTTCTACATCGTCACCTAATACTTTAGATACCAAAGATTCTGCTAAAATAAACTTATAATCACCTGATTTAACTTTTACGTAAGTAAGTTCAGGATTAACACAAAGTGCAACATTTGATAAAAGTGTCCAAGGAGTAGTTGTCCATACTAAGAAATAAGCATCTTCATCCACCTTTTTCATTGGAACAATTACTGTTTCAACAGTATCTTCTTTATATCCTTGTGCGACTTCATGAGAAGCAAGACCTGTTCCACATCTAGGACAATATGGTAAAATCTTATGTCCTTCATAAAATAATCCTTTATTAAAGAATTCTTTTAAAATATACCATTCTGTTTCAACATAATTACAATCATATGTAATATAAGGATCTTCTACGTCAATAAATTGTCCCATCTTTTCTGTTAAGTCAGTAAATGCTTCTTTATTTTTCCAAACGGATTCCTTACATTTTTCATTAAATTCTTTAATACCATATTTTTCAATATCTTGTTTACCACTAAATCCTAGTTCCTTTTCTACTTGCAATTCAACTGGTAAACCATGTGTATCCCATCCTACTTTTCTTACAACTCTTTCACCTTTCATTGTATGATATTTAGTAAATGAATCTTTTAAGAATTTTGCTAACATATGATGTAATCCAGGAAATCCATTAGCAGTTGCTGGTCCATCATAGAATACGAACTTTTTAGCTTTTGCACGATTAGCTAATGTTTCTTTGTAAATTGATTGTACGCCACCCCAAGATTTAAGAGTGTCTGCTTCTACTTCAGAAGCTAATCTTTTATCTAATTCTTCGAATTTTCTCATTATTTATTCTCCTCCATTTCAAAATTTAAATCTGCCAAATGTTCTCCATCATAACCATAATGAGTATAAATACTAGCTACATCTAGAGTAACAATTTGAGTCTTTTCTATTCCTAACTTTTCTAAACAATTATAGACATCACTCTCTGACTTACCTTCAATCTCCATATATTCTGGAATTAAAGGCCATCTATCTAAGTCAATTTCTACACCATCAAGTATATATTGTGTACGCTTATTTTGTTGGAATCCACGATTTTTATAACCTAATACTTCCAAAAGTTCATTAGCTTTATCAAAATCATCTACTTGAATTTCTAATTCCTTAGTTCCATCAACTGTCTTAGCTTCTACATCTTTAATAGTAATTGTTGAAGTTTTTCCGTTAGTCCTAAGTCTAATCCATTTATTATCAGCTTTTGGTTTTAAGTCATAAACGTATCTTTGTTGTAAAGCTTCAAACTTAAACTCAGCACCTAAACTTTCTAATTTTTTAACCATTTCATCGTGATTAATTTCTAATATTCTTACTTCGTATTCAATATTCATATTACACCTCCAATAAAATAAAAAAATTCATAAATCTAAGGGCGAACTAAAAAGTCCGTGGTACCACCTTAGTTTATGAATCTATCATACACTTAATACTTGTAACGTAAGTAAACGTTTATTCTTACTAAAATTCAGAACAACACATCAGAAGTGATTCTCATGTACACTTTCATTTACCAGTCTCTCACCAAATAACCAGCTCTCTTGTAACTACTTATATACAGACGTCTTCATCAATTGCTTTACGTGTTTTAGTATACACCAATATTTTTATATATGTCAATCGTTTTTAAATATTACTATTCTTCTTGTAATATTAACTTTTCTAATATCTTAGCCACTCCATCATTTTCTGAAGTATCAGTTATATAAGTAGACGCTTCTTTTAATATCTGATTAGCATTTCCCATAGCTACAGAAATACCAACTACATCTGTCATACAAATATCATCATATCCATTTCCTATTGCCATCGCCTCTTCTTGGTCTATTCCCAAATAATCTAACAACTCAACAATACCAGTTGACTTAGCTGTCATATCCAACACCAAATCATGATAATACTCTTTATCTTTTACTCTTTTCTCTTCAATAAGTCCGATAGACGAATGAATTACTTTCAATTGTGGAAATTTTTCTTTAAATAAATTAGGTAAAACTAACATCCTATCATAATTAGAACTAAGTACTACTAACTGATTAATATTATTATTTTCTAATACTTCATCTATATTTTCGAAATACACAGCTGGCTCATTATTATATTTATAATCTTTTATATTTATAAATCTTTTCTCTAGCGAATTTAAAATAATTGTCATATTATGTGTTATACAATAATCATATATCTCTTTTATATTTTTTCTATCAATAGGTTTTGAAAATATCTCTTTTCTCTCATGATAATTATAGACTTCTGCTCCATTAGAACTTATTACATACTCACTTAATCCAGCTTCAATACTTTTATTAATTGCATATTTAGCACTTCTTCCCGTATTAACAACAACTTTAATTCCTTTATCCTTGACCTTTTTCATTACTTCTTTTGTATATTCTGAAACATTTTCATTAGAAGGATTCAAAGTATCATCTATATCAACAAAAACAATTTTTATATTTTGCATATAATCATCCCCATTACTTATAAATCTATTATCACACAACATGTAAACTTATATACATATTTGTTGACGTATTTTACCATTTATTTACATACAAAAAAGAATATATTTCTATATTCTTCTCTTTGATTCTAAGAAAGTAATAATTATGAACACAATAATTCCAGCTCCAGATATGCCTAGTGATACATTTTTCATTGGTGCTTTATATTCTACTTCTATTTCATGGTTACCTTTTTCTAACTTAAATCCAACATATCCATTATCAACTTTCTCATATTTTACAGCATTACCATCAACTAATATCTCAAAACCTTTATCATAAGGAATAGTAAGCATAAAATAACTATCTTCAATAACATTTACTTGACCTATTATTTTATCTCCAATAGTTTTATCAGTATCTATCATAAATCTACTTACATTATTACTTACATTTTCAATATAAGCATAATCAAGAACATAAGTTTCAAAATCACTTAAATTATATGATCCTTCAGTAAATGAGAATGTTAAGCTCTTCTGATCTTTACTAGCTAATACATAATCAAATACTTCATTTCCATTATAATACTTCCATGTATTAGCAGTTAACTTATTCTTAACTCCATTAATAGTAATTGCCAAGTCTTTCTTAGCCATTGAATTATTCATTTTAAAACGAATTAAGATTATTTTATCTTTATACTTTTCTGGTAAATCATAACTTATCTTCAAAGTATCTTTTACACTAACACTTAAAGAACCATCGTCTTCTAATTTAACATTATCATTTTCTAGAATTTCACTATAGTCAAAGTCTACCTTTTCAGTACGTTGAATAAAATTATTGTTAGTTTGTGTATCCGCTACTATAACATTAAGTAAAGCTTCTTGTTGTACTGCGAAATTTAATTTTTCAAAATCTTCATAGCTCATTACATTAGCTGTCGCAAACCCTAAAGGTAAAACATTTTCATTCTTATAAATATTTAAACCACTTTCGCTACTTACAAGTTCATAACCTTGTAAAGCTTTATTCATTGAAATAACATATTTATTTCCGTTTAACATTAATCCAAGTAAGTTAGGTGTTGCAAGTGTCATAACTCTATTACGAGCTGGTATATTATTAGCTAATGTATCATAATACAACTCGTTATAAACTTGATTAGAAATGGAAGAATATATTGTACTTAAATTACAATCAATATTCTCAAACACTCTATTAGGATATTCTCCTATATATAATTCGTTGCTTACTCTATACTTAGTTTTATCAGTCTCCGTTATTTTTGATAAAGCGTTAGTAATTAATTTTTCATTTTCTTCAGCAGTAAGTTTTAAAGTTAAAGAATCCCCCAAATTAATTGCAAAGAAATGAACGACTACAAAAGCTAGCACTGGTATCATAAATAAAGCTTTTTTATTCCACTTATAATAAGCAATTATTCCAACTATTACAACAATTATATCTATAATAAATCTTTCAAAACCATAATCATCAAAGAATACTAAAATAGTTAAAACGATTGCAGCAGGAATTATAACTTTAAAATTAATTTTCTTTTCAAATATATCATCAACAAACCATGCAATGACGATTAAGTACAATGGTAAGAAAGGGATTAATGTCTTACTATCAATATACATTGTTCCATTTAAAACATAATTACATAAATCAAAGACAAATAAAACAGTTAATATAACTCCCATTGTTATTTTAGCTTTATTATCTTTAAAACAATTTACTATAGCAAGTAGTACTATTCCTGTAAGTCCTAGTCCATACGAATAATATAAAATACTTCTTGTATTAATACTAGGAAGAATTAAATCTTTAATATTTATAAAGACATTAGAATCAGCTCTATTATTTATAAGTGTTGCTAAAGTAGGCAATGTAATAATACTAGAACATAATATAGCAACTAAAACTGGGACTAATATACTAAACAATGTTTTAAAGAAACTCTTAACAGTAACTTTATTCATCATTAATAAGTATCTATATAAAGCATAAACAAACAAACAAACTATTCCACCAATACTATAATAATAACTAGTCATTACCATTAAAAATACGGATAAAGTAAGTAACCAGCTTCTCTTTTTATCGAATATTTTATCTACACCAAATAAACCTAACATTACAAATGGCATATAATTTATAAACATAATATGTCTATGTGAATGGAAAGACATTGGTGATGAAACAGCAAACATTAAAGCAGTTATAAAACATACTTCACTACTAAATTTTTTCTTTTTCAAAAAAACATATAACATAATTGCACTAACTAATACACATATAATAGTTGATACTGCAATAAATGTTCTCATTGATACCCCAGGCATCAAATATGAAATTAATATTATAGGACTTAACAATCCATAGTAAGATAAGTTATATATATTTTGCCCACCACCTATATTAAAGGCAAAATCAGGAAAAATATCCTTAGTATGATAAAATAGCGTTCTAAAATATTCAGGTATTGAAATATGTTCTCCATACCAATCTAAGCTTGAACCATATAAATAAACATTATTAGTTATTGCAAATACCATAGCTAAAAATAGTAAAACAATAAGTCCTATATAAATAAAATCTCTTTTCTTAAAATTATTCACTTTCTTCTCCCCAATCTGTAGCTTTTACAAAATCTTCATAACCATACATATGATCAAACATTGTTTGAATAAAACTCTGTGATTTATAAATCCCAACAAGTCTCTTCTTTGTTGACAAGTATGTATCACTTATTGGTGCCATCTCATGATAGTATTCACCTATTGCTTTCTTACTATGATATCGTCCAAAATAATATAAATTATCTGTCGTTGTTGCTCTAGTTGTTAAAGCACTTGTCATTTTATGATGTATATGTCCATATTCTCCTTCAGGATTGTGTGTAACTATCATATTCCAATCTTTTAAATTAATAATATCTTCTATATCTCTATATATATTATTTCTATGATCATCCCAATTATCTCTTTCCCCATTCGTTTTATCAGGATAACCAAGCATGATATATTGATCATTCGTTTCCTTCATGACTTGTACAAATTCATTAACACGTACCAAATTTGCTCCACAAGTAACACATACTACTAAATAATCATCTTTAATTAAATGAGCTCCACCCCAAAGTAATTCGTCATCTGGATGAGCGACTATCATTAAATTATCAACTTTATCTAAATCAATCACATCATAATCTTTATTAACAGAATGTGTATCTTTATAATCATTAAAAAAACATACAAATCCTGTAATAAAACAACCTACAACAAATATAATTAATACAAGGTACTTCTTTATATTTTCTAATATTTTCTTCATGTAAATTCCCCTTAAAGTAAAACATTTTAATCTAAAAACAATCATACTCTAGTAAACTAAAATTGTCAATTAACTTTAAGTTGCTCACTTTACCTTTATTTTTCTTACTTATTGTGGTATAAGTTAAGGAGCAAAAAAAGAAGAGGTGATATTATGCAATTAGAAAAATTAAGTGAAATGTTAACTAATAAAAAATTAGCTAATGTAAAAAAACTATTCCAAGAAATGAATGAGTATGACATCGCCTCGTTAATTGAGGAACTTCCTCAAGAACAACTTATTCAAGCCTTCCGTCTTCTATCAAAAGACCAAGCAGTAGATGTTTTTGTTAACTTAGATGAAGAAATTCAAAGAGAATTAATCGCTTCCTTAACTAAAGTTGAATCAAAAGCAATTATAGAAGACATGTTTACAGATGACGCAGCTGATCTTTTTGAAGAAATGCCTGCTATGCTTGTAACTTCTCTCTTAAGTAACGTTAATAAAGAAACTAGAAATGACATTAACAAACTTTTAAAATATCCTGACAATAGTGCAGGTTCCCTAATGGCTGTTGAATATATTCATTTAAAAAAAGGCTTAACTATCAAAAAATCTATTGAAAGAATAAGGCAACAAGCAGATGACTTTGTATCCTACGATTCATGCTTTGTAACGGATAATGAGCGAAGATTATTAGGTAGAGTTTCTGTAAAAGACTTACTTATCCATGACACTAGAACTTTAATAGATGACATTATGGAACCATGTGAACACACTATTTCTACAAGAGATGATCAAGAAGATGTTGCTTCAGTCTTCCAAGATTATAATTATTCTACATTACCTGTAGTAGACTTAGAAAATCGTCTTGTTGGTGTTATTACTATCGACGATATTGTTGATATTATGGAAGAAGAAACTACAGAAGATATGGAAAAAATGGCTGCCATTGTTCCAACAGAAAAATCTTATCTAAAAATGAGTCTTTGGGATATCTATAAAAGTAGAATGCCTTGGCTACTATTTCTAATGATAAGTGCCACATTTACTGGTAGTATCATCAGCAACTACGAATCAGCTTTAGCAAGTTATGTCATTTTAACTTCATTCATTCCTATGATAATGGGAACCGGTGGTAACGCTGGAGGTCAAGCATCAGTTACTATAATTCGTGCATTATCGTTAGACGAAGTAGAATTCAAAGATATTCTTAAAGTATTATTAAAAGAAAGTACTGTTGGCATTATTTGTGGTTTTACTTTATCTATATGTAACTTCTTTAAATTACTACTATTTGACAAAGTCACATTTACAGTTGCTTTAATAGTATGTCTATCTTTATTCTTAACAGTGCTTCTAGCTAAGATAATTGGAGCTATCCTACCAATATTAGCTGACAAATTAAAATTAGACCCTGCCGTTATGGCCAACCCAATTATTACAACAATCGTTGATGCAGGGTCTCTTATTGTTTACTTCAAAATAGCAAGTTTAATACTTCATTTATAAAATAACTACTAGTTAACTAAGTTACTAGTAGTTTTATTTTTTTCTTTCGACAGATAATCTTTATCAATAAAAAGAACCCTAATACAAGGATTCTTTCTAACTTTGACAAATACCTAAACACACTCTACATAAGTATCTGTTAAACATCTAATAGCACATACACACCCTAGATCCATAGTAAATACTGAATTTGTTGTTGTATATGGATAAAGACTTGTAGTATCTGGATTATCTTGTAATACTCTAAATGTACAACATGTTCCTTCAATCTTTTCTACTCTAAATACTGTAGAACAAGTATCTGTATTTCCTAAACAAGTAGCCGTTGAATCTTTAGTTACTGGCATACTCCAAGGAATGCTACCATTTCCACAAGTATATATCATAACAGGTCTTGTATTACAAACTAAACAAGTTGGGCCTCCACCTAGCATTGGTCTATCGCATGAATCCAAACAACTATCAACACAAGCATTTTGTTGTAATACTAATATAACACTTAATATTTCAGCCAAAGAGTTAGTATTATTATCATTACACATATTAATTCACCCTTTCCTTTTGACATCTCACTATTAATTTATGTAAAATTCGTTAATTTGTGCTACATGATAATACTTTTATTTTCATAAAACCTATAGTATAATTAACTAATAAATGAATATAAAAAGAAAGGAAGCTAATATAACAATATATTAGTATGTGAAATATATGGAATGGATTCAATATCTTATTATAATTATTGTTTTAATTATAATAGCTCTAATTATAATTAAATTAAACCAAAAAGACTTCTCTTCTGAAGTAAATAAATTAGTTAAATACCTAGGGGGAAAAGAAAATATTATCAATGCCGAATGTAATATGTCACGTTTTAAAGTTATCTTAAAAGACGTTTCAATAGTAGATAAAGCCGGTATTCAACGTCTTGGTGCTAAAGGTATCGTTGAAATTGATAACCAACTAAAGATAATTTTTGGTAAAGACGCTAAACAATTAAAAGAATATATCAAAGACATTCTAAAATAATCATAAAAATAAATATTTCCTTTTATAGAAATATTTATTTTTTTATTTCGTAATCAACAATATCATCAAAATTAATTTTTTCATTATTCAAATTAATAAAACAATTACTTTTACATAATACTAACTTATCAGACACTTTTCTACCATCTCGTAATGTTAAACTAACAGGTAATCTATTAGCATACCCTCTACTATCAAACATACCTTTTAACTCTCTTAAGTCCTTTACTTTAGTACTCTTATCCCCTCTAAAATAATCTTCATTATTTTTAATATCCTTTTCTATCTTATTCGCATACACACTTGGTAATTTCATAACCATCCTCCTCTCTTAATTATATGTATAACAAATATTTTTTTGAACATTATAATAATATGAAAAAACTATTAAAAAATAAATACATAATTATCTTACCAATTCTTATTTTAAATATAATAAGTCTTTTTTTTCTATATAGTACACCCTATTTTAAAAGACACCTATTATATTTACTTTTAAGTTATCTAATTCTTTTTATTATTTCTAAAATAAAATTAAAATACATAATAAAATTGCTACCAATCCTCTATATTATATCCATTTTCTTACTTGGACTTGTCCTAATTGTAGGCAGAGAAATTAAAGGAGCCAAAGCATGGCTTCATTTATGGGGCTTATCTATTCAACCAAGTGAAATAGCTAAACTAATTCTAGTTATTTACATTTCTTATTTAACATATAAAAATAAAAATCTGATCTATCTTACTATTATAACAATAATACCAAGTATTCTAACATTCTTAGAACCAGATACAGGAGCAATTATATTTTACCTAATAATTCTTATATCTACTTTAAAATACATTAAAATAAAAAAGAAATATCTTATTACAGGTCTAATTCTCATAAGTTTATTTATCTTATTTAATATATCAACATACTTTTTAAACAAAGACTTACTAATAAGTATATATGGAACAAACATCTTCTATCGTATTGATCGTTTAATATCATTTACAAAGGCTGATAATATACAAACAGTAAATTCTCTTATATCGATTGGTTCCCATGAATTAATATACATACCAGAAAATCACAACGATTTTATCTTTGCTTCCATAATTTCTAAGTACAATCCATTTATATTTATATCAATTATCTTCTGCTTCATTCTAATATTTTCTTATTATATTTTAAATATCACCAAGAAAAAAAACATGTCTAATATCTTTAACTTTATTTTATTAAACATGCTTTTATTTCAAACATTTTATAACATTTTAATGAATATATCACTATTACCAATTATAGGTATTCCTCTTCCATTTTTAAGTTATGGTGGCTCATATTTAATAACACTCTATGCTTTAATAGGTATATCCATAAACCTAAGGAAAAATCCCTATCCTGAATAATTACTAATAAGGTCTTGGTCCATAATATGGTCCTGGATAATATGGATAAGGTGTAGGACCTGGATTAACATAAACTGGTCTTGGTCTAGATACACCAACAGCTGCTCCACCAGCAAGACCACCTAGTAGAAATGGTACAACAAATCCTCCAAATCTCTCATCATTTCTATTCATATAATTCATATTCATTGGACTTACCATATTATTCATAGGATAATTACTATATTGCAAAGCATTATTATAAGAATTATTATACATTTTAAAAACTCCTCTCATAGTATCTTATGTTAGGAGTTTTTTATTTGCCTTAAAAAAATAACTTTATATAATTATTCTATTCATTTACTAGAAAATATATTGATGTTATAATAAATAAGACAAAAAGGTAGTGAAATCATGAAAAATAAACTAAAAAATTTCTTAAAAAACAAAGAAAATATTCTATACATATTCATCATTATTTTATTCGTCACCTTTTCAATAATAATCAGTTTAAAACATGAAAATTGGGCTGATGAAGCACATGCTTGGCTTATGGCTAGAGATACTTCTATAAAGGACCTTATCTTCATCTACCTCCATAGTGATGGTCATCCTTGTCTATGGCACTTAATTTTAAAATTTTTTCAATTAATAGGACTTCCATATAAATACATGTTTGTTATATCCACACTTTTTTCAAGTATAGGAGTCACTTTACTATTATTTAAATCAAAATTCCCTAAATGGATTAAAGTATTATTACCATTTACATATTTTATATTCTACCAATATACAGTTATAACTCGTGGTTACTGCTTAATTTTTCCTTTACTTGCAATGATTGCTATTATTTGGGATAAAAGGCATGAAAAAATCACAACTTTCTCAATCTTACTTTTATTACTTTTAAGTACTGAAGCATACACGTTCCTTTTAGCAGGAGTCATTTATGTAATATACCTTTATGAAACATTCAAAAGCAAAGAATACCATAACAAAAAACACCTAATCTCTTTAATATTATTATTCCTTGCTTTCTGTTTCACTATCTACTATGTATGTCCTCAAGCAGGAAATAAATTTAACCCTTATGACTTTCGCTACTTTATCTCATCATCATTCTTTACATCTTTTGATTATGATAGCAAACTAAACCGTATAATATGTAATATTGCAACCGCCATCTTAATCGTCTTAATTTACTTATGTTATAAAAAGGACTATAACAAATTAATTGAATTTATATTGTTAATATTTCCAGTAATTATGTTTCTAACATTCAAATACAACCGCCCTTGGCACCATGGCATTGTTTTCTTAGCATTTATATTTATTATGTGGATTCATAAAAAAGAAGACAATAAATTTGCCAAAATAATTTTCTTTCTATCAATAGCATTTCAACTACCTTGCTCTGTCATTTCAAGTATTTATGATTATAACAACGTTTATGATGCTTCATATGAGATGAGTAAATTTATTAAAAAATATGATTATGAAAATCTTAACATAAAGGCTGTTGGTTTTTATACAAGTAATATAAATGCTTTTCTTGATTCTAATATTTTTGAAAACTACGATGACAATTTAGGTTTTTATTACTGGCATGAAAATTCTAAATACTATCAAACAACTTTAATTGATAAAGAACTTGATTATGATTATATATTTGATGCCGATATGGTAGTAGTTTCTGATCGAATGATAATAGATGAATCACAATATCCTGATTATAATTGTTACTACTTTTTCGGCAATTCATTTGTTGAATATGAAGTCTACGAAAGATTCCCTGCTCAAATATTTGTCAAAAAAAGTATAGATGAACAATTACAATCTTAAAAAGAAAGGAAAAATCAATATGAAAAACTACATAAAATTAATGAGATTAGATCATTGGATAAAACAACTATTTATAGTTCCAGGCATTGTTGTTGCTATTTTACTTACAAAGCCAATAATAAATACAGAAATTATATTAAAGATTATTACAGGACTTCTAGCAACTTCATTAATCGCCTCATCAAACTATGTTATTAACGAATGGCTAGATGCTAAGTTTGATAAATATCACCCAACAAAGAAAAATAGAAGTGCTGTTATCAACAACTTAAAAAAAGAAATAGTTTACACCTTATACTTTGCTTTATCTCTTGCCGGTTTAACAATTTCTATACTAATTTCTAAATACTTGTTCATAACTGAATTAACTCTATGGATTATGGGAATTTTGTATAATGTAAAACCATTCCGCTTAAAAGATATTGCTTTTATTGACTCTCTTAGTGAATCAATAAACAATGCATTAAGGTTCTTAATGGGATGGTTTCTAATTACATCATTATATCTTCCACCAATTAGTATTATCATAGGTTATTGGTTAACAGGAACATTCTTAATGCAAATGAAAAGATTCTCAGAATACAGAATGATTGAAGATAAAACTGCTGCTGCTAATTATCGTAAATCATTTGCAACGTATAACGAAACAAGCCTTTTAGTATCATCCATATTCTATGCTATACTATCCGTATTCTTTATTGGAATATTTCTTCTAAAATATAAAATAGAACTTATTCTATTCATGCCTTTCTTTATAGGATTATTTTGTTTATATGTTTACATATCTTTCAAAAAAGATTCAGCTGTTCAAAAGCCAGAAAAATTATATAAAGAAAAAATATTAGTAATATACTTAATCTTCTTATGTGTGATATTTATCATTCTAATAAATTCTAACATCGAAATTTTAGATATATTTACTAATAATGACTTGATTACAATAAACAAATAAGACACTATCGTAACTACAATAGTGTCTTTTTTTATTACTCAAATATTCCTAAGAATTGTTTTTTCTTACCTTTACGAATTACTATAACTTTACCATCTATCGCAATAGAATTATTTATCATAGTATTTTCATCAGTATATTTTTCATTATTAATTGAAATAGCATTAGCTGTTAACATTTCACGTGCTTCTCTTCTAGAAGAACAAATTTCATTATTAACAAGTAAATCTATTAATTTAACTTCTTCACTTATTTTAATTGTTGGTAACATCTTCATTCCAACCATTATATCTTCAGCTGATAAACCAGTTAAATCACCACTAAAAAGTGCTTGACTAATTTGTTCAGCATGATTATATTCATCTTCACCATGTAAATCAGTAATAATCTCTCGAGCTAATGCTTTTTGAGCTATTCTCTTTTCTGGTGCTTCCAAATGTTGTTTTTCAATTTCCATAATCTCATCAGGACTTAAGAAAGTTAACATTTTTAAATAACTTATAATCATTGAATCTTCTAAATTAATTAAATATTGATATAATTCGTAACTAGAAGTCTTATTTTTATCTAACCACAAAGCATTTCCTTCTGTCTTACCAAACTTCTTACCAGTAGAATCAGTAACTAATGGCATTACCATACCATAAGCTTCTTTATCCAACTTCTTACGAATCAATTCTATTCCAGAAGTAATATTTCCCCATTGATCACTACCAGCAACTTGTAAAGTACAATTGCGATTTTCATATAAATACATAAAATCCAATGCTTGTAATATCATATAACTAAATTCTGCATAAGTAATACCAGATTCCAATCTACTCTTAACCTTATCTTTAGCTAACATATAATTAATATTAAAGAATTTACCATAATCTCTTAAGAAATCCAACACGTTAATATCTTTAGTCCAATCGTAGTTATTTACTACATCAAATCCAAAGATTTCTTCAGCTTGTTTCTTTAAACCTTGAATATTATGTTCAACTTCTTCTTTAGTAATCATAGGTCTTTCTGCATTAGGCTTTGGATCTCCAATAAGACCAGTTGCTCCACCTACTAATAAAATAGGATGATGTCCATGTTTAGCTAATCTCTTACTAATTAAAAATGATGAGTAATGTCCAATATGCATTGAATCAGCAGTTGGGTCTGTTCCAATATAAAATGTTAATCCTCCTTCATTTAATTTATCAATTAATTCTGGACTACTAATATCTTGAACAAGTCCACGCCACTTTAATTCTTCATATAATGTCATTTCTTTCATAACTCTATTCCTCTCTTTCTAAAATAAAAAAGACTCATAATTCTAAGGACGCTATTGCGCGGTACCACCTTAGTTTATGAATCTTATCATACTCTTTAATCTCTTAACGCGAGCAACGCTTTAGCTCCAGAGTCGTAAATTCCTTCATCGCTAATTAAACCAAATTATAAACGTTTTATAATTAGTTGTCAAATACATTCTTTACTTTTTCATTCATTCCTCTAAATAATGAGCCAAAATTAAAGTAAATTCTATATCCTAATAATCTTAATACTAAGTAAATTAATATTAGAATTATAATAATTACTAAAATAATTATAAAGAATATATTCGTTCCCTTTTCTACACCGTCAATTGTAATAGTATATTCAACGATATCTTCTCCATCTTCAGAAACACATCTTATAACTACTTCACTTGAATAACCTAAATCTTCATTACCTGTAATGTCACACTGTGTACTATCAAGTTCTTTTTCATAACTAATATCTAACTTATCTTCATCTCTATTTAATATTAAATTATATTTTAATACATTAGGTTCAAATTTAAAATCGTCATGATTTGCAATAGTAATATCTTTTAATTCTGCATTATCTCCTAATGTTACTTCAGGTTGTCTTTGAACATTTAAAGTATAAACATTTGAATAGTTAGAACATTCTTTACTAGTTACAGTAATCTTTATTTCTCTTGTTTCACCAACTTCTAAATCGTCAGCACCTTCAACAACAACAGTATCGCCTTCTGTTTCAACATATCCATTAACTGTTAAATTAGTTACTTTATATGGAACTTTTATATTATTATAAGTAAATTGTCTTGGATCAAAATCTTCAATTTGATCTATTTGTAAATCCGTTAAATCTACAGATAAATCAATTTGTTTTAATAACGCTAATGACTCTGTCTCTGTTGTACATTTACTTGGTAAAGTTGCACGATTTACAGTAATGTTATATACATTAGTCTCGCCTTTTTCACTTACAACTTTAACATAAATCTTATTAGGTCCTAACTCTAAATTATGAGTATTAGGTCCAAATCCTGTTGCAAAGCTAGATTTATTATCCGTTAAAGTAGCATCAACTGAAATATAATCAACATTATTATCAACATCTACAGTATAATTTGTAATTGTTGGTGAAAATGCTGGAGTTAAAGTACCAGCTCCTACCTTAAGATTAGATAATGTATTTACACTACTTCTACCATCTGGTCTTGTAACCTTTATAGTATATGTAGTTTGTTTTCCAGCTGAGTTTTTTACTTTTATTTTAATAGAATTAGTACCATAATTTAAATTTACAGTTCTAGGTCCCGAACCACCAACAAAAGATGAACCACTAGCTGCTGTTGCATTTATTTTTATTGAACTCACATTAGAACCTACAGTAACACTATAGCTTTTCGTAGAACTTTTAAATGCTGGTGACAAAGTTCCACTACTAACTGACAATGATGACAAAGTAGCTGCTGCTACTGGTTTTGTAGTAGTTGGAGGCTTAGATGTAGTTTCTTTTACACAAGTAGCTTGAAATATTCTCTTACAATAACGTCGTGATAAACCACCTAAAGTTGCATCTTTACAAGTATCTGTTACAATCTCAGCCTCTTTACTCTTCCATGTATAACCATCAGCACATGTTGCTATATCTCCTGAAGATCGAGCAGTAATATTACCTTTACTATCTTTAATTAAACATCTTTCAACTTTAAAAGTACCTGTTTGATTTAACTTAACTTCATCTTTACAAGCTCCTGAAATGGTTACATTTGCTGTTGCATATTGTCCAATCGTCGCATCATAATAAGAAATACCATAAACACCATCTGGTAAACTTACAACAGCAGTTTTAGAACTCTTATTAAAAACACCCTTATAAGTACTTAAACTTCCAGAATTACCTTTGGAATCAGTTATTTTAAACAAATTAGAATTTGTTGCCCTACTAAAATACAAATTAAGCAAGTCTGTACTGCTAGTATATTTATTATTATTTCCGTAAGCCAATGTAATCGTTTGACTACCAGCTAAATAATCAAGTTTACTAACTTCGTTTACTTCTTTTAAAGAAAGAACGTCATCTGAACTATTATTAATAAACAAATTTTTAGCATCCATTACACCAATTATAGCCATTAATGTAATAAAAATCATAAATATACTTCCTAAAATATTCAAACGTTTATTCTTCATATTAATCTATCCTTACCTATTATTAATAATACCATTTTAATGAACAATTTACAACAAAAAAATAATCCATTAAATGGACTATTTCTTAACTATTTATCTTCCTTTTTAGCAGATTTTTTTTCTTTCTTTTCTGCTTTTTCAGGTTCCTCTAATTTTTTTACTGTATCCTTTAAAACTGTAATAGTTTTAGTTCTTAAATCTTCCACAGCATTTTGAATAACAGGTGTAGCTTTTTCTTTAGCTTCTTTAGCTAACTCATCTAACTTAGTTTTAATAGCTGCTGCTCTATCTTTAGCAATACTAACTACTTTTTCTTTATCTAAATCAGCTAATTCTTGCTTAATTTCTTCAATTTTATTTAAGAAAGATTCTCTTACTTCATCAATATCTATTTCTTTTACTTTCTTAACCATTTCATCGAATTTTTGCTTTAATTCTTTTCTAGTTTCAGCACCAGATTTTGGAGCAAATAAAACTCCTAAACTAACTCCAATAGCAGCTCCTGCTATGAATTTTCCTATTCCGCTTTTTTTGTTTTCCTTATTTGCCATTCTTATTCCTCCTCTTCACTTTTTGTGCTTTTACGTTTAAAAACACGTCCAATAAGACCACTTACGCCCTCTACTACTTTATCCGTAACAGATACAATCTTATCAGTAGTAAAATCAATTATATTAAAGAATCCATTTAAAGATTGAACTTTATCATTAACATCTTCTACTACTTTATCAACTTTATTCAAAGTTTGAATTGATCTTATACCTAATATTATGCCTATTACTAATAAAATTATTAGTAAAACATATATAATTAAAGGTAAAACGACTTGTAAAAAACTAATCATCCTCTTCTTCCTCCTCTCCTTCTTGATACATTGAATCTATTAAATGAAACAAATCACTTTCTAAAGTATCATCTTCTTTATCTCTACTTGGAAGTTCTTCTTCCTCTACTTCGTCTTCTTTCTTAGAAATAGGTCTAATAGAATTTAATTCCTTTTCGATATCATCTAATATTTGTAAAGTACTAGTTTTCTCTAATTCATCTAGTATTTTACTTTTCTTCTGTTCTTTTTTCTCTACCTGTTTATCTTCAAGTTCCTCTTCTACTACTTTATCTAAATCGTTAGTTTCACTTAAAGATTCAGGAGTTATACCACTAACATCGTACTTTTCATCTAATTGTTCTTCAATACTAGGTTCTTCTTTTTCATAAGTCTCCTCAAAAGTTGTAACAATTGGTTCTTCTTCTTTTTCTTCCATAACTGGTAATTCAATACTAGTTAAAGTATTTTCAAGATCTTCTAACTCACCATAAGCTTTTTTTCTAACGCTATCAATATCAACTTCATACAAAGTTGATGACTTACGAAGTTCTGTCTCCTCTTTTTGAATAACTGGCTTAGAAACAGTTTTAACTAATGGTTCTCTTTTCATTCCACCTTGTTTATCCACAATATCATCTTTTTTATAGTTCTTATCTAAGATACCATAAACTGGTGAAATTACAGGAGATGGTGTAAATGGTTTCTTACCACTACCAAGAGTCCCGCTATTTATTTTATATCTATCATTATTATCTACTCTTGTATCTTTACTTGTTGACGTAGATGAAAAATTATTATTCGCTTTTCTAGCAGTATTTACTGAATTACTAACAGGTGTTCCAACACTTTTAACTTTATTAACAACTCTGCTTTCATTACGATTTACTCGTGAATTAAGTCTTTCAAACTCATCTTCATCAAAGGATAAGAAAGGCGACTTTTTCTCTTCTTTTCTTATCGGTAAATCTAAATTTTCATCGCGTTCATTATTTTTTTCAGAAGTAACAACATCTTGATGTCCAGGAACTTCTCCCAACACATCACTTTCATCAAAATTTAAATCAATGTCTCTTTTAACATTTCTAAATCTAGTATTTTCTGTAGTTTTTATTGGTTCAGGAATACTAACTTCTTCCACTTTTACTTCCGCTCTTTTAGGCGTTTCTTTTACTTCCTCTTTTGTATAGACGGGCATTCCACCAACTTCATCTTCTTCATCATCTTCAAACAAAATATTCTTTAGTTTTCCTAAAAATCCCATCTCATTCACCACCTTAATTTATTAAGTCTCCATCATGAATCTCATCTTCTTCTGGCAATTCCTCTTCTTCAATTGTCTGTAAGAAGTCATCATCTGTTGTAGAAACTGTTTCAAAAATATTAAATTCAAATTCTCTAAATTGTGAAGTTTCTTCATCTAGTAAAGTTTTTAAGACATTATCATTAAAACTAATTGACGCTAAAACACTAAGGCAATTAGAAACAACAAGGTTAATATCTTTCTCTTTTACTATCACTTCTATTTTAGCATAATTATACATAATTTCAATAAAATACTTACCATTATCTAACTCATTAACTTCTAAATAACCATATTTATCTTCAAAACTAATAGACTTCGAAATAAAAGCTTTATCACTTACTTCATATTTTTCAATAATCTTATTATAATAACTTACTGCATCTACATAAAGATAATATTTATAATCTCTACTAGCAATCGTCTCATTATATTCAAGACCATTAACAACATCTAATCCTTTAGGTAAATTATATTTATATCCCTTACGATATTTATTATATACTGTTATCTTCCTATCTGTTCCTACTTTGATAACCTCATCTAGAGACATATCTCTCAAATTAGAACATCCTGTCAAAAAAATACACATGAAAAGGAGAATTATTATAAACTTTTTCTTCATAGTACCTCCTACATCCTCTTTAAGTATTATATCATTTATATTTTTAAATTAAAATATTATTTTTTTCTTGCTTTCATATAATTTATTTTAATACCTTCACTCATAAACTTAGCTTCATATTCAGTTAGTGAATTTTCCATCCCTGTACTTGCTAAATCCAATGAAATATCTTCAATTATATATCCATAATTACTCAAACTAACTATTGAACTCTCAAATAAACCAGTATTATCAGTCTTTTGTACAATAACCTTATCTCCCTTAAATATGTTATCATAAACACTCAAAAACACAGAAGAGGTAAGTCTTCTCCTAGCGTGTCTCTTCTTAGGCCATGGATCACTAAAATTAAGATAAATAGTCTCTATCTCCTTATCAAAAACATTAGCTAATTCTTTGGCATCAATACATATAATACGAACATTAGGCAAATCAGTCTTTTCTAACTTTTCTATTGCTCTACATAATACACTTTCGTATCTTTCAACTCCAACAAAATTAATATCAGGATTCTTAATGGCTTTATCTATAATAAAATTTCCTTTTCCCATTCCAATCTCTAAATGTATCGGATTATCATTTTTAAATATCTCCTTATTAAATTCTCCCTTAAATTCTTCTGGATTATTAATCACAAATTTACTATTTTCTACAATTTCTCTTGCATTTTTTACATTTCTAAGACGCATCTTTTAATCAACCTTTCCGAGTAATTAACATATACTTTTACTGAGGAGGACATATATGAAAAAAGACCGAAATACTTTCTTTTCAAACTATAATGCCCAAACCCAAGCATATATACCAGATTTTCAACAACAAATGATGCCACCCCAAACAATGATGAATCAAAATGTAATGCCAAACACTGGGTCTTATGGTTCTACTGCTATGAATTCAAGTTATTATTCAGGACCAGACATTGCTTCATCTAACGAATTAGATAATCGTCTATCTAAAATAGAAAGACAAATTAATCGTCTAGATAATCGTCTAACTAAATTAGAATCATCAAACAATTCTGTCACTGAAGTTAACGAAAATAACATTTCTAATAACATGTATATGCTCTAATTACTTAACTTACCAAAGGTAAGTTTTTTTATAATTTTATTTAATATAACATCTCCAATAATTTTATTTAAAATTCCCATTTTATAAGAAACCACAAAATAAACTATTGATCCGCATATCGCTTCTATAATAACAAATATTACACAAAATAGTCTACTACCATAATTAACTGGAATCAAAAAATTTATTAATAATACTACAAAAGTCATTAAAAACATTGGTATAATCATTTTCTTTATAATACTAATAGTATCACCATAATTTAATTTACACTCTTTCTTCAAGCCTTTAAATCCTATAATAATACTTATCCCATAACCTATAATACTAGCTGTTATAGCTCCTAAATATGGTGGTATACCTATTTTATTATAAAAAATCATTAAAGGAACATCTAATAATGCATTAATTAAAAATCCACTCAAAGTAACTTTATATACAATTTTAAATTTATTAAGACCTTGTAAAGCTGAGGAAGTAATCATATAAATATTTATTAAAAGACCTGTAAATACATTTAGCATTAGAATATAACTTCCAACAATATTATATCCATAAAATATCGTCCATATTTCTTTACTCAATAAAGAAATACCAACTACCATTGGTAAAGATACGAAAATCAGTATTTGCATAGCCTGATTAAACTTTTTATTAACCTCATCCCAATTATTTAATGTATAATTAGTAACCATTACAGGAATAAAACTCGTACTCATTCCCATTGCAATACTTGTAACAATCATATTTATCTTCGGTGCCCAAGTCGTTACAGCACTAGTTACAAATTCAATATCATTAACATCAAGTCCTAAATAATTCATTGTTTTTAAAAGTAATGTCATATCTACAAAATTATAACAACTTCCAATAATATTTATAATTATAAAAGGTACTGCATAAGTTAGAATTTTTTTTATTATAACTTTATTCATAGTTCTACCTTTTCTTATATTATTACAAATATTAAAATCAGAATCATTCTTTAATTTAACTTTCAAAAAAATATAAGCAACAACTCCACCAATAAAAGCTCCAAGTAAAGAAACACAAACAGCTAATGTTTCACTACCACCAAACACTTTTAATACTATATAACTTCCTCCAAGTATTACACTTATTCTAACAATCTGTTCAATTACTTGGCTAAAGCTTGATAAACCTATCACATTATGACCTTGTAAATAACCTTTAGTAATACTCAAAAACGGCACAATAAGGATAGCGAAAGAAACACATCTTATCGCTAAAGTTACATCATTAATCGTATTACCTCCACTTAAATCTCCTAACAAAATTTCACCAATAAATGGTGCAAATAAAAAAAGGACTATAAATATAACAACAGCAATAAATACCATAATCTTTTTTCCTAAACAATAGGCTAATTGTTTTTCATCCATCAGTCCTAATGTATTATATTCATTAATTACTTTACTCATTGCTATAGGCAAACCAGCACTAGAAATATCCAAAAAAATAACATAAATATTATAAGCATACGCATACAATGCACTACCTTGAATTCCAATCATTGCATAAAAAGGAATGACATAGAACATTCCCATAACTTTAGATACAATAATAGATATAGTAGCAATAATTGTTCCCTCAACAAAAGAACTCTTTTTTATCTTCGAACTATTTCTCATTATATATTACCATCGCTGTAAAACAATAAATCTGATCATCACCAGATATTGCAATTGAGACTTGATACTTAATATCCACTATATTTAATTCATTTCCAGAAATAAATTCATTAATACTACCTTCTAAGTCCTTTTCATGATTTTCATCAAAGATTCTTACTTTCATGTATTATCACCTCTATAAATTTAATTATAGATTTTTAAAAAGTCGAATTTTGTAGTAAAAATTATTTAAAGATTATATAATAACTATTAAGGTGATTGTATGAAAAAAATAAAAAAAATATATCCATATATAATAAACGTTATCCTAGTACTAGGAATCTTTTTAACTTGTCTATTCATAAGTAAAACATACCCTTTTGGAAACAATACTATCGGTAAATCAGACGGAATAGTTATATTTAAACCTATGCTATATAACTTTATTACAAGCATTAAGGAAGGAATCTTAGAACCATTTTCTTTCAATAATGGTTTAGGAAACCCTATCATATTTAACTTCTTATATCATTTTTCTAGTCCTTTAAATGCAATTGCTTTCTTATTTAATGATGCAAATGCAATGTATCTAAGTACAATATTATTAAAACTAGCTCTAACAGCTATAACAGTAACTTTTTACACTAAAAAGAAAACAAATAATAACTTTTTAACAACGATTACCTCTTTAACTTATGTTTTCTCTAGTTGGTTAATCACTTATTATTACTACCTTCCATGGCTAGATGTTTTTCTTATCTTTCCTTTATTCCAATATGGACTAGAGGAATTACTAAAAGGAAAAAAATGTTACTTTTATATTTTCACTTTATCATTTACCTTAATTTCAAACTTTTATTTAGCTTTCCCTGTATGTATTTATACAATAATTTACTTCATATTATTTAATATTTATAATAAATCAAATAAAAAAGATTTATTGAATTTATTTAATAAAATATTTATAAATACTTTTATTGCTTTCTTACTATCAGCATTCTACATATATGCTTTATATAATAGCTACTTAAAAATGGGAATTACATTCTCAGATACGATTTCTACAGAATATTCATTATCATTTCTTGATTTCATAAAATCATTATTCTACGGCAATACAATTTTAACAGTCTTTGAAGAAGTAACATTCCCTAATATAGCAGTAAATTCATTTGCTTTACTAAATCTATTCTATTATTTTGTAAATAAAAATATCACAAAAAAAGAAAAGCTTTTTTCAATTATTATAATAGTAATATGTATAGCTGCTTTCTTTATAAAACAATTCGATTTTGTTCTTAATTTTTTTCATAATATTAGAGGTCTAACTTATCGCTACTCCTTCATTCCATGTTTTCTTATGATTATTCCTATAATAAGAAATTATCAAACTTTAAATAAAGATAACAATAAAAAATGGTTCCATATTATTTCCGTTCCTATTTTTATTTTATTATTTATAAATTATAAAAATATGGAATTTGAGATTTTTATATTTAATATAGTTTTTCTTCTAGCATTTAATATATTAGTTCTTTTTTACACCAATAATAAATTATTTAAAATACTAATAGCGTTATTATTAATAAGTCAAACTACTATTGCTACTTATAATGCTTTCTCTACTCCTATTGATAAAAGTAGTGAAAACATTCCTAATAACTTCAACACTGAAACTACTACATATAGATTAAATAAAGTAACAGACAATAACGAAGAATATTTAAACTACAATCTATATTCTAATACTAATGTTACATACCTATTATCAGCAATGACATACAATAGAATTTTTCCATTAGCAGAATCAATTGGTTGTCAAACTGGTCTAAATACCTCAATTAGCTGTTCAGATAACAATGAGATAGCTACAATGTTATTAAATGTCAAAAATGACTACTATCTTGAAAAGTTATTTAGTGTAAATAGCAATATCCTAAATATCGATTTAAATCCATATAATGTCAAAAATACTATCGAAAATATAATTTATGCAATGACTGATATTTCAGACATTTATGATACAACAACATTGAAAGGAACACTTAAAGAAGATGGAAAATATTATTATTCACCTAATAAAAATTTCTATCTTATTGATTTTGAAGATGAAAATGGTGAAACAATAAATTTTGTTCAAACTTATACTGAATTTATAAGTGATAGTAATAAAAAAATAAACATCTATACAATCAACGAAGAAAAATTAAAAGAAATCCACCAAGCTTTATCAAAAAATCAAATTAATTATACTAATTATAGTGATTCTTCTATAGAAGGTACAATTAACGTAGAAAATAATCAAATAATATTCACTTCCATACCATATGATTCATCTTGGCAAATAACAATTGATGGAAAAAAAGTAAAGCCAATCATGGTACTCGATTCTCTTTTAGGTATTGAAGTTGAAGCTGGAGATCATACAATCAAATTACAATACAAAAATAATTTTATAATACCAATAATTATCTCCTTAACAACTTTCTTATTTTTAATAATAAGTATTATAAAAAGTAGAAAAAAAGATATTATAAATAATTAAATATTTCAAAAATATAATTAAAATATCACTCTCAAAAATTGAGAGTGATATTTTTGTCATAAAAAAACACTATTCACTAGTGTTTTCCTTAACCCTTTTACTTAACATTAATTTCTTTATTTTATCTCTACCACGTCTTTTAACTAAACAACGTGCACATAGTGGAAAATATCCTTCATCTCCAACTTTAATTGCATCACTTTTCTCACCTTCGTAGTAAGTTAAAGTCGCTTCTCTACCACAATCATAACAACTTGCAGGAATATTTTCCACCTTGTCACTAATTGCTAATACTTGAGGCATCAAAAGGAAGGGATCCTGTTCTGATGTCATATTAAGACCACCTAAATATATATCCATATCTTCAGCAATAGATAAATAAGATAATACACTAAGATTTCCATCCATTAATTGTACTTCATCCAAAAATATTGTTCTGGTCTTTTCATCAATATGTTCCAGTATTTCTTCAAATCTATCAATACCTATCGCTGGGACTTCTTGGTCGTAAGTCTTACTTTTCATTAGGCAAAAATCCCTAGTATCCTTAAGAGGTTTAAATACCTTTATGCAATCCTTATTATATATTCCATTATAAACATCTAACATATTCTCTGTCTTACCACTATGCATTGGTCCTGTAAATGTCTTTATCATACCTGCTTCTTTAACTCCTTACCTTTTACCTTCTTCGCTATATTTTTATTGAAATAATTAGGATTTTTACTAACATTTTCCATAACAGTTACATAATCAGGTACTTTAACAACTTCATGCTCAGATACATTTACTTCCAAAATACCAACATCATCCATATTTTCAAACGTATCTAATGCAAAATATGTTCCATTTTCACTAAAACAATATCTTATTTTTCGAATAGTTTCATAACTTTCATCACGATATTCCATTAATTGATTATAAACTTTTTCATCTACGCTCTTCTCGCTAACAATTACTCTTGAACCATCTTCCATGATTCTATAAACACTAGAATAATAAGAGATGCTATTATTAATAACAACCTTTCTAATTCTTCTTTCTGTCCTTTCGTCGCTTTGTAAATAAGTTTGCTCAATTAACACAGCTCTTGATTTTCTAATAATACCATCTAAATCAGTTTCACTTAAATCAACTGAATATTTATCTTGTCTCTTAACTTGTTTTTCAGATAGAACTTCATTAATTATATTTAAAACTTCATTTAATTTTTCATCCATCGTATCTTTAGGTAAGACTATTTTTATTTTACTATGTCCTAACCAACTTTTTAAAGTATTAGCTCCTAATTCAAGAGCAGAATCAACATCTTCACTTCTTGCTGCATTATTTTCTGTAGTATAAAAATCTTTTCTTCCTACCAAATCAATTACTGCATCATATTGATTTAACAAGTCTGCAAAGGATTTAACGTGATTAAGTCTAGCCATAACTTCTTCAAATTGTTCTTGAGAAATATAGGCGCAATTATCAACAGCTCCTCTATCATAAATAATTAATACTTTAGCATCCTCACCCATCATTTCAGCTGCTCTATCAAATATTTCTTCCTTAGCTAATTGCATTCTCATTACTAACTCTTGAAAATCTACTAAGTCAATTGCATTTTCCCCAAAAGGCTTAATACCTTTCAAAATAAAATATGTTGCTGTTTCATCAATAACAATAACTCTATATCCTTGTGGTTCGTATACTAGCTTTACTGTATCAATTACAGTTGTTTTACCAGTACCAGGACCACCTGTTAAAACTATTCTTTTTACCATAACTCTACCTTACCTTCTTAATTGTTTTTTTCTTTTGATCCAATTCATGAACTGATGCTGTACTAACACCAAACTGCTTTTTATCCATATCTAATTCTTTGTTATTAAGAATAAAATATATCATATTAATTACTCCTCTATGCGTAATTAACAAAGTATCATCTTGCAATTTTAGTAATTCTCCAAGATATACTTTCATCCTTTCATATAAATTTCTTAAAGATTCACCTTGAGGAAATACAGTGTCTATTGTAACTTCACCATCAGTATATCCAGGATATTGTGTATAAGCTTCATCCTTTGGAATACCATTTAACAATCCTTTATTTTGCTCTCTTAATTTAGAATTTAATTCATAAGGAATATTAATAATATCACTAACTATCTGTGCCGATTGGGTTGCTCTATAAACGTCACTACACATAATACTTTTAATATCTAAATTATCTCTTATCCACAAAGCACTTGACTTTACTTCCTCTTCTCCTTCCGGTAAAAGTGAAACATCACTCCATCCTCCAACATAAGTTTCGTCGTCTTGACCATGTCTCATCAAATAAATCATTACATCACCTCCTTTAAAGCGTATTTTTTACACATACATTAGGAAATAAAAACATATTTTATAATTAAAATATATCTTTATCTTCAATTACTTTCTTAAATTCATATACCTTAGCAGGTTTATTACCTTCAAACTTATCACTTTTGTTAGTATCTTCTATTAAATCTAAATTAAGTATTTTCTTTCTAAAATTCCTTCTGTCAAAAGTTTTACCCAAAATTGCTTCATATGTTTTTTGTAACTCAGGCATTGTAACACCTTCTGGAAATAAACTCTTCAAAATATTACTCTTAACGATTTGCTTTCTTAAGAATATTAAAGCATCATGTAATATCTCCTCATGATCATAACCAAGTGGTGGTATCTTATCAATTGGAAACCAATCGGCATTAGAAGTATTCTTTGTTTCTCTTAATACATTGACTCTTTTACTATCAATAATACCAACAAATCCTACAGCTACCATCCTCATAACTGGCGATCTATTAACTTTACCAAAAGCTTTAAACTGTTGAATAGGAACTCCAGTAATACCAGTTTTCTCTTCTAATTCTCTTAAAGCTCCATCCTCTAGGTCTTCGTTATTATACAATGCTCCTCCAGTTAGAACCCAATCTCCTTCAAATGGTTTATTCTTTCTTTTTATTAATAAAACCTTTGTAATTCCTTGTTCTACTGTAAATAATGCTGTTATAACATGGATACCTTGTTGTTTATATAATTTATTTCTAACTTCCATAGCATCACCCTTACATACTAATTATATGCGTAACAAATACACATGTCAATATAAACAATACAAATTTACAAAAATATGTTATAATAAATCCATAATAAAGGAGCTATAACAATATGATAATATTATTTTTAATACTAGCTATGCTAATTCTTATTTGTGCTGTCAAAATAAGCAACAACAACGATCTAATTGCTAATAATTGTAAAGACGAAAACGATTTGGCGAACATTAATAATGCAAAAAAAGTCTTTAGAAAATCCAAAGTATACAATTACTTACTTATTGCTATATACCTATCAGTCATTATCTTATTGATATGTGCTTATACAGATATTGATTATAAAATAATCGACTTTATATCAATTGACTTAGTAAACGAAAATGATGTTGTATTTGATTTTAATTACTTTTTCTTCCCAATATACTTATTTGTAGTAAGAGAAATCCTAATTCAAGTAAAAATAGGTGAATTTCTATTAAAGTATTTTAAAACAGAAGAACCAGAATTTGATCAAAATATTATAAAAAATTTACTTTATAAAAAAGCACCTAAAACAAAAAGCACTCAATCAAATAAACAAACTGAAATAAAATCAACTACTGAAGAGAAAAAACAAGAAATCTAAAAACAAAAAAATCTTTCAAAATATAATGAAAGATTTTTTTATTCTATTACTTTTTTACCTGTAATTTAGCTATACCATCTGTTACAAAATCATCAAACACTTCTGGTTGCATTATATGTACAGCAAAATACAATGTATAAGTTGCTCCACTATATCCGTCACCTGTAGAATGACATTTTGATTTTTGACCAACTACTTTAGACATATCGATTTCATCTATTCCTTGAGTACTTGTATTAGAGCTAGGACTTACTGGTTCTGGCTTCAAAACCTCTGTACCATCTTCCATTACGTAATATGTGTCACATACTAAACCATCATTACGATAAGTGTCTGATACAGCATATGGATTAAATGTTACAGAATCTAAAAATGATGTAGTTGTCTCTCCTGCTCCTAATTCTTTGTTATATACAAATAAACCTTTATCATACAAATATGGGGCTTCATATTTTATATAAGAACCACCTTCTATTTCTATCATAGAATCCGTTTCTTCATCATATTCATGAGTTCCATTACCTTCACCAACATAATTATATTCATATTCATAATAATGTGACCAATCTTCGCCATTCGCTAAATTTAAAATTGCTGATGAAGGAATTGGAACACAAGCTCCAACCGCATTAGAAGGTATTCTAATAGATTCTCTTTCTAATGTATGTGGTGTAGGTTCAGGTGGAAATATATACTTTTCAGTATACTCAGGACAGGTTTCATCTTCAGAAAAAATAAATGAAACTGGATAGTCCTCAACTCCCCATGGATTTAGTATTTCTCCATTTCCTGATCTCCATTCTTGATAAACCTCTACTGCTACCTTAACTGGTCTTGTTCCTGTATTAGTAACTTCTAATT
>CASPWD010000003.1 GCA_949425635.1 uncultured Bacilli bacterium | reverse complement strand
AAATTTAATAAATTTTGAAAAAACCCTTGACATATTTTAAAACTTATAGTATAATCACATCATAGTAAGGAAATAATAATTTTGAAAAGGAGAGGTTTTAAGTATGGAAGATTTATATGGTTTAGTTATAGTAAATGGACCTTATAGTAGAGATAATTCTATTGTAAAATGGTTTACTAATGACTGGGGTGAAAACAAAACAGATTTTAGAAAAAGTTTAAAAAGAACAGGAGTTTCCATAGCAGAAAGAAATTATAATGTTTTTTGTAAAGAAGATATAAAAGTAAAAGTATTTACTTCAAAAGAAGCATTTATTAAAGAATGTGGTAAATATAATATAATTCCAAATTTAGAGGAGGTGTAAATAATGATAGGATATACAATAGATAATATTCAAACAAAATTGACAAATGGAGGTTACGAAACAAAACTACCATATCCAACAAAACCAGAAGGATACCATATTGAAAATTATGTATATGATGAGGAAAAATCAGTTAGATGGAACAGAGAGCATAGATTAGAACTTGAGAATAAATACAAGGAAGAACTTAGTGCATACAAAGAAAGTTGTTCCAATAAAGTAGATGAATTTAAGAATGACCTAAAGAAAGTAATTTTAAATACTCATAATTTCAATGAAGATATTGCAGAATATATAATACAAAAAACTTATAGTAAAGATATTGACTATATGTCTGATATTCTTTGGGAAGCTATTGATTTAGCTGATTTTGCAGAAAAAATAAGAGAATTTTAAGGAGGATACTATTATGTATGAAGATAAAATTAAAATTTTAGGAAAAGAGAAACAGAAAAAAGAACTTAATATAAATTATAGGAAAGAAGATAATTTTTGGTGTAGTTATATAGTTTTAGACAAAGAATTTTATCATTGGATAGATTGTAGATTTTATTGTACTAAAGGTGGGACTGTAACTTGTTGTATTTGGGTTAGTGGTAAAGAAAATTTTAGAGCTTCAGGAAGAGCAACTGGTTGGGGTTATGAGAAGAAATCTGCAGCATTACAAGATGCTTTAAACAATGCTGGTTTAAAATTAAATAAAAGCATTTGGGGTACTGGTGAAATTAAATCAACATTAGAAGCAATAGCAAAATGGGAAAGTGGTAAAAGAACACTATACACAGTAGAAGCCTTTGGATAGGAGGTAATATTATGGATTATTTAAACGAAAATCAAATAGGAATAGCTAAAAGTGCTATTGGTAACATAAAAGATAGATTGAAAGCTATTGAAATAGAAATATATACTAGAGAAAAACCATACAAAAGTTACTTAAATGAAAAATTAGATAGTATTAGATGGGATTTACAAGTATTACTAAATATGGCAAAACCAGATAGAATTATTAAAATAGATAAAGATATAAAACTTATAATTCAAAAAGTTTTATTTGATATTGAAGAAAAATCTACTATAAATAAAGTATGGAATGAAGATGTATTTCCAACTTACTTATGGAATGAACTTTGGAACTTAAATGAGAAAATTATAAACTCAGATGTAATAGACGAACAACAATATGATAAATTAGTAGATATTGAAAATGTTTTATGTGAAAAAGATAATATAGGTTATTTTCCAATAGACGGAGAACTGCATAGTAAGTTTGTAAATATATTGAACTATATAAGTTTAAAATTAAATGAACAATAAAAGACTGTATTAAATACAGTCTTTTTCTATTATTCTTCTAAAAAGTCATATTTATTTTTATCTCTCAGTCTATTCTCATTTTCAACCTCTGCAAAACCAACACCTTCATTAGAGAATTGCCATGGGGTCATATCTTCACTTCCATCATCCCCTAATTTATCTCCTAAATGCTCATCTCTTACTGTGTATCTTGTAATATCATAACTAAATTTTTGTGGGTCTACATAAGTCCAAATTTGAATTTCATCTATTGTAGATATAATTTCTGCTGGTATTAATTCTAAACCAACCCCTGCTGGTCTAACTACTTCTATTAAATCTCTAACTTTACTCATATTTGCTGGAAAGTAAATATATATCTTGATTTTACCATCTTTAACAACATAATCTATATGAAACATTGATAAACTTTCAACTTTATCTATTTCACCCAAAGCATTTACAGATAATGCTGTTGCTAATGACATACCAATTTCAGAACCTCTATTCCTAATCATATTCATATAGTTTTTGATTATAAGTCTGTTTGTATAATAACTTTCTGTATAATCATATCTATAGCCTACATAACTGGCAAGAAGAGGCAACAAGTGATTGGGACATTGGTCATAGTCGATTAAAGACACCCAGTAATCTGTATTAGTTTTGAAGTTATTTAAAAGTAAATCAAATAGTTTACACCAAGCTTGCATATCTCTTGATTGCCTAAGAACCCATGGGATACTATTTTTACTTTCTATAATGCTATAATTCATACTCTACCTCCTATATTAAATCTTGCATATATGCTTTTTCTAATGAACCTGGTTCAAAGTAGAAATAGTTTGTAGATAAGTTTTCATATCTTGCAATAGTACATTCATTATGAACATAATCTATTTGTAAATCTGCATTTACAGGCATATTAAATGCTAATGTGACTTCTCCTGTAATATAATCTATTTTACCATTCTTTTGAAGAATACCATCAATATTAAATATTGCACCATTATTATTATCTCTCAATGTATATTCATCACTTTGTGTTATAACTTTTATCATTATTGAACCTGGCAATAGAGGTACATTTGGAATAGTAAATTTATAATCAAGATTATCAGAATCTTTTGGATTATCTAATCTAGGTATTGTAAGTTTATATTTTCCCGTAACTTGTTCTTTAGGTACTATATTTCCTTGTACATCTGTATATTGTATTGGGTCTAAATCTACCATCAATATTCTACTATCAACTGCTAAAATAGTTTCTATAATTTCTCTATAATTTCTTATAGTATTAAAATTAACTTTCTCTATTGAATATTTATATTTTAATTGATTATTTATATTTACCATTATTGTTTGTAATTCATCTCTTGATAATGGTGTTTTTGTCATAAATGTTCCTTTTATTGTCCAGTAGTAATTAGCTATTGAGTGCAAATCTACAACTAATTGTAGTGGTAATATTTTATATTCTTGTAAAGATGTTTTTACTATTGTTTCAAATTCCTCGTCAGGATAGTCTTCATAAGCTTCTGTTCTTAATATATATAGTTTTACAACAAAATTTGTAAGTGTTTCAATATCAGGTATTGATTTAGTTCCTATATTTCCTGTTAATGGATTATTACTACTATCGAATATATCTCCTCTAATATAATTTCCTAACATTTGTAAATCTTCTGTTGTAATTACACCATCATTACTTCCTTTACAATTTGCTAATCTTCTTTGGTATGGTGTTAGTGGGTATAATGTAGGGTCTGCTAAAAAGTTATTCAGTAAATTATAATCTTGTACATCTATCCTACCATCTTCATTTATATCTCCAACTTGATAATTTACAGACATTCCTGGGTCATTAGTTAAATCTGTTGCTCTTACATTAGCAACACCATCTAATCTTAATGTTGCTCTTTCAAAATCTGCTAGAGTAATAAGTGTATCTATTGTGTTTTGAAATTTAGGTGTATTCTTTCTAGCCTCATCTGGTGTTTCATAATTATAACCCCAACTACTATCTCCATGTGTCCAATGTAAAAATCCTTGAACATTATATGTTTGTGGATTTGAAGGTGTACCACCTAAAGCCCAAGCATTACCTGTACACTCTTTTAATGTGTTTGCAAGAATTTCTCCATTTTCTCCTAATGTTCTAATAGTAAATAACTTAAATTTAGAAATATTAAAATTACCCCAATAATCTATAATTTCTATATATGGATTATCATTAACATCTACACCAAATTCAAAAAACTTACCAACAGTAGTAGTTAAATAAATATTATCTTTTAATATCCATTCCTCATTACTATCATCTACTAAAATAATATGAGTATCATCTATCATTTTTTCACTTAAATAAATTCTATTATTTACTAAATCATCTGTGGTATAATTGAAACCATATATACTATGCCAAGGTTTACCTGCACCTGGATAAGGGTTTGTAGAAACTCTAACTGGTGTAATAGGTGTTCCTTGTATTAATTCTACCTCATTTATAACACCATTATTGGTCATATTATTTTTTAATTCATACTGTTTAAATGTAGTATATGATATACCATCCTGTGTAGTAAAGGTACAAAATCTAGGTAGGGTAGCAGCTTGATTATATGTATTTACTAATTGCATTGTTAAAGTTGCACTTCTATACCACCTCATCTTATAACCAATTAATTTATAAATCGTAGCAGCATTTTTCCTTTGAGTAACAGAATTAGGATACACTTCTAGGGCTTGCATATCTTGAGTATAGAATAGCATATCTCCTATTATTGACATAAGTTTTATCATTATTACTCCTGGGTCATTATCATCTAAAACTTGCCATTTCTCTGTTATTCCTGAAACTGAATTTATTAAATCATCTAATATAGATGCATAATCTTTACTTGTATAACTTATTTTGACAGGAACATAATCCATTTTAATTACTTTGTTTAAATCTGTATCTGCCACTTATTTTACCTCCTTTGAAATTGAGTAATCTCCTCATTAATATTTTACCAAAAAGAAAGAAGCCTAAATTTAGGCTTCAATATGATATGTTGATGTTATAGTTTTCTCTAATCTATTTAATATTTCTCTAACTTCATTGATTTGTTCTAATGCACTATCTAAGGTTATTGATTTTATTTCCTCTTTAGGCAAACTTTCTTCTTTCCATATTATCTCAAATTTAGCCATAGACACTTCATCTTCATTTAGAAAATCAAATATACTTTCACCTGTTTCTGTACTTATTACAGACTTATTAAGTGGTATAAATTCCCATTGAGAATTGTCTTTTGTATTTCTAAAATATATTACATCTTTATCGTGTGCATATTTATTTATTATATCTTCAATAGTATATTGTACTTTATGATAAACACCTTTATCACATAATATTATAAGTTCTAATGAATATAAATCTACAATATTATACTTATCTGTTATGTATATAAGTGGTGCTTCTGTATCCCCACTTCTCATTCCAGTCATAAATCCACCATCTCTCCAAAACCACTCAATTCCATTAGAATCTTTTACCCATAATTTATTAGGTATAATTAAACCATCATTTATTTGTCTTATCAATTCAGGATATATAAATTTCATTATTAATATTCCTCCTATAAACTTATATTACTTTTATTTTAAATTACCCAGAAATCTATTCTGGTTTGTCATTCTAATAGATATTTTAATTATTCATTCCATATATTTTATCAATAGGAAATCCAAGTCTATCTAATTTTCCACCACATGCCTTTATTATAGTATCTTTTACATATTCTAAATTCACATTAGTATTTAATATTTTACAAGGTAACCACCATTTATCTATGACTGGTCTTTTTACAGGGGCTAAAGCATAACACCCTTCAAATAAGCAATGTTTAGCTGAATTAGCATAATAATATGAACCTTGGAACTCTTTTATATCTTTATTCCAAAGAGTTACTTCTACAATAGGGATATTATGCTCTTTTAAATAATCATAAGTATATGTAGGGAATCTATTATAAGAAGAATAATCATCATCTGGTACATCTATTTCACTATCGATAAAGGAATATAAAACCTTAATAGTTTCTGTGTTTGTACTTGAATAGATTTTGTATATACTGTGTTTATAATTATCCATATCTAAAATAAAATCTGCAATAATATATCCTTTATAAAACCCTTCCCTTATAGTATCTCCTTTATTATATTTATGTTTAATTTTTACTGGAAGTATAGTTTTATTCTTTTCTATAAGATTATTAAATTCATCTTTACTTAATTTTTTATATAGTGATTTTTTATATATGACATTATCTGGTTCTACTATGGAAGCTCTTAGCTTTACATGTGTTGTATTTGTAGTTTCCACTCTATAATAACTGTTACATGGTTCTTTCTCATCAAAATATAACCCTACAACAGGTTTATTTATAATCTTTTCAACTGTTACTTTATCTCCTATATTATATTTCATTATTCAGTTCCTCCTTTAAATATATGGTATTTCACCTTCATAATTACAATTTTTGCATTTAAAGTGATAAGTGTCTATAATTTCAAAATCTTCTTTTTCACATTCTGGACAATCCCACCAAGTAATTCCTAGTTCATTTATTTGCTTGATATTAAGTTCACCATCATAATCTGTTTCTTTTACAGACCATACCCTACAAACTCTCATTTCTATAAATGGGTTATATACAGTTTCTGCAACCCATGTACATAATGCAATATTTTTTGCTTCTTTACTTGTTTTTGCTGCTATATAGATACATCCATAATCTGGGTCTCCTTCTGCAAAATAAACTTTATTTTTTCTTACTTTCTTTTCTTTCATTTTCAGATACCCTCTCTTTATATTGACATATTCTATCTACAATACTATATATAAAATAAAAAATACCTACAACTGCTAAACCAATTATAAAAACAATATCTGCTGACATTATTTCACCTCCTTATTAAATTTTGTGTCATCAAATTCAAAAACTTTTTCATTATCTATTTTTACTTCTGTTACATACATATATCTATCTTGAATTTCATTTATAAGGTCATATATAATATCCATTTTACTCTCTTTAGACATATCTTCATCCATTTTAAATTTTATAATTACTTCTTGTTGTTTCATAATAATCCTACCTTTCATATTGTATAACATCTTAGCAAAATAAAAAAGAAATTGTCGGCAAACAATTTCTTGAATGGGATTTTGCTATCTCACACATAGCAAAAATTTGTGGGTAATATGTATATCATTTCAGTTGATATACATATTTGAAATACATATATCTATAATAACATATAAATAATATTTTGTCAAATTATTTTTTAAACAGTAGGTAAAGCATTATAATCAGCTGTTAATTCTGCAACTGTTTTATCAACACCTTCTTGGTCAATATCTCTTCTATAATAATCATACATAGCATTTTTCATTGTTTCGACAGATGGCTTTATATCAACAGTCATTCCAGCATCTGTATATTGTGCATATCTATCCAACATGTGTTCTAATGCAAGTTTTAAATCAGATTTATCAACTTCTACATAAGGACTGTTTTGACTATCTATTGAAACAATAGATATTGTCCACATAATCTCTACAACAGTATCTACTTCTTTTACTATTGGCTCTGCCAGACATATTCTAAATAAACAGTTATTACCTGTTTCTTGTGCAAATAAACCACACTCTGCAATTCTAGCACCTATATATAATTCATCTGGAAGATAAGTATTAATTACTAATTGAACATAAGATTGTTCATTTCTTGCAATAAGTTTATTTCTTTCAGGTAATCTCATTCTTGGAGATATTTCTGAAAGTAACTTTGTATCATTTACAGTAACAACATTTGTTACACCAGCACCTGTATTATAACTTCCCATATTTGTTCCTATTCCTAAATAAGATGGTATCCAATCATCTTCTAATCTATAACTTGGGTTTTCTGCATTTACTAAAGGCTGTGTTGGGTTAAATTCCCCATTTAGGTATTTAGCAATACCTAACAATGTTTGTTTTAGACATCTGTTATGACCTTTTTCTTGTTGTAATATTCTACCTGTCCTTTTATCTCTTTTAGTTACACAAACATTTACACCCATATTAAATGCTGCTTCACTTGTACTTAATAAATTACTCATTTATGTACCTCCTATTTTATCTCCTCATTAATATTTTACAAAAATAAAATAAGCCTTTTATGGCTAGGTACTTAAAAGTACACATTGCTTGAAGCAAACTTTCACACATAAAAGACTTATAAATGTCCTTTTAGAACTATGATTAACAATGTTATAATAACATATATGGTATTATATGTCAATACTTTTAGAATAATTTGTTTGATTTTCTTGTTTGTTTATCTACATTTTTATTAAATACTAAAATTCTTTCACTATTGTCATTCAATTCCCCTTTAGAACTTATTCGTCTAGTTTGATTTAGAGAATGCTCTCCTATTAAATGAAATCCAATACTTTTAGCAATATCTATACTATCTTCTGCTAGTTTGAAAGATTCAAAATTATTTATATTCAATAAGAAATATCCATCATCAATTAAGTATTTATATATATTCTCAAATGTAGGCTTTAAATAATTAGATTTCCAATCTTCATAGCTTGTTCCCTCTTTATATGATTGGTCACCTATCTTATAATCTTCTAAATAAAAGTATGGTGGACTACTAAATGCTAATCCTATTTTATTTTCCCACTCTGGAATAAAATATTGACTTCCTTGTGTTCTTATATCAACAAAACTATTATTTCTAACAGTTGATTTCCAATCTGTTGATAGTTGAGATAATCTTTCTGTTAATAGATAATTAGGGTCTGTACCAAAATAGTTTATTCTATTTTTTAATGCACCTGTTAATCTAACACCCCAACCACAACTAAAGTCATAATAGTTATTATTTATATTATAATGATTTAGTATCTCATCAATAACCTTTAAAGGAAATTGTGTAGGTGGTAATGCACATCCTTTACCACCTAACTGTATTGACCTTGATACTTTAGTTGCTAGTGACATATCATCTGTAAATACTTTCTTATTTTCTTCTGTTTTAGATACAAAGAAACTAACTAAATCTTTACATTCAAATACTTCCTCAACACTCCACTTACAGGAATATAATTTTACTTTTGACATTAAATCTTTAAAGTAATATGCAGTTATTCTATTATTTGCAATATTTCCTTTTGTAAGTTGGTATATCTGGTCTTTAACTTGTTCTAATGTAGGTTTCTTAAAATATTCTTCTTTTATTTTTAGAAATTCTTCGTCTGTTATAGGTGTATAATGTTTCGTTTCTAACTTTTGACCTTTATACTCAATAATCATTTTTATCGTCCCTTCTAATTTAATTATATTCCTTATTTAATATAAAGGGGTGTTCAAGAGAAAACCATCTTTTTATTCTGTGTTCATTAGAACTAATGTTCTCATATATTCTATCTAATAATCTTACTTCATCTGATGTCAAAATTCTATCTTTTTTATTTCTTATTAAAAGATTATGTAATGTAGTAATTTCATCATTATTATATTTGTTATTTGGCATATTAAATCACTCCTTTCCACTATTTATAACATCTTTTTAAAATTATATAAAAATACTTGACAAAATTTAAAACTTATATTATATTTAATATAATAGCATATTGATGTTATATAAATTTAGAAAGGAGAATAATTTTATGGGAAAATTTGAAAGAGCATTACAAGATGAAAGATTAATGAATTTTTTAGGTATTGATGACGAGGATAAAAAAGAATTACTTAAAATGCACAAAGAACAAAAGGAAAAGAATATTTTAAAGAATAATAGGTCATTGAAAATAAATGATAGATTAGACAGAATATACATAGATAAAGATGTAATACTACCTATACTTAAAAAATTTAATGATAATAAAAATCCATATTCATTTAGAGATTGCTTAACAAGTGGGTATGTATTTTTAGATTTACATGACTTATTTGAAATTGAGTTACCAGATGAAAATGAAGTATTAAGATTAATACAAGAACATGATGAACCAGAAATGTTAGAGAATATATCAAATAGTAGAAATAGAATTTACAAAGATTTTAGTCAAGTTATAATATACTATGAATTAAAAGGAAATATAATCAGTAAATTAAAATTCTATAATCAAAATACAAAGGAGATAATAGCAGAACAAAAAGATGAATTAGAAGTAACTAAAGTGTTTACATCCCAAGCACCTTATAAAGTAGATTGTAAGATAGAATTAGAAGAAACAGATGATGGCTATTCAGTTTCTATATGTGATGTACCAGAAATAATAGATACTGCGATGTATATAAGTGCAGCAATATTATTAATATCTTTTACAACAATAGTAAATGGAAGTGTAGGAGATTATCGAATAACAAGAGATAATCTAAATGAAATTATACCTAAAAATAATAATGAGAATATACACTTAAATAGAGAATTAAAGCAAATTATAAAGAAATATAATTCACCAATATATTATGTAAGAGAGTTAAAATAACAAAGAAGGAAATATAAATTGAAAATAAATTTAGATAATACAGAATTAGAAAATATTGGATTGGATAGTATAAATATAGAATGTTATAGAGTTAATAGAAATAGAATAGCAAACATATATACTAATTTAAAAGATTTATTTGACTGGGCAGAGCCAGATAGTTCTATCATTAATTTATATATAAAAATTACAGGAAATATATCTGAGGATATAGATTACGATGAAATTGATGATAGTATATTAAATGAAAATGGTGAAATAGATATAGGAAGATTAAAGTGTAATTATATTGAAGATGATAACCCATTTCTTATGAATTATACCTTTTATGATAAATGTGATAGTTATGGAGGAGATTTAGAACCAATGGCATCAGCTATAATAGATAGATATGGAAATATTAAAAGCTATATATCAAAAGATGGTATTTATTCTAACATACTTTATATTGATAAGTTAATTATAGAAGAAAAGTATAGAAATACAAAAATAGGAAGTTTTATACTTCAAAATTTAACAAGTATTTTATATTACACAAATAACATATATACACCGTGCTGTCAAATAGTATTACCACAACCCCTAAAGAGAGATGCTGATGGAGGTTACAGTAATATGGAAAATGAAAATACAGAATATTACATGAAAAAGTTAATTAAATTCTATAAGAAAAACGGATTTAAAAAGATAAGAAATACAAGATATATGTATAAATATTAAAAGACTGGGATAGATTCCAGTCTTTCTATTTTTAAAGGAGAACACGTTTTATGAAAAACATAAATAGTATTCATTAATATTTTACAGAAAATAAGAGAGAAGTTTAATAATTCTTACCAAACTTCTCTTTATGTTTGAATGTATTCAAACAGCTAATCTAAATATATTATACTAAATGAAAATTATTTTGTCAATACTTTTTTATCTTTCTTGTTCATCTTTTTGTTTTACTAAACCTTTTTCTAAAGCTTCTTTATATGGCATTGCAGTAAAATTATAATAATTACCTTCATAATCCCACATTTCAAATACATTAGTTTCAGGATTTAATTTTATATGATTTAACTGTGGGTTCTCTTTAATAGAGATTACTTTTAATAAGTCATCTCCTCCTATATAACTATTTCTACTATCAATAAAGTTTTTTAATTCATGTGGATACATAATGAATACCTCCTCATTAATATTTTAATAAGGTAATATTCTTTATTTATATTTCATTTTTGTACTTATCTCTTATTGCTAACTGCTCTGGTGTATAATAAGTATCTTCTAAGTATATTCTGTAATCTATTGCTTCTTGTTCTGTGTTAAATCTACCTATAATCTGTTTCTTATTATGAGTTATGTACCCCCACCATTTATTATCCTTCTTATCCCATCTAACACCTTTTCTATTAGAATACTTATTATTTTTATGAGCAGATGGAACTGCTGAAGACATTTTGTGTATATATTTAGATTTTTCTGATTTGGTAACATTTGTCATATTATTCTGATTTGGCGAAAAGTCTTTATTACAATGATTAATACTATTTTTATATAAAATTTTTTCTCTATTCTTATTATAATATTTTAAAGAACATTGTTTTACTGCTTCTGGATTATTCTTACGAAATTCTTTTTGTCTTTCCTTGATTATGTTTTTATTTTCTTCTCTATATTTTTTACTTTTTTCTGCGTCATAGTTTTCTCTTCTACGAGCATTAATTCTATCTTTATTTTTATCATAATTTCTTTTTGCTATCTGATTTATCTTATCTCTATTATTCTCAATATATCTTTTATTTATTTCTTTAATCTTTTCTTTATGTCTTTCCCTATATCTTTTATTATATAATCTACGCTGTTCCTTTGTCATAATAATCACTCCTTTGTTTACTATGCTTATATATTATCATAAGTTTTAAAATATGTCAAGAGTTTTTAAATAAAAAGAAGTATAATATTATACTTCTTTATTCCAAATATAAGTTGCTTGTCCACAATCATATACAGGTAGCCATCCATTTTGTATCATTAATAGTTCATTGTCTGTTCCTTTACCATAATTAGTATTAAATATTTGGTCATATCCTCTTTGTCTTAAAAAATTATCAGTTATGTGCATTTTACCTTTACTCCAATGTTTAGATGGTCTTGGTTTGGAGTTTAGTTTAAAACCTAAATCTGTATATACTTTTCCTGTAAACTTACTTAAATCACAATATGATACTATTGAATTTGGATTATAAGTATTTAAGAAATACTTAAATAATCTTTCTGCTCCTCCTACAACTTTATAATCTTTATGTGTACATAATCTTAATAACTCATATTCACAATTTTTATTATATCTAGGTTTTCCAAATGTCATAATTTGAATTAACTGATTATCTTTATATAAACCCAGTTTAATTGTTTGTCCTTGACAGCTATTTTGTAGATGGAACTCATTTAAGAAAGAATTACATTCATCTTTAGAAACTTCTTTTATTGTAAGATTTCTAGCATATAGTGTTTCTTTATCTTGTATCATATATATAATTTTATCCCATCTATCCCAATCAAATATATGTATGCAATGATAACCATTATTCAATGCCATATTTGATTTATTTATATGATAATATGGTTCTACTGGTTTATGTTCACTACAATTTTCTTTTTTACACATTTTTGTTAAATGTACATAAGATATTTCTGTATTGTGAGATATTGTAGGGTCTATTTCAATAAGTATATTATCTTTTTTCAAATCATAGCTATACTCATTTATATTAAATTCAAATTCAGTTATGCCTGATTTCTCTGCAAATAATTTATTAGTTTTAGATATTCTTTGTGTTTGTACTTTAATATCATCTGATAGTATATATGAAGATACACCATACTTCTCTAAGCAAGTTTTAGCCACTCTATCAAGCATTTTCTTTTTATTTTCAGGATTACTAAACATTTTCAATTTGGCATTACTTATATTCAATGATATTTCATCTATATGTGCCATTCTAGTAGCTCTTGCCTTATCCTTAACAAAATCTACTTGCATTGTATTTTGTAACCCATATTTCTCAATACAAGTTTTAATAGATTGTTCTCTGTTATTATAATAAGCATTACCATATCTTTCTTCTTTAGTATTCATTGCTTGTTCTTTAAATCTACTTGTTACAAAAGGATTTCTATTCCCATATTGTTCTAATTTGGTTTGCTTTACTTTTTCTTGTATCTCTTTCTTTTCAAAATTATAACCATCTTTAAATAATTCTTTATTTACTTCTTGTTTAACCTTCTTTATATGCTCTTCTGTTCTTTTTACATCCAATTTTTCTATAAGATGTTTAACTCTTGATAATCTTACACCCATCTTTTCTGCTATCTGGGGTTTACTTAAATTAGTATTGTAATACAAATCTTTAAATGTTTCTTCTTCGTTATCATCATGGGCATCTGTCAAACCTTTTTCCACTTTTGTACTCATAATTTTATTAATTCTATTATTCTTTTCTTCTTCAATTAAATTGTTAGGTCGTATCCAGTTATTTGATTTTATCCTTCTTCTAACAGTATCTATTGAAGTATTTACTTCTTTTGCAATGTCTCCTTGAGATAATGATGTTGTTTCCCATAACTCTTTAATTTTGTTTAAATCTAAATTCACTATTTTTGGCATAATATCTACCTCCTAAATATAATATACCATAATTATTTTCTTTTGTCAATAGATATATAACCAATGTAGTCAGTAGGTTTCACAGGTGCAATATATGTTATATACAAAAAGAGATATGATTTCTCATATCTCTTTATTTTTATTTCATTCTTACAAATTAAACAGTAATCCTTCCTCTTACATATAGTTTTGTATTTACCATTTTGTTTGCATAAATACTTAACCATCCTTGTTGAGTAGACAAATCTGCAAGTGATACTGGGGCTGTGTAGGTAATAGGCATATAATCACCAACAACATATCCAGCATTGTAGTATTCATTTCCTTTTGCACCAATTAGAAAGTCATTTGGAGCTAAGCTTGGTACTTGGAATACATCTAGGTTACCCATTTTTCCTAAATAGAAGCTTCCACCATTTAATGGCATATTTTCTGCATTAAATCCAGTTGTTCTAGCAAAGTAAGCACCTGCATTAGAACCAGCAAGGATGAAAGATGCTCCTAAATTTCCACCTGTTGCTTGGTAGATTTTGTTTGCAGCTAAACCAATAGCTATTGGTAAACTATCAATATGGTCTTTGTCTGATACACCTGGTCTTGGTGTTGAGCTCCATACTACTGCAGCTCCACCTTCTGCATGGTTAAACATATCAGCAAATACTAATCTTTCTTGTTCTTTGTTCATTTCATTAGCAACTTGTTGTTCAAATACTAATGGCATAGATACACCAAATTCTTTGTCAAGTCTGTAAGCAGCTGATAAAGCATATACAGCTTGTAATTGATGTTCTTCTGCTCTCATTTCAATAGGTGTAATTCCTATTGTAACTTTAGCAGGTCCTTTATCTCCATTTCTTATTTCTTCATTTGCATAAGAGTAAGAAATTTTAATATCTTCTGTAGCAGCTGTTGCTAATGTAATTTTACCTGTACCTGTTATATAATCAATAGTACCTGTAAAGTCACCTGTAATATTTCCAGCACCATCATCTGTTGCTGTTAAAGCACCACTTGTAATTTTAATTGTTCCAGCATCTAATGGTAATCTTGAAATTACTATATCAACATCACCTGCAGCTTGTCCTACTGGTGCTAAAGTTTCATTTACAATATATCTACTGTCATATAGAGAATCTGCAACATCTTGATATCCTGCACCACTATTGAATACATCTCCCTTTTTAACTTGACCTTTATCTTCTCCTGCTTTAAATTCTAGGATTGGTAAGTATTGTAATGCACTTGACATAGCTTGAACAGAAACTACTTCTGGTAATACTCTGTTTTGTACTGCTAATGTTGTCATATTAAATAAGTCTTTTCTTATTCCTGCAACATTTGATACTTGTGTGTATCCTTCTTTATATAGGTTACCTTTTCTAACATTTTCAAATAATTGTCCTACATAATTTTTTTCATAATCGTTCATTGCTGGTCTTCCAGCTGCTGCTCTGGCAGATTCGATTAATTTAATTCTACTTTCAAATTTTGAAGCAACTGTTGATTTTGATTGTGCTTCTACTAATGCTTTTCCTGTCATTTCGAAAAACCCCTTTCAAATATTTATTATTATTTCTTATGATTCATTCCAACCATTGCATTAAATAAAGCTTGTTCCTCAGCATTCATTGTTAAACCAGTATCCATACTCTCATATTTTAAATTAGCCCTTGTAACATTAAAAGGTAATTTGCTTATCCTAGTATTTGCTTCTGTTAATTTTGAAATTTGAGTATTTGCTTGATTTAATTGATTTCTTAAATTTTCAACCTCTTTATTTTGAAGTTTTTTACTTTCTTCTAATTTGGTTTTATTTGCTTGTTCAGTATTTTTTAATTTTGTTTCTAACAATTTAACTTTTTGCTCTAACTGAGCATTTTCTTTAAGTTTATTATTTGCTTCTTCTAATTTAGATTTAGAATTTAAAAGCTCCTTACTTAAAGTTTTGTTTGCCTCTAATAACTTTGTACTTTTAGATTCATTAATTTTTAAGTTTTCTTCCAAAGATTTAATTTTGTCCTTGTATGTTTCATCAAGGTTTTTAATTTTATTTTCATTTATCTTTTTCAATTTTCTAACAATTTCTTGATTGTTTTCATTTAATTTATTATAAGATAAATTACTTTTTTTCTCTGTTTTTCTGCTTTCAATTAATTTTGCTTGTAACAATTTATTAGATTTCTTTAGTTTATCAACTTTTTCTACTAATGATTTATTCTCATTCATAAGATTAGTTGATGATACTTGTAATTCTTTAGATACAAGTTTTTGTTCATTTAGTTTAATCTTTAACTGTTTTTCAACAGGTATTTTAGATTTTCCTTCCTGAACCTTATTAGGTATAATATCTTTATTACCATTATTTATATCTTCACTTTTAGTGTCTGTAATATCTTCATCAGACGTAAGTGTAGTTATCTTATTTTCAATAAGTTTCTTCAATTTTGCTTTTCCAACTGGTATTGCTGATTCAACAACCTTACTTAATTGGTCTAATTGATTTAAACTTATACATTCATTAATTTCTTTTTCTAAGCTTTTATATAATTTAGTATCTCTTTGTCTACCTTCTACTAAAGAAAGTCTAGCTCCTTTATTAGCAGGTGTAACAACTATATCAAATGTAATGAAATCGTATGTATCTGGGTCTATTATTGTTTGACCTTCAGATATGATTTCCTCACCTATACCTCTACTTGAAATACCCATTTGTGCTCCACTGTCTACAAGTGCCTTTAAAGTTCTTCCAGATGGTGTATCAAGAATTAATGCATCACCTTTTACTACACCTTGTTCAGCATCTTTTTCTAATTTGATTATAGATACTGCAGCATTCTTAGCTTCTGTTTCACATCTATCTCCTTCTGGGTGGTCTAGTTCCCCAAATAAAGTTCTAGTTTCTAATGCTTCCATTACATCTTCATTTCCAAAAACTCTTTTATCCCAAAGTTCCTCATTGTATAATCTGTCACCATTTCTAGTTCCAGTGTGGAAGTCTGCAAAGACTCCAGATAATTTTCCAAGAACACCTTTTTGTCCTTCTTCATATACAAGAGAAGAATCTTGAGCTTCAATTATCATTGATTTTCCCATATCATTACCTCTCTATTCTATTCAAATACATGTATGAGAATAAGAAGAAAAACAATCATTTCTTCCTGCCTCATTAATATTTTACTATACTTATTTTAGAACTTGACTAAATTGAAAACTTGTCTTGTACTATTTTATATTAATCTATTCTATACTTTCAAATACAGAATAAGTAATTTCCATAACATGCAATACAACGTCATCAAAATAACACATAATATTTCCTTTTTCGTAATAAGGTGCAACACCATAACTTGTATAACCTTTAAATTCAAATCCTAATTCATCTATTAGCATTTCTTCTGTTACTTCTGATATAAAATATTCATCTATTGAACCTTCAAATTTCTTTTGATTTCTTATTATACCACCAGATAATTCTGCTATTTGATTTGCAACTGTTTTTAAATCATATTTAGTTCTCATTATAACCTCCTTATAGATGTTAATATATTTATGTAAGTTTCCCTCATTAATATTTTACATATTATTTAAGTAAACTAAAAAGAAACCCTATTATTTCTAAATAGAGTTTCTTTTATTTATTATTTTTTATCATCTTTAATTTCCTTATTATCTTTTTCTTTATTTTCAACATTACTTATTTGTATATTAAATTTACCAGATAGAAAGTTTGGTAATATTTCACTAAATACTTTTAATATGGAGTCTCCCATGTAACCTGCAACACCTGTAGCAAAACTTGTCATTTGCCAACTTAGATTGAAACTATTACATAACATATAAGTAAGTAAACCAGCAAATCCCCCTACAACTGCTGATGCAAAAAAGTAGGTCCATGTTTTTTGCTTTACTTTAATAGTTATACTTTTTATTAAACCACCAAAAAATGAAATAGATAAATTGAATATTAAGTCTGACCATTGTATTCCATTGTTCATTACATAAAAACCTCCTAAAATAAATTTCTTTTGCTATTTATCACTTTCATTATAATAAGGTTTCATAAAAAGATTTGCATATAAAGATATACTCAATCCGATTGTTAGTAGACCTATCATTGTTTTACATGAGTTTATAGCTTCATTCTCCTGTACTTCATTTTCTGATACTGCAAGAATTATAAAGAAATCACAAGAATCTCTATTTCCTGATGGTAATCCTTGCCAATATACTGTAAATCTTTCCCTTGTTTCCGTTTTAGTTAATATATATCCGTGATATTCTTCTGATAATAACACTTCTATATTATTATCTTTTAATTCTTTTATTAGTGCCTCACCTGTTATGTGTTTCTGTGTTTTACTAAAACCAGACATTAAATTGCAGTCTTTATCAAATAAATAACAATATACACCTGCCTGTTCATTTATACTTTCAACAGACTTTTTTAATAATTTAATATTATCACTATCTTGTGTATAATTTGGGTTTAAACTTGTTCCTAAATCAACTTGACTAGCAATGATTTGAACTTGACTTTCTTTTATGCTTCTTACTCTCTCATAAGTTTGTTTTTTATTCAAACTGAATATATAAGAAGATATTAGGAGTATAATACCCATTAGAAGTATAGGAAAGAATTTTAAGAATATATTAAGAAACTTTTTCATACATAAATCCTCCTTAATTTATAATATCATCTCTTCATTAATATTTTACTAAACATAAGTTTTAAGTTTGTTATAATAAAACAACATATAGGGAAATAATATCCCTATATGTCTACCCCTATTTTATTTAATTGGTACTCTTTACTTTATAATGATTTACTATTCCTCTTAACCTAATATGAAGAGCTGAAATGTTATTTGTATCTCCATAACAACTTAAATTAACTATTTTATCATTCATAAATATAGCAGTTATATAATTAAAATCTTTATCAATTATTGTGTCAATATAATTTAATTGATTTCCATTCTTCCAGTTCCCATCTGAGATATATCTTTCTTTAATATCTGCCACATTAAAATAATGTGTTTTTAGTCCTAATTTAGTTCCTGTATTTTTCCATGTTCCTTCAATAGTTGCTTCCACTTTATCAAAGTTTTCAATAGATTCTAATAAAGTTGTTCTATAATTTAAAGTTCCTAATGTTAAATCTATAAATCCGTTTGTTAGATTTCTTATTTCTTCATATCCATTTACACCTCCTATAAAGTAAGTAGGTGTTGCTTTGATATAAATATATTTTTCTGGTGCTTCTAAAAAATGAATATCTGCTATATTAACACAATCACCTGTAACTACAATATTTGCTATTCTATAATATCTGTATTTTTCAGGTCTATCAAATATAAATTCTCTATATTTATAATTTTCATAATCATTTATACCAGTATAACTTTTAATAATATTCCAAGTAGTACCATCATTTGAACCCATAATATCAAAATCTCTTGGCATTCTTGATACATTATAGTTACCCTCTGGTCTTGGAGCCATACTAATACCACTTAAAGATTTAATTGCTTTAAAATCAATTTGAACCCAATGTCCTGTAGTTGAACCAACTGCTGAATGCCATGCATTACTAGCAGAAGTAGTACAATTATTATTAAATCCCCACCAGATTTGCCAACTATTATAAGAAGATGAAGCAGATACATTATAAGGATTAGAATTGCTTGTTTGTTTTGGTGAAAACCATTTATTTGTATCTACATATTTTGGAACTGCAAATGTATTTGTTCCATCACCACCAAAATAGTTATATCTTCCATATACTTTCTTGATTGCTTCTGCTAAATCTCTATAATCTTCTTTATTATATTCTGTACCATCACATAACAAGTAATGTTCTGGATTTTGAGGTCCTTCTGTATTTATTAAAGTTCCAACTGGTACATCTTGAATACCCTGTGTTGTATCAATATAATTTACTGGGTCTATTGTTGCTACTCTTCCTATTTCAGTTACTATGATATTAGCATTATCCCTAGTGGTAGAGCCAGATGTAACTAATGTAGGTAAAATTGATATTTCACAATCAGTTTGTGGTGTGTACACATAAGCACAAGTATCACCATTTTCATAACTATTTCTTGTAATTGGATTATACTTACATATCTCTATATTATTAGTTACATCATAGATTCTATAAATATTATCAGTACCATTAGTAGCCATTGTTGGAATTTTAATATCTATCTTATAAGTTCTTCCTTCATTTAATTTAATAGTATCGGAGGTTACTTCTAAATTACCTTCTACTTTGGTAAATGGTATTCTTGTATTTAATGTTAATGTTATAAAATCAAATGAACATAAAATATAATCTAAACCTTCATTGATAGTCTTTTGTGCAATGTTTACTTTTCTTATAAATTCTGGTCTTAAATCTTCTACAAATAGTCCATCGTTTGTTGGTGTGTTTATATCATTTATTACTTCTATTGCATTTTCTGGTTTTCCTGATACTTTTGCAGACATAGGATTACCATCATAGGTAAGATTTCCATTAGTATCTTCATCAAATTTCTTTAATACTTTTGGTTTAAAATAGCTTTTTATTAAACTTTCTGTATATTCTCTAACTTCTTTTAAATTCATAATTTACTTCCTCCTTTCTATTTATCCCACTCTGTTTTAGTATCTGTAACTGCTTTTGTTATCTGTGCTGTTGTTAATATTCCACAATCACAATTTGAATTTGAACTTCCATTTCCTCCAAAGTTTCCACCTTGAACAACAGAAGTTGTTTTTATTCCTTTTATAGATAATAATTTTAATCCTGTCCATGATTTAGTTCCAGTACAATAATATCCTGACCTTATTGCTGTAAATGTTTCATCATCTTTAAATGAGAATATTATATTTGCTGTGTGTATTCCGCTACCAGCAACAACTGTCATATCCATAGTATAGGCATCATTACCTATTGTTGCAGTATATGAAATATCATTAGTTTCTATTGTTTTTATATCTCTATTAGATGTACCTGTTCCTGTGTCTAAACCTATTTTAACTTTTATTTCGTCATAATTAGTTATCTTATCATTTAATTGTATATCTTGATTTAGCATCATAGTTAAATCCACATTTGTTGGAAGATTTACATCTATTTGATTATCTAATAGTTCATCTTCTATTGTAGTACCAATTACATTTATGAAGTAAGTAGGTTCTGCCTTGATACAGTATAATACAGATGTATTTGTAGGTCTGGTTGTATATCGAAAAGGTGATATATTATCTCTATACATACTTCCGAGGATTAAATTGAGATGACCAAGCATTATTTTCATTTGTCATAAAATCTGAGTTACCTGGTCCTGCTGTGTTTCCTGCAGCATCCCTTTTAGTATATAATTTTCCATCTGTATAAGTTAATTGATATGCTAAAGTTGTAGCATCTTGATGTGTTCCTACTGTTGAACCATTACCTTGATTTGCATGTCCATTTACTCCTGTATTTCTTAAAAATTCACCCTTCAAATCTGGTACTCTAAATGTAGTTGAACCATCTCCTCCAAATTTATTAATACTACCAAACTCTGCCTTGAAATATTCTGCAAGATATGGATAATCTGCAATATTGTATTCTGCACCATCGCACTTCAAATAATGTTTAGGAGCATTATTTCCCATTAAATTTATGATAGTTCCAACAGGTGTATCTTGTGTACCATTTGTATTATCAATATATTGTAATGGGTCTATTGCTAAATATTCCATTGCTTCTATTTTGATATAAGAACATCCTGGATATATATTTTGTGTTGTATTTGCTCTATACCTAAAATAAATCTTTGTATCTTTATCATATTTTGCCATTGCAGATACTGTGCTGTCTCCAAAGCTACTAACACCAATATATCCTCTATTTCCTATTCTTTTTCCATTTTCATCTGTAATTGAATAAGAACCTTGACTTGATGACAATATACTATATTCTATATTATATGTTATCCCTGCTTTTAAAGTTACAAATGAACCAGTGGCTGGTGTTATTCCATTTTTAGATAAATCATATCTTGCAGTATCATCGATAGATGTTTGTAAATCCTCATTTCTCATTAGATATAAAAAGTCATAATTACTGTTAGATAAAGAAATTTGATTAGTAACATCTGAATATTCACCGTTACCTTTACCTGTTAAATAAAAATATTCTTGTGTCTTTCCTTCATTTAATTTTGTTGTAGCATTTATTTTATTTATTTTTGGGTTTAAATCTTCTACATATAAACCATCTTCTGATGGATTTGTATTACCAGTTAATTTTTGTAAGGCATTATCTGTCTTTGCAGATTTACCTATAAACAAACCATTATTCACATCAGTTGCTTGTCCTGTTAAATTATCGATTACATTTCCTGATTTCTTTGATAATGGTACATATAATCCGTTTTCATTTGCATTTGTTTGTCCTGATAAATCTTTTAATATATTATTTACTTTTTGAGATATTTTTGTATTAGTACCACCATAGACATCCCATACACCTTTTATATAAGCATATATTTTATTGTCATTAATACTTGCATATAATACATCTTCTTTTGGTATATTTCCACTATCCCAAGATGTACTTGATGTAGCCTTATAAATCTTACCATCTGTTATATTATAATATTGGTCATCTTGAACAAAAGTTGTGGGTGCATTTGTACTATTAAAACAACCTAATATTACTTCTGTACCAACACCTGTATTATTTATACTTGATATTAACTGTTCTATTTTATCAGATGAATAAGTTGTTTTTGTACTCCTTGCATTATCATTTATCAAGTCTTTAACAAACTGTATTATTCCATTAGCCATAATTAATGTTTACCCTCCTTCTTTATTTTATCAGGAAAGGAATGTCACCTTTCCTGATTATATTTAATTACTTGTGGATTGATTTAAACTATCTAAATAATTTACTTTATAATTTCCACCTTCTATGAATGTTACTTTTAATTCTGTATCTGATATATACTCATAACCTGCCTCAGATTCTTTAAAGTGTCTCCAAGAACCTACTAAATCTGCAACTATCTTTATGTTATCTATAATTGTATTTTTATTCATACCATCTTGTGTAATTATAAATGCAAATTTAACAGTTTTTGCTTTGTAGTTATTCCAATCTAAAACTGGAATTGAATTAAATTGAGATAAGTTATAACCATTATTTGAAAATTCATCTTTATCTTTTATATTTATATCTACCCAATTTCCTGTACTATAAGTTTGCCAAGTCTTACCACTATTCTTAGATACTGCAAATTTAACATTTAGATTAGTTAGATTTGTTGTAGCAGTAACAGATTTAAGTTCTGATACATCAGATATACTTACATCTTTGATTTGTTCTATTATTGCTTTATTTACATTTCCACTTACTGTAATACTTTCATCTGGTTCTTTTGACATTACAAGGAATTTTGAATTATCTTTTAAACCATTGCTATTTATAATAAGTGTATTGCCATAATCTTTATATATATCTTCTGTTAAATCTGCTTCTGTTGTTACATTTGGTATTAATTCCCATTGATTAGTAAATCCTGTTTTTACAGTACCTTCTATTGTATCTTCTCCATTAAACCATTTATAACCATCTGTATCTTTTACTATAATATATTTATTTTCGTCTCTTCCTAATTCTAATTCTACAAAACCATAGGCTGTCCAAGGATTAGTTAGATTTCTATTGCCATCATCCGTAACTGTTGCATAACCCCTTGAAATTTCATTACATAAAGTAGGGTTGATATATGATGTTCCTCCTGAAGCACCTCTGCCATTTCCATAAGCACTTCCACCTGAGTAACCACCACCAGCTCCACCACCGTCATAAGATGAACCTCCGTCCACCCCATCCTCCGTAGTGAATATCTGTTGGGTTTCCTGCAGAGTTACCAGATAATAGACTTTGACCACCTGCTGGTCCATTTCCTCTTGCACCATTACCAGTCAAACCTCCACCACCAGAGCCTCCATTAGCAGAACCACCATTTGTATTAGTACCATCTGTTACAACTGCATCGTCACCATAATAATATGTTCCAAAAGTTGAATCATAACATCCACCTCCACCACCTGCAACAAATAATACATCAACTTTTCTATTTAAAGGTGCAAATGTATATGCTCCAGCAGGGTTATCAAGGAGCACAGCAGATGCTCCTCCTCCACCAGAACCCCAATCTGAACCATTATTACTCCAGCCTCTAATTCCAACTAATATATAAAGTATATCATTTCTTTTAAGTTTTACATCTCCTACTAACTTAGCACCTCTTCCGTGGTTTATTTATACTACCAGCACAATCACCAGTTACTGGATTAATTGTTCCACTACCAGTAGAACCACCAGCAGCCCCTCTTACAGTAAACTTAACTTTACCAGAGTTTGGTACTGTGTATTGTTGCCAACCACAACCTATACCAGTTACTTTTCCAGATAGGTATTTATCGTCTTTATAGGTATTTATTACTGTTGTTGGAAAGTCAGCAGTATTATCTGGTCTTGTATAGTAGTAACTTGATGGTGTTCTTCCAAATCCAGTAAATTCGCCACCAACTGCACATGACTTAAATTGTAATACTTTTCCCATAGTATCTATTTCCTCCTTTCTATTCTATACTATCTACATCTTTATATGATGACATATCAATATCAACACTAGAATAAAAATAATCAGATACTGTATCAACATTTGTAGGTTTAGATTTTATGCGTATCTTTAATTTACTATCTGATGTAATATCAAATAAATCACTATCATACTTATAATCAGTAGATTCCTTCATATCAACTATTTCTTTACTTTGATTTTTTAATCCTTCTATTTCTCTCAATATCTCTACTGGCATAAATGCAAAGTATTGATTTGAAGTAACAGAAATCTTTTGAACAGTATCAGGAGTAACAGAATAGTATTCTGCTTGTAATATTTGCATATCTCCTACAACTGGTGCTGAGTCCTGTATTCCTCTTCCTAATGGTTGGTAAGCATTATCTTTCCATACAGATATAGATGGATAATTTCTAACCCTAGAATCCTCTAAAATTACATATAATACATTATCTTCTCCTGTTGCAGGTAACATATTGTCATTATCTAAAAATACTACAACAGCACCTATTTCAACACCATCATAAGTAAATTTACCTGCTGTTGATTGCCCTATCTTATTTAATACATTCATATTTGCATGATTATGTGCAACTGTTACAGCATTGTCTATACTTAAAGGAGTTGATGCTGGTTTTCCTTGAATATTCCCCCAGTTAAATTGTATAGAAATTTGTCCTGCATCATAAGGTAACCATTGTGTTCCGTCATATATATATTGGTCACAAACAACTGGTGTTACACCTGCTGCTGATACTTGCACATAACCCATACTACCAACATTTACACCTGTTGATGGTAAACTTGCTATATTAGTAACATAATATGCTGTACTCATACCATTCCATTTATCTTTATCTGCTTGTGTAACATGAATTACTGTATCGCTTAAGTGGTTATCATAATTTGTTAAATCAGATGTATCTACTTTAGCATTCCATTTATCTTTATCTGTTTGAGTTACATGAATTGTAGTATCATTTACATGGTTTGTTAAGTCTGTTCTTATTGCATTTTCATTAGTTCTTGCTGTTGTTGCTTCTGCATTTACTAATGTTGTAGCAGATGCTAATGTATCTGTATCTTTTTGGTCTATTTCTGTTTTTGAATAAGTATTTGTTACTGCATCTGGTAGATTTCCTGCTGGAACTTTTCCATTTGCATCTAATGGTGCATATCCATTTGCTTGTCCCTTATTTGCAGAATTTTCTGGTGTAAATCCTAATGTAGTTGTTATATCAGATGCTGTTAGTGTATTCTCATAAAATGGTTTTAGATTTCCTAAATTTGTTGTCCCATCTCCTACAACTAATATCTTTCTTTCTGAATCCCATACTAACTCATTTTGTTTTGGTACTTTTGCACCATCTATTGAATCCTTTAAAGATTTTATTTGAATTTCTACTTCATTACCATCTATTGTAGTAAATGCTTCCCATTGCCCATTAGTTGCTCCTACATCTCTTTTTCTAAAATATAGTTTTGCATCATCAGATGGTTCTGGAAATGTAAATGTTCCAGATGGTATTGGTAATATTGTCCAACTTGAATTGCTATATAAACCAATACCTGCTTGTGTAGGTGCAGCATTTACACATTCTTCTATTAAAACCCAATTACCTTCAACTGGATTAGTTGGTAAATCTGCTGTGTTATCTGTCTTTACTGAGCCTAAACATTTTGGTACTTCTTGTTCTTCAACTATATCTACTAAATTGTTATTAGCAATATCTGTTTTAAATGCATCTTCTAATAATACTTGTGCATTATCTGATTTGAAATCTTTATCTGCTCTTTTTAGTATATTACCTAAATAAACAAGTTCATCTTTTTTATAATCTGTATCTTGTTCATATTTAACAACTTTTGAACCACCTTCTCCAGTTAAATAACTTAAATTATTATAAGTTGCTTTTCCTGTTTTATTTCCTGTTTTTAATCTAACTTTTGAAACATCTGCATCATCATATTCTATAATTAAATCCAATGTAGAAAATTGTTTTGTTGAATTTTCTAATGCACTTTTAAATCCATAATATAAAGCCATTATATAATTTCACCTCCAATTTCTACTATCTGATATTGTTCCCAATATCCATTATTCAAGTCTGTATCGAAATCATTTGTTGAAGTATAATCTTGGGTACATTTGTATAATTTATTATTTCTCATTATCAGGTCATTTTCTAAATAATTTTTAGTCTCCTCAAATGATATTCCTTCTGTACTTCCACCACCATTACACATTGTGTAAGATTGTGTAATAGTACCATTTGCTGGGTTATATACAAACTTGTATGTTTTATTATTTGGTCCAGCAGAATATTTAACTAGACTGTCATCTGTTCTTAAAAATTCTACCCATGCTCCGTCATCATTTACTAATGTAAATAATGCAATACCCTCATTCCAGTATTTATCTAAAATAATAAATACGTCTTTGCTTGGAATTGCAGATATATTAGCACCAGTTCCTGATGTAGTAACTGTATCATCTCTTGTGTATTGTACATTTAAGATTTCTCCACTTACACCTACACTTGTTATAGATACAAATACATCTGATTTATCTGTACCAATTATATCACCCACAGCATAATTAGAACCTGCATTTACTATTTCAAATGTATATCCTTCTTCGTACACAAATTTTTCTGCTACAACTGTTGCAACTTGTACTGCTGCATTTGATAAAGCAGCCCAGTTTCTACCATAACCACCATAAATAACTTGTTCATTTCCTATTTTAGCATCTGTACCATTTACACTTTGGGCTGTTGCTGTTATATCTGTTATTTCAAGTATTGCTCCGTTTGTATCAACCATAGTTACTTTAGCAAATAATCCTGCTGTTGTACTCTCAATTATATCTCCTACTTGATAACCAGAACCACCATTTTCTATTTTTAATTTCTTTGTATCAGGTGCTATTGGCATACCTAATCCTGTTATAGTTTGAACTAATAGCTTATTCTGAGTTGTATCTATACTAATTATTTTTGCAACTGTTCCATTATCATCATATACTAATTGGTCTATCATTATATCATTTATATTTACACCTGATGGAACATTTACTAATAGTTGGCTGTCTACTGCTAAATCTAATGTTTCTGTTATTTTATATTCTTTCATTGATGCTGATATAGTATCAATAGTTATGATTCTTACTGTTAATTCATTATTTACTGTATCTATATTTTCTATTTTTGAAATTGTACCTTCTTCATCAAATACAATTTGATTTTCTTTTAAATCATTTATTGTTAAGGTTGTTGATATACTTAAATCAGTAAATAAGATATTTTGGGTTGTATCTACATCCTTATTTAATAAATTATCATATTTATAATAATCTAATTCAAATCCTTTTATTGATGTTGTTAAAGTTGTTATAACTATTGTTGTTCCTGCTGGTGTAGTTGTTATAGTATCTATCTTTCCAACTGTACCATCTTTATCATACACTAATTGATTTTCTAATAAGTCAGCAACTGTATATAATGTATTTAAGTCTGTAAAGTTTATTGTACTTTGATTTAGTATTGTTTTATCTAATAAAACATCTGATTTATATCTTATAGTTTTTTCATTTCCATCTGATTTAGTAATAGTTAATACTGTTACATCATTATTAGTTATATCTATATTAGAAATAAATCCAACTGTACCATCTTTATCATACACTAATTGATTTAATTTTACATCATTTATTGTAGTTGATGGTAAATCTGTTATTGCTATTGTTGTTGTACTTCCAATAGTAGTAGTTAATGTTGTATTTGATTTGATTCTATCTACTACCTTATCCTCTGATACTAATACTAATTTGTTACTTGCGATATCAATATCAAATGCATCATTTATATTTGTAGCTGTATTGTCTGATATAAAATCAGCAACTACTCTAGCAAGTTTATTATCAACATACACTAACATATCTTTTATATAGTTTGTGTTTTGTTTATATTCAACACAGTTTGTATCTTTGTCTAATGGTACAAACTTATTATTTTTTAAATCTAAATCAAAACTATCTGCTAATGCTGCTTGTGTATTATCTGATTTAAAATCTGCTAATACTAAGTATATCTTATCATCATATATAATTATTTCATCTGTTTTATAATCTGTATTTTGTTTATATCTATTAATCTTTGCATTTCCAGAACCACCTGTAGTAAGTTCTCTCCATTTCTTTAATATTGGGTCTACTGTGTTATTTGTATCAAATACATAAAATTTTTGTTCATCTTCTACATAACATATAATTCCACTATAAATTATAGATTCTGCCATTGAGGTCATATCTGTTTTTGTCTTTTGAACAATTCTGCTATCTAGAGGTTTTCTACCTTGATACTTAAAATTATCGGCTGTTAAAATTGCCATCTACTATTCCTCCTCTCTATGAATATTTTTGAATCAATCCTGTATTTGTTGTTGGGTCTGTTAATAAGTAAACTAAATAAGGAACTGTTTGTCCATTTGTTGTAATTATACTTATTGTCTTTGAAGTATAACTGTCTATATATTTAAATCCATTTCCATCTAATATGTTTGTTAATGCACCATAAGATGCTGGATACATATAAAAGAACCTTTGGTCATTTAAAGTTACACCTGTATAATCAAATGCTTTACTTGCTGAAATTCTTTTATTAAATACACCCTCTGTTGTTGTTTTTGGATTATTTGTTACATTCTCTACTATTGTCCATTGTGATACTATATTATTTAGTTTAGTATCATTTATATCATTCATACCTATATTGATTACCCCATAATAACTTGGATATACAAATTGGAATGTTCCATTTGTTTTACTACCTTTTTTATTCGTGTTATAGACAATTTCTGCTTTAGGTGTAAATACTTTTGGTACATCTGATTTTATAGGTGTTGCATAATTATATTGGAATGCTGCTTTATCTCCTGTATCTGTACCAACTAATGATGTATCTAAATAGAAATTAGATTTATCTATTGTATATGTTACATCAGGTTTATTTGTTACATTTAATTTCATCAATGTACTTGGAATTGTACGACCACATTCATATATACCTATGTTTGTAAATGATACATTAAATGAAGGTGCAATATCGGTTCTTAATATTTTTTCTGCAAATTCTGTAAAAGTTAAACCTTTCTTAAAAAATGTTTTTGCAGGTGCAGCTCCACAGTCTTTATTAGAAGTAATATCCCATTCTAACTCACAACAATTTTCACAATCAGAACTTCCACCACCAGAACCACCTTGTCCTAAATTTGCCATTATCTTCTCTACTTCTGAAACTCTTTTTGAAGCATCTGTATCTGTGTCATAAGCTTCAATAAGTTTAGTATTATTTACCATATAAAAGATAACTATTTTCTTATCGTGTTTCCCTACAAAACAATCAGATAGCCAATATAGATTTAGTTTTCTTCCATCTTTTAGTTTAATGAACATTTATGATTTTCCTCCTTCCATAAAAATAACCATACTGGGAGAAAGTATGGTTAAAATGGTTATATCTCTACAATCCTTCTTGTATCAATAACCTTTATATGTTGTACAGCATTTCTGTAACCCAGAACCCTTCTCCCTGTACTTATATTCAATTATTTAAGACATTTTCTGCCCTCATTAATATTTTACATAGAGAGGTTGACAAATTTTTAAAGATATGTTAGTATATTAATAGATAAATCAAAATTCACAGTTTATCTCATTAAATTTGAATTTTAAATTATCGTTGCAACAAAAAACACATCTTAAAGATGTGTTTTATTTTTATTATAAGATAAATTCTAAAAATGTAAAAGATTTTTAATACCTTGACATTTTCTTTTTAGTTTCTTCTTCATTTTTCTTATCTGTAAGTTCAGTAACAGCTATCAAAGCATAATTAGCTAAATCTAATAAGCTATCTTCTAAACTTTCGTAATTTCCTTTTTTGAATTGTAATGATTTAATTCTATTTAATTTAATATCAAATAAAACATTAAATGCTGTTAAACCATACTCTTCAAATAATGGATGCATACTATCTCCATAATCTGCATTTTTAGTTTCATATAACTTTTTAAGCTTATTACATAGTTCACCATGTATTTTTATCTTTCTTGATATTTCTACTGGTGTTGCACAACAGCATTCCTCACTCACTTTTAATTCTGCTTTCTTTTCAAATTCTTTCACGTCCATAAAATAAACCTACCTCTCCTACTAGACATATAATATGTCCAGTTTTATATTAAAATCAATTCTAGGTAAACCTTGTAAAGAAGAATTACTTAATATTTAGAAGTATTCTTGCTTTTGAATATTTATCCCCTAAATAAATTACCTTTCCTATACTTCTAACATCAAATTGTTTCTCTTCTTGTATTTCATAATTTATTGCCTCTGCTTTTCCTGCTTTATCAGAAACACCTAGATGGTCACCTAAACAAATTATTCCAGTTACATTAACATCTATCATACCTTCATTACATATTAGAATTTCATTTGCATCTGGAAATATGTCAGCACATACACCTACAACAGTTTTTTTATCAAATAATGTTGCTTTATGTGCAGTACCATTTATTTTGTCTATTGCAACTAAATCTCCAATTTGTATTTCTTCGTCTATTTTTAATCTTCCTATACTACTCATATAATCACCAACCTATAATGCTTTTGTATATTCTATTATAACATTTGCACTTATGAAGTTCTCTCTATCTGCTGACATATAGAATATAATATTACTTCCCTCTAAGCAAACACATGAATTATATTGCTTAATACCATTAGTCAAACAACTATTTATAGGTACAAAAGCATTATCAGTTACCTTACCATAACCCTTAATATTTACTATATTTGTAATCCCTGATATATTATGAGCAAATGTACTTAAATTTTTAATTACTGAATTTATTTGTATTACTTTTCTATACACAGGACTTCCATCTATCCATATATCTCCTGATAATGTTTCACCAGTTGTATAATTATGATATAAATTGTTTTGTATTTGGGTATCTACATATTTTTTAGTTGTTGGGTGGTAATCAGCAGTTGGAGTATATTCTATATTTCTGTTTATAGGTAAAAATTTTACATTTTCATTGATTCTAATTGTTAATGAAGAAATTCCTTCTATTCCTGAAAATTCAGTTAATTCTAATCTAAACATATCACCAGCATTTATTATTCCATTATGTATATATTCTCCTTTAGAAGTATCTTTAATCATAAAAACATTTTCATTATCTGCTGAAGAATCAGGTCTTTCTATATAACCACTATCTACTATTGCATCACTGTTCGAACTGTTTAATACAGAATATTCTATACGAATTTCTCCGTGGATTATATGATTCTAAAAATTCAATTACTACTGCTTTATTTCGTTGTATATTATTTATAGTACATTCACTATCAGATACTATAACATCTGTATATGTTGATATATTCTTACATTTTAATTTTTTTGAAGGTGGTTGAAGATTATTTATACTTTCTGTTACAACATCATCTACATACTTTTTTGTTGCAGGTTGATAATCATTTGTAGGTGTATATGTTTCAATATCTCCATTACCATTAAACTCTGTACTTAAAAATGGTAAGTTTACTGTACCTATTAAATTATTAGTTTCTTTTAGTAATGAACTTTTTACTTTATCATTAGCATCTAATCTTATTTCAACAGTAGAGCCTAAAATATAGACATTTTGTGTCTTTGCAGATTGATAAAGGTCTATTTTTGCTTCTGCAGGTAATATACTAGATATTTCTAATAATCTATTTCTTTTTACATATTTTGAAATTATAGCTGCAACTGGTGAACTTGGTGTATTTACATTTGTCATAAATACTATTGGATAGTCACTATAATCAGATGCATTTAAAACATCATTTGCTAATTTTTGTAAATATGCAACTTCATTAGGATAATCAGAAAGTACATCTTCTGAAATAGTCATCATTTGTTCTGTTATCATATACATATTTTTATTTATATCGTTATTTTCTTTTTCTTGCTTACAATTAGGTATCATTGAATACCTCCTTCACTATTTATTTTATTCTTTTCCATATATAAACAGGTAAATGTGGTGGCATATTTGAAGTAGTTCCAGTTTTACCATCTGAAATATAAAATGTTGCATCACCATAATTCCATGCAGAACCATCTCCTAAGTTACTATTTGTATTAAATGCTTGATTTTGTTTTAAAACTGTTCTGCCCTTCACAGTATCTGTATTATAGTCAACTGCTCTTGCATCTACAGCCGTCATCTTAGTTACTATACTTGCAACTTTATAGTGATGGCTATGTGTTTCTGTACCACCTATAATACCTGCATTATATGTTTCACTACATCCTATTAGAAAGACATCTTCAATCCTTTCCCATACCCCCCCCAAATTTTATTTGGGTCTACAGGATTTATATTCATATAGATACTTCCAATAGGATAATATTTATTTAAAAAATTATCTTCTTTCTTTTTGCAATTAGGTATCATTATACATTCCTCCTAAGATATTCTATGCCATCTTTTGACTACAATACTAGATTGTATTATACTAAACCCAACTGTGTCTTTTGCACCAGTTTTATCAGTATATCCAGTTACTTGGTGAGTATGAGCACCACTTGTATCTGATATTGAACCAGAATTATAAGCAGCAGTACCTTCATACTTAAATAAATAACCCCAATCTAAATTTTGTTGACCATTATTTGTGGCTATCCCATGTTTATGATATCCTTTATCTGCTTGTATATTTATATAGTGGTCATGTTCTGGTATTTGATTTGTGCTTGTAAGCCATTGTGTTGATGAGCCTATCTTTTGCCCTAATGTATATATTCTTGCTTCTTCATCATCACATTCCCCAGCACCTATTGTAGTTCTGCCTTTACTGTCCTCTACCCAGACCCCTCCCCAACTACTATTTGGATTGAAATCAGGGTCAGATGATTCATAATATGAACCTATTGGATAGAATACGTCTAATAATTCTTTTTTCAAACTATCATTTATAATTTTCTTACAATTTGGTATCATAATATACCTCCCTATGCAATTCTGTGCCATCTAATTACACCTATTGATGGTTGCACGTTATTATGAGCTTGGTCACTACCCAAAAATTCCGTGTAATAACTATTATAAATTGATGAACCTAAAAATTCTCTACCTATCATATTTCCTGAAGCTGCTATAGCATTTTGTTCTCCACTAGCTCTACTTCCAACACCAAATCTATGTCTAGGCAATTCATCTATTGATAAAATATGATTACTTTCTCCGTAAATACTTCCTGAGTGTAAATATGTTCTACTTGAACCTGGGTCAGCTTCTGTTGCTTTATAAGCACCTACTGTTGTTAAACCTTTAGTATCTTCTACCCAAGTACCCCCTAATTCGATATTTGGGTCAAAATCTGCATTTGAAGTTTCATAATATGTTCCAATAGGGTATGCAAAGTCTAACATAGTTTGTTTTAATACTCTTTCTGTATATGTTCTTTCTGTAAGTTTAACTCCTACTACCTTAGTTATGGGTTGTAATGTATAGTTTAAATCTATATTAATATTTCCATCTGTTTGAATTACAGTTGATGTATTAAATAATATAGCTATCTTATTTGTACCTCCTCTTTGAATCCATAAAGAGTACATATTAACATTTTCAACACCCCAATCAGATACTGTTGTAAAATAAAATCTACAAGTATCTAAACCATCATCTCTTTTTCTTATTGGTTGCATTTGACAAACTTCACTATAAGTTCTTTCAACAAGTAAATAATCATAATTTGATATATCATCTAGAAGTTCTACTGTTGCTATTTGACCAGATTGTCTTGAAGGTACATTTACTGTACCTTCAAATAATAATGTATGTTCCATAAATTTATCTGTATAAAAATCTTCTAAATGCTTTTTTTTATGGTATGGTATCATTATTCCTCACCACCATTAGAAATTTCACCTGAAGTTGATATTTCACTTGCAGTTGATATTTCAGAAGGATTTATTAAAATTGCTTCTATTCTATCTCCTGTTGTAATAGTAAAATCATTTGTAAATGTAATAGAAGTAATCTTGTTATCTGTTTTATTTTCTATATAAGAATATTCTTCTATTGTTTGCGAACTAGATTTTTGAGCTATTAGTTTTTCACCATTTAAGAATACCATTACACTATCACATAATTTTCCAAATGAAAAAGTATATCCTGGTTCTTTATCTGCACTTACTATTTCAATAACAGATAAAGCATTATATTTATCATCTACATATTCTTCTGTTGCTAAGTTCTTAGCATTCGTATCGTCTTGTCCTGTTCCACCTACTTTTACATTTCCTTGAAACCAACCTGTTCCATCCCAAGCAATAGTATGTGCATTACTTCTATTACTCTCGTCACCATTACCAACTATATGGGCATATTTTTCATTAGTATCTTCAACATTATATCTACCCTGAACATGCGAATTGTTACAAGATGCTATAGTATTTGTCCCTTCAGCATGTGAACTAGAACCATTTGATTTTGTCCAGCTACCTTCAGCGTGTGAGCTAGGACCGCTAGATTCCGAAAAACTACCCTCAGATAAGGAATTAGGTCCGCTTGCCTTTGTAGAATTTCCTAATGCAGTAGCTGTGGTTCCTAATTCATAAGTACTTGTTTCAGGTGCAGAATTTTTACTTCTTATACTTCCTTCTGCACTACCATTTATAAGATTACTATTCTTTGATTTGATTACATTATCTGCACTTATTTCAATACCATCACCAGCAGTATATACATCAACTAATTCTTTAACTGGTATATAGATATGGTCTTGTGTTGGGTCATTTAGTTCAATATCTAAATATTTATCTCCCACTACTGCTCCCTCATAAGGTGTACCTGCTGTTGCTACTACTTTTACATTACCCTTATTGACAACTAAATCTTTTGGAATATTTATCTTAACTCCTACTTCTACTCCGTCTTTGGTTAATGAATATGTTTTTGAATATCCTTCTGTTACTGTTGTTTCTATAACAGAATAATCTGGTACTGATATTGCATCTATCTTACCCTTTAATTCTCTAATTGCTGGTGCAATTTTTGTACTTGTTATACCACTTTCTTGAGGGTCAAATATTACATTTTCAGATGCTACTGATAAATCTATTCTACCATTAGAATTATTTATTTTTCGAAACATAATAGATTTATCGTAATTTCTTAGAAATGAATTAGCACCACCATTTTTAGGATTATTTGTATCAATATTATAATTATTATTACTAACTGTTTTTCCAAATAAACTTATATTAATATTATCTGCTGTATCATTCACATAAAATGATATTGTTGCCTTATCTGTATCTATTATTTTATCAGATACTTCTTTTACAGTTTGTTTAGTTTCTGCTGTATCATCTACATTGATTTTAGAAGCATCTAATTGAACATTTTTATTTTCATCTGCTTCTACACTATTTACTGTTTTTACTTTATTTACATTAGGTATTGTATCTGCATAAGTTCTAATATCATTTGTAACTGTTTCACCTTCGTTTTCTAATGCAGTTTTAATACTATCTCTTGCTGTTTTTATTTCATTTAGTTCATTCTTTATATTTTCAATTTCTTCCAATTTATTATGCCTCCTCTCCTAATATATTACCTGTCAAAGTTTTTATTTCCGTCAAGTCAACGTCATAAGTTCCTGATATACCAGCAATACTAACACCTTTCTTGACATTTTCTGCTCTTAAATTTTCCAATCCTGTTACTGTTGTATGTGGTTGTTTTAAAGTAATATTAGGTCTTAATATTACCCCATCTTTTCCTATGGTCTCATCTGGTACATAGGTCATTTTAATATTATTAGAATAATCACTTAAATCAACATTTACTATATTTTTTGTATAAGTCGTTTCAGATGGTTTAGTTGTAGGGTATTCAGCTACTGTATCTTCTAATGTACCTGTTATCTTTTCACCTTTAGCATAAGCAGTTTTTCCTTTTGACATATTATGTTCACCAGCAGTAGCATCAGAGGTATCAACCCCTAATGCTATATCTTTTATGGCTTGAGGCATTTCTGCTGGTTTATATTTAGTTGTTAATTCGTTTTTAATACGAATAGCATCTGCAACTTGTTGCAATGATGCCTTTTCTACTATTCCATTTGCCATAATCTATTAACTCCTTCTTTACTAGAATTGTACCTCATTTAAGTCTTCGTATCCGTCTATAATTGCTTGTAATTCAGCAACTTTATTTGTTAATTCTGTAATTTTATCTTCTTTTTCTGTTGTTGCTTCAAATGTTCCTTCAACACCTAAAATAGTTGTTCCTTTTGCTATTTTATTTGCTGTTAATCCTAAAGTTGTTACTAAATCTGTATTTAAAATGTGTAATTCAGATGAAGTTTCAACATAACCATTATTTTCTGGTGTAAATACTAATTTGTCAGTTTCAGTTGTTGTTTTATTTATAAGTTTACCAGTTGTTCCTGTTACTTCTTTCATTGTACCTGTAACTTTAACACCATTTACATAAGCTGTTTTATCTTTTACCATATTTGCAGCTACAGCATTAGCATCACTTGTAAATGTACCTGCAACACCTAAAATAGTTTTACCTTGAGCAATATCAGTTGCATTTACACCAATACCTCCTGCTGTTAAAGCAGTATTTATATCTGTAAATGATATATCTGATTTTAATGCTGAATTTGCTGCTAGTATTGATTTAGTTGTTTTTCCTAATTCAACTGTTAATCCATCTTTAGCATCATTTATTACAGCACTTGCATTATCAGAAGCAACTTTTCCACTTAATAAAGAAAGAGTACCAGTTATTTTAGCTCCATTTACATAAGCTGTTTTTCCGCTTTCAATATTATCTGCTGTTGCATTTGCATCAGTTGTATCAATACCACCTGCAGCACCACCAGCACCTGCAATACCTAATACTGTTTTTCCTGTAACAATGTCTCCTGCTTTTAAGTCTATTGCTGTTGCTATATCACTGTAATCAATAGATGTTTCTATTGTTCTTGTTGTAGAATTAATTACTTGAGATGCTGTTAAATCATTTGTAAAAGTTACATTAATGTCGCTATAAGTAACAGTAGAACCACCAGGACCAGCATCTCCAATCCCTTTAGTTACAGACTTAACTTTTAAATCTTTTCCTACTAAAGCTTCTAAAGTACCAGTTACTTTTTCATTATTTACATAAGCAGTTTTACCTTTCATAATATCTGTTGCTAATGCTGTTGCATCACTTGAATCTACACCAATAACATCAAGTGTATCACTTACTGTTACTGAACATATATAATTATCAGCATCTGTATCTTTATCAACAGCATCTATCCTAAATACTGCAGCATCATAATCGTTACCATTCCTAGTTTGTGCTACAATATAATCTCCTACCTCTGGTTCTTTTTCAGTCTTGGGTACATTTATTGTAGTTTTACCGTCTACTATGTGTACCTCACTTACCTCATTTGAAACAATTATACTACCACCTGTTTTTATTTCCATAATAGCATCTGCCATTTGACTTGGCTTGTACTTTACTTCTGTTTTTCCATTTTTTACACGAATCGCAGCTGCGATATCTTCCAAATTTTTCTTTTCTAATAATCCATTAGCCATCTCTAAAATTCCTCCTCATTCAAATCTATTAAACTATCAAACCTGTTTTGTAATGCTTGTAGGTCTGATTTTAATGTATTTATTTCTATTTGTTGGTCATCTATCTTTTGTTGTAATGCAGCGATATCCTGTATAGAACCACTTGCATTTTCAACCCATTTAGTTTCACCTTGAATATTTTGTAATGTATAATCTTTTGTTGTATCCTCAACTTCTGGTAAGCAATTTCCTGTATGATTTGGGTCATCTGGGTCAACACTTGGTAAATCATTTACAACATCTCTTACATAATCTACAACTGCTTTTGTTGTAGGATATGAATTACTATTTACATTATCTGTATTAGATAAATCATCTTTACGATTTGATATATCTTCTTTCTTATCAAATTTTTTAGCAAATTCTTCATCTGTTTTAATTAAGAAATCTAATACATCTTGTACATTAAACTTTTGTAATCCACTTTCTGAATTATCGTATCTAATATCAGATGCTTTATCAGCAACTATACTCTCAATACCAAATGTTTCATAAGGTAGTTCTGACCATTTAGAAGTACCATCACCTCTTTTAATTCTATGAGTATCATCTTCAACACCATATTCTCCCATTGTCAAAACTGGGTCATTTAATGTCCAATTTGAAGAAATATCATGTCTTGGTATTATAGTACATAATACATTACCTATCTGTTCTTTTAAATAATCTGCAACTAATTTATCTAGTATTGTAGCATTTTCAGGTAATACAGGTTCCTCAGGTTCTTCTGGTGGTTGTGGTGGCATACATCCACAACCCCAATTTGGGTATGGTGGTCTGTTTGGCACACCATTATTTTTTATTTCATTTACTGTATCTTCAATTTTTGTAATTCCTTTATAGATATTAACAATTTCATCATTTACAACTGTGATTTCTTCTGTATGCTTCTTTTCAAGATTATCATGTTTTTCATCTACATAGTCAACGTGATTTGCTAAATCAACTATATCTTCATTTATATTAGATACATTAGTTTTTAGTAGTCTAACATCAGCATTTGTATTTGTTTGGTCAACTTTCATTATAGATATATCATTTGCATTTTTAGAAACATCTGATTTTAAAGTATCTATATCTGTTTTATTTTGTTCTATGTTTGTTTTATTTTTTGATATATCTGTTTTTGACTTGTTTAAATTAGAGTTTAAACTTGAAACAGAAGATTCTACTCTCTGCAATCTTGCATCTATATTTTCACTTGTTGCCATCTTATATAATTCCTCCTTTACTCTATATTCAAAAGAACATTTACATGCTCTTTGTCTATTTTATTTATTACTTTTCCTATACTTCTTCCACCTGATGGATTTGTATTAGATATTTTTCTTCTTTCTGCTTTTCCTGCTGTAAATCTACTTATAGTCAGCTTATCTCCTATCGCTACTCTTTTATCGTCAATTCCAACAGTTTCAATTCCATTTGTTTCAATTTCAACAAATTCTCTAGGGTTAGATTCAGAGCTTCCTCCTATTAATGGTATTATACTTATTTTACTATTACCACCATGTATAGTAACTCTTTCAGTAGATTTTGATAAACCACCATCAACTAATATAGGCATAGGAGTAGTATTATCAGATTTAGTAACAACACCTACAACAAGTCTTTCATTTATTCCATGTCTATCTCTAATAGCTTTTGTTACCCTCTGATTTTTAGGAGAAACCATAAGTATATCACCAATATCTATAAATTCAGATGGATTTACTTTTTTATATTTTATTGACATATCTATTTCCTCCTTAAATTACATAGTTACCATCCAGTTCAACTACTCTTGCTTTTGCTTCGTCTTCTGTTTTAAAAACTTCCTCTATCTTTAATGTCTGACCTTTTATCATATCATAGATAACTATATTTTTATCTTGGTAATATGACATAACCCACATCATATTTACTTTTCTGCCATCATTTAGATATACAAACATACTTAAATCTCCTTTCTGGATAACAATCTCCTCATTAATATTTTACAAAGACATAATAATAAATAAGGTTTATAAAATTTTAAAAAATACTTGACATATTTTAAAACTTATAGTATAATATAGGCATAGTAAGTAAATAATAGTTTTTAAAGGAGATATTTATTATGGAATTTATAAAATTGGATGAAAATGAAAAAGAAAAACTAAATGAAATCGAAAAACAAAAGGATGCAATAATATTTATATTAAATGAAATTGCTTTATTAGAATTTAAAGTAAATTATAATTTAAGTGAATATAAAAGAATTGCAGATGTTAATAAATTAAATGATAATGAACAATTCAAAGCACTTAAAAAGGAACTAGAAAATATATTAAACCCAATTTTAAATAATACAGAATTTGAATATAAAATAATGAATTTTGGAACATTATCAATATATCATCCTTGTAATACAGATATAATTAGTAGTGTTAAATGCTCACAAGATGTTTTAAATTATAGACACAATATACTCTTACCTTATGCTTATGTAATGGGTAAGAGTATAGGTAAAAAATATGCAAAAAGTTGGTTAGAAAACTTAAAATAAATTTCTAAAAATACTTGACATATTTTAAAACTTATAGTATTATAATTATAAATTAAATAATAAGGAGGTTGCTAATTATGGCAAAGAAAGTAGAAATAGATGCATCAAAGGTAGATGTATCAAAAGAATTTGAAAAGGTAGATAATGCAAGTTATGAGAATATTCAAATAAGAGATATGTTAAAACAAATATTAGAAAGTAATCCTAATAATGAAGCACTTATTGAATATGCAGAATTAATGAACAAAATAGACCTAAATAATGAAATAATTGATAGTGGTAAAAAAGTATTATATGAAGGAATGAATTATCAAGATATAGATGAACTTAATGGTAAATGTGTAGACGCAGTCTTAACAAGACCATACACAAAGAAAGAATTTGACAAAGAAAGATTTATTGAAGATAATTCAGAAGAAACATATAAAAAATATTTAACAGAAAAAGTTGTAAAAGGAAATGTTAAAATTAAATTAGTAGGATAAATAAAAGAGAAGATTTAATCTTCTCTTTTATTTTTGCTCTAAACTTATTATCTTACCAAGCTTATATTCTAACTTTAAATCACCATAATCATTTATACCTTCATTAAGTTTTGTTCCTTTTCCATATAATGTTTCTACAATAAATTCTAAATCTCTATCTTGTATAAATCCATAATCGGCATTTTTATATTTAGATAATATATCAAAGTTTGTATCATTCTCCTCTATTTTAATTTTATTAGAATAGCTTTTATTAAACATATAGTCTTTTTGAGAATAATTTTTATATCTAATTAAATCTTTGCTTTCTCTCAAAGAAATTTGAATACCATCATTTGTTTTACTATATGATAACTTACAGTCATCCAACTCAGCATTTCCACTATCCTTGCTTAAATCTAATTTACTATTATAAAGAGTATTTATAAGAGTTTGTATATCTTCTTCTGTAAATGTTTTAAACTCATCTGCATATAGTTTTAATACATCACATTTAGCATTTTCTTTTGCTAGATTATTTATAATATTTTTATCTATCTTTAATTGTTGTAATTGGAAGTTTTTATTTGGGTTTTTCTTATTCAATGATGTAAATCCACCAACACCACCATCGTCATCTATATTTTTGTCTATTGTATTTTTATTAAATGAAATACCACCTTTAAACTCCATATCTACATTTCCTTCTTGTGTATAGTAAGCAATATTCCCTTCTCCATTACTAATTAAAACTGCATACTGTCCATATTTCTTACACATTTCAATTCCCCAATCAAAGAAATCACTATAATCTATACCACTTGGCTTTGGGATAAAGAATGATGCTTCAGTTGATACAATACCATCTTCTTTCCAGCCACCGTCAACTGGAATATAACCAAATCCTGCACTTCTAATATCATTCTTTAATGATAGTGTATTTTTTTTATTTTTTTGCTTTGCTTGTTCTTCTGTTTCATCTTTTTCTGGTGTTCTTTCAGCACTAATTACTATAAATGGGTCATTCTTATAATGATTAAATATTCTACTTAAATTAGATTCTTCTAATTTCTTATTCTCTGTTACTTTAGTTACTAATGATTGTATCTTTATTTCCCCATTTAATTCTATTCTAAATAATATACTTTCATCTGAATATTCTGTATCGTATATTGGGTCACCATCTTCATCTGTATAACCAGAATATTCTTCATAAGATTGCTTAGCATCTATATAACCTATATTATCTATAACAGATTCTACAAGGTCTTTGATTTGAGATTTAATTTCTTTCTCATCTAAATGTATGTCATTTCCTTTTTCTACAGGGTCAACTACATCACTAAATCCTATATTTAATTTCATACTATCTTCTTCAATATAAACTAATTCTGGATATACCCTTCCTCTTCCTACATTTGGGAAGATTTCTTTTAAATAGTCTTCATCATTGAATAGTTCTTTTATTATCTCTTCTGCATCTACAAAAGAATCATATAAGCTATCATAATCAATATCCATTTCTATATCATTACCTTGTTTATCTTCGATAGTATCTAAATCACTTTCTTGTGTTAGTTTTAATGGTACTTCTACTTCAAAGTCATAAGTAAAATCTTCTTTTTCTTTGTATTCTGTATAATTCATTTCTTGTAATTTCTCCTTACTATACTCTTTTAATAAAGCTTCAACAAAATAATGTTTTCTTTGTGCTTCTAACATACCACCTAAATTACCTTGTTTCTTTAGTCTATAAGTATATATATCGAATTTGGGTTCTTTATCAATACTTTCAGATACTTCTTGTCTATTTGTGAAACTTAATTTCTTATTTCCAACTTTTGTATAGTATTCTTCAATATCTGTATTCTTATCTTTATATTTATCATATACACTAACAGTAAATCCTTTATATGTTGCAACTTGTTTACCATCTTTATTATACTCTGCTGCAGTTACATTATCTTCAATTTTCTTTTGGCTATTTGTTGGTGGGAATACTATTAAAACACTATCTTGGTCATACTTTCCACATAGATTAGACATTATCTTAATAAAATCATTTGAATCATATTGGTCATTTATTATTGCAAAAGTTTCTTCAAATATTTGTATAAACTCTCCATCAATAGGATTTCCATCTTTATCAAGTTTAGTTTCTGGATAAGTGCCATCAACTTTTATATAGGATAATTTAGTTTTATTTAAGTCTTGTATAATATCAAGTTTTAAATCATGGTTTCTATCTTGATTTGTTGATTTAGTATTTCCTTGTCTAAATGCAGTTATAAATCCAACTTGATAATGTGATATATATTCTGCAACTTTGCTCATTGAGCTTTCTTCTAATTTTCTTCCCTCAAGTATTGTATTTACCCATTCTTGCATTCTTTTTAATTCTTTTTGTTTATCTACCTCTGTCATTTCATTTTCACCTACCTTTCTATTATTAACATCTACATTTTCCTCATTAATTATACTACAACTTTCAACTTTTGTCAAGTGTTTTTTATTTTCTGTGTATAGTGTGTCTTTATTTTCATCAATAAAACTCATAATATCTTCAACAATTTTATTAAACCAATTCTGTAATTGTGGGTGTATTTTTATATTCTTTTTTGCCTCACCATACCATACTTTAAATTCAGTTGATTCTCCAGTTGCAGATGTTTCTTCTTTTCTAAACCCAAAAGACAACCAATCACATAACATTTCAAAATATGCTAATTTCATTGCATCTTCATCTATATCTTGTGCAAATTCCTCAGCACTATTCAACCAATATTCCCAATGATGTGGATTGTGTGTCTTATGATAATGCCATGCAATGTCATAATCTTCTTCTGCTGCTTCTTTCTCTTCATCATTTATTGGGTAGTGATTTCTTCTATATGTGTCAAATATAGAAGGTATATTTTTATCTTCATCATGTTTACTTAGATTATCCTCTAGTTGCTTTATTTGATTTGCAGTTAAATAATCTTCTGCATATTGTTTTACTATCCTATCATAAGCCTTTTTGACATTTTCAATATGAGTATCTATATACTCTCTATACTCAATTTCTTTTTGTGTTATCAAATCACTGTTCTCTTGAGTATCTTCTAAATCTTCTTCTAATTTATTTTCAAGTGTCAACTCTACACTTTCTAGTTCATTAAATCTATTTTTTAATTTCTCAATTAAATCCATATTTCTTAATTCTTTGAATACAAGATTTCCTATACTTGCTTCTCCATCTTCTGCCAAACCATCTTTTCTACCTAAATAAATTCTATTTATCAATTCTTCAACTTCTTCTTTATCGGTAGATAATAATACCTCTTCCACTTCATTAATCATTTCCTGTAAATCCTCAGAGTAATCTGGTATATCATAATTGATTGGCTCTGGAACCTTTATCCACTCGTCATTTAATAAACTATAAGAACCATTTGTAGCATTCATACTATTCATATCTTCAATATAAAGTTCAACTGGGATACCTTTTATAGTTATATCGTGATTATTATTAAAACTATTCTTACTTGCATTATATAATTGTTGTAATATATCTTTATCCACATAAATTAAATCAAAATTAGTTATAATATGTAAATCTATATCAGAATGTTCATTATAATTATAACTTGCATTTGAGCCTAAAAATCTTATGTCAGCGACATTTATAGGAAAATCTAATCCTTCAATAAAAGTATTTGCAATTTCTAATAATTTTGATTTAACATCATCTTTTAATTCCATATCATCCCATAATACTGGATTTAAATCATCATGCACTTCTAATGCCTCATTTAACCTATTCAATGTAATGCCTCCTTTATTAAAATAGGCTGGGTAAATACTATTATCCAGCCCCTCATTAATATTTTATTATAATTTACTTATAACTAATTCTTTTCTATCTTCTGGTATCTTATCATCATTTACCAATTTTTCCAATACTTCTTTAGTTTTTTGAGCATATTTAGTAATTGTTTGTACTATCTTATCTGGTGAACCTGATACCTTTCTTAAAGGTACTCTTACACTTCCATAAGCCATATATTGATTATCTGGTTTAGTCAAAATAGTATTACCATTTACTTCTAAATTAAATGTTTCTGGTAATTGTTCGTCTAAATTTATATCTCTAGTATCTGGTGTTATAAAGAAAGATATATTGAATAAATCATTTTGTGCTATTTTATTTGGAAATTCACTATTATCTTTTGCTAAGTAGAATGTTACAAAGAATGTATCTTTTCCTAATGCTCCTTTTTCTACTGTACAACCACAATTAGGTAATACACTATGATAGGCATCTATGATTTGATTTTTTAATTCCTCAAAGTTTGAAGCACCTTCTATAAGTTTTTCACTTTCATCTAATTCGTCAAGGTCAAATAAATCTGGTTCTTTTCTTTTAGGTGTTGCTTTTACAAATAATTTACTTCCCATATCTTTTACAGTTTCAATATTAAATTCTTTAGACCATTTTTTAATTTCTGCATCTAATTCTTTTTTATTATCTACAAATTTTATATATGGATTACTACCATCTGTAAATTCAATGTGTAAATATCCTCTTTCATCACTTTCAGTATATAAACCTTTTTCTATACTATCTGCTTTTGCATCTGCTAATTCATCCTCAAAACTTTCTTCTACAAGGTCACCATTTGTATAAAATACTTCTACATACCCTTCTATATATGATTCAGATTCCTCATCCCAATTCCAATCTTTTCTATAATATTGATGAACTTTATTTAATTCTTTATTTGATTTTAGTTCCTCAAATCTTTTATCTGCTTCTTCTTTATCTTCAAAATATTCATCATCATTCATATCTTCAAAAGATATAACATATTCAGTAACATCATCTCTTTTAGTATCTTCTGTTATTTTCTTATTCTCGGACATATCTCCACTTTGTAGTTGTTGTAATCTATCTAAATTCTTTTCATATTCTTTTTTAGTCCCAATTCCATGTTTTTCATAATCAAGTATTCTATCTTGTAAATAATATATTTCTTCTTCATTATTACTACTAAATATATCTTTCATGTGATTTATAATATCTTCTCTTTCAAATGGTTTTGAAAATTCTTGATAATCACCTGTTATACCTTTTTCATAATCTTCTTCATTTTCAAAAAATATATAACCTACTACATCTCTATCTGCATAGTCTTGTTTTGCTATACAATTACCATATCTTACAAAATCTCTTTCTTCACTATCACTAAATGCTTCTGTTTTATTTTCAACATTTTCATTTAATTTAGCATATTCACCAAAATTAATCTCATTGTTTAAATATTTATAATCTGCTGAATTATGGTCTGCTAACTTATCATATTCTGCCCAGTCAATCATGTGGTTCATAAATTTATATTCAGGAGATTCTTTATCTGCAATTTCATCAAATTCTCCTCTATTTATTTCACCATTTTTAAATCTAAATAAAGGTGATTTACTTTCAGTTACCTTTTTATCTTCTAAACTTGCTTCTGTTTGGCAATTTGTTATCTGTGCATTTGTTAGATATTTTCCTAATTTCTCCTTAACTGCTTCTAAATCTTCTAAACTTATTCTACTATTCCAGTAATCTTTAAAAGCGTCTTTCATCTCTTGTTCCATTGCATCTAACTCTTCTTTTTCAAATGTACCTTTTTGAGTTGTAACAGCTTCCTCTTTATTTTCTGTTAAACTATTTGCACCTTTAATTTCCTCATATCCTTGTGTTTTTAAATCTTCTGCCTTTTGTCTAATTGCTTTCTTTGAAGCTTTTCTATATTTCCCAGTAGGTAGTGATTGCCCTGTTACTAATTGAAATCTTTTATTAGTATCATCTATAATTATTGCAATAGTATTATATCCATATTGATTTTTATTAACAATTACAGTATTATTATCATCCCCAGCAGATAAACTTGTTGCTTCTGTTAATGTATCTTTTTCAATAAGTTCCTCGCTATCTAATAAATCTAAATCTTCGTTTTTCATATTCTCAACCTCTCCTTCTATTTCTTGTATATCTTTTAGTTTGAAGAAATCTTTATATTTATTACCTAATTCTTTTTGTACACCTGCAATATTAGTATTCTTTGTAGGTTTATAGGTTACTTTATCTTCTTCCCCATCTTTAGATATATAAGTTACTTGGTATCTTTTTTCAGATGAATAATCATCTAAATGGCTTTCAATTAGTTTTTTATTTTCTGTTTTCTTCTCTTTTTCTAGTTTATCTAATTCATCATCAGCTAATGCTTCTCCAGTTTCTAAATAATGTTCTAAAAGTTTTTGATGTTCTTCCTCATCAGATTTAATTTCCTTAATCATATCTTCTAAACCTTTATTATCAACTTTTTCTAGTATGTCATCATAGGTATTTATTGCATCTTTTTCCTCAGATATTGCTCTTTCTAATATCTCGTCTAATGTTTCTTCATTATTCTCCTCTTTGTTTTTATCTTCCTCTAAAGAATATCTTTCTTTGCTAAGTAATACATCTTCTAATTCCATTGCTTCCATTTGTACATAACCAATTCCTTTAAACATAATATGCCATTTAGTAAATTCATTTATGTATTTCTCAATAGAATTGTCATCATTTTCATCTAAATTCCAATCCTTGCAAAAGTCCTTGAAATCTGCAATATATTCACTAGGTTTTCTATCTAAATATTTCATTTTATACCTCCTATATATGAATAATACAATAAGTTTTAAAATATGTCAAGGGATTTTTCAAAACTTATTGTATTTATTTTCTACTCTACATTAACATCTGTAATTTCGATAATACCTTCTTCTATATTAACTACACTAAATGTTATTGTGTACATATCATCGTCGTCCCATATAACTAAATCTTGTAATTCATCTGTACTTGCATTATATAAATCATTGTGTAGTAAAAATATATCATCATATTTTCCAAATATACTTTGTAGAATTGTATTTAATTCACCTACTGTAATATCTTCCCCTATTCTATCTTGAATTAGGTCTTTTACTGTTTTTTCTTCTTTTTGATTTTTTAATTTATTAAAGACTTCTCTATCCCCATCATCAAATATACTGCCGTCTTTATTTATATTATCATTCTTATCCTCTTGTAGTTTTTTATGAAAACTCTCATAATATTCATCTTCTTCATCCCAGTCATTTTCATCTTCATCTTCTTCATGTTCATAATTATAGTAGTCATCCCAGTCTTCATCATTTTCACCTAACAACCAACTATATTCTAGGGATTGTATATTAGCATCTAAATCTATTTTATTTATTGGTTCGTTGTATAAACTCATTTCATCTGTTTGTTCAAATAAAAGTGCTGCAACTTCTAACATTTCACTTTCATTGGATATTTTTACCTCTTCTATTTTATTTGGTTTACCATTACCTTCTTCCAAATAATAACAACCATACATATTACCTGAAACATCTACTGCTATTTTAGCAAATCCTCTTTCTGTACTTTTATAGAAAGACATAAAATAAGATATATGTCCATTTGTTTCCCAATCACCATCAGTACCCATATTCCCATTCATATAATAGATTTCTCCATTATCTACTAAATCTTCTTTATTGATACCTGTTTCTTTGTATAGTTTTTCAAATTCATCTATAATCTTATTTATTACAGGAATACTTGTAGTATTTGTATCTTCTGTTAAACTTTTTCCTTCACATAAGAAGAACTCATCTCCTAATTTTTCTTGAGATTTATTAGATACATAAGCCATAAATTTATTATTATCCTCATCTTTGTATATTTTATAAATAGGGTTACTCATATTTCCATTCATTTGTATAAACATATCATCTAAAACTTCATAACCTTTATATAAGTTTAATATTGGGTTATTTTTAATTGCTGTATCTAATTCTTCTTCTGATATATAATCTGTTATTTTAGCCTCTGTTTTCTTTTCTATTAAATTATTTCCATCTTTATCTAATTCTGTTCCATATACATCAAAATACTTATTTCCTATTTTATAAACTTCAAAAGGAATAGACTGTCCTAGCATTGCTGTTTTATAATAGTATGTCATTTGGTCTTCTTCTGATAATGGAAAATGTATTTTATTTATGTCTGTTTCAATATTCATAATTGATACCTCCAAATTATTTACTGTAATAGTATATTACTATAAGTTTTAAAATATGTCAAGTATTTTTGAAAATTTATTTTAAAACTTCCATAATGCTTTTTATCATTTTTATACTATCATCATTTATCTCAAAATTACCACTTGCAAAAGCTCTTAATGGTTGTTCTGCATCTGTAATTGTAATTAGTACATTTGCACCTTGTTGACCTATTGAAATAGAGCTTGTGCTTTCCCCATTATCAAAACTTACTTGTACATCGTAACCCCTATCAGATAAAGAGTTAAATAACTCACTTGTTTTATTTATTATTCCACTTTCTTGTTCACTTGTTTGGTCTGTTATACCTTGTAATGCTTTTTCAATAATACCAGCACTTTGTTCATTTCTTTCATCTAATCTTTCTCTAGCCCCCTCAGTTAGAGATTTTTTATTAGATTTAACTTTAGGGGCTTTCTTAAAATTTTCAGATATTTTTCCTACAGCTTCAATTTCAATTACTGCTTGGATTATTCCATTTGTAATCACATCAAAATATGCTTCTTTATCATACTTTCTAACAACAGGGTCAAGTATTTCTGCTAATTGCATACAACCATCAAAATCTAATTCTGCTCTTACTTCTGCAACTAAATCTCCACTTTCACTTTCCCTAGTTTCTACAATAAAATAATCTTCTGCCTCATCTTCTTCAAATCCTTCACTTACCATATAAGAGATTATCTTTTTTGTTAAATCATCTTTTAGACTACTTTTAGAAACAGCTTCTACAACTTTTTTACTTTCGTTCATGTGATATGCTCTATATATTTGAATTGCACTAGGAAGGTTTTCTTCTGTTCCATCCCATAAATTTAATTCTTTAAGTTTAGCTTTAAATGATTCTTGCTCTTCACTTGACATATTGGCTATATCAACTTTTTTATTTCTAATCTTTCTTAATTTTCCATTTAATTTATTTCTCTCAGCATATAGGTCTGCTTGTTCCTGTTCTGAACCTATTGAAAGAGATACATTATCTCTTCTTTTGATATAAGAAAGTTGTTTATTTATTTCTTTTAGCCTTGATTTAATCTCTTCCTCTGTATTATATTCATTACCTTCTGTTACTTTATATCTTTTACCTTCTACATCATAGGCATCTTCATAACATATATCTTTTTTCTCTGCTTTCTTTTTCTTTTCTGGTTTTACTTCTTCTGCTTCTTTTGAAATTTCCTCTTCTTTAGGCTCTACATCTGTTTTTAAATCATGGTCTATTACTGCATTATATATATCTAAATTTCCTTCAATAATTGCATTATCATCAAAATCCATATTTAGATTATCTACATAACCAATTTTTCCTTCTACAATTCCATCTTCTATCCATTGGTTTACAGCATCTATTAGGTATGCAGCACCATCACCCATATAAGAAATAACCTCTTCTACTATCCTATCAATAGTTTTTTCTTCTATAAGTCCTTCTTTATCTAATTTATATAAATCTTTTCCACTTGCATATCCTTGGTCATCTTTAGTTGCAAAATATACACCTTCTTGTTTCATTCTATCAAGTGTTAGATTTATTACATCTTTAACTCTAAATTCTTTTTCTTCCAATTTAAAGTCCCTCCTTATATAATTTGTTACCTATGTATATTAAAATCCCTAGAAATCAATTCTGGTAATTATCTATTTAATCTATTAACCCAATCAAATATAAAGTCAGCAATCTTAAATACATTTGATACTTTATATTGTCTAACCATAATTCCCAATCTTGTCATAAATTCCATATTATATAAATTATGACTAAATCCATAAGTTTGGTCTTTGGCGAAGTCCACTCTCATGAACTCGCCTTTTCTACCAAACTTTACTAATAAATAATCATTACTATTTTTTGCTTTTCTGACTTTATTCTCAACATCGTTCAGCAATAATCTTATTCTAGGTTTTACTTCTATTATTTGCTTTGCCATGTTAAATACCCCCTATATTCTAATCAATGAATTCTGTTGTGTCTGAATTATAAAATTCTTTATTAGGAGTATCTTTTTTAACTTGTAAATTTTTCTCATTATCATGTTGTCCTCTTTCATCAAATGTTTTGTTTACAATACTTACTACTTCTTCAACAGATGTTTTATCTATTTCATTAAACATAGCATATACTTCTCTTCCTTCAATAGGGCTTCCAGAAGGTGTTCCTGTTTCATAATCCCAACCTTTTACATATAATGGATATATAGTTTCACCCATACAATCTCCACCTAAACCTATTGTATCTTCTTCATAACCATAAGCACCCATACCATCTTCTACACCTAAATAAATACCAATTCCTAATTCTACACCATCTTTTTCTACTGTTGCAGCAATTTGCTCATCGTCGCCAACATCCTCAAATGTTGCATTATAACCATTATTTCTTAATGCACCTTGTAATTCTTGTGCAAATTTTAGAATATTGGAATAATTACCAGCACTTTCTGTTACTTTCTTACCTTCTTCTAAGTTTCCATTTAGATAAGCATTTGCCTTTTCTATAACCTCTTTTTCAAGTTTTTCTTGCACTTCTTGTAATTCATTATATCTTGAAGCATTTGTAAAATTATTTTCAACACAAGCATGTCTTCCCATTCTACCTACTAAAAATAGTTTAGTATCTGTTTCTTCTTGAAATTTATTTGCTGCTTCATTTACAATATCAGAGTAAACCATATCAAAACTTCCATCATTACTTACTTCTTTTGGTGCTTCTACTTCCCAAAGTGTATGATTATCATTTAATTCTATATATGTTCCTGTACCTTCGCTATCATTATAGAATTTTATATTATCAATAACATTTTTTACTATACCTACAACTTTGTTATATGTTTCTTCTGTTACAGAGCTATCATACCAATCTTGTACTTCTTCTAAATCTTGTATTTCATAATCAGTACATTTACCATCTCTATCAAATGAAGCATAATCCATTGCCTCTGCATATAACATAGTAGCTAAATCCTCTTCGTCTGAATTATCAATTCCATTACTTTCAGTTACTTTCTTACTTTCAACTGCAACTAGACTAGGTACATTCTCTGTACTATAATATGGGTCTAATATGTCAGATGTTACAATAGAGTAAGCAGTTTCAACATCATCCCCATCATCTTCACATTCCCCTATTAAAATTTCGGCATCTACTCTTATGTTCTCATTTTTAATATAACTACAAGCACTGTATAAGTCAGCATAATCTTCAGCAGTTTCCATCATTTCTATAATTTCTGGAAAACTTACTTCTTCTCTTGCTTCTGTTTTCTTCTCTTTGTTTTCTAAAATAATTTCACCTTTATCAAGTGCTTCTCTAATTTCTTTATATTGTTCAATTAACCATTGAGCATCTGTTTCATCAATTCCATCTTTATCTAATGTCATATTAGTATCCCACACTTCCCCAGTTTCTTCATTATATGGTGCATTTAACCAATCAAAATCTGTTTTCATATATTCATGATTACATTTAATACCAATATTTAAGCACCATGATTGATTTTCTTTAGAGTGTATTCCATCCTTATCTTCTGGGTCATAACCATCTGACCAACCACAGAATATTGATAAGTCATCGTCTAATTTATATTCACAACAACCTTCATCAGATTGTACTAAATCTTTAATTGATTCTTTTACCCATTTACAAATATCAGATGTATTAAAGTCTTTTCCCTCTGTTATTTTATCCATTTCTTTTTCAACCTCCTCATCTGGTTTTTTCTTATCATTTTTAAATTTATCTTCAATTTCTTGTCTTGCTATTTTATCTATTTCATCGTTGAAATGTGCTTCATCTTCTGGAGATAGTTTTCTTTTTTCAGTTACTTTTTTATTTTCTGTTACTACTATAATTTCACCTGTTTCAAAATCTGTATCTAAGCCTTTATATGCCAAAATACCTCTTATGTCTGCATCTAAATCATCATATTCTTTTACACCTAATTCTTTACATGTATCTGAAACTATTTCATCTAATTCTTCCATGCTAACTCTTTCAGAACCAGTACCTTTAATTTTTTCTGCTACTTTATCTGCAACTTCATATACTTTGTCATCAATTCCTTCTGTTTTCTTTGATTTACTTTCTGTTAAATTTTCTATATTATCTTCATACATATAAAAGTCTAGTAAATCAGAAGTTACACAAGAATAAGCCTCATCAACTGGTGTATCTAATTCTTTGTACTCTGCTATTGCACTTGAAACCTCCTCTCTTAAAGATGAATCTTTAATTTCATTTGCAGCAGAATATAAATCACTATAATCTTCAGCTGCTTCCATTAAATCAATTATTTCTCTAATTGTTTTCATAATTTTAAATATCCCCTTTCTTATTTAATTTCCTTTATTCTTAAATTTTCTGTCCTAATGTAATATGGTTGACTTGCACCTTCCATAGTTCCATCAATATACATATATTCAAAATAATCAGCAATAAATGTATCCTCATTCTCATTTGGATTTTCTTTTATATATTCATTAAATTCTTCTTCAAAATCCATAGAGATACTTTCATATACCTCATCTGGGTCTAGTAATATCTCACTACAATTATCTTCTGCATAAGCAACAACTTTTTCTAATATCTTTTCAATATCATCGTTACCATACACTTCAAATTGATTTAGTGCATAACCAGCACCACGCCATACACTTACTATAAATAATCTTCCATTATAGAAATCTTCTTCATCTGGATTTACAATTTCAATTAAATTATCCATTTTAAAAGCCCCTTTCAAATTTTTAACTCTTTAAAGAGTATATTATAAGTTTTAAAATATGTCAAGTATTTTTTTAAAATTTATTAAATTCTTTTTCTTTCATTCTTAACTATAAATCCATCATCTAGTAAATGGCTTAAATTTTCAACTAATTGTAGTAATTTATCTTGTTCCTCATCTGTTAGCATTTTCCACAATTTATATAGAGGTATTTCTCTAGGTGGTGTACTATATTCATTTATAACTCTATCAAATTCATTTTGAAATTTCTTTAAAGCTATTCTTACTTTATTAGGAATATTATCCCACCCAGATATATCTATATAGTCATTTATTTCATCTTGTGTTTTTTCAACTAAATCTCTAAATTGAATACCTGCATCTTTAGAATTTTTATCAATAGAGGCTTCCTCAACTTTTTTCTTAAATACATCTTTTCTTATATTACTAACTGCTGATGGTTGAGTAAAACCACTATCACATTCTTGTATAATGTTTAATTTCAATACTACACCACCTCCTTATTATAATAAGTCTTCTCCTTCTATACTTGATAAGTCTATTTCATCACTTGAACCTGCACTAACGTCTGATTCACTATTATCTAAATCTGGCATATTAGGTTCACCTAATCCACTATCCAAATCTGGTCCTTTTTCATTTCCCATTGGTTTTGGTCCTGACATTCCACCACCACTTGTAGATATACTATCAAAAGTTCCTTCTGTATCTGTTTCTTCTTCATCAACTTCTGTTTCTTTTTGTTCTATAATTTCATTTAGTATGTCAGCAATTTCTTGTTGTGATAAGTAATCTACCATCAACTGTGCAATAATTCTTAATCTAGGTAATGTATCAACCATATCTTTATCACTAATAAGATTTAATAAATCTCCAACATTTCTAATTTTATTAGATAATAATTCATCTCTTCTTGTATCTTCAGATGTAACTGGTTTAACCATTCTAACAGTGAAATTGTTTACATGAGTTTCTGATAACCCTTCTCTTAATGCAAATATATTTATAAGTGTAGTTATACCTGATATTATTGCATTTTGTCCTCTTGTTATTCTTTTAGCATATATAGCATTTAATTCAGTTAGTGAACCACCATTACTTAAACCTGTACCATCCATATCTGCACCTAAAGCTGCTTTATTTGCTTGTAGAGAACCATATAATTTATTTTCAGATTGGGTAATATCTTCCATATTTCCTAAATCTGCTTCTCCACCAATATTTACTGTATTAATTACACCTTTACCATTTTTAGTAGTTGTATATATTATATTCTCTGTTGGATTAGCACTTGCTCTACTATTTACATCTCCTGATATTTTATTCATTTGAAGTTGTTGCTCTATTTGTTCTTTTAAATCTCTTAATACTCTATCTTTTTGACTTTCAGGCATATCACCTAATTCTATTTGTATAATTCTTGTAATAGAAGCCTTTGTTATTCTTTCTAATAATATACTATCTTCTTTTAGTTTTAATGCTTGATAAGGTCCATATACATTTTCTAGCATTGATTGTCCTCTTAAAACTGTATATGTTGAATTTTCATGTACTTGTTCATTACTTGATGTTATATTTCCATTTTTATCTTTTACCTTATCTGTATCTTGTACTATACTAAATTTTTCAGGGTATCGTGTTATATTAGGAGATAAACATATATGTACAAACTTCATAGGAGACATTATATCTATCTTTTCAGTTGATGATGTAACATTATAGGTATTTATTCTATTTTTGTATGTGGCTACTAATGGTTCTCTTGACCTTACATACCCACTTGTTTTGCCTTTGAATTGTAAGTCATATAAATCTGCTGGATTTGGTACTTTCTCTATATACCTTTCAAGATATGCACCTTCTATTTCTAATTGTTTCTGGAAATTAGCATTATGATTAATTGGTTCTGTTAATAATGTTGGTTTATTTCCTAAAGTTGATGTATTCTCAAATAATTCAAGATAAACATCTCCATATAACCATAAGCAATATGCCCAGCTCCATAAATTCTGGTCTATGTTTAAGTCTTCTATAAGCTTATTACCATAGGCTGCTACATCTTTATCATCACTTTCAACCCAAATAACACTTCCATCAGCACTTTGTTGTACTGTATCATTAGCATACATTTCAACTGCAGCACCTATTCTACCATCTGCAACCATCTCCTCGTATGCTTTATATTGTTCATTTCTATCTGTCTTTAATGTCATCAAATCTCTCAAACCTGATAGGTCAATTCTTTTTCCACTATCTATTGCTTCATCAACTTGGTTAGGTAATGAATTTTTTTCAGATGTTATTGCCATACTATCTCTAGGAGTTTGTTTAGGTATTATTCTTACTTTAAATGTATCTTCTGTCAACTTTTTTATTCTATCTCTAAAACCCATTCTAATCCTCCTTATCTTCTAAAAATAACAATTCCAATAACTCTCTTACTTGTCTATGTTGTTCCATAATTTCATCTTCTTTTCCATAAATTGCATAATTTGTTATTGCTAGATTTATTCCTGAAATGTTCATTACAGTAGAAAATATTGATATATCTTCTTTTGGCATTTTACTTATACTTATTAGCATTTTAGTAACTAATGAGCTTAATGCTATTGCTGCTTCCTTTACATCTATATATGGGTTTCTTAAATTCCTATATAATGGGTTATTAAATCTTTTTAGATATACAGCATTATATGTATCATATATTGGTAAAAAAGATTTATCATACTTATTTAATATCTTTATAACCTCCATAGGTACTACTTCATTTCTAATAGTTTTTTGAACCTCTCTTGTAAAATCTAATTTTTCTTTTTCTGCAATTTCATAAAGTTTATTTAAAATGTCTTGTTTTGTTAATTGTTTCATGGATATCTTCCTCCTACCTCTCTAATTTTAAAATTATTCAAGGGCTTTACCCTCATTAATATTTTACTATTTTGGTATTAGATTTTAGATACCCATAGAAAAAGAACCCTGCCTAAGTTAGTGGGTTCTTTTTCAAAATCTCTGTATTCGTACTTTGACAAATAAAAAATAAAACAAATGTATCTTATGAGTGATACATAAAATGAAGATGAATATGATATATGAAAAGAAAATAAAATATATCATACATAATATATAACATCTTTATAACAAAAAAGAGTAGTATATAACTACTCTTTTATTTTAATATTCATCTTCCTCATCTTCCAAGTAAGTATTATCCGTCCAATCTTCATCATCTAAACATACTTCCTCATAACACTCTGGGCAATAACCATCTACATTATCATAATATTCATATTCTGTTATTGGTCGACAACATCTATTACAAAAATATTCCTCTTCATCTTCCATAAACTAATACCATCCTTTCTGTTGAGAGTGAGCCCAAGCATTAGATGGTGAACCATATCTACCTTTGATATATTTTAATCCCCATCTTATCTGTGTCTTTCCATTTGTATAATAATCTGCACCCTCACTAGCCATTTTAGATGCTGGTAGTGATTGTGGAATACCATGAGCTCCTGATGATTTATTATGTGCATTTGGATTCCATCCTGATTCTCTATTCCATAACTTAACTAAACATTGAAAATCATTTTCAGTCCATCCATAAGTATTTAAACATAAATCTCTTGCATAAGATTGATATTCGTTTAATGAATATGTTACTGTTGAACTACTTCTTGATGTAGTTCCACCTCTTGAAGTTACTTGTGTTTTTGCTTGTGCTAATTTAATTGCTTCTTGCTTTGCTTTTTCTTCAGCTTCTGCCTTCTCTTTTGCAATTCTTTCTTCCTCAGCTTTCTTTTCTGCTTTAGATGTTTCTAATATTTTCATATTTTCTTCTAACTGTATTTGTTTATCTGTTAATGTATTTTGTTCTGTCTGTGTTTTATCTATTACTGTTATTACATCATTTAGTCTATTATTGATTTCTTTTAAATCGTCTTTAGTTGTTATCATATTATAAATTATTATACATAATGCTATTATAAATAATACCTTTAAAATTACATTATAAGGTATATTTCTTTTTGTTTTAAATATATCAGAGCTTCTTCTTTTCAGGTGTTTTCCTTTCTTTGCCTTAAATTTATTTGTTGATTTTTTCTTTTTCATAATACATTCCTTTCTAATCATTGAACTTTTTGTTCAAATCATTCCAAAAAGTATAATCATTTTCAACTTGAATTAAACTAGGATGTTCTCTGGTTAATATATTAAACATATCATCTACAACTCTAATTATTTCTTTTTCATTAGTATCTTTATTACTAGATTGTAATATGTTTAATTTATCTTGAAGTTTAGTAATTGTTGATTGTGCTTCTTTAACTACATCTTCAACATACATTTCTGTATATCTTGATGATTCATATTTTGCTTTATTCTTTAATGATAGAAGTTCATCAATCCTTTTACCTAAATTCTCTTTCCTACCTCTTACTTTTTTCATACTTACAAATCCTCCTTTTCTTTAAGTATGTTATTATATTATAATAAGTTTTAAAATATGTCAAGGGTTTTTTCAAAATTTATTTAAAAAATTTACCCCCAATAACTAAAGATGAGAGGTATAACCTACCTCTCATATATTAACATCATTTGAATTATATCCTAATATTCATCTTCATCATCTTCATAATATTCTTCTACTTGGTATTTACCATCGCAATCATAAATGTCGCCTTCTGCACTTTTCTTTGAATATTCTTCTAATAATTGTTCATCAAAACATATATCTGCTAGTGCTTTTAATAATGCTTCGTAATCTTTACTATTTCCCATACCCTTTATAGTATATAATATTCTTGATGTTTCAGGGCAATACTTATCTAACCAGTTTGCATAGCTAGATTGGTCTTCATAAGAATCAAAGTATGAAATAACATTATCAAAGTAATCTCCATCATTAAAGTATCTATATATTAACTTATTTACTGCTGTTACTATTTGACTAGCCATTGTATCTCCCTGTCCTTCTTCAGGTAAATACTTATTTATAATATCACTAAATTGTTTAAAATATTCTATTGAATTACTTTCTTCTAATTTATTACTTTCTTCTAAATCTCTTTCATAGATATATCCATCATCTCTTAAATCTTCTATTTCACTATCTGTAAAATAATCTCCTCTTATAGTACATAAGTCTTTTCTATCTGTTGTCATTATATGCCAACTTCCATCTGGTGTTCTTTCTATCATTGTTTGTCTTACATCTATTTTCTTACAAGCAGAAACAATATCATCTAATTTCCTTACACCTGCTGAAAATTCTTTTGCAATATGTTCAGGTGTTTCACTTTCTAATATAGCTCTTTTTGTAGCTTCTACTAAATTTATTCTATTATCTTTTTTAAACATTATAATTCACCTCATTATATTTTTATATCATCATTAATATTTTACAATAACCTATTCTGATAGTTCATTCTTTGATAGATAATAAGCCTTAATACTTTTTAAAACTTCTATAAATCTTTGGCTATCTATTGATGTTGCAGTCCATTTTTCATCTATTCCTTCTGCACCAAATAGCATATAACCCATATCAATAAATCCATCTTCATATAGTTTAAAATTAACTTTAACAGGATAAGGTATAGTCGGTATATTTACTTCTAAATGTATGAATATTATATCTCCTGTATTATCTAATGCTCTAAATTTAATTGTATAATCTCTAAAGTCATCTTTTAATATCGTATCTAATCTGTATTTAAACTTATCTATTGTATTATTAGTTACAGAATTTGTTTCTTCTTTTATACCTAATCTATCTTTTAATACTGTATGTTTTTCATCCATTGAATTAACTTCATCTATTACTAATTCTATTTTATCTCCTATTACTCTATAACTATTTATTTTTGTTCCTGTTCTTTCATTTAATATTTGTATTCCTTCTTTAATAACTGCATCTAAATCAGCTATTAGTTTATTGTTTAATATAGTTTGATTTTCCATAATAATACTCCTACCTCTTTTTACTTAACTTCAATAAAATCTTTCTTTAAATTTTCACATGTTTTTCTGTATTGTTCTCTTGCATTTGCTCTAAATTGAGCTAATTGTCCTACATAAGGCATTCTATTATAATAAAATATTGTGCTAATATCAGGTGAGATAACCCCACCCTCCATCATATCATCTATCCATCCTTTTTGTTCTAACTGTCTAACATAATTAAATAATTCTACTTTTGCACTTGTAGTATCTTGTTTTGATATATTGTCCTTATAACCTTTTAATATATACATAGTATTTCCTCTCCCTATTTCTTTATTATCCATCTTGTGTGTAATCTTTGAATATTATATCCACCTGCTAATATTACTTCCACTTTACAATTTCCTTCTGTCCCTTCAAATCTATAATCGTCTCCTCCTAAAGATGTTATTTTAATTATAGTTCCTATTTTCTTTTCAACTTTTGCTTGTAATGTATTAAAATGCTTATCTACTAGTTTTCTTGCTCTTTCTTCCAAATCTTTACTCCAAGCGTAATCTCTATATAGTGCATTACTATATCTATATTTCCAATAATCATCTTTTGCATTTTCTCTTATCTTATATAATCTATTTAATTCCTCATCCTCATATCCTTTAACTACTGGTGTTAATCTTTTCAATTCTGCAATTTCTCCTGTTCTTTCTTTATATTCTATCTTTGCTTTATCTAAATCATAACCAGCTTGTTTTTCTACTTCTTCTAACTGTTTTAGTTTATCTTTGTATTCATCAGCACCTTCTAATATTGACTTTACTTCTTTTTCTTTCCATTCCTTTACATAGTCCATTTTGAACCTCTCCTTTTCAAAATTATTATTTCCTTACTATGATGTGATTATACTATAAGTTTTAAAATATGTCAAGGGTTTTTTCAAAATTTATTTAAAAAATTATAGATAGGCTTTATAACCTATCTATATCAACATTCTAACTTTCAACATCTATATTATATTCTCCATAAAATTTATTTTTTATATCTTTTATAAATTTATTTTCTGCTGGTTTCTTTGTATATTTCATTTCAATTATTACTGTTTTAGATTCCAATTCAAAGATAGCACTACCTATATACTCTTTTAAAGTTTCCTTATAGTCTAATTTGTAACTTCTTAAATAATCATCATCTACTTCATTTTGACTATATATCATTTTTAACTTTTCATATTCTACTATTGCTATATCTAATGTACTTCCAATTTTATAACTAGGTGACCATATATTATTTCCTATATCATTATAATTTTTCCAAGCATCTTTTATACATATATTTATTCTATCTAATATAATACTACTATCAAATAAGGGTGTATCTAAATATAACTGATATACTTTCAATATATTATGTCTTATATCTCCTTCATCTCTATGGTCTTTTTTAAAAAAATGAATTGTATTATATGCCAACTCTGAATTTGGGTCTAAAGGTATTACAATACTATTTGTATTATCAGGAAAATCTTCTTTATTTATTCTATTGACTAATACTTCATTAAATAACATTATACTTTCTTTCCCCTTTCTTTTATCCTTCTTTTCTTTCTCTCATGTTCTAATATTAGCTGACTATATTCTCTTATATTTTGTGTATAGTGCATTACGTCTAATAATACATTCATTCTTTCTAATTTATGTTCTTCTGACATTGTTGTATCATATTTTATATTAGTGGCACTATCTTTTAATTTAGATAATATTTCATTAACAATTATCTGTGTATTATTTTCCATTATAATCCTCCAAGATATAACTTTATATACTTTTACAATTAAATTCCCTAGAAATCAATTCTGGTAATTCCTGATTATCTTTCTTCCTCATCCTCTAATTCATTATAATACTCGTCTACTTTTCTTTTAAATTCTCTTTTAACTTTTGCCCTGTTAAATTTAGGTTTCTTTTGATTATCATATACAGGTATTATAATACAATCATCTAAATTAAATTCTAATGGTATATTTGCAATATCTATTTCTATTATACCATCTTCTGATGTATTCAACATCTTTAATTTAAAATGTATTAATTCTTTATTTACAGCTTCTTTTTGTTCATCTGGTAATGAATGTAACCAATCATGATTATATCTTTTTATCAATGCTCCATTCTCTATTGTTGCTTTTCCTCCTAAATGTTTTTCTTTTATATGGTGATATGTTATCTCATCCTGTTCTCTTCTATACCCTCTAATAGTTTTTCTTTTCTCTATTGGTATATATCTTATTCCTGCTTCTTCTATCATACATATCCTACCATAAATCTTTTCTAATCTTTTTCTAACAGATTTATTATCACTCATATACATTACCTCTATACTAAAAGTAGTGGTAATCCAAGTATTTATATCAGGGGGTGATTACTTGGAAACAGTCAACTGCTGTCCCACTACTTATTATCTATTATTTATTATCTACTATCTTGTTATTTATTATTTCGGTATAAAAATAGTCTAATAATTTTGATTGCACACCAACTCTGTACTCAAGATTTTTAATATATTTTTGTCTTTCCATATCTTTTAAGTCAGATGATTTAGCTAATACAATACAAAATCCTAATACAATTATATTTATACATATTATTAGTTTAATTAGTATTCCCCAAGTAACTTCTCTATTTAACCATTTCTTTATACTATTCATAATATTACCTCTTATTTAACAAATATTAAAACTTTTCCATTTTCATATTTTTGCATTACTATACCAAACTTTTCAAATGCCTTTTCTTTATTCTTTACTACTGTTCCATTACTTGTAGCTCTTACATGGTCTCCTGGCTTTAAATCCATATCATCTGTTTTAACCCATATCTTACCTACTATACCAACTGGGCATTTTTCATCTTCTTCTAATTCTGCACCACCTAAACACATACCTATTGTATTTGAACATATTCCAATTAGATTAAATAAATCTTCTTGTGTTTCTACTTTGTGTACTAATCCATCTTCTCTTAAACAAACTATATCCCCATATTCAATAATTTCATCCTTATCTTTTCTAAATATTTCACCATAGTCATTATAAACAGCACCAAAAACTCTCTTTCCTGTTATATCTCCTTTTGCATCTATATTACCATTTTTATCTAGTGTTATTGGATACTTGTTGTCAGAGCCTTTTGGTCCTACATTTATACTTGTATTAGCATAGATATTGTTTACATTTTCTATATTATTGTTATCCATATTTAAGTTTGTATTTATGTGTAATTTATCTTCATTATTCAAATGATAGATTTTATATGTTTTAGTACCATCTGTGAAATATAGGTTTGATGTTCCACCCTGATTTTTGATATAAACATCTCCACCATTAAAATATCCATCTCCATCTGCTGTTATATTATTTTTTATATGAAGGTTTGTATCAATGTGTAATATGTTATTATTATGTTCATGCCATATTCTTGCTGTATTTGCTGCACTATTTCCTGTAAACTTAATTTCAGATATTCCTGTTGTATTCTTCAATTCCATATTTCCATTAGAATAAGCTGTTACACCATTATTACCATTAGTTCCACCAACTTTAATATAACTATTTGTACTACCACCATTCTCATCTCTTAGGAAAATTGTCCTATCTGTTAGTTTTAAATCTACATTATCATCTTGATTACTGTCTAATTGTATTTCATTTCTTTTAAAATAATTATCATCATTTCCATCATCAGGTCCAAAATACAATGTACCTATACATCTATTCCTTGCATTTTGCATATAGAATTGAGGATATACATTCATCCTAATTGTATCATTTGCAAGTATATTATAGAATTTATTATTTAGGTCATATTCTTGTATTGTTTTTCCTGTTGTTGTATGTGCCTTTTGATTTGTACCATCTTTTATCAATTCCCACTCATGTTTTAAGTCTGGTGTATTAGGGTCTGTCATTCTTAAAACATTACCTGTTAATCTTAATGTTGGAGCATTACTATCAAATCTTTTCATATAAACATCATTATATGCTTCTAACTTAATATCCCCACTACCTGATTCAATACATATACCTTCTGGGTTATGAATATGGAATATATCATCTTGAAAATTAGAATATATTTGAGCATGGTTCATATCAATTTCTACTTTAGAATTTGATGCATATATTTCGATTGCTTCTGTTACATCACCTATACCATATATAACTCCAGTTTTTCCTACTAATTTCTTCTCGCCTTTTACTAAATCTGGTCTAGAACCTTGTACATAATTTCTTAATAATTCTATATCTTTTTCTGTTAAATCACCTTGTCTATTTCCACTAACACAGGCTAGTTCTTTTTCTAATGGTGTTGGTGTTTTTACACCATTTACAAAATCAGTCAATAATGCTAAGTCAGCGTCATTTATCTCACCATCATTATTTATATCACCATATCTCATTAATGTAGCATTTTCTAATGATGATGCTTTTAACACCATTTTAGTAGTATTCTTATCATAAGCTCTTAATATAAATCCAGGCATTGGGTCTTGATATGGAGATGGATGTGCTCCTCTTCCTGGAACTACATTGATTTCACCATAACAAACATCCCCTTCTTTAGAGAAATACCAGTCTGGAACTTTATATAACCAACTTTGTAAATCCATATAATAAACATCAGCATGTTTTGGGTCTTTTATATAACATCCAACATCTTCTGCTTCTATTCTGGAATACTTTTGAGGGTCTTCCTCTATATTTGTAAAATCATTACCATCCCATTCTATACTACCTAAATAAAGCATATCTGGGTCTTCATTTCCCTCATCTAATCTTTCATTATAATAAGTTAAATACATTCCTTCAAATGTTTTTTGTACACCTACTGTTAAATCTCCTAGTACATTTCCTTTTAATTTATATTTTCCAACTGTAAAATCTCTTCCTAGATTATCTCTTCCTAATTTAAAAGCAACATACCATTTACCTGCCTCTGCTGGAGGGTCTATTTGAATTGGTACTGATGCTATAATATCCATACCATTAATAGATGCCTCGCCTTCTGATATTTGTAATACAGTTTTATTTGTTTTTATATCATTTTCAGCACTCAATACAAAACTTGGATTTTTAATACAGAAATTCTTTTTTGCAACTCTGGTTACAAATCTTGCTTCATTAAATTCTGTATGTAATTTACCAAAATCTTTAGCATTTGATGATGGAAAACAAGTTATATTTTCTCCATCATAATATGATACTGGGTTCTTTGCCATTTGATTACCTCCTTTAATTTATATACAATCTATGTATTTTATTACCTCATTAATATTTTACCAAAATAAATAAGGGCTTATTTGCCCTTATTCAAATCTTATTTTTAAATCTTCTATTACTGTTCCTATTAAATAATTATTTGTTATTGCAGAATTAGTTACTTGAGAACCATTTGCATAGTACACTGGTATTTCAGAAATGAAATTAAACTTTGCAAGTATTGTATGATTATTCATTTTATGTGCAGTATAATCTGAAAATGTAGATTCTTTTAGAATAGAATGATTAGCACCTCCGTATGCAGTTTCAAATATATAACCACCTAAAGAATGTCTAATACTTCCACCAAATTTTTCTATAATTATATTATTTATATTATACATACTTTTATCTACAACAATAAATATATGTATTGACTTTCTCAAAGATGTAACATATCCTGAAACAAAATAACTATCTGAAATCAAATAGTCATTTGGTTTATAATATAAATCGTCAATTAACTTATTATATTTTTCTTCTAAATTATTGTTTTTACAATTTGGTATCATAATTATATATTCCTCCTTATTTCCATTTTCCTATTGCCATATATCCGATGGCACAACTTACATATTCGCTTAAAGGACCATTTCTTTGTACTACAACTCTTCCTGGATTTTCTGGTGTACTTCTAAATTGTGGTAAGTATTGTGTTATATATGTTAAATCAGATGATGGATTATAATCAAAATTATATATATTCCAAAATATTTGTGGTCTATCAAATACATCTATATCACTTTTAAAGGGTACTATAAAATTCTTGAATCCTATTGACATACTTCTATACCCCACATTAGTTACCATATCTGTTGTAATCCACCCATTCCATTTACAATTTATAATTAAATCTCCATTATCATATTTTCTAGCTCTTTGTTTTTCAATTAAATCTTTACCATTAGAATCAACTTCTGTCCACTCTTTTACTATTTCTTCATAAGAATTGCTATCACCTATCTTACAAAATGGTATCATAGTTATTATAATCCTCCTCTGACTTGCTGTATCTATAAAACTTTATATCCATAAACAGCATGTATTTTATTTAGATTTAAGTCCTCATCTGTTATTTCTTGTCCTTCTCTTTTTCTTCTATTAAATAATATAGTTATTGTTTTTCCTTTTTCATCATTCCATTTTCCTTGAATACAAGCAAAATATACATAATTACTTCTTAACTGTGTTACATTTAATACTACCTCATTATCTTGCCATAAAGAATTACTATGCCAACTAGGGTTATACCAAGTTGATACATTTATTGATTTTGATATATCCCCTACTACTGCTGCTAACCAATCAAATCTTATAAAATCATAATCAATCATAGGTTTATCTAATACAAATATACTTCCCTCTTGTGCAGGTGCAGCACCAGTAGAATATAATATTTCTTGAGTTATATTTCCCTTTGATAGATTTATATTCCTTTTACAAAATGGCATCATCTCAATAACCTCCTAAATTAATCTATTACATCTATCATAAACTATCCTCATATAATTTCTACCACTTCCATCACTTTTAGCTTCATTGCTGTCTGCTGTTACATATTCTATATATTGAGAAAAGTTCTCTACTATATTGTTTGTATGGTCAAACTTAACATCATTATTATCAAATGAACCATAATCATTTACCTGTTTCTTTGTTGCTACTATTCTATCATACCAATTAGCATAAGGGTATTGTGTTCTTAATATAGTTGTTCCTCTTACTACATTATTTGGTTGATTATTCCATACTACACCATAAGTATTCCTTACTCTATTTATTAATGCTTTAGAATTATTATAATGTGTTGCATATATTATATCTCCTCTAACTGGTGTAAATGATGCTGGTGTTATTGTAAATGTTCTAACATTACTCCATTCACTCCAATTATTTTTATCACCTGTATATTTCTTTTTAACTCTTACTCTCAATCTATATGTTGTTGCAATAGGAAACCCTGATGCTTTAAATGGTGCAAATATCATTTTCCTTTGATATGTTAAATTACTTGCTAATGCACTTGATATAGATGCTGCTTGTGTACCTGTTGCTGTCTTACCTGCTGGGTCAGATGTTAATCTGAATACTTTATTATTTACTTCTATTTCTATATCATCATAATGATATGTTTCTAATTCAGAACCTTTATCTGGGTCTGCTGGTAATTGAAAACATACTCTAAATTTTGTATTTATCCAATCAGAACCTTCTATTGGATATGTTATTGATGGTTTTGCTAATCTAGCAGCCATTACAACAAAATCACATTGAGTAGGAGATGTGAAATACCAATAATTACTTGCATAAGCTGGATTTGCTAATTGAGCTTGGTCATTTCCAAAATAAGGTGTTATATCTACTTTAGTATGTTGCATTTTTGGTATATCTGCTTTTGGTATTACAAAACTCTTACTTGTTGTATAATATGTTTTTACTACTGTTCCTGCTTGATTATATAATCTTATTCTATATCCTTGTGTATAACCAGCATCTGCTGTTGTTGTATCATATACCCAACTTAAATATATTCCTGTCAAACTGGTATCATTTATTACTAAATCGTCTTTACCTATTCCACTTCCACTTGAGTTATTTTTTCTATATGAAAGATTACCACAAGTTACACCTTTTAATGGTTTATATATTACTTTAAAGGTGCAAGTCTTTTCTGCACTTTCCCAATTTGCTGAGTTATTTCTTCTTTTAACATGCATTGTTATTATTTGATTATCATAAGCTTTTGGTACAAATCCTCTTAAATTTGCTCCACTTAAAGTAAATGTAGAATTATTACCTGCTGTTCCTACTTGTGTCCAAGCATTTCCTATATTTACACCACTATATGAACAATGTGCTAATGTGTAGAATTGTTGTTCTAGTGCTGCCCAAGCTCTATCATTAATTCCTGATTGTGTAAATGTTATTGTTTGATTTTGTGCATTTACAGCAGTAGGATTTGCAGATACACCTGTTATAGTAGGTTCTTGATATGTATAAAATGTTTTATGTCCTGTTTGATATTCTGCATGACCATCACTAAACCTTATCCTAACATTATAAGAACTTCCATGTCTAAACCCATCACCCCAAGTTGGATAGAAACTACCCCATAAAGAATCTCCCTTACCATTTCCAAAACCAAAATCTCTTACACCATCTACTCTTGCTATTACCCAACCAAGTCCATTAGTACCACCATTTATCTTATAGTTTACATCTACTTTATCTCTATCTACTTTTACTATTTGAGTAGCACTCCATATATCATAGGCAGGAGGAGAATATGGGTCTGGTACATATAATGTTAAAGAGCCAATAGTTACAGGTCCTCTTAGATTGGCAGAACAATGTCTTCCATTTGTAATATCAGGACATTCCATAGTTACTGAAATTGTATGATTTCCAGCACCTACATTTAAAGAACCTGACATAGATATTCCACCACCAACCATTGCAACTGTTGTACTGCCAACCTGGTTACCATCTATGTAAAGTCTTACTGTATCTGACATTGAAGAGTGACCTGATGCAGTTAATACTTGATTTCCACTGAAAGAAGCACTTATGGTTAAACCTGAATAATTAGCACTTAAAGTTCCAGATACTTTTCTTCTAGGTGCTCCACCAGTATGCCAACCATTATCACACCAAACATCTGCCATATATATAATCTCCTTTCTATAATACTTATTACTCATTAATATTTTACCAAAAATAAAGACTACATTATTTGTAGTCTTTTTCATATTCTATAAATCTATCCAACTTGAGCCATTGTATTGTTTTACTGTTATATCTTGTCCATTTCCACTTTTTAATCCTATGGTTTCCCAAGTACCATTTACTAATTGTTTTACTGGGCTTGGTTGATATTTTGGTATATTAAATGTAAATCCATTTCCTACACCACCTCCAGGATTCCAATAACCACCCCAGCTAGTGTACCATACACCATAGTTACCAAAATGTAATGTAGTATTTCCTGATGTTTCCTGCATAGTCCATGTTTCTGTAAAATATCCACTTCCATCTCTGCCTATATTTTGAGCATCTCCGTGAATATTATATTGTGCTTCCCCACCATTTTTAGCTGCATAACAATATACTCTCCAATGATAATAAGTTTCTGTTGTATCACCTACATTGTTCCACCACCACTCATACTTTACAGATAAAGTTTTATCATTTGCAGCACTTCTAGTTGCTGTTACTTTAAATGAATTTACTCTAAATTCTCCTGGAGATGGTTGTGCTGGATTAGGATTAGACATAAAAGCATTTGATGTCCACCTATTTGCACTAGGCTCTCTACACCATCCACCATAGTTTTCAGCAACCCACCACCAATCAGATGGTTGGTGTCGTCCTACTTTAGCATACCCAGTTCCTGGTCCGTTTCTAATTCTTAATATACTTGATACATCATAAGTAGTTGTAGACGCATGATTACGATAATGTGTATAACCTGTTGCTCCAAAACTTGTTACCTCTTCTAAAGCCATATTATCTACCTCCTACTTTGTTACTATCCATATATCACCATTTGCTGCTCCTGATGGTGTACTACTCTGTATAAATACTTTTCTACCATTTACAGTCAGATTTGTTGTATTTGTAGTTGTAAAATATCCAGTACTATATCTTGCAGCAGATGTTCCTATTGCATAAGTATTATTTGCAGATGGTGTTAATGCTCTTGAAGTAATTGTTCCTGTCATTGTTCCCCCAGAAATAGGTAAGGCTTCTGTTCCTGTACTTCTAGTAATAGCAAAATTAGATATATTACCTGTTCCGTCAAAAGTTACACTTGCTACTGCTGTTTTAGTAACTACTTTACTATTTTCTAATGTTGTTGAATATTCTCCTGTTGGTATAGAAATAGTTGTATTATCTGCTGCGTCTGCAATACTTCCATTTATTCCAACTAATTGTATTCTATTGTTAGCATCTCTATATGCTATATAAAAAGGTCTGTCATTTTTATTATAATAGTTATTAGTTAATCTTTTCTTAAAATCATCTGTAAGCGTTCCATTAAAATATAATATTTCATCAACTTTAGTATAATCAGGTTTAATTGTAACTGTATTCGTTCCACTATCATCTGCTATAGCAAAGTCAACAAAGTTCAAATTCTTTCTAAATGCTACATTTGAATTATTGTTTTTTATATCTCTTCTTAATTTAGTTGCTATGTTATCATAACCATCTTGTGTAAATTCCATAGTCAAATCAAAATTCTTTGTACCATCTGTTTTTAGATTTGTACTTTTTGTTGCATTTATTGAAACATCTCCATCAGTACTTCCTACTGTAAATTCTTTTGTTAATTTATCAACTGTTGCTCCTGCAATATGTCCTACTTTATCTGTAACTACTATTTTATTTTGTGGAATATCTGCACCTATTGTATAATCTATATAATCTTCTGATATTGCTTTTACATCTGCAGGTGTTAATGTAATACTTTCTCCTGACTTACCATTTACAGATTTTACACTTACACCTAAATCAGCTCTATTCCAACTCGAATTATAATAATAAATCCAATCTCCTACTTTATAATTCTTTCCACCAAAAGTATTTGCTGTTGTAACTAACCATGCCTGTGATTCTTTAGGTGTTGCTGATGGAGCTCCTCCACCATCCCAATTTCCCATTATCCTTACTGCTTTTGTCAATCCTTCTGGTAATTGAGATTCTGGAACTATTCCGTTTACTAAACTTGGTATTTTAACACCAATATCACTAGGAGTTAATACTGCTGCAGAACCGTCAAGTGTAGTTGTTATTTTAAAACTATTTTTAGATGTATCTAATTTTGCATTTCCTTTTACTGCACCTGTTATTTCAAATGCAATCTCATGGTCTAATTCTTTTGCATTATAAGCAGTTGTTGGTAAATTTCCATCTGTATCTAATTTCAATGCTTTTCCTGAAGTTGGTGTATCTGATACTATATTAGAAGCATCTGTTGACATTGTTAAAGATAATTTATCATAACCGAATAAAACTTCTCCAGTAATATCTCCTTCTAATTTAAGTTTAGTATCGTGGTCTAAATCACTTGCTGTTAAAGCATTTCCTGGCAAATTCTTATCACTATCTACAAGTAATGCTTTTCCTGGAGTTGGAGATGTTGTAAACATATCATTTAATAAATCTTCTGTTTCTTTCTTATTGTAGTAATTTGATAAATCTTTACCTGCAGCTCCTTCTAATGCATCTAATCTATCTGTTATATCTTTATGCTTATGCTTATCTGGGTCTATTGTTAAAGGTATTGTTGTATTTGTATTATTGATAACTGTTCCTTGTCCTGTTGCTCCTCCTGTAAATGCTAATATAAAATTATCTGTACTCAATGTAAATTTCTTTTTAGATGCTGACCATATTATCTTTGCACCTTTATATTCCATATTAGTTAATTTATCAATCATTTCTTGTAAAGCATTTGATTTAGCAACTGTACTAAAATCTGATATATCTGCTGCTTTATGAACATGTGATTTTAGTGCAAAATCTGTAGCATGTAATCCATCTAATTTATCTACATTAAAATTAAATGTAGCTGGTAGTGTACCATCTGCTTGTCCTTGCACAAGTTTATTATATATTGCTTCTCCAGATAATTGTAAATTTTCTAATTGTAAATTTCCTTCATGCCATACTTTATATCTATGTGCATCTGTCTTATATGGATTATTATCTAATGAAGGTCGTTCATTATAATCTACAAATATTTCATTATTTAGTACATTCCATTCTCCTCTTATATATGCAGTAGATTGGTCATCTATATATAACTCACCTTCAGATGAAAAAGAACCATTTGGAAGTATTCTTACCCCTCCACCTAAATAAGAAGATAGCACAAGATTATCATGTTTATCACTTACATATAATCTACCTTTGATTATTCTGTTTGCATCTCTTATTACTACTGAACCATCTCGTAGTAATCCATTATTATCTACTATTGTCGGATTTTGGTCATCTAAATATACTTCTTCTATGAAATCATGGTCTGTTCTGTATGCACTTGGATACTTATTATCAGAATATATACAAATCCACCTATTCATCCATAGCCACAATGAATTACTCTCCCAACAATAATATGTAATACCCATTTCTGGTATTATATTATTTTGTAAATCATTAACTGTATCTACTCCAACATATCCATATAATGTTCTTTTTGAATCAGATTCATCATACCATAGTTGTAGTGTATCTAGGCACATATACATATTATACTTATTACATTTAGTTCCTAGCAAATCATAATTATTCAATCTAATTATTTTATTTATTGTTGGTGTTGTAACTGATGCCATTCTACACTCTCCTTTACATAATAAAAAATATTAATGAGGTTTTACATTTCCTCATTAATATTTTACCAATTTTGTATATTCAACTAATTACCTAACTTTTCATTCATTTTAGAAGATAAATCTGTTATCAGACTTATAGTAGCCTTCATGTCTAATATTGATATTGCAATATGGTCTAACCAACTTTTCATTTTATTATATTCTTCATCTGGTATTCCATACTGTCTATACATATCATCCAATTTTAATTTTAAAAGACTTATATATATTGTAGCATTACCTTGTATCTCTTCTATATCTTCGTCTGTTTCTGGTGTATTCTTGTTTGTACTAGATATATCATCTATGCTTAATTGTTTTTCTGTTTCTTCCTCTATATTAAGTTCCCTTGCTAAATCCTCTCTGTGTATATATTCTATCTCAATACTAACATCATAATCTTCTAATGCAGTTATCAAAGCATTTAATACCCATACAACCTCACCACTATATACTGCTGTTATATATTTTGGTTCTCCCATAGGTGTTCTAAATATCTCTAACATACTATTCTGGTTATTTTTATACACATTACTTCTTATATGAATTGGTTCCGTAAATAGTTTCTCTGAAAAACTTGTATTTGTTTTACCTCCCCAGCTTAATATCATATTTCCTAATGCTATATTAAATTTTGTTTCGAATGCCTCCCAATTATTTTCAGTTGCTTGTTCAATCTCATAGCTAAATGAGTTAATAACTTCTCTTGCTAATGATGCCCAAGTTGTTGGTTGTCGTCTAACTAATTTTTGTTTATTTCCACAAAAACATTTTAATCCCAACACCTTTGTATAATTATAACCTTCAATATCAAAATTAAACTCATTTGGTCTAATTATTAAAAATTTACTATTTTCCATAATAGTATTCCTCCCCTTAAATATTTTTACCATAATATATGGTATTTTTACTATGGTGCTATTTTATCATAGATATTTTTATCTGTCAATAGTAAAATAAAAAATTGCATAATATTTTTATCATGCAATTTTTATCTTAAATTATACATCTACTGATTTACTTTCTTTAATTCTGTGTCTGTGTATTGTGTCCCTATGACTTTTAATAAATGCATCAATAGGTTGGTCTGGATATAATTCTTTATATCTATCAACAACAGAATGAAATTGTTTATTTGATATTCCAATCTTTCTACAATACTCCCTAATAGGTAATGTATCTTTTAAATAATTTTCAACTGTTTTTGTAATATATTCATTTGAACTTGTTCTTAATATATGTGTACCTCTTTTTGGTACTTTATTTCTAATATCAAATCTTAAACTTTCAGCCTTCTTTTCTTTTTCAGGGTCTTTTCTACATTCATCACAAATAAATGCTATCATATATGGATTTTCTCTATTATGAAGAATTGCTCCTGGATTTCCACAGACAACACATTTCTTTACTATTCCACTTCTTCTTACAAAGTGAGCTACTTTAGTTCTTGCATTTGAATATTGGTCATCTGGTTTAACTATTTCACCTTTCTTTGGTCTTCCAGCTTTTCTTGCCATTTTACATTACACCTCCTTATAAGTCTATTTTTCCTAACTATATTATACAATAATTTTGCAATTATGTCAAGTATTTATTTGTCAAGTGTTTATGTAAAATCTTCCAAGACTTCTTTAGGTATAATATAGAAATCCTTTGATAAATTGCCTTCTATTTTATTATACCCAACATTATTAGATTCTAACCAATTTTTAAGATTAAAAGAAGTAGTATTATTCTTTAATTCAAATTTAGATAATTGTACATTTTTCCAATCATCTCTTAAACTCATATCAATAAACTTACTACAAACAGAAAAATTATAGTTGCTATCGAATATATTAATATCTCCACTTATCATATCTATATTAACACTCATATATTTATTACAATTTGGACAAATATGATGCATTTCAAATACATCTTTATTAATATCTTTTAAATCTATAATATATAACAAATTTTTAAATGATTTTGTTTGCCAAAGAGTTGCTTCTTCTATGTCTGGAACTAAAATCTTTTTGCAAAATGGACATTCTTTTATTATTCTATCTGTAACTGTTTTACTCATTTCATCAAACATACCCATATTATTTTACCTCCTGTTCACTTTTACTTTCAGAAACTAAACCATATAAAATATCTGCATTTACTTTATCTTTACCATTTTCTTTAACAACATTACATATTTCAGATACTGTTGTTAAAAAATCAATAGTTCCATCTTCTGTTAAACACCATATTTTTTGATTAGGACTTGTATCTTCCATTTCTAATACATCATCCAATTTTAACCATATTTTGCTACTCATTATAATTCACCTTCTTTCATTTAATTTATTTTATCATAAACTATCATTGCATAATGTTCAGTAACACACTCTGTATTCGTTACATTTGAAAATCCATTAACACTTCTTAAATGATGTAATTCTGTACTATATTGTACACTTATTACATTAATATTATTTGCTTCTATAAATGAGTTTACTTCTTTTTCAAATGCATCTGGGTTTATTTTATGTATTATTTTAATCATAATAAAACCTCCTATTTAATTTCTTGCAATTTAATACCAAACCTCTTTTCTAAATCTGCTATCGCTTTATTTTTAATATCATCTTTATCATCTGTTATTACACCTTTATCAATTAATTCTTCTATTTCTTCTTCTGTATAATTTAATTTTGAAGAAATCTTTTTACTAAATACATATTGTATATCTTTTATTTGTATTTCTTCAATTTCTTTCGTTGTTTTATTTAGTTTATAAAATTTATCACCTATTTTATACTTATTACCAATTCTATATTTAGTCACTATTTGATTCCTCCCTTAATTTTTCTTGTGTTTCTTTAGATAATTTATTAAAATCCCAATATGCAGAACGAAAACCTCTAGCCATATCTATTAAGTAGATTTCATTAGTTTCTTTTACATACATGAAATCAATACTCCAAATACCTTTTAATTTATCATCAAATTCTAATGTATCTATCCAATCAAATATTATATCAGCAACATCATTATATTCAACAAAGTGTACATCTGCTTTTATAGTATTGCTGTGTAATTGATTATGAAAAACATCAAATATTATTCTATCATTTTTATTACTTAAATTATCTGCACAATAAAAATAATCCCAATAGTCTTTAATATATTCTATCTTCTTTGTTTCCATATTATAGAAAACTCTAATCTCTGTTCTTAAAGGCATACCATTATATATTGTTAATGTATTATGGTTGTTATATGGTATTAACTCTCTAACAACTAATTCTGTATAACCACCTGTACTATACATACAAGATGCATAGTTTATATTCCATAGTTGTTTTGCTAAATTTTGCTCATTAGTTATACAGGTACTAAAATCAAACTTATTAGAAAAGCATCCATTTTTAATATTATATAATTTATTTCTTTCCATCTTTTCAAATGTAGGTTTTAATATCTTATTTATTTTATTCCAATCAACCTTATCTATATCATCTGTTTCTTGCATTATTTCTGTTTCTTCAAATGTAAATATCTGATTTGATATAACTTCTGCATGACTAAATTTACCAAAATCTTTAATATGAGGATACCAATTTGAAAAGTTTTCTGGATATTCCCTATCATCATTATATGACTTTTTAGCTAATTCCTTAAAATATTCTGATGTATATTTTTGCCTTTCTCTCAACATTATCTTTTCTAAATCTTTTAGGTCAAGTTCTGCCATTCCCAATAACCTCCTACCTCATTTTCTGTATAACAATATTCTCTATTACATTTAGGACATTTATAAACTAATTGTATAGGATTTGTTGTTAAAACAAAACTATCTCTATTTAATGGTATATCACAATCATCACAATAAGGTGTTCTTTCAACATAACATTTAGGTTTATATCTAGTTTCTTTTATCATCTATTTATACCTCTTTCATTCAATAATCTATTTGTAGTTTCTTGTATTTGATTATTCACATCAAATCTATTATAAAATAAATTTGTAGATATATAAGTTACTAATGATTTTACAACAATTTCAGATATATGTTCTTCTACATAATTAGATACATCTTCTATTTTTTCAACAAGTACCTTATTCTGTAATAAATCATTAGTTATATTTTCAGAAACTTTTTCTTTTAACCCATCTATTACTTTTTTACCAAACTCTGTTAATTCAGTATATGAATTGTGACTCCAACCACTAACTTCTCTATAAAAACCTTTATCCATTTTATCATTTAAGTAACTTTTTACTATTTCTGTTTTCTGCTCATCAGATAATGTTTCAATTAAATTTGCTAAACCCTTATCTAATTCATTTAATTGCTCTGTACTTAAATCTAATTCGACTTTCATTATAATTCACCTAACTTTCTTTTTACCATTTCACTTAACTCTTTCCCATCAACCTGATTTCCAAATTGTTCTTTTGCTGCTCTCATTACAATACCCATATCTTTTATTGAATGGGCATCTACTTGATTTATTATTTTTGCAACTTCTATTTCTAAATCTTCTATTGATATTTGTTCTGGTAAATAACCTTCTAATACTTGTATTTCTCTTTCTGTTTGCATTATAAGGTCTTCTCTATTTGCTTTCTTAAATTGTTCTAATGCATCTTGTCTTTTCTTCTTTTCTTTCATTATAATATTCTCAATATCAACATCATTTAATTCTTTTTGTATATCTTTTTCTTCTTGTAATACGGAAGCTCTAACACTTTGTATTGTATTCTTAACTATTATATCCTTATTTCTCATTGCTTCCTTTAAATCGTCTAATAATCTCTCTTTCAAGTTTCTCATCTTCCTTTCTTCTTTTTATTTCATATATAAGTATTAGCATATATCCTATTGGTGCAGGAGATAACAATAATATTAATAATAGTAATTCATACCATTTCATTAGTCTTTATCCTCATCTTTCTTATTTACATATACTGCAATTAAATATCCTATAATATAACCCATTACAAATCCAAATAATAATATGAATGGATTTGAATTTGTAACAGCCAATGATGTATATATTATAATTATCATTAAACAGATTATAACTACTTTAAAAATATTATTCATTATCATCACTTTCCTCTTCTGTAAAATTTATTCTAATATTTTTATACCCTGCATTATATAAAGATATTATTTTATAACCTATATCTTGATACCAATCATTATATGTAGTATTTTTAGGTTTATTTGGTTCTATATTTGTTTGAGTTGCAAATTGATTAGATTCTTCAGTAGATATAGATTTACTCTCAGCCATTACACTTGAAAATTCTTTCATAATATCTACCATTTCTCCTTTAATTTGATTTTTTAATTCTTTTTCTTTCTTTTCTTGCTCAAATCTTTCTCTTTCTCTATCTTCCTCTTCTTGGCATGATTTACAATAATAATGTTCATTCATATCTAATGATGTATGACATTTTGCACAATGTGTTATTCCTGGATATGCAAAACTCATATTAATCTACCTCCTCTGGGTTATATTCTAAACAAAATTCTTTATCTTTTCTCATAATACAATATTCATAATTCAAGCAAGTTTTACATTGTTCATTTTCTTTCAATATAATCATCCCCTTTTAAAATTCTTTTGTATGTTTCATCGATATGCTTAATATTAATTATTTTGCTAACTTCATAATTAAGTTCATCAACTAACTTTTGTTTACAATTATTACATAGGTCATCTTCTAAATTCCAATTTTCAGGATACTCATAATCATAATCTTCATTATAATCATACTTACCACAAATAAATTCACCTTCTGAATAACTAATAAATTTATCTGTTTTAAACCCATCAAACTCTTTACCACAACAATCACATTTATAAATATGTACTTCCTTTTCTGCATATTCTTGTTTTATACTTCTATCATCCATCCAATCAGCAGTAATATTATGTGAACCACATTTTTTACAAATTTGTATTGTTTCTATTTCTTGAGAATTACAATCTTTACAAAAAGGTACTACTACATTACCAGTTTTAACCTTTACTATATCCTTTCTTAAAAACATATCTAGTCTTCCTCCAAATATCTTTTATTATTCCTTAATGCTTCATTGTACCCTTGCCTTTTTAAGTCATCATATTTATTTCTTTTATGCTGATAACAATCTGGGCATAAACATTCTCCATCTAACCATATTCTATCACCATCCCTAACATCATTTTTACAATTAGGACATTTTACAATTCTATCTAACCAATCACTACTCATCTACACAATCTCCTTTCAGTAAATTAATAAATGTACTAATTGCATCAGCTAAATCTATATATCTATTATTCAGGAATTTACCAATAAGAGCCATTATATGACATATAACAATTAAAATAAATGTAGGTATTGATATTATTATAAAAGCTAGTAATAATAAGATGATTATAATATTACACAATAAATTTATAAAATAATCTTTAAGACTTATATTCTCCATATATTACTCCTTTTCTAATTAAAATGGTAGGATTACCATTAATATTTTGTATATCAATATTAATGGCATCTCCTTCTTTTAGATTCATTTGTTCCATTACATCCTGAGGTATTGCTAACCTATTTTTATTTCCAATTCTTCTAATTAGTAACATTATACTCCTCCATTTGCATAATATTCATTTCTTAATGAAATAATATTATCTTTTTTCCTTAGTTCAACTATCTTACTGATATTTTCTTTACCAATATTAATATTTTCTTTTATATTTTCACAAGTATAACCTGTTTCTGTTCTAGTTTTTATTTGTTTTTGCATAATTATACTTTCACCATCTTCTGCTAGTTCACATTGTTTTAAATCAGATAATTTTACAAAATCATTATTTATATTATCTAATATTTTCATATACTCAACACATTTATCATCATATTTATCTTTAATAAATTTATAAAAATAATTCGCAGTTGCATTATATAGTTTTCTTAATTCTACATTTTTACCATTCATAGTCATTTCATAAACAGTCCTCATAGACTTCCAAAAAGAATAATAACTAAATTTAAGCTTTGTCATAAATGTTCCACATTCAATTACAACGCCTTCTATATCTGTGTCTATTAATTCATTTTGATTTTTATGTTGTTCATAAAATTCAGTTAATTGCCTATATGTATCAAATTTAATATATACTTGCTTATAATCTGTATCTTTTAATTTTAACGATTTAGCAATTTGCATTAATCCATCATAAGGTATCTTCTCAAAATCTACTTTATTATGAATTATATCTAATAAGACAACTCTACTTTCTTTTTCATCTATAATATGAGGGTCATTTTCTAAATCTATAACTTCAAATGTCATTGACATATTATTATTTTTTAGAAATACTGTAATATTGTCTATTTGTTCTTCTGTAAATGTATTATAAAATAAATTTTTAAAATACATTGCATATTCTCCACAATTTGAAGATTTACTATGAAATTGTAAATTATCATTATAATAACTTAAAATGCCCAAGAAACCATTATATTTTTTATAAGCAACAACTTCTTCATCTGTATCAAATAATCTCTTTAAATTAAATAATCTACATGATTCTTGTTCGTTTATATTAAAGAACTTTTCATAACCTCTTGCTACTATTTTATTATTTACAGTATCTATAAATAAACCTCTTGCTTTAACAGTTTCCTTATCCCATTTATCTTTTTCAAATGCTTTACGTGTAAAGTTGAATGATGATATTCCACCTTCTAATACACTTTCTCTTATATTTCTATTATTTCTTAATCTATCTACAATATTTTCTATATTTATTTCTTGTGTATTTACTATTTGTTGGTGTTCTTCCCAAGATGTATCCCTATATAAGTCATTTTTTATACTATGGAAAAATATACCCTTATTTGTTAATTCTGCTACTTTTAGATTTCCACCAAATTCAACACCATCCTCTAATGAGAATGATAAAGGTAAATCTCTCATTGGTTTTTCTGGTGCAATATATCTATGTCCGTGTATTTGTATTATTGATTTATTTTTCATGTTTTCTGTATATGATTCGTCAATAGGGAATTTGAAAGCTCCAACACCATGTATCATTTGACTTGTTGATATTAAAGGTAAATTATTTGGGATAGTATTCAATCCCCCATGACATACAAAATATGTTTGTCCTTTAAAGTTTATATAAGCCATTTGTCCTAGTTTTCTATAAAACTTTCTCATACTTGATGGGTCTATTGATTTAATTTGTGGTAATGTAAAGTTCATAAATTCTTTACTTTTAATCTCGCTATCCAGTTCATTTGCCCAATACCAAATAAATCTTTCATGATTTCCTTCTAATAAAAGTACATTACTTTTTTGACATATACTAATAATAAATTCTAATACTTCCTTATTTTGTAGTCCTCTATCTAAATAGTCCCCTACAAATATATAAGCATCTTCATCATTTAAAAATTGATGTAAATTTTGAGAATTTACTTCTTCTTGATATTCTGTATATGTTTGTTTTAGTATATATTCTTTTAATGGGTTAAAACAACCATGAATATCTCCTATAATATGTATTCTTTTATACTCATTAAAATCAAATTCTTTATTACTAAATGTTTCCCAAAACTTATCTCTAGGAATATCTACCCAACCACTTGTCTTTTCTTGAGTTTCAAATCTTGCATACATTTTATCAATTACTTCATCAGGAACTCTTTTATAGGCATTTCTTTGATGATTTCTTTCTATACATACTTCTTTTGGTACATCTGTAAATGATACTACATACTTTCTATATCTATATGATTCACATAATGAATTATATCTACTAAAATCTGTTGAACGGCTATGTGTTGCATCTATTATAGTAAAATCTCCATTTTTCATTCTTTTCTCTAATAATTCATATAATAATGACCATATATAAGATTCATTTTCTTGTGATATAGTTGCATCTGTTCCATTTTCTGTCAATATTGGTGCAGATGCCATCATTCTTATATTATCTGGGCTTATTGTATATTGCTCTAAACCATTTTCTTTTATCCAGGTTGATTTACCTGAACCTGGGCATCCCCTTAAAACCACTAAATTTCTCATAAAATTTCCTACCTCTCTGTTTTTGTTTATTATATAATAAGTTTTAAAATATGTCAAGTATTTTTATAACTTTTTTAAATCTTCTATTAAATCAGTTCCATTATTACTATGAAATAGTGCATCTAAATCATGGTCAATACATATTTCTTTATTAGAATCAAATAACTCTGTATCTATATTACTATTATCTAACCATGAATATAACTCACTTTCCAATAATGTTAATTTACTTCCTATTTCCTCTATCTCTGTAATCAAATCTAGTATTCTTTTTGGTATCTTCATTATCATCACCTTTATTTATTTCTATCCTTATAAACATCTTCATACATCTTTCTCCACAAATTGTAACCATCTGCTTCTCCACCTCGTTTATAATGTCCCATCGTTGGTATCCAAATACAATCATAATCATATACTAATTCATAACTATTAGAAGTTATTATAATATGTATATCAATATTTTTTTCTTTACAATCATCTAATATCAACCTGAATAATGACCTATAAGTAAGCATTAAATCTATACTAACACCACTATCACAACCATCAATTAAAATATATCCTTCTTTAATATTACCATCAACTAATTGTCTTACATAATCACCTATCTTTGGAACATTTATATCTACAAGTGTATCAAATACTCTTTGCCCCTCAGAACTTACTATATGTTTTGCTAATGACTGCATATCACCTGATAATGTAAAACTATCTGCTTTATGTTTTCCTTCTTCATACACATTTACATTTATATATTTCTTTTTCTGCTCATCTAAATAATCACAAATTTGGGTACAAGCATAAGTCTTTCCACTACCATTAGGTCCTGTTAAAACAGTTACCCCTGAATTTATTTCAATATCTTTTACATTATAACATTTACCCTCTAATTTAAACTTTATCATTAAAAACTGCCTCCTATACATGCTAAAATTCCTATAATACTTATCACTATTGCAGATATTCCAGCAAAATCTTCCATACCTGCAGCAACATCGTCTTTATATTTATATAATATTCCATTTCCTATTATAAATATTATAATACATATAATTATTCCTAATACTCTATTCATCTTATTTTCCTCCTTTTTCTTCTGGATTTAATATTATATTCCTTTGTAATTTTGGCTTATCCTTTGCCTTTACATAACTTTCAATAAATACAATTTTACCATCTTTGTAATGTCTATAATGCCCTTTAACATCAAATTGATGAGAATATTCAAATCCTTCCCTTCTTTTAATCATAGTTTGTACTTTTGATTGAGGTGCTTTAGATAAATCATAAAAACTTGTTGTAATAATCTTAGTATTTGATACTTTTTTAGGTCTTTTTCTATTTAAAATAGTATCTTTTACTTCTTCTTTAGACAACTGTTGTTCATATCTATATTTATTTTTATATAAAGTCATATACCACATTGCACTAATAAATAAACCTGTATATATCATCATCATTGAATTTTGGAACTCATGTTCTCCATCTATTGCACATGAAGCATTTTCTATAATAATTGTATTGCCAATCCCACTAATATCTCCCAAAGATGATAACAACTTATAATCAACATCTCTATATTTCTGCAATGGAATATTTATTATTTGCTGTTCTGTTATACTTGAAAATATAGTTATGTTTGGAAGATTATCTATAAACTTGTAACTTATAACTATATCATTTAACATAACTGAATATACATCACGTTCTAATTCTTCTTCAATTACTCTATATGTTGTTTTGCATTCCTTAGCCATCTTCTTTATAAATTCACTTTTACAATTATTTATAAATTCACAAGGTATATTAGAAATAGTTATATATCCTTCTTCAAATACTTTTGGAATATCACTTAATCTAGTATTTGAAATATCTTCACAATACCACTTTAAAAATGGTATTGTCTTATTACTTGGAATACTTATTATAGGTAAATTATAATCTATTTTTAAATTTTTATTAAATTGTGCTTTATTACTCATATCTACACAACTCCTTTAAATATGTATCATAATCTATGCTTTTCAATCTATTCTTAATAAACTTATATCTATCTCTTTGTATATAATCTCCACAATTTCCATCCTTACTTTCAGTTACATTACAAAATGGAAATTTACTACAAGTTCTGCACTTATTACATATAAAATTACTCATAGCTACCTCCTAATCTTGATGGGTGTCTTAATTTCCTAAATGCCCTTGCTTCTATTTGTCTTATTCTTTCTTTTGTTACACCTAGTTGCCTTCCTGTATCTTCTAATGTATATGGTGCATTATTTAAACTTGTTCCATCTTTTATTTTTGGTATATCTTTATAATATATATCTGGTAATAGACCATACCTGTACTTTAATACAAAAGATTCTCTTGTTGTAAGTGTATTATTCAAATGATATATTAACTTTTGTACTATTCTAGAATTATTTTCTATTTTATCTATCTCATTAAGTATAAATTCATCATTTATTATATCTACAGTAGTATTACTATATGTATCATCTATATATTCTTCTATTTTACTTGAATTTTGATTATGTATTATTTTTGCATGGTCAAACAAGTGCATTGTTCTTGCAAAACCTTTATTTCTATTATCTAACATTCTCATTTGATATTCAATTTCCAAATCTTTATCTTCCATAAAATAATCATTAGGATACTTTTTTCTATAATCTGCTATTGCTTCCTTTATATATTCTTCGTCTGTTTTACTTTCATATACTTTATGAAAGTAACCTCTATCTGTAATTTTATTTCTATAATATAAGTTAGATGCTAAACAATTAGAAGAATCACCATCTTTAAAATCAACAACATCTAAACCATCTTTATTATCTACAAAATATTCTGCAACTAAATTAGCAAGGTCTATTAATCTAAAACCTTTTCGAGTACCTGTTCTCAAATATACTTTTGTTCTAGAACCTCCCGATGTAGATAAAGTATAATGTTTTAAATATTTACCTGTTGATTTTTCTCTAACTATACTCATATTAGATACTTCATAATCTTGGTTGTTTTCGATTGTTTTCCACTCTATCATAAACCTCACCTTCTTATATTATAATCTTATATATTTGGCAGGAGTGCTAGGATTTGAACCCAGACAAACAGTTTTGGAGACTGCTGTGCTACCATTAACACTACACTCCTATATAGGGTTGGAGCTTCATATTGGATTCGAACCAATGGTCACAGATTTGCAATCTGTTGCCTTAACCAACTTGGCTAATGAAGCATATAATTTGGTGGGTTAAGCCCACTACTCTTCTTCTGGTACTAATAAAAATTTATCTATAAAATCTCTATCTTTATTAAATAATGGTATTTCTGTATCACAGAATATTCCCTCATCTTTTCTATATACACAAAATCCTCTTTTCCATTTAGTTTCTAAATTATTCCAATTTATATTGTACTTTTCCATTAACATATCTTGTATATCACTTGTATTTTTCTTATCAAGTTGTTTTTGACTAAACTTTGATTGTCCTAGTGATTGTATTGAGTTTCTTGATGCATCTTGTTGCCTCCATAAAAAGTAATTACATACATCTTCCTTTGGTATATTAAATGCTCTTGCATCAAACATTGCTATACCCATTTTCTTTTGCCATTTATTAAATAAGTCTAAATTCTCTGGTTCATCTGAATTTGCATAACCAGACCAAGCTAATACCTTTTGTGTTACAAACTTATTAAAATACATTGTTGCTGCTGATGCTATTACTGAACATACCTTTTGTAATCTATAATCAAAATAACTATCAGTAGTTAATTTATCCCAGTCTGTTAATAATAAACTTATCTCATCAGACTGTGTATATGCTAACTTGCACCCTTGAACACTCAATATAAGATTTTCACAAACATATTGCATTACTTGTGATAGTATTTCATCAAATGGTTTATCTAAACCTCTTGTAAATGTGTGGAATGCTTTACCATCTATTCTTACTATAACAGGTGTTCTTTTTGTAAGTTTAACATCTGATACAGATTCATAATCTTTCATTCTATCACTTAATGTTTTTATCTTTGAATTTGACATTATATACTCCTCCTTAAAACTATTATTTACTTATTATACCTATATTATACTATAAGTTTTAAAATATGTCAAGGGTTTTTTCAAAATTTATTAAAAAATTTAAGACAGTTGAAATTTATACTTATAAACTTATATCAACTGTCTATCTAAAATAGTTTCTAGGGAAACCTGATAAAGAAGAACTATATTGTAAAATCATAATTTAAAGCTTTCTCATTTATATCTATCAACCATTTATTTATTTTATGATAATCTGGTGTCTTTTGTAATGTACTTTCATCATAGTATTGGTGTATCTCTTTATCTAATCTGTCAAACATATCAAATATTTCTTCTAATGTATATTTTCCTGCTCTTATATCTAATAATAATTTTCTCTCTTCTTCTGGTCTGTAAGAACAATAATCATGTGTTAATAATATTTGTTTTGCACAATATAGTAATCTTATAGCATGATAAGCAAATTTAGTATCATAACCAAATTTTTCAACTAAATCTTGTCTGCCAGTTCCATTTTGCTTCTTTATATCTAGTTTATACCTTTGTGACATTGCAAATCCACAAAACTTTTTATATATTTCCTTAGATAAAAATTCTTTTCTTATACTTCTTAACTCTTTTCCAAAATCATCTATATGAATTATATCTTCATCTCTACAAAATAGTATATCAATATTATTTGGTACACCTTGCATAGCGTCTCTAACAAATTTATTTATATGGCATATTACTATATCAATATCTTCTTTTGTATTATGTTCTCCAAAATTTTTACCACCAGACTTATTATATTCATTTATAGATTTTAATCCTAAATAATATTCTTTTGGTGGAATACATACACCCTTATAATCAGTATCAGATGTTTCTACATTTGTTCCATATATAACTGAACCTGCTTTAGTTAATAATATTGTTCTGTCTTCCAACCACATCATATTATCTGGTAGAACATGTTCTATATCTTTAAAACTAACTTTTGCCATTTATATCACCTCTATTTACTTATATTGAATAAAGCTGAAGTATTCTCACCCATCATAGTAGTAGGGAATTGTCCATTCCATTTTTCAATCATTTTTTGTTTAATTTCTAATTCTTTTAATTGTAATGTCTTATCTGTTATTTGATTATTTTGTAGTTCCATTACTTTTGCATCTTTTTCTGCAATACTTATTTCCTTTTCATTTTGAATTTTTTGTTTTTCTAATTCTGCTTGTGCAGTTACTACCTCTTGTTGTTTAACTGCTTTTGCTTCTATTGCTGCGTTAAAAGCATCACTAAAATCTATATTTGTTGTATTAAATTCTGTTATAGTAATTCCTCTACTATCTATTTTATTTGTTAATGATTCTCTAATCATTGAAGATACTTCTGCTCTTTTTGTTATTAACTCTTCTGCTGTATATTGTGCCATTACACTCTTAACACTCTCTAATATAGCAGGATTTATAACTATATTTTCAAAGTCTGTACCAACCTCTCTATATAATTTATTTGCTGTGTCTTTTCTTACATTATAATTTAATGCTATTGTTACTGATACTGTTTGTAAATCTTTGGTGCTACTTTCAGATGTAGCATCTATTTTCTTTGTTTTGCAATCTACTAATACAATTTTTTCTATAAATGGTATTTTACCATTTAGTCCTTCTTGTAATACATCGTTCTGTACTTTCCCAAATTGGGTCTTTACACCAACACATCCTGTTGGAATTGTTTTAAATGAATTAAATAATACTATTACTGCAACTATTAAAATTATACCTAATACAATCCATTTAATTGTCTTTCTGTTTTCCATTTAACATCTACCTCCAAATTAAATTTTGTTGACAGAATTTTTAAAACAACTCTGTCAACATTAATAACATCTTATCTATTTAGTCTAGTAATATCTAAAATTTGATATATTGCATTATCATTATTTGCACTTATTAAATCAAAATACTCTACACCTTTTTCTTTTGCTGCATCTTCACTTGTTGCTTTAACATCATAATATTTATTTACAAAGGGATTACCCTTTAATGATAAAAACTCTGCTTTAACTCTATATGTTGATATTCTATGTACATCTTTAGAATTACCTTGTTTTACATCAGGAGCTGTAACAGGTCCTTTCTCTGTCCAAAAATCTCTTCCTTGTGCTTTACTTTTATTTATTCTATCTATTCTTGCATTTGTTTTTAATATAGGTGTATATGCTCTTTTATTATTTAATTGTGCTTGTTTACACCAATCAAGTCTATCTATCATATCTGTATCTACTAATGGCATAAAAATAGAATTTTCTCTTAATTTCTTTCTATGTTTTAATGATTCTAATGTTTTATCATACACATCGCTATTATCATTTATATTTTTAAGTAATATACTCATTAAATTTAGGTCATCTCTAGTATATTTAACTTCTCTTCTTCTCATTCCTATTGCTTTTAATTTATTTTGACAATATGTATCTGTTGATTGAAATGGTTGTAACTCAATTTCATGTTCAACTTCTCTTCTATATTGCTCTAATATATCTTCATGGTCGTTTGTTAATCTAACTAATTTATTTTTGTTTTTTGCATAATTAGTTAATACTTCTAAAGCATATATAATTTCATCAAGATGAGAATATGTATCCCCAGAAATTCCCATTTGATTACATTTTCTTTCAAATGTATTATTAACTTCATCTATAATGGGTTGGTATCTATCTTCTGATTCTTCTGTTATTACTTTTACTATATCTGTTAATTGCTCATCTGTAAAGCCACTTTCTATTATTTTTGTATTATCTGCATTTTGTTCAGTAATATTTTCAAGTTCTTCAGGTATATCACCTGTCTTATGTATAATTATTTTTCCATTTTCTTTTAACTCTAAATCTCTTAAAAGTTTGTAGAATACATTTGCACCAAATACACCTTGATATTTTTTACAAAATTGAATATATACTTCTCTTTTTGTTTTACAATTTTTTAATAATTCAAGTACACTTTCTTTCATCTCATCTGTAAATTGGTTATATTTCTTAAATTCTAATTTACCTCTTCTGTTTGTTAAAGTATCAAGATATGTAGAATTATAGGAAACATTAAATTTCTTGTTTACTATATCCATACATTCTGATTTTGTATGGTTACTACATATTGTTTTTACAAATTCATATACTTCATCTGCTATTCCTTTATTAGATTTAGTTGTATTTTTATAACTTCTTGAATTAGCCATTCTATTACCTATTTCTTCTTTTGTTTCTGTTCTGTAATTTAATTTTCTACTTTTTGCAAAATATATTAAGTTGTTATAAGTCATTTTAGATTGTAATTCAGGAAATTTAGATTGTAATATTCTTAATGCTTCTCTTATTGTATTACCATTTACTGCTTTAGCAACATCATCATATATGCTAGAATATATAGATTGTTTTATAAGCTTAGATTGATTATCTGTAACTTTTGATACTCTACTTGTTTTAATACCTTTTTTAGATAATCTTTGTCTAAATGCTACTATTGTTATATCTTTAAGTACATCTATTTTATTTCTAACTTTTTCTAATATTTCTGCTGATGTATAACCTTTATCTACATAACTTTTAATTAGTTCCCAATCATTATCAGTTAATGCACTTGCTCTTCCACCTCTTACAGATTCTTTTTTAAATGGTATTTCTTTTCTATGTATAAAATTATGTAATCCTTTATAATTGTAATTTTTAAATTCATCATTACTATTTACTATTTCTAATAATTCATTTATTGTTTTATCCCCATTAAATGTTCTTAAATATTCCTCTAATTTTATGGATATAGGGTCAGTTTCTCTTCCCCTTTTAGGTTTTGGAGCTTTAGATACTTTTAAATCATTTAGTTTAGTAATAAATTGTATATAAGGATATTTATTTGGAAACACTAAATTAAATTTAGCAAATATAGATGCATTATCTGTATCTTCCTTTAATAACTCTTCTATATAAATTTCTTCTAAAAATGAGAATTTACCAATAGATTCTTTTGTATTGAATGCTTTAACCATATCTAAATTACTAATCTCTTGTATAAATGTTTTTAAATCACATTTATTAGGAAACATACCAATAAATATATTATATACTTCTTTTAACCCACTACAACTTTTTATTAGTCTTTCTATTTCTCTAGCCTCTTCATTTGTAAAAATACTTGAATTGTTTTTGAATTTAATTAAATATTTATTACACATTTCCTCTAGTTTAGGCATTGTCATTCCTAAATATGTATATTTGTTTTGTATCTTTTCTAAACTTTCTTCTATTGTATATTTATTACCTAATTCTTTTACATACTCTACTATATCATTTGTATATCGCATGTTGCCCATCTCCTTTCCTGTTCCTATTAAGTTTAATTTTAATAACTTTTCTTCAAATTCTTTTTCTGTTAAATCTATATGGCTTTTTGGATATTTATTTCTAAATTCTTCAAATACCTCTTTTATCTCATTATTACTGTTTAAACATTCATAGATAAATTCTATTTCTTCTAATGAGAATATATCAAACTCACCTCTTTCAAAATAAGGTATTCCATTTTCTTTACAATACTGCTTTAAACTATTTATTGTATATTTAGATGATGTGTAAGTATTAACTAATACTTTACAATTTTCAATATTCATTGATTTAGATATTCCTAAAATATAATTCTTTATGTCAGCATTGCTTTCAAATATCGAATATAAACCTGCCATAGATACACCTCCTTTTTAATATCTGTAATTATATTACTATAAGTTTTAAAATTTGTCAAGGGTTTTTACTAAATTTATTAAATTATTTTTAGTAAAAACCCTCTTCTTTAAAATAAACTATTATTTTTAGTATTTCCACCTATTAAATCTAAAAATGCTTGTTCTGTAATTATTTCAACACCATATTTTTGGGCATCTTTATTTTTGCTTGAACCACTATCTGGAGTATTTGTTATTAAATACTTACAAGACTTTATAGCACTTGATAGTTCATATCCATAACTTTCAATATACTTTTCAAATGCACTTCTTTTCATTGTATTTAATGCACCTGTTACAGCAACTTTAATTATTTCTTTATTAGATACTTCTTTATACTTTATTCTATTTCCTATATATAATATATTTTTTAATTTAGTTGTTTGATTTTCTATTATAGATTTAGTTGTAGCTTCTTTGACAATTTTTAATAACTTGTCACTTAGAATATTATCTATATATCCTAAACCTTTTATATCATTTATTAGCTGCTTTACTGTATTTGTTTCTTTTGCTAAATCTTTTGCAGTTTTATCACCTAATCTTGGGATATTTAAAGCAATTAAAGCTTTTTCTACATCTACCTTATTATTATATAGTTTTCCAAAAAATTCTACAGCCTTTCTATCTGTTATACTTAAATTAGATAAGTAAGCCCAGCTATCAATTTTTTCTTTAGTTTCTAAACAATATAAATCTGATATACTCATGATTCTAAATTTTACTAAATATTGTTCCATAAGTGTCCAAGCCATACCATCTGTTTCGCCTATTGTTTCACACCATTGTCTTAAATCACTATATTCTATATTTGGACAATCTTTAAATGCACATTTTAAATCTACACCATCCCAAATTAAAGTATGTCCACATATTGAGCATTTTTCTGGTAAATCTACATCTGCTGCTTCTAATGTGTCCATGTGCTTTGGAATAACCTCACCACTTCTGCATACAGAAATTGTAGCACCAACACCTAAACCATTATCTAATAAATATTGAGCATTATTTCCAGTTACATTATGCACTACTGCACCAGACAATTCTATTGGCTCAATTTCTAATACTGGTATATATCTTTGTGTTCTTGATAATTCCCATTTAATATTATTTATTGTAGTTTCTTTTTCTTCTGCTGCAAATTTAAAAGCACACTCATCATAAATATATGATTTTGCATCTTCATGATATATAACTTCTGTATTTGAGATTACAACACCATCTAATTCGTATCCCATCGTATATTTAAAACTTTCAAATGTATCTTTCATATATTCTTCAAATTTATCTTTTCTATCTAATATAGTGGTAACAGTTTCAATAACATTCTTAAAATTCCACTTCAACCAATCTTTAATGTCTTCTTTGGCTGGATTTCTTCTACTACATACACTATCTGTAACAATATTATTCATATCCCTTTCTTGTCCTGTTATTTTATAAGTTATAAAATCAATTAATTTTATATCATCTATTGAATAATCTTTAGAGTTTATCCAACCAGCACATAAATTTCTTGCATTTTTAGCTTCGGGATATTTATATTTAACCTTTTCCCAGTTTTCAACAGATATTTCTAATTCTCCTCTTACACCACCTGTAAAATTCTTATCTTCTATTTCATTACCTACAATTATTCTCGCCTTATCTGTAATATCTTTTCCCTCTTGACCATTACCTCTTGTAACTGCTTTAATCAATTTACCACCTTCATAATAAAATACACCAGTTAAACCATCTAGTTTAGGAGATAAAGATACAAACCCATTTTTAAATCTTTCAGGAACTTCATCATAAGTTCTACATTTATCAAGACTTTTTACTAATTGATACTTATGTTTTACTTTATGCCCTGTTTGTTTGTAACCCCATCCGAGGAACTTGCAATATTTTAGAAGTAGGATTTAATAATCTTAGTCTATCAACCAAATTATCAAACTCTACATCTGTCAATGTTTGTGTACCATCTGTATAATACTTCTCAGACTGTTCCTTTATAATTCTTTCTAATTTTTCAATTTCTTCTTTTTCATAATCACCGAATAACACAATAGTCACACTCCTTATTAAATATTCCTTTTTTTATATGATGTCTTATGTGCATAGCCAATTTCATACTCTTACCAAAATTTGGATTAGATTTACCTTTCATAGAACCATCTCTAATACCAGATTTAAGCTCTGCTTTATATGTATTCCACTTTTCTGATTTTATCATGCCATTTTTAGTAGATATAGATGTTTTTTCTCTTTCCAGTACATTACTAAATCTTTCTTTCTGTGCATTTGATAAATTTTGTTTCATACTATCTGTAAAATGTTTACCATACATCGGATTTTTATCTCCTGATAAATCAGATTTTTTATGCCTTCCCTCCTTGTATGCCAATTTTAAAGATATACTTCTTTTATTTCTTTCACTTTCTGTTTGTATTCTTCCTTTATTATACTTACCCATATCTTTACTCTTCAATGTTTCTGATATTCTTTTTCTGGTTTCTTCACTGTGATAATATCCATATAACTCTATTTTTCTTTTCATAGATTCTTTTAACTTATTTCTTGTTTCTTGTGGTATTTTTCTTTCTTTTGCACTTAAAGACATTTTTTCTTTTGTTGATAGAGTATGTTCATCTTTTGAACCTTTTCCACCATGTTGAATATTATAACAATATTCATCTTCTAGAACTTCTTTGGTTATGATTTCATTTTCAAATTTCAAAGCTTCATCATGACTTTCAAAAAATTTTATGATTTCTCTACTAAAACTTTCTTTCCCATACTTTCTAACTGCATTTAAAAAATGATACCCAGAACCAATATAACCATCATTTATGTTATTTGTACTATGAACACCATAGTAATAATAAGGTGTTCCAATCCTTCTTGTGATATAAACAAAATGATACTTTTTCATATAATATTTCACCTCATTAATATTTTACTAAATATGTTACTAATGAAGTACCCTGATAATATCATACACTATCAATATAACCATTACCAAATCTATCTCTTACATCATCTATTATATCTTCAAACCTTACCACATTATGTCTTTTTAGTAATTTTGAAAATGAGATACTTTTTTCTGTACTAACTATAGCACTCCAGAAATAATGTAATATTCCTTCTGGGTTTCTTTGTTGCATTCTCATTCTAGTATATCTTGCACCTTGTGACATTTCAGGTATATTATTTTCTGTACCATATTGTATTGCTGGTTCAAATATGGTTTCATTAAAATAATTTAACATTTCTTCTTTTCTTTCTTGTTCTAACATATTATCTACCCTCCATTTCTTCTTTTAAAAATTTTATAAAATCATCTGAATTCATATCACAATTTACTAATCCATTTATATTATCTATAACAAAGTTAATATCTAACTCTAAATCATCAATTAAATAATCTTTAAGTTCCCAATATAATTTATGTACTATCTCTGCATGCTTACCTAATTTTTTTATTTGTTCTTTTCTATATTTTGGTAATTTCATATTAATCTACCTCCAACTTATATACTTTTATATTTTTTGGTTCATATATACATATTATAAAAATATTATCATAATCCTTTATATATAATACATAAGATTTACCTCTATTATGATTTCCTTCTGCATAGGAACCACATCTATATCTCCAAATAACACTTGCATATAAATTTATCCTAGCAACTAAATCTTGGATTACTTCATCTTTTGTAAATTCATTATACTTTGATGATGTCCATTTTATTATTTTGTTTAGATTAGTTCTACTATATTTTAAGTTTTCATAACTTCCTATATCTATATAATTTTTAATTATATCTGAAATACCATCATAATATGCCATGTTTTGTTCCTCCTATAATATAACCATTTGCTTAGTTTCTAAAAAGTAGTAAATAACTTCTCCATTTTCACATTTATCTTCTACTCCATCAACTATATCTATTGAAAGAGATGTAGTTAAATATTTAATACTATCTAAATGTTCTTTTTCTATATATGCTAATATACTTTTTCTAATAACTTCAATAAACTTTTCAATATCTGCATTAGTTAATTTATCTTTATCTAAAAATACTTTATCTAATAAATCATGTGCTTCAATATAGAGTTCTCTATATTTTAATAAACTATCATAATCATCTAAATATTTATATTTATCGGAAGCACTATAATAATTTTTAAACCAAAATCTATCCCAATAGTTCTTTAAATCTTCTGTATAATCATTATCACTAAAACTTGTTCTTATAATCATTTTAATCACTTCCTTTTCTTTTTATTGCTTCTTTTACTTAGATTTTTAAAAAATCTATCTTGATATTCTTTTACATTTTTCTTTCTCTGTCTTTCTTGATACTCATAATTAATATGTTGTAAATCAGGTTCCATTAATTATCTCCTTTCTTTAATCTTTTCTGTTGTTCTTTTTGTAATTTTTCAACTCTTTCTGCATTTAATTTTACTTGCTTTTGATTTTCTTCATATTCATTCTTTTTGAAATCTCCAAAATCTATAATTGATTTTATTAGACTTTGTGTTCTACCAAGAAAACTATATACATATTCTATATTATCATTACAATCATTTTTATTTCTTTTGAAGTTTTTAACATCATTTTTAAATAAATTAAAATTATTCATTAGCATATAGATTATATCTAATCTTTTTTGATTGTCCATTGCAATATATACAACATCTGCCATAAATGATGGTGGTCCTACCTGACTTAAATTCATACATGCTTTCGCAATATCCTCATTCAATTTACTTAAATTTATAGTATTTACTACACAATCTTTTAATTCTACTAAATCTTCTGTTGATAATAAATCTATATCTATATTGTTTATATTTTTAATTATTAATTCATTTGCCATTTATAACACCTTCCTACAAATATTATAACATCTTCTTATATCTATTATACTATAAGTTTTAAAATATGTCAAGCATTTTTGAAAATAAAAATAAGTAGGAATAAACCTACTTATTTATAATTATTTACCCAAGTAACAAATATACTTTCTTTAAACCACTACTCATATATTTGTTATTTAGATAGGTTATTATCCTGTGGGATTGGCTTTCTTTAGGCTCTTGAAGTGCTATTCCCACCAAGTTGAACCTGTTATGGCGACATAGCTAGGATTTGAACCTAGGAACCCATTTCTGGATTGCCAGTTTTCAAGACTGGTGCATTAAACCAAACTCTGCCACTATGCCCTATTTTTATTTACAGCCATTGTTGGATTCGAACCAACCTCTCCTTACATTAGTAAAGTAATTTTTCCTACTAAACTAAATGACTATATTAAAAAGATGCTTGATTTCTGCAGCTCTCAGCATCTTTTTGCCTAATCTCTATATAGTGAATTCTGCCTATATATTTTAGACTTGCCTTTGAAATGGATTCGAACCATTGACTCCCTGTCGCATACAGGGGATTTTCCCACTAAACTATCAAAGGGTATAATGTAAAGTAGGAGTAAATTATATTGACGTCAAATATAAATTTTATATCTAATGCGAGATACTATATTAACCTACTTTATTTTTGCATATCACCTGTTATGGATTCGAACCACTTTCTCCTATACATATATTTTCATACATGCAGCAGGTGTTATTTGGTCGCAGGGGTTGGATTTGAACCAACATCGTCCGAAATATGGGCTCAGCTATGCTATATTACACCACCCTGCTATATTGGGTGCGAGGGCTGGATTCGAACCAGCGAACTCTAGCTTATGAGGCTAGTGAGATGCCAACTTCTCCACCTCGCAGTATTAAATTATTAGCATTACCTAATTAAAGGCTGGTCGAGTACATTGGATTCAAACCAATTCCATCATCCACCTGTTGGATGCCGTGCACCATACACCATACTCGATATATATATACAAATGATTTAAGGTATATCATCAACCACACATCGAGCATTATTTATTTTTCATAGACTAAACTATGATTAATCTATTTCATCTCATGCTCTATTTTGTTCACCTTTGAGAACCCTATGAAATAGATTATATATTACTTATACATAATATATAACATCTTTATGGCGATAAGGGAGGGATTCGAACCCTCGATACATAATTAAATGTATGTCTCCTTAGCAGAGAGATGGTTTAAACCTACTCACCCACCTTACCATTATATTTTTAAATTGGTGAGATTCATAAACAACTAACTTTAGTCCCAGTAGAACGGATATTACCTTCATATTGCAATTCTCTTGTGTATGGTCATAGCAATACATATCTACAAAGTTTTAGTCCAGATATTCCATACATACTAATATCTAGTTTTATTTTAGTTGATTTGTGTACAACTCTGTTTAGTACCACATACACTTTGGTACTTTTTCAGGGTATTGCAGGACTCGAACCTTAACTCTCTGCAATAGCAGATTGTTTTACCATTTAAACTATCAACCCATATATCTGTGAGAGCCTAATCACTCTCTAGGGAATTGAAACCCTCCCAACTTGCAAAATTGGTACTTGTCACCCTATTATATTTAATCCAGTGTTTGTGTCCTACAAGATTACTCTTGTTATTAAACGATACATAAGATTTTTGAGCTGGTTTTCTTATGCAGTAGAACCATCACTCTACATTTCAAACAGTCAGCTTTGTTCACTAGAGGCTACAACTTTCTCCGTCATGATTATATTACCACAAGTTTAAATATATGTCAAGCATTTTTTAAATTTTTTATTTAATTTTTTTATAAATTCTACTAAATGCCTCATATTCACTTAAACATACTGGCTTAAAATTATTAACATCTACACCAACATTATATGAATTTTTAATCTTTTTTATAATATGGCTATTGCTATGAATATGCCCATATAGATGAGTGCTACCATATTCTTTTTGTTTCCATGAAGATATTGGAAAATGAAATAATATGTATTTCTTATTATTGACTGTTATTTCTTTATAATCAACTATCTCCTCAAATAAAGACTGGTCAAAATCTTTTCCAATACATATATTATCATGATTTCCTAATATAAGTATCTTTCTACCTCGTAATCTCTTAACAATTTCATTAGTTTCTTTACTATTTCTAAATGATAAATCACCTAATATGAACACTAAATCATCATCATGTTTTACTGTACTATTCCATCTTCTTATAAGTTCTTCATCATGAATTTTTATATATTCCTTATTAACCTCCATTTTATATTTATCCCAAAGGTCATCTGGTATATTATAAATTTCTTCATTTGTCAAACCTTCATCTTTTAATTTATTTACTATTGCTTGATGTTGGGTTATTCCACATAACTCCCATCTTTTTGGTTCAAAGTCTAATATATTTTCATGTCCAAAATGTAAGTCAGATGTAAAAAATATTTTATCTGAGGTTGGTAACGATAGACCGCTTTTTCTTCTCCATTTATTTCTTTTTGGTGTAAAAATATTTCTTAAATATTTTTCAAATATTTTAACAGAGATTTTACTTAAAAATTCTTTAACCATGTCTTCACTATTTACTTCATTAAAAAACATATTTCTATGTGACTTTAATTGATTTATACTATCATTTGCCAAATCTCTTGCTTCTTCTAATGAATATTTGCTTAATTTAGCATTAGTTAAAACTTCAATATTATCTTCCATATAATTATGGGAATTCATAGATTTTTTAAAATCAAATGTTTCTATATATTTTTCTGCAAATAAATTTAATCTTAGTATATGATGTAATTGTTTTCCATCATATCCATATTTTTCTATCTTATCTCTCAACCCTTCATAAGGATGTTCTAATGCTTCTAATTTATTTAAAGCCATACCATAAGTACAAACTATTAATTTTACTGGATTTGCACTAGAAATCATATCAGCATTATCTAATATTTCTAACATATCATTTTTAAATAATGGGTTTAATATTCTAAATTCTGTATGTAATATTTCAAGATATTTTATATTTTGTTTTCTAAATAATTCTGTTATTAACCTAATATCTTTAACATCTATATGTTCATTATTATCTAATATTATTGTTTCAGATATATATTCATCCTTATTTATTAAGTTTTCAAAGGTAGGTAATACAATAGCTACTGTATCTATATCAGATTTATACTCATCTGTATATAAATCTAAATTATAATTTTGACTTCCTTGTAAGGCTACCATTAAAAACTCATATTGTGGTCTCAATCTTTTTAATTCATTTACATGGTACTTTATACCTTTAAATATATTATTTTTTCTTTGTTTATCTATATCTGCCATTTTTAATCACCTTCTTGCTTAAATAATGTATCTATTAATTCATAATAATAATCAGATGCATCTTTCATTCTTCTAAAAGAATTCATTATAATTCGTTGTTCTTCTAATGAAATTAAAGGAATAGTAATATTTGATATATCTGCTACAGTAAGTCTTTTTTGTTTTTTATTCTTAGACAATCTATGTATTTTCTCAAACATCTTTGTAGATGTAAGTACTTGATATACATAATCCTCATAAACTATATCTCTATTTACTCTTACAATTATATTTGAACTATCATATACATCGTTTAAAAAATAAGGTTTTATAAAAGGGTTTGATTTAACAATAAGTGTACAGTATCTATTTGGAAATACTGGAAATACTATGTCTGTTGCTTTCACCATACAATCTTTACGCTTCTTACTAAAGTTATAAGTTTTAACAGGTGTATCTATTTTTCCACCTATAAATGTTGTAAATAAATCATTATATGAAATCAATCGTGCCTCTGTTCCAGTATCTGATTCCAATATCTGCTGTCCTTTAAATACATCTGCAATATCACCTAATCTTACATGTGAAATAGTATCAAAGTCTATTTTAATCACCTTCCTTCTTGTATAAATTATTTATTTTTCATAAGTTTCAGATTCTTGTATTTCTGGATTTCCTTCCTCATTTTCAATTATTTCAAATCTGTGTATTCTAATCCAACCATTATCTTGATATGTGGATATTTGTAGTCCTACTCCCTTTTGTATTCCAATTATAATATGTTGTCCATTACTATCTGTACCATCTAACATATCACTTTCAGTATCAATAATAAAATCAATAAGCTTTTGCTCGTTTCTTTCTCCTGATGTAATATTATTAATTATATCATTTAAGATTTCTTTTATCTTATTCACATCTTCCATATTACTATTCTCCTATATATTTATTTTAACATCTTGTGCTTTTAATTTATCTAATGCCTCTTGAAAATAATCCATAGTTAAACCTGTTTCTGTATCTACATGTATTAAATTATCTCCATACTTATATAAATCAAATATATCATCATCTATAATTAGAAAAGGTATATTTTTAAATGTAAACATTCCACTTCCTTTAAAATGATAATCTTCTATTTCATCTTCTCTCCAAGATATATAATTTTCTTTTGGTATTCTATTAGTCCTACCACCTATATAGGCTTTAACTTTATTTATCTTAAAAACTGTATTCCATTCTGTTGGTGTCAATTCATATCTTCTTGTAGTTGTTAATATAATTGTATATGGTGCAACATCATATAACTTATTTAAAAATTCAACTGCTTCCTTTTGAAAACACCATTGTTGCATAAAATTTCTATATTCAAAATCTTTATTTTCATCTTCTTTATGAACTAAAGCATTATGGATTTTTATTATATAATTACTACCTGCAGTTACACCATCCATATCTAAATATAGTATAAACTTATATTTTTCATCTGTTTCTATTTTATATGGCTCTAATGATTTCACTAATTCATCTGGTGTATATCTACTTAATAATTTCTTAAAATCTTTCTGTAATTCTTCATTTGATAAATCCTTAAATTTCATTTTACCAACCTTCACTATCTATTTGTTTCGCTCTGTTTATTGCATTTGCAACTACAAATCTATTACTAATAAATCTTTCTTTAGTCATGACATCTACTACTTGCTCTGGTGTAAATTCATGTTGATAATCACCACAATATATTATTCTACCTTGAACATTAATATCATCTATTGGATAACCATTTACAAAATCATCTACTTGTAATATTTCACATATATCTTCTGCTTCTACAACTTTAATAACTTTCTCATCTCCTGAAACATCTTCATATATACTTTTATTACAACATAATAGTATTGGTTCTCCACTTGATAAGTCTACACCATAAAATCCACCTTCACTTGTTCTTGCATAACCTAATTTAACCATAATTTTAATCCTTTCTTAGATTTCATCTGCATAAAATCTACCAAAATTATCTAACCATTCTTCTAATTCTGGTGTCAATATACCATCCTTAGTCATGTGTTTTGCTAAACAAACTAATGTATCATTTACTATCATATCTTTATCAAAATCTTCTTCATATTTTGATATAATATTTTCTGCATCTAATAGTTCTCTTTCATAATCATTATTTGCATCTTTTAATTCATCTATTTCTTCTTGTAATTCTTTAATCTTTTCATCCTTTTCTTCTAATTGTTTTCTTAAATCTTCTATTTCATCTAACTTAGAATACCCTAATATTCCACTATCTTTAATTTCATTATTTTCCATAAGGAATACTCCTTTCACCAAATTTCCAATCAAATATAACTTTACCATTTTCAACCATTACTACAACACCAATAATATTAAGTCTTATTGCATTTTCAGAAGCTAAAAATAATGTTATTATACTTTGTACTATATCTAAGCTTCCCATAGCAAATGATTCTAGTATTTCTTCTAATAATTCATCTGGTGTTATAGGTTTACTTCCTATTGGAATTTCTTCAACTACTTCTTTTTTCATATTATTTTTATTAGCATTAACAATCTTTCTTGCTTTAGTTATATCTATAATATTATTCTTCTGTTGATTTCTTTTTTCTACCTCTTTTTGATTTTGGTTTTGATTCTGTTTTTCCACCTATAAAATCCTCCCCATTATGAGCTTCTAAAAATTTATAAAAATCAATTAAAAATTCTGCAAAATCTTTCTTTGAATTTAAAGTATCTTCATCTTCCTCATCTTCATAATCTTCGTCTTCATAATCTTCGCTCTCATCTTCACATTCTAAACAATTATCAGATTCTTTTACTAAAAACGAAGATTCTATTCTAATACTATCTTCAGTTACAATCTTTTCAAATACTAACTTATTTACACCAAATAAATTTGCCTCTTCTGAAAATAAATATGACGTAACAGCCTCAACTAACATTTTCTGCATACCCTTATGTACATCTGTGTACTCTACTTCATTGCTACAATTTCCTTTACAATTACTACATTCTTTGTTCATTTTAAATCTCTCCTTTAATTTTATTTTTCTTTTAAATCATAAAATGTTTCTTTTATTATAATTCCTTCATTCTCTGCTTTTGAAACACTCCATCCTTCTTTTAATAAATCTTTTGCACTTACTAGTCCATTTTTATCTGCATATTTTCTAAATATTCCTTCTGCTGTCATTTATTAACCATCTTCCTTTCTTTTGTAAACTCTCCTTGTCTTAACATCTTTTGCAAGTCATGTACCTCACTTAGTTCTCTATCTACACAATTTCTAATATTACATATTTTATCTTCAAGCATTACATAAAGATTTTCAATTTCCATAGTCCAGTTAGAAAATAAAATATCATTATTCATTAATAAAATAACTTTATAGTCTTTATAATATATATCTTTTTTAAATCCTTTAAGTACCTTTTCAAGCTGAACCATAGATACAGGATGTAATAAACCATCAATATTTGAAATTACAAAATGTCTTATTCCACTTAAACTAAATACATATAGATTATAATATAACCAGAATAATGATGTAACACCACTACCATGCTCTTCTTTTATAAAACATTTAAACCAATCATTAACTGTGTATTCACTTCTAAACATTTTAAAATTTTTATCTATTATTTTAATACAAAATTCTTCAAATTCTTTAGAAAATGCATCTGTATTAGTTATCCTTTCACTAACACCCATTTCAGTTAAATCAAATACATGTCCACACTCTATATACCCTATTTTATTATCTGAATATGGTGTAATTATTTCGCAAGTATGTTCTTTTTCTGTTAAACTAAACTCAACACTTTTTTGTACTACTTTTAATGATGTATTCCATTCATCCTTATCAAACAATTTTGATAATTCCTTAGTTAAAAACATCTAATCACCTCCTACCTCTATTATTTCTTCTTAATAATTCTGCTCTAGATATTAACATAAGATTTTCAATTACTAAGTTATCTGGATTTCCATCTTTAGTTACAACTACATAACCTTTAGGCAAATCCTTTTGATTATGCAATTCCCATAAATACTTTTTATATAAATTATTAGGTTTTCTATTTCCTCTCCAATCTATATTTATATAATAATTCCATTCAACTTTTCCTTTATTTTTTCCTTTTCTATGAGTGCTTTTCCTTTTTACTACTGTTCCTTTTCTTAATGTATTATAAGGTAAAAACACTCCTTCTTCACTAGACAAAGGAGATGCTGCTGTATTTTGATATTGTATATATGTCTTACTACATTTTTCTTGACTTTCCTTTGACATCCATTCTTTTTGAGGTTTTCCTTTATTAAATGAAGGTTGTCCTTTTATAAATTGATTATCTTTAAATCCTTGGGATATATGTTCTCTAGCCCATTGACAATAACACCAATAGCTACAAGTTTTTCTTTCTTTATATTCTGGTTTAGGTTCAAACTCTTTTCCACAAACTATACATTTATTCATAAAAACCTCCTTACAAGAATTGATTTCTAGGGAATTTTATAGAATAACCAATATATCTTCATTACCTGTTTTCTTTTATTACATCCTTAAAAGTGCTTATAAATATGTATGGTATATATAAAATCCAAATTGCAGAAGCAAGAAAAGTACATATAAATATTGTTTTCTTATCTCCTATCAATTCTCTATCTTCATTATTATCTATATCTAATTCACTTACTAACATAAATTGTAAAATTTTATATACAATAATTCCAACTACTATATAAAATAATATTCCAGTTATTGTTTCTAATCTCAATGTCTACACCTCTTTTCTGCCATATAATCCTTCTAGTTCATTTACTGCTTTTGTATATCTTCTTTTTGCCTGTGTTACTTCTTTTTTATCAACTTTATTCTGTATAAATAAATCTTCTAATATAGATACTTCTGCTTCTAAATCTGCAACTTTAGTTATTCCTTCTAATATCATCTCTTCTGTAACTTGTTTATCTATTGCAGTATCTATAGCTTCTTTATATACATCATCTATCCTACTTTGATTTATAAAATTAATATACTCTTCTGTACTATTAAATGTTCTTATTACTTCCATTTAGGTTCTCCTTTAAATTTCATTTAGTATCTTCTTTATACCACCCAAAATTTTCATCAATATGAGTTAGTTTACCTACACCCTTATTTAGAAATTCTTTATCTATTCTATCTGCTTCTTGTAATGATTTATCTTTATATGTCATAAATACCTCCTATACTAATTCTGCAATATCACACTCTAGTACTTCTGCAAGTTTCTTTATTGTTTTTAAAGTTGGGTTATCTCTATCTCCACTTCTTAACATATCTAAATATCTAACAGTCATTCCTGCTTTAACAGCAATTTGTTTACTAGACATATATTCTCTTTGTGATATTATCCTATTTAATTTATCTGCAAAACTTTCTTCCTTATTTGATTTTCTAATTACTTTGTCTGTATTTGAATATAATTTAGGAAGTAACCTAGTTATAACAACATCTTTGGTTAAATCTTTTTCTTCATCATCTAATAATGATATTGTTTTTATACTTCTGCCTCCATCTGGTCTATTAAACTCAACTACTGGTTCTCTCAAAAACATTTTAATTGTATTTACCTCTAACTTTTTCATAATTATTCTACCTCCCTTAACTTATCTAACATTCTAGTATTCTCTAATACTATTTCATTTATTATATAATTATCTATTTCACTATATTCTGTTAAAACATCCTTATACTCTTATTGTACTATAAGTTTTAAAATATGTCAAGCATTTTTTAATAAATCTTATGAATTATCACTAGATTTTGTTTCAACTACAATATCCTTATTTAATATTAGAATACAATCACAGTCCCAACCATATAATGCAAAATATAAATTATCATTAATTATAAGTTCTATTGCATCATAATCATCTTTAAGTTTCTCAAAATCAAGAAAATAATCATCTTCTGCTGCAAATTTAGGTTTATCTGCTTGTTGTGGTAAATCTTTTAATTGAGATACATCTGTAATAGTTAATACTTTAGCGTCGTCTTTCAATGTAAATTTAAACCATCTATTATCTGTATATTTATCAAAATGGAAGTCATTATCATCTACCCATTCTTTCCAGCCATATCTACAATTAATATTACTAGCCCATAAACCTCCTAATGGTTTATTCCAACCATATTTATTTTCTACTTCTTTAAAACTATTCTGTCCGTCAAAATGTCTATGCCCATAGTGTATATAGGTATTCATAATAATCACTTCCTTTCTTTATAAATCTTTATATATTCTATTTAAAGTATTCTTTATTTATTTAACATTATTATAGTTTAATACCAATATTTGCTTGTAGTTCTTTCCAAATAACCTAATCAAATCTTCATCTGTATATTTAAGTAAGCTTATTATTCTTATTTGTGTTAATAAATCTTGTTTATTATTTCTCATATCTATCGTCTCTAATCTTTACTCCAATACCCATAAACACATCTTGTTCCTTCTCTAGTGCAATCGTATGTATCGTATAATACACCATCTTTTACACAAGTTAAATGTTTACTAGCTTTAATTATTAAAATTCCTTTTGGTAATTCATTCTCATTTAGATGTACTTTACATCCACTTCCTATTGTCATTAAAGGATGCCATTTCCATTTTAATCTTTCTTCTATATATTTTCTTGATAACGGTTTTGGTACACCATTTCTAACACTACTACTTTCTTTAAATTTATGCTTTCTTCTTTTACTATGTTCCATGTGATATTTAATAAATTTATCTAAATCTTCATACACCTCTTTGTAATCTTTTCCTGTTGCATTGCATATTGCTCTACATACACAATCTCCAGCACTACCTTTAAAATATTTACTTCTACCACCATCACTATATACTACTTTCACTATATCTCAGCTCCTAATCTATATAATCTTTCATCTATTTCTGTTGTAACATATTGCATCATATTTGAATATACATTATAAATTTTTCCCAATGTTTTATCTATATTAGCTAATTCTCTTGATGCTGTCATTAAATCTGATACAGCATATACAAAACTATTTCTTAAATCCGATAAAGTTTTTATATTATTTATTTTAGATAATTTTAGTATTTCATCTACTGCCTTTGTATATTTTACATCCTCTTTTACTATAAATTCGTCATTGTCCTTAAAAGCCTCATATAAGTTTGTCAATGTTTGGTCTTCTAATTTTAATAAATCCATTTTGATTTACCACCTTTCTTAAATAATTCTTTTATATTGTATGATAATAATTTTAAAAATTGTCAACATTTAAAATTATTATTTCCTTTTACATCTGTTATTATACTATAAGTTTTAAAATATGTCAAGGGTTTTTTCAAAATTTATTAAATTTGTTTAAACCTAGAGACCAAAAAGATAGCATAAATCTATATGCTATCAATTTATTATTTATATTATTTCTCTTCTAATTCCTCATTTGAATTATTATCTCTAAATGCTTTTGGCATATTTGATTGATTATTCAAATTATTCGTATCAGGTGTATCATTTGTTTCTTCATTATTTTCTTCTGTCTCTGGTGCATCCTCGTTTGAATCATCTATATCTTCTTCACTATCTGCTTCATCAACATCAGGTGTCTTATCCCAGAATTTCTTCATAGCACCATGTTTTCCTAATTGTCTTGCATATTCATCTGGTAATTGGAAATCTTCCTCTGATACTTTTAAGAAATCTCTAACCCAGTCTATCTCATCTACTATCCATTGTTGTAATGTTGATGCAACTTGTTTTACCCAAGACTTATTTGAAAGTAGTGAAATAAGATGTTTACACATAGCACCATAACCATTTGGATTTGTTATATTAGAAGGTCTGTTTTCTGGTTTCCCATATTTATATTCTAATACAGAAGCCATATAAGCAAATCTATACACAAAATCTCCACAATTACAATCAACTTTTATATTCATACCATCCATTGCACCTAGTAAAGCTTTTCTTACTGTTTCTAATGACATTTTCTTATCTCTTGCCTCATCTACTTCTAAACCTACCCAATATAAAATATCATCTAATTCTATTGTATCAAAATAGTCTCCTACTCTATTAGTTATTACTATTGCATCTCTTGTTTTAATTGATGTTGTATCTATATCAACTAAACTAAAACCTTTATAACCTGCTGATTTATTATATCTAGTTATTGTTTCTGCTTTTGATTTTGCTAATAATTCATTTCTTGATGCTTCTTCTAACTTTTTACTTTCTACTTTCTTTTTATTATTTCTATATGCTATTCCAATTTCATCTATATATCTTTCAAAACTATCTGTATTTTCAAACTTTTTATTATCAGGATACAATAAATAGAATGTTCCATTTCTATTTTTACTAATAGCACTTCTAATAAATATTGTTCTAAACTGTCTGTCTGCATATTCAAATTCTAATTTTGGTTTTCCTGTTTTTGCATACTCTAACCTAGAATCTATCTTTAATGTCTGTTTAAGTCTATCTTGTAATCTTTCTAAATTATCATATTGTGCTTGTACCCATTCATTTCCTATACTCTCTTTCAACTTTCTACTTTCTGTCAAAGATATTTTATTTGCATTATCTAATAATTCTTTTAATTTTGCAATTTCATTTTTCTGCCCTAATGCACTAAACCCATTATCTATATCTTTTTGTAGCTCTTTTATTCTTTTTTTCACAGCATCCACACTAACAAAATCAGAATTATCTACTAAATACATATCTCTATTATCTTTTATTTTTCTTACCTTATATCCATTACATCTTAAATCATTTTCAAATGATTTCTTATCTGGATAATCACTATCTTCTATAACTTTAGAATTACCATCTTCATCTGTAACATATCCATATAGATGTATTCCTTCTGTTATTCTTTTACTTTCTAATATTTGTATTTTACCCTTACAGTATTTATTTTCTGTTTCAATTAAATTTATAAGAGTATCATAATTATATGGAGATACAAATTTACCTTCATTTTTCTTAAACACATTTAGTAACTTATCTTTTCCAAACTTATTTATTATACTTGGTATATCAGATTCAACTGTATTTGTATGACCTTGAACACTTGATATAGAAGATACCATTAAATCAATATCAATAATCTCTTCTGGTTTTATATTTCTATATACGATATATTCTGTATCATTTTGTTCAACTAAATTTTCATCATTTTCATCTATTTCAAATGTTATAGTTGCACCACCATATCCATATCCTCTTACTGTACTACACCAGATACCAGCACCTTCAGCCTCACTACCCTTACCATAAACAGATAATCTCATTCCACCTTTAATGCCTTCTGTGTTTATTTTTACAGCATTTTGATTAGAGGTATTATGATATAATGTAATATTTCCCATTATATAACCTCCTAATTATATTATTTATTTTCTGTTTTTACCTCTTCATCTTCCTTACTCTCTTCTTTTACTTCATCTTTTTTACTATCTGTTTTCTTTTTAACTGTTTTCTTTTCTTCTTTTTTTGCTTCTTCATCTGCCTTGGATTGAGATTGAGCTTGAGCCTGAGCTTTTGCTTCCTCTTCTGCCTTTTGCATTTCTTTCATCATTCTTTCTTGCTCTTCCATTATTCTTCTATTTTCTGCTTCTTGCTCTTCCATTTTTCTTTGAAATTCTTCTTGTTTTCTTTGTCTAACTTCATTATCATCAATACCCTCAATATTTGTTTTGGATATTAATCCTAATGAAATTAACTTATTTACTCTCTGTCTTTCCATATCATAATATGAATCCATTATTGGTTCAGATGTTTCTCCTTTTGCTAATGAAACACCACATACATTAATAACCTTATTACTTCTGTTAAAAATTGTAAACATTTATATTACCTCCTAATTTAAAATACTTTTTTAAAATCACTTCCATCATATAATAAATATGACTTATCCCCATATTTAGAACCACCTCTATATGTAGAATGTGTATCTGTAAAGAATAATCTAAAACCTTCTTCTTTTCTTTCTGTTATTGTTTCTACAGGAGAATGCCCTACTATTTGATTTGGTATTAACATTTTCTCTCTTAATGCAGATTGAAACAACTCTCTTTTATCTGTCCATACAGGAGAACTACATAAATCATTACCACCTCTCATGTATGAACAATATTTATAATATACTAAATTATTTAATTTATCTTCTTGTAACTTATCTATAACTGGTTTCCAATCTCCATAAGTATCCAACACTTGACATATATAATCATTTGTAAATCCTGCGTGAGAACATACATAAGTAGTATTTTCATCTATTTCAAATTCTGTATATAAATCAAATAAATTTATATTATTTTCTAATAATCCATTTACTTCCTCTTCTCTTTCATACTGATGTCCTGAACAAGGAAATTGTAAATAACTCAATTCATGATTTCCAATACAAAAAGTATATTTATCTGGATTAGATTTCTTTAATTCTATAACCTTATTTAATGTTTGTATAGATTCAACATTAGTTGTATTCCAATCATCTACATAATCTCCTAAAAAGATTACTCTGTCTAAATTATATTCTTTATCTAATCTTCTTACATCATCAAATATATATTGATGATTATGTACATCCCCTACAAATAAAACCTTCATATACTACCTCCTATAATACTGTATCAAGCCCTGTTATATGTTGTACACTATCATCTTTATTTACAAATTTTCCATAGAAACCTTGTGTACCATCATTATTAACATCATAATAGAAACTAGTATTAACATCTATTGATACAATAGGTTCGTGGTGTGCTTTCCATAAGTAACAGTCTTCTGAATAGAATGTAAGAGTTGACCTTACTATATTTCCTTTATTATTCATATTATGAATATCACTATTATCTTCAATTTCACTATTAAACATTATATTAAATGTATGATACATATTTAATCCATGTAATACTTTAACCAAAAGTGTTGGTCTTAAATGATAATACCATAATATCTCTCTAACTAATGCATCGTTAGTTATTCTATCTCTAGTCCATACATCTAATTGCCAATTTACTGTTATTGGAATTACTTGAGCTCTTACTTCTAATCTTTCTTTAGGGTTATCAGGATTTTGCATAAGAATTTTATCACCTACGAAAGTTTGGCTCATTTGTCTATCAAGATTTAATTGCCAACTCAATCTCTGTAAACTTATAAATGGCATTACAATTTTATCATTATCCATCTGCCCTAATATATTAAATGCTTGGTCAGGGGAAGCCATTATAACTTTACTGTTTATATCACTTTCTGTTATAGGTGGTTGTTTAAATCTTGCTCTAAAATCATTTACAAGTGCAATATCATAAGCATAAACTGACACATCACTCTCTTTTATATTAGGTTGTTGCAAATTTTTATTATCTATATTTGCTTCTGACATTTATTATCTACCTCCATTAATCTGATATTATTTTTCCTTTTGTTATACTAGATGTTTTCAACATTATATAAGCCTTCCACCATTTATTTAATTGAACATGATTGAACTTTCTTCTTATAAATTGTATCATTCCAGTTCCCTTTACAATATTATCCCCATTATCAATAAATTTTAAGAATTTAGTTATTGGTGTTCTTGTGTTAGGAATTAAAACCCTATTATCAAAATATATCTCCCATGTTTCTTTTCTTTTTCTTATTTTAAAACACTTTTTTATACTAGCCATAATCATATCTGTTGTAATATCTTTTGAACTTATCCATTCTATCCATCTAGCTCTTTTTATATAATTTAATCTAGCATCAATTCTTCTTTTGTTTGCATCTCTATTCATATAAATAAATATTTTCTCACACAACCAATTCAAAAAATCTCTAATTCTATCTCGTTCGTCATCTGTTAAATTTTCGAACTGCATTCTTACTAACATATCCCATCTCCTATCCGCTAAATGGACTGTCCTCATCATTAATAAATGTATAATTATTTTCCCATTCTTTAAACTTCTCTGGTGTTGTATCTATTACTTCTGTATTAGTTGTATATAGTGAATTTTGTTCTTTAGATGTAACCTCACTTTTTTCTTGACTAACCTTTTCATTATTTACTAATGTATATTGATTTCTTTGTGGGAATTGGTCTAGTACTGGTGCTAAGGCTACTGTATAACTATCAGGATATTCTAAATTACTTCCTATTCTAGTTATATCAAAAAGTCTAGGTCTGTCTGTACCTTTAATAGTTGCTAACATTATTCTGCACCCAACCATTAAATTTGGAGTGTCAAATGGTATATGTGCAATTATTGGCAATGTATCTCCTAATTCAGATAACCATCCATAAGTATTTAATGTTTCTATTGTAGGATTTTCATTTAGTATTATATTCATTCTAATAGGTTGAGAATATTTGAAATTCTTTTCGGAATGTATTGTATATTCTTTATCTGTAACCCATTGATAAGCACAACTTATACCAACTAACTTACACATTTCCTTAAAGTATCTTCTTTGTAATAGTGCTTCATTTCTAATAAGCATTCCCATATCTTATTAACACCTCCATCATTAATATTTTACCGAATAATAATAGGGTGTATTATATACACCCTGTTTTAAGTGCAATTTAAAGTGTAATATTTGCACTTTATTATATAATAATCATACCATCTCTATTTCCCCATATCTCATTTATATCTGGTTCTTTTTTAACTGGTTGATTTACTACTTCTGTTTTTAACTTTTGCATCTCTTCACTTATCATAGTATTTATATCTTCGTCTTTATCTTTATTATTTCCTTGAGATGTATCTGCTAAATGTACTACACCTCTTGTATCTACTGTAAACCCAAATCTTTTATTTATTGCATTTACATTTGATAAATCTCTTATAAATGTATTTCCTGTTCCATCTTTAGTTAATATTTTCTGGTCTAGATAATCTAATTCATCTAAATTTACAGATAGTACAGCATTATATACAGCTCCACCTAAACTATCTGCAATATCCTTACCCACTGATTTTATCATCTCACCATTTACCATTTTAACAGATTGCTTAGGATGGTCTACTTTACCAGTACTTTCGTTCTTCTCTAATGATGTTAATTCTCTTTGTAATTCATACAAATCTAGCAAATATAGTCTTTTTTCGATTAATGTATTTCTAAACGATGTATATCCAACACATTCTTTTTTCTTTGTATCTACAATATCCATAGATACTTCTTTTACTTCAAATCCATCTAATTTTAAACTCTGTAATAACATTAATGATTGGTAACCATCACATGATACCCCAGCAATATTCCAACCTAAATCATATTTTAAATAATGTATGAAATCTTTTACTTTAATCATTGAAAGCTCGTCATTAGGAGGGCATTTTAATCCTACACTAAATACATGCCTGAATACCATCTCTTTCATAGTATTAACAGCACCTTCATCGCTAAATCTTTCTTGATTTTTATATCCTAATACTGCAACTGCACTTATACCTGTCATATCCCCAGATTTTGATAAGTCACAATGCACATATATTTTCTTAGTATATAATAATTCAGGTACTACTTCTGGCATAAAGAAATCTTTTATTTTAATATTATCCTTTAAACCTGTTTTGACTATTTCTTGTTTGAATGGATTTATTCCATCTCCTAAACAAGGTTCTATTATTCTATGTGTTATATATTTGTAGCTACTTTGTACTGCAATACCACAAGTATCTATTAATGTTCTGTTCAAATCCATTTCAAATCTATGTAACATCTCTAAAGGTATATCTATTACTTCATAACCTTGTTTTTCTGCCTCTTTTATCTGTTCACTTGTAACATCTAAAGACATTATATAGCTTTCTAATGTATCATTACCAACTGCTAACTTAAACCACTCACCAGAGAATTTAGATGCAGGTAATACTTCCCATTGCTTGTATCTACTTACATGCATTCCTGGTTGCCCTTCATTATCTTTAATAAATGATTCTAAAACTGCATTTGTAGACTTTGCTGAGGATATTAGATACATTCTACCTTGAATACGTCCAGCAGATAAGAAACGAGATGATAAACGAAGATATAACTGATTATATATTGCCATCATTCCTGTTTGTAGATATTCAACATTATCATTACTTCCAAATGACATCTCATCCATGGCTGCGAACATAACTGCAACAGATAAAGCATGTTCCTCTGTTGAACCAATATCTAATTTTATATCCTTATTTGGCTGATATACTAAATTTGTTTTTCCTGATATAGTTCCTCTTTCTCTAAACCACGGAGACATCTGTAATGCTTTTTGAAATTTACCCCACATTGTTTTTTCTGCAAGTTTTAAATTAAGGTTAAAAAATAAGAACCAAATAGTTTCATTTGCACCTAAATAAAATCTATTAGGATTTTTTAAACACATTAATTTATATAACTCATAACATAATGAATATGTAGCAACTGTTGATTTACCTGTTCCTGTACTTCCTGTTATAGCCCATTGGTCTATAAAATTTGCTGGATTATGTACATATTTTAATTCTTTTAACCATGTTTCATATATATCCTTACCACCATTTGTATAAGGTCCTAATAAGTCATCTCTTGATAAAAATGTCCATAAGTCAACAGGTATTTCTTCATAATCTGCTAAATTTATTGCATCATACATTTCAGATGTACCTGTTTCTGATATATCATTTAGTATTGATTTAACTGCTTCTAATTCATCTGGTGTTAATGATGAAAATTGTTCTTCTAACATAAAATACCTACCTCCCTATTAATATTTTACCAAAATTAAAGAAGGGTATTAGTTACCCTTCTTTATTTGCAATAATAATCTTTTTTCCACATCGCTAACTCTTCGTCTAAAGTATTTTGATATTTTACCTTCCAACTATTTACACCATTAGCTATTTCTGCTTGGTCTTTATACCAACTTGCTATAGCATCTTCTCTTGGTTGATACCAGCTAAAATCACATATATCCCAACTATCAAATAATTTCTTGTAGCCTTTTCCATTTGCAATTTCACCTTTATATCGTCTTACTTTCCTATTTGCAATGTTTTTCATTCCTGGAGAGTTGAACTTTCTTCCAGGAAATTTCCTATAACTCCTAGACATATCTGTCACCTGCTTTCTGGCAGGGTTTCAATAACCTGCCTAGAAAACACTCATTCTTTTTAACATTATTATCACCTCTTAATATTATAACATCTTATATATCCCATCTTATTGGAATTAAAAATTCTTGTAATTCTGCTTGATGTCCATCTAACATATAATCTATGAAGTCACCTGCATCATAATATGAATATGCATCATCAAAGTCCTCATAATCATCACCAGTAAATTCATTTACACCTAATTCAATTAGCTTATTATAAATTCCCTCAACATCTCCATTAAATGTATATAATGCCATTCTATGAGTACCATCATGATGTATTAAATTTATTGATAGACTTTCGTCATCACTTGTTTCAAACTCTATTATATCATAATCTGCAACTAATGATTTAAAATCGTCCATTCCTCTTAATACTTTTCCTGCATTACCAGTTCCTCTCCAAGTTTGTGCTGTACCTAACATTATAACTAAATCATTATCATCTAATTGTCTTTCTATCATAGGTAGTATATTCTCGTTCCAATCTTCTGATATTGCTTCATTATCATTTTCATTGTACATTTCTAAATAGTCTTGAATTAAGCCATCATAAATATTGTCCATCTCTTCTTGGTTATTTGGGTCTATTCCTAAATTTTCTGCTTCTTCTTGTGCTTCTGCATTTACATCATGAAACTCCGCTAACCACTCTTTAAAGTCAGGGTCATTCTGGTCAACATACTCACTTTCAGAACTCCATACTTTTGTTCCTTCAACTATCTTTTTACTTTCTGTTTCTTTTCTTCTCTGAATTTCATTATCAACATCCATATATAACTGGTCTAAATAATCAGCTACTTCTGTATTATCTTCTGTTCCTTCTCTTTTATTAATTATATCTGTCATATATGCATCTAAATCTTCTGTTGACATATCTTTATAATTTGGTTCTTCTAAATTTTCTGTTATTTTCTTATTTTCTTCATATTCTTTTCTATATTCACCTGCCACATCTTCTAGTATATTTATTGTTTCTTTAAATCTATTCTCAAAATCGAAATCAGTATTTTTAATATATTCTACTAAACCTTTTGAACCACCTTTTATATTTAATGCTGGTATTAAGTATCCTATATTTCCCATTATTTTTGATTTATTAGCAGTTATTAAATCTTCATCATTATCTTTTATTGCATCTTGTAATTCTTCTAAATAAATATCTAAATTTTGTAATCTATTATTTATTCTTCTGTCTGCCTCATTTCCATATAAGTCTTTAGATAAGTCACCTTCAACTTTTTTACTCTCTTCAAGTTCTTCATTATACCAACTACCATCACATGTTATTTGTTGACTTTCACCTGTTTCAGATGATGTTACTGTCCATCCTATATTTCTTGTCAAAACACCATCATCTGTAAATCTTGAAGGATTCAAACCTGCATCTTCAAGTGCTTGTTCTATTTCATAAAATATACCTTTATCATAGGTATCTCCTTCTGTCAATTTTTTACTTTCTTCAAATTCTTCTTCGTCATCATACTCATATAATTCATCATCTTCTACATAACTTGTATCTACTTTACTTAACACTGTAACAAAGTTATCAGCCCAACTAAATGCACTATCAGCTTTATAATCATTAAATAGTTCATCTATTGCTTCTTCAATAGTATTATTATCTTCTATTAGATTTAAAATATTAGATATAGTTAAATCCATATATGAATTTAGATGATGAGATTTATCAGAATTATTTAAAATATCAACAGCTTTCTTTGGAAAATAGAAACCATCAACTAATGTTTTATTATCTCCTTCATCTAACATATCTTTTAAATCTTTGAAAGCATCTCTAGCCTCTTGTGGTATATTTTTCTTTACTCTTTCACTATAATCTTTTGCTAATGATTTTTCATTTTCTACATAGTCACCATAAGCATCTTCTTGTAGTTTCTTTCCTTCTATTTGTTTACTTTCTTTTCTCAATGGATTTTCCTCCTCATCTTCAACCATTTCAGGTTCTTCTAAACTTTCTTGATTTTCTATATCTTCTGGTTCTTCAAGATTTTCTTCGTGTTCTATATTATCCTGTACTTCTTCTTTATCTGTCACAGCATTTGTATTTTCAACTCTACCATTCACAACAAAACTATCTGGTACTTTACAACATATAGGGCATGTATCTTCTCCACTATCTAATAATGTATCATTTACAAATGTTCCTCCACATATAGGGCATGATAAAATATAATCTCCCTCATATTTATCTGTAAATGGTAATTCTCCTACATCTGTATTATCAACTATACCCTGTAATTCGTCAGCTACTTCTTCAAATTCCTCACTTGTTATTTCAGGGTCTGTTACTACTAATATTCCATCTGCAATTCCATCAACATTTTCCTCATCTTTCTCTGTTTCTGGTTTATTTGGGTCTTCTCTTGTTGGTGCAGATTTAATTATATTTGCAGTATCTATTGCTTCTTGGTTTGCATCTTTAACATTTTTATCTATTTTTATTTCTGTATCTTGTTTTCCTATTACATTATCTTCTTCTACTTTTTGTGTTTTTCCTAACATTTGAGCCATAAGTTCATGTAATGATTTTCCGTTTCCTACATCCATTTCAAATCCTCCTAATCTTAATATACTATGTATTATAATACAAGTTTTAAAATATGTCAAGCAATTTTATAAAATATTTAAAACTATCATCATTAATATTTTACCAATAACAAAAGTGGTATTACAATCTTTTGAAAGTAATACCACAATTCTACAAATTATTTTGTTTCTTCTGTTTTAGCTTCTTCTAATTCAGGTGTTACTGGTGTGTACCAGCTTGCTTTAAATCCTTTTATTGCAGCTTCTATTAAAATTGTTGCTTCTGCTTCTGTAATAGTTATTCCTTTTTCTTCTAACCATTCAACAGATGTTTCAAGAGCTTTTTGTAATTTCTCTTTTCCATCTAATGCTTCATACACTTGTTGTACATACTTAACTGTTGCTTCCACAACTTCTTTTTTAGTATCTGTATTGATTTTTTCTTCAAATTTATTTTTTATCTTTAATGCTACATAACCTGCAATAGCTGTAACTATTGTAACTACATAAGGCATTAAAGCTGTTATGATTTGATTTACTTGTTCCATATAAACTACCTCCTATTAAAATAACTTGTTATTTCTTTAATAACCTTTACATTTCCCAATAAGGGTTCATTATCATGCCCATTTAATCTTATTCTATCTCCTATTACTAGATATACCCTTGAATTTGAATACATTAAAAATTCAAAATAATCTAACAATGTACTACTATTAGGATTATCTGGAAGCTTAGGGTAGTAGTATCCATCGGCATAAATTGCTTCATATACAGATACCCCAGCTTCCTCACCTACAATTTCATCCCCCAAATGGATTTTACTTTTACCATTTTCAGGTATTTCGCCAAATCTAATATATACTGGTACACTTGCTTGTTTCATAATTATATTTCCTACCTCTCTAAATATGATTATTGAACATCTTTCTTATATACCCAAGACATAATCTCTTTTAATAGTATTCCATCTGGATGTGTATTACCACTTCCTACTTGCATTATAGTATAAGATTTTCCCTTGATTGAACTTGGAATTGTTTGTCCTGTACAATATCTACCTGCTGATGTCTTTAATGTTACTCTTTGTCCTTTACTAAATCCTGCAGGTGCTGATGGTTGAGGTGTTGGTGCTGAATTTCCACCTACAATACAACTATCATTTACCCATCCAATATTACCATTGTTTAATAGATATGGATTATTTGCACCATTTACTATTTTTGTAATAGTACCTGATTTAACAGCTGGATTTAATTTCTTTGTTGACATTGATGATGTGAATACACCATTTATTGAAACATTTTCACCTACATAGTGTCCTTTAGGTTGTGTTGGTGCAGATGGTGTTGAACTTCCACCAACTCTCTTTGTAAAATCTAAACAAATCCACCCTGTTCCAGATTTTAGTCTACCCCAATTACCTTGAGTTTCAACTATTGTATAAACACCTCTATCTCTTATACAACCTGTTATCGCATTTCCTGTTCCAGCTCCACTCCTAATATTTAATGCTCTTGTTGTTATTTGTACTAAATAACTGTCACCATTTACTGCTGGAGCAGGAGCTGGTGTTGGTATAGGTGCAACAGATGTACCAGATAATTCTGCATACTTTTGTCTAACTATATTCCAAAATCTTTCTAGTCCCATATCAAGTGTTCTATGAGGACAATATTTACCACTTCTACTTTGATGTGTATTTACAACTTTTGTTCCTATTGTATCTACACCCCATCCATATTGAAGCATAATTCTTGCAGTTAATTCAGCAGCATTTCTTTCGGCTGCTTCAAATCTTGCTCCTCCTGATTTACTATAACATATTTCTATTCCTATTGTTTGTCTATTTCCAAATCCACCACCATCACCAGCATGCCAAGCATTTCTATTATGTTCTATTGCTTGAACAGCTCTTACATCATCTACTGCCCAGTGGTATGATACTTTATTATTATTTGTAATCATATATGATACTTCATTTTTTGCAGAAGCATCATTAGCTGTATTATGAATGGTGATTCCTTGTGGATTCATTTCATAGGGTGCTTTACACCAATATTTACTTGATGGGCATAACATTTTTACTATTTCCATTTTACTTTTCCTCCTCTTTCTCACCTTTACTTTTTTCTTTTTCTAAAACCTTTGTAAGTTCTTGAATTGTAGTTTGTAAATCATTTATTATCATTCTAACAACCTCTGACCTATCTCCTATATCTAAATAATTCTTTGCCATTCCAAATTGATAAGCTGGATAGGTATGTTCTGTATCAACAATGTGTGTAATACCATCTTCCTGTACTTTAGTTTTTTGATACCATGTTTTATGAATTTCAAACTCAACATCATTACTTAACCTCATTGTAGATTACCACCTTTGTTATTGATTAACCTTGTGCTTCTTCTTCACTTTCAACACCAATGCCATCTTCAATCTTTTCAGACCAATCATTAGCAGGGTCATTCATACATTGTTGTCCCAATTCCTCATTGTACTCAATAATCTCATTAGGTTCTAACCAATTCTTTTCTTCCATATTCTTCTACCTCCTCATAGAATATCTCATTAATATTTTACAGAACAAAAAAAGAAACTCCTATTTGAGTTTCTTTTAAATCTCAATCTCTAATTATACTACGTCCCAATAATCTAATAATTCTCTTACTGTACTTATATTTTCTGTTGGTGGTATTTGCCCTAATGAATCTTCTATAACATTTAGTATATTAGATAATTCTAAATCCTCTGGTAAATTCATTAGAAAATCTACAAATTTTTCAAATAATTGTTCTTCATTCATTGATATTACCTCCTTCCATTAACCTAAAGTATATATAATAAATCTTTCTTCTGGGAATATTCTATAACAATTATCTTCTTCTCTTGCTATAAAATCTTCATCAGATTCTTCTTCATCTTTAAAATCGTCAAAGTCACCATAAGAACCATTTACTAATACATTATCTATTACTGCCATTGGATTATAATTGATAAATCCTAATTGCTCATCAATAATTTCCATTAGTTCATCCCATACTAAATCTGGTACTTCTCCCCATGATTCTTTTACCCATCCTGCTCTTGCATCTAGAGCACTTTTATAAACTTCTGGTGCATTATGGAATATTTCTTCCCATTCTCCCTCATCTAAATAATTTGTGTATCCATTTCCATTCCATTCTTCTGCCATTTCATAAATATTGCTATTTTCAGTAATATATGTGTCTACTACTTCAAATACTATTTCTCTTATTTCATCATAATCACCATTTGTATAACCAAAATTTTCTAAATCTTCAGATGATATAAATGTATCAGTAAATTCATCTGTTGCATCATCCACATCTCTGTATCTCATATCATCATCTAACTCACACCAATTTTGTATTAAATCTCTTAATTCTTGTTCTTTCTTTTCCATATTAAATCCTCCAATTCAATTTTAATCTATACTTATAATACTATAAGTTTTAAAATATGTCAAGCATTTTTTAAAATTTTTAAAATTTCCTAAACTTTTTCATCATTAATATTTTACAGAACAAAATTAAATATTCATAGATTTAGTATTCATCTACTTTTTTCAAAAATTTGGTTACTGTATAAATCTCGCCATATTCATCTACAATTTCAACTTTATCTTTATACTTTTTCATAAATTCTTTAAATTGTTCTTTACTTCTTGGGAAACTGTACTCTTTTAATTCCAACCAACCATCATAAGATTTTTCTTCATTTATTTGTTCAATATCATAATATCCGTCTGGTACTGAATTTAACTTCCAATGAAAACCACCACCTGAATATGTACCTATTTCTATTTTAATATCTTCTATTTCTGATAGGTACACTTTCTTTAAATGATAGTCTTCAGGTTCATCTGGATAACCACCATACCAACTTGCTGCATTACAAAATTGCTTATTAAAATTATCTTCATTTATAATATTTTGAGTAATATTAGTAACTTTAGTATATAAATCCTCTGCAATAATTTCTAATGCTTTATTTATTATACTTTCAGTACCTTTTATTGTTTTTCTTATAGTATTTAATTCTTTATCATCTTTTAATCTCATATAATAAGTTGTTGACATATTATCTATCCTTTCTGTATCTATTTAATTTTCTTTCTATTTCATATACAATTTCTGTATTAATTTGTTCTGTACTTATAGGATTGACTGTGTACCAATCTTCTCCTAAAAAGAACCTACATAATTCATCTACTGCTGTTTGTGCTGTCATTAGGGAAGGAAACATACCATAGTCCTTCATATCAGTTAGATGGAATAATCTGTCAAAAGTTTCTCTTTCTGTTTCTTTTCTTTTAGGTATAATCATTACTTACCCTCCTTATGTTCTTTTATTAACTCGTCTATATCTCTTTTTAAGTTTTCTATTACTTCTGGTTCTAGTTTAGCAAACATATCATCAATTTCTCTATCATCTATTTCATTTTGTTGTTGTACTTTTAGACTTATTAGTTCTAATTCCATATCATTTATCTCATCCTGTCTTTTGTATAAACAATATTTATCCTCTACTTCTTTTTGAGTACCTATATGACAACCCACTGGGTCAGAAACAAGCATACCATCTACAACTATTAAATTACTTATAACTACTAAAATATCATCGTCTAATTCTTTTTTATTTTTATCTTCATCTATGTATGTTGCAAACCCCTGTATCAGTACAAAATGGTTTGATGTCAACCTTTTATAAATATCTCCTAAGTGCATAATATACCTCCTAATCTTCTAAATAATTATTTTCTAAATACACATATCCAAAATCTAATAATACTATTAATATAATCCATAATAACCAAAATCCAGTTACAGCACCAGTAACACTTGTTTGTCTATTTCTTATGACTTCATCAATACTACTATTATAATAAAATTCATTATCTACTATTGTATTATTTTCTATATGTGTAAACAACACACCATTAAAAGATATTGGTATTGCATAATATTTATATCTAATATAATAACTTTCCTTTACAGTATCTATATATTTATCATTGTTGAATTTAATTGTATTATAATCAAATATAGAATTTAAAAACTTAAATTGATTTACGTGTTTAATTTCACTAGACACATAATCCCATTCCCAGTATGTTTCTGTTGTATAATATGTTTCTGTTTTAGTACCACCATTACCATCTGGAACTGTTCTTGTATGTTCTACTTGTCTTGTATGTTTAGTATATTCTTCTTTAACCTTCTTTATATAAAAATATTTTCCATTAATTCCATCATAGGAAACACCATCTATTCCCTCAACAATTCCTGACGCTAATACATATCCTATATTTGTTTTTAAAGCATAACTAAACATATCCATATCATTATCTACCTTTAATGATTTATAATATTTATCATTTGATTCATCTATACTATTTCTAATTGAACTTGCAATAAAAAATCCAATACCAATTAAAAATAAAGTTAATGCAATAGTAATCATTATTTCTCTCTTAGTAACTTTAAATTCCATTTTAAATTACCTCTAATTATCTTTAAATAGATTTCTTGGAGCATCTTCTGATGCATCATATTCAAGATAATCTGTATCTATTTTTTCAAACCCCATCATATTTAATATCATATTATTTGGAAATTTCTTAATATACTTATTATATTTCTTAACTTGAATATTATAATTATTTCTATGCTCTGCAATTAAATTTTCGGTTGTAGATAATTCTGTCATCAATGTTTTATAATTTTCATTTGACTTTAATTCTGGATATTTTTCTGCAACTGCATTTATTAATACCTGTGCTTCTTCTACTTGTCCGTTACTTGCTTTTGTTCTTGCTTCCACTATTTTGGTCATAGTATCCTGCTCATATTTATTATAACTTTCAACTGTATCTACTAAATTATAAATTAAATCTTCTCTTCTCTTTTCTTGTATATTAATACTTGATTTACTTTCTTTAATTTGTTCACTTAAACTTATTGCAGTATTATTTATACCTGCAAACATTCCTATAATTAGTATCAATAATCCAAATGCTATGCCTAACATTATCAAACTCTTTTTCATCTCTATTCTCCTTCCCTACATTGACTATATGTTATTGTAGTGTCTTCATAATCTTTAACATTTATTTCAGTTAAATTAGGTCTTTTTAATAAATCTGCAATTTTTGTTGTAATTACTGTTTGCATACCTTGACCATTACAAGGGCATTCTGTGATAAAGGGTGCTAACACTCTCTTACATATAGGACATTGCCAACCTTGTTGTGCTCCTAGTTGCATATATCCTGATGTATAATTTTTTGTTTCTTCTGTTGTCTTTGAAAATTCCATTAATATACACCTCCTTCATCTGTTATATTACTTATTAATATTTCTTCTATTTCATCTTCAGATACATAATAATTTCCTGTAACTGCATTTAATACATAATCTATAACATCTTCTGGACAATCTCCTAAAATATTTATTAGTTGATTTGCATAAAATGTAACATTTTTAATATCTTCTTTTTCCATCTTATTTGTCCTTTCCATATTTTCCTATACTCACATTTAATGGACTTACATCAATAATTCCTAGTTCATGTTCTTCTATAATTTCTTCATGATTTTTAGTTGTCACTATTTTTGCTCTTCCGTTGTGTACTTTTATTTCTGTTAAATAATAATCATCAAAAGATTTTTCAAATTTTACTAAACAACTTCCTGTATAGTATTTTGTATATCCATATACTTCCCTATCTGCCATATCTATACCTCCTATATTTCATATTGACATTTAACACAAGCATCTACATTGTTTGAAAACATCATTCTTTCAATAATCTTTCTATCTTTATTTTTCTTTAATGGTTTAGTTATTTCTATTAATATACAACTTGTATTTTTAGATTCTACAACTCTATTACATATTATACCATTCTTAAATCTAGCAGAAAGAACACTGTTATTTTCAAAATCATAATTATATTGTTCTTTTAGTATTTTTATAAGTTCTTCGCAAGACTTACTATTTGCATCATTTTTATTTATAAATGTAGATGCTGCATATACAAGTGCATCTCTTCTTGAATATAAATGTTTTAAATAAATATAATCGTATAGTCTTTCTTTTGGTAAATTAAATGCTTTTACCTCAAATATTGATTTTAATAATTTTTGTTTATAAACAGATGTATCTAATATATGTTCTAAATGTCTATTTTTATTTTTATATTCCTGTTGTTTAATTTCATCTTGCAAAGCATCGTTGAATATACTTACAGCTTTACTTGCAACTACACTTGATATATAGCTTATTGTTTTACTTCCCTTTAACAGAGATAGTGTACCATTTCCATTTATAGGTACAAATATTAAATCTATTTCATTATGACTATAATACCCTAATGTACAACCTGGTAATTCTCTACATAATGTTCTCACAGTCTGAACCATTGCAGATGAATATACAGCATCATAAGGTTTTTTAAACTCTTTACAAAACTCCTTAAACTCTTGTTGTTTTACCCTTACTATATAAGGTTCTGTCTTAATTATTTTTAATTCCTTATCGCTTTCATATATTCCAAAAATCTCACTCAATTTAATCATTTCTTGTTTAATCATTTTTATAACCTCCTCTATACTTTAAATTAAACCTCATTGATAAAACTATCAAATGATTACACTCATTGCAACAAATACCATCGTTTACTGGATAAGCATTATTCCCATATCCCTTAAATTGTTTATCACAAATACTACAAATTTTGTCTTCCATATTAACTTCTTCACATATCTCATTCAAACGAGAATTGGTTTATAGGTAATTTTAAATAATTTATATATTAATCACCTAGCAATACATTATTCTTTGTTACTTTTCCACCTAAAAACTCTATTCCAAGTTTCTTAATATAATCCATACAAGCATTTATCTCATGCATATCAACTATAACATCCCCCATTGCTTTCTTAGCATATATTTTATCATATATATTCTCATCATAGGTATCTTTCATAATTAAATTAGTAACTGTAACACTATTTTTACTTGTAATTCTATGACACCTATTAAAACACTGTTCAAATGTTGCATAATCCCATAGTATTGATATAAATACTACTTGTGTAGTATTAGGCAATGAATGTCCAGCACCTAATGTTTGTGTTTGTGCAAATATAACACTAAACCCATCTGTATTTTCATGTGTATTTATTACATTCATTATTTCATTTCCCATACCACCTACAATTTTTTTAGGGCTATATTCTTTAAAATAATCCATTGCAATATCTATTGCTTGTGTGAATTGACAAAATACTAATACTTTTTCTCCATTAGATTTAGCCTCATCTAATATATCTTTTAATCTTTCAAATTTTGTAGACTTTTGTATTTGTGTACTTAATAACCCTGTATGTGTTGTACATTGTCTAAGTCTTGTTAATATAGACATTAGTGTTGTTGGTACATTTATTTTATCTAGCAATCTTCCTCTAGGTACTAAATCTATCAATACATTTTTATTTTTTGATTCTATACCATTTAATTCATTTCTTATCTCTCCAGTAATCTCATCAAATACTTTCTGTTCATCGCTAGACATTTCAAGAATTTCATTTTTAAATACAACTGGTGGTAAGTCTTTAGCAACTTCCTCTTTAGTTCTTCTAATAAATGATTTATGTAATATAGATTGTAATTCTTCTATATTTTGAAATCCACTAAAACCTCCGAATATATCTTTTATCAAATATCTTTCGCTGAAATTCCAAAAACTAGAGTTTATCAATCCTACAACTCTCATAGGTACATATAAATTAAGTGGGTCTTTTACTACAAGTGTTCCTGACATACCTACTTTCATTGCTTTATCATCAAGTTTTATAAGCATTTTACTTTGTTGGGCTTTTGAATTTCTACACATGTGTATCTCATCTATAATTATTAAACCTAAATCTCCGTTTTCTATGTGTGTATTAAGTGCATCTACGATTGTATCTTTCAGTTTCTCTTCTTCTTTAGAAGCTCTCAACTTCTCTATATTTATTATCCAAAAGAACTCTTCAGGTTTATCTTTAATCTGTTCTTTTGTTTCATTTATAGACATATCATATAACTTATTTTTAGTTTTTTCTGTTTTTCCATACCTAGTTCCTAATATAACAGCACTCTCATTTGTAAATTTCCCTATTTCATTTAACCAGTTATATTTCAGAGAATTTATGCAGCAAACTACTAAACAATGTTTTATTTTATTATCTTTTTTATAAATATTGGCTAATTGAATAGTTTGGTATGATTTACCTAACCCCATTGTGTCTCCTAGTATCCAATTTCTGTGTCTTAAACCATATTTAATACCTTCTAACTGATATGGATATGGTTTAAATTTACCCCAATCATGTTCTTCTAATAACTTTGTAAGTTCTGCATCTGCTTTTCTTCTAGGTCTTTCGTTTAAATAATATATATCATTATTAAATAATGTTTGTATTTCTGTTAATATTTCTTCTGTATAGGGTACTTCCCATTCCTTATCATCTTTTAGATATGTACTATTCCAGAAGTTTTTAATTTTATCTTTATCCTCCCAAAATGTAGTACTTCCTTTTGGAAATTTTATAAACATACTATTTTGGGTTAAACTTTGGTTTTCTGCTGTACCAAATTCTAATATAATCATTATAACCATACTCCTTAATAATTATTTCTTATTTTTAATTCTTGTCCAATATGTAAATTTGCACTATCTAAATTGTTATCTTGCTCAATTATATATACAACTTCTCTAACATCTCTATTTGTAGAAACATCTTCTGCAATATTCCATAGTCTATCTCCATCAGATACAATATATGTTGAGAAATCTCCTTCATATTTTAGAGATATATTCCCACTTAACCAACTTGCAAAAGAAACAGTAAAACCTGTAATAATTGTAAATAATAGTATAGATTGTATAATTAACTTTCTTATTCTTTCCTTTCTTTTTCTTAATTGTACCTTTCTTTTAATTTCTCTTGTATTCATTTTAAATCCTCCTTTGTTTTATCTGTTACTATAATACTATAAGTTTTAAAATATGTCAAGTATTTTTGAAAAATTTTTAAATAAATTTTAAAATATGATAAAAGAGTAGCTTAATAACTACTCTTCTAAACTATTTGATAAATTTTCATTATTTTTTATAATGGACTTTATATCATAGTCATCTAATTGTCCTACCCTCCATGATTCTATATTATTATTCAATACATTTCTAATTTCACCAATAGGAATAGAAGTATCTCTATCATATATGATAATCTTACTACAATAACCAACATACTTCAATCGTATAATACAATTTGTCTTTTCTTCTATTTTACTTAATTGCTTAGATATAAAATCTAATTTTTTTGTATCTATCATATTTCTATACTTATTACATTTACATACTAATTCTTTATTCTCTGCTGATTCTAATTCATCTTTTAATACTTGTAATTCATACTCTTTATGCTTAATACTTTGTTTCAATAACCCACTTTTACTATATGTTATCGGATGTGTCTTTCTGTAAGAACCACCTTTTTGAAATTTTGGTATTTCTGCTATAAATTCTTTTCTTTCCTCTATGGATAATTTTTCTGATTCCCTACCATCCATAAATGCCCAAGTTTCATTTCCTTTTCTAAAATCTAACCAAAGCATTTGTACTTTAAATATCTCTGGTTTTCCAGTTCTTTGATATTCAAATGTATATACAACATTTGATTTTCTTCCTTTAGGTGTTTTTGATATTATTGTAAAATTACCTATTTCTATAACTTTTTTTCTACTCATAATAACATATCCCCTTTAATAATTGTACTGAAGGTTAATAACCTTTAAATTATCCTAATACTTTCTTTTTATTAGAAACCTTATCAATAATATTGATTTTAGGTTTTTGACTTTCTTTTAAATAAATCTCTATATATAATAAACCATCTATCGCTTCTTTCTCAATATGGTCTACCATATCAGGATTTATAGAAAATCTACTTCTAATACTATAATTAGAACCATTTACTCCATTTTTAGTTTCCCCAGAAATGAATAAATAAGTAATTCCTTTTATAGTTTCGATAGTTACATTAATATCTTCAGGTTTTATACCTAAAGCCTCATGTACTATTATTGATTTCTTTTCCTCATTCTTTATAGTATAAGGTTTTTTAACAGATGTTACTCTGTTTGTTTGTAGAAAATCTGGGTCAAACCCAAATAAATCACTTACAAATCTTTCTATCATAATAATTCCTCCTTTAATTGTAACCTTTTCTAGCCACAATATTTAAAAATTTATTTATATAATAGGTTATTAACCTTCAATACCGAAACTTAATAATTTAATAAAACTATCTTTAGTCAAAGCTTCTAAACTAAAATCAAAATCAACAGGTACTTCTTCTTTCCTAAAATACATCTCATCACCTGTATATGTTATTCCTTTTTCATCTGCTTCTTCTTGTTTAATTAAATTCATATTTTCATCTAATACATAAGATACTTCAACAGGAATTGTTGGTCCATCTACAATTCTAGCACCACTTTCAATAAGCATTAATCCTAAATCTAATTGTGTTTGAGTTTGTATTTTTATAAAATTTCTTAATTTTTCTTCAAACTGTTTATTTCCTGATACACTTGAATTTGAAGTAACTAAATCTGTAAATGTGAAATTGATATTACTATCATTAATATCTAAAATACCTATAACCTGTTCTGCTTTTCCTAATTCCATTTCCATTGGTATTTTTGCTATAATAGAATTAGGGTCTACTACAAAATTTTTATTCAAGCTATCTTTATCTAAATAGTAACCAGATGCTATAATTAATTCATATTTTAGAGGTCCAACATCTCTTGTATAGTTATTTAATTTAAGATTAAATGTTGTATTTTCCACATCATTACTAATATACATGAATTCAGATGCTCCTAGTGGTAAAGGTGCATTCGTATTATCTCCTGTAAATAATATATCATCATCTTTTCTATATGAAGTATTCCATCCAAGATTATATTTTTCAGATGTTAAATGTAAATCTATATCTGTTCTCACTTCTTTATTATCGTCTTTGTAATTACACCAATGAATACCCACTAATAAAGGTTGCTTATTAAATAATATCTTAGTACCAAATGGAATATTACCTACAAATTGTTTTTCAGATTGTGGTAATTTATATAAAACATTATGAGGAATATATACAGTTTTTCCACTTACATTCTCTTTCAAATAATTTTTAATAATATTCTTTAGTAATAATATATCAAAACTATCAACTGACTTATAATTTATTTTATCTTTTATAAATATCTTATTGTTTCTTATTTTATACATACTATAATCTAAGTTGCTACATTTAATATACTCTAAATAGTTCAATAATTTTATTGCAGTATATACTCCTGAATCCTTAACCTTATCTGTAACTATTTTTATATAGTCATCATTTGATTTTAGATTTTTTTTCAATCTATCTAAATAATCTATAAAATTATTCAAATCATTTGTTGGCATTGGTTTATGGTAGTCTTTACTCAATCGCATAATATGATTTATAATTTTATTTATTCTCTTAATGGCATTCAAATCTTCTTCTTTGTAATAGTTTGAAATTGATGGTTGTACTTTTCTTTTCATAGAAATAAATAAATCTTTAAATCTATTATATGTTTCTGCTAATGGAATAAATCCATATAATTCATTATATCTATCTAAAACTTTTATTAGCTCTTTCTCATCAATAAATCTAATTGCTCTTTTTGTTTCTTCATCTTTTATTAGTAATGTTTTATTACAATATTTTGCAAGTATGTATCTTAAAAATTCATCGCCTCTCTTAGGTAATATATTAAACTTACTACATAAAGCAATCTTTATCTCTTTATTTTTTATATCTGTAAAGTATCCATCTGTGTTTTTGTGCATATCAATATTTATGTAATCACTTAAATTCATTATATCATTTACTGTTGTTTTAGATAGTGCTAAATTCTGTGTAACCAAGTTATTTATTCTCAATATAAGTTCATCTTCTGTTATAGGTTTAATAACAATTAATTTAGTATCTTCCTTTAATTCAGGTACTTCTAATTTTTCTTTTGGTATTATAACATTATCCGAACTATACACACCTAATGCTTCTGCTCCATAAGTAGTAAAATAATGTAATAATTGCTCATAATATAATTGTTCTATATCTGCATTTGCTACTTTAAATAATGACTTATGAAATGTTTGGTTTAATTCTTCTCCATTTCTACCATATTGTTTTATAGCCTCATCTATAATATTATTAGGAACATCCTTAGATATAAAAACACCATATTTTAATGCTTTTTCATTAGGGATATCTGATAAATTTTTAGAATTCTTTACTACAACACTTTTAAATAACCTTAATGTACTTTCAAACATACTCATAAAACTACCTCCACTATAATAGAAAACTTTGTTCTATTAATTTTTTAATTATTTCTATTGATTCTTTTCTAGTAAATCCCACTTTCATCAGATACTTTAATTGCATTAAGCAAGTATCTGCATTAAAAAGTAATAATTCATGTAATGCTTCTGGTCTTTTTTGAAACAGATGACTATTATTTAAGTAATCTTCTATAATTGTTTCTTCATCATATTCATAATCATCACTGTCATATTCAATATCTGTTTCATCATATACAACATCTTTAATTGGCTTTTTATTAACTTTTGTAGTTTTACCAATTTCAGATAACCACATATTATAACCAAATATAGAATATAAATCTAATACTCTCTTACAATTAGGGCATATAACCTCTCTACTTGGTTGTTCAATAACTTTTGTTATATCTACATCACATACAGGACATTTTAATATATAATATTCACTATTAGACAAACTAATCACAACCCATCTATTTACTTTCTACTAATTTTTGTAAACTTTCAATAAACTTTTTCATTGATGGTTCTTCTACTACAATATCATAATATGTATAATCTTTCCCTCTCAAAATACACCATATCTTTTTTAATTTTAACTTTATCACTTCAATAATATTTAGATTATCATATCTTGATTTTGATTTAAGTATAAAATAATATTCATTAGGTGCATTTACATTTACTCCTTTTTCAACTTCCAGTTCACATCTATCTACACAAGCACATCTCAATATAACATTATTAATGTCACAATTAGAATCTCCTTCTACATAACCAAATAAAGACATTATTTACCCCTTCCTTTCATTATCTTTTCAATTTTTTTATCTAACTCCACCTCTAAATTATCATCTTCAAAATAAAAAATATCACTTTGCATTCTTGGTGGTGCAAAATTAACAAGTAATTGACCCAATCTGGTATCAGGTTCATTTATCCAAATTGCTTCTATTTTCTCCAATATTCTTGGTATTCGTTCTGGATTTCTCATAATATACCTCACTTAATATAACATCTTTATAATATAGAAAAACCAAAATCATAATGAAATTGGTTTTTAATAAATTATTTAAAATTAAAGAAGCAATATTGCGATGAAGAGTAACAACTGCTTGATTATCAACCATTCTAACTAAAATTAGAATATGGGTCAATAATCTGATAAATTTTCATCTTTTAAATAGGAACTCTTTTAATCTTTCCTTTACCAAATAACTCTTCACTCATCCTATTTCTACATAACATGATTTTCAAAAGCTCATGGAAAACCTCTCCGAAAAAGGAACTCTTGCAAGAGAAATTATAATAAATTCTAATATTGCTTATATGTCTGGTGAGAAGTATTCTGTGCTATTTTCCACAATGGGAAATAGTCACATTTGTACCCAATGTTTTTTATTGTTGAATAGGAACTTCTTTAACCAAGACTTTATATTATAGGTGAGAAGTATTGTTAAGATATTATCAGTATCTCTCTAATAGGAACTTCTTTAACCATATAACCAATCTAATAAATTTCTTTTACATATATTATAACATCTGTAATAACATCGAATGTAGTATCATCTACAACATGTGTTACATATTCTACAATAAATCTATGTTCACCAATATCTATAAATTCTTTATACTGTGGAATATGATTACTTAATATAACATACATATCTTCATTATCTTTTTTTGTTCTTATTCTTAATTGCATCATCACCAACTCCTAACATCTTTTGTAGTTTTTCTACTTCTATGTTTCCTGTTTTTTGATGTAAATAATTTAAAACAGTTTTTACCCTAGTTTTATCTTTATGTTTTTGATATAGTCTTATTATATATTTTATTGAAAATACTATCAATATTAATAATAATTCAACCATAACTAAAATCTTCATTATAATCACCTTATTCAGTCAAAACCTTATCCTTCATGTAATCATCTACATATCTAACAAAGAATGATTCTAAATGATTTCTATATTCAATATCATTTAATAAGTCTGTAACATTCATTTTGTATCTATTAAGATTACTTCTTGCAAATGCCTGAATTGTTTGTTTTATATATATGTCTTTGGAATCTAATATAAATCCTTTTGAAACTGGTTCCTTTCTATTTTGATTTATATTGTCCAATAGAAACTTAAATATCATTTTATACATATTTATTTTTTCTTCATTACTATATATAACATCCAATTCAGGAAATTGTACTATATAAGCATTAGAAACTTCTTTATTAGTTTCAATTTGAAATGGTACTAAATCATTTTTATTTAATATTTCTTCCATCTCATGAATTGCAGCATTTATATCTCCGTCAATAGGTGTTCTACATTCAAAAGTTATACCATCAAACTTTTTAAATAGGATAGTAAGTTTTGATTCCTTCTTAATATTTTCTATAATACCTTCTACATTATGCTTCCACACATCATTACTATTCATATTAACACCTCTATATTAACATCTTATTTTGCATTATATTCTTCTTTCAAATAGTCAGGTATATCTTTTGGGTCTACTTCTTTTTCTATATTTCCTTCAAAATTAGTAGATTTTGTAGATACATCTTCTGCACCATTTATTACACTTTTTAATGCCTCTGCTTCATCTGGTGTTAATGTACTTCCATCATTCTTATGTGGTTTTGCTAGTTCTGGTTCAGGTACTTTTGATACTATTTTTTTAACATCTTTTACTGCTGTTTCTTTACCTAATTCAGATTCAGCAAATTCTTTATAAGGTGTCACTAAATCTTTTTCCATTGCTTTGCTAACTGCTTTATGTGCCTTTTGTTTTACTTCTTCACTAATTCCTGTCTTATCTTCTACTGTGCTATCTTCAACAGGTTCTGTTTCTGTATTATCTATTTTACTATCAGATAACATTCCATTTGTTACTAATGTTGGGTCTTTCCCTTCTTCCATATCAACTATTGCAGTATAAGCCCCTCTTAATCTTTCAATACCTATTGTAATTTCTTGTATTTTAGTATTGTATTCATCAACAAGTATTTTTTCTTGATTTTTTATTTCATTAAATTGTCTTTGGTATAATTCTTGTGTTGCTTCTGCAACATCTCTTAACCTATTAATTTCATCCTCATATTTTTTCTTTGTTTCTTCTATCAAACTATTTGACATTTTACATCTACCTTTCTTTAAAATCTTACATTATATATAACATCTTTAATTATAATCTAAATCTGATAATCTCTCTTGTAGCATAACTTTTACTTTTCTAATCAAAGATGTTCCAACAAGTTTAGATAAATTATTTAACTCTTGTTTAGTTTCCTGCTGATTTTTATATAAGATTTGTTCATTTAAACACATATAAGCAGTCTTTATAACTCTTTTTGAAACTTTAAGTTCCTCTGCTATGTCATCTAATATATAAACAATATCTTGTTTCAAATCTTTTAAATTTTCTTGTTCTTCCATCCTGTCTATATTACTATAATCATCTTCTAATACATCCATTAATGCTATTGGAAGATTTCCTTCATCTAATCCATCAACAACAGAAAATTCATCTAAACTAAACGCAATACTTGGTTGTCTGTCTTTCTCTTTCTGTTCTTCTATAAATCTATTTGTCATTATTCTCCAAGCCAATGTTGAAAGTTGAAAACCTTTTGATGGCTTGTAATGAACACATGCTCTCCACAATCCTTCATAAGCAATTTGCAATGCATGGTCAAACTCCCAATATCCTGTTTTATAATATTTCTTTGCAAAACTTTCAGCAAGTGCTTTATTTTTTTCAAATAGTTCTAGAGCCTCATCATGTGTAAGCTCCAGACTATTGTTACCATCTTCTGAATTACTCATAACAATACCCCCATAAGATATACACATAATGTTCTAAAATCATATAAAGTATTCTCTAAGGAGATAATATAGTATTCAAAAATAGTGTAATTAAAACATCTTCTATATATTATAACATCTTTTAATGTAAAATTTTATAAATATATGTAAAATATTTAAACTTCTGCTAATTTTTTTGAATTAGCAATTAAATCATGCAAATAATCCTTTATAATTACTAAATAGGCATTAGTTTCTTTGCCAACTATGATTTTGGCAATTTTCTTAAAGTCAAACTTCCTCCCATCTTTATTATGTATTATTTCAAAGAATTTCTTTCTTTCTGTTTCAGACAACCTATCTACTGCTTCTTGATACAATTCTTCAAAACTATCTAAATGTGCTAATAAATATGATGCAATACTCAATAAATCTCTTAATGTAACATCCTTTATTGATTTTATTGTATTCAGCATATCCATCTCTTCTTCTAATACATCTAATATATAATTTTCTTGTTCATTTCTGTTTCTATCTTCTATGTAAACAAATTTTTCTTGTTCTTTAATTTCTTTATCTACTTCATTCAAATTATATATTACTTCTGGAAGTCTACTTATAGTATCTTTTCCTTTACCTTTGTATGTACCAACATCTGTATCTGCCTTTAATTTAAAATTAACATACTTACTATGTTTTTCATGATAATAATAAAAATTACTTGTATGCCATTTTGCAAGATGACATATAAATCTTTCATAATCATCTTTTCCAACATCACAGATTTGTTTAGACTTTAAAAGAATATGTTCCCAACAAGCACTATAAATATCTTCCCTAAAATAGACTGGTTCTAGTTGTCCTGTCCATGTTGAATTTACAACTTTTTTTATTATAGTGTCTACTTTATCTAAATCTACCCAATTTGGTAATTTACCTAAATCAGGGTCATTGTATCTTATTTTTAATTCCAATGGTGAACAATCTGCAACTTGTTTCTTTTGCACCTCCCTCACCATATCAAATGGAATTTTAGTATTACCATTATGTATAAATTCTTCTAATTTGGTACAACTTTCTAAAGATTTCCCTTTAATTCTTTCTACATCCTTTTCTGGAACTACAAAAGTTTCAGATATTATTCTTGCCTTTTCAGCAACAGGTAATTGATTACTTGCCATAAGAATAACCCTCCTATACATATTAAATTTTTAAATTTAAAAACTGGTATTAGTTTATATATAATTTCAAAATATGTCAATAGGATTTTATAAAAAAATTATTACAGTTTTATGACAAAAATATTACAAAAATATTACAAAAAATTCATGTAATTAAGATGCAATAAAAGGTAGAGTTTAATTCTCTACCTTTTATTGCAGTTTTTAAATTTAATATGTATAGGCAATTATTCGAAATATAAGAATGAACTCTATTTCAATCACCTTGTTTCATTTTAACATATATTTTACACAATGTCAATAAATTATGTAAAATATTTTCAAATTATATTAAATTTCAATACTTTTGCCTTGATGTTGATTTTCCTTTTTACCAATTAACCAATATAAATCTCCTTTTTGTAAAAATGGTACACATTTCCCTTCATAGGTACTATCTACATCAATTCCATTAACTTTAGTATATTCAGAGTAGTCATTATACTTTTGTTTTGCAGTAACCAACTCACAATGTTTTTGCCATATATTCTCACCAATATACTTATCTAATATTTTAGGTACACCTGTAAATCCTACCTGAACACCTAATATTGGTTTATTTATTTTGTATTTCATAAATCCTCTTATTAAACCTGCAAGATTAATACCAGAACCAACAACAATAACAACTCTATTTATATCATCAATATATGGTAGAATAGATGATACTTCAGCAGCAGTTGTTTCAACTGCAATATTATCATCCATTCCGAAAGGTAAGTAAAAAGCATTATTATTTACTGCATATTCTTTTGCCCTTTTTATTAGTACATTTGTATATCCATAAGAATGTTGAATTATCTCAGCACCCTTTTCAACTGCTCTTCTCATATCTAATTGTAATTCAGATGTAGTTGTATGTCCTACTGCTTTTAAACCTAATTCTTTACAAACACTTGCCATTATATTTATTTGGGGAGAAGATTTAGCACCCAAAGTAGTAATAGTTGTATATCCATTTTCTTTTGCTTTTTCACATAATACTTTAGCTGCTCTTACTTTTGCACCATACATACCACCGAATTCAAATAGGTCATCTCTTTTAAATAATAAATTACCTGCCTTTTGTATTTCTGTCATTATTATTCCCCTTTCATATATAGCTCTCTTTCTAATTTTTCTTTAGCTACCTTAAATTTTAGCACATCTAAATCAAATTGTAAATCTAATTTCTCCCAAGGAGCAAACTCACCAGCCCAACTTGAATTATCCCCAGTGTAACCCTGTCTTGACCAATCATGTCTTAATGGTCTTCTTAAATTAAATCTATCTATAATTCCCTTTACAGATAATGATATATTATTTTTAATATAATCTTCTATATCTTCTTCTGTAACATCTGTTCTTTGTTGTCCTTTTAAGTCTACATTTATTGATACAGGTTCTGCTACACCTATAACATATCCTAATTGAACCTCACACTCATCAGATAAACCTGCAGCAACTATATTCTTTGCTAACCATCTTGTAGCATAAGCTCCTGAAGCATCTACTTTTGTTGCATCTTTTCCATGTGTATTTCCACCACCAATAGCTGCATAACCACCATAACTATCACAAATAAGTTTTCTACCAACTTCTCCACTATCACCTTCTGGTCCACCAATAACAAATTTACCTGTACCATTAATGTGCCAAATTAAATTTTCAGACACTTTTACTTTCGCAGCAACAAATACCCTATTAACTATATCTTTAATTGTTTCTTGTAAATCCTCGTAATTAGCTGTATCTGTATGTTGACAAGCAACAACTACTGTATGTACCTCTGGTTCATCTTTATCATAATCTATTGTAACTTGTGCCTTCATATCTCCTTTTAGAAATGGATAATGTCCTTTTGCTTCATATAATCTACTAATTATTCTTTTTGATAAGTATAAGGCTAATGGTAAATACTCATCGGATTCTATATTTGCATAACCTATCATTATCCCTTGGTCACCTGCACCAATTTCTTCATCGTCTTTTTCTATTCCTTGTGCTATATCAGGAGATTGTTTATACACTAAATTCATTATTCTTGGTTCAAATTCATAACCTAAAATTCTATATGCTTCCTTTACAGATTCTTCTATATCTACTTCTATTATTGAAGATATTTCTCCTGTTAGGATAACCCATTCATTTTTATTTGTACCATCTATTGCAACATGAGCCTTTGGGTCTAATTCTACATATTTATCTAAAATATAATCTGCAACAAAATCCATAGCCCTGTCTGGGTGCTGTGGACTTACATCCTCAGATGTCCATAATCCTCTTTTTGGTTTATACATTATCACTCACCATCCCCCAATTATTATCTTCCATAATATGATTTGAAATACATATACCAGAAACTAACTCTGGTTCTTTATCTAAATCTATTACTGTATTATGCCTGTGTGGTGGAATATTTAATACTTCTGTTACATCTCTTATTTCTTCTGTCCATATATCACTTTCTGTTATATATAAAGTATCATCTAATTCTTCGTCTGCTATTATATCTACTGTAACATCAATGTCCCCACCATATCTTTCATACATATAATCAATCTTTTTCTTAAATTCCCCTAAGTTCATATTAATCCTCCCTTAAATCATACTCTTTTATATTCTCCAATGCTTCTTGAAAATTATATCCTATTGGTTCAAAATAATCGTACTCTTCTTCATTCTCATCTAACCAGTTACTACAAAAGAACCAACCACCCTCATAACCAGACATTTCACAACCTCTTCGTATAGGTTCCCACCATACCTCTATATTCTTATGTCCATAATCTTCTAATTGTTTTCTTATATAACCTGCTCTTGCTGTCTTATTTACATTCCTATCTGTATATCTTCCCATACAAACCATCTCTTTCTATGAATATTTAAAAGGAATTGTATATAACACAATTCCTTGAAATTTGACATTTATTTGATAATTCTATAATTTTCAATATTTAAAGAAATATCATTTATATCATTTCCTAATACATCAAAATAATTGTGTTCAACACCATCTATAATAGTATTAGAAGTAAAAACCCATCCTCCACTGTATTTATTTTCTCCATCAGAATCTTCAAACCAAACATTTACATTTTGATGCCCAATATCTTCAAGAGACTTCTTAATTACTTCTGCAACTGTATTATTTTGTATTGACATAGCTACACCACCTTTCAAATTTAAAATTTATAATTAGCATATCACATACTACTATAAGTTTTAAAATATGTCAAGTGTTTAATAAAAATTTATATAATCTTATACAAGATAATAGAATATATTTTCAATTACTTCTCTATCTGTTATTTTACCCTGTTTAACCAAACTATCATACCTAGATATATTTAGAATTAACCATTGTAAATCATCTTCTGTCCATGGGATATTACATATAGTTTTATAATCTATTGTACTAAATGCAATGGTATCTCTTAATTCTTTTATTCTACCCCAAAATAAGTTCTCAACATCATAAGCTCTTTTAGCACCTTCCCATTTCCCATACTTAACAAAACAATAAGCAATCTTTAAATCTTGTACCATTTCTTCTAAATGATACCACACATCTTTAAAGTCTGTATCATATAATGCTTTTAAACTTTTATATAATCCTTTAAAATCTTTTATTAAGAAATGATTCATAAAATCTTGGCAACTAAATTTTTCCTTCTCTATATTTAGTAATCCGTGCATATATAAATCATCAAAAGCAACATCATTTGACACATTTTCATACTGTGCATAACTTTTTATCTTATCAATCTCCATCAATGCCATTCCATAATTTCTTTTACAATTTATACATAGCATATTAACATGGTCTGGTCTTAAACTTATTTCATGTAATATCAGTTCTTTAAATATATCATCTTCTACTTCCTCAAAATCTGTTATATATTCATCAAAATGAGTTATAAATGTTTTTGGAATTTCAGCAGAATATATCCATATTGCACCATTATCACTACTTTTTACTTTTCTTATAATCTCATCAAATTCTTTTCCTGTTGCTTTTAAAAATTCTAGGTCATGTGGTACTACATATAAAGTCTTCTTCTTAAACAAACCCTTTGTAATCATATTATTTGCTAAATCTATTGTATTATCTAAATACTTTATAACTTTATAATCCTCTGCTATTTTATCTATATAATGTTTCTTTATAGCCCACTCTGTTCCATTAAACACAAATAAATTACCAGCAGACTTATTCAATATATCTTCTTTTAAGTTCTTAATATTTTTCATATCTACCCCTTAAATAATAAACTTTCAAATGCACTTTGTAATAGTAATCTTCTGTTAAAATTTACACCTTGGCTAAGCATGTGTTTAACTTGGAATAGTACATTAAATTCTTCTGCAAATGATAAATAATTTTTCTTTAACATTTGAGATTCTAATAAATTACATAGTATTTCAACAAATACTAATGCTTTATCTATTTTTCCTTTTTCATAGCTTCTATCAAATTTTGATGCAATCTTATTTATATCCGTTTGATTTAGATGAAGTATATCTGTTACTGTATATTCTGCAAATGATAGTATATCGTCAATATCTTCTAAACTTCCATACTTCAATAATGTAGATGGTGTTCTAAAATTGTATTTTAAAAGTCTTTCAACAATGTTCTTATCTAAACTAGATTTATCTATAAAATCATGTAGTTCCTTATCTGAATATGGTTGCATTTTTAATATTCTTGCCCTACTCTCTAATGTATCTATTTGTTTTAAACCTGATATTGCTATATAATTACCTTGTAATGGTTCCTCTGTTATCTTTAACAAAGCATTTTTAGCACCTAAACTTGCTAGATGGAAATCTTTAAAATGATATACTATATTCCCATTAGGTTTTGTAGTTGATACTAATTTCCTAATAGTATCAACTTTATTATCCAACAGCATATAGCCTAAACCATACTTTTTACATAGATATTTTATAAAATATGTTTTACCCATATCATTATTCCCTTGTACTATAAGGAAACTAGGCATTGTAGTCCAATTTTTAATTAAATCTAAATTCTTTGTTTGTCCTACTAAGTACATACTTTTATAATCCACCCCTCTATCATAACTTTCATTTCATCTGAAAATAGATTTCCATTTTTATTATTATAACTTTGTAATATATCTCCTAAAATAACTCTATCAAATCTACCACTATTTAATATTTGTATTGCATTCTCTGATAATGTTGTTATATTCCCATTTAATACAATAAGATATATTATACAATCTTGTATAAACTCTTTAAATAATTTATTGAATAAAGCCATATCAATACCACTCATATAAATATCATTTAAAGCTAATATCGATTCTTTTGCTTTTTTATCATAAATCAAACTCATAAAATTCATAAGCATATCTTCTGTAACACCACCAGCAGTAGCAGTAATAACATTTTCAATATTTATATTTGTATCATAGTCATAACATTTTTCCAATGTTGTAACACTATCACGAACTCCACCTTTTGCTAATCTAGCAATATATGTTAAAGCCTCTTCTGTATATGTTGTTATTCCTTCATTACTTAATATTCTTTTCATATTAGATACTAAATCTGGTACACTTACTTTCTTAAATGCTAGTTTTTGTACCCTACTATGAATAGTTCCTATTACCTTTTGTGGGTCAGTAGTACAAAATATAAAGATAACCCACTCTGGAGGTTCCTCTAATATCTTTAGCAGTGCATTATTAGCACCTGTAGATAACATGTGACATTCATCCATTATAAATATCTTATATTTACAATCAAAAGGTTTATGTTTACTTTCTTCTATAATATCCCTTACATCCTCAACACCATTTTTACTAGCACAGTCCAATTCAATAGGTCTTCCTTTACCTTCATTAATTAAATTTGCAACTATTCTTGCTGATGTTGTTTTACCTGTACCTGCACCACCACAAAATAAATATGCGTGTTTTATATTATTTGTTTGTATTTGATTTTCTAATATCTTTCTAATATGTGGCTGTCCGAATTAATGCATCCCACGACTTGGGTCTATATTGTACAGCCCAGCTTTCTTTACTCATATAAAAATGCCTCCTAAACTTATTATATCAGTAATTATAACATCTTTATTCTTGATTATCTAGTATTTCCTTTATATAAGAAAATGTACCCTCATCTAAAATATAGTACCTATCTTTCTCATCACCAAAATCAAAACATAGTGCTCTATAATCTTTATTTGAAGCATACATCTCTTCTCTCAATGTATCTAACCAATCTTTTTTAATAGAGAATGATTTCTTGGGTTGCATGCAAGTTTTTGCCTCTACAACCCATCTTTCATCCTGTAGGTCTCCTTTATCATAGGGAGTTGCACCAGAATTACTTGTTCTTTTCATTCTCAGTTGTTTTGCTATTGCTTTTTCTTGTTTTGTGCTCACTTGTCTTGTTGGTACTTTCTTTTTCATTTTCAACATTCTCCTTCTTTGACCATTTAAGAGGTACATTTGAAATATCTTTAAAATACTCTCTAAATTGTTCTTCATTCATTGCATCTGTATTATCTTCATCTACTATCTCAAATTCAATACATCTTGTTTCTCCTACATAAGCAGTACCAAATTTTTTAATAATAGGTAATGATTCAATATCTCTCTTCAAAACAGATACTATAATTCCATCTAAATTTAGCAGTTGTCTAAAATCTCCTATTGGTAAGCTAATTTTTCTTGTATCAATGTGTTCACCATTTTTACTTCTAAATATACTATATGTAATATACATTACTTTTTCCTCCTTCCCATAGCCTTCTTTTGAGATTTTGATATATTTCTCTTACCTGTTAATTGTATATATTTTTTCTTTAAAATATGTAATGCTAATTTACAGTCTTCTAAATCAAACTTTGAAACATGTGTGTCTTTTCTATCTTTACCCATTTGCAAGGCTAACCAATTATACCAAGAATTTCTTGCTTGTGATTTATTAGAAGATATAAGCCATAATGTATCTAAATAACAATGTACCTCATGCTTATATCTCCCTAACTCTTGTTCTTTTGTTTCCACTAATCTGTGTCCTTTGAATCGTTTAGATATAAATTTGCTTTATCTAATTCTGCTTTAGATATTAAATCTTCTATCTCTTTATCTTGTAATTGGTTATCTATAAGGTCAATCCAATCTTTATGTTCTGCAAGTTGTTCTTTCAATTTTACTCTTCCTTGTATTTTATTTGGGTTAAGTACCTCACCTGTTTCTGGGTCAATAACATCAAAGAATGAACCCTTTTGATTTAGTACACCAACTTGCAAACCTATTTCAACATAATCTGCAATAGTATCGATTCCATGTACATAATTCAAAGTATAATATCCTAATCTTCTATCACTTACACATACCTTACTTTTCTTTAATGTAACATTTACAAGATTACCTGCTGGATTTTCTGCACTATTTGTTAATTCTTTTCCATCTATGTCTATAAATTTACCTTTTCTAAATTCAAGCCATGTTGATAATGCAAATTTCAAGGCTCTACCTCCAGGAGTTATAAATCCACCATAAGGAGAATTTAAGTCATCTCTAACTTGGTTTATAAATAATACTGTTGTATTTGTACGTCTAATTAATCCCTGTACTTTATTACAAAATCTTGCTATTGCTTGAGCATTTCCACCATACTTATTTTGTCCTACACTATCACCCATTATTTGTCCTGATACCATCGTTGGAATACTATCCAATACTACTAAACTACATTCCTCTGTTTTAATTGCTTCTACCAAAGTATCTAATACCATCTCTGTTTCACATACATCTGGTTTAAATATTATGAATTTATTTATATCTACACCATTTTTTAATCCCCATACTGGGTCTAATGTTTGTTCTAAATCTGCATAAAATACTTTTTTATCTGGGTATTTTTCCATAGCATTTTTACATACATCTAATGCTGTAAGGGTTTTACCACTACCCTCTGTTCCTGCAAACATGTGAAATCTTCCTTCAACTAAACCACCATAAGTCATGTAATTTAGTCTAGGTGCAGTAAAAGGTATTTTATCATAAACTAACTCTGCTTGTCCTTCTGTAATTACCTCTCCATATTTCTTGTTTACATTCTTCATCAAGTCATCTAATCTACTCATGAAATTCCTCCTTATTACATTCTATTACTTGCAAACCTACTCATATCATATTGTTGCATTCTTGCTGATTGTACCTTCTTTATGCTTGCTAACATTTCAGTTGCCATTTCTATTTTGAGTTTAATTCCCTTATATGCCCTATCAAATATAATCTTTTCTAATTGCTCACTCCTAGTGTTCAAATCTGCAACACTATTTTTATCAGCAATAGTACCCCTTGCCATTCTAAATGCTTCTGAATATGATTCTTTATGTATCTGGTCTGCAATGGAGCTTTGTAAACCTACAAGTTCCTGACTAGAACAAACATCATATAAAAATAGTGGTATTCTAATCATTAAATCTTCTAATTCCTGGTCATTCAAAGCATTACTTTCATCATTAAGCCATTTTTTTATTGTTTCCATAATTCTATCTAAATCTTTACAGTACTTATCTACTATTTTTTCAACAACCTCTTGTATAGGTTGACTTCTTTCTTCTATTTTTCCTGATATTTGAAATCTGTCATTACTCATATTAATTTACCTCTTTTTTCATAAAGTAATCTCCAAGTCTACACCTAACAATTACAGGTTTTTGGTTTAGTGGTCTGTTTAACCAACATAACCACCAATCTTCAACCTTACCTTTTCCAGGTCTTTTAACAATAAGGTAGGCTTTGTAAAATGGTACTCTATCATTATCAACAATAATATCTCCCCAAGTATTCTTACACTCTTCTTCTAATTCTTTCATAAAACCATCTATTTCTTTATAAGTACATTCATTTTTTCTTGATTTTACTTCAATAATTATACTAGGAGTACCTTCACTGTTACAGCCTATATGAATATCTCCCTCATCTCTATTTCCATGTAATACTACTCTTTTTGTATCTGCATATCCACATTCTATCATATATTTAACAACTGCTGTTTCAGCAGCTGTTCCTATTCTTTTAGCCTTACTCATTTTACACACCTACCTTTATATTATATAGCAACACCTATAACATAAGCATTTTTATTACCATCACTAATTTGAACATGTGTTACTGGTTCGTCCCCATTTACTATTGGTTCTATAATGACATCATCTGTTTTTAATGCTTTTAATATAGTTACTAAATCTTTTACATCAAATTTTATTTTAAGATTATTAGTAGATGATACTGGTAATGTTTCAAATGCTTTACTTTCATTTGACACTTTTAATACACCATTAGTAATCTCAAAATCTAATATTTGTCTTACAACAGAAGATATAAAGAATAATGTTAATCTATCTATTGAACCTAATAAACTAGCCTTATTTAGTTTAATTGTTGTCCCTTTATTAGAATTTAGAATATCACTTATTTCTGTTATAGGGTATTCACTTTCTTCTTCCTTCAATACTGAATATAATCTATATTCTCCTGAATATATACACATTGTTGCAATTCCATTTAATTGTCCAAACCCAATACGAATTTTATCATCTGTTCCCATTGATATTATATCTTTAATTGTTGAAGATTTTATAAAAGCAGTTGTTCTAAATAAAGGTGTTAGATTTTCTCTAACAACTGCAATATTATCTCCTGTTGTTGCAGATATAAATTCTCCAAAATGTATTGCTGATAATGCTGATGTATTAGGTAATCCAGATATAATAGGATATACAGATTCTATATGTGGTAAAAATTGAGATTTATCTAATTCAACTGTTTCATTTATCAATATTGAATCCTTATCTATATCAGGTAATACAATTACTGAATTAGTTGTTAAGTCTATTGCTTGATTATAATTATATTCCCCAGATGCAACACTAACTTTTGCTACTAAATTATCTGCAACAACTGTTACCTCTTCTGAATTTAATCTGTCTATTAATGGTTTAATATCGGATATTTTTAAAGTAATTATAGTACCATCTGTTGCTTGAATAACTGGTACATTAACTGTTAAAATATTTTCTCTATCTGTTGACCTTACTTGTAGTACATTCCCTACAACCCTAAACATAACTACTTCTGTAATTGGGTCTAATTCTACTTTACTTGCTACAACATCTGCTTTTTTAAGAGCTTCTTTTAAAAGACTTGTTTTTACTTTAAACCCATTTCCTTCCATAGGTGTTACTTCTTGTATTATTGTTTGTGGTTGTGCTTGTACTGGTGGTTGGTTTACTGCTTGTGCCTCTTCTTGCACTTCATTTATAGGTTCTTGTGGTTGAGTATAAACTGCTTGTGCTGTAACACCTTCACTATAATTATTTGTAATACTTACACCTTCATCTGAATTAATTTGAACACCCCTATCTTCTGATGGTATTCCAAAATTTTGATTTTCTTCCATAACAATTCTCCTTTATAATAAAATTATTTAACACCGTCACCTTCCCAATTTAGGAATTTTGCAACGTCACATTTCATAGGCACTGTAACTTTAGATGCACCTGCCTCTATCATCATTTGGCTCATTAATTCTGCACACCTATCCTTATTTTCCATAGGACACTCTCCTATGATTTCGTCATGTACTGGGAATAATTGCCTAAAACCTAATTCCCTCATTTCTTTATTAGTTGCTATCTTTAACATTGCTAACTTACTCATATCTGCTGCACTACCTTGCACTATACTATTAACAACTTTTCTATTTGCTTCAGCAATATAACTTCTATTATCTCTAATATCAATTCCAGCTAATTTTGCATTTTCTATTATTTTCATTCTTTTAGTATAGTTAGCATTTTGTAGTTTTTGAATATAAAATTGTTTAGTTTCTTCTTTAACCTCTACACTTGCAACATCATCGCTCCAAAACATAGGATTAAAGTCAACCTTTCTATTCTCATTATATGAGAATTCAAACTCATCTCTCTGTATATTTGGTATTATTCTTTTTCTACCCCATAAGGTTAATGTATATCCTCTTTCTTTTGCTAATTTCTGTTGACTGTTAATATACTCTTGTATTCTAGGATATGCAGTAAAGAAATCATCAATTATTTGTTGTGCCTCTTGTGTTGATATACCAGCACCTTCAGCCATAGTAGCAGTTGATTCTCCGTATAACAAGCCTAATAATACACCTTTTATTTTTGACCTTCTTTTCTTGCCTTCTTTATTCAATAATGGTTCGCCATCATCACCTAAAATCTTATTCCCATTTTCATCAGTATAGAATTCTCTACACTCATCATAAGATTTATGAAATGCTTTTGATGCCATTTCAGCATATATATCCTTACCATCAGCATAAGCCTGTCTTAAATGCTCATCATTACATAAATGACATAAAATACGTGGTTCTTGCTGACTAAAGTCTGAACTCATCATTACATAACCATCAGATGCTTTAAATAATTGTCTTATCTTTTTGCCTATTGGGTTTCTTGCAGGAATTTGTTGTAAGTTTGGTTTACTAGAACTAAACCTACCAGTTTCAGTTCCATCTTGATTTAGATTTGTATGTATTCTTCCTGTTGATGGTTCTATAAATCCAGGTAAACTTACTATAAATGCATCTATTAACTTTGTTAGTGTTCTTAACTCTAATAATGCTTTAGTTAATGGTGTATTCAATTCTAACAATATTTCTTTACCTGTACCTTTCCCTGCTTTTGTTTTATATCCTATAATTTGATAAAACAATGTACTTAATTGTTTTTCACTTTTTAGATTTATTGGGTCTTCTAAAGGGTTTTTAGGATGTGTTATTTTATATTCATCTATTTGACTTTTATATTTATCTATTTCTGCATAAACAAGTTGCTCTTTTTCTTTTTGTTGTTCCAATAATGTTTGACTTAATTCATCAGATGCTTTCATATCATATTCAACACCTGTTCTTTGCATTTCTGCAACATAATAAGATAATGGATTTTCTATATTTAAAAATAAATCTTTCGATTCTGCAAATTCTGTATCTAATATACTTCTTTGCCATTCAAATAATTTATAAGTCATTATAGCATCCTTACCAGCATATATTGTTGCTGTATCTATTGGAATTAAATCAAATGTTAAACCATTAAATAGTTTATCAAATTTATTTACACCTTCGTCTTCTTCTGCAATATATTTATTATATAGATACTTCAAACCATGCTCTTCATTACTTCTATATAAATGAGCAAATATAAGAGTATCCCAATATTGCATAGGCATCCAATATCCAAATGCAGTCTTTAATACATTATGGTCGAACTTTCCATTATGGTAAACCCATTTTTTGCTGTCTTTGTATTTTTTAAATACTTCTGCAACATCTTTTACCTCAAGTTGTCCCATAGTCCTACCACCATATACATAACTTGAGTGATTAAGAGGGATATATACACCATCCCCTCCGTCACTCATTGAGATACCTACAATATAATCGCTAAAATAATTTAATCCCATTGTTTCAGTATCTATTGCAATAATATCTCCTGAATTTTCAAAATATGAGATTAGTTCGTCTAATGTTATAATCTTTCTACATAATTTTTTATAATTTCCTAAACTCTTTTCAACTAAAACATTAGCCTCTACTATTCTTTCTCCTAACCCCATACCTCCACTTTTCTTTGTTTTTCTAACAGAAGAAGATGCTTGTAGATTTGATGTTAAATTAAACAAATCTGCCATAAATACACCCCACTATCTAAAATACTTCTGTTGTTCTTCTTGGTTGATAATCTTGACTTGGTTGTGGTTGATTTTGTGTTTGTACTTGTCCTTGTGCTTGATTATTAGCATCATAATTTAAAATCATATTTAGTTTATATGGGTCTTCTATTTCACCAAAATCTTTTTTAGTTCTATTATCGGAAGCATTTAAGACTGGTATTACAGAATATGTAGTATCTAATCCATTTCCAGTTCTTTTTATTTTATAAGTTTGATTTGCAATACTTGACATATTTGCTGCTTCATCTAATACTGGTTTTAATGTACCTGTAACCCATTTATCACTCTTTTTCCAATATTGAATACAATCTTCTTCAATATTATATAAAGGTATGATTATTCTACCTACTTGTCCACTTCTCTTACCATCGTGATTTGTTACCTCTCCATTACAATATTTACAATGTGCATTAGGGTCAGATGTTTTAGGACAATCAATAGTATTCCATCTTATTTGTCCATCTGCTGTTTTATGACTAACTTCATGTACACCATAACAATAATCATTTCCAACTTCTTCCCATCTATCCCATAGGAATCTTACTTGCTTACTTTCATCAGCTTTTAGACTAAAGTATTTTCCACCTCCTGAATTTAATTTACCTGCTTGTTCCAATGATATTTTTCCCATTGTTACATTTCTCCTTTCTTTGCCTGGGAGCTCATCCCCTAAATTGAGCTTACTTAAAAATTTTAAGGAATATATCCTCATATATAATAACATCTTATTTAGATGTAATTATCTAAATTAATCTATAAAATCTTCGTAGGTCAAATCCTCATTTGTATTATATTCATAACTATTAAATCTATTTGTTATGGTATGGAACCAATCCCAATATTCCATTATTTCCATTTGTTTGAACATTTGAGATGTCATACTATTTATATCCTCAAAATCTGGTACACATGCAACAAATACACTTTTTTTATGTTTTAATAGAAATTTAGCAATTTTCATATTTCCCTTTCTACCAGCAGAATCACCGTCTAATGCTAATACATAACCTTTACAATTTATAGTTAATAGTTGTTCTAATTGATTTTTTGTTCCTGTTCCTAATAAAGCAACACCACACTTTTTATACTCATATAAACTCCATAAATTAAAAGGTCCTTCAACTACATAAACATAAAAATTATCCATTCTACTTGGTAACTCATATACACCATATACTGGCTTTGTAAAACCTTTTGGATATTCATATCTTTTATTCTGAACACTTCTTCTACCAACTGCAAGACAATTACCATATTTATCTTTTATAGGGAATGTTATCTCATCTGTTCTTACATCATACCCAACATCATATTTATTAGCTGTATTCATTGATATATTTCTACTTTCTAAATACTTTGAATAATATCTATATTGTTTTAATTCATTTCTACTAACATATTTAGTAGGAGTTAGGTTTGGAATTGTAAATAAAACTGGGTTAGCATTTAATCTGTATTCAAATTCTAAATCATCAATTCCTAATTTTGAATCTACTTCATCCCTATTGAAATCTGCACCCAATATCATCTTTAAAACATCATAGGTATTTCCAGTAAAACCACAATTAAAACAATGAAAAAATCCAGCAGATATATTATCTTTGTCTATTTTTGAAAAACCACAACTTGGATGTCTTTCTTGTCCTTCTTTATGTTTCGGACAAGTAACTAATATATTTTCTTTACCATCTCTAATATTTTTAAAATAATATTTTCCTGTTTTTGAAAATATATAATCTCTTAAATTTTCAATATATTGCACATCATACATAATTTAACTCCATTTATCTAAATGTACTAGAACCTAATGTTCTTCTTGTTTGAGATTGACCTGCTACTGGTTTTGGTATATCTGTTGTTATTAATGGTGTAAATTTACCTAATGCAAACTCAACATCATATTTCTGCATAAAGGTATCATCACCATATCTATTTTTAGATATATTCATTGTCAAAATATTAGATTCCCTTCTCATACCTATAACTCTTGTAGCATTTTGCCCTACTGCGTCAGATTCTGCTATATTTTCAAGTAATGGTGCATCTTTTTGCATACCACCATCTCTATTACTCTGTACTGCTAATATTATTGGTATTTGATACTTTGTAGATAGTGTAAATAAGTCTGCTGAGATATTTGAAAATCTAGTTCTAGTATCATATACTTTTGGACGATAATCATCCATTAATGATAATTGGTCAACAAATAAAAAATCTAATTCATCTTTTGCTATCATTTGTTCTAAATCTTTAACATTTGCCTTTCCCTGTAACTCTCTTTGAGTTAAAAGTGTCATATTTAATTGTTTACTTCTCATATCATCTAATGATTCTTTATCACTCCAAGCCCTACCTAATTTATTTAACATTAATAATCTTCTTTGTACCTGAGCTTTTGACATCTCACCAGAGTATATTCCAATTCTTTTACCCTGAAGAGCTGCAGATAAAGCAAATTTTAACCCTAAAAATGATTTACCTTGTCCAGGTCTACCCATCAAAACTATTAAATCTTCCCCTTTATTCCAGCCTATTAACTTATTATCTAATTCTTTAAATCCTGTCTTTATTACATTATTTACATCTAACTGTAAAATTTCATCTATATCATCTAACAAATTTACAGACTTTTTAACTAAACCAATACTTTTTAATCTGTCATTTGTTTCATCAAACTTTTTTATAAATTCCATTGGTTGACTTCCAACCAAACCTGAATTTGAATTTAATAATTGTAATTCATTTGTAATTTCCTCAGATGCAACACTTCCTTTTAAAAGCTTTATTAAAAATTCTGTATTTCCAAAATTCATTAAATCTGTATAAAATTCAGGTTCTATGTTGAACATTTTTAGTAACTGATTTACATGCATATATTCAGAATACTTATCTAAGTAATCTTCGATATGTCTATACATTACCTTACCCATATCACTAAATTGTTCAACAGTTATATCATTTTTTAACAATATCTCAAATCTTTTCTCTTGCACAACTTTCAAAAGAAGTGCATACTCTAATTCACCTCTATCAAACATATTGAACCTCTTTTCTATACTAATTTATGTTTACCATACCTTTGCCATATAAGAAATCTACTATATTCGTAGATAGGTTTTTTATTGCATCCTGCTTACCACCAGTAATAAAAAATAGGTTACTTAATCCTTTCTTATGTCTAACAGATAATATCCTATATAACTCAGCTCTATCATACTCTGTACTTATCATAGTCATTCTATCCCATATAATTAAATCTGCATTTTCTACACCTTTTCTTATAGTATCTATATTATGTGAAAAATCTCTTTCCATATCATCCATATTATACCCAATCATCTTTTTAAAATCGCTTAACAATAAAGGTACATTTATATATATTATTCTTTTCATTGGCTTATCTTGTACCAAATAGTTCTTTATGTAGTTTTGTATAATATGAGATGCTAAAATATCTGTATCTATATAACATGAAAAATTAAATATACAATTAAATTCTCCAGATATAAAATCTGTTACATCATTTACAAAATCTTTAACATCAGCATCTTTAAATGCTGGGCTATTTATAAATGGGTTTTGTATTATTTCATATCTATATATTTTTGGTATTTCAGATTGTTCCATATATTTTTTATATAAGTTATATCTACTAAGTTTAAATTCTCTATTTTCATACTTTTCTAGGTCAGGTGCTAATCTCTCTATAAACTCTATTTCATCATCCATGTAGTCTTCTCCTTATCTCAAAATAGTTATAGATGTCCTCATCACTATCTTCAAACACTTTTACTTTCCCCATACTTTTGGAATCTTTTGTTTTAGATAATACATTGAAATCATCTTCAATCCATATTAATCTTTTTGTATTTCCATATTCAGTACACCATTTTAAATGTTGTAATATAGACTTTTCATTATTTAAAACATCTTCTTTTTTAATATCATCTACACTTTTATTACAACAATATTCTAATAATTCAATAATATTATCCTTGAATAATTTATAAGATAGATTAGTATTAGATGTATTATTTAATCTATTTTCTAAATAAACCTCTAGTGCATTTTTCACTATTTCTGTAACATTATTTTGACTTTTTATTAATGCAAAACACTTAGCAATAGTATCCCTTTTTGCTAATCCATCTTGTTTTTTAATTTCCTTTACTCTAGGAAGATTACTCAATGAAAATGACACTTGTAACACCTCTATCTATTATTTATATCATCTATAATGCTTTTAGCATCTATATTATCTATTTTCTTTGTATATAATCCAAATACCAAATCACTTAATATTTGAGCAGTTATTTTAGCCCCATCATCCTTTAAATATTCTTTTGAAAGAATTTCTAATAAATCTACTATGGTTAAATTATTATATCTAAAAATCTTTTTAACCTCACTCAAATTTAAAATATCTTCAGCAGTTTCTCCTGTTGACATTTTAAATGAGTTGAAAAAGTTTTTAATTGTCATATTAGATTCTTCATCCTGTAATTTGTCAATATCATCTAATGACATATCTTCTTTTAATTCTAATTTATAGCCAACTTTATTTAATATTCTAATTAATTCTCTTGCAGATATTTCAATATGTCCTGATTTAAAATCTAAATATGAATTATATAACTCTTCAGCACTATTTTCAGATAATTCAAGTGTTCCTAAAATATTTAATCCCCATACAAAATCTATATAAGATTGATAAGTAGCAACAGGATTCATCGATGGAATAAATGTAAATGATTTATATATTAGAATTCCTGTGTATATTGAGTATTCTGCTTTTTTATTATTTACTTCTAGTATAACTACTGGTGTATATGTATCTTCTGCTATATTTGCATCTGCCCTATATAAAACTAATTTTACTAATCCACCATTACCTTCAACATAAAATTTTCTAGTATGTTCTAATGAATTTACCTCCATCATAAACATATCTAATTTAGACTTAAAATCATCAAAATAATCATCAGACATTATAGTCATATCAATTAAACTATAATTATTATCAACTAAATATCTAACATTATCGTCTTCAAACTTAAATGGTGCACGTTTTCCATCTTTATCTTCTAATTGGTAATCTATAACATTTTTCCAAAAATCTTTATTTATTTTAAATAATTCTTTACTCAAACTTGCAGTAACACCTAATTGTTTATATAGATACTTATTTGCTCCTTTTTCAATAGTATATATTCTACCTTTTTCGTCATCCTTTTCTGCAATAATTATTTCATTAGGTCTTATTAACTCAACACTTTCTTTATCCAAAGATTTTGCACTTAATAAATCAAACATCTTTATTTACCTCTCTTTTTCATATATTTTTTAAAATCATCTACTGTACACTCTTTACATAATATATCTTTGTCAACATAAAACCCACTTTTAACAAGTTGACCACACTCTTTACATTTTAAAAGCATATCATTACCTGCCCTAATAGGTTTTATTGTAGTGTTATCAGCAGTACGTCTTTTTGGCTTATCTTTCTTATTTAATTTCTTTACTTTTTTATCAATTACTTTTACTGCTTCTTTTATATTATTCGTTACAGTTTCCATTTCTTCTTTCCTTTGTTTCTTTACATTTTCTATTTCTGGGTGAACTCTTTTTGTTATTTCATATACAATTTCATCTCTAATTGCTTTCTTATCTACATAACCACATTGTACATCTATTCTATCTTCATATTCTTTTACAAGTTTTCCTTGACACCTTTCACAGGCACTTTTTACATAAGAATTTTTAGTTCTTACAAGCAATCCACACGGACTATAATATGCTTTATATAACTTATCAGCATCCATATAATTTGCTTCTATTTTTCTAGGCTTTTTAGATTTAACTTGATTCACTTTAGTTTCTTTTTGTTTATTCTCTTGTTTAATTTTTTGTTCTTCTTTAATTTCTATATTTTTTATACTACTTATTATAATATTTCCTGTAGTATCATCAAACGATATATCAATATAACCATCTCTGGTTATATTAGTATGTTCTCTTATTTCTTGTGGAATTGTTAATCTGTATTTAGATAATTTATATTTCATATTTATATCCTCCTAAAATGGCAACCCATCTTTATGTGGTGCATATACTTTAATAGGCTGTCCTTTATAATCATTTACTATTATTATATTTATATTATCTACAACAGCATCTACAGGTGCTAATTCGTATTTAAAACCATCAGCAACAATTTCTTTTTGTTCTTTAGGCTTTTTGATACTATCTGTTGCACACCTTCCTAAAAATAAATCATTAAACCCACATTGACTATACTTATCCATTCCTTCTGAATTTCCTTCTACAAAATAAGTAGCCATTACATCAGCAGTATGCAATAATAAAGATTGTGGATACTTTTCAAAAGCATTAGATGTAAGTACATCATAAGGCATTCTATCCGAAAATCCCATGTGCCATCTAATCATCATTGATTCTATTGCACTCAACTTAACACCTCTATTTTGAATAATTAAAACACTTTTTTCACCATGTCCATAAGGTAATAAGTCATCTGTTTTATAAAATGGTTCTTGTACCCATTCATTATCTCTTTTAACATTTCGCATCTCTGTTATATATGTATTTGCCTTACAAATATCGTGTAATAATGAAGTTAATATAATAGTGTCTTCAGGTATTTGTAATAAATCTATATAAGGTTTTAAATCTTTTGAAAAACAATAATAAACATTTAAAGAATGCTCTAACAAACCACCTTTACAGTTTAGATGATACCTTGTACTTGCAGGAGCTGTTTTAAAATCAGAGTTATCTAACCATTCTATCAAACCCTCTATTCCTTCTCTTCTTGTTTTCAGTAACAAATCAACATATTCATGCCATCTCTTATCAATATCTTCTTCATTCATAATATGTAGTACCTCCTATATTTTATAACATCTTAATAGAGTTTTATCCTCAATATTATTAACATCTTTCAGACCATAAAAGGTATGCAAAAGCATACCTTTACTTATTATAAATTATAGATTTTCATTTAACCAAACAATTAAATCTTCTCTTTCTTCTATCTCTTTTATTAACTTCCCATTCTCATAAATATTATATCTATACATCATAGTAAAATCTTGTTTTGTTATATCTAAATTTCTTTTTGTAGACTTAAAATGATATGTTGTATATGTCCACCCAAAATTTTCTTTTTGTAATCTGTTTGTAAAAGATATATCATAATTATCTTGTATATCTTGATTTAGCCTTTCTAATACAAATTGTGTATATTTATTCTTACTATCTAATAAATTAACTGCACATTCCCAACTTATCCAACCCAAGTCTAATTGTCTTTCTTTTGATGGGAAATTATTTTTATTTACCTCTTCTAACCACTTACTTATAATCATATTATATCCTCCTACCTTATTATTTACCTATTATATTATGATTATACTATAAGTTTTAAAATATGTCAAGTGTTTTTATAAAATTTTTACAAGCCATAATTCATTTGAAAATAATCTATAAAAATCATAACCATCTTTATTTATTATTAAATTATTCTCTTTATACTTATTATATGTATCATTTGACATATAATATACCTTATTTGTACCAAACTTACTTAAATCTATATTTATTAATGAACTTAAATCTATATCAAATTCTAAATTTGGGTCTTTTATTATAGTTATTTTAGATTTATCTGTATTTCTCAATATATATTTATTTTTACCTGATTCTATAATTAAACCACAAAGCATAAAATCATTTAACTCAGATTGACTACAAATAAACTCATTACAATTACATAATTCTTTATATCTATCATATATCTCACTTGTTTTCATAAAAACACCTTAAATCTTCCAAAATTCCTTATACTTTTTTGCAATAAGTGGTTGAACTTGGCTATTAAATAAATATGCAACCGTATCCCAAGTAATATCTTCTTCTAGTATTTGTGTATTTCCACAATCACATGTATTTACTATATGTAATTTATCATTATCAAATTTAATTTTAACAGAGTTTCCACATATAGAGCAATATGTTAATACCCACTCACTTAAATTTAATTCCTTGCACCTTTTCTTAAAGAAATCACCCTTATATCTTGAAAATTTAATAGCTTGTTGCATCTGTCTTTCTACATCTATATTATTTCTAACATTATCCATCTTATTTATTGCATCTCTTAAATATGTTGTTGGTATTAAAATAGATAACTTATTTTGTAACATAATATAAGTATTTTCACTTCCAACTTGTAATGTTGGAAGCTTATTTACTTTTTTAGAAAATCTACCATTATAACCTATATAATATGGTACTTCATCATTATATTCACTTTTTCCATTTATCTCCCAGCTAAATACCAATGTGCAATCTTCTTGATATACTTCAATCCTATCATCAGAGGTTAATACTGGTCTTATTTTTATTTTTATCTTATCTTTCTGAAAAGTGTTCCTAAACCACTTATATAAAAATGGTCTTCTTTGTACCATTACAATATCACCATTTTGCATATTATCGCATTCATATTGAGATGGTTTAGGTATTGACATTTGTATTATCCTCCTTTTGATTGTTAGATTGTACTATAATATTTGGATTTGATATATCTTGTAAATTTCCATTCTCAACTTTATCTATATTTTCAAGTACTACCTGAACAGCGTGTCTAATTTTCTTTCTTTTAACTACATCTAATCCATTTGTATCTTCAACTGTAACATTACTACTGTTATCTACGATAAAGAAATTTTGTAGCTTTGGATTTCCTATAACAGACATTATCATATCATTAGTATCTTTTATGAGTGTGCTGATAAATTTTGTTGTTTCCATAATTCTATCTAATCTCATCGTTGATATATCTTCCTCAATTCTATTAAACAACTCATCTTCTAATGTATTTAATGTATTTAAAAGTTTATCTACTCGAGTTAATCTATTTTTTGCTTGTATTAGCATTCCTGCTCTTACTTTATTTTCAACTACTTTAAACTCCCTCAAAGTAAGGTCATCTATATAAAATTTATCATCCATCATATCTGAAATAGTTATATCTTTATTACCTAAAATCTGTGGTAAGTTTTCCACATTGTTATCCACATTATCCACAATTTCATCTGTAACTTGTTCAATAATTTCATCTGAAATAGATTCTTCAACTTTTTCTTCAAGTCCTAATTCTACAACAAAATCTGTTAAATATTGACCTTTATTCAAAACTATTTTAGTATGATTTTGAACATTATCTAAATCATATATCCAGCTATCCCAATTATTTAAAATAAGATTTATAAAATTCTCATTATTACCTCTATTTTTATATCTTTGTATAAATTCATCTTTCATGTCTATATTTGGATAAACTAATACATAATCTAATTTAACAGCATCAAGACACTTTCTTATTATAGAATGTTGACTTATTAAAACAACTTTATATTCTGCATTTGCTTTCTTTATCGCTTCCAAATAGTTTATAGGATACTTTGGATTTTGTGTTCTTTTATTATCTCCTTTTGTTGCCTCTGTATTTCCATTTTCTAACCATTTAAAATTTCCACTTTCTAAATCTATAACATCTTTACCATATTTTTTAGCAAGTGTAGTTTTACCTACACCTGCAAATGCTGATACTATCATTATTTTATATCCTCCAAACCAATGACTATACTTGTTAATGAACTGCTTAATGATTTTGTTACTCTCATTACAGAAGTTACTAATCTATTTAAGTTTTCAATAGAATATTTTTCAAGGTCATTATTTATAATTAATCTATCTAGCATTTTATTTACTTTATTGTCATAGTCTATACTTATTTTAGATATTCTTTCTTCAATTCTTTTACTTAACATATCAGATTTAACTTCTACCCTATGACTTATAATATCTGCTTGTAGATATTTAATAATACTTTCATCTAAACAAAATATATTCTTTACAATATCATATCTGTATCTAGTAGGATATAAATATACTTTAGGCTTTGTTATTATTTTCATATATACCCCCTAAAATAATCTATTTCTTTTTCTACCTCTAAATACTTGATTTCCATTCTCCTTTAAGTAATTGTAAAATCTTTCAATAGTATTACTTGCATCTTCCTTACTAATATTTAGTTCTTTTAGTTTAACTCTTTTATAGCTATCTTCAAAATCTGCACCATCTATTTTTACATATTGGAATAATAGTAAATGTTTCAATGCAAGTCTTAACTCTTCTTGTGTTGGTATCTTTAAAGTTCTACCACCATAATATTTTATAAATTTTTTAAAATTAGAATATTCATCAAACATAAAGCATAATTCTGCTATATCTTTATAACTTTCATCATTGGTTAGATATGATAGCAATAAGATATTAAGAACATAATGTTCTTCCTCTGTAAGTACCTTATTTAATTTCTTTTCAAAATCACTTTGTTTCATCATATCTCACTCCAATTTTAGATATTACCTTGTTTCATTTCCTCTGCAATATCTATTAAATTTTTACTCTTTTTCTTTCTCTCTTCAAGGTATAGTTGAAAACAGTGATAACCATACCCTCTTTTTTGTGCCTCTTCTGTTTTCAACCTTCTATGACATCTTTTACACCTTAAATATTTTTGATTCAATTTCATGGTTTTCTACCACCTTATTACTATATTATTGGTACATTTGGTTGAATAAGTTGTAATAAATTTTGGTCTTTTTCATTTTCCTCTATAATTGCACCACCCATAGTAAGTATAGTTCCTGCTACACTAGCAGCATTTAAAACACAATATCTATCAACTTTTACTGCATTTATAACACCAGTTTCAATTAAATCTTCATATTCATTTGTTAAAGCATTAAATCCTTTTTGTATTTCAATACATTTCATTACCACATCTTTACCATCAAATCCAGCATTGTTAGCAATTTGTTGTGTAACTTTGGTTAAAGATTCTTGCATTATAGTATAAGCTGTTGCTTTTTCTAATGACATGTTTGATAAATCTTCTGATATTTCATTAGCAACTTTTAATAAACTATATCCACCACCTGCAACAATTCCTTCTTCCATAGCTGCTTTGACTGAATTTAAAGCATCTTCAACTCTTAATTTAGTATCTTTTATTTCCACGTCTGAATTTCCACCTATTTCTATAACAGATATTCCACCAGCTAAATTGGCAATCCTTTTATCATATTGAGTTGTATCCTTACCTACACCTAAAGTCTTTTTCTGTTCTAATAGTTCCTCAACTCTTGCAGTTCTATCTTCTAATAAATTAACTCCAAAAGAATTTACATCTTTAAATTTTAATATTGTTTCATCTAATTCTATTTTTGCACTACTTAATTCACCAAACCAAGAAGAATTAAATGATTTAATAGGTCTTCCTGCCTCTCTACTAATTGTTGTGGAACCTGTTGCAATACATAAATCATCTATCATAGAATTTTTTAAGTCCATATTAAATCCAGGAAGTCTAATAATGTTTACATTTAATGCTCCATTAGCTTTATTCATTACAATAAAATTTAAAGGTTCAACATCTATATCTTCACATATAATTAGCAATCTTCTGCCTTCTTTATTACAAGTATCTAATATAGGTAATAAATCTGGTACATTATCTAGTCTATCCTTTGATATTAAAACACTAACATCATCTATCTCTGATACAAGTGTTCTTCTTTCTAATAAATATGGAGATACAGAGCCATTTGGTAATCTCATTCCCATTACAGAAGTTAAACCTGTAATTCCAGTTTTACTATCTTCTACAATTACTGTTCCATGTTCACCAGCTTGTTTAAATGCATCTGCAATAAGTTCGCCAGTTTTCTCATTACCACTTGAAATAGTTGCAACTCTCTTAATTGATTCATCATCTTTAACTTCAATAGCACTTTCTAATAATTTATTACTAATATCTTCTGCTATATTATTTAATTCTTTTTGTATTTGTACTGGATTTAAGTTTAAGTTACTTAATGTTTCAAAACCCTTATTTATCATTTCAGATGCTAATACAGTTGTAGTTGTTGTTCCATCTCCTGCTACCATATTTGTTTTATTTGCAGCAGATATTATTAGTGCTGCTCCTGCATCCTCTGTATTATCTTTTAATTTTATTGATTTTGCTATCGTAACACCGTCATTTGTTATTACTGGAATGCTTCCATTCTCTCTAATCAAAACATTTCTACCTTTTGGTCCTATTGTTGTTTTTACAATATTTGAAACAGAATTTATACCTTTTATAATTGATTTTTGAGCATCATCACCAAACTTAATATCTTTACTCATTATCTTTTCTCCCTTCTATAATTTTAATCTCAACATCATTATTTTTAAATAGAATCTTATTATTAGGAAAAATAGATTTCATATTATTATATATATTATTTATAGATTCTTGGTTTAAAGTTTTATCTTTAAAATCAAAAACTACAATATCATTTTCTTCTAAATGTATTTTTGATAATTCACCAATTTCAATACCATTATCTAATACTTTCATCTACCTCTCCCCTATCAAACATTTCAAAAATATTATCCTCAACATAACTCCTAAATTCTCTTGTTATCGGATGTACTGTGTCTACTATCTTATCATGTAATTTTTTATGTGGAAAACTAATAAATCTTCTCTCATCTGTTTGAATAATTTGAATATTATGTATTACCAAACATTCATTTAATGTTATAGATGCTTCTCCTATTAATCTTCCTAAATTATTTAATTTTTTTATCTTTATATCTGTAATTTCAATACCATTCATTATTGGTTATCCTCCTCAATTATTGATAATACGTGACTTTCAGATAATATTGTATATTCATTTTTACCATCACTAAAACTTTCTCCTTGATGTTTAGATATAACAATATTATCTCCTACTTTTACTTTTAATGGTACTATTGAACCATCACTTAATAATCTTCCATCTCCAACTGCAACTATTTCAGCAACTAGGGTTGTATTTGATGTTTGGCTCATGTCTTTCTGATATACCAAACCTGTTTCAGAATGTATCTCCTGTGTATTTTTCATCTTTACTACTATTTTGTCGTAAATAGGCTTCAATACCATAATTGTTCTCTCCTTCTTCATTTTCAAATTGATTTTTAAATGTATTCTTTTTAGGTTCTTTGGTATGGTCACCACAAACCACCCAAAAAGGTGTATAATACTTACCATCAGAATCTCTCATAAAACCATTATAATTCATATCTCTTGCAACTTCTAATGCTTCTTCTCTATTATTCCAATATTTGATTCCCTTAGGTAATTTAGAAATACAACTTAAACCTGTTGATTTATAATAACCTACCAATGTTTCTTTATTTAGATTATATACTTTAAGGAAATATTGCATAACAAATTCCTCCTATAATTCCATTATCTGCTTACCATATTCTTCTGCTACTAAATGCTCTATTCTACAACCTCTTGCATTTTCCCAACCGCTCATACATACTAAAATATCTGCTTCTGCTAATAATTCTAATGATTTTGCTAAATAGCATATTGGGTCATCTTTAGAAACATCATCTGCTGTAAGAACTGTATCTAAAACATCATATCCTTGTTCTTCTAAAACTTCTACCAATTCTTTTCTTTCTTCTTCTATTTCTTTATTTGTTTTATTTCCCATTGGTTGACTTATCATTGCAATCATCTATAACACCACCTTACTTATTTCTACTATACTTAACATATCCATACTTATTTTGTTTATCTATATAGATTATTCCATAATCTACAATAAAGAAGTCATTATCAACTAACTCTGCCATATAATTATTTAAAAATTCTTCCATTGTTTTATGTACTTCTTCACAATCACACATTGTTATTTCTCTGTACATTGGACTGTCTAAATCTATATTATCTTTAACCATTCTATTATATTCACTTTCTAATAGTGGTATTATTTTAATTAACTTTTGATTTATTGCAACAGATGTATTATAATCTTGTTTTGAGGCTATATTTCTAATTTCTTTTAAATCCTCTATTCCCTTTTCAAGGTCTTGTCTTCTCACTACTTACCTCCTTATGAACACATGCTTTACTATTATAACTTCTAAACCTGTTCCATGGTCTGATTTGTGTTTCTAAACTAGTACAATTTCCATCAATTCCATTCGATGTTTCAAAATAGAAACAATTACCACATTTTCCTTTAAAGTCTGTCGTTCTAACTTCATATATCATATTATTCTCCTGTTGAACCAAACCCAGAAGTTCTTTCTGCTGTAATAGTATCTTCTTCATTAACAATATAATATTTTTCAAATATTCCTTGTCCTAATTTACAACCATATTCTAATGTAACTGGCTCATCTTTAATATTCACAAATGCAAATGCAATTTCTCCTTCATTATCAGGGTTATTATAATAGTCTGCATCTACAATTCCAACACCATTTGCTAATACTAATCCTAATTTCTTTGGATTTGAGCTTCTGTTGTATAATTTTAATACAAAATCATCTGGAAATAATGCTTTAATTCCTGTCTTTACATACTTAATTTCCTTCGGTTGAATTGTAACTGTTTCTGGATTTATAAAGTCATACCCTGCTGACTTCTTTGTGCTTCTATATGGTAATCTCATTTCAGAACCATCTGCACTTGGGTCTACACCGATTTCTTTTAGCCTATTTACATATTCAAATTTAATCATTGAAAAACCTCCTATTTATTTAATAATCTTGATAGTCCATTCTCATCTTTTATAACTGTAATTGTTCCATCATTAGGTATTGTAAGTTCTTTATGTCCAATAAATATTATACTAGAAACACTTTGTAATTCTTCTATTATCAAATCTATAATATTCATTTCAGCGTCACTATCACATTGTCCTAAAACCTCATCCAAAACTATTAAATTACAGTCAACATTTCCAAGATTTGATGCTAAATATTTCTGTGCTAATAACAAACAAATATTTACTCTTGTTTTCTCACCACCACTTAAACTCTCATAAGAAGCATCACCTAATCTTATATCTAACTTAGAATCGTCACCATCAATAATTATAACATCTTTATGGTTACTAAATAATCTATTACTTAAATATTCTAACTTATCATTTAATATTTTTATACTATTTTGTAATAAATAAGTTCTAAATGGTTTTGTTATTAGTTGTTGCGAATATTTACATACATCTACTAAATCATTTTGCTCATTCCATTTTGATTCAATTTCCCTTATTTGAATGTTGCTACTATTTATATTACTATTTGCTTCATCTATCATTTCTTCATATTCTGCTGTACTTTGAATTTCAACTTTTAATAATTCCTCTTTTTTACCTTGTAGCATATCCTTTTTATTTTGTAATTCTCTTATTTGATTTTGCTTAGATGATATAAGCTCTCTCTGTTCTCTTATCTTATTTTGATTATCTTGTATATATTTTTCAATATCTTGTATTTGATTATCTATATTCTGTATCCTATTTTGCTCTAAATCATATTGTTCTCTTATCTGTTTTCCTTTTTCTGTTTCTGTATTTATTTCAATACTCTTATTATTTATTAAATTTTTATTATCTTGTATCTTATTTTGTATATCTAATATTTCTGTTTCTTTCTCTTTTATTAAATTTAAAATATGTTCCTCATTAGCATTATCATATTTTCTACCACAAGTAGGGCATGTGTCTGACTTCCTAATACTATCTATCTCACTATTTAATCTATTAATAGAACTTTCAAAATTAGATATTTCAAATTCCCACTTATCTACCTCAGAACTTAATTTATTAACTAAATCTCTTTGTGTATTTAGTATATTGTTTATTTCTTCTCTCTTATTCTCTATTTCTACTCTATTAGATTTAAGATTATTCATATCTAATTGTTTATTACTAATTACAGAATCAAATTCAGGTATAACTATATTTTCAATATCTACAATATCATTATTCAATATATTAATATCTTTATGTATTTGATTTATTTCAATATCTATTTCTTCTACATTTCCCAAAGACTTCTTTTTTTCATTCTCTATCTTAATATCATTTATTTTAGAATTTAAGGTATTTATTTGACTTTGTAATGATTGTATATTACCTTCTAATTTTGTTTTGTCTAAAGTCAATCTAGTACACTCAGCTTCATACTCTATTTGTTTGTTCTTTATATATAGTTTAAAATCTTCAATTAGTTTTTCAGTTCCTGTTAATATTTCTAATCTTTCTTTTCTAGCAGTTGGTGATAAAGAACTTAAATTTGTACTTACCCCCTGTGCTAAAAATATACTATCAAGGAATAAGTCTTTATTTATTCCTAAATATTTTTGTATTAACTTATCTGTATCTGTTTTATTTCTCCCAGATACATCTATACCATTTTCTAATAATTGTATATTAGATTTTCCATTTTCTTTATATCTAATAATTGTGTAATTAATTCCATTTATACTTAAATCTAAACTAACTCTATATCCTTGATTTAATATCCTATTCTCTGGGTCTTTTATCCCTAAACTTGTTTCTCCATATAAAGAAAATATAATAGATTCAAAAATACTTGATTTTCCACTACCATTGCTTTTAACATTAGCCTCATAGTTATTTATTCCTTTAACTACAACTATTCCTTTACTGTCAAGTTCAAGTTCTATATTCTCTACTGATTGAAAATTCTTTATATGAATTTTTTTAAATACAATATTCATTTGAAAACCTACCTCATTACTAAAATAATTTATTCTGTTGTGTTTTGACTTCATCTATCTTATAGTCACCTTTAACAAAAATAGCAACTTCTTGTAGCATATTTACTCTTTTTGCCATTGCATTTTTCATATTTAGTACATTACTAGATAAACACTTAAAACCAACATTTTCCATCATTTTTATCCATTTTTCTTTATATTTATCAATTCTTTCAGTTTGTAAAATTACTATTCCTCCGTCTTTCATGTACTTATAAACATTTGTGAATATAGGTGTTGAAAAATACTTATGGAAATCATCATAATCTTTCATACCTTGTATCTGTTCTTCAAAACCATCATACATTTCAAAGTCAAAGTAAGGTGGAGATGTGTAAACAAAATCAACCTTATTCTCTAATTCTGGTTCATAAATTTTAGAATCTTTTATTCTAACTTCAAAATGTTGTCCAAATTTTTTATATTTATTTAATATAGGCATAAAAGTACTGTTAAGATAATTCCATTCTTTTGAATTTGTATCATTTCCTATATATGTTTTAACACCATATTTAGCAAACATTAAAACCCTATCTCCATGCCCAGCAAAAGGGTCAAATACAAATGCACTTTTAGGGCAAAATTCTTTTAATAATTCAGGATTACCTTTAAAACTTCCATATATGGCAAATCTATCTATTGCAATTTGTTTAGGGTATGTATATCCTTTTGGTACAGACATATCCATTTGTATCTTACCACTTGGAAAATCATAATGTACTGTTCCATCTTCATTATATTTAAAATATTTAATACCACCAATACAATCTTCATCATCTACTCTTATTCCTCTAGGACGATATGTTGCTGAAGCCTTTGTTGAAAATGCAGCAGCAGTTGTCATATCATTATCAGATATACATGATGTACTTGTACTTGATATCCTATCTGCTCTTATTCCTCTTGGTTGATATGTATGACTTGTAGTATTTACCATAACAGATGCATCTTGAACACCTGCATCAATACTTCTAGTTGCAATACTTGTTCCAGATACCCTTGAAACCCTACCATTTTTAGATATTTTAACATCTTGGCAATTTTTACACAAACCATTTATATACCTATTATTAACACCACAACAATCGCATTTATTACCATCTATGTCTATATAAATATCTTCATTCCCAGAACCAACTATCGAACCATTCTTATTTAATAATTCTAATTCATAATTTTTAAATGGGTCACATTTTAATTTTAAATCTAAATATATTTCATATAACCATTTTCTGTCTTCTAAAATTGGTAAATTTGGGTCTAGGTATTCATCAAACTGTCTATATGTATTTTTTAGTGCATTTATCTCCTCAGATACCATACTTTTTTCACTTTTAATTTTATGTTTTGATAATTCAAAAAACTTTTCAAATTTAGTTCCTTTTATTACTGTATCAAAATCTTTGATTTTCATAAATCCATCTCTATCAATAAATCCATTTTGTCCTAAATATATTAATGAATAAAATGCTCTATTATGTGTACCATCTCTAAATGTTTGATTTCCATTTTCGTCATGCATAAACTGTTGTGTGTCCATTCTGTATTTCATATTAAATGCAGATAAATATCCATTATTTGTATCAAAATCTTGTTGCTTACCTTTAAAATATTTATAAATACTATCTTCCAACTTATCTATTGTAATACTATCTTGTTGTTTATTCCAATAATATTCGTAAAGGTCATTTGCAATATCTATTTGCCATAATTCTGGGTTAGAATATACTCGAAATGAACTGTCATACCCAATTAGGATATGACAATCATTCCACCAATACATATTAATAATATCTTTAGCAATTTTCTGTTTTAGCTTATTTTTATCCCCTGTAATTTTAAATTCAGGATTCTGAAAAATATTCTGTACTAAATTCATTATTAAACCTCTTTCTAAAATAATGTGTTGCTTGATTGTTTTGCTTCTGCTCTTCCATAGTCACCTTTAACAAAAATTCCTATTTCTTGAATAGTTTTATTAATACCATGTTTCTGTTCATTACTTAAATCATTCTCTGTAATATTTTTAAATCCAACACTTACCATCATATCTATCCATTTTTGTTTTAGTTTTTTATCTTTCTCTGTTTGTAATATTACAACACCACCATCTTTCATATATCTATATACATTTTTAAAGATAGGTATTGAAAATTCTCTATGGAAATCATCATAAGTTTTCATACCAGCGATTTGCTCTGTAAACCCATCATACATTTCAAAATCAAAATATGGAGGAGATGTGTAAACAAAATCAACCTTATTCTCTAATTCTGGTTCATAAATCATTGAATTTTTGATTCTAACCTCACATCTTTGGTTAAATCTCTTATATTTATTTATTAATTCAATTAGATTATTATTTAGGAAATTCCATTCACGTTCATTTGTATCATTTCCTATATATGTTTTACAGCCATATTCCATAAAGAATAATGCTCTGTCTCCGTGTCCTGCAAATGGGTCAAATACAAAAGCATTTGAAGGGCAAAATTGTTTTAATAATTCTAAATTCCCATTAAAACTTCCAAACATAAAAAATCTATTTGTAGATATATTATCTGGATATTTATAACCATCTGGAATTGTCATATCAAATATTTTACCTTGAGATGAATAGTATCTAACAGTATTTTCAGATGTATAAACAAAATCTTTTATATTTCCAATAAATTTAACATCATTACTATTTAATGCAGATGGTGAGGTTGTTATGCTACTTCTACTTGCTTTTCCTGCCTCATCAACTGTATCTTTATTTCTTGCAAATGATTGTTCAGATGTAGTTGTACCTACATTTACACTATTTGCAGAAACAGATGTTGTCATACTACTTCTACTTGTCATACCTGCTTCTGCTGTAGTTTCTTCTACATTTACATTAGAAACTCTTGATGTAGTTGTTCCAACATTTATTACATTTTCAGAACTTAATTTTGTTTGAAATGCACTGGTTCTAGCCTCCATACCTATTTGAGATACTGTATTATCTCCTGTTGTATGTGAATTTCCTGAAGTTGAATTTCCCACTCTTGTTTTTGAGTTTGCAAACTCATTATTACCTACATTTACAGCTCTAACAGCGGTTTGGAATCCAGCAGTTCTTGATTCTAAACCAGCTCTTTGAACACTCTCTTCTGATGTTACATTTGATGCCCCTGATGAATGTGTAAATGCTGCAATTCTACTATCATGACTTGCAAATTGCAATGTTTCATCATCAATTACACTTGAATTTGCACTTGATTTTTGCATACCTATATTTAAGCCTCTTGATTGTGAACTACCACTTGAAACACTAACATTTGCAACAGAACCTACACTATCATCTGATATTGATGTGCTATGTGCAGATGTTGATGTGCCAACTTGAACTGTATTTGAATTACTTGCAGATTTAGAAGCATTATGTCCTGCTTCTGTTAAAATATCTGCTCTCATTGTTTCACTATTTGATGTTGTTTGTGTACCTACTTGCACACTTTGATTTTCTAATTGCATTCCTGAAGCTCTACTAGCTATACTTGCTGCAGAAGCACCACTTACAATAGATATTGTATCATCAAGTACTGTATGAGATTTACCAGTTATATTTACACTTACATTTTGACCTGGCATTCTACTTACTTTACTTGCAACTGCTGTATGACTTGCATCTGACATTCTTTCTTCTGCAACTGCTGTTGATATTCCTGTTGTATTGTTACTTACTGTTACTTCTCCTACATTATACCCAACAGACTTACTGGCATTACTTTTTACTGCTGTATTTCCAGCACTTGATAACTCATCATCACCTATCACACCACTATTTCCAGAAGGTGCAGTACCAACATTTAATCCTGCTGCTCTACTAGCTCTACTTGCAACAGAGTTCCAAGACACATTATCTATACTCTCATCGCTTACAGAATGTCCTTGTCTTGATGTACCATCACTAACTCTAAAACTTCCTGAACTTGCACTTGAAGCTGCCCCTGCTAATTTAACTGCATCTTGTTGAATTGAATTACTTTTTTGACTTATATTCCCATATAATTTATTTCCTATCATTCTATCTTTAAAATTCATTTCACAACAGTCTTTACATAAGCCGTTTCTAAAATGAGGTTTACCACAATTTACACATGCAATATCATTATAATATATAAATTCATTTCCACCCATAACTATAAAACCATTTTTTCTTAATAACTCTGTTTCATAATTTTTATATGGGTCACATTTTACTTCTACATTAACACAAAAATCATATAACCATTTTCTATCTTCTAAAATTGGTAGATTTGGGTCTAGGTATTCTCTAAAATCCTTATATGATTTAGCCAAATCTCTTATTTCTTTTTTAACACCATTCTCTCCATCATCAAAATGGTCTATACAAGTTTCAAAATATTTCAAGTATTTAGGATTTGATTTTACAACTTCATTCCAGTCTTTCAATCTTACTTTATTATCAAAATCAATAAATCCATTCTGTGCAATATATATCAATGAGTAAAAAGGTCTTGTAGGTGTACCATCTCTAAATGTTTGATTTCCATTTTCATCTACCATACATTGTCCCTTATCTGCTCTAAATGGAATTGTAAATTTAGGTAATACTGTTGTTTGTACTCCTATATATTTAGAATTTTTCATGTGATTATAAATTTCATTCTCTAAATCTTGATAATTAGTATATCTATCTACTGTATAGTTCCAGTAAAACTCAAATAAACTATTTGCTGCATCTAGTTGCCATCTTTGTGGATTTGTGTATTCTCTCTGACCATCTTTATATCCAACTAATAAATCGCAACTGTTAAACCAATTCATATTGATTATATCTTTTAATATTCTCTTTTTTAATTTATGTTGGTCTCCCTCAATTTTAAATTCAGGGTTTTGAAAAATATTTTGTATTAAATTCATTTTCTCTTACACCTCTCTGCTATTTATAACATCTTTAATCTACTTATTAAATATGATTTTATATCCTGTCCCTTGACACTCTTTACAATTTAATCTTTCTTGAATATTGTCTAACTTTTTATTTTTAGAACATTTACAAACCTTTATCTCTTTAATATTACATTGTTTTAAACAAGCTGCTATAATTCCTTTATAATTTTGATATTCTAAACATATATCATTTAATATAGATATATCCCTCATTACATCTTCTTTACATCTCATATCAAACATACTTATACACTCCTTAAAATAATTTATTAGAAATCTCTTTTTCTTTTTCCATATTCAGCACCTTTAATGCACTTTCATACAAATTGACACATTCTCTTGTAGTATCATTTTTAAGTTGACTTAGTTTTCTACAGGATACAACGTCACCTTCTATATCTGTAATTGTTTTTCTTCTTCCTTTACACAATCTTATAGTAACGTCACCATTTGCATTTGGGTATCCTAGGAATGCACCAGTATCTCTAATATTAGAAAATATCTTTTTAACAAATCCATCGCTAACTCTATAAACAACATAACGCTCTCCGTTATTATTATATTTAGGTAAGGTATTATTTCCAATAGTAACACCTTTATAGCTCACATCATTTCTAAACACCCATCTTATATTATCGCTACTTACATCTGTTCCAGTATTATTTTTATAGCACACTCTAAGCTTACTTTGGTCTATTGGTATTTTAGATTCAAATAGTCCATCTTTAAATAAAATGTATTTTGGTTTAGGAACAAATAATTCTGCAACTGTTCTTCCTACCCATAATTTATAAGATTTACCATCACTAATAATATTTGCATATAAATAATTGTTTACAGTTCCATTACCCTGTTCCTTTTCAGATATAAATTTATCCATAAATACAGATACCTTTGTATATTCCCATTTACTAAAAGACTTATTGTAAATCTTTCTAAATATGTTTCCTTTATTACTAATCATATATTCTCCATTGAATTTTGGTATATCTGCGAATAACTCTCCCTTTAGTCCAACCTCCTCGACCTTATATATTTTAGTATTAAGATTAGAATATACAATATATTCTAAATAATCTAACAACTTAAATCCATATACACCTTTATTAGACTTTTTTATATGTTTACCCATTCAAAACACCCCTAAAATAAATTACTTGATTTATTTGAAATCTTATCCATATTTTCTTGACTTTTATTTTCAATTCCATATTTAGCTTCCCAAGTATTTATAACTTCTCCAGTATCATAATTAGTTATATCATTTACATTAACTTCTTCTTGCCCTTTAACTTCTCCAATAACTACATTATATAAATTCATAGGATATCTTAACTCAACACCTGAATTTAAAAAATCTTTAAAAGATTGTTTTATATCTAAATTACTTTCCAATGTAATATTACTATTTTGATTTTGTTCTTCTTGCTTAATTGATTTTGTAACTATTTTATAATTAAGTATTTTATTACAATTTTGTAATAATGCTTCTATATCATTTTTCATCTCAAAATCACATTCAACCTGTAATATAAAATTATAGGTGCTATTCTCTGCTTCTTTAATATAATCATTAGCTTCTTCAATAGTATCTATTTTTATTTTTCTAAATAAAGGGCATATTTTATTTTCAAACTCTTTCAATTCTTGTGTAATTGTATCAAATATATAACAAGTAGGAACTGAATCAGTGCTATCTGCAAAAGAATGAGTTGTTATACTTCCTACATTTACTATATTTGCAAATTTACTACAAGCATGAACATGCCCATTAAATACTTTCTTAAATTTAGATAAACTGTCTTTCTCTATTCCAAAATCAAGTATTCTATTTGCAGAAATTTTACTACCATATATATCGTGGTGCATAAAAGCATAATCACTACCATTATAATTTGATAAGTCTAAATCTTTATAGTCACAATATGGTAAGAATAATAAATTGTCAATAACTGTTGGTGTATCAATAACTTGTATTCCTTGTATATTGTCTAATAATTTTAATACATTATAATCTGTATTAAGCATCTCATGATTTCCACATAATATTATATGTTGTTTATTTAGATATTGAAATACTTTAAAAAATTCACTTGCAGTATCTATATCATAGCTTGTTATTGTATTTTGGTCGAATGTATCTCCTAAATTTATAATCATATCAACATTATTTTGTTGAATAATATCTGTCATCCATTGTGCAGTTTTTACTATCATATCTTGTCTATATGTATATTTTCTATAACTACTTGTAATAGGTAATATACTACTTGTTCTACTTATATGTACATCTGAATATATAAATAATCTCATTGCTACAACCCCCTGCTTTTAAACTTATTATATAAATCTTTTGATATATCATAAAAAAATTCAACACCACCAAATGTCATTCCTTCTTCATCGTAGTCTGATGTTGTTATAAGCAAGTGGTAACAAGTAACACCATTATCATCATAAGTATCCACATTCACACTAAATTTAACATAATCATCACTATTATTTGCATTATAACTCAATAAAATATTACCCATCATTATAATTTCTTCTATCTGGCTCTCTGATAAATACTTAATTACATTCTTTTCACCACCTGATATAAATTCTAATTCTTTTAATATAGGATATCTTCTCTTCTCAATGTCACCAACTGTTTCTCCCTCATATCCCTTTGCTTGGCAAATATTTATTCTTAAACTCATTACTATACCTCCTCAACTAATCCTGCATGAATTAAATCTCTAATTGCAAATAAATCATTAAGTGCTGGTATCCATGCAAAACCATATTTCTTTTTAATTATAATTTTTCTATCATCATATATTGCTAATCCTCTAACCATATTATGATATGGTATTGGTATAAGTTTTAAAAATTTAGGAAAATAAACTTTATAATATCCTCCAGTAGATGGGTCATATTTATACCCAAAACTTTTTAGCTTTTGTAAGTCTACATTCTCTTTAATTTTCATTATTTACCTCTCCCATCTAATTTTATATCACTATCCATTAATATTGGACATGGGGCATCAAAATCCCATTTACTTTTAGTACCACAATTAGTACACTTATAATAAACAAAATCTGTATCTTCTATAAAACTATTATTTTCAATTAAATCAGCATTACATTTGGGACAATATATAAAAGAACTTCTAATTCCCTTTTGTACCTGATTTTTCTGGTATCTTTCTCTATCTACTACCCAAATAAAACATAACCATCTAAATATATAATAGTGAGTTACCATTCTTTTAGGTATTATATATTTATACCAATTTGCAAAACTAATACCAAACTTTATTGTTTCCATCTGTTTCAATAACCTCCGTTAAATCATTTTTAATTAGATGATATAATGTATCATCTAATGCACCATCTAATCTAGGTATTCTTATAATTCTATCATACTCAAATATCTTATAAAACGTCTTATCATCATTATCATTTCCAGTATAAATCTTTTTACAATAAAAATTAGCCTTATACTTATCTACACATGCATAATCTATTACAAATGAAAAATTAAAGGGTGGCATAGTCAATTTGTATAAATCAATAGTATCTTTAATTTTAATCTGTTTCATAAATAGGTGTTTCAACTCCTGTCTTATATCCAATTAACTTATAAACAGGTACATATTTATCAATAGTTCTTCCATGCCCACTACATATATCACATTTTATATAACCACTACTTGAATGAGGTCCACATAAATCATAATTTTCATCTACATCATTATAAACTTCTCCAGTACCATTACATTTAGGGCATATATGAGGTCTTTCCTTCTTAAATTGTTCTATAACTTCCCCTACTGTCATATTCCTGTCATAATCTGCTAAATCAGATACTTTATTAATCATCTAAATCAATACCTTTCTCTTTAAGAAATTCTGTAACTTTCTTTGCTTTATTTTCCCATTTTTTATAGGCATCAAAATAAACTTCATCTTTATCACCGTTGTAAGTAATTTCATAGTACATACCATCGCTAACAGATGTACTTACTAATGCTTTATTATTTTGTAATGTTTTACAACTCCATACAATATAAATATTATCTTCTGTTATTTTAAAATCATCAGTTTTTTCAACAATATCATTATAATAATCCTTTACTAACAATTTACATAATTTTAAGAAACTATCATTTCCCATTTTCTTTATCCTCCTTTAATTTATTACTTGACAAATATTTAAACTTATCAATACTATTATTTTTAACATCTTTATTTTTAGGTTCTAAATGATTTATATAAACCCTTGTCATTTCCAATTCCTCATCATCTAAATCAAATGCCATAATTTTTCACCTCTTATAAATTATTTGTAAAAAATTCTTCAACATCCTCTACGGTGTCAACAGCAGTAAATGGTGGTAGTGAACGAACTACAGGAGATAGCCATCTTACACCACTATATAATCTGTTATCAAATATTGCTACAACACCCTTATCAGATGTATGTCTTATAAGTCTACCTATTGCCTGTAATAACATCATTGTAGTAGGGACAACAGCTGTAACTCTAAATGCATCTAATCCTTTTGATTCTGCAATCTCACTTTTTCTTTTACTTACTACTCCTGGATTTCCAAAAGGCAATTTATTCAAACATAGTAATCTTAATGAATCACCTTGTACATCCAAACCTTGAAAGAAACCTCTAGTACCAACTAAAACACTATTTGTATCTTCTCTAAATGTAGTAACTAGTTCATTTTTATTTTTCCATCTTTTATCATCTGCACATAAAATAGTATATTTATCTCCTAATTCATTTAACAAATATGTATAAGTTTCACTTGTTTCTCTTGATGTAGTACATAATATTAATGCACCACCATTAGATGCTTCAATTAATGTTTTTACATTTGATTTAAAGTAATCAAAATGTTCTTTTCTTTTTGTTTTTACATCAGGAATATTTTGAGGTATATACATTAATCCTTGTTTAGGGTAGTCAAATACTGTTCCTACATCTGAACATTGACATTTTATATCTTTAAGCTTCAACATACCTAATTTATCTGCTGAATCTCTAAAACTGTTTTCAACACATAATGTAGCAGATACACCAATTAAATTTACTTTATTTTCATTTATAGTAGTTATATTTGATTTATCCCCATCTAAAAATCCTAAACCTGCTTGTAAAGCATCTCCTGTATTTAGATATGTTGCAGATATTCTAAATGGTTCTACACTTTCTTTATCTGTTTCAATATAATTAAAATATGTAACATAAGAATTTTTATCAATATATGCAAGATTGAATATTCTTTCTATTTCTAATAAAGTATCTAATATTCTTTTAACTGTTGGAATATACTTAACATTGACACATGATAATGTATCTAATCTTACCTTTAATGATAATAACTTATTTACGTCTTTAGATATAGTTTCTATATCATCTTTTTCAAATTCAAATACATCTTCTAAAGAAGTTATTGGTTTTGTTGAATTTGTGTTATATATTTCTATTTTTTCTTTAATATCCTGTCTGTACTTATCCATTATATTATATAATCTACCTACAGCAACACCTAATTCAATTACATCTTGTTTTACATCATTTCCTGACTGATACATAATATCTCTAATATCAGGATTATGTTCTTCTAATTTTTGCATACAATAATTATACCTATCATACTCCTCGCTGAAAGTATCTTCAATCTTTGTTTCATTTACATATTTATTTAATTTTGCTAATAAATTATACTTAAGCTCACCTTGTGTAACTTCTGTTGAAAAAGCCTTCTCAAGCCAATTATCCAAATCATGTGCTTCATCGCATATCCATAAATATCTACTTTTTAATACACCCAAATTTTTGTCCCTTTGTTTACTTGCATCTACAATCATTCTACTAATATATGCATGATTTGTAATAACTACATTACTTGAATATGCTCTATTTACTATTTTATAAACAGGACAAGAATTTCTACCTTCAAATTTACAATTTTTTATACAATTAGAACCAGCACAAGAAAAACTTTCACAATTACAACCTAAACTATCGATAGTAAAATATTCTTCCTTTATATTCCCCTTTAAATATTCCTCATATTGAGGAACTACTTTCTGTAAAGATTTATATTCTTCAGGTCTTGATTTCATAAATATTTTTTCATCTTTATGTAATTCATCTAATAATTCTGTCATTTTTCTTGGACATATATAATTAGACAAACTCTGCAATGCTAAATATTCTAATTCTGGAAATAAATACTTTTTTAATGTTGGCAAATCTTTATCTGCTAATTGAGAAGTAAGCTGAATAGTTGAGGTACTAACAAAACATTTTCTCTTACTAATAATGGCAGGTATTAAATATGCAATACTTTTACCAACACCAGTCCCAGCTTGCATTAAGCCATCATCTTTATACTCAATAACATTACTTATTTTATGTATTAAGATTAATTGTTGAGGTCTAATTTCTCCATTTGGAAGTTTACTAATTAAGTATTTCAATGCAGCTATACTTTTTGTTGATAGACTACATTTTGAATTTAATATTTCTGCTAGATTATCTTCTAATAAAGAATATTGCTCTAATTCTTTATTATACTCTTCATTAATTTCTTCTATTTCCTGTTTAGTCAAATCATCTATTGTATTCATTTGTTACCTCCTCATTATATATAACATCTATATTACCACAATATTCTATATTTTGAAATATTTTGATGGAATTTCAGATTTTGATTTACGTGTAAGATTATTTACATTCTTCCTCTTCTTCAATTTATTCTTGATATGATTTTAATATAAAATATAATTTTAAATATAAAATAAATTTTAAATAAAAGAACATGAAAAATATAATATATATTAGAATATGAGGAGGCATATAGTAAATAGCCAAAAATGTTGAATGACGAAAACTCTTATTTATCTTCAAAAATAATTATTAAAATTGCTTCCTAAATTCATACAATTATTCAGTATATTTAATATCTATTTTAGTAATATATTGTTATTTAGTAAAACTTATTTATATTTTATTAAATTCTAAAAATTTCTTGGAACACTTAATAGGCTTTCAACATTTAATTTTTGAAAACCTTAAAACCTTTGAAAATACTGCATTTCATCGATTATGCACAATTAACACATACATTATTTAGTGATAATAAATTCATTGAATATTTTTCGTAATAATCTATGGAATAACATTCTTTTAGAACACTATCAATATAATTCTGCATAATATTAATATTTTCAATATATCTATTTGTCTTAATTATATTTTTATTCTCTAATATAATTTTAAATTGTTCTTTCAAACTAATACATATTTCTTTTAAATTTATTTCTTGTTTTGCTGTTTTATAATCTCTATAATTTACTATTCTATATATATTTTGTTTCAATATCTTATTTAATCTTCTTAGATTTGTATTTGTTTTTCTTACTACTGATTTTACTTGTTTATCTTCTAAATTATTTATTATTTCTTTATTTTCTTCTATAATTTCATTTGATAAGTCTATTACTTGCATTTTAAAATTTTGTATTTGTATATTATTTCCTGTTAGTTTATTGTGTTCCTCTAATATTTTTTGTATATCTAGTTTTGTTCTAAATGATAAAGTATTTATATTAGAATATACTTGAATTTGATTAATAAATTCATTATATATCTTTTTTTGTTTATAATATTCAATCATATAGTCATCTATATCTAAATCTATACCAAATTCTTTATTTATATTATTTATTTTATCCCTGTAGTCTTTTATTGCTTTTAAATTTAAAATAGTTTCTGGGTTATTCTCACTTAATTTAGATATAATATTATTTAGTTTATTATGCATGAACTTGTCTATACTTATCATTTCTGATACTTTTATTCTTTTTCCACCATTCCCTTTAAGCATCTTGTCTATAACCTGTTCTTTAAAGTTCTTATTTTCTTCCTTAATCTTTTTATTCATAAAAGAACAATATGATTTTGTAAATGAATACTTCATATCTATATCGACTACTTCTCCTACTGTCATGTTTGATAATTGTTCATAGTCTATTGGTTTTATAATACCAAAATTTTTATTAATTCCATTTATATTATTTAATAATGAATTTGCATATTTTTTAGCATTACTTGTTACTTTCATTCCCTCAATATTAAATTGGGTTACAAATCTATTAAACATATTTCCTATTGTATATTGTCTTCTATTATATGCTTTATCACTTTCATCTATAAGTCTATCTGTTGTTATAAAATCTTTCCATAGAGTATCTGGTTCATACATCATATTTTTATTAAGTTTTATATCTTCATAAGGCAATGAGAAATTACCACCCTTATATCTCAATGTTTTGCTGCTTTTTTGTAGGGTAGATATGAATATATTATATAATTGCATTTCTGTTGATATAACTTTATTTTTTGCTAGTGTTTTTATTTGTATTTGTTCCCCATCTTCATCATCAAATATATCTGTATAAGTTGGGTCTATTGCTTTCATTTCTTTATATTTATTTTTAAATCTGCTCATCTTTTTTAAATTTTTTATGACTAATACATCAAATGTTGATATACCTGTTTTTCTTGCACAAGCAAACTCACCTTCATTAAGTATGCCAAATAAACCATCTGGCATAGTTATTATATTATAACCTGTTTCTAAATGGCTAAATAATTCAAATCCATTTTTTAGTTCGAACTCTGATAATTGTTTATTAGTTAATGTTTTATGTATTGGTATATATTGTGATACTACTTTCCCATATCTACCCATAATAGGCACTTGAGTATTATCATTTATTTCACATACTTGCATATAATGATTATTACCTGCATTAATTCTAGTATCTATTAAAGTAGCCCATCCTGTATCTACTATATTTCTAAATTCTGTTATTGCATCCATTGTTGACATTCTACCATCAGAATTTTTAGAAATTAGTGAAAAATCTATTATCATATTTTTATTAGTTGGAATAACAGGATATGTTTTTGAAAACGAATCCCAAAAGATGGTACTATATTCTGTTCTATCTAAATCAAACATTGTTTCGTCTATTCCTGTACCACTTAAAATATAATTATATAAGGATATAACTCTAGTAAATTTAACTATTCCATCTGTATCTAATTCATAATCTATTTTAAGACCAAATTTATCTATTGTTATACTTCCCTTACTTTTTCTTTTTAATTTAGATTTTAAATTTTCTACAAATTCTTCTCTGTATAATGTAATGCCTTTATTTTGAGTATCTGCTATTTCTTGTAAACTAGAACCATTAATAAGTTTGATAATTTTTAAAATATCATCTTGTGTTCTTTCAAATTTAGTATATGCATCATCATCTACTATAATATTTTCAATAGAATCATTCAAATATCTTCTTATCAATTCATTATTAGATAATTCTGACATTCTGTAATATGGTGAATTCATTAGTTCAAATTGATTTGGTTTTTCTACACTTTTATCCTCATTAAATGAACTTTGATTGTATTCTGTACCATCTTCTTCTAATTCTTCTTCAAAGTTATCTAGCAAATTATCTGTAATGAATTTTTTATTTTTTGTTTCTATAAGTTCCTCTTTTACACTATATATTAATCCTGGATTTACTTTACTTGTACTTTGTACATCAAATTTAAAATTCATTAAACTACCTCTTCCTTATATAAGTTTTAAAGATTGTCAAGTGTTTTTATCATGTAATTTTCATCTTATTCATTATAACATCTTGACAATCTAATTTTAAAATAATTTATTTATTGATTCTTCTGAACTATTTTTTACTTTTAATTCATCTTCTATTTTTAAATAATCATGTAACTTTGATACTCTTTTTAATATTTCATTTATATTTACAGAATACATTTCGAATTCTTTTATTTTTTGGTCTACTAAATATAAATCATTTGTACTATATTCCATTATAACTTCATCATATAATTTATTCACAAAATCATCTGTGATATCATTATCAACTAATTTTAAATTCATTAATTCCATATTCACTACAAATTGTGCTTTATCAAAATTTATATATGCCTTTCTTTTTGGAATATTGAAGTTTTTACATTTACAATCTAAATCTTCCTCTGTGTGTGGAAAAGAAATATTAGATTTATTGCAAGATTCTATAAGTTGTAATAACCCACTAGCAGTCTTTTCACCTACACCATAACAAGCAGATGGAATATTATCAGATGGGTCACCTATTATTGCTTTGCAGTTTATGTATTTCCATGCATCCATTTCTTTACTTTTTAATGTATTTATATCCCACATTTCTTCGTGCATTGTTCTCCAAATTCTACATTTTCTGTTTTCATCTTCATAAACTGCTTGAATTAAATCTTTATCATCTGATATTATAATACTATCTCTTGACATTTTAGATAATATATAAAGTAAGTCATCACCTTCCCAACCTTCAAGTCTAATACAAGGAATACCTAATCCATGTAACATTGTTATAATATCTTTTCTTTGTGTTCTATATTCTCTCATAAATGCTTCGTCTAATATCTGTTGTTCTGTTTTTTCACATTCTTTACATTCTAATAGTAGTTGTTTTTCTTCATTTCTTTTATAATTAGAATATACATTTAATCTTCTGGGTGATAATCCACCATCAAATACAACTATTGGGAAATAGTTGTATCTTTGCATTTCTTTAAATATACTTTTTAAACATCCAAATATGCCTCCAGTTCTCTTACCAGCTGTTGTTTGTAAATCCCATTGGTTTGGTTGTGATAACATTCTATGTAAGACATAACTACCATCTATAAGTAGTGTTCTTCCAAATTCAATATTAAGTTTCATCATTTTCTACCTCTTTTCCATCCCTTTTTTAAGTAATCTTGTTCTTCTACTCTATTTATATATTTTGCAATAATACCATTATTCATAAGTATTTTACTTTTTTTGCATTAGCCAAGTTTTCTTTCCAATTATCATCAAATTTTTTACCTAGTTTTTGCTGTCTTATTTTATCTTCTATTTACATTTATATAACCCACCTCATCTAATAGTTGCAATTCATTTGATGGGATTTTATTTTCATTCAAGTTCTTTGCTAGTGTTTTAGGATTTCTATATTTTAAAAACACTAATTCATAACAAGTAAAATATTGTTTTAAATTATAATGATTTTGTTTTAAATTTATAAATGTAGATATGTATGTATTTATTTTTGTTTTTCCTACATTAAATCTTTCACTTAATAAATCATTAGTTATTTCTTCATTTGCATCTACTCTTAAACTTTCTAAATATAAATGTATAAATGAAACAACAGTCGATGTAGTCCATTTTTCATTTTTACTTTTAGTGTAATTTGTTTCTAATAAAGCTCTTGTCATTGCATCTCTAATTTCAAATTTCCTAACAAAATCAGATTCTAACCAAAATATTCTTGCTGGGTTTGATGTTGAAAATCTTTTACAAAATTTCTTATAATTATAATGTGGTAGGTTAGATAATGCTTTACTTTTATGTAATCTTTTTAAACTGTCAAACATCTTATTTCCTCCTTTCTATATTTTTAAATATTTATATTTATCTTTTCTTCTAATTATATTTTCTGTTAAAAATCTTCCCTTACTTTGACTTTTAATTAATGCATCCCATATTAAAGGTTCTACCTCAAAATATAAGTAAGAAGCATTATTACTAAATATGACCCTTAATACATGAGTTGTTTGATTATATCCTAGTGCAGAAATATTACTAGAAGAAACTTTATACATATTTATTCTCTTTATAATAGATTGTAAATCTATATTAGAATTTTCCATAAATTTGTCCTCCTATTTATTTATAACATCTTATAAGTGTAATTGAAAAGTTAATAAATTTTCTATTTCTAACATCTGATGGTCATCTAAAGTTGACATTTTCCTAACTAATGATGATTTATTTACTGTATATATTTGTTCACAGTTAATATAGCTTTTTGCTTCAAGATTTACAGAAAAATGTACTGGACTTTCTTTCTTTTGTTCTGATATTCCTAATATGTTTACTACTGGACTAAATTGATTAAATACATCATTCGATATTATTAGCACAGGTCTTGGTCCAGATAGTATTCCTTGTAAACCATTTCCAAAATTTTTACAATACCAAATCTCCCCTCTTTTAATTTCCATTTATAGTATCCCCCTTTTTCATAAAAACAGGACAACCTATGTTTGAAGTTTTCTCACTAATTGTGTTTATGTATATATGGTTTTTATCACATGTATCATAATTTTTACATAAGTTTTTACAAATCAATTCTATATAATCACTTTTATTAGTTGATTTCATCTTCTTTGTCCTCCTCTACTGGTTGTATATTATTATATAAATCTTTTATATAATCTTCTAAAGCATTTTTTAATGAATAAAAACTAGAGTTTTCAGTTAGTATATCTTTTAATTGAACTGCTACAACATCCTTTCTAATACTTACAGCTAATTCATCTCTTTGTTTATCCATTATTGTTTTTACCTCGCTTAATTTTTCAATTAAATTTTTTTCTAATTCTTTTATATTAAATGGGTTTTCCATGATTACACCTCCAAGCCATTCTTTCATCTTCTTTTATTTTATTCCTTCTAATATTAATAACATCTAATGCCTTTCTATATTCCTTATAGTCATTACAATTTGAATGACAACCTACATATCTCTTTTCACATTTATAGCATTTACTTTTTAAAGACATAAAATCACTCCTTATATAAAAAGAGGTAGGACTTATATGTTCCTACCTCTACCATAAATTATTTAATTCATCACACATATATTTCATGTAGTTTCTACCCTTTAATATTGTTGTAGGACTATCACATTCTGTTGCACCATTTTGGTCTTTTTCAGCAGTTATAAATTCTTGGGAAGGAACAAAAGTAGCTAATAGTTTATTTTGATAATCTAATTTAACAGGATTTCTGTTTTTATCTGTATCAAATGTTCCATAAGAATTTATTTTATTTTTCATTTGATGTAAATCATTAAATTCACTTACATATTCTTTTACAGTTCCTAATGGTGTATTTTGAGGTGGAGATAAATGTGGTCCATTTATATTATCTCCTCTACTTCTGTCAAAACTTTCTTTTATTACAAAATTTTGATTATCTGATGCTGTTTTAGCATAACAAGCAGTACTTCTATTAAAAGCATTTTGAACATTCATGTAATGAGAAGCCATTATAGTTTGATGTCTTAAAACATTTTCATTAGATACTGTTTGTTTACTAACATTTATATATGATGACCAATTACTCCAGCCATCCCAATTAGGATTTTGTCCATATGCCTTTCTAATTCTAATTCTAATCATATAATAATTTGTATTATTATATGTTGGTATTAAAGATTGATTTATTATTATTTTTCTTAAATAAGTTAATTTTGCATTATTAATATTAATAGGACCATTCCAGTTATTTTGAGCATTCATATAAGCATTATTCCCTATTGTAGTTACAGTTCCATTTATATCTATTTGAATTTCTTGGTATCTATAAGTTCCAGCACCATAATAAAATTCTATATCATTTTGTCCTTTATAATTTGTATCTCTATCAATAGGCAGTTTAAATAATACTCTATATTGATGATTATGCCATGTTGTTCCTGTTAAAGGACAATCAATTACTGGGTCATTTAACATCCATGCAATATCTACAAATTTTTTACTAATTGTTGGTCCATACCATCTAGCACCACTACTTGATGTATAATATGGTGTAATCTCAATTATATTACCACTTACACCTCTTCTAATATCATTATATGGAATTAAAAAAGTATCTGTATAATTCGTAGTATCAAAATGATGTTCATAATATCTTTCATTTGCATGTGGCGAACCATCATTTGCAGAATATAATCTAATTCTATAACCACTTAATACACCAGAACTATCTATTTTAGGATATTGAATAGTTACATCAACACCATCCATACTACTTATATTATAGGTATTAGGTAAAACCCATGTATGCCCTGCAGTTAATTTAGCTCCTTGTGTTCTATTTTCTCTTTTATTATATCTTAAACCACTACTTGATGGGTCATTATTTGGTTCTTTATTTGGGTCTATTGTTTCTGTTGGTGTATATTTTATAGTAATTCCTCTTGAATAAGTATTTGTTTCATATACAAGTTGACCATTTCCTGGATTTCCACCATTTACACCTAAATTTCTTCTATTTCCATAAACTGTTCCATTAACAATACCATTTACAGCAGATGTATCTGGAAACATTGTTTTTATTTCATCTAATGATAATTCTCTATAACTTCCTGTCTTAACTTCATCTATATAATACTTCCCTTTGATATTACTCCAAATTCCACTTCTAAAATTGTTCTCAATAGAATGTGTTCTATTATTTATACCATTAAATGTAATACCTAAAGTTGTTCCTGCTCTTGGACTTAAAGTGTATTTACCTAGTGTAATACCTGTTAGACTTGGTTTAGAGTAAGTTTTCAATGAAAGTGTATTACTTCTTGTCATAATATCTGGATAATTTGTATAGTATCTTTCTACATAAGCATTATAGGTACTTGCAACAGGAGATGGTGTTGTAAAATTATATGGACTACTATTAGAATTACCTACTCTATCAACAATTACTTTATTTGTTATAGATTCACCATAGTTTCCAGATGTTCCGTTAGGAGTCCAACTTACAGATTGAGTATCTCCTACCCTTGATATAGAATATGTACTAGATATTGTTACAGTTTCATTTTCAGTTCCTTTTCCTATATCTTTTCCTCCAGTATTACTTCCTACAGGTGGAGGGTCTGGGTGTTTATCATTATCTACTATTTCTCTATACGGAGGATAAAAGAAATCTGCTTTTATTTGTTTAGATGCAGTATGAGACCCAACATCATTAGCATGAACATATCCCTTTACATAGGCTTCTGAAAATCTACCAGTTTCGTATGTATAAATTGTAGCATCAGGTATCAAACCATTTTCTTTCTCTTCTTGTTCAATCCAACTATCTCTTCTATCTGTATTTTCTACTATAATTTCAATAGGGTTAGTACCACTCCATAAATGCCCTATAATTCCTTCACTTACAGGTTGAGGTGGAAATGGTGCTTGTCCATAACCAGATTCGTAAAAAAATCTTGTTTTCTTATTTTGTATTCCAATAATAGCCTCCCAATCATGTGTATATTTATTGGTTGCCATATATTTAGATTCACTATCCATATAAAATTTTATATGTAATTGTTTATCATAATAGGCATGGTCTCTCCAAGCTTCTATTTTAGTGAATATGAATATACCTGCTTCTTGTCCATCTAACACACCCCCTACCCAAGACCATTTTTCAGTTCTTATAGCAAGATTATTTATAGATGGTAGGTTTGAACCAACTTTAGGTCCCTGTGGATTTTTATTTGCCATTACATAAATTCCTCCTTTCAATAAAAATTTCCTGTCATTAATATTTTACAAAATTATTAAACTATAAAAATAATACTTGACATATTTCAAAACTTATTGTATAATAATTAAAATTTAAGTTTATAATATAGTTGAGAGGTGTTTTATATGAAAAATAAAATTTTAAGTAGTATTATTTTAATTCTAATTCTATTATGTACCAGTGTTTATGCAACAGATGAGGAAATACCAAGTAAATATGATTTAAGAAATGATATAAGTATTGAAGTAGAAAATCAAAAGCAAACATCATTATGTGGAATTTATGCAGAGCAAAAAATGATAGAAACATATATACAAAAAACAAAAGGAATAAATTATAATCTATCAATAGGATATTTTTCACATTGGAACGACTTTGGTGGTACTTATGGGAAGCATGTATTAGAGAGTGATTTTCCTACTAAAGAATATGCAATAAATGAAACAAATCAAAAGAAGTTTGATGAAGCAACTAAAAAAGCAGTAATAGAAAAATTTGAGTATGCAATGAATATAAATAAAGATGTAGAAACAGTTAAAAAATATATAATGAACTATGGAGGAACATTTGCTTCAATTCAATGTGATAGACAAACAGATAGATATAAAGGTGGAATATATCGTAAAGATAAATTTGTAGAAGAAAGACCTATTGGACATGCAATAGTGATAATAGGTTGGGATGATAATTATTCAAAAGACAATTTCTACTATGAAAAACCTGAAAATGATGGTGCATGGTTAGTATTAAATTCTTGGGGTACTCAATGGGGAAATAATGGAACAGCTTGGTTATCTTATGAAGATAAATGTCAAATAGCAAATGGTTGTTATGGTATAGAAAGTTTAACACTTGCAAATGGAGAAATTATAGAAACTAAACTTGAAGATGAAAAGGAAGAAACAACAGAAGTACCTATTATAGAACAACAAAATCAAACTCAAGAAGAAAAGAATATATTTGAGAAAATAGCAGATTTCTTTAAAGGTATATTTGGATTTTAAGAATAATACTACAATAGATAGAGTTTAACGCTCTATCTATATTTTATAAAAATTTTACAAAAATGCTTGACATATTTTAAAACTTATAGTATATTAAATATAACAATTACAAGGAGGTAATATTTATGGACGATAAAGAATATAAAGATGCAGTTGTAGATGATATTTTATATTTAATACATCTAATTGAGAATACAGAAATGTTTACTAAAGCAGGTGATGATGCTAAACTTGACATACTAGATTATTTAGATAGCTATTTATAAGATGTTGTAATAATTATAATGGAAGGAGATATATAAATGAATAAATATTGGCAACATTTTAAAACAATTACTAAACACAGACATAAGGTAATGAAACTATGTTTTAAAATAGGATTATATAAACAAGGATTGTTACACGATTTAAGTAAGTATTCTTCTATTGAATTTTTTACAAGTGCAAAATATTATCAAGGAACAAGTAGCCCAATAGATGCAGAAAAGAAAGATAAAGGTTATTCTTTTGCTTGGCTACACCATAGAGGACATAATCCACATCATTGGGAATATTGGGTTGATAACTTTGAACCTAAACCTATTCAAACTACAGGAGAATTTATACCTAGTATTCCTAGTAAATATTCAAAAAGACAAACAATACATTACACTAAATATATTAGTATTCCAGAACCTATTGAGATACCATATAATTATTTAATTGAAATGATATGTAATATGATTGCTGCTGGACAAACATATTTAGGAGATAAATGGAATAAAGAATCTCCATTAGAATTTTATAATAAAAATAAAGAAAGAATGCTTTTACATGATGAAACCAGAAAACAATTAGAATTTTTACTTGAAGATATGGCTAAATTTGGATTACATTCATTTATAACAAGAGCAAAGATTAGGAGGAAATATTAGATATGGATGAAGAGATAAAGAGAGATATTGAAACATTTAATGATTGTTATAACAGACTTATAAAAATAGGAGATGAAAATTTAAGCCCTTTTGTCAATAATCTGCAGCAAGGAAATTTGCATATAATAGAAGTATTATTTAATAAATATCTAAATAGATGTAAATCATTAAATGAAAGTTTGAGTAAGGAATATGAATTAGGTGCTGCTCAAGCAAGATATGAAAATAATGAGTATTGGAAGGACATATTGAAAGAAGAAAGAGCACAATGTATAAAAAATGCAGGTAGTTATGATATTACTTCTGCAACTACTGAACAACATAAATATATTGGTGGCTTCGAAGCAATAAACAGAATTTTAAAAGATATGTAACAAAGGAGGAATATAACATGAATAGTACATCTATAACTTTAGAGGAGCATAGAAGTAGAACTATTGGTGAAATATTGGGTAAATTAAAACAAAATGATAGGGTATGTTGTGTTAGATATACTGGTTATGGAAAGACATATTATTTAATAAAAAGATTAATTGAAATATTACCAGATAAGAAATTTATAGTATTTGTACCAGCGAAAAGTTTAATTAAAGGATATAAAAAGATATTTCAAGACTATGACGTAATTATTAAAACATATCAATCATTATTGTTTATGAAAGATAGTGAAATAGAAGATAACTTTTCTAACATTGATTATATTATTTGTGATGAAGTACATAGGCTAGGAAGAAATAAGTGGAGACAATCTATTATAAATGCTTTTGATATTATTAATAATGGAAAAACAAAAATAATAGGGTTTACTGCAACACCAGAAAGAGGAGATATGATAAATGTTGTAGAAGACTTTTTTGATGGCATTGAAACATCAAGATTTGATTTATTAGACGGTATTCAGGCAGGATATACTCCTAAAATAGATTATGTTGTTGCATATTGTGATTTATCAGGATTAGATAAAGAAATATATGATGAAAGAATGGAAGATGTAGATAGATATGAGATAGATAAACTTTTAAATGTTTCCAATATCCTTAGAGAGAATATATCAAAAAATAAACTTAAAGAAAATCTAAAAGTAGTTCTTTATATATCAAGACTAAAAGATATTGATACTGCAAAAGAAAGTTGTTATAAATGGTTTACAGAAGCATTCCCAAATAAGAATATAAAGATATTTAGTTTAAGTTCAGATTATACAGATAAGGAGAATAATAATTATCTAAATGAATATTCTGATGATGAAGATAATAATTCTATTGATATTATGATTTCTTGTAATAAACTAAATGAAGGATTACATTTACCAAAATGTAGTATTGCTATTCTTTTAAGAAGAACAACCTCACCTATTGTGTATTTTCAACAGATAGGAAGAGCTATAAATGGTAATAAACCTGTTATATTTGATTTAGTTGATAATAGTTCACATATACGACAAATAGAGAATGATTTTGAGTGTGGAAGTCAAAATAATTTAGATTTAAGTATCAAGTCTAATAAAGATAAAAAGATATTTAGTGAGTGTATAAATCTTATATCCAAAACAAAAGAAATAGAAGATGTTTTAAATAAATTTAAACATTGGAAAGAGGTACCTGATGATATTAGAGCAGAGATAGCAAAAGACAATAATTTATCAATAGCAGAAATTGCGAATAAATATAAAATAAATAGAGGTACTGTTGTTAAAATACTCAAGGAAAATAACTGCTATAATGGAAAACCATTAAACATTATATCTAATGATGATTTAATCAAAATAATAAATAAAAATAAAAAGTTTATAGAGAAAAATATCCAAAATGGTATAACATTGGAAGAATTATGTTCACGACTTAATCTTAAAAGATGGCACTTACTTAGAGGATTAGATTTGTGCAATATAGGGTGTGAAAATTTTAAGAAATTTACATTTAATGATGATGTTTGTGGTAAAGTAATAGATTTATATAATCAAAATAAATCTTGTACTGACATATCAAATGAATTAGAGATTACTGTACCACTTGTTAGAAGAATATTATATAATATGGGTGAAATAGAAAACTATCTACTATCTGACGATGATAAAAAATTTATTAAAAACAACTTTGGAAGTATGACGATAAAACAATTAAGTATTGCACTTGATTTCGGATATGATACTGTCAGAGATTACTTACGCAGTATAAAAGCAAATACAAATCCAAGAAAGGCAACACAGGAAGACATAAAATATATATGTAAGTTATATACTAAAGAAAATAAATCAATACAAGATATTCATAAAATTACCAATAAAAGTTCGTCATATATTAGTAGAATATTACACAGTAATCATATTAATGTATTAAAAAGAAGGAAAAAATCTATTAATGATGATGAGGTATGCTTATTATATAAAAAACTCAAATCATACACTAAGGTTGCACAAAAATTACATTGCAACAGGGAATTAGTTAAATTAATATTAAATAACAATAATATAGAGATGAAAAAATCACACTCTAAACTAGACCTAGACGAAGATTCTATATGTAGTGATTATTTAAGAATTAAAAGTGCTGAAAAGGTTGGTGATTTATATAATATTTCAGGAACAACAGTAAGAAGAGTATTAGACAGAAATAATGTAAAAGCATACACTAAATAATAATTATAGTTAGGGAGGTTTATATATGAAATTTTGTTTTGGGGATATGGTTGTAGTAGAAGGAAATTTAATAGGTGTTATAGTTAAATCTTGGATTAGGAATAATAAAGAAATAGTATATGAAGTATATGTTCGTTCTTATAATGAAATAAAAGAATATAAAGAAGATGATATACAAAGATATATGGTAAGACATAAAGAATTAAGTGAAGAAGAATTAGAATATCAAGAAGAAACATATAATCCATTCATTACAGAAAAAGATATAAAAGAATTTTTTGGAAATCTAAACTTATAAAAATTTCAAAAACCCTTGACATATTTTAAAACTTATAGTATAATTATAACATAGTAAGTAAATAATAAATATGAAAGAGAGGATTTTATTATGAAAGATTTATTTGATTTAAAAATAGAATTAAAAGGTGAATTTGGGACAACTTTAAAACTTACATGCGAAGATACTAGAACAGGAAATTCAATTATGTTTGCACATGAATATAAAAATAAAGGATTTTCAATGCCTATAAACAGATTTATACCAAAAACAATAATTTATGATACAATGTCATATTATATAGTAGACTATACTAAAGTATGTAGATTAGGCACACGAGATGTAATAGATGGAGAAGAATTAAAAAGAATAAAAGATTTTATAGAAGATATAGAAAATACTTTATCCCAATCTAAATTTATAGGATTATTAGGTTTACATGAACCTAAAAGAATGTAGGAGGTATTAATTATGAATAATGTTTTTGAAAAACTAATTGAAGATGATGTAAAGTTCTATTCTGATAATTTAATACATTGGTTAGTAACAATAAATTGCATTAGAAAATCTACAAATATTGCATCTAAATTAGAAAAAGGATTACAGTATTCTCCTGTTGGTGATATTTATATAGATGCTGGTTCTAATGAGAATATTGAAATACAAACAGAAATATGGTCAACTTCTGAAAGTAAAGAATTTTTAGATACTGCACTTAATATGATTAAAAATGATTTAAAATTAAGTTTACCTAGAGCTTTCAAAGATGAGTATATTATAAAAGTAAATAAAGATGATATTGAAAAAGAATATGTAGATATAGATGATTTAGGAGATATGACTATAAAAGAATATAATAATCTATACAGATGTTTAAAACATGAAACAGATTATTTTAATAGTAAGCGAGGTGTAAGTAGCGATGAATGTTAAACCTAGTAAAATATCAAATAAAAATTTAATTAAATCTGCATTATTGCAAATTGAAGAAGAAACTGATTTTCATATTATAGATGTGGAATTTGGTGATACATATTTTTTCTTTAAAGGACCTAAAGACAGCATTTGTCATTTCCATATTAAAGAGATACCTGGATTTAAGTTTGCATTCTGGAATACTAAAAGATTTGATAGCTTGAAAGAGGCATTAGAAAGTAATAATACATTATGGTCAGATTCTTATAGAATATCTTCAGAATCTGAACTTGTATTCTTTACTCAATATGAAAGAAATATAGATAAGTTTAAACCTTCTTATTCTAGTTTTTTACAAGGTGCATATAGACAGGCATGGTATGAAATAAATTCTAATAATAAAAGAATTAAAAAAGAAGAATGGTATTTAGATGATATACCAGATATATTAAAATTCATACACAAGCATCCTATAAAATCATATATCTATTCTGGTTATGGTAAAGATAAGATATATTATGAAGTATCTAATTTTAGAGCATTAAGAATATATATCAAAGATTTAAAATATCATATCCAATCTAGTTTAAAACAATGGTTTGAATTGAAATATCATATATCAATAGCAAAGAAACTTGTTAAAAAGTTGAAAACAATGGATTATATAGTAATAGAACGTGATGGTTGGAGTCCAAAAATAGAAGTTAGACTTGCAGTACAAAAAGGAGCTAGTTCAGAAGATTTTGAAAAAGATGTTAATATCATTGACAAGTTTGATGATAAATATTTTAATAAAATATCTATTGAAACTTGGTTTGAATGTTTAATCTCTGACCCAACTACTTCTAAAGAAGAAAACAAAAAGAATAATGATTTAATTAAAAGATTTTATCAATATATAAATAAAATACAGAAAATTATAAATGGTAAATCTAAAGAAACATTAGATGATTATTCAATAAAAAGAATTGTTGAATTAAATATAAAGGAGGATAAATAGATGCAAAAACAACAACCTAAATCTGATTGTTTTGCTTTTGAACAAAAAGCTAAGTCAGTAGATTGTGCTTGTCTTAAACAATTATATTGTACTAAAGAAAAGTGTAATTTCTACATGACAAATGAACAATACATAGAAAAGAATGGTGAAACATATCAGCAAACAATATTCAATCTTAATAATTATTTAAAGGGAACTAAATCCTTTGAAGGAGAAAGTGATTAAAAATGAGCTATCAATTTGGTGCAACTATTAATAGAGATGTATATATAAATGATAAAGTATCTGGTAAATTCAAAGTATTTAAAGGAGAACATGTATTATTATTTAATAATGAATATAAAACTAAACATCACACATCACAACTTGTTAGATATAGAAATAATAAACATATACATATTAAAACAGAATATTTAGATTTTGATATACCAAGAAAATTATATATACTTAGCAATAGCAATGATGGAACTAAAGATATAAATGGTGAATATATGCTAATAGATGATTATGGTGTTATATTATATCAACAACATTGTTCTGCTAAAAAGTTTGCTAAGAAAGATTTAATTATAGGAAGCTCTGAAAGATTGAAAAGTTGTTCCAAAAGGTATGGTGGAAACTATAAAATACTATTTTTAGGAGAAGATGAGATGACTGCTGAGAAAATATTACAAATATATAGAGATTATCATTCAAAAGAATAAAGAAAAGAGGATATTAAATATGAACATTTTAGTCATAGTTCTAATTTGTGTTTCTATATTCTTATTAATACTTTATGTCAAAAGTGATATAAAGTATGATAAACTTTCAAAAGAATTTAGTACATATAAAAGAAATAGATATAGAGATAGTAACAAAATAGTTATGTTAGAATACTATTTAAGAAATTATAAAGAAAGTGATGGTAATATCTATACATTAGTTAGAAATCTTCATGACCTTATATATAATAATGATTAAAAAATAAACACATACATTTAAGTATGTGTTTTTGTAATTTATTATCTATAAATTTCTTCAATTATAAGTTCATCTACATTTAATATCTTTTTAAGGTTTTCTATATTTAAAAATTCTTCAATATTATCATTATTTATTATTTTAGTAATTCCTTCCATATTAACAACTGCAACTTCTTTATGCTGTTCATTATAAAATGTGTACTTAAATAAACCATCTCTTTTAATTTCTTTTTCCATAGTAATACCTCTCTTTTTAAATATATTCTACCCCTCATTAATATTTTACAACTTCTTATAATCCCCTTCTGTTAATTGCCTTAATAATATTTGTAATCCTTCATAAGCACCAATATATCCCCATAACTCTCCTATTGGATACATATAATCATCTGTTTCTTTATTTTTAGTAATACTTATAAGATTTGTTAAATCAACACATCTTTCTTTAATATGATTTAAAGCATCATCTAATTCTAATTTATTACTTTCTACATATCTTTTTTGTACTTTATATTCTTTTATTGCAAAATCTCTAGCTCTTTGTAAATGTTCCTCTAAAACTACTCTATATCCAGGTCTGTGATTTATATCATAATCTTTTAATAAATCTAACTTTTCAGATGTTATTCTTCTACAAATTGCTAAATTAGCTTCATCTAAATCTAACATATTATCACCCCATTCTTACTAATTTATGAGAGAATTTATTTCTTCTAGTATTCCATCTATCTTATTTATAATATCATCCGTATTTATATATTCTTCTGTATTATCTGTATTATATTCTTTTAATGCTCTTCCATCTTTAAATACAATTTCATTATCTTTAACTACAATTATATTAGTATATCCTTTATATAAATTTCTTCTTAAATTGGCTAGTTCATATAATGCTGTTACTAATTTATGCCTATTTACAATTATGTTTATATCATCTCTATCTTCAAACTCATCAAATTCAAATATTGTTTTTGCCACTATTATCACCCCTATTTCATTATTTTAATTTCTGCATACCATTCTTTTGGGAAATCTTCATCATAAGGTATTGTATCAAATATTTCAGGCATATCTTCTTTGAATTTAAGTAATAATGGAATTAGTAACTGTCTTATTTCTGGATGTACTTTATTACTACATCTTAATTCTAATACATGTTTCCACTCTCTAATATTGCATGTCATACAAACTTCAGCAGCTACACTATGTGGAAGCATTGTTCTACATTGGTCTGGTGTTGCTTTGTTATTTGCCATTACCATATAAAAAGTTTCTATATTTTTCATACATTCTAACCAACAAGCATAATTATTTGGGTCTGTGATATATACTGGATTTATAAATTTAATATTATTATCAAATTTATCTTTAGAATAATTACAATATCTTGTACTCTCTATTGAGAAAGATGCACCTGCTCTATGCCTAGTTAAATCTTTATATGTATTTATAGAACATAGCATTCTAACTGTTATTTTCTCATGTTCTAATACACTTTCATGTCCTCTATTAATACAATTTTTTAATAAATTTTGATAACTTGTATCTGTTATTTTATCTTCACTTCTGTAACAAGTTCTACAAGCTCTTTCTATATTTTTCATAATTTGAATGCCATCATATTTCTCAACTTCTATAACAGGGTCTAATAATTTCATAAAATACCTCCAACTACCATAGTTTCCATATTATCCATATAATACAGATTACTACTAATAACTTTTCTATTATTTGTTTAACTATAAAACTTGTTTTATAACCACCTAATACTTCTAATATTGAAACTACATTCTTATTTGTAAGTTCTGTAATTTTCCATCTAATTAAGTCTAATAAAGATAAACAACCAAATACTAGGATTAAAAGTTCATAAAATTCCATCTTTCTACCTCCATAATATAGATATAAATAATGCCCAAAATCCAGATGTTGCCATTATAGAATAAAATAATAATTTAGGTAATTCTGTATGACTACCATCTTTCACCTTTTTATAATAATGTATTGTTTCTGTTATACCTAATATTAATAACCCTAATGCACATATTTTGATTTTCCAGTCCATTTTTCCTACCTCCTATAAACTTATATTACTTTTATTTTAAATTGCCTAGAAATTTATTCTGGTTACAAAGCGACCTATTTTATTTCAACTATTCTATTAGTTTTAATTGTAGATTTTACATCTATTACTCTTTGATTTTCAGAACCTCTCCATTGTAACTTTGGATTTCTACATTCTTCTTTAAATTGTCCGTCTACTAAAACATCTATGTACTGTAATACTTTACTATTCCTTATATTTTCAAATTGAAAACCAGTCCATACCCATATATTTTTATCAATAAATTTCTTTTTAAATGCTTCTGCTAATTGTGTAGTTCCTTCTATATTTCTTGGATGTAATGGTTCTCCTCCTAATATAGATAGCCCTGCAATTTCTGGTTTGTCACATAATTCTATTACTTTTTGTATAGTTTCTCCACAAAATTCTAAACCATTATCAAAATCCCAAGTTTCAGGATTAAAACAATTTTTACAATGAAATGCACAACCTTGCATGAAGATAGATACCCTAACTCCAGGTCCATTTGATATATCCATTTTTCTAATTTTATTGTAATTCAATTAAAATACCCCCTAATCAATAATAATATGTTCTATATAAAGAATTACAGGAGCATTATTCCCTAAATAAGGTAATGCTCTTATAATATTATACTCAATGTATTCTTGTGCTTCTATTGTTGTCATTCCATCTCTGTCTTTTAAATTATTTATCATTTTATCAAAACTATAAATAACTTTATTATCTTGAGATAATCCAAGTATTGTACTTTCATCAAAACCATCTATTATAGGGATTTGTAAATCTCTAAGCTCTGCATATTTTTGAATATCTGATATCTTCATATTATTCTCCTTTAACATTTAGATTTTTTACTAGATTTTTAAAGTTTTCTATATTTACTGGAAGATTTGAAGCAATACCTAATAAATAAGCAACTATTATTTCTGCAAGTATTGTAAATTGTTCTTCTTTCCAACCTTTAGTAGTCATTGCAGCTGTTCCAATTCTAACTCCACTTGATTTTAAAGGTGGTAATGGGTCTTTCCATATTTGATTTTTATTTACAGTTATATTTATTTTATCTAATGCTTCCTCAACCTGTTGTCCTGTAAGTCCTATTGAATGGAAAGTATCTAATATGAACATGTGATTGTCTGTTCCATTTGATATTACCTTCCAACCTAAATCTATAAATTTAGTTGCAAATGCTTTAGAATTTTCAATTACTTGGTTAATATAATCTCTAAATTCAGATTGCATTGCTTCTTCAAAACAAATACCTTTTGCAGCAATTATATGCTCTAATGGTCCACCTTGTATGCCAGGAAATACAGTTCTGTTTATCTTTTTTATCATTTCTTCATTATTTGTTAGAATAAGTCCACCTCTTGGTCCTCTTAATGTTTTGTGTGTAGTGCTTGTTACAACATCAGCCCATGGGAATGGAGATGGGTGTAACCCAGCAGCAATTAAACCAGCTACATGAGCCATATCTACCATATATAGTGGTTTTTCTGCACCAGTACTATTTACATAGTCTTCTATAATTCTTCCAATTCTTTCATAGTCAATTATTCTTGAATATGAGCTTGCTCCCACAAGTACCATATCTGCACCATACTTAAATAATTTATTTTCTAAATCTTCATAATCAAGTATTCCATCATCTGTTAAACCATAAGAAATTATATTATAATCTTGTCCTGAGAAACTCATTTTATGTCCATGGCTTAGATGCCCTCCAGCACCCAAGTTCATAGACAATACATTGTCATTTGGTTTAAGAAATGCTCTATATATTGCTTGATTAGCACTACTACCACAATGTGGTTGAACATTTGCATATTTACAATTAAATAGTTTGCAAGCATCCTCTATTGCTTTTGTTTCTATCATATCTATATATTGACAACCACCATAATACCTTTTTCTAGAATAACCTTCAGCATATTTATTAGTTAATATACTTCCACATGCTTCTCTTATTCTACTACTACAAAAATTTTCACTTGCAATAAGTTCTATATTGTCATTTTGTCTTTGTTGTTCTAATTGAATTAAATCTTCATAACTACTCATACTATTTACTCCTTATTCACTAAATTTTATAAAATTTGTTATAGATTCTCTATGATATATGTTATATCTCTTTTTAAGATAATCTATAAATTCACTTTCAGTTATAACATTAAATATATAGAGTTCCCTATAATCTTTACTGTGGTTCTTTTCTATTGTCTGCATTAGTTCCCATACATCTATTTCTCCATTACTTGGAATATATTGACTTATATCTATTGTATCTAAAAACTCAAATTCTTCATTTTGTAATTTAATTACTTCTTTCCAATTCATAAAATATTCTCCTTTAAAATTATAAATCTTTATTATCTAAATGTAATACTCTTTCTTTAATTTCTTGTGTTCTACCTCTATTCCAGAAATTACTTCCTATATAACCACAAGTACGTCTAGCAACATTCATTTTATTATGGTCTCTGTTTCCACAGTTAGGGCAGTACCATTCTAAATTTTCATCAACTAGAATTTCTCCATCAAAACCACATTTTTGACAATAATCAGATTTAGTATTAAGTTCTGCATACATAATATTTCCATATATGAATTTTATAACTTGAATTACTGCATCTAAGTTATTTTGTAAATTAGGTGTTTCAATATAGGAAATTGCACCTCCAGGAGATAGTTTTTGAAAATCACTCTCTAATTTTAATTTTGTAAATGCATCAATTTCTTCAAATACTGGTACATGATAAGAGTTTGTAATATAATCCCTGTCTGTTATTCCTTCTACAACACCAAATCTTTCTTTTAATTTTTTAGCAAATTTATATGTTGTGCTTTCAATAGGAGTACCATATACTGAATAATCAATATCTTCTGCTGCTTTCCATTTTGCACAAGCATCATTCAAATGTTGCATTACTGCTAAACCAAATTCTTTACCTTCTCCTGTATGAGAATATCCAGTCATATATTTAACACACTCATACAAACCAGCATAACCTAATGAAATTGTTGAGTATCCGTGATGTAATAATTCATGAATACTTTCACCTTTTTTCAATCTTGCTAATGCACCATTTTGCCACATGATAGGAGCAACATCTGATATTGCTGTACTTAATCTTTCATGTCTACATTGTAAAGCTTTGTGACATAATTCTAATCTCTCATCAAATATTTCCCAGAATTTATCCATATCTTTTTTAGAAGATAAAGCAATATCAGGTAAGTTTATTGTTACAACACCTTGATTAAATCTTCCATAATATTTAGATTTATTTTTATCATAGTTTAATGCTTTACCATAATTTTCTGTTTGTCTATCTGGTGTTAAGAAACTTCTACAACCCATACAAGGATAGCAGTTTCCATTACCTGATTTATCTTTCTTTAATTCTTTCATAACTTTTTCAGAAATATAATCAGGAACCATTCTTTTAGCAGTACATTTTGCTGCTAATTCTGTTAGATACCAATATTTACTATCTTCATAAATATTATCTTCTTCTAACACGTATAAAAGTTTTGGAAATGCTGGTGTTATATATACACCTTGTTCATTTTTAAATCCTAAAATTCTTTGATTTAAAAATTCTTCTATTATCATTGCTAACTCATCTTTGTATTCATCTGTCTCCCCTAGATACATACATACAGATAGAAATGGTGCTTGACCGTTAGTGTTTGTCATAGAATTTACTTGATAATTAAATGTTTGAACTCCAGCCTCAACTTCTTTTTTAGTATCTAATTTAGCAAATTCTTTTGCTTTCTCTTCGTCTAAACCTCTATTAATATATTCTTCTAAATATTTATTATAACTATCTCTTACAAATGGTGCTAGATGTGTTAAAGATACTGTACAACCACCATATTGAGATGAACTAACACCTAAAATTATTTGTGTTGCAATAGTAGATGCTGTTATAAATTTATGTGGTTTCTCTATCATAACACCATTTATAATAGTTCCATTTTGTAACATATCATCTAAATTGATTAAACAACAATTATGTATTTTTTGTGCAAAATAATCAGCATCATGGAAATGTAATATACCTTTGTCATGTGCTTCAACTATTTCTTTTGGTAATAAAAATCTTCTTGTTATATCTGTGCTTGTAGTACCTGCGATATAATCTCTTTGAGTAGTTACAACAATAGCATTTTTATTAGAATTTTCTGTATTCCAATATTCACTATCACCCTCAATTAATTCTTTAATTGTTTGGTCTGTTGTATTTTGTTTTCTAACTAACTCCCTTTGATACCTATAAACAATATATTTTTTTGATAATAAATTCTTACCAAAGTCCATTAATTTATTTTCAATAATATCTTGAATTTCCTCAACACTTATTTGTTCTTTGTTTAAATCTTTAATGTGTTTGATTATTTCTAATATTTCCTCATCTGTTGCTCTTTCTTTTACAACTACTTCAGCATTAGCTTTGTTAATTGCAACTTTGATTTTATCTTCGTCAAAATGTGTAATCTTACCATCTCTCTTGATTACTTCCATTATTATCTTCTCCTCTCAAAAAATGTATTACATTAATATTTTAATAGAAATTCAGTATCAATCTTGCTTCGAATTGATAACAATTTTATATATTTGTCAAGTATTTCTATTTAAAATATTGAAAGATGTTTACACTATTATAAACATCTTTCAGACTATTAATATTGCATATTTTAGTAATAAGTTGTATCTGTTGTATAATCTAAATTTACTTCTAATTCTTCAATAGTTCCTGTTATTAGATTAGTGTATAGTATATAAATATATACATATCTATCTTTTCTAATGATTTGTATATCATCTTTATTTATAGTACATCTTTTTTCCCATATAGATGCAGCTTCCATAATGTCTTCTTTACATAAATCTGCAAGAATAACACCATTATATTGATATATTCTATTTATTAGATTACAACCATACCCAGGTTCACCCATTAATTCTCCTGGTCTTGTTCTTAAAAGAATACCTAAACATTCATTAACACTTTTTTCATCTGTCGATAATCTTGTTTTTCCATTTATTCTATCTATCATTGTTGGAAATGCAAAAGTTGTAAATTTCATAATTATATACCTCCTATTCATTTAATTGTTGGTTAGGGTAGAATTTAGTAACTGCATTTCCCATACCCAAAAACAGTAACGGATTTATTGGTGTCCCATCCATTTGAATTTCGTAGTGTAAGTGGTCTCCTGTTGAATTTCCTGTACTATCTCCTGCTCCTACTGGTTGCCCAGCTTTTATCTCATAAGTTCCTGGAGTAAAGTACGGTTTAGATAATGCTCTATCCATGTGTCCATAAATTATAGTCCAATTATGTCCTGCTTCATTAAATTTTATCTTTACATGATAACCATAACCACTGTTAGAATCTGTAACTGTCATTGTACCATTATGAGATGCATAATATAATTCTCCCCTACTGATATTGAAATCAACACCAGCGTGTGGTTTAAGACTTCCATTTTGATACATTGTTTTATAGCTACCAAAATAAGTATTGATTTTATGTGCTTTGTATTGGTGATGTAATGTACCACTAAAGAAATCAGATTGATAAGCTGCAACAACTTCATCTTTCAAAGGAGATACAATAGTAATACCTCTGTAAGAAGTTGCAACTAAATCACCTATCATAGTTAATCCAGCATCTACTAACTTACCTTGTTTATATAATTCTCTAATATAAACTGGAGCATTACTTCTTCTAGGCTTATATTGATTATGGAAACTTGTAGGTAAGTATGTGTCAAAGAACCATACTTGAAATTTCTCAAAATCTTGCATCATACTTGAAGGAGAGTTTGAATATGATGATATTACTTTATTTAGATTTTCTTGATTTACATTTAGGCTAGAAGGATTTTTAGCTGCATTTTTCAATTCTGAACCAATAGAACCATATTGATGTACAATATCTCCTACCATAATAATTATTGCTGGATTTGTAATTCCTGAATCCATTAAACCTTGAACAACATTAGTTAAATCTGCTCTTAATTTGGTAAGTTGCACTTTTTTACCTACACTTGAAACCAACATTGATTTTATACTAGAAATTGTACTTTGATTTGATGTTCTTCCTATTATATTTAAGTCAAACTTACTAGAATAATTACCCCCATTACAATCACTATCTAATGCTTTGTATAAATCACTACTTTTATCTCCCCAATTATTTCTCCAATTTCCATCTTCTCTTGCAATATCTAATAATAGATTATATGCTCTTGTAGCATCCCATTGTCCTATTCCAACAGTCCAATATTTAGATGTATTCGTATTATAATTTCCATAAGCATAATCAGATATATTATTATCCCAAGCATCTGATAATGTTGGCATTGTTCCTTGGCTCATTTCATTGTGAATAACTAATGGTGCTAATAATTCTGCAATTCCTGATGCATCTAAACTGTCTCCACCACCAATACCACCTGAAGGAAAACAAGATGCGTCTCTTCCAATAATTAAATAATCCCCATTTGTGTTATTTAATGCAGAAACATATACAAGGTCACCTTCATTTAGATTTTCAACAGTATTGTAAGCCCATGGGAACTTCCTATACCCTTTTGCATTTTTCTTATCTGATTCATTTATATATGTTTTATACATATTTTCAAGTTCCATTTGAATACTTGGTATATATACCTGTGCTCTTTTAGAATCTCCAGAAGGGTCATCACTACTATTTTTATTGACTACATAAGCAGACATAACTTTCATATAGTAAGTTATTTTATTTGAAATATCCATGTAATGACCTCCTAATTTCTTTTATTTCTATCTTTTAATCTAAATACTTCTATTGTAGTTGTAAATAAACCATTACTGTTTATGGTATCTTTTGCACCTAATGTATAATATTTTCCTTGAGTTCTACTAACAGATTCTAATATGACTGGTTTTATATCTAATAATACACCAATAGGAATATCGCAAGGCATACCTACTAATGTAAGTTTTGCTTTATAGAATTCTTCTGTTGTATTTGATAATTCTTTTATCTTACTATCTAATACTGCATTTGCAGCTAATACACCTAATGCAACACTACCTGAAACAATAAGACTGATTACAGATTTTGCAGCTCCTGTAATATCTGATGATTCCCCTTTTACTATACCATTTATCTTATTCTTAGCATCTTCTACTGCATTTTTTACATTGTTTCCTGTATCTTTGAGTGTACTATTAACTGCATCTTGTATTTTTTGTAATGCTAATTTTTTATGCTCATTTTCTGCTCTTGTTAGTAGGTAATTTCTAACACTTACATCAGGTTGCCAGTTTATTACAATACTATTTTTTTGATTATACCATGTAAAGTTAAAATTTATTGGATATGCTTCTTTTCTAGTATTTTCGTCATCTTTAGAAGATATAAAGGCAATATGTATTGTAGGTACACCAGAGCCTCCTGAATCAGTTATATATAAAGTGTAGTAAGGTCTAAATTCATCATCTTCTAAATCATAATCAGGATTTTTAGTATCTCCATTAAATCTGGAATCATTTATATTCACAGTTTTATTTAGCACTTCTTTACAATAATCTATAGCCGTCATCTCATTCATTTGTGGCATATATACATTACTAGAACTATTCATTAAATCAGCAGGTATATCTATATTCATTGCAGGTGAAATTCCTTTTTTAACATCATCATGTTGGTTATCTATATTCCCAGAATAATCTTGTGGAAGTTGACTTATAGTTGCTTTATTTCCATGATAGTACCATAGTATCCATAATACTAAATCCAAACCTTTCCATCTTCCTTCTTCTGTTTCACTATTACCAATTTCATCAAAAGAATATGTAATACTTGCACCTGATATTATACTATTTCCAGATATAGTATAATATGTTTTTCCATTTGTATAATCAATAGAAGGTATAATATCCAAAATTAATCCTTCATATAAAGGGCTAACTATTTGTGTATTTCCTGTAACATTATATCCATATTGAAATTTACAATAAAACATATCCATTGCTTCTTTATATTCAGTAGTATTCATTGCTTTATATATTAACTCATCCAACTTCTCAACATTTCCCTTAGTATCTTGTCCATAATGAAATAAGTCATAAGCTACTTTAAATGTAAATTTATTTGCAACACCAGCACCACATTTTTCATAGTCTAATCCTATAAATAAATTTTTATCTCTATTTGTACTACTTGTATCGAATATTATTTGATGTTTGCTAGATTTACCTATGACTAATTTTATCCATACAGAATATATATTATTATCATTTATCATATCTGTAACAGAAGTAAGCATGTTTTCAAATCTTTTAGACATAGTATTCATGTCCATTACAGCAGTAGTATTTGCATTAAAATTTCTAGCCATATAAGATTCCTCCTTTTTCATATAATGAAGTTAAGGATGGTATTCTTAATACTGTTCCATAAGGAACATCAAATGGGTCTATTATATAATTAGCTAATGCAATAACCCACCAATATTTAGCAGTTGTATAACATCTAAATGAAACTAAATCTAATCTATTTTCTGTTTCTATACCAACAATATAAGTTGATTCTTCATCTTCTTTATCAACTGTATATTGATTCATTGTTTCATGATATATCTTTGCAGTATCTTTATCTTGAATAGTTCTTACATTTTTATATCTACTTACATTTCTATATTCTCTTGGGTTTAGATATTCTAAATCTTCAAACTTTTCTCTAAATTGGGCTAAATAAGCAGGTGATATATTACTATTTCTAATTGTAAATTTTATATTTTTTGTTGACAATATCTTCTACCTCCTATCTATGTTTTTATAATATTTCCATTTTGAAAATCTTTAAGACTTCCTGTTCTTTTTGTACTTCTGTTATAATTTTTATGTTGTGAGTAGTTCATAACATTACTACTTCCACCCCTAGATGGGAATTCTGTACTATAAGTATTTTGTGTACTTGTATCTCCAGATATAAGGTCATTCGCAGATACAACAGAATCAGGATAACATTTCATTGATATATTTACTGTATTACAACCATAGAATGTATTTATAATAGGTTTTTTCCAAGTTGTTGAATAACTTTCTACAAATCCTTTTAAAATCATTTGTCCAAATATGAAATATGTTGTTGGTGGTATTGTACCACTATTTGTATATTGAGGGTAACATGACATTTGTAACATTTTATTCAAGTCTACATACCATGTTCTACCACCAAATACACCACTTCCATAATCTATTTGTTTTCCTGCTGCTTGATTTATTTTAACATCACGATATGATGTTCCTTGGTCAGCAGCAATTTCATGTAGATTTTGGTCAGTAAGTGAATAGCTTCCAGTCAATAAATCTCTATGTAAATCTAAACTAAAACTTACAGATTTTAAACTTGTTCCTGCATAAGCAGCTATTGATGATGACCTACCTATAATAGATTGTTCTTCCCAATTTGCATTTATACTCTCAGTTACCTCATTTGGGTATAGTGGCATTTCAATTAAGTATTCTGATTCTCCTCCGTAATCCAAATGTCTTTGGTTGACCATACTTTAGAAGCATATAACATTCCCATTGCTGAAATCCATTACGTCCTGTATCTTCATCTAAATTTATAAAATTAGATTGTGTTGCATTTACTACACCATTCATTCCTGCCATTACTTACTCACCTCACTTATATTTTCATAAGCATTAAATTCTTGTTCCATATAAAACTCTGTATCCATATCATACCAACCTAAAGAAAATGGTATTGTATATACAGTTAGACTATCAGATGCACCATCTATATTTGCTTTTAGTATATTATAACAACTTGTATCAATTCTTCCTGTGTGATTTATATCTGCATTTGTTCTTTGAACACCATCTAATGTTCTAGGATATGAATTTAATTTATCAAGGTCATCTTGAGTAACTTCTCCATCATTATTCATATCTGCTAATTCTAGTTCATCTGGTGTAAGAGTTTCTTCTCTCTTCAAATATTTTTCAACCTTATTTGCTAATGTTTTATCTCCTTTATATATTAATAATAATTGATAATCTGCTTCATTTATAACGCCATCTCTATTCACATCAGCCCACTGTAATTTTTCATAAGATAAACTAGTGTCAACACCATCTAAATAATCTCTTAATTCTTTCAATGTTATAGGTGTTTCTAATTCCAAATCATTTAGTCCATATAGATATTCTCTTAATATAATTAAATCTTTTTCAGTTAATTTACCATCTCTATCTATGTCTCCAAATGTATAAGTTATTTTACTTTTTTGATATTCTTTAACCATATCTCTCATTGTTTGAGTATAGTTACCAACATGTAAGAAATCTGTACCAAAATTAGTATATGGATAATATTCTTTTAACATCTCTTGCACAAATGATATACTTTCTGAATTAGAATAATTTGTAATTGCCATGCTTAGAAGATAATTAAAGAATTTATTGTGTATTATCCATTCTTTTCCTTGTGCAAATTCTAAAAATGGTATTCCTACCTCTCTATCATACCAACCATCTATAATTAAAAGATTACTAACATTATCTAAGTCTTTATAATCACTGGGTACATTGTAAGTATATTCGTATAATCCCAAACTAATACCTGGATAATTACCATTTAAAAAATCATAAATTGCAACTGCATCGCTAGTTGTTACTTTTCCATCTTTATCTACATCCATTGCCATTATTTGTCTAGGTGTTGCTTCCCAATGGTATTGAGCAACTTGTTGAGGGTTTCCTTCTGCTGTGTAATAGGCAGCAAGTTTATAATCCTCCATGTCAATTTTTCCATCAAAATTTATATCTCCAATCTCACCTGTAATAGATTTTTCAACAGTACCAGATAAATCTCCATGATTAGAAGGACATTGAATACATATCCAATTTGCATCATAAGTATCAGTTTCACTACCACTTGCTTGATATTGATAACTTTCTCCTGGGTTTAAATTTACTTCTACAACATTTTGTAACATTTCTTTAGTTACATCTTGTTTTAATCTCATTGCAGAACTTCCTATAACAAGTTTTGTGCTTTTAGTATTATTATGAGCAATAGTTATTTTTTGATTAGGTTTACATTTATATAATGCAATTTTAAATAATCCAGTGCTATTTTTATGAGGGATATTATCAACACCTGTTCCACCATCTCTAATTGCATAATCATATAGAAAAGAACCATCAAATTGATTTATAAATACTAACATATCTTTATTAGGAAAGTAATTTTTTCTACTACTTCTCTTAATAGAAAAGAACACCCTTCCATTTTCTAAATAATTTGTTAGCATTTCCATATCTTCTTTATCTACAATACCATCTCTATTTATATCAGCTTTCTTTCTAATCTCAGCAGGATACTTACTTTTTGTATCCATCTCTTCTGTATTTTCTTTCCAATATGAAATTGACCTTACCTTACCTTTATTTTGAGATACTATTACAATATCAGAATTATTTATACTATTATCTTTATTTATATCAAAAATTATATTAGTATTGTCTACTGTTTCTCCATTATGTGCATACAATAAATTTATATCATCTTGGTCTATAATTCCATCATTATTTACATCCCCACCAAATATTTCTATATCTTGTACATGAGATATAAATCCTGTTTTTACATATACATCATTCATTTCAGATGTAAGGTAACCATTTGCAGATACTACTATTTTATAAGCTCCTGGATTTAAGTCTTTAAATAAATATGAATTATCTGTTAATTCTAATTTAGAGGTAGATACTAATTGATTATATGAATTATACAAGTCTACTTCAGCATCCAGTAAATTCCAATTTTGAATATTATCATTTATTATCTTTCCTGATATTCTACCTTTTTGTACTTCATATCCGTTATTATGAAAAATAATATCATCTAATATCTGTAAATCTTTACTATCTACATTACCATCACCATTTATATCCATTAAGTCATTTACCCATTCGTGAGCATCGTGTAATTCCCATCCAACTGATTTACAATATTCTTTTATATCTTCTATATTTTCCATTATGTATTTAGATGCTTCTTCATTTATAGATTTAGAAGTCCAAGTTATAAAATCATCTTTTAATGTCATTATAAATAATGTTCTGAGTTGAGGAAATCTTTTTAACATTTCTCTTTGAACTTTTGACATAGGTTCAACATTAGGTAGATTTAGATATTGAATTAATAATTGTTGGTCATCTTTATCAAATTCACCAAGTACCATATTAGTCTGTGGCATTTCACTTGCTAAAAATCTTTTTAGATACCTAACATAAAAATTATCCATTCCAAAGTTTATATTCATTAAAAATTCCTCTCCTTCATATTATTATAGGGTATCTGCCCTCATTAATATTTTACCAAAAATAAAGAAGTCTAAATTTTAGACTTCTTTTAACTAAATTGATTATAAGGTGTAGTCATTGCTCTTGTATTTTGTTCTAATCTTCCAGGCATTATTGCTTGTGCCTGTACCTCATCATTTCCTGGCATTTTAGTATATATTGCATTTAGCTTTTCAACTAATACAGTGGTTTGGTCTTGTATTGCTTTTTCTAATCTTGTGCTTTCATTTTTAGTTTCTCTATATTCATCAACTAAACTTCTTAATTCATTTGCTGTTGAAGCAGTAAGTACAGCTTCTCCTTCATGAAGCATTGCAGGATAGTTATCAAAAGGAATACTATCTGTACCTACTCTAAATGCAGGAATATTGTCGTTTAGATATTCTTTCCAATCATTATATTTCACACCAGCTGCTTTAGCATCTTCTATTGCTTTATCTCTTGTAGAATCATTAGTTGCAAAGTTTATAGCTGTAATATATGGAATTAAATTAGGGTCTAATCCACCATATTTAGATATGTCTTTTCCTTTGCTCTTGGCGTAAGTAGCAAATCCAGTATTCATCATCAAATCTGTTGTATTATCCATTACTGCATTTGATATACCCCACCAAGAACCACCACCTTCAAGAACCCATTTCATATCATCATGTCCCCACTTATTCTCTCTGCTGTTCTTTTGGTATCTTTCCATAAATTTCTTTTCATCACCTGTCCAATTAGCAGCACCTTTATTATTTAATTGTTGTGCCATATTTGTTATAAGATTTTTAGCAACATCATTATTTTCACTTGTATCATTCTTTTTAAAATCATTTTCAAACCATTCTTTTATTGATTTTGCAGATTCATTAGCTTCATCAATTTTATCATTCTTAATTCTTTCTAATAATTCTTGTTCTTCATTTGAAAAATCTCTTGTTGATTGTATGTATTGTTCTGTCAATTTTTCCAATTCTTCTCTACTTGCTTTTTGTGCCTTTTGTAAATCTTCATCAGATAACATTCCTGTTTCAATAAGTTTTCTTCTTGCTTCTTCAACATCTTGGTTAGATTTTAAATTTTCCTTTATCTCTACTAAATGTTCTTCTTTTTGTATTGATTCTTCTTGTAATCTACTTGCAACCTCATTAAATTCACTTTCTACCTTTTTACCTGCTTTTTCAAAATTATGTGCAGAATCATAAAGTGACCTTCCTAATAATGCAGCACCACCAATAGCTAATGCCACCCATCCTACAGGATTTGAAGCACCCAAAGCTATTAAAGAACCAGCACCAACAGCACCACCAACTGCTCCTGTAGCACTCATAGCAGTACCAGCATTAACATCTCCCTCTTTAAAATCGTTTATCACATCAGAAGTACCTTTAATTGCCATAGCACCACCAGCTAATATACCTGCTCCTCCAGCAATAGCACCACCTGTACTAGACATAAATCCTAATTTCCCAGCTCCAAAAGCAGTAGTAGAACCTTTAGCAAATCCTTGCTGTAGTCCTGCATTTAGATAAGTACCTGCACCACTTAAACCTCCTAATGCTTTACCTCCAGCACCCCCTAATAATTTTCCACCAATACCACTAACTGCTTTTCCAGCAAAATATGTTAGCAATATACTTGCAATACCTTTGACAGCAGTAGTCAAAACATCAAACCAAACACCACTATCTACTTTCCACATTGCAATTTCAGAAGATAGATTTTCCATTAGTATTGATTGTCTTTGTTCTAATGTTTGGTTTTTATCATTAGCTAAATCATTTACTGCATCATCACCATATTTATCTAATTCTTCTGGTGTCAAATCTGTTGAATTTGCAAGTTCTCTTCCAGACAAACCTTTTTTGTTTGAATTATATAAATGTTGTCTATAATTATAATCAATTCCCCATGTACCTGCAATAGTATTAGACATAAACCCATTTGATGTAGAACCATAACCAGGAGCCATTCCCATTAGTTTCATATCTGTATCTAATGCTATACCAGCAATATTATTAGCATCATTTACATCAAATAAGTTATACCCACTATTCATTATATTGGTATATTTTAATATATCGGATGTAGAACCACCAGCTAATTCAGCAGCACCATATTTTTGATATTTAAAAGCTTGTAAAGCATATTCTGTTGCTGCTTCTTTACTCCAACCTTGTTCTTTTACAAGTTTATTAGTCATTGCAGCCACTTCTGTTGAGCCTTTTGCTAGATTTTCTATTGCTTCATCAGACATTGGTTTTACTAAATCTATCATAGAGTTTAAAATATCTTTTGTTGCTAAATTATTACCAGCTATTTCTAAATTTGCTTTATTTATTCCTCTAATTTGTTTTGAGAAATCTCCACCTAATCTTTCATTTAAAAGAATAAAGTTTTCAGATGATATATCAAGGTATGGAACTACTGTATTTGTTATAGCATTTTCAACTGCATTTGATAATAGATTTTCCTGACTTACACCAGCACTTGCTAAGCTATTCATTGTATCTTGAATATCACTGGTTCTTATATTATTTTGTAGGTCATAACCATTCCAATTCTTTAAGGAATTTCCCATACCACCTATTCCATTACGATATGTACTATATGACATACCTGTCATTATAGATATATTTTGATACTGTTTATTTGCATTTCTAGCTATTGTATCAAGACCATCTTTAAATAATCCACTAAATTTATCTACTGCCTTATTAAATGTATCTGCAGCAACTGTTATCAATTTAGCACTTGTACTAAGTTCACTATATTGTTTTATATTAGATACTTTTCCAAGACCTGGTATATTTATATTGTTTATAGATTGACTTATACTCTCACTACTTTTATTTTGCTTTCTTTCTTCTTGTTCTCTTAATCTTTTCTGTTTTTCTAAAGCTTTTACTTTTTCATTTTCAAATACCAATCGTTTCTTTTCTTCATCTGATATTCTTTTTCCACTTAACTCAGCATCTCTAATAGCATCTAATTGAGATTTTTTTGCTTCTAATATATCTTCTTCTATTCCCTGTACAGTACCTAAATTCTGTAATCTTCCTAATTCTTTATCATATATTTTATCTAAATCTACTATCTGTTCTTTATCTATTTTAGAAGTTTCTTTTTTTGTTTCTGTTATATTTTTATTTACTTTTTCTCTTTCTTTTTCTGTATTTAGTAAACCATCTTCTAATTCATTTAGTTTTGTTCTTACTTTTAAAAGTTTCTCTTCAACATCATCTAAATATTGAGATGTTTTTAAGCCTTGTTGCTCTAGTTTAGTTCTTAATTCAACTGTTTTATTTATTTTTTCTTGAACATTCTGATATCTATTTGCAGAATCAACTTGACTATTTTTAAGTTTATTTAATTCCTCTAACAATTTTAATTGTTCTCTAAGTTTATTTAATTCATTATCAAGCTCTTTACTCATTATAACAATCCCTCCATTTAGATTTTCCCTCATTAATATTTTACAGAATTTTAAAAATTTTGAAAAAATACTTGACATATTTTAAAACTTATAGTATAATAAATCTATAATGAGTAAATAATAATCCTAAAGGAGAGATTCAAATGTTAGAAATATTTTATAGAATAATAATGAAAACTAAAGCAGGAAGAAAGTTATATCTAAAATGTACTAATATATTTTCAAATGGTATAATAAAATGTGAATGGGACTTTAGTAGTGAAGATGTAATATGGTTTGAAACAGATACACAAGCAGAAAAATTCTGTGCTATGTATTTTAAGAATTTTAAAGATTATGAAATAGAAGAGTTTAAGTATTACATATAGAAAGGAAGTGAATAATAATGAGAGTTTACAGACCAACACTAACAGACCCAAAATACAGAGGGTTATCTCAAGATGAAAAACAAAGACAATGGGAAAGAGATAAGTTACTATATGATAATGTTATTGCAACAGAAAAATTAGCAAAAATAGAGGAAGAAAAATATAATAAACAATTAGAAAAAGAATATAATGATTCCAAAGAAGAGTATGATAATTCTATAAGTGATTGTATTCAATCAGAAAAAGATTATATATTAGGAACATTTCTTAAAAATGCATCTAATATAGAAATAACAAATTATTTTAACAGAAAAGAAAAAGAAGCTAAAATTAAACTTAATTTAGAACAAAAATCAGAACAGGAGAAGGTACAAGATATACAAATAGAATATGCATCTAAAGAAGCATTTAATATTGTACATGATACTTACGAATACTATCGAAATGCAATAGATATGAATAGGATTATAAAGAATATTGAATACTTACAATCTAAAAATGATTCAAATACTTATAATATTTTTATTACTTGGTTTTGTATAATGGTATTTGGTGGTGTATTGTTAGGTGTTTTATCAGCATATACTAATATAGAAGTATTTTTAAATATTTTTATATCTTTTCTAATAATATATCCTATATCAACTAAAATTATAAAAATGTTTAGAAATCATAAAATAAATAAATTAACAAAACACTCTAATTTTAGTTTTCCACAGTTATATAGTTATAGTAATTATATTAAGAAAAATGATTTTAACATATCAAAAGAAACATTGAATGGTTATAAAAAATATTGTACTGATGAGATAATGAGATTATATGGATATTGTAAAAATTCTAATATAAATAGTGTAAAATTAAATGTGATAAAAAATAATATAATTAAAATAAATAATATTAAAATAAAAGAATTAGATGAAATTGTAAATGAGATGGGACTATAATAAAGGGTATTTCTACCCTTTATTTTTCTTTGCTTCCTCAATTTGTTTCTTTCTAATCTCATTTTCTTCTTTTTTAAGTTTAATTAGTTTTCTAACAACATATTCAAATTCATATAAGTCCATATCATTACAGTCATTATAAGTAATACCACCTTCTGAAAGTTGACTAACTATTATTTGTTTATCACAAATAACTTCAAATTCTGATTTTCTATATTCAAATAATTCTTTATCAATCTCTTTAGATGATGGTTTATAATGAGGGTGAAAATAATTCTCCAGTTATTGGTAAACCATGATGTACATCTTTTTTACAATTAGGGCATTTACATAGAATATCATCATCTATTCCATATTGTCCATCTAATTTTTTTATACCATCTTTTATTGCTCTTAAATCAACAATATCAAGATTATCTATAAAATCTTCTAATTCTTCTGTAATCATACTTCCACCATTGACTTTATCTATATAAATTATATCACCTAATTCATATAATAATTCACCAACTTCTTCATCAGCATTCATTTTTAAATATTCAATTATATTTTCTCTAAGCATAATTGTATTATTTAAAGAAGGATATTTTAATTTAATTTTAATTTTAGAAATTGGAAGTATTATATCAAAATTTGGTAGATTTCCTTCTTCTGCATATTTAATCTTTAATTTAGATAAATCAACCTCATCTATAAATTCTGCTTCACAATGTGGGCAATAGCATCTAACTTTATATATATTATTTAACAAACTTATTCTTCTTAAACAAAATAGTAAGTAATTAACATCAAATAATGTTAGTTGACCTATATCTATTCCTTCCCCAATAGTACATGCTTGTAATAGGTTTTTTCTAATTTTATCTTCCCCATCATTTCTCAATCTAATTTTATCTTCTTTTACTGTCATTCTTCTTAAAGTTATAGATTTCATATTTTGATTTGTATAAAACAATCCTTTACTAGGTAATAAAAATGTTTCCTGACTTTTTATATTAGTTACATTTGGTACTACCTCTTCCTCAAACTCTTTAATCTCTTCTTTTTTATCTTGATTTTGTGTATTCATTAAATCTGCCATAAATTCCTACCTCCTATAAATTGAAAAATATTAATGAGGAATTTTATCTCCTCATTAATATTTTACTTTATTTTAATTATTCAATTATTTGTTATTTCTTGTATCTGTATTAACATTACCCAAAGTACCAAGATAATTCGTAGCAGTAGGTGAGTTAAATGGTGCTGATGATTTTTGATTTGTAACTTCATCATCAGATACTTTAAATTGACTATATGGAGCTGTTGTCCAAGGATAAGCCTTATCATATTGAATAGTTGTACTGAATTGTCTAAATTCAGGATTTTGTCTTGAATAGTTACCTTGATTATATTCATTTATCCAGCAACCTTGTAATCTCCAGTCAATTACTCTAGTTCCGTTCGGAGCCCACTTATATAGCAATCCATCATTACTGTAGTATTCTTTGAAACCTATCTTATCATTTTTAGGGTTATGACATTGAGTGTACCATGCTAACAATATTCTTTCTGTATCCATACCAATATAATCAGTAAATGATATTGCACTTGTACCAACAGTAGGTACACCTGCATATTTCATTTCCCCATTACCAGTTCTTAATGTCATTGGGTCAACTGTCATACTTGGTCCTGCAAAATCTCTTAAAGATAATGCAAGAGTTTCAGATGCATCAGCAGCAGTAGCAACTAAATTAGAATCCATATCATATAGGTCTCTTGCAAATTTAACTTTGAATATAAAGTCTGAACTTCTTCCAGGTTCAAAGTCTTTTTTGTGTAGTAACATATAAGATGTTCCTAAATATTTATCAGTAATATCTGCTGTAACAGAATTTCTATCATTCATATTTAGGTTTGTTGAAAATACTCTTCCCATTAGCTATTACCTCCTTCTGTTTGCATTTCTACACTACCATAACCAACATTAAGTAAGATTTCAATTTTCTTAACAGTAGGTGATAAGTAAACATCAAGTCTTATCTTTAATTTTCTAGGTTCAGCATCTGTACTTTCATTGTAAATAGCATAGTCAGTTACTGCACCTTCTGAAATCATTCTATCAAGATAATCAGATGTTCTTAATCCAAATGTTTCAAAAACTTCTGTTGAGTTATATTGGAATTGTAGTTCTGTAGCAAGATTATAAACAAATCTTCTAATATCTATTACTGTTAAATCAGCACTTGATTCAATAAATAGATTATTTTCTCCTGTTTCTACTTCAGGTTCCAATAATGTACTATTTCCACCAATAGCATAAGTACTTCCATTTATTTTCATAATTGGATTTATATTTACACTATCATCTGATTGCCATTTTTCAGCGATGTCTGTTCCTATCTCAAATTCTGTTCTAACTACATTTTTTATAACACCTGTGCTCAAGCCAGCAACTGGGTTATATGATTTCTTACCTTCTGCTAATCTATTACCCATAGCTGTTAAATAAGCATAAGATGGTGGCATCCAATAACTATCTGCACCAATTCTTATATAAACCCATGGTCCAAATATACGTCCACTTGCTATTATACCATTATCTGTATATTGATTATACTTCAATGAACCAGCAACATCTTCATATTCTCCTTGTACTGAACCTATTGGTAAATCTATAATAGCAGCACAATCTTGTCTTTTCTTTGTTAAAGCTAACATTGCATTAGCAATAGCAAGTGGTCCTTTTCCATTAGACATATCATCTGTATATCCTCCACTTGTTATAAATTTAGGTTTGAATAACATTTTATCTTCTATAAATTTATATGATTCTGGAATTTCTGCAGCAACATCTGTTTCAGGAAAATCTGCACCACCTACTAGCATAAATTCTTTTTTCTCATTTACATCAAATGTAGTAAAATCTTCATTTACTGAACTTATTTTTATTCTATCAAATTCAATAGTTCTTAAAGAATTAATTACTTCTTTTGCAGTTTCTTCTGAATTAGCTTTACGAATTGCTAATCTTCTTCTTTCTATTAAACTTCTTCCAACTTCTACATCTAACCAAATAGCACTTGTTGAAGGTTTATAAGTTACTTTCATGTCATTACCAAAACTACCACCATATTTTTCTTCAACAATGAAGTCAATAATTTCTCCAGTATCTGTTTCTTTTTTAAAAGTTGCTTTTGCTTTTAATGCACCATTCAAATCATTTTCAACATCTTCTTCAGTAATGTTTGCTTGATTATGGTGTGCAATTCTTCTAAACATTATTGGCATACCAGCACTTAATAAACCTGTTACATATTCAAATGTGCTAGAACCTTCAGGTCCTTTTTGTCCAAAAGCATTTTTAAATTCGTCAACAGTTGTTACTAATACTGGTTTTGTCCAGTCACCTGTTATGGCAGTTCCAGGTACATATACCCAGTTATCAATAGCTGCTTTTGAATTTCCTAATTCTCTTGATAGATTATTAGTTGTAATTTCTATAAATGCCATTGTTTAATTCCTCCTTTTCTTATTTTTTCAATATTAAACTAAATTCTTTTCCTTTTAAAGTTTTTCCTTCTGTAATTTTTAGTTGTTTATTCTCTTTAATTGTATATTTTCTAAATGTTTTATTTTCTTTTATAGGAATTAGTTTACAAGTAAAATCTTTTGTATCACTTTCCATAACTAATTTACCTTTAACATATAATTTACTTTCTGTTAATGCTAAAACTTTTTCAACTTTCACAGATTTACCATTTTTATATGTTTCATTTACAAATTTAGATAATCCTTCCTCAACTTTAGTTTTTAATTCTTTATTTAATTTTTTAGATTCAGTTTTTCTTAAATCAACTTTATTAATAACTTTTCTTTTAGGTTCTTTTTCTGCTTCTTCTTTTTTAGATTTATTTTCTACTTTTTTAATGTCTGTTTTATTAATTTTCTTTTTGAATAGTTGTGCTTCCCCTTCTTCTTTCTTTTCTTTTCCACAGTTTCTACCACAACCTTCAACTTTTTTACTTTCATCTAAATCTTCTTCGTCAGATATTCCTAAATCTGCAAAAATTGTATCACTTTCAAACCAAAGCATATCATTTAATTCAGTTCTATCCATAGCAGTATCAGCACTATCTTCAAATGATTCAAGGTAGTCCATTAGTTCATCTTCCTTATCTGCTTCTCTTATTGTATCTAGTGTAGATATTGCACCACTCCAGCTAGAGCTATATAATTCATCGAAAGAACCAATATACTCAACTGTATATACACCTTCTTGTAATTTATTACTTTGCTTAAATGCAACTTTATGTTCTTTTAATCCTTTATTTTCAACTTTTTTTATATCTGTTTTATTTATTTTCTTTTTGAATAAAGGAGCTTCTCCTTCAGTAATTTTTTTACTTTCTTCAAAATCTTCCATTTCTGGTTCATCTTCAACAGAATCATCCATAATTGGTTCTTCAACAGGTATATCTTCTACTGGTGTTTCATCTATAACTGGTTCTGTACCCATACCAATATCAACTGCTGCATTTTCTTTTGGTTCTATTACAATATTAGCATCATCAGTTTCAACTGCTGTTAATCCATCTGGTGTAGTTGTAACTGTTGTACTTTCTTTCTTTATAGATTTATTTTCCTTTAAAGGTAATTTACCTAAAATTGCTAATCTTGTAGCTTCTTCTAATGAAATTCTATTTGATTTTTTTAACATTTTTAGCTTCCTCCTTTTTATTTTCTTCAAGATTATTTATATCAAAATCTCTTAAAGCATTTGCATACTCTTCACATAACTCTGCTAAACCAACAAGTCCCTCATCTTTACTGCAATCAGCAACCCAATCTAACTCAGGTACTATTGTATCTTGTATAGATTGCATAATTCCTGTTCTGCTTCTATCTCTTTCTTCAAGTTTCTTTCCTTCTGTTTCAACTTCTTTAGGGTCAAATCCTCTTTGTTGAAAATAATCTTTTTGGTGTCTAGTTGTTGTTTGAGAGAATTTTCCTTTTGAATATGGTTTACCACCTCTTACACCACCAACATGTGTTCCATAAGAGTATAGTTCTTCATCACCATTATCTTTTTTAACTACTTTTGCTTTTTTGTAGAAAGATGCTCTACTATCAAATCTTGGTTCTAGATACTCTTCTGTATCTTCTTTAACTATCTTTGTTTCAACTTTTTTTGCTTTTCTAGTTCTACTTTCAATAAGCTTTGCTTTCTCTTTTTGTAATTCTTGTGCATAAGCCTCCATAAAATTCATATTATGATACACTTCCTTTCTATAACTTTTAAAATAATTAGTTTAATACTTTAAAATTATCTTTATTATCATCTAAATAAGTTCTTACATTTTGTAGTTCGGTTAAACCTTCTTGTAATATTGTAGGTCCGTCCAAACCAAATGTAGCATTATTTGGAGTATATTTGCTTCTTATTCTACCTGTTATTATTTTTGCCATTGCTAATGCCATCTTTCTTAATTGAGTTTCCCAATACATTTCTCTAATATCTTCACAAGAATAATATTCTGGTTTAAAAGATATAGTCACAAATGATGGTGTCTGTGGATTTGCAGATATATATAATTTTCTGTTAGGTTTATCCCAATGATAATCCATATCAGTAGATAATATATTCAAATTCTTTTTAACCATTAAAGCATTTGCATAATCTTGTACATCATATATTCCTGTAACTGTATTAGGATACATTGCAATAGGTACTAAATAAGAAGTACCAGATAGAATACTATCGTTGCATCTAGTTACCCTATCTACTGCATCAATATTGTATTTTTTTAAATCAATACATTTAGAAAAGGGTACTGTAATTGTATATGTATCTGATATATAATGTTTTAACTCATCAAATGCCTCATCAACAATTTCTTTTACCTGTGCAGGTGTTAGTTCCAACTCTAAAACATCCCCACCTAATTGCTTTTCTATATATCTAACTATTGATTTTGTTCTTTTTTTCATACGAGGGTATTTTCTAGGTTTAACTAAATCTTTATCCTGAAATATACTATCCAATTCTGGTAAGTTATTTATTTCTTCTTCATTCATTCCAATCTACCTCCGTATATATTTGTATAGTTATAGGTAGAAGAGGTAGGTATCTACCTATAACTACACTTGTAATAATATATAAATTATTTATTATTACCAAAAATTGATTTCTTTGTTGTAGTCTTTTTACCCTTTGCTGACTTTCTAACAAATTTAGATTTAGGTTTTTCATCAATATCTTTTATACCCTCGTCTACTTTATTAGTTTCTTGGGCATCCTCACCTATTTCTGGTGGTATTTCTTTAGAACCATCTTTTTCATTATTAGAAGTTTCAGTAATACTTTCTGGATTTTTCAACCCATCAGGGTCATCTACAACTGGTGTTATTTCGAAGGCTTCCATTGGGGTAACAGTTACACCAATTTCTTCTGCCCTTTTCATAACACCTTCAATATCCCTAACATTTACTTCAATTTCCTCATTTACACTTAATACCTGTGTTGGCATCAAAGGAGCAAGTTTAGAAATATTTATAGGTTTTTTGCTAGGGTTTTTAACTGTTACTTTCATGTAACATACCTCCTAACTAACATTTCAAACTAAGCTAATGTAACTTCAATACCTAACTCAGCATTTTCTTGAGCAGCATAGTAAGCAGCTTCTTCTGATGTTTTAACTGTTAGTACGATTTCATCTTCAGGTTGTAATTCCTCTGGAAAATTAACTTTGAAGTATCTTACTTCTACAGGTTTTGCACCAGCATTTTTGATTGTAGCAGTTGTTACTGCTGAAAAATCTCTTTGTGCCATTTTAAGTTCCTCCTTTATACATATTTGTAAAGTGCCTGATTTCTTTACATACTTTTTCTTTTCTGATTATCAATATTTCTATTGAGAGAAAAGAGGAAGGCAAATCCCCTTATAAATAAAATGGTCTAGATACAAAAGTATTGTTAGATATTGTATATCTTACTTTAATCTAAACCATAAAACTTATTATTGAGATTAGGCAAGTATTCCTGCCTCATTAATATTTTACTTATATATATTACAAAATTAACATTTTTATAAATTCACTTGATATATTTTAAAATTTATTTAAAAATTTTAAAAAATGCTTGACATATCTTAAAACTTATAGTATAATACTATTACAAATAGTAGATAATACAAATGTTAAACATATAGAAAGGAAGAAATACTATGAATAGAATTAAATGTCCTAAATGTGGTTGTGATAAATTAGATTATTGGTTAGAAGAAATATCTACTAATTATTATGAAATAGGCAAAGATGGTTTTTATGATATAAATAGCAAACCAATACATACATCAAGTGGAAGTGGGTATGGTGCATCAGGTTACAGATGTAAGAGATGTGATTGTGAGTGGAATGACATTTCAGGAAATATAATATATGAAGGAGATGGTAAATATGAAAATAAATAGAATATTAAAGAAGCAAGCTGAAGAAATTATAGTATATGGAGAAAATCAAGGTTTCTCTCTTATATCTCTTATTGGAAAAAATGTAACTGTTCATCATAGAAATTATAAGGGGAAACACTATGATATACTTGAACTTGAATTTGATATAGATAATAAAGGAAATACTATATCTGTATTTTATGAAACAGACCCTAAAGAGATATTGCAAATATTAGGAATGGAGGAAGATTATTTTGAAAAAGATAAAAGTAAAAGTATTTAATGTTTATAAATCTGATAATGATGAATTTTTAGATAATATAAATCTAGGGTGGAGAGATAAATTTGATTTTCACATGCACATTATAGATAAAGATGGTTATGTATGGAATGAAGAAGTAGGATTTAAAGTACCTGATGAGTATATAGAAGAAACTTATAAATATGAATTGGAGCCTAAGGAGAAAGCAAATTTACATACTAAAAAAATTATATTTGAATTAGCAGAACAAAAATTAAATGAAGCAGAACAAGATTATCATAATTTTTTTGTAGATTTATTTTCTAAAATAGATAATTCAGAAGATTTATTTCTTTCAGAATGGAGCTGTGAATTAAGTCCAATAGGAAATTGTATATGTAAATGGGATGGAAATGATAATACCTGTATATTCTGTGGAGAACCTGATGAAAGAAAATAAATTTAATAAATTTTGAAAAAACCCTTGACATATTTTAAAACTTATAGTATAATCACATC
>CASPWD010000002.1 GCA_949425635.1 uncultured Bacilli bacterium | reverse complement strand
GTATAAAAACAAATTATATTTTAGAAGGTACGTCAATTGTATTTGAAGATAGAGCGGGAGATATGCTATACTATATTTACAACGGAGATGAACTACTAGGATTTGTTTATAATAGTATGACATATTACTATCATAAAAATATGTTTGGGGACATCATAGGTATTCTAGATTCGGATTATAATGAGATAGTATCTTATGAATATGATTCATGGGGAGCACTAGTTAATATAACTGATAATAGTAATATTAACTTGGGTACAATCAATCCATTTAGATATCGTAGTTATTACTATGATGAAGAGACACAATTGTATTATTTGAATTCTAGGTATTATAATCCACAAGTTGGTAGATTTATTAATGCGGATGCTACTGTTTCAACAGGTCAAGGATTTATTGGAACAAATATGTATCAATATTGCGGTAATAATCCTATAAAAAGAATTGATAATGGCGGAGAAAGTTGGTTAGCATTAGCGACAGGTGTTGGATTAGTAATTGGTACTATAAATTGTGCATTGTCAATTGTAGAAACGATATCAACTAATCCAGATGCTTCTCTAAAAGAAGTATTAATAAACGCAGGAGGCTCATTTGTTTCTGGCTTTGTATCGGGGTTTGTAGCGGCATCTCCATTTAATAAAATTGGGAAAGGTGCACGATTTGCAATAAATGTTGGAATGGCCTTTTTTGATGCAGGTGTTTCAGCTTATGCATCTGGTAATTTTGAACCTTTAGATTTTACTTCTGAAGTCATATCTAATGTTGTTATAAGTACTATAGAAACAGAAGTAATACCTACTCCAATAAGAGGAGCAGTTTCATCTAAAATTTCAAGCAAAAGAGGTACAGCAGCAATTGTAAATACTGGTACTTCTGCATTAGTTAATACAGTGGCTTCAATAGGGAATAGTACTTATCAGAGTAATAAAAATAAAAGCGTTAAAAGAGCTACAACATCAACATATAAATCTACGCCGACTCCTAATAAGTTAAAAGAGTCGTCACAGATCCAGGGACCACCAGTGCCTACATCATCTCTTTTTACTTTCCCCAAACCATTTGAAAAAAGAATTTGCTCTTTTTAATTAAAAAGGGTTAATATATTAATATAATTAAAAAAGGTGGCTTTATGAAAAAAAAGAAGAACTTGAATAAGCAGCAATATAATCGAAGAAGGAGAATACTATTTTGTGCATTTGCGTTTTCAACAGTAATAATTTCATTTATTTATATTTTATTTTCTGTAATTCTTTCACTTTTATATGGAAGTAAAGGAGATGTAATTTCTAATTTTGTTGGTATATTATCTTTTGTTTATATAGGCTTAGCTTTATCAATATGTTATCATATATATGGTTATAAGCATCCACAATATGGAGAATTTACTTTTGCTGATGAATTTAGGTCAGCTAAAAAATATAAATATGAAGGTATAGATATTATTGACTTTCTTAAAAATAAATTAGTAGTTAATAGTTTTTCATCCTATGAAAGTACTGTTGATTTTATAAAGGGAACATATTATTATAAGCAGGAAAAGAAAAAATATTATGTTGTATTATTCATTGAGCAGCCAATAACTAAGAGGATATACAATGATTATATAAATAATAATTTATATGGATTTATTGATTCATTGGCAGATAAAGGAATGTTAGAACAATGGAAAAAAATATATTTATCAATTATTTTCAAAGAAGATAGGGAAAATAAATATGTTAAAAAGTTGATTGATTACAATTTGCCATTACCCCAAGATATTGGATATTTGCCTATACTTGTTGATGAAGAAAAAAAGCAACTTAGTATATCTAATTTTGATTATGGTTTAGGATTAACAGAATATGAAGAGATGAAAAAGGTGCTTTTCGAGGTATTAGATAAAAACTTAATAAATTTAAAAAGTAAAAGAAAATAGTAGAATTTACAAAACGAAAGATAAGGAATTTGAATGTGGCTTCTTATCTTTTTTGCTCAAAAATGTTAAAATATGATTAATAAGTGTATTATACATTTTATACTATATTTTATCGTTATAATGCTGTTATATACTTTTGGGGTTTCATATTGATAATTTTGGGAGGTATGTAGCTATATGTTAAAGTTTAAAAAGAGTAAGAAAATATATTTACTTATTACATTTTTAATTATTATGATGACTATTTTAATTATCTTTGGTTTAAAAAATCAAAAAGATTCTTTTGTGCTTTATCCATTAAATTTTGAAAAATATGGTTATGATTATTTTGTAACACAAAATAATATTACTGAGCAAATAACGAAGAAGTATACTAATAGTCAATTGAAAAAAATGAAATCTTTAAATTTATCTTTGAATGAATTAAATCAAAAATATCCTATAGAATGTTTAAAGAAAACGAGTATTCTTGTTCCTTTCGAAAAACAAAAAGATCTTTATTATGTTGTTTATACTAGTAAAAATAAAATATTAATAATGAAATTTAATAAAGATGGTGAAAGTCAAGGACGACGCATATATGATTTTTCTCATAGTAATGAATTTTACAAGAAGTTTAAAACTGATAAAACAACATGGAAAGAAGTACATAAATTTGATAGAAGAGCTTTCTATAGTAGAGATCTAAGGTTGTATACGACAATGCCTGTTTCTGATTATTCAATTCATTATACAGTTGATGGTTATGTTATAACTTATGAATACAATGATGAAGGTATTGTTCGAGATATAAAAGTTGAGTTAATATAAAAACTAAATTTTAAAATATAAAAGCTTCTATTTAAAATGGATGATTTAATAGAAGTTTTTTATAAAATAAAGAAATGTATGTTATATTATATTTTTTGTAATTTAGGTTTATTTAAAAGAAGGCCAAAAAAGAATTATTGATAATTATGAAGATTTTCTTAATAGTGATTGTCAATTAATTGTTTCGATAACTGATGCAGAATGTTTTGAAATATGCTTTGAAAATTTAGAATTACAAAATCAAATTATAGCGAATATAGAGTTTAAATATAAATTATGAGATAAAAACAATAGATAATGATACAAGATATAACATGTATGTAAATTGATGAATTTTTTTGGAGGTTTATGTGAAAAAAATAATTTTAGGATTTGTTTCTTTTTTAATAATATTTATAGTTGTAGTTTCTATGATTTATATTAATAAAATGAATTCGGAGAGAGTGGATATGGATATAAAAGAAATTAATGTTCAAGAGTTAGATACTTATGTAACAGAAGGAAATGTAACATCTTTAGTTACAAACAGGTATAGTGATTGGACTATTAATCGAATCTATAAGTTACGATTATCGACAGATGAACTTAATAGAAAATACCCTGTTGAATGTCTGAGAAGAAGAGATGCCGACAACTTAACATTAGATGGTGAAATATTAACATTTTATACTTCTATTTATATGGGAAAAACACGATATTTGGCTATTAGGTTTGATTCAAATGGAAACTATAATGGAAGTGCTAAATTTAGAATTTTTGGTTTGAAGTCTGATTTTGAAAGTTTTAAAATAGGACAAACTACGTGGAAAGAAATATATAAATTTGATAAAAATGCTTATTATAGTCGTCATGATTATAGTGCTTCTCACGTTTTGCCTGATTTCTCAACGCATTATACAACTGATGGTTATATGGTAAATATTAGTTATGATTCAGAACAATATATTAGTGAAATAACTATAGAAGAAAATTGGAGTTTATAATTGTATGTATACTATTAGCAAATAATAAAGAAACATCAATATTTATATAGTTTTATATTTATATACTAAGTGAAAATTAAATATTTCACTTAGTTTTTATTTATAAAGAAAGTGCATTTTTATTTTTGGAGTATATTTTTTGTAGCTGTTATTGATTTTTATATTACTTAAAAAAGTTTTTTTCTTTGTATTTTAAGATAGAGCAGGGATGTGCTATACTATAATGGTAAAAAACATATAGTTTATGCGTTGGTTGATGATGGTAATATTGCACGCTATGTAGGGCATACGAATAACCTAGAAGTTCGTGCTATAGCACATTCAAATAATATTTATAAAGCACCTTTAGAAATGCGTATAATTAGCGATAAATTAAATTATTTTGAAGCAAGAGGTGTAGAACAAAATTTAATTGAATATTGTCATGTGTTAAATAAAGGGGATTTAATGTATAACCAAAGAAATGGTATAAGATATGGTACAGACAATTATTATAATTTTACAAGAATGGGTAGTATTGCTTTTGATAATACTATTATCCCTATTCAAGGAGATAAATGCTACATTGATTCTAATATATATCCTGCTGTGAAATAAAAAATAAGGAAGGTAAATATGAAATCAAATATTATAAAAAGATGGGAAATCGGAGATTGCTTTATTGCAAAAATAAATTCAACAAAGTATAGTGATTATAATGATAAGTTTTTAATTGTTATTGTGTCTGGATATTATCAGTTTAAAAATAATGATGAAAGAAGCATTTATCCTACTGCATATTTGAAAATATCAGATAAAGAGGTAAAAACTCAACAAGACATTGAAGATGCGGAGTTTATTATATATGATCAAATTCCGTGGAGCTGGAGATACCTTCCTTATTCCGGATTAATATCTGTTGAAGAACTAAAAAAAGAAAGAGATAAAACTAAATTATATCCAGATGAATATTTTTTTCTAAAAGAATATCAAGTTAAAATCTTTCCTTGTAGAATAAGTAATAGTATATTGAAATCCTATGAATATTTATACTATCCTAATTTTAAAAGGCCAAATGATGAATTTTTTCATTGGCAAGATGGATTAAAGAATTATTTTCAAGGTATTTTAATGTCAACTCCATGGTGTCTTGATATAATAATTCAAAGATACAGAAGGTATAATTTAAGAAGATGGTCTTTTTATCAGCTTCCATTAGAAGAAATGGTTGAGCATAAAGAAAGTTTAACTCCTATATATGCAAAATATTACGAAAGTTTTATTGAAAATTATGATGAAGATAGTGATTTAATTAAAAAGTAATTTTGATATAGACTTTTTTCATAAGAATAATTTCGTTGTTAAAAACATTGTTAATTTTAAGATACAATTTATTAGATTGTATCTTTTTAAATTGTATAATGAAGACGCTAAAAGTATTAGTTATAAGTATAACTTAAATGGTATTAGAACGTCTAAGATAGTAAATGGTATAAAAACAAATTATATTTTAGAAGGTACGTCAATTGTATTTGAAGATAGAGCAGGAGATATGCTATACTATATTTACAACAGAGATAAAATGTTAGTAGTACAACAAAGTGTGATTAATATTGTATTTTGATATGAATTTAATTATGGTGTGAAAAAAGAATGGATAATGATTATTATGAAAAGCAAGAATTATAATTTATATTTCTTATCATCTCTATTGCTATGTATTGGAGTAATACTTTTTATAGTATTTAATGTTGATAAATTTTATCATTTGCCTTATGCTCCATTACTATTTGTTATATTACTTTTCATTTTTACTATGTTTCCGTTCATAAGTTATTTATTATTAATAAAAAAAGTAGGGATTGCTTCAGAAAAAATAATTTTTAATAAGGAATCTAATGTTTCAAAAAGGAAAGTGAAAGAATTTATTATTAATGATTACTCTTATGAAAGAAAATTCTGTAAAAAGTTTAAATCATATATAGATGTATATGAAAGGCAAAAGAATAATGAAAAAATAAGAATTATGTTGTTGGATATGAATGATATTGATAACGACACAGATTTGAAAAAATGTTTAGAAGATACAAGTTTTTGTATAAGAGATGAGATTTCTAAGCTAGGGAAATATGAATGCCTTGCGAATCTTATATTAATTTTTACATCCAAATATGAAGAAAATATGTTAGAAATATTAAGTGAAAATACTTATATTAAAACAAAATATGGAAGAATAGGTTCGTCAAGAGGAGTTGAGATTATTCCTTGTATAATCGATACTACTAACTGTAATTTAATCTTCGGAGCAACTACCTCAGAATCCTTTCTTTTTGAAGAGTATAAAAAAGTAATAATTAATCTTATTTCATTAAAATCAATTTATAAATAATTTTCTAATATAAAGACTTTTAAAACAAGTCTTTTTTGTTTTACTGATGTATGTATATAAAGTTCTTTTTACTACTTAAAATATTGTAGTTATGTTATAATTGATATAGTAGAGGAGAATAGCTATGGAAAAATCAGGAGCTAAGAAGATAATTTTATTTTTTTGTATATTATTTATAATACTTGTTGTTGCTTTTTTTCTATATTATTTTATTACTGGTAAAGAAAATCCTTTTTCTCGTTTAATTGAGGGGGAAGACGAACAGGAAATAAATGATAATTATAATGGATTTTATTCTTATTATGATGATCTTAATGGGTCTAAGTATATATATTCTGGTTGTTCTATAAGTAGAATTGCAAATTATATTCTAGTAATAAATGATGAATACTATTTATATAGAAGTAGTTGTATGGGGACTTATGAGAAGGGTTCAGGTAAAACTGAAGATTTAGATATTAGAACCGATGAGGAGCAAAATACTTATTATATCTATTATAATGATGTTATTTATGATAAAGATCCTTCTGTAAGATATGTTAGTTTAAATAATAATATTTCCAAAATAACTGCAGTAGATTTATCAACGTATCAATTATTTATGAAAGAAACTCAATTTGAAGGTAATTATTATGATTTGGAAAGATTAAATATTGTAAATAATAGTTCTGATGTTCGTCTTTCGATAAATAGAAATGAAGGTACTAATTCGTTTGATTTTTCTTTTGAAGATAATAAAGGTAAGATGTTGTATTCTAAAAATATAAACGATTATGCTTATTTGATGGATATGTATAGTTATGGTAATAGTATTGCTATTGTCGAGAAAAATGTTAATGAGAAATATGTTAATAGATATGCAAATTCATTTTTAGTATTAACTAAGAATGGAATTGTTTATAAATTGAATGAGATGTTTCCGATAATCATTGATGGTGTTACTTTAAATATGGATAATAGTATTTTTATTAAGTTTGATTCATCTAAAAGATATTTTAGAATGTTAGTAGGATATGATGACAAGATGTGTGTTGACGATTATGAAGAAAGTGAAAAAGATGATATTATGTATTATGAATTTTCTATAGAGTATAATTATTCAATTAGTAATTTTAATGAACCTAAGTTTCAAAAGATAGGTAGAAAAAGCGAAGGTTGTAGATATGTTAATAGTATAATAGGAGATGACGTATGATAGAGACAGTAGTAATTTTAGTTGGATTATGTGTGACTTTTTTACCAGCTTTAATGTATTTTAAATACTTGATGACACATGTTTCAAAAAAAACAAGATTTGATTATCATAAGGAATTGGTTAATGATAAAAAAGGTAAATTGGGAGTTTTTGTTGCTTATGTTGAAAGAATAACTTTTGGAGTAGTTATTTGTAGTTTTGGTATTTTAATGAGTGAGTTTTTTAATAATGAATTCGTTTTAAAAATTTTTATAATAACTTTGATATTTTATGTGATAGTTAAATATGTAGATGAGAAATTTGAAAAATAAAGTTTATTGTATGAAAATATGATATAATTTATAAGATAGGATGCTAGATAGGTAAGGGATTGTATGAGGTTTAAAGAAGAATTTATAAAAGAATTAATACGAAGGCTAAAAGAAAATATTGATATAATTGAATCTAGTTTTGAGTTATCGAAGAAAGACTTGGTAAAAAGTAGATTATATAATATTGAACCTTATGAATTTCATATGCCGATTTTATTGGAAGACGACCCTTATTTATTTATAAATAAGCTTGTGTATGCACTTATTAATAAACAAGAAATAAAGGTTAGTAGTACAAATATGGCTTGTGATTTGCTATTGGAGTTAGTCAATTTAATTTTATTAGAATTTAAGATGGAAAGGATTGGTCGAATTGGAGAATAATGTTAATTTCAGAAAAGATTTATTAGTTGAGTATCTAAATCAATTGGTAAAATATGATAGTTTAGAAGAGTTTCAAAGACTTTATCCAGATATGGAGAGTTATTTAGTAGAGCAAGTTGAAAAATCTACTGATACAATAACTTTAAGTAAGATAAATTCAATTTTAGCTTATAGAAAGAAAACAATGGAAATACATTTATAGTTGAGTACGAGGTGATTAAATGAGATGTCCTAAATGTGGTGCCTTCATGGAAGAAGGAAAAGATGTTTGTTTGATGTGCGGAGTTAATGTTAAGACATATGTTCCTGAAACAAATATGAATAATTCTTTTGGTAATGGTGATAGTGCTTTTGGTAGTGGTAATGATTTTAGAAATCCTAATATAGGTGGATTTAATAGAAATAATGTTAATAATAATGATTATAAAAATGCTTCCTATGCTCCATTAAAGAATGAAGATAAAGATATTTTTGATAAATATGCAGAGAATAAGAAGCTTATTAATACGTGTCTATTAATTGGTCTGGTTGTATTGCTTGTTGTAATTGGTGTTATGTATTATAAGTCAAAAAATAAGCCAATAGAGTTAGAACCTATCATTCAAAATTTGTATTTTGAAGTTGATGAAAGCTTAGAAGCTGTAAGTGGTAACAATAGTGGAAAACTTACTTATATTAAGAGTGGAGATAAAGGTAATGCATGTTCTATAACAATAAGTTATGGTTCTTCTACATCAGGTGATCATGTTTATGAGTATTTTCAAAAAAGTAAAGAAGCTTTAGAACCTGAAAGAGATAAAGAAGGAAATGTTTTAAATGAATTAGATGTATATACACCTGATGAAGGGAACTCTGTTATAAATAATTCTACTTGGTATTATTTAAATATTTTTTACAAAAATTCATTACAAGGTAAAGCAACTTTATTGAGATATAAGTATATGACTTCAATGTATAAAGGCTATTACTACGATATTGAACTTGTTAATAATAGTAATGATGCGACTTGTAATGCGTCATTAGATAATTTTGCTAAAACTCTAAAATTTCTTGATTCATAGGAGGTGATTAAATGAAAAAATGTCCAAAATGCGGAACTGTTCTAGATGATTCTAAAAAGAAATGTTATATGTGTGGTGCTGATTTATTAAAGAACTCTTCAGTTAATTTTGGAGATTCATTTAATGCACAAATTGGAGCTACTATGTCTGGTGGACAAAATAATGCTTTTAATAGTGATAATAATGTTAATAATATAAATAATGTTAATTTTAATAATGTGTCTAGTAATATTGGTAGTAGTAATGGTAGTTCTAATTTATTTCAGAATCAACTTAATGGATTAAATTCCTTACAATATGATGACAGATCAAAGTTTGAGAAAATGTTAGATAATGATAAGAAAAAAGGAAAAAAGAGTAATGATAGGAAACAGGATGTTATAAATAATACAGCAGCTAGTAATGTTAATTCTCAAAATAACGTGTCTGTTCCTGGATTTTCGAGTGTAGATGAATTTATAAAAGCACAGAATCAAAGCTCAACTAGAAATACTAATTTAAAAGAAAAGACAAACTTAAATAAAGCAGATATAAATTGGGGCAATAATTTAAGTGGATCTAATAAGGATGTTTTTAAATTCCGTGATAAAGTAGATAAGAAAAAAGAGTCTAAATTTAGTTTAAATGTTTTATTTAATTTTATTTGCTTTTTGATTTGCGTAGGTGGAATCGCTTTTGTATATTTTAAATTTGTTAAAGGAGATACTCAAAATGGAGAGGTATCTTTTGGTGGATTAAAATATACAATTGATGAAAAGTTTGTTTTGAAAACTGATGATAGTCATAGTAGGTATTATACTTATGGAGATAATTGTGCTGTTAGATTGAATTATGGTGTAACAAATAATCCAGATGGCTTTATTGAAAGTTATTTTGAAAAAGTAAAAGATACTTACTCTAATAGAGATGATTATAATACGAGTATTCAAAAGATTACAATTAATGATAACGAATGGTCTGAAGTTAATGTTCAAGGTTTAAAGGAAAATGCGGCGGCTCCTGGTGGTTATTCATTTTATTCTAAGTATAAACATATTGCGATAGTATATAAAGGAAATTATTTTGATATTGTATATGCTAATACAGAAGATGATAGTACTTGTTCGGCAATGTATGATACATTAGTTAAATCATTCTCATTTGAATAATATTTAAGTACTAAAGATTAGTACTTTTTTTGATTATTTTATGTTATACTACGTTTTAGGAAGTGATTACGATGGAACTTGAAGATATTATAGAGAAAATTAAGAGATTAGAAAATGGCGGTAATGGAACGAATATGGTGTGTTTTATTGTAGCGTTTGATTTTCTATATTTTTTGAAGGATAACGATAATAGAGAAAGATTTATTCATGAATACTATAAGAATGATAATGGAATGTTTACGTCTAATTTTAAGAAGATTTGTTATTATTGTGAGTCAATTTTAATTCAAGATAATATTTATGATAATATGCTTAAGTCAATTGAAATGGAAGTTAATAGAGATGACTTAGTTGGAATGTATAGTTATTATGATGCTATTGATAGAATAGAAAAAGCTAATATAAGTACTAAAGATATGATAAGCGATGGTTTTAAGATAAGATTGTTAAAAATGACTTTTGATTCTAGTAATGAAGACTATAGTAAATTAAATAATAGCGTTAAGGAATTAAAAGGTAGATATGATAAAAATATGATAGATATTGTGACTATTATAGCAATATTTATTGCAGTTAGTATTGGTATGGTGAGTAGTATTAGTTTTAGTTTAGAAGCGTTTAGTAATGTTACTAGTTTGAATATTTATAATGTTTGTTTGACTGTTTCAATTGTAGGTTTTGTTGTGTTTAATTTGTTTTATGCGTTGTTTAGATTTGTTGCTAAATTATGTGGGAAAGAGTTAGATAATAAGAGTTATGTTGTGTTTGTAGATGTTGTTTTTGTTTTAATGATTGTATTCTTTACATTTGTTATTGCAGGATAATCTAGTTTTTTGAGATTTCTCTTTATGATAAGATGAGAAATGCTCTAACTCTGAGCTAAAAATTTAAAAAAATACAAAATTAGGTATTGCAAGAGAGACTTAATTGTGATATTATTAAATGGTCGATGGACCTCTAGCTCAGTTGGTTAGAGCATCCGGCTCATAACCGGGCGGTCGCAGGTTCGAGTCCTGCGAGGTCCACCACTTAAAATTTTTATGCGAGTGTGGCGAAATTGGTAGACGCGCTAGACTTAGGATCTAGTTCCTTACGGAGTGGGGGTTCAAGTCCCTTCACTCGCACCAAGTTGATTATGACAGGATGTATTCCTGTTTTTTTATTTTCTTTACCCCACAACATAATTGATTAGAAAGTGGTGGATTTAGAGCCCGGTTTTGAGAAAAAGTCTAATATACTAAAAAATTTTTTTGCTATAAAAAATATATCTAAAAAAAGCTTTTACTCTAGGAGAAAAAAATTGATTTGGCTTCAAATTAATATTTTATGTGTATTTTTTGGGGTCAAAATAAAAAAAGGTGATTTGATTATTTTTTTACCTTGTATTATTCTCTTTTGATGAAAGGAGAAATAATATGAATTTAAACGAAAAAAAGCTAATTGATGAGTTTCATAGAATAGCGAATGAAGGGTGGATTTCTAGTGCTTGTAGTAGTTGGGGAAGCATTGGACTTACATTCGAAAAAGAGTTGGGTAAAAATCCAGATAGCAATTATAATCCGGATTTTATGGGAATCGAAATAAAATGTGTAGGACGCTATAGCAGATATCCTTTATTTTTATTTACAATTGCCTTTGATGGTCCTTCTGATGATGAAATATCTAGACTTACTTTAAAGTACGGTTATCCAGATAGTGAATTCGAAGACAAAAATGTTTTATATGAAAAAGTTAATTCTTCTGCACCTTCACGAAATGGTTATTATTATAAATTATTTGTTGAGTATGATAATAAACGAATTGTTTTGGGTGTTTTTGATGTAAATTATATTCTTTTGGAGAAAATTTCTTTTATTACTTTTGATTCTTTAAAAAAACATTTGTTGCAGAAATTGCAAAATTTAGCAGTTGTTTATGCTAGTACACGTAATGTAGAGAAAAAGTATTTTAGATATTATAAAATGAATTTGTTTAGCCTTAAAAGCTTTGCTGTTTTTTTGAATCTTGTGCAAAATGGGACAGTCGGAACTCAGATAATTTCTAGAATTAGTAAAAGTGGCCCTGATAAAGGTAGATATAGAAATAAAAATATAGTTTTTACAATTCCAAAATATAAAATAAGGGATTTATTTGTATGTAAGTATAGTTACGATTATGATAAGATGTTTAAGTAATGTGTTCACTTTCTTTATTGAATCATTTTTGAAAATATTATATGAAAAAAGAATATTTATAATTAAATGTGCTAAGATAGTTCTCGGAATATACGTTTTTTTTGTAATGTGTTATAATTTAAAATAATAGTTAAGGAGATTGGAGTTCTATGGCTGAAAAAAATAATAAAAAAGATAAAAATTATATTTATTTTAAGAATGATCATCTTAAATTAAATAAGAAAAGATTGTTTTTTTGGGTGGCTGTTTGCTTTTTAATTCTTTTTTATTTTTGTTGTAAATTGTTTTTCTATGAATGGTTTTTTTATAATGATTCTGTTGATACATGGGTGTTTTTTATTTTTGTTATTTTAATGTTTCTTATTTCCGTTTATATCAATAAAAAATGTGATTTTGAATATAGGCTTTTTGAAGAGTTTTACTATAAAGATGATAATGAAAGTTTAATTCAAACAGTTATTGTTAATGCAGAAAAGAGTGGATATCAATTAGATAGTAAAATCAGTGATAAATATTTTGATAAGTATGTATATTATCAAGAAACTTCTAATTTTAAAGTTCGAAGAAAAAGATTGGTGATTTTGTGTGCTGATAGGTACGAAGATATCAAAAATGATATTGATAAAGAGATTGATTTATGTAAGAACGTAAATCAAGATTTAACGAAGTGTGAATTGTTACAATTAATTGTTTTTGTTAATTATGAAGATACTTCTTTAAATGACTATTATGATACACAGTATCTTTACAAGATTAGAGTTTATAGACAGGGCTATCAGAATTATGGAATGGTTATACCAGTGATTGTAAATAAATTAGAAAAGAAAGTGATTGTTTCAGGATTTAAATTTAAATCATTTTATGAGCTTGTTAGATATAATGAACATAGAAATTACATGGTTAGATTATTTAAAAATGTAAGATGGGTGGATAAGAAGAATGATAAAAATAAATGAGAATTTAAAAAAATATATTGAAGAAGTAATTTTACCAGAATATGAACTTAATGATAAAGGTCATAATTTAGAACATGTAAATTATGTAATTGGAAGATGCTTTAAATTTGCCGAAGAAGTTCCTGAAATTAATTATGATATGGTTTATACTGTAGCTGCTTATCATGATGTGGCGGCTCATGTTGATAGAGAAAATCATGAAAAATTATCTGCTCAGAGGTTAATGGAAGATTTGGAATTAAGAAAGTATTTTAATGAAGAAGAAATAAAGATAATGAGTGAAGCGGTAGAGGATCATCGTGCTAGTTTGAAAGATGAACCAAGAAATATTTATGGAAAGATTGTTTCATCAGCTGATAGAAATACGAAAGTAGAACAGCCGTTTAAAAGAACTTACGCTTTTAAGTTAAATAGAGATCCTAATGTTTCGTTAGATGAACTTATTGATACTTGTCATAGTGTACTAGTACGTAAATTTGGAATAGATGGTTATGCTACGAAGAAAATGTATTTTAAAGATGAGGATTATGAAAAGTATTTAAATGATTTAAGAAAGTTTTTGAATGATAAAGATATGTTTAGAAAAGAGTATTTAAGACTTAATAACATAAATCCAGAAGAGTTCGAATTAAATAGAGTAAGAAGATTATGTAAAGAAGTTAAAGATTTAGCTAGTACTTATAATGTAGATTTCTTCTTTGTTACAGAAGGTGCTAGTGTATGTAGTGTAAGTAGAAATGATGCGGTTAGATATCATAGAGAGGTTCAAGTTAAATGGGAATTAGAGAATGGATTTGATCCTAATGAGGATTGGAGTAATAAGTCTTAATAATTATTAATAAAATAACTACAAAAAACTTGATAGTTCTTTAGTATAATTAATTTATAGAAATGAGGGAGAATCTGTGCCATTTGGAAAAGATTTTATAAAAGAAAGTTTAAAAAGAATATACGATGAATTGAATCGATTTTTGACTATTTTGTTATTTATTTTATTAATTGTGACGATATTTGTTAAAAATTTTGTATTAGATATTATCAAGTTCATTTTGTTAGCGTTGATAATTTTTAGATTATTTTCAAAGAATAAGTTACAAAGAAATAAAGAGAATAAAGTTTATTTAAGTATTACTAGAAGTATATTAAAACCTTTTACTAATGTAATAAGAAATTTTAAAGAGAGAAAGACTAATGTATATAAGAAGTGTCATAAATGTAAAACTACTTTGAAATTACCATTACCTAAAAAAGCTGGAATTCAACATGCGAAATGCCCAAAATGTGGAAAGCGACTTACAATATTAACTTTACGTAAGAAACCAGAAGAAAAGATAAAAGTTGAAGTAATAAAGAAATCTAGAAAAGGGGAATAATATGAAAGATAAAATAAGTATTAATGTTCATAGTAGTATTAAGATTAGCGATGATTTGATAATTTATTTTGATCCGTTTAAAATTGAGGATGATGTTCATGATGCTGATATAATCTTTATAACACATGATCATTATGATCATTATGACGTTGAGTCAATTAAAAAGGTGATGAATGATAATACGAAAATTGTGATACCTGATAGAATGGCTACTTTCGTTTTGGGAACGTTTGGACCACGTCATGTTATAGGAGTAATTCCTAATGAGGTTTATGATATTGAAGGAATTATGGTAGAAACAGTTCCTAGTTATAATGTTAATAAGGAGTATCATCCTAAGAGTAATAATTGGGTTGGGTATATCATTACTTTGAATGATGAACGTATTTATGTGGCTGGAGATACAGATATGAATTCTGATAATGAGAAAGTTAATTGTGATATAGCTTTGATTCCAATAGGAGGAACCTATACTTGTGATTATATAGAAGGGGCTTCTTTCGTTAATGAAATAAAGCCTAAAGTAGTAATTCCGACACATTATGGAAGTATTGTTGGCGATGTTAATGATGGTGAGAAATTTAAAGAATTAATTGATTCTAATATAGAGTGTAAATTATTAATAAAATAGGTGAATGTATGAATTATGAAGAAATAAAGACGCCAGAAGAGTTACTCGAGTTTATGGATGAAATTGAATACGGATTTCAGGATGATGAAGTCAATAGATATGGTTCATGGGATGAAAATGAATTTGAAGAGAGCGTATTAACTAAGTGGAAATTATCTAGTCCAAAAAGATTGTTGGAAACAAAAATAGGTCATTGCTTTGATCAGGTTGAATTAGAAAGAGATTGGTTTAGGAATCATGAATATAAGTTTAAGACTTTTTACATCATGTTTTTATTTGATGAACCAAATGATTATTCAACTCATACTTTTTTAATATATGAAGATAAAGAACAATGGAAATTGTTTGAACATTCTGACTATTTTAATAGAGGAATTCACGTTTTTAATAACATAAGTGATGCTTTAAAGTTTGAAATGAATTATCATATAAAAGAGAATGAAAAATATAATATGATGAATGAAGAAATAATAAGGCATTTACATATTTTTGAATATGGTGATATAAAATATAATGTTTCTTTTGATGATTTTATAAATGAAATATTAGAAAAAGGAAAAGATATAACAGAACAAATAGATGGCTAAGGAATTAGTCTTTTTCTTTGTATAAATTTTATGTATTTGGAGATACTTAAAAGAGATAGAAAGAAATGATGTAATGATTTTATATGTTATTTTGGAAATAATCCTTTTTTTAATAATGATATTCTATAAAATGTTTATTGGGGAAACATGGCTATTACATATTTTAAATTTATTGCCAATACTATTAACTAGTTTTGTAGTTAGTATTTGTACAATGAAAAATAAGAATATAGTTAAACCATTATATTTGATTGTAATGTTAGCAGTTTTAGGGGATTTGTGCTTTATATATTTAAAGAATATTTATGGTATATATTTTTTCTTTATTATTCAATTATGTTTGATTCGTTATTTGAATAAAGAGCAGATAAAAATTTCTTATTTAATAATTCTTTCAAGTTTAATATTAGGAATTTGTTATTTTTTAGATAATAGATATCTAGTAATCGAAGGAATTTTATATGTAGGAATATTTATGTTTAATTTGGTAACATTGATGAAGAAAGCTAAAATCGAGAAAAGGTTCTTTCTTTTGTTAATTGCATTTATTTTTTTAAGTATTTGCGATTTTAATGTATTAATGATTTTTTTAATAAAAATGTTTAATTTAGGAATTATATTAGAAAATTTTTGTTTTATTATTGAATGGTTTTTCTATATAGGTTTTCAAATAATGTTATCTCTTTATATCAGTGGTATTATAAAAAGGAAGGAGATAAAGTCGTAAGGAAATGAGACAATATGTCTTATTTTTTTTGACTTTTAACTAACTAGTAAAGTATAATAAATTTTACACAGAAGGAGCGTTATGTATGGTAGTTGATTTGAAAGATGAAATAAGATATCGTGGGTATGAACCAAATCCCAAAATTATAATACCTAATGAAAACTTATTATCGATTTATGAATTAATAAAAGATTTTGATATGAATGAAGTAGAATATAAAAGAGAAAGTCTTAGAAGTATTTTAGTTAAGGCGAAAGAGTTTTTTGATAAGTATTATGAACTACATAAAGTTCCTTTTGAAATCTTTAAAAAGGTTGGTCCTTTTGATTTTAGTTACGATTGTGAAATAAGTCCTTTTTGGTTACCTATTAAAAGAGTAGATGAAGATGCTTATTATGGAATGCTACGTGAATTAATTGTTTGTGGTGAAGAGACAAGAACTGTTTTTACTGGTATTGAATTGCCTAAGATAATAACTGAGGCAAGTACATTAAGCTATGTTCATGAAATAACTCATTCTCAAGATAATCATATTTATGGTTCAATAAGAAATTATTATAATACTGAATTATTAAGTGTTTTTAATGAATTGTTATGTGCTGGTTCGATGGATGATGGAGGGAAGCTGTCACATTTAGCTGATGTATTAAGACTTTCTGATTTAAAGTATGGAATTAAATTTTTACAAGATGGATTAGGAAAAGAAGATGAGAAGTATAATGAATTAGCAGAAGCTAGTTGTTATGTAGAGTCAACTCTTAAAGCTTATAATATGTATATGGATTATTATTCAGGGGATAAGATGACTAGACAATATATTATTTTGATGATACAAAAAGTATTTGATGGTGAAATAACTTTGGAGCAATGTTTGGAAGCTTTAGATATTACTTATCCAAATAGTTTGAGTCCTAAGAAGTTAACAAAATTTTTAAAGAGGTAAGTTATGAGTATTACAAAAGATGAAGAAATAATAAGAAAAGGTTATAAGGAATATCCTAAAATATTTGTGCCTAAAGAAAGTAGTCTTTCTTTGATAGAAGAATTGAGTTCTGGAAGTGTTGCTAATGGAAGACCTAGCGTTAGACAGATGGAATTAGAAGACGCTTTTAATGATGGTGCAACATTTTTAGATACTTATTTTAAATTACATGATGTTCCGAGAATAGAGGTTTTAGAAGATGGAGAGAAGAAAATAAGACATATCGAAGATGTTTCTCCATATGAATTACCACTTTTTCCTGTAGAAACTGATAATATTTTTTGTGGTTCTTTGATTGAAAATATCCCAGAAGATAAAAATTCACGAATAGCGTTTTGGGGGATTAACTTATGTGGTACTGTTACTGAACAGACTACTGTTTCTTGGGTTCATGAATTAACACATACACAATTAGATAGTCTAAAGGGTGTTGTAGGAGAATTTTATAATGCAGAAGTTTTAAGTATGGTTATGGGTAACATTGTAGCTAGTATTTTAGATCGTGATGAACATATGTTAAGGCTTAATGACTCACGTCGTATTTATGAAATGCTTGTTATTGGCCAAGAATTATCACATAGTCATAAAGGAAAATTAAATAAATCGAGAGACGAAAGTTTAGTTGATAGTCAATATTTTGTTTCAGATATTAAGGCGTATAAGTTATTTTTAGATTATTATTATGGAAGCTCTGAAATAAAAAGAGAAATTCTTGGAGATATTCAAAGAGTGTTTGATTATGAAATGACTTTAGAACATATGTTAGGTAAGTACGAGGTTACTGCTGATATAGAAATAGATAGAAAAAGGTTGGTTAAATATTTTAATAGATAGTAGGTGAAGTATAATGGCAGAAGCTAAAATAGATGGAGTTATTAAATTTTATGGATATGAAAAACCTGAGATTATGCAGATTAGTGATGAACAAGTAGATGCTTTGGTGGAATTGGATTCGTTGAATTTGAGAGAAACTAAACTACAATTAGAAGAAGTATCGAGAAAAGAAGTTAAAGATAATACAAAGAAATTTATGAGACGTCATTTTAGATTGCATAAAGTTCCTTATAAAAAATTACTTACTGGTTTTGATTTGGCTGTGCTTAGAAATATTCGTAATGTAAGATTGTCGGTTGGTTTATGTAATTTAACTTGTTTGAATGTTGATCCATTTATGCTTCCAGTAACTTTTAGTCGTGACGAAAATGCTGAGAATATGCTTATCTCTAATGGAGCTATTTTACATTGTGATGAATTTTATCAAAAAGCGAAAATATATTATCAAGGAATTATTTTAAGTGGTGATGTTAGTGAATTAACTGAATCCTCTTATGTGCATGAAATTACTCATACACAATTGACTAAGACAAGAAAAATTAATGGAGAATATTATAATGAAGAGGTATTGCCGATTTTTTTAGAAATGGTGAATATTTATGAATCAGGTAGTGATTATTTGTGGAAAGCAGAAGATGCAATAAGAGTTACTGAACTTTTATACCATACAAGTGTCTTGTTTAATTATGATCAGGGAAATATTGAAGCAATCCCTGACGAACTATTGAATAATAGTTTATATGCAACTTCTATTGTAAAAGCTTATAGTTTGTTTATTGAATATATAAATGGTACTCCAGCTTTGAAAAAATATATTATGAGATGTATTCAAAATATATTTGATTCTGAAATGCCTTTAACAGAATTGTTAGATGAATTTGAAGTTGATTTTGATAGTACTTTGAGAGAAAGAAAGTTAATGAAATATTTAGCGAGATAGAAAATTGACATTATGAGAATAATATTATATTATTTCATTACGAAGAATACTTACTATAATGTAAGTTCTTTTTTGTAAGAAGAAAATATTGAAAAGAGGTGAAATAATGAAAATAGAACAATTTTGTGAAAAATATAATTTAGGTAGGGTGTTAAATGTTTCGAAGTTAACAGGGGGATTTATGCATAAGATGTTTAAAGTTGAAACTATTAAAGATGTTTATGCAATTAAAGTTTTGAATCAGGAAGTTATGAGAAGAGAAGGAGCTTTAAATAATTTTTTGGTATCTGAAGAGATTTCTAATTATGCTAATGGTAATGGTATTAAAGCAGCGGTAGCAATAAAAATAGATGGAAATTATGTTACTGAGTATGAAGATAATCATTATATGGTTTTTAAATTTGTGGATGGTAAAGTTTTAAAAGATGATAATATAACTATAGAACATTGTCGTAAGATGGGGAACCTATTAGCTAGATTACATTCTTTAGATTATAAGATTTTAGGGCTTTGTGACGATATAAGCGAAGATCATTTTTATGTTGATTGGGAAGAATATGTTAATAATGAAAATTTTAAAAAGATGAAATATAAAGATGAGTACTTAAATAATTATAAAAAGTATTATTCTTTATTAAGAAGAAGCGTTGAACGATATAATGAAAGTAATGAAACGCAAGCTTTGTGTCATTGTGATATGGACCCTAAAAATGTAATGTGGGTTGGTGATGAACCTATAATAATTGATTGGGAATCGGCAAGGGTTGCGAATCCGATTCGTGAAGTTATTGAAGATGCTTTATGTTGGTCTGGTTTTTTAAGTAATAATTTTAGTGAAGAAAAATTTAAGGTTTTTATAGAGGAATATACAAAAGTTTATAGTATTAAACATAATATATATTCATTGATTTGTGGTAATTTAATTGGAAGATTTGGATGGCTTGATTATAATTTGAAAAGAAGTTTAGGAATTAAAGCTAATGAGATTGAAGAGATCGAACTGGCTTCAAATGAAGTAAGTAAAACAATTGATGAAATTAATCGCTATGTAGAATTAATCCCTGTTATGTATAGAATTATTTGTGATTTAAAAGAACATGATGATAATGAGTTTGATAGTGTTGTGGAGAAAATAATAAATAGCAATAAATGGTTATATGGATTAGGTTTTAAAAGAGTTAATTCTGGATTTACTAATACAATTTATAAAGTAGGGAAGTATATTTTAAGACTTTGCACAGATGTAGAGAATGAATATAGATTTAAGAGAGAAATAGAACTATATAGTAAATTAAAAACTATAAAAAATGTTCCTAGGTGTGTATTAAGTGATACTACTAAGAAAGTTGTTCCCTATTATTATGAAGTTATTGATTTTATTGATGGGAATACTTTATATGAAATTTGGTATAAGCTGAATGAAGTACAAAGAGAAGAATTAGTAAAAAAGATCGTTGAAGTAGTAAAAGAAATACATATGATAGAGGTTGAAGAATACGATTTTTGTAAATATATAAAAGATAAACTGATTTCTCTAATTTTGGATTGTGATATTAAGATTGATATGGATAGATTGCTTAGTAAGTGTGATGTTTACTTTAAAGATAATAAGTTCGGTTTCATTCATAATGACTTGCATTTTGATAACTTTATTTATGATGGGAATGACTTATATTTGTTGGACTTTGAGAGATGTATGGCAGCACCGATTGATTATGATTTGAGAATATTTAACAGATATAATGAAGAACCATGGTTGTGGGCTAGTTATACAACGGATATGCTTACTATAGAAAATGATTATAATAATTTTATGAATTGTTTTATTTCTAATTATGCTGAATTAAATGAGATATCTTATTTGGAAGAAAGACTTAATATTTATAAAATGATGGATTATTTAGAAAACTATAAAGATAATAGAGCGGAAGAGAAAAAAGATAGGATTCTTGATTTATTAAAGAAGGTTATAGATTAAGTCTTAGCCTTTTTTAACTTTATAAATGTCAATAATTTGACATAAAAATAAGGGGACTTAATTAATGATTTGTAATTTATAAAAATTATGTTAGAATACTTTGGGTACAAAGGGGGATTTATATGGCAAAAGAGTATGTTGATTTTAAGGAGACTGTTGAATTATTTGTAAATACTGTTGTTACAGAAATCAATAGTGGTAAGGAAATTCCTAAAGTAAATTTTATATTTCCTGAATCAGCTTTTAAATTATTTAATTATGTGAAAGAAAATCCTTTTGAGAAAGAAGGAAGTTGGACTCCAGATATTGAAGACAAAGATATCGAAAGGTTGAGACTAGAAAATCAACAAGATACTAATAGTCAAACAATATATGTAAATGATCCAGTTCGTTTTTTTGAATTGTTGACTGAACTTATTAATTCATGGTTAGACTTCAAAGAAAAATATTATGAAAAAAATAGTGGAAGAGCAGTATTAATACATCAATTTAAAAGATTGTTACTTAGAATGGGTGTTCAAGATTTTTATAGGCCAGAGGAGTTTTTACAAAAACAAATAGATTTCTTTAAATGTGATATATGGGATGATTATATTATTCGTGATTGGTTCTTTAAAAGTGCCAAAAATGTTGGTACTTATGAAAATGCTGTTATTTTAGCTGCCAAAAAAGATGCTCAGTCGTGGTGTGAAACTAGTGAAAAAATGACTTTTGTATTAACTGATGGAAATCTAGAGAATAGTACGCAAACGCTACCAAGTATTTACTATGGTATAAGAGAAGAAAACGGAGAAAAGATTTGTTATATTTATGCTATTCAAAATGAGAGAGATAAGGTAGAAAGCAAAAAAATTCAAAGAAGACTTTATAAATTGAATAAAGGATTAGATAAGACAGATGTACATCCTAGTCAGGTATTAGTATTAGAAACTTTTGCTTCCATGTTAAAAGAGATTGGTATTACAAAAATTAAGGTTCCTGCTCGACAGGTATTGAGTTATAGTTATCATGAATTGTTATCAGAAGAAGCTAAAAAAACAATGACTAAATGGACTCCTGAATATTTAAGAGAGATAGAAGAATATCCAAATTTTAGAAGAAAAAAGTTACTTGAGGAGTATGAATGGGATAAAGTTTGGTCAAGTCATGTTATAGATAAAGCTGATTTTATTGAAAAAGCTAAAACAGAAGGGTTATTTAAAATATTTTATAGAGTTTCTCAGCAATTTGGAAGTATTTCTGTATTAAATGATCCGTTTATAGAAGATGAGTATATGAATGTTAGAATAAATAGGGAAAAAGTATTAAGTAAGTCTAGAAATGTCTAGGTTTACTTTTTTTGTTAAGTTATTTTTAAAAAGTAGTATGAAAAAGATATGTTATGCTATAATTATCAAGGAGCGTGATAAAATGTTAGAAATATTTAAAGCTATACTATTTGGTATAGTAGAAGGAATAACTGAATGGTTACCTATTTCATCTACTGGACATATGATTTTATTAGATGAATTTATTCATTTAGGAGTAAGTGAAGAATTCTATAAATTGTTTGAGGTAGTTATTCAATTAGGAGCTATTCTAGCTGTTGTTTTAATTTACTTTAAGACGATATTTCCTTGGGGATTTGGTAAGACTAAGGAAGATACGAAAGATACTTTGAACTTATGGGGAAAGATATTAGTTGCTTGTATACCAGCAGCAATTATTGGTATCTTGTTTGATGATTGGTTAGATGAACATTTATATAATAGTGTAGTAGTATCACTTGCATTAATTATTTATGGTATTGTATTTATTGTTATTGAATCAAGAAACTTTGGCAAAAGAAATACAAAAAAATTAAATGATATTACATACAAACAAGCTTTAGGTGTTGGTGGATTTCAGTTGTTATCTTTAATTCCTGGTACTAGTAGAAGTGGTTCAACTATTATAGGTGGTTTAATGTTGGGATTAGAAAGAAGTGTTGCAGCAGAATTTACTTTCTTCTTAGCAATTCCAGTTATGGCAGGAGCTTCATTATTAAAACTTTTGAAGTATGTTATGAAAGTTGGATTAGTATTTAATGCTATGGAATTAACTTTACTTGGTATTGGATGTTTAGTAGCATTCGTTGTAAGCATCTTAATAATTAAATTTTTAATGAATTATATTAGAAAGCATGACTTTAAAGTATTTGGATGGTATAGAATTGTACTTGGTATCTTAGTATTAGCTTATTTTTTATTTATTAAGTAAATAGGGGAACACATATGTGTTTCTTTTCTTATGGTATAATAAAATAGGAAGTGATAACTATGAAAATGATTAGAGGAGCTAAAATTCCTAATCCTGAAGTATTAAAAGAAGAATACGAAATAAAAGAAACTACAATCTATGCAAATGTAGATGCTGATAAAATAGAAAAAATTTTAAAAGATTTTATTACTATGAATGAAGAAATGTTTTTAGTAATAGAATTTCCTTGTAATCTAAATGAAGAAAAGAAATTTATAAATGAGCTTAATCAAGAAGAAAAAGAGTGGCTAGAAAAAGGTTTTGTAACAAAAAAACACAAAAACATATATTATAAAGATAATTTAACTAAGAAAGATGCTTTAGATATAATTACAAGTTATGGAGATATTCTTATAAATGATGGCTATTGTTATTTTGGCTTTGGTAATCGTAAATTTGATGAAGTATCAAAAACTAAATATAACATGATGATTGCTTATTCAAAAGAGAATATAAGCGAGTATGAAAATATATTTATAAAAAATAATATAAAAAAAGTAGATGTATTACATACTGCCTGGGATCAATTTACTAAAGAAAAACCGGGTGAATGCGACATAACATCAGAAGCTCATAATATAATAAACAAGCTTTTAGATGATGGAATGTATCTTGCTGCAACAATTGAAGATAAATAGTATTTACAAATACCCTATAGGGGTATATAATTGTTTTGGTGATGAAAATGCATAATTGTAATAATTGTGAAGAATGTACAAAATCAAAACATCGTACAGAAGAAGAAAAGAAGAAGATAAATAAACGATTAAATATTATTGAAGGCCAGGTGAATGGTGTTAAACAGATGGTATTAGATGATCGATATTGTGCCGATATTTTAATCCAAATTTCTGCTATAAATAAATCTTTAAAAAGTCTTGGAAATGAAATAATGAAAAGTCATTTAAGCACTTGTGTTGTTGAAGATATTAAAAATGATAAATTAGAAGTAATAGATGAAGTCGTTTCATTATTTGAAAAGATGAATAGGTAATAAGATGGAAAAAGTAGTAATTGGAATGTCTGGTGGAGTAGATTCATCAGTTGCGGCTTATGTTTTAAAAAAACAAGGATATGAAGTTATTGGTCTTTTTATGCGTAATTGGGATTCTTATGCGGATGGAGAATTTGAGGATGCTCCAACAACAGATTTAGGTATATGCCCTCAAGAGGTTGACTATAATGATGCGAAAAAAGTGTGCGATAAGTTAGGTATACCTTTATATAGAAAGGACTTCGTTAAAGAGTATTGGGATTATGTTTTTACTTATTTTTTGGATGAATTAAAGATGGGAAGAACACCTAATCCAGATATTATGTGTAATAAGTATATTAAGTTTGATACGTTTGCTAAAGAAGCAGAAAAATTAGGGGCTGATTATATTGCGACAGGTCATTATGCTCGTATAAAAGATGGAAAGTTGTTAAGAGCGATTGATGATAATAAAGATCAAACCTATTTTTTGTCGCAGGTTTCTAAGGCCCAGTTAGAAAATGTGTTGTTTCCAATTGGAGATATGGTTAAACCAGATGTTAGAAAGTTAGCTTTAGAGTTAGGGTTAGATACTGCAAGTAAGAAAGATTCGACAGGAATATGTTTTATTGGAGAAAGAAATTTTAAAATATTTCTAAAGAATTATTTACCAAATAAACCTGGTAAGATTGTTAATATAAACACTAAGGAGATTGTCGGTGATCATATTGGACTCATGTATTATACGATTGGTCAAAGAAGAGGGCTTGATATTGGAGGAACAGAGTCAAGAATGTTTGTTGTTGGTAAAGACTTAGAAAAAAATATTTTGTATATTGCAATTGGCGAAGAAAATGAATATTTAATTTCTGATTCATGTATAATAGATAATGTAAATTATTTAGGTAAAAATAGAATAACAAAATGTAGTGCTAAGTTTAGGTATCGTATGAAAGATGTACCAGTTGAACTAGAATGGCTTAATGATAAAGAAATATTAGTTAAATATCCTCAAGGAGTAAAAAGAGTGACACCTGGACAAGCATGTGTATTATATGATGGAGAAGAATGTCTTGGTGGTGGTATAATTAAAATAGTAAGAAAAGATAACGAAAAAATATGGTATGTATAATGAGGTGAAGCATGAAAAAGGTAATTTTAAGTATTGAGGGAATGACTTGTAGTGCTTGTTCGAGTGGACTGGAAAAATATTTGAATAAGCAGGCACATGTACTTGATGCGTCGGTAAATTTAGTTATGGCAACGGCTAGTATTAGTTATGAAGATGATGTTCTTTCTATGGATGATTTAGAACGATTTGTTAAAGAAGCTGGTTTTAAGTCAATGGGAATATATGATCCTTCTGTAGATATTAAGAAAAACAATAAAGAGCGTGTTTATTTAATACTATTTGGAATACTGGCTATATTTGTTATGTATGTTTCAATGGGACATATGATTAATCTTCCTACTTTAAAAATCATAGATATGAAAGATAATCCTTTTAATTATGCAATTAGTTTATTGATATTATCAGGAATCTTTTTGGCTTATGGGTTCGATATTTTAAAGAATGGTTATAAGAATTTAATTCATAAGACACCTAATATGGACACTTTAGTTAGTATTGGAGTTTTATCTAGCTTTTTATATAGTGTATTTGGGACATTTATGATACTAAAAGGAAATCATCATTATGTACATAATTTATATTTTGAATCTGTTTCAACTGTCATATTCTTTATAAAACTTGGAAGGTTTATTGATTTGAAAAGTAAAGATAAAACTAAAGATGCAATAAGTAAGATGGCTTTAATTACGCCAGAAAGTGCTTTGGTACTTATAGATGGTAAAATAAAAGAAGTCACAATTGATGAAGTTAAGGTTGGTATGACTTTAGTTGCTAAACCTGGTATGAAGATAGCTGTAGACGGAAAGATTGTTAATGGTGAAGCTCATTTAGATGAATCTTTTATTACAGGAGAATCTGTGCCAGTTAAAAAGAAAATAGATGATAAAGTAATTGCAGGAAGTATAAATTATGATGGGTATATAGAGTATTGTGCAGAGAAGATTGGAAGAGATTCAACGATATCAGGAATTGTAAAGTTAGTTATGGAAGCAACAAATACAAAAGCTAAAATAGCTCGAGTAGCTGATAAAGTTAGTGGTTATTTTGTTCCAATCGTTATTGTAATTGCGATATTGTCTGTAGTTTGTAACTTAATAGCGGGAACATCAGTAAATGAAACGATTAATATATTTGTATCTGTATTGGTAGTAGCTTGTCCTTGTGCTTTAGGACTAGCAACTCCTTTAGCAATTGTGGTAAGTGAAGGATTATGTGCAAGTCGAGGTATTTTGGTTAAGTCAAGTGAAACTATAGAGATGATAAATAAAGTAGATACGATCGTTATGGATAAAACAGGTACTTTAACTTATGGTAATTTAAAAATAGCTAATATTTATAATTATAGTAATGAAAGTGACGATAAACTTTTGAGTAAAGTTTGTAGCTTAGAAGAGATGTCGACACATCCAATTAGTGGAGCATTCAAGGAATATAATCGCGAAAATAAACTTAAGCAATATGAAGTTTTTGAATTTGAAAATATAGATGGCATTGGTTTAAAGGGCAAAATTAAAGATGATGTAATTTATGTTGGAAGTGCTAAAATTCTTAAGAAGTTAAATATAAAGAATAAGCATCAGGAAGATGAGGACACAATAGTGAATAATGCTAGTAGTGTTGTCTATGTAATTATAAATGGTGATGTTAAAGCTTTGATTGGTGTTAATGATGTTGTAAGAAGTGAAGCCGAAGAGGTAATTAATAATTTAACTGATAAAAAGATTGAAGTTATAATGCTAACTGGTGATAACGAGAAGACAGCTTCGATAATAGCTCATCAGCTTGGAGTAAAAAAAGTTATTGCAAATGTTCTACCAAGTGAAAAAGTTAGTGTAATAAAAAGACTTAAAAAGAGTGGTAAAATTGTTATGATGGTAGGAGATGGAATAAATGATGCTCCGTCTTTAGCAAATGCCGATGTTGGAGTTACTTTAACGAATGCGACAGATATAGCAATTGATTCTGCTAATGTAATACTTCTTAATAATGATTTAAGTAGGATACTTGATTTAATAACAATAAGCAAACATACAATAAGAAATATAAAGCAGAATTTATTTTGGGCATTTTTCTATAATACTTTAATGATACCTGTAGCGCTTGGAATGTTTAGCTTTGCTGGAATTAAGTTAAATCCAATGATAGCTAGTATGGCGATGATGTTAAGTAGTTTGACTGTTATATTTAATGCTTTAAGATTAAAGATGCTAAAGTTAGATAAGAATAGATAGAAAGAGGAGATTTAAATGTTTGGGAAGAAGATAAAAAAAGTAGTTAGTATTGAAGGAATGCATTGCAATCATTGTGCGATGAAGGTTCAAGATGCATTAGGAAATTTAGACGGAGTTAAAGGTGTTAAAGTTAATTTAGATAAGAAGGAAGCTATCGTTACTTTAGATAAAGAAATTAATTGTGATTTGATTAAAGAAGCAATAGCTAAAATAGATTTTCTAGTAACTGATATAAAGTAAGGTAAATCATGAAAAGGTTTATCTTTTTCTTTTGGTTGGAATTTAGTCTGTTTTATTATATAATTTTATTGTAAGGTGAGTGTATGATAAAGAAGTTGTTAAAAGATTTAATTCGTCCAATATGTTCTTTTTTTGTTTTTTTACGTTTTAAGAATGTTTGGGAATTAAAAAAATATTTAAAAGATAATAATAAGCAAAGTGGAATTTGTGCAAGTGTTTATAATGATTACTTGTTAAAAAGAGGAAGCTATATTGGAATTAATGCGACGTTTTTGGGTGAGCCTTATTTTCCACATAGTATACTTGGTATTTTTATTTCAGATTTAAGTGTTATTGGCAAGAATGCTGTTATATTTCAACATGTTACAATTGGAGCAGATCGTTTGATTGATTCAGATGATGAAGGCAATCCGACTATTGGAGACAACGCTTATATAGGAGCAGGAGCGAAGATTATTGGAAATGTTAAGATAGGGAATAATTGTAGAGTTGGAGCCAATGCAGTTGTGTTTCAAGATATGAAAGATAATAGTGTTGCAGTTGTATCTAAGACAAGAATAATTGAAAAAGATAAGCCTTTAGATAATCGTTTTATTGTAATGAGAAGTAATGGTGTAAAAGAATATTATAAAGAAGGAAAGTTCTATAGATTAGAAGAAAAATAATTACTGTTTTTAGGCAGTAATTTTTGTATGTAAAAAAAGTAAATAAATTAGTAGATTGAATATATTTTAGTCTTTAACATGCTATAATAGTTGTGTGATAAATAGATGGTAAAGTAATAGAAAGGTAAAGGGATAAGATGTAATAATTAGACTTGTTTTGTTTAATAAAGTAATATGTGGATGAGGAGTAAAAATGAAGAAACAAATTGAAAATAATGACTTACGTTTAATGGTTTTTAAGAGTGCTGAAGGCCTAGGTAGAAAAATTGATGAGCACTTACTTCAAATGTACGGATTAGATAAGGATGAGTATACTTTTATTGTACCAATAAAGGAGAATTTCTTTGAGGATGGACATTTTAAGGTAGAAATAAATGAAACAGTTCGAGGAAAAGATATGTATATGCTTACTGATATAGGAAACTATAGTGTTGAGTATAAGATGCATGGTTTGATTAATCATACAAGTCCTAACGATTTAATTGTAGAATTAAAAGATGGTATTGGAGCGTGTAATTGTCATGCCAAGAGTATAAATATTGTTATGCCACTTTTGTATGCTGGTAGACAACATCGAAGAAATACGAGAGAGAATTTATTGTGTGGAATGGTTTTACATGAGCTAGATATGATGAGTAGAGTTCGAAGTTTTATAACTTTTGATGCTCATGATCAAGGCGTTGAACATGCGATACATAATATGGAATTTGATAATATATTTCCAACTAATACAATTTTGGAAAACTTGATTAATGATTTAAGTATGAATCGACTTAAAAAGTTAGTCTTTGTGGCACCTGATAATGGAGCAACTGGTAGAAGAAATGTTTATTTAAATTCATTTAATTCAAAGTATATTCATCGTGAAGCAGGAAGTTTTATTAAACAAAGAGATTATAATAATTTAGTGGATGGCAAGTATCCTGTTATTGCTCATGATTATTGCGGAACTGGTGATCTAGATGGTTATACAGCAATCGTAAGCGATGATATGATTTCTAGTGGCGGATCTATGTTTGATGTTATAGAGGAATTAAAGAAACGTAATGTAAAATATATTTATGTTGTTGTTACTTATGCACTCTTTACTAAAGGAATAGATAAGTTTGAAGAGTATTATCAAAAGAAAATGTTAGATGGTGTTTATACAACTAATCTGTCATATATTCCTGAGGAGTATCAAAAATCTAAGTGGTTACATGTATGTGATTGTTCAAAACAAGTAGCTGAAATTATTTATAATATTCATAATGATTTATCTATTTCTTCAATAATGACAGATAAGTCTTATCCTGTTAGATTGGTAGAAGAGAAGTTTAATAAAGAATCTAAGTAAATAATACATACTAGTGAAAAGATTACATGAGTAATCTTTTTCTAGTGATAAAAGTATAATAATTTGGTAAACTATATTAGTGAGTATAGAAAATATAAAGAATTGAGAAAAGTTATAGTTTTTCAATTTTTTTACGAAAAGTTCACAAAATCTTAACAATTGCTTAGTATATTGTTTTTTAGAAAGGTGATATTAAATGGGAAGGAAAAAAGAAGAAAAGATAATTTGCTCTAATTGTGGAGAAGAAATAAGTGCTTCAAGTAAATTTTGTCAAAATTGTGGAACAAAGGTTGAAGTCAAGGTAGAAGAAAATAAGACTGAAGTAGAAAATGTTGAAGTTGAAAAGGTGTCAAAGAAAAAAAAGGAAGAAATAATACTGGAAACACCTAAAGATAATACAGCTGAAGTTAGTGTTGTATATCATAAAGAAGAATCTGGTATTGATGAGAAATTAGCAAAAAAAGAGGAAAAAAGATTAGTTAGACAAGAGAAGTTTGAAAAGTCTAAGAAATTTGTTTATCCTGTTATTGCAGTTGTTATAACTTTCATATTATGCTTGGGAGCGTTTACTTGTTTTTATCAATACTATTTAAAAAATTTAGTTATTGAAACGACTAAGAGAGAAGTAACGGTTACTGATACAGGTATTAGCGAAGCTGTTGAAAAAGTGTATGATTCCGTTGTTGTAGTTGAAAGTTATGTAAGAAATAAACTTTATTCAACAGGAACAGGATTTGTATACAAGACAGATGGTGATGATGCTTATATTTTAACTAATAACCATGTTATTGATGGAGCCGATGAAGTTCGAGTAGTATTTACTAATAATAAAAGAGAAGAAGTGGAAGTTGTTGGAAGTGATGAGTATTCTGATGTAGCACTTCTTGGAATTGGTAAAGATAAAATAATATCTGTAGCTGAAATTGGTAGCAGTGAAGATTTAAAATTAGGTGATACAACATTTGCAGTAGGTTCTCCACTTGATTCATCTACCTATGCTTGGACAGTTACAAGGGGAGTTATTTCAGGTAAAAATAGAACCGTTGCTATATCAAGCTCTGGTAGTTCAGTAGCTTCACAAGTAATGCAAGTATTACAAACAGATACAGCTATTAATAGTGGTAACTCAGGTGGACCATTATGTAATAGTAATGGACAAGTTATTGGTATTACTAATATGAAATTGGCTAGTTCTTCAGTAGAAGGAATGGGATTTGCTATTCCAATTGAAACAGCAGTAAAATATGCTGAGAAGTTTATTAAAGGAGAACAAATTACTTATCCTTATATAGGAGTTACTGTGGGAGATGCAGTGCCTACTTATAGAGATCCTGATGCTAGTGGTGTTTATGTTCAAGCTGTTGAAAAAGGTTCACCAGCAGCTAAAGGTGGCTTAGAAAAAGGCGATAAGATTTTAAAAGTTAATGATGTAGAAGTTGAGAATTCTTCATTCTTCAAGTTTGAATTATATAAATATGATATTGGGGATAAGATAGATATTACTATCGAAAGAGATGGTAAAGAGAAAACTTTAACTATAACATTAGGTAGTAAAGGAATGACTACATAAAGAGATTGAATTGTTTCAATTTCTTTTTTTGTGATTATAATTTGTGAATTTTGATATAATAGGATTGGTGATAATATGGAAATTATAAATTATTTACAATACAATTCTGTATTGGTATTAAGTTATTTTTTTATTTCTTTTGGTGTTTTAGTACTTAGTTATATTACAAAGAAAAAGTCAGATGATTTATTGTTTTGTAGTTATAGAAGTAGTATTTTTAATCCTTTAACTTATGTAAGAATGTTTACTCATGTTTTAGGTCATAGTAATTGGAAACATTTTTCAAATAATTTTTTGTATATACTGCTTATTGGACCAATGATAGAAGAAAAATATGGAACATTAAATTTGCTCTTTATGATTTTAATTACGGCTGGAGTAACTGGACTTATTAATTCAATAGTGGGAAAAAAGAAGATACTTGGTGCTAGTGGTGTTGTATTTATGTTTATAGTACTTAGTTCATTTGTTAATATTGAAGCAGGTAAGATACCAATAACACTTATTTTAATATTTATATTTTATATAGTTAACGAGATTGTTGATGGTTTGTTTAAGAAAGATAATGTATCTCATTTAGGTCATTTGGTTGGAGCAATATGTGGAGTAGTTTTTGGTTTTTATTTATTGTAATATTTTATATTAAAAGTTTGATTCTTGGTGTATAATTATTGTAAGGAGTGATTGAGATTATGAAAAAGAAAATTTTGTTTATTTTAACTTTTTTATTAGCATTTATGCCTATGTTAGTAGGTGCTAAGGTGACAGAGTTTGGTGATAATGTTGATTTGACAGAAAGCTATGATTCAAGTAAATTTGTATTTGGAAATGATGTTAATTTTAGTGGAGATATTGATGGTATAGGATTATTGTTTGGTAATACGATGACAGTTAATGGTAAAGCTAGTTATGGTGTTTACTTTGGTAATTCTTTGACTATTGGTGGTGAGGTTGAAAAAGATTTATTTATATTTGGTAATTTTATTACAATAAGTGAATCAGCAATAATTCCAAGAGATGCTTATGTATTTGGAAGTAATGTTGTATTTAAAACCGATATTGGAAGAGATTTATATATCTTCGGAGAGACAATCGATTTAAGAGGAGTTACTGTAAGTGGTAAAGTAAATGCTACAGCAGATAATATCTTGTTAGATCAAAGTACAACTATTGTAGGAAGTTTAACTTATAACGAAGATGCAACATTAAGTGGAGTAGATAAAGCTACAATAGGTGAACTAATTGAAGTTGAAAGTACAGAAACTGTTATAGATACCGCTACAGTTATAAAAAATTGGATTTACAATGCATTAACTAATTTGGTATGTTTATTAGTTATCTTGTTGGTATTCCCTAAGATTAAGAAAGTTTTAAATGAATATAAAGTAGAGTCAGGAAATACATTATTAAGTATAGGTCTTGGATTTGGGGCATTAATTATAGTACCAATTGTAGCTATTGCAGCATTATTATGTGAAGTGACTATACCATTATCATTGATAGTCTTGGTTTTATATTTTATATCTATGTATGTAGGTTGGTTATATGCAAGTTATATTATTGGAAAGAAGATTTGGTCTTTACTAAAGAAGCAAGAAAATATGTTTGTAGAAGGAATAATTGGTGTAATTGTTGTTGAGTTAGCTGTAATTATTCCATATTTTGGAGGAATAATCGAATTCTTAGTATTTATCTTTGGTATTGGTTTATTCTTATATCAATTTAAAAATATAAGTTTTTTGAACAAATAATAGAATATAAGAGAGCTTAAGGTGACTTAAGCTTTTTATATTTATTAATATAGTGTATACTTGTTTTAAGGAGTGAGAGTTTAATGCAAAGTTTAAAAATTAATAAAGATACTTTGAAACATATGAAAGGGTTAAGTAAAGTTATTTATATTATTGCAAGAATTTCTTGGATTGTTTTGTTGCTATTGACGTTTTTAGTAGCGTTAGTAGGTGTAATTTTTATTGTTGTATTGGGAAATATGGAATTATACAATACAGATGGAACACTTAATGAGTATGGTCAAGTTTTTGATACCACAATTACAAATAATTTTATGAATACTTATAATGGAGATTTAGAACAAGTTGAAGAAGCTAAAGAAATTGCTTATGATTTGGCTGATGGTGCTTACAAAGAAGATTTTATAATTTTTCTTGCAGTCGTGTTTTTTGGATTAGTTATTCAGATGTCTTTAGTTATCTTTTTACTTATGAAGCTAGATAATTTATTTCTGAATATAGCTAAAGAGTCTACACCATTTAGTAAGGAAAATCCTAAGATTATTAGAATGATTGGATGGGGATTTGGAGCTTATTTAATTTTAGAATGTTTTTGTTCTTATGTGTCTAGTCAAATTTTGCCTTTGAATGGCGGATTTAAGATGAATTTTAATCTATCTTTAATTGTTTTAATTTTAATTATTTTTGCTATATCTTATGTATTTAATTATGCTTATGAATTACAAAAAAATTATGTAAGAGTTGCAAAAGAGTTAGAAGAAGGACAAGAGTAGTAAAGAGTATCCAAGTATGATTTGGATGCTTTTTTATTGATTTTGATTTATTTGGTTGTTATACTAAATGACATTAGTCAAGGTGATAAAGGTGAAAGTAGTAAAATGTTTAAGAAAAGTAAAGAAACCTAAATTAGTAAGAAAAAATATAAAAAACGGATCTATTAAGGCTTTGAGAGTTTTAAAAAACGTTGATTTTGATAAATATAATGAGTATATAGAAGAGTTTATTAATACGTTGGCTAGTAAAGGATGCAATTATGACTTTACTTTCATGTCTAATAATTTAAGAGATTTAAAAATTGTTGTTGTGCCTGAATTAGAAAATAATAATATGGCTGTGTATGATGGATCATTAAACATTCTTAATATTGCTGAAGATTATTTAGACAGAATGGATGAGATTATTTATCATGAATTATTTCATATGTCTAGTAGACTGCTAGATGGTGATGATTGCTTTATTGGGTTCCAAAGAAATTATTTGTTTAATTGTTTTAATGAGGGCTATACAGAAGTTTTAACAAAAAGATATTTTGGTGACAAATCAAAAGATACTCCATATTTATTTGAGATGATTTTGGCAGAAATAGTAGAATTTATTATTGGCAAAGATATTATGGAAAAATTATATTCAAGAGCTGATTCTTTAGGAATGTTAGTTGAGTTTTCTAAGTATACAGATAAGGAAGAGACTACTTATATAACTTTAGGTAATATTGATAGAATGAGTGATTATTATGATAAGCAAGAATATAAAGAAAGTATGGATTGGTGTCGTAATATATTGATAGTCTTAATTCATGCTTTTATGAATAAGTGTAGAATGGGAATTTCAAAAAATAAAGTAGATGAATTCTTTAAATTATTTCCGCTTTTCTATACATATGACGATGAAGATTTTGATATATTTACGCAAGAAGAGATTAATGATTATAAAAAGAAATGTTATGCAATATTAGGTGGAGATAAGAAATTAAAAAAGAACTAGATTTATAGTTCTTTTTAGTTTAGAAAGAATATGCCGATAGTTAAGTATGTTGCAAAAAGAATCCAAATGAAATATGGGATGTTTAGATAAGCACTTATTTTATCTTTTCTAAAGAAGAGATAGATCATGTAAGCAACAACTATAACTAATAATATTATCCAGATACAAGCAAAAAAACGCCATTTAAGTAAGAAAAATATTATTGACCAAAGAATGTTAATAAATAATTGTAAATAGTAAATGATACTTTCGTAAGAAATATCTTCTTTATACCTAGTGTTTAAAGTAAAATAAGATAATCCCATTAAAAAATATATAATGGTCCAAGCGAGTGGAAAGACGATAGAAGGTGGAGCAAGAGGAGGTTTTATTAGTTCATTATAATCGATATTTTTGGTGATTAGTAGTGATACAAGACCACCGAGAATAAGCGGAAGAAAGATATAAAAGATATTTTTAATAAATTTTTTCATGGTAAATAGACTCCTTTATTTAATAGTATGAACAATTTTTGTGTTTTATGTATTATAATTAAATATATCTTATTGTAGGAGGCTTTATATGACTAATGCGAAAGTTTGTCCTTTCTGTAAGGAGACTAGATTTATTAATAATAAGAATTTTGGTTTACCAGTAGATGAATGTATTTTGTATGAAAGTGAAGATTTATATATTGGGGTAGATATTTCGCCTTTGATGAGAGGACATGTGTTAATAATCACAAAGGAACATTATTACAATTTTTATGAACTTCCTAGAAAAATAAAAAATGAAGTTATAGAACTTCAAAAAGAATTAAAAAGAATTTATAAGGAAGTGTATAATAGTGATATATTATTTTTTGAACATGGATCAAATGAACCTGGAATGGCTGGTTCAAGTATAGACCATGCTCATTTACATTGCATTCCTTATGACGGAGATATAAAAGAAGACTTAGATAAATTACTTGGGGAAGTTATAGAGTGCGATATAATGAAAGAGGATAATTTTACTAATGAATTTTCTTACATTTATATAGATGTTCTAGATGATAAGTATATTTATAAAGTTGATAAATTAGATAGTCAGTTTCTACGTAGATTGATAATTACTCGTTTAAAAGATAAAGAATATAAGTGGCAGAATAGGTGTAAAAAAGAAAAGAGTGTTAAGGCTTTAGAGCAAACTATTAAAGATTTGAAAGGCAAAGTATCTATCCCATTTTATTGATGAAGTCTAGACTTCTTGAATATACATTACAATAAGGCAAGAGACTTTTCTTAATTCTTTCTTCGTCTGAAATAGCGTTATAACGTAGAGAGTTATTATCAATAAAAGGAGCATTTATTCCTGTTCCTTTAGAGTTTATTAGACTTCCTATTACAACATCATTTATATGGTGTTTTTTAATTATATCAATATATTTTTGAATGTCTTTGATTGTGATATTTTTGATGACTGGTTTGATATAGAGAATTACAGGTATATTTAAATGTTTAATTATTTCGAAGCTTTTAAAACGTTCTTCAGGTGATGATGTTAGTGATTCAAACGTTTGCCAGTTAGAAATTGTTGCAGAAGATATAAATATAGATAATTGATTTGGATATTGAATTAACTTACTTATCTCAATTAAATCTTTATAGTTAACATATTTTTTAGTGGCAAATTGAATGTGATTTCCTAGATTGAGAAAATGTTTAATTAATTTTATTGTTTCTGTTTTATTTCTTTCGTCCCAACATTCTGAGTAACATCCAAAAGAAATGATGGTTCCTTCTTTGCCAGGAATAAATTCTTTGAATTTTTTAATGTCTTTTAAAATATCTTCAGCACTTTTATAAGTACTTACATTGGTTCCTTTCGAATATTTTAAAGTAGGAAGGTAGCAATAAGAACAGTTGGCACTGCATCCTAAGCTTGTGTTTATAAATAAACGTTTTGGATCTTTACTAAATAAATAACCTGTATTAATCATAATATCACCTTGATTTAATAATATCATGTTTCTTTGAAATATGTAAAAAGTGCAGAGATATTTTTGATTAATGCAACTAAGTTTTACATAATGCAACTAGAATTGTCTATTAAATATTATTTTTATGTTTTATAATTGAGAAAAGAGAGGATGAATGATTTGAAAAAGATAAGTAATGTATTGTGGGGTCTTTTATTAATTTCCTTAGGAATAGTGATAGGTTTAAATACTTTAGGTATAACACATATTAATATTTTCTTTAGAGGTTGGTGGACTTTATTTATTATTGTTCCTTGTTTTATTGGAATGATTACTTCACAAAATAAAACTTCTGATGTTGTTGGCTTTTTAATCGGAGTAGGTCTTTTGTTAAGTGCTCAAGGAATTGTAGGATTTGGAACTATTTTAAAATTATTATTTCCAATGATATTGGTAGTAATAGGATTATCCATAATATTTAAAGATACTTTAAATCATAAGGTTAAAGAAGAGATTAAACGTTTAAGTAAACATGATAATGGTAATCCAGATTATTGTGCAACATTTGGGGAACAAAAAGTAGAATTGGACGAAGATGATTTTAAAGGATGTAATTTAGATGCTATTTTTGGAGGTGTAACACTTGATTTAACTGATGCTAATATAAGAAAAGATGCTCTTATAAATGCTTGTGCAGTTTTTGGAGGAATAAAGATTATTGTTCCAAAAGATGTTGAGGTTAAAGTTAGTTCAACACCAATATTTGGAGGAGTATCTAATAATAGGCATAAAAATAAAACGAGTGATAAGATAGTAGTATATGTTCATGCAACTTGTATCTTTGGAGGAGTTGAAATACGATGAGTGATGTTCAAAGAGTAATAAAGTATGTTGCAATTGCTTTTGCGATTTATTTGATTGTTAATATTATAGGAGTAATTGTAATGGGAATTAGTAGTTTATTGTTTGTATTTGATGGAAGTGATTATGTAATGGATGAAATGAAAACATTGGAAGTTGATACAAATAAAAACTTTGATAATTTAGAAATTAATCTTAGTGGAACTAGTTTAGAAATATTGGAAGGAGACACTTTTTTAGTAGAAACTAATAATAGCTATATTGAAATTAAACAATCGTCTAATGGATTAGTTGTTAAAGAAAAACATCATAATTGGTTTAGAAACAATGGGAAAAGTAAATTAGTTATTTCTTTGCCAAAAGATATGGAATTTGAAAATTTTGTAGTCGATGCAGGAGCTGGTAGGATTGAGATTGATTCGATTATAGCTCATAAACTTGACTTTAATTTAGGTGCTGGTCAAGTTACGATAAATAATTTGAAAGTTTCAGGAGAAGCTGAAATAGAAGGTGGAGCTGGCGAGTTTGTAGTAAAAGGTGGTTCAATTACGAATTTAGACTTTGATATGGGAGTTGGTCGTGCTCTTATAAGTGCAGAAATTTTAGGTAAAAGTGATATTGATGCAGGTGTTGGAGAATTAGAAATAGATTTAGTCGGAAGAAAAGATGATTATCAGATATTCGTTGATAAAGGTGTTGGAAATATTAGAATTGATGGAGATAATTTTAATACTAATTCAGTTTATGGTGATGGAATAAATAAGATTGATATTGATGGTGGAGTAGGAAGTATCAAAATTGAATTTACTGATAAAATAGATTTGGATGAGAACGAAGCTAATGATGATAATAATTCAGAGATAAAAAAAGAAAATGAATTTGTAAAAACTTATAAAGTATTAAGTGTTGTTTCGGCTGAAGAAGTAAATAGCTATTATCTTACTTTGCAATTGTATCAAGGAGAAGTTGATACAGTACTAGTTAAAAACTTTTATGAAAAATTGATTCAAGGGGAAACCTATGAATTTATATTTCTAAAAGATGGTAGTGTTAATTTGAAAGATGGTACTATTGAAGAAATGTTTAAAAACTATAAGTTGGATAGAGTACAACGAACTACAAAAGTTGGAATGGACCAAATACAAGAAAAGAGTGAATGAATTTGAAGAGATATTTGTCTCTTTTTTCTTTGATAAAATGGTGTTGTATGCTAAAATAAGTGACATTAGTAAGTAAGAAAAGTCTAAAAGAGTTATGAAGGATGATATTATGGAAAAAGCTAAATTAATTATTAAGTATAATGGTAAGTATATTGTAGATAGGATTCATAATGAAATAGGCTTTATTAATGTTCCTTTATATAATGGTAATAGTGATTTTTTTAATATAGATATTTTTCTTGTGCATTTGATTTTTGGCTATATGAATGATGATTATTGTGCAGTAAGAGGCTTTAATTATGTAGAAGGCTTAGAAATTTTTGAATATTTTGATCCTGATAATTTAAAAGAAGTTGATATGAATACTTTTATATATGATTTAGATGAACAATTAAAATGGGATGAAAAATTGGCTGGTATTTGTTTAAATAATTTAAGTATGTTGCCTGGTAGTTTAGAAATTCATAGTTATGATGATTTAAAAGAGATAGCTCGAAATAATGATTATAATGGAGATGACTATGAAGATGAAAATAAACCTTTTATTTTTGATTATTCTATTCCGAGGGTTGATGAAGAATTGTTAAGATTATTAAATAATTTACATATGTCAAGAAGTGATAGAGATGTTTTGCTCATGTATTCTGGAGGCAAAGATAGTACATTGGCGGCAATTCGTTTACGCCAGGCTGGCTATAATGTCCATTTTATCCATTTTGATAATGGAGCCATGCGAGATGCAGATAAGCCTTATTTAACTTTTAAAAATACTTTTGGATTAAGAGAAGGATATTATTTTGATTATGGCTTGAGAGCGGTTAATATGAGTCGAACTTTTAATGAATTCTTTAAAAAGTGGAGTAAGGAAAATGGAGATGTTCTCGAAAATGGAACAATGACTTCAGAAATAAGATGTTTAAGTTGCCGTATGGCTATGTATGTTGAAGTTTTAAGTTATGCAATAGATAATGGCTTTAAATATGTTGCTGAGGGAGCTAGAGTAAGCCAGAAGTTTATGTTAGAACAAGAAGAGTTTGTAAAACGTTTAAAAGATTTGGCTAGTAGATATGGAATAGAATTGATTTTTCCAGTATTATATTTGCAAGATGACGAAGCTGAAAAACGTGAACTTATAGATGCTGGATTTTCATCTAAGGGTTGGGAATCGAAATGCTTGTTAGGAAGAGCTGCGATGGACAAAACTTTAGAAGACGAAGAAACTATTTTAAAATATTATGAAGAAACAATAAAACCACGAGCATTAAAATTAGTTAATATAAATCAGAAAAATGTTATTGACGAGTAATGAATAAATAAAAAAAATAATTAGAAAATGGCTACATGAAAGTAGCTTTTTTATGTGTTTTAAATTTTTGAGGTCGACTTTAGGTTAAGATTTTTACTTTAAAAGTATTAAGTTTTGTGGTACTATATATGTAAGATAATAAAGATATGGTGATTATAGTGGGAAAGAGATTTTACGTAGTATTATTTAGTGCTTTATGTATTTCATTATTGCTATTAGGTTTTTCTTTTTCTAAAGAATCTGGTAGTAATGATATAGCTGATATGGTTGAAATAAAAAATAATGATTATCGTATTGTTTATTCGAACAATCATAGACTCGATACAAGCAGTAATAATAAAGTAGACATAAGTGTAATTAATAAAAGTGATAAGAAGCTGACTTTCTATTTGTATTTGAGTGAAGTTAATGAAAAAAAATATACTGATGTATATTATAGTTTAAATGAGAATGATGAAGTTTTACTTAGTGATGGTGTTATTAACTTGGGTGAATTAAATTCTTTTGGTGAAAATGGAGATTATAGTAATTATAGTATTGAAATTTATAGTAAAAGTGATAATAATTTAGAATTTAATTTAGAAGTTAAAGGGACAGATCCTAATTTGTTAAGTAATAAAATAATTGCAAGTGATAGTGTTTATCAGGATACAAATGGAAGTTTTAGATATTATGGAGAAAAAAATGTAAATAATTATATTAAATATAATGATGATATTTTTAGAATTGTTGGTTTTGTGAATGGACGTATTATGATTATTAGTGAAGCTACTACCTTAAGTAATTATAGTCCTTCAAATAATGACTATTTAACACTTGATAATTATATAAAGAGTTTTTCTTCTGATAGTGGTATTACAGTAACAGATATTCTTAATCAGAAGAGCTGGTTAATTAATGATAAAGAGTATTGGTTGTTAGATAACGAGGATGATAATGCTGTTTGTACAAGCTTAGATATGGGAGTTGAAACCGTATCTAAAATGTCTAATTACTATGTGAGAAATGTTTATGAAATTGATGATGTTTTAGTTAATAGTGGTGATGGAAGTCTTGCTCATCCTTATGAGGTGTCTTATGGAAGTTAGTAAACAATTGAAAAAGCAAATGGTAATAGAGATTTTAGTTTTAATTTTCTTGATATTTGTTATAGTTTATGCGATGTTTGCAATCAAAAAAAGTAATGATAATAAAGTTACTAGTGTTGATGGAATGGTTGTTGTTTTAGATGATTCTAAATACAAAGGTTTAGAGATTCAAAGCGATGGCGAAGGTTTAGAAAGTGATGGTATAACTTATACTATTACTAATAATAATGCAGAAGAAGCTAAATATAAAATAGTTTTGACTCCTAACGTTCATGATAGTGAAGTCTTAGATTTAGTTAGAGTAAGTATTGATGATATATATACATATGATTTAACTAAATTAGAAAGAGATAATGGTGGATATGTCTTAACATCATTTAACCTTAAACCAGGATATACAAAGATTCATGTAATAAAGTATTGGTATAAGAAAAATAGTGATGAAAAGTTAATAGATAAAAATTTGAAGTTTGAATATAAGTTAGTTAAAGAAAAAACGCAAGAATAATAAATGTACTACTAAGGAAAAATATTAAATGTAGTAAACGATAAAATAAGTATTTTGTGTAATTAATATTAGTATCATTTATGATACTTTTTATTTGAGCTTCAATACATAGACCACAAGTTGATACAGATATTATAGTGAATAATAATTTAATATTTAGTGGTAGAGTAATAATACTAAGATTATTTAGGGAAGTTGTTATTTCTAAAATACTGAGAATGAAAGTTTTTAAGTAAACATTATGTATTAAGTTTATTGGTAGAGTATTAAAAAAGATTATAGTACCAAGAATGGTTATAAGAGTATTTAGGTTTTTCGTAATGCTTTTAATAATACAAGTAAAGATGCTTACTTTATCTTCTGGTATTACAATATTATTTGATGGCTTTATTATAAGAATAAGAATTATATTGGATATAATGTTGGTTGCTATTAAAATTAGAGCAAGTTTTTGATTGAAGATTAATTTTAAATAGGTATATGTAAATATTAAGGAAGTGTATTTTGTTACACTGAGATGTTTTGTGATATTGGTATTGCTTTTATTTAGAATGTAGGCATTTGATGGTGAGCCTGAAATGATGCTAATTATATAAAGAAAGTTTATATGAAAGTATTTGTTTATGTAATAAGGAATGTTGCTGTTGTAAATTAAATCGATTATGATAAATGTAGGGAATAGGGATGGAATTATTTTAGTTATCCAAATATTTATTGAATATATTACTTGTTCTTTTATATATGTATTATAAGTTAGACAATAAATAAGATATAGTGCTATTATTGTAAATAATAATACTTCTTTTAAGATATTTTTCATAATTTTCCTTTAACAATGATATAATATTTATGGTGATAATATGTTTAATAAGATATATGAAAATTTAAAAAAGTTTATACATGAAAATTGGTTGTTTTTAATTCTTATTATAATATTGGCTATTTTTGTATTTGGACGTGTTCCTTACGAAGTAAATATGCCAGGTGGAACAATTGATTTAGAGAATAGAGTAAAAGTTAATGGCGAAGAGGTTGATATAGAAGGCTCTTTTAATATGGCTTATGTGACTGTAGCTCAAGGTACTATACCTAATGTTTTGCTTGGACTTATATTGCCAGATTGGGAAGTTAGTAAGATAAGCGATAGTACTTATGAAAATGAGACAATAGAAGATGCGAATAAGCGTTCTAAATTATATTTGGAACAAAGTAAGAATTATGCTACAGTAGTGGCGATGGATGCAGCAGGAATAGATTATGAGGTTTCGAATAAAGTTAATTATGTTGTATATGTTTCTAGTAAAGCGAATACTGATATTGAAATTGGAGATAATATAATAGAATGTAATGGTAAGATTATTGCTGATATTAATGAAGTAAGTTCTTTGGTACAAGAAAAACAAGTTGGAGATAAAATTTTATTTAAAGTGATGAGAGATAATAAAGAAGTTGAAACTTCAGCGGTTGTTTATGAAGAAAATGATAAAAAATATATTGGTATTTCAGCGATTACTACATTTAATATAAGTAGCGATGTTAATGTTGAAATCACTTCTAAAAGTAGTGAAAGTGGTCCTAGTGGAGGACTTATGATGACTTTAATGGTTTATAATGCTTTAACTAATCAAGATTTGACGCATGGTAAAAAGGTCGTTGGAACTGGAACAATTAATTTAGATGGAGCTGTTGGGGAGATTGGTGGAGTTAAGTACAAGATAATGGGAGCTGTTAAAGAAAAAGCTGATGTTTTTTTAGTACCAACAGGCAATTATGAAGAAGCACTAGAAGTTAAGAATAAAAAGAAGTATAATATAGAAATTGTGGAAGTGGAAACATTACAAGATGCAATAGATTATTTGGAGGGATTATAGTGAATTACTATAGTGAAGATATTATTAGTGCAATAGATCCTTGTGTAGTATTACATCCTCTTTTTGAAGATTGGTATGAAATAGTAGAAAAAGTTTTATTAAATGATGAGTTTCAAAGAAGAAAGATGTTTATGCATCATCATGAAATGACTGTGTGGGATCATTCAATTTTAGTTTCATTTAATTCTTTTTTAGTAGGAAGATATTTTAATGCAGATTTAAAAGTATGTGCATTAGCTGGTTTATTACATGATTTTTATAGTCAAGCATGGATTAGTACTCCAGAATTAGAAGAGTTTGAAAATGGAAGATATGTTCAACTTATGAAAATAAAGAAACCTCTTTTTAAGAGACATGGTTTTACACATGCTAAAGATGCTTCTATTAATTATGTAAAATATTTTCCTGAACTTGAAAACAAAAAAATAACGAATTCTATAAAAAGACATATGTTTCCACTTAATATAATACCTCCGAGATATAAAGAGGGAGTTATTATTACGGCGATTGATAAGTGGAATAGTGTTCATGAGTTACCTAGTATAACTGTTGTACCAAAGATGGTTCAAAATTTGCCGAATAAGGCTTTTAACTATTTTTTTAGAAAAATTTAATTTCTTTACGTAAAGAAATTATTTTTTTATTCTTTTTATTGAAGTGAAATAATATTTTGGGTAGAATAGTTATTAGTGTTAGGAGGAATAGTGTGAAAATTGAAACAAGAGAAAGATTTTTGACGATTCTTTTTTTAATAATAATTGCTATTCTTATAACGATTAGTGCTTAAACTGACATCTGTCAGTTTTTTCATGTTTTAATTAGATTATATTTAAATGTATATATGGGATATAACTTAAAAGAATAGTTATATTTTTTTTATATATTGGCAATAAAAAATTGGTCTTTGTTAATTTTTAATTAATCGGTTATATTTTTTTTGAGGTGAAGGAAAATGGAAAATAATGTAACTGATTTGGCTTTATTCGCTAAATCGTTTTATTTGCTTGGTGATACATTAGATTATTGCTATGATTGTAAGTATTGTCGATTAAATGGAGAGAAGTGTGAAGAAAAACATTATCATATAATGCCTGGAGATATTAATCCTAATTTTGTTAATATACCAGTTGCTGTTAATTTATTTTATGGTGATCCTTTATTACAAATGGATAATACAATAGGTTTGTTGAAAGCTTTAGAAAGATCAGGTCATAAAGGACCTGTTGTTATTGTAACTAAAGGAGATTTTTCAAAATTTCCAGATGTTCCTTTTAATTTAGATTTACATGTGGCTTTTTCGACTTTTGGAGTTGATTCTAAGTATGATGGAAATACTATGGCAAGATTTAAAAAGAATCTTGAAGTAACTAAGAATCGTACGAATAATTATAAGTATTCTATTGAATATCGTCCAATATGTTATGGTATTAATGATACTGTAGAGGCTTTTGCTAATGTCTTACAGTTAGCTAAAAAATATGGATTGGCGGTAGGATATTCTGGTTTACAAGGTAAACCATCTAGTGTAAAAATATGGGAAGAACAAGGATTGGATTTGAAACCATATCCAGGATTTACATTTGGTCATAAAAAGGTTATCGCTGATGAAGTGGTTAAATTATTTGAAGGAATGGCTAAACAATATGGTGTTCCTGTTTTTAGAAAGACATCTTGTTTATTTTCATATGTTCATGGATTAGGAAGAGACTATAATGCTCATTATTATCGTCCAAGCGAATTAGGATGTGATAACTGTGTTATGAAAGAAGAATGCCATAGTTATAAAGAACATTTAAGTAGTAATCCTAATTTAGGTAATGTAATACCGTTTGATTATGAAATTGTAGAAAAAGAACATCATGTTTGTATTTTAATGAAGAAAGGAATGTGTGAATTTCCATCACCAGATTGTGCTAATATAAGTGGTAAAATTATAAAGATTAATGATCGATTAACTACTTCAGATGTTCGTGTTATAAAATGGTTAACAGGGTATACAGTTGATGCTTCATTTTATGAAAGTCCATATATCAGTGAAAAATGGGTGACTAATAAGGCTTTGGTGAAGAGAAAATGAGAATAGGTATTGATATAGATGGGGTTATTCTTGATTATGAAAGAATGATGAGATTTTATGCTGCTTATTATGATGTTTTAATAGGTGCAAATGGTAAGATAAATGATGATTTTTCTTATTTGAATATGTATGATTGGAATAAGTGGGAAAAGGAAGATTTTATTAGTAATTATTTAATATTAGGAACTAATAATTGTGGTTTGGTTCCTGGAAGCAAAGAAGTTATTGATTTATTACATAAAAATGGTATAGAAATAGTTTTCATTACTGCAAGAGGTAGTATAAATAAGAAAACAAAAGATGAAGTACTTAAGACTTTAAAAAAATATGATATTTATTATGATAATATTTATTTTGAGGTAACAGACAAGTTACGAATATGTAAAGAATTAGGAATAGATTTGATGATTGATGATCATCCACAAATATGTAATTCTTTAAGAAATGGTAAAGTTAGGACAATTTATTTTAAAGATTGTGATGTTCAAATAAAGGAGAATAATTATTTAGTAATGATAAATGATTGGGGAGAACTATTAAGGTATTTAGTAAAGAATAAAATAATAAATATAACTTGATAGAGATTGATTTTTAGTGCTTTCTATTTTATAATTAATATGATATAGGAGAGTATTGATATGAAAAAATTTAATCCAGATAAAGAATTAGAGAATTTAAAAAGTAAGAGAATTAAAGGCGATAATAGTAAGTTAGGTAATATGTATGTTCCTTTACTTGTAGTGGCTTGTTCTTGTTTAGCGATGAGTGCTGTTGCTTTTTCAGCTAAGTTAGCAGATGAGACACAGAATAAATATACAGTAAGAATAGATATAGTAAATGGGAATCAAGATGTTTTTATAAAGAATGTAAAAGAAGGTTCTTTTAGTGCGACGATAAATGGTAATGGAAGTTTTGAGTCGTTTGATTGTACTAATGGTTCTTTAGAATACGATCCGATTACTTCAATAGTTTCTTCCGAGTATGTTAATGAAAATACAACTTGCGAATTAGTATTTAGCGATGATGAGCAAGGTAACGAGTTGGCACCTAATGGATTGAATTCAATAAATGATAATATGGGTAAATCATATTATTATAAAGCTGATGCAACAAATAATTATATTAGAATAAATGATAGAATGTTTAGAATTGTAAGAATCAATGGCGATGGTAGTTATAGAGTTATACTTGATGATGTTATTACTAAATCAAGTTATGGACTTGTTAATGAGTATAGTGGTAGTACAATTGCTGTTTTATTACAAGAGTGGTTTAACAATACTTTTGGTGAAGAAAATAATTTTGTTGAAGCTGATTATGACGGAACTAATTATGTTGATTATGAAGTTGAAAATTTAATCAATTTTGAAGGTTATTCATTAAGAAAAGTAGGAACATTAAGTGTTAGAGAAGCAAGTATTATTAGTGATGGTGTAACTGGTGAAAATTATTTGAACGTTGATGGTGGGTTCTATTTAGCTAATGGTAATGGAACTGATAATGTATTTGCTTATAGAGATGGAAGTATTCAAAGTGTTAATCCAAGCGAAGAAATGGGAGTAAGACCTGTTATAAATGTTAATGGACCACTTAATGGAGAAGGAACTTTAGAAAATCCATATACTTTAAGTTAAATTGAATTTAAGAACTTTTAAAAAAAGTTCTTTTTTTTCGTAAAAAAGAAGGAAATTGAGTGGTTATGGATAATAATTATAAGTAGAAGGAGGTATATAAATGTGTATAAGTAAAATTTTTGAAGGGAGGATTGATAGTTGTGAAGATTGTTGATTATGAATTTGAAGATGAGATTTTTAAGCATGTTTTTAGTAAAAGAGATTACTATGATAAGCTTGTTGATTTTATAAGTCGTATATTAGATAAAGATGTTTTGCATTTAAAAATACTAGATAGCAGTTATATGGAAGAGGATGAAGAAAAATTTTCTATACATTTATTTATGAGTGTTGACTCAATAGGTGTTTGGTTAGTTTTCGCTTTTGGAGATGAAAGAGATTATCTGAAAGAGGAATATTATTGTCAAACTAATGATGGAATAAGAATGTATGGTTCCTCTCCAATAATACGCTATAATATGAAAAAAATATGTGACGAATTTGATAAGAATAATCAAGAGATGGTTTTGAATTACGGTTTTATTTTAGAAGTTTTTGAAGAGTTAGTTGAGAATATTGAAATGTTATAAATTTATTAAAGTAAGTGTTAAATAATATAAATAAGGTTTGATACTCCTTATTCTTTGTTGTATTATTAATATAAGGAGGGATAGTATGAAGAAATGTTATATAAAAAATTTACTATCTCTTTTATTTAATTAGGGCTTATTATCTTTAGTGATAATAAGTTTTTTTGTAGGAGGAAAATATGAAATATAAAAGAATTTTGCTTAAGTTAAGTGGAGAATCATTAGCAGGAGATAAAACTAGCGGAATTGATTTTGATAAGGTCTTAGATATATGTCAAGAAATTACAATGATTGCAAAAATGGGGATTGAAGTTGGTATTGTAGTAGGAGGCGGAAATTTTTGGAGAGGAAGAAGTAATCAGCAGATGGATAGATGTACTTCAGATTATATTGGTATGCTAGGGACAACAATGAATGCTTTAGCTATTGGTGATGCTTTTAAACAATTGGGTCAAGATGTTAGAGTACAAACAGGAGTGGAAATGAGACAAATCGCTGAATATTATGTTAAAGATAGAGCTTTAAAGCATTTAAGCAATAAACGTGTGGTGGTGTTCGGGTGTGGAACGGGGTCTCCTTTTTTCTCAACTGATACTGCTGCAGCTTTAAGGGCAGCGGAGATAGGTGCTGATGCATTAATAAAAGCAACTAACGTAGATGGAATATATGATAGTGATCCTAAGAAGAATAAGGATGCTAAAAAAATGACAGAAATATCTTATTTAGATGTTTTAAATAAAAAATTGAATGTAATGGATACTACAGCTACTTCTCTTTGTATGGACAATGATATTCCTATAATTGTTTTTGATATTAATAAAAAGGGAAATCTAAAACGAGTAATTGAAGGCGAAGATATTGGAACAGTAGTTAAGAATTATTGTAGTTAATTGTTAAAAAGGATGATATTTTTCATCTTTTTTAAAATTTAAAAAGGAAATTGAAGTACTGTGGATAATAATTATAAGTAGAGGGTAAAAAACGCAGATAATTTTTGATAAAGGTGAGTATTATGGTAAAATAAGGTGGAAGTTGGTGATTCTATGTTAAGAATTGATAATGTTAAAATTTATGAGGATTTAGATAAAGATTCTTTACGTTTAAAAGTTCTGAAGAAAAACAAGATATCTGAAAAAGATGTATTGCTTTTTGAAATTGTTAAGAAGTCTATTGATGCAAGAGATAAGAAAAATGTTCATTACAATTATTCTTTTAATATTAAAGTAAAAGATGATTGTAAGTATCCAAATATTAAAAGTATTGCAGAAGTAGAAGAGCCAAGTATTACGAAATTAAGAAATAGTCAATATAGACCTATTATTGTGGGAGCTGGACCAGCTGGCTTATTTTGTGCTCTAACGTTTATTGATAATGGTATTAAGCCGATTATTATTGAACAAGGTAGTTCCGTTGATGAAAGAATATCTTTTGTTGAAGAATATAAAACAACAGGGAAGTTAAATGAAATGTGTAATGTCCAATTTGGAGAAGGTGGAGCTGGTACTTTTAGTGATGGTAAATTAACTACAGGTATTCATTCTCCTTTAATAAAAAAAGTCTTAGACTATTTTTATAAGTTTGGAGCACCTGAAGAAATATTATATTTAAGTAAACCTCATATAGGAACTGATAATTTAATAAATATATTAAGAAATATACGTAGTTATATTGAAAGTAATGGTGGAAATTATTACTTTGAAACTAAGATGACTAATGTTACTAAAGATAATTCAATTATTACAGTTGAAACAAATAATGGTGTTTTTAAAACGGATGCTTTAGTTTTAGCTATTGGTCATAGTGCGAGAGATACTTTTAAAATGTTATTTGATAAAAACATTGAAATGGTAAGAAAAAACTTTTCAGTAGGAGTTAGAGTTGAACATAAGCAATCGATGATAAATGATTCTCAGTATGGAACATATACAAAACTTAATTTACCTCCAGCTGAGTATAAATTAGCATATCATGGAGATAATCGTAGTTGTTATACTTTCTGTATGTGTCCAGGTGGTGAAGTTATTGCCTCAGCTAGCGAAAAAGAAGCGATTGTAACTAATGGAATGTCTGTATTTAAAAGAGATAAAGAAAATGCGAATGCAGCTTTATTAGTTAATGTTTTAACAACTGATTTTGAGGGAGAAGATCCGTTAGCTGGACTGTATTTCCAAGAAGAATTAGAACATAAAGCGTTTGTTTTAGGAGGAAGTAATTATAATGCTCCAGTCCAAAGAGTTGAAGATTTTATAAATAATGTGCCTTCAACTAAAATAGGAAGTATAGTACCTTCTTATAAACCAGGATATACTCTATGTAATTTAAATGATATATTGCCTGATTTTGTCTCTAAAACATTGAAGGAAGGAATCTTGTCATTTGATAAAAAAATAAAGGGGTTTGCTAATCCAGATGCTATTTTAACAGGTGTAGAAACTCGTTCGTCGTCACCAGTAACAATTGTTAGAAACGAAAATTTAATGTCTAATATTGAGGGCATTTATCCTTGTGGTGAAGGTGCTGGATATGCAGGAGGAATCACTTCAGCGGCAGTTGATGGTATTAAAGTGGCAATCAATATTATAGAAAGATAAGGAGTTATAGATATGGCATATATTAATAATGAAAAATATTGTGAAATAGATAAGAGTCTGTTTCAATATTTGAAAGATGTAAATGGAAAATATATTGACTTTGTAGCTATAGATTTTCTTGGAAGAAAATTTAAATTTTCTGAATTTGTTGCAAAAGTAGAAGAAGTAAAGAAAGCTCTTATAGCTTCTAACTTGAAAGAAGGAGATGTAATATCTGTTTTATATTTAACAACTCCTGAAACGATATTTTTATATTATGCAGCGAATGAACTTGGTATAACTATTAATTTCTTAAATCCTATTGAACCTGATAGTATCAAGGAAACAATTATAGATGAAAATCCGGCGTTTGTTTTGTGCTTTGATCAATTTTATCCGTTTATAAAAGGTTTCGTTCCCGATGAAAAAATAGTATTTGCGAATCCTACTGATAGCTTTCCTTATGGAATACAACTTATTGATAAAATAAAAAATCTAATAAAGAACAAAGCAATGATTAAATTACCTAAAAATGCAATTAAGTGGAAAGATTTTATTGCTAATGGTATTAAATTACCCCTAACTTCAAAGAATGGAGAAGCATTATTAGGAACACATCTAGGAACAGGGGGTTCTTCTGGTATACCTAAGCAAGTTAATCTATCTAATGCTTTGTTAAATAATATAGTGAAACAACATTATTTAATGAATAATTCTAAAGCCTTTAATCTTTCTATAGATAGAGGAGATACATTACTAGATGTTATACCTCCTCATTTGGGTTATGGTGTATGTGATATTCATTTAGCATTGTCATTTGGGTTGACTTTAGCGATTGCACCAAATCCAAATCCTAAAGAATTTGTTAAAAGTATTTTTAAATATAAACCAAATTTTATTTTAGCTGGTCCTGTTCATTGGAAAGAGTATAATAAATATACTGGTAAGAAAAAGACTCCGTATATAAAAATAGCTGTATCTGGAGGAGAAAAATTAGAAAAAAGTGACGAAGATTCTACAAATCATAATTTAGAAAAACGTGGCTCAAATACGACTGTTCGTGAGGGAGTAGGTTTAACAGAAGTAGCAGGAGTCGCTACATATAACTCGTCATTAGAGATTAGCAAATATACTGTTGGAAGACCACTTCCAGAATATCAGGTTGGAATATTTAAAGCTGATTTAGAAGACGAAAGTTATGATAATACTAAATTATCTGATGTAATTGCTAAATTATATTATCTAAAACTTTTAGATGGTGAATTTGAAATAACTAGTGAAGGAAATTTGGGAATCAAAAGCGTTGGTGAAATATGTTATTGTTTACCAATAAAAATAGATGGTTATGTTGGTAGATATATGAGTGAAAACGAAGTATTAATTAAAACTCATGAAGATGGAAAACAATGGATTCATACTGGAGATGTTGGCTATATTAGAGAAGATCATAATCTTGTCATCGTCGATCGAATAAAAAGAGTATTTAATCGAAATGGTTTTAAAGTTTATCCTAATGCTATAGAAAACAAAGCTACTGAATGTCCATTTATTCAAGATTGTGTTGTTATACCTAGATTTAGTATTGATGTAGGAGAAGCTAATGTCCCAGTAATGTATGTTGTTTTAAAAGGCGAATATAAAGATAAAATTGAGGAAGTTATAGAATATTGTAAACAAAATATAACTGGTGTTAGTTCTATATATGATTTCATATTTTTAGATGAAATGCCACGTACAAGTGCTGGTAAAAAAGCATTTAAATATATTCAAACAATCGATGCGATTCATTATCCTGCCGCTGGAAGTGAAAGTTATGAAGTCAGTTATTCAAAAATCAAGAAAATAACATTAAAGCAAATGAAAGAAATAGAAGCTCATGAATAATGAGTTTTTTAAATGTTATTAAAAAGAAACTATGATATAATAAAAAAGAATAGGATGATGTAAAATGAATTATACAATTATATTTTCTATAATATCTGCTGTCTATATTATAATGCTTTTTATAATATTTCATAATAAGAAGTATTACCAGAGTTTTGAAAATAAAGTGTATTCATCCTTAATTACAACTACGTTACTTGGTTTGATTATTGAGGTTTTTGGATGTTTTCCTATAAAATATGGTATTTCTTGGCTTATTCTTATTCAGTCAAAAGCATTTTTGATGTATCTTGTAACATGGATGTCTTTGTTTGTAATATATACAATTGTTATTTCGTTTCGTGATATAAATAGCAATAAATTAAAAAACATTTCAACTATATTTGTGGCAGTGTGTTATGTTATTATTTTGCTATTACCAACTCATTTACATAATCAAAATAATGTCACGTATACTTATGGACCTAGTATTGATTTTGTTACTTTTTATTCAGGAGTTTCTATTTTAGTTATTATTTTTATGATACTATTTAATATTAAGAAGATAAATAAACATAAAATAATTCCTATGCTATGCTTTTGTATTTTAGGCGTAATTATTATATTAATTAATGTTAAAATTCCAGGGTTATTATTAATTACAACGTGCGAAGCTTTTGTTACGTTTTTGATGTATTTTACTATTGAAAATCCTGATGTACAGATGTTAGAACAATTATCTATTGCTAAAGAAGCAGCAGAGAAGGCTAATAATGCTAAGTCAGACTTCTTATCTAATATGTCGCATGAAATTAGAACTCCTTTAAATGCTATTGTCGGATTTAGTGAGTTATTAAAAGACGAGGATGTTTCTGATACAGCGAAGGAGAAAGTTAATGATATTCTTATGGCTTCTAATAATTTATTAGAAATTGTTAACGGAATTTTGGATATATCAAAGATAGAAGCTAATAAATTAGAAATAATTAATAAAGAATATGAAATATATACTTTGTTTGATGAAATAATTGCTTTAACTAAAGCTAGAATTGGCGATAAAGGATTAGATTTTAGAGTAGTTATTGACGAGTCGATACCAACTATTTTGTATGGAGATAGTACTAGAATAAAACAAATATTACTTAATATTTTAACTAATGCAGTTAAATATACTAAGGAAGGTTTTATTGAATTTAAAGTTTCGACTGTAACAAAGGATAATGTTTGTCGTTTGATAATGTCTGTTGAAGATAGTGGTATAGGAATCAAAGAAGAAAGTCTTGCTAAACTTTTTTCTAAATTTGAAAGACTTGATGTCGAAAAACAACTTACAATAGAAGGAACTGGATTAGGACTTGCTATAACTAAAAAATTGGTTGATTTAATGAATGGAAAAATAATTGTTCAGTCCGTTTATGGTAGTGGTTCTAAATTTACTGTATCTATTGATCAAAGAATTATACCGGTTGAAGAAACAGTTATAGAACAAAAGCCTTTGTCGAAAACTAGAGTCATTGATGCTAATGGAGCCAAAGTATTATTAGTTGATGATAATGATTTAAATTTAAAAGTTGCTTCTGTATTATTAAGAAAATATCATTTTAATGTAGAGACGTGTGCAAGTGGTATAGAGTGTCTTGCTAAAATAAAAAATAAAGAATCGTATGATATTATCTTTTTAGACGATATGATGCCTAAAATGAGTGGTAGAGAAACATTAGAAAAATTAAAAGAACTTGGTAATTTTAATATACCAGTTATAGCGTTAACAGCTAATGCGATTACAGGAATGAAAGAAGAATATTTAGCTTCAGGATTTGATGATTATTTAGCTAAACCGATTGATAAGAAAGAGTTAGAACGCATAATAACAAAATATTTGAGTCGATTAAATAGTCAAAAAATGAAAAGCTCCCATACAAACAGAATTACTTCTATTTTAGATAATGATATTAAGTTAGAAGATGTTGGAGCTTCTAGAAATGAACAAACTTTAGATTTCAAAGGGAAAAAAGTTTTGGTTGTGGATGATAATGAAGTTAATATAAAAATTGCGACGACATTTTTAAAGAAATACAATTTAAAAATTACTACTGCGAAAAATGGAAAGCAAGCAATAGAGAAAGTTATTTACAATGACTATAATCTTATTTTGCTAGATGAATTAATGCCTGGAATGGATGGAGTGAAAACTTTAGAAAATTTAAAAACAATTGAAGGATTTAAAACGCCAGTTATATTAATGAGTGCTAGTCGTATTGATGAGTTAAAAGATAAACTTATTGGTAACAATTTTTTTGGATATTTAGGGAAACCTTTTAATCGTGTTGAGTTGGAGAAAGTTTTAAAAGAGGCATTGAAATAGGATGTTATTTATGATAAAACTATAATAAGGATGGGTATTATGAAGAGTATAGATTTTTTGAAACAAAATGGTGTTGATTTAAATAAAAGTTTAGAAATATTTGGAGATATTGAAACTTATAATGAAACGATTTGTGAATTTAAGAATGCAATTGATGATAAATTAGAGAAGATAGAAGACTATTATAATGATGAAGATATGGTTAACTATGCGATCTATGTACATTCATTGAAGAGTGATTGTAAGTATTTTGGATTTGTGAAATTAGCGGAGATGGCTTATGAACATGAAATGAAGAGTAAAGAAAATGATATAGATTATGTAAAAAAACATTATCAAGAGTTGATGAGTGAAGCTAGCAAAGTTAGAGGAATTGTTCATGAATACTTAGATGATCATGAGGAGAATGTTATAATTAGCCCTGATGTAATAGAAAAAGAAGAAAATATTATATTGGTTGCTGATGATTCTGAAGTAATAAGGATTTTTGTTAAAAAGATATTTGATGAATCCTATAATATTGAAGTTGCTAAAGATGGTCAAGAAGCTTTAAATATTATTAAAGATCATGAAAGTGATGATAGAGTTAAAGCCATTTTGCTTGATTTAAATATGCCAGTTGTAGATGGATTTGAAGTATTAGAATATATGAAAGAACATGATTTATTTAAAAAGATGCCTGTTACAATTGTTAGTGGTGATTCATCAAGTGAAGCTATAAATAAGGCTTTTACTTATGATATAGTTGATATGCTTACAAAACCTTTTGGAGAAAAAAAGATAAAAGAAATGGTAGAAAGAATGATTATGAAAGCTAAGTAATTTAGCTTTTTTTCTTTGTCGTAAAAATAGTGCTATAATTATTAATGAGGGTGGTTGTAATGTCAGATTTTCAATATAAATCATTATTGGAACAAAAGAAAATGACAATGAATGAATTGCAAGAATATTTTAGACTACTAAGAAAAGTTGAATATGAGAGACAGACTCTTTATGATATGAAGATTCGTAAAAGAATTTATTTTTTAATTAAGTTGTTGCTTAAAATTAATAGATTGCTTGAACAACGATTTATTAAGGTAATTAAAGACCAACATTATCAAACTGCTAGAGGCAAAATATTTGTTTGTACCTCTTCTTCATATTATGATGTTCCTAATATGGTAGAGATTGTTAATGAACTTTCTTGGACGGCTAAAGAAGGTAATATAAGTGATTGTAATAAATTTTTGGAATTGCTTTTAAGAACAAATTTATTGACGTTATTTGATTCTGCAAATAAGGATGATTTTAGGGCTATACAGAACCGATTACGTAGGAATTTATCAACTGGTGGTACTGAAATATGTTTTCCTGAATTAGTCGGTTTAAGGGATGAGAAGACTCTTGTTGCACCTTTGGATAAAGATTTTATAAGAAGAACTATAGATGGTAAAGCTTCACTAATTCCAGTAGCTTTATTAGAAACAAATAAGGGTAAAAAAGGGACAATAATTAATATTGGAAGGAATTTAGAGTTAGGTAATGTAAAGGCAGAGTTATATGATGATATAGCAAAGATTGTTAGAAAAGAATTGGAAACTTTAAAAAGTGACTTAGTAGAGTATGATGTGAAAGTTTTGAGAAAGATAAGATAAGTTTATAAGTTCAGTGGTAAAATTTGGTTATATCTTTTATAAATGATATAATAATTATTATATTTTTGGGGGATGGTTTAATGAGTTATAAAAGACTTTCGAAGAAAAAAGAAAAAGAATTAGAGAGAACAAATTTTGAAGAATACCAAAGATATTATAAATACATGAGAGATTTATATGAAAAATCAAGAATTGCTAATTTGAGTTTGGAAACAAGAAAGAAATTATATCCTTTTTTATATAAATTATTAGTTTTGATGAATAAGTTAAATGGAAATAAATTATGTGTTTTGGATGATCGAAGAATTGAAACTAGTAGACCTAAAATCTATGCTGTTACGCATATTGGGAAGTATGATATTGAAGTAATTTCGGAAGCTATTAAAGAACATACCTATATATTATCAGGTGATTTTGAAAATCTACATGGTATTTTAGATGGAACTTTTTTAGAAGTAAATGGAATTCTTTATGTAAATGAAAATGATAAAAAAGATCGAAGAAAAATAAAACAGGTAATGAAAGATAAATTAACGGCTGGAGCTAATATAATGTATTTTCCAGAAGGAACATGGAATATGTCTCCTAATCTTTTAATGCTAAAATTGTTTCCAGGAATATTAGAAGTAGCTTTAGAAACGGGTGCCGAAATTATTCCGGTAGGTATTGAGCAATATGGTAAGCAGTTTTATGCAATATTTGGTGAAAATATGGATCCAATAAGTTTAAAACAACAGGGATATAGCGATTCTATAATTCTTGATACTTTGAGAGATACGATGGCTTCATTGAAATGGGAAATATTTGAACATGTACCTAAATGGGAATATAGTGAGATTGCTGATGATTATTATGAGACCTATTTGCAAGAAAGAATAAGTGAATGGCCTGGATTTACTCTAGAAGAAGTAAGAGGTAAAGAATATAAGGCAAAAGGAGAATATTCTCCTGATGAAGTTTTTGCGCATTTGGATAATTTAATCGTTTCTAAAGAAAATGCATTTTTATTACGTAAGACAAGATAATATTAATATGAGTGCTATATAAAGGTGGACATATAAAAAGATATGTGCCACTTTTTTGTTTTAATTTTATGAATTATATGAGAATAGGTTGATGCTTAAATGTAGATTTACTTTTAAAATTTGGAATGTTATAATTTATTTATATAGTATAGGAAGTGTGGTATTAAAAATGAGTAATGAAGAGATGACTAAAGAAAAAAAGCCGAATAAAAAAGTAAGAGCTTTGATACTTAGTCTTTTAATTTTGATTGTTTTAATTGTTATTATCGTATTATGTGTATTTGCTCATACTAAAAAAGAAGGAAAAGTTGAAGAGCTAGAAACATATAGGATTAATTTTGAAACTGATGGTGGTTCAGCAGTAGCAGCTATTGAAGTTGAAGAAGGGGAATTTTTAGAAGTTCCAGAGGAACCTACAAAGGAAGGATATATATTTGTAGGCTGGATGCTTGATGATGAATTTTATGATTTTGCGTCAGAAGTTAGTGGTGATATAACTTTAAAGGCGACTTGGAAGGAAAAAGAACCTGATAAAATTTATTACACTATAACTTTTGATACAGTTGGGGGGACACCTATTTCAAGCCAAGTATTGGAAGATGGAAAAGTGGTTGTTAGACCTGCAACTAATCCTGTAAAAGAAGGCTATGATTTTAAGGGATGGAAAGTTGATTCTGAAGATTATACTTTTGAAGAGCCAATACATTCAGATATTACAATTGTCGCAGTGTGGGAAAAAGTAGAAGTGAAAGAATCAGAAGAACCAACTCCATCGAAGCCAACTACATCAACACAAACTCCATCAACATCGACTCCAACAACGCAAACTCCATCAACTCCTAAGAAATATACAGTAAAATTTAATGCTAATGGAGGAACATTGGGAAGCGGATGTTCTGATCAAATTGTAGAAAATGGTCAAGGTGCTAAAAATACTTGTAAAGCAACAAGAAGCGGTTATACTTTAGTTGGATTTAATACTAATAGTTCAGCAACTACATCAAATATATCTTCAAGGGCTATAACATCTAATACAACATATTATGCGATATGGAGTAAAAATCAATCCATTCCATCAACAAGTAATATAACAATTACATTTAGTGCACCTACTAATGTTGGAAAAGTTACTTTTGGTTCATGTGGAACAGGTTCATCTATAAGTAAAACTATAGCGTCTGGTAATACAATTGAATCTGCTTATTCTAGTTGTAAAACGAATCCAACAAGCAAATATTATACTTTTGCGGGATGGTCAAGTAGTGGAGTAGTTCATTCTAGTAAAACTGTAATGTCTAGTTGGAATGAAAAGACTTTTAAAATAAAAGCTATATCTTATTCAGATGATAGTATTACACCATCTGGTAATATTATTAGTTTAACTGAATATCAAAATGACGTTCAAGAAATTGTAATAAAAAATAAAAGAGGATCTTGGACATATAATAGTGGAAATGGATTTAAAGATAAAAATTTAAATTATTATAATAATATGACAGAATGTTATGTTAAATTTAAAGATTCTGATAAGACATTTGTGTGTACTAAATAGGAGGCCGTTAAAATGAAAAAGAATTTATTTATAGTTTTGTTATTGTTGATGTTTATTCCTTGTGTCTGTGCAAAACAATATAACGAAAGTGATATAGAAGATGGTTCTATTATTATTGGTAATCATCTATTTACTGTTGCTTTAAATACTAAATATGCAATGCTTGGAGCTACTTCGATTGATTCTGATAAACTTGATGATATGGTAATCGCTTATAAATATGAAGATGGTGTATGGGCAGACCTTATTACTGATGAAGATATTGAAATGACATTTCCTTATGAAATTTTATATGTTAATGGTGAAAAGTTGCCTGAAAGTACATCTATTAAATTTACAAATGGTGGAGTAGTAGAAGACTTTAAAGAAGTTGATATGGATATTGTTGTTGGTCAAACTATATCTTGTGATATGCTTCCAACGATTGATGAGAATATGAGATTTGGTTGGTCGTTTGAAGGTTGGGCATTAAGTAGTTCAGAAGAATTGTTTGATTTTGAAAATACTATAATTACAAATGAATTTCTTGAAGAAAATGAAGGTAAATTAGTTTTTGAACCTTTGTGGAAACCTATTGAGTATCATATAATTTACAGCGATAATTTTACACAAAGTTCTTTTATTGATTATTATAGTCATATTGAATATCCTGGTAAGTATTCGATTAATGAAAATGATGTTTATTGTATGTTTGAATCTGCTAATGAAGAAATGGATTGTAAGTTAAAAACATACGAAGAATTGTTTCCTGATAGGACTTATTTAAAACGTGTATTTATGGGATGGTCTCCTGATGGACTGCAAAAAAGTAGTTTTTATTCTCCAGAAGTAAGTTCTAAAGAAGAGTTTATTGATATAGTTAGAAAAAATGCTGTTGAAGTTGATGATTCTTATGAATGCAAAGAGGGATATGTTTGTATGAATGTTAAACTATATGCAATTTGGCATAATGGAATTGTTTGGGATTATGATAAAGATGATTCTGAGATTAGATTTGCTGATGGCTATTCGGCAGAGGATTTCCAAAAGTCATATCAAAATCTTGCTGGATCAAAATATGGACTTATAAAGTATGTTGCACTTGAAAAAGATGGATATGTATTTGACGGATGGAGAGATATTTCTACAAAACCTAATTTTATATTAAAAAGTGATTATGATGTTAGTAATAATGTTTCTTGGGTAGTGCCTTTGCATTTAGTTGCACAATGGAGAGAAATAACACCTGAACAAAATGAAAATAATAATGAAAGTGAATAATGATTTATTTTTAAGTAATATCGAAAGTTGGATAACGTTATATCGTTATCTTTTTTTCTTGCTTTTTATTATAAATGCTATTATATTGTTATTATAGTAGGTGGTAAGAGTGGCTAATTTAGAGTTTCCTTTATGTGCATTTTTAATTAGTTTATTATTGAATATAGTTTTTTTTACTAAGCGAAGAGTTAAGAATCGTGACACAGATATCTATGGTATTTTGTTGATTTTAAGCTTGTTAGAATCGTTATTAGCATGTGTTATAGTTATATTGTTATTAAATGTTGGAAAATCTTATATTATTTATTTATTAGATAAACTAGATTATTTATTAATTATGGGAGAAATTTTTATACTTTATGTATATGTTAATGGTATTATTAATTGTAAACGAAGTACTATGAATTATATTTCGCTTGGATTATATATTCTTGGTTCTTTATCTGTAATAATATTACCTATAGAAGTAATTTTTGATAATGGGGTAATTGATACAGCTGGTCCTAGTAGTATAGCTTTATATTTTACTTGTGCTATTTTCTTCTTTCTGATTGTAATAAATGTTCTTATGACAGAATTTAGAAATAAAAAATATGATAGAAGAAAGCTGATTCCTTTATATGTCTTGCTTCTTTTGGGGGCTGTGATGTTAATTGTTAGATATTTTTGGCCACAGATTTTACTTATTTCTTTAATCATTTCTTATGTATTGTTATTAATGTATTTTACGATAGAAAATCCAGATGTTAGAATGCTTAATGAAGTGGAGATGGCTAAAGAACAAGCTGAGAGAGCGAATGCAGCGAAGACTGATTTCTTATCTAGTATGTCACATGAAATAAGAACACCTTTGAATGCGATTGTCGGTTTTTCTGAGGCGATAAGAGAGGAAAATACTTTAGAAGCAGCACAAGAAGATGCTAAAGACATTATTACAGCATCACAAAGTCTTTTAGAAATAGTAAATGGAATATTAGATATTTCAAAATTAGAAGCTAACAAGATGGAAATAGTTAATGGGGAATATGATTTAAGAGAAGAATTGAAAAAACTTATTAAATTAATTAAACCTAGATTAGGTGAAAAAACAGTAGAATTAAATATGTATGTTGCACCAGATGTTCCAGAGATGCTTTATGGAGATAAATCCAAGATTAAAGAAATTCTAAGCAATTTATTAACTAATGCTGTTAAGTATACAGATGAAGGAAGTATTCGTGTTTCAATTAGTTGTATTAATAAGAACGATGAATGTTCGTTAATGGTAAGTGTTGAAGATACTGGTCGAGGAATAAAACCGAATCAAATAGATAAACTATTTAAAAGATTTGAAAGGTTAGATGAAGATCGTAATACAACTATTGAGGGAGTTGGTCTTGGTTTAGCGATTACCAAACGTTTAGTAGAATTGATGGATGGAAAAATTGTTGTTCAGTCCGTTTATGGTAGTGGTTCAAAATTTACATTTTATTTAAAGCAAAGAATTAGTAATAATAAGAAACAAGAAAAAGTGAAACACGCTTCTTCAACCTTGGTTTTGAAAGATAAAAGAATTTTAGTTGTTGATGATAATGAATTAAATTTGAAAATTGCATTAAGAATGTTACAAAAATATGAAGTACAGGTTGAAACTTGTATGTCAGGGTATGAATGTATTGATTTGATTAAAAATGGTGGTGTTTACGATTTAATTTTGCTAGATGATATGATGCCTAAATTAAGTGGAAGAAAAACGTTACATATATTGCAAGAAACACCTAATTTTAAGAGTAGAGTAGTTGCTTTAACAGCTAATGCTATTTTAGGAGCTAAGGAAAAATATCTTGATGAAGGTTTCGATGATTACTTAGCAAAACCAATTGAAAAAGAAAAACTTGATGTAGTACTTAAAAAGTTTTTAAGTAAGGATGTGCCTCATGCTAATTTTGAACCTTTGCCTAGTGAAATGTACGAAATAGCAGATTCGGTAGTTGAAAAAATTAATAAAAAAGATATTAATGAATATAAAAAATGATACAGATTGATGTATCATTTTTTTAAGCGTATTTTATATTGATTAATTTATTTAGATAATCATTTTTTATTGCTACATATTCTAAAGATAAGTAATAATAATTTGTGTTATTGTTAGAGTTACTTAAATGAAGTTGTAAAGACTCTATTTTTTGGCATATTTCTTTATAAGAATTCTTGCCTAAAACATTGTCGATTTCTTTTTCAATAAGTTTTCGTTCTTTAGGAGAGTTGATTATATTTTTAAAATTATTTTGTTCGTATAAAGGTCGTAGTAGATTTGCTAATATATCAAAGCCTTCGATTTTATATGTTTCAGGGTTGCTATTTTTAATAAGAAGAAGAGCTTTTTTGAATTTAGCGTTGGTTATATTTTCTTCTTTAAGTAAAAGTATTTCTTTAATAATTTCTTCGGTTTCTAAGATGTTAAATATTTTATTTATGATATTATCATGTTCCTTTGGTAAGTTTAAGGGAATAACGTTATTAGTTAAATAATTAAATCTTACTTTCAAATTATCTTTTAATGAAATTGTTTTGTATTTATTAAAAAGGTTAGCATTTAACTCATGAGTTAAGTATTCTAATGTTTTTATCGGTGATGAATCGATTATTTGAAAGTTTAGTTCATATTTATAATTAATTGTTGCTAAATTATTAAAATCGATTGTTTCTTTTTTTAGATTGTGATTTGTGGGATTTTGATAATATAGTAAATCTTTTTTTTCTGAATCTGTGCTTATGTATTTAACATTAGAAATGACGTTGTAAATATCCTCAAGATATTTTTCGCCATATGTTATAATCATGCCAGTTGTAATTAAATATAAATAATCAAGTAATTCGGGGGAGGAAGCTTTATCCTTAAATAGTGTGTCTAAAGTGAAGACAACATGACTTGTTAAGTTATTTATATAATCTCTTTTTTTCATGATAATTCCCCCTTGATTGGCGTTATACTAACACTAAAATATTAATAAAGCAAATTTATCTAAGAAGATGAAAAAAATTTATTTATATAGTGATTTTAGGGAGCTTTATAATGCTTTTTATACATACTATTGTGCATGTTTGAAGATACTATTTTGTTGTTTAAAACTTTATAATTTTGGTTTTTTGTTTGTTTCTAAAACAACTATGACATAATGTTGCATTATATTTACAGAAAACTTTTCATTATTAGTTAAAAAAGAGAATTAATATAGTATAATTATATTAGGTGATTTAATGAAAATTATTGTTTCAGCAGGAGGTACTGGAGGACATATTTATCCAGCTCTAGCTATTATTAACAAGTTTAAAGAAAAAGAGAAAGACTTAGAAGTTTTATATATTGGAACTCATAATAGAATGGAAAAAGATTTAATTCCTAAAAGAGGTATTAATTATGAGGAGATTGAGATATATGGTTTTTCTAAAAGAGATATTTTACTAGATATTAAGAATGTTTTTTTGATTGGCAAAGCTAAGAATAAGTGTATTAAGTTAATGGAAGAATTTAAACCAGATTTAGTTTTAGGTATAGGTGGATATGTTACTTATCCTGTTATTAAGGCGGCTAGTAAGTTAGGAATAAAGACTTTTATTCATGAGCAGAATTCAATTCCTGGGAAGTCTAATCTATCCTTACAGAAAAATGCAGATTTAATTGGCGTTTCTTTTGAGGATACTAAAGTTAAATTTAATAAAGCTAAAGGAGAAGTTTTCTATAGTGGGAATCCTTGTGGGGAGAATGCTTTAAGTTTAGAGCCAATGGATAAAGAAAGTTTAGGACTTAGTAAAAATAAAAAGTTGGTAGTAGTGGTAGCAGGATCTTTGGGTTCAGCAACAGTCAATGAAAAAATGAAAGACTTCTTAAAAAAGGCTGAAAAGGAAGATTATGAAGTTCTATATATTACAGGTAAGAATTTATATGATGAGTTTGTTCGTGATACAAAATTTGGAAGTAATATAAAAGTATTACCATATTTAGATAATTTACCAGCGTTACTTAAAAATACAGATTTGATTGTAACTAGAGCTGGAGCTTCAACGATGAGTGAAATATTGTCTTTAAATTTACCAGCTATATTTATTCCTTCGCCTTATGTTGCTAATAATCATCAGTATTTTAATGCTTTAGAGATAAAAAATAATGGTGGTGGTGAAGTAATCGAAGAAAAAGATTTGACATCAGATAAACTTTTAACTAAAATTAATGAAGTGCTAGGAAACCGCGAAGTTTATATGAAGATGAAAGAAAATCTAAAAAAAATGGGTATGGACAATAGTAGCGATTTAATTTATAGCAAGTTGAAGGATTTGGTAAAATGATAGAAGAATTAATGAACTATGGTTCAGTAGAAGAACATGCATCATTAAAAGGATTAAATACATATCGTATTGGAGGTACAGCTAGATATTTGTTGTCTCCTAATTCTATTAATGATTTAATTAGTACTTTGAAAATATTGAGAGAAAATAATATTAAGTACTTTGTATTAGGCAATGGATCAAATGTAGTTTTGAATGATAGAGAATATGATGGTGCTGTTATAAGACTTAACAAACTTAATGGAATAGAAATACATCCTGATATGGAGATGGCTTATGCAGAAGCTGGAGCTATGCTCCCAAAACTTGCTATGGATAGTGTTAATGCTTCATTAATGGGACTTGAGTTTGCGGCTGGTATACCTGGAACAGTAGGTGGGTCTATTGTTGGTAATGCTGGAGCTTATAATGCTTGTATTTTAGATTATGTTTCATCTGTTACAGTGCTTGATGAAAATTTAAATGTTAAAGTTATAGAACATGAAGATATAGAGTATTCGTATAGAACGAGTAGTTTTAAAACTTCTACAAAATATATTATTTTAGCGGCAAAATTTTTCTTAAAAATGGGAGATAAAGATAATTCTTTAGAAATGATAGAAAATCGTCGTGTTAGAAGATTAGAAACACAACCATTAGAATATCCGTCTGCAGGATCTGTGTTTAGAAATCCTGAAGGTGATTTTGCTGGAAGATTAATAGAATCTTGTAATCTTAAAGGTTATAAAATCGGTGGGGCTGAGGTATCAAATAAACATGCAAACTTTATTATCAATAAAGATAATGCAACTAGCAAAGATGTTTATGAATTAATTAGATATGTACATGATACAGTAAAGAATAAAACAAACGTTGATTTAGTAATTGAACAAGAATTTATAGATTGGGAGTAATAATATATGATGAAAAAGAGTCCTAAAAAAAAGAAAAGATTGAGATTAAGAGTAGGTGTAGTAGTTAAAATACTTATATTTATCTTTATAGTATGGGCTCTTTTTTATTATGTCTCTAATTTAAAAATTAAGAATATTTATATAGTGGGGACGAATCAAATTAAGGATGTTACAATAATAGAGAAAATTGGAGTAAAAGACTATCCTTGTATTTATAAGTTAAAGCTTGGTAATGTGGAAGAGATGATTAAGGAAATTCCATTAGTCAATGATGTTAAAGTGAAGAGAAATATCTTTGGTAAGCTTTCTATAGAAATTAAGGAAGATAATTTATTGTTCTTTTATAAATATAATAATAAGTATATTACTAGTAGTGGAAGTTCAGTTTTAGATACTGAAGATTATTATGGATATCCAACTTTAATTAATTTTACACCTGATCAAGTTTTAGAAGAATTTGTGAGTGGCCTTAATAAGGTTGATGAAAATATAAAAATGATGATAAATGAAATAGAATATACTCCTTATAAATCAGCAGATGGAACTATTATAGATAGTAATCGCTTTACTTTAAAGATGAATGATACTAATACAGTTATTATTGATACTGTGAATATGAAGAATTTAAATAAGTATATGACGATATTTGCTTCGCCAGATATGGATAAGGAGCATGGGGTTGTTTATTTAGACACAATTAATGATGAGAGTATTTATTTTAAAAGTTATGAAACAATAGCTCAAGAGGAAGCTGCTAAGAATAAGGAAAAAGAAGAAAACAATACAGAAAAAACAGAGTAAATTTGTAATAGTAAGTTGGTGATTACGATGAATTATAATAAAATTATGGAGGAAGAGATTGCTGAGATAGTAAACAGTGGAGTCGTACCTCGTATTTTGCTACATAGTTGTTGTGCTCCTTGTTCAACTCATGTTATAGATACTTTGAGTCCTTATTTTGATATTACTATTTATTATTATAATCCTAATATTGAACCATATGAAGAGTATGAAAGAAGAAAAAAAGAAGAAATTAGATTTATAAATGAATATAATTCAAAAAACAAAATCGATATAATAGATTGTGATCATGATAATGATTTGTTTAGAGAGATGTCTAAAGGTCTAGAAGAAGTACCAGAAGGTGGAGCAAGATGTATTAAATGTTATTGGCTTCGTTTAGATAAAACGGCTATGAGAGCTAAGGAGTTAGGTTATGATTATTTTGCGACTACTTTGACAGTAAGTCCTCTTAAGAATAGTCAGAAGTTAAATGAAATAGGGAAAAAATTGAGTGAAAAATATGATATAAAATATTTGTTTTCTGATTTTAAGAAAAAAGAGGGATATAAACATAGTATCGAAATGGCTCGTCAGTATAATTTGTATCGTCAAGATTATTGTGGATGTATTTTTTCTAAAGAACAAAGAGAAAAAGAGAAATTAAGTAAGTTAGAAAATACGGAATTAAATTAATTATGACATAGTAAAAAAAGCATCGTTAGATGCTTTTTTTAACGTCTTCTATATTTTCCTTTAATTTCTTGTTGATGTTGTTGTAACATTGGACTTTCTTCATAATTGAAATTAGGTGTTGAATTTCTTTCTTTTACTCTAATTCTTTTTATGATACTTGCGAAGTCTTCTTCATTAAAACCATTACCATAAAGAATAGCTAGATTATAGATTTCTCTTAATTTGCTATTTATTTCCGTAGCTTGGAAGTCTGGAGCACTTAATAAAACAGTAAGGTCTCTCATTAGTTCTTCAAATTGTTCTTCATGACCATTACTTAAAACTTGTAAGTCGAATGGTGTTGGAGATAATAATTCACCAGTATTTTTGGCACGAATGCTATATTCTGAATAATGTAAGAATGCTACCATTACTTCAGCGATAAATCTTTCATTGAGCAAGGCAACACGACGAGGTGCTTTCTTTTGTGAACTACCAAAAGTCTGATATTTCCTTAAAATTAACCCCATACATAAGGCTTTATCAAATATTGTCACAACATTTTTAGGATGTGCTTCTTTAAATAATTGGTAAGCTCTTTCATAGTCGTACATCATATCTTCTAAGTTAGCTGTTCTTGTGTAATAAACACCATTGAAAGCGAAGTCGAATGGTTCTATTTGTTCAAAAGTCTTGTTAAATGCATAATGAGTCGTTAATATTATTTTGTTTTGATCGTTTTTTAATCTTTTATTGCTCATACAATATTCTCCCTTCTTATGCTTTTATATAATACCTTAAATGTTTGAGTTTGTAAAATTTTCCTTAAAAATAAAAAAATCTACTTTTAAGAGTAGAAATTTTTAATAAATTCATGATAAGCTTTGTAGCTTAATGTATCTTTATTAGGTGTTGTGTATTTGATTTTATTTTCATTACATATTTTTTCGACTAAGTAATCTGTTAAATAGGGATTTCGTACTAAAATAGGACCAACTAAATAGGTTCCATAGAAATTGTTATAATGGATTCCTTCATTATTTGTAGCAGGACTTGATCCTGTTCCTTTGATTACTTTAAAAAGAGCGTCACCATTTGAGTTAGATACAGAACTACGATTTTGGAAACCAAGAATTTTTGAATCAATAAAGTCACAACTATAATATTGATCTTCAATAATTCTAAATTCCTCTTCTGTAGAAGTGTAATCAAATATATTTAAACCTTCAACAAATGAACCGTCTAATTTTTGAATTCCTTTACCAAAAAGGTCATAAGCGTTCCCTGTTACAATGAAGTATTTATTGCTTTCAACCGCTTTTTTTATGTCTTCTTTGTATTTTAAGATATTTTCTAGAACAATTTCTTTATTAGCGTCAGTTCCAGCACCAATGTAGAAGATGTCATATTTTTTGAAATCTATTTTGTCTTCCATGCTTAGAAAATGGACTTCAACATTTATGTCTTGTTCTTCTAATTGTCTTTTTAAATATCTTACATTACCATTTTCACCGTAAAGATTTAGAATGTCATAATATAAATGAGCTATTTTAATTGTTTTCATTGTTATCACCTTCAAATACAGCTTTCATTTGTTTCGTTAGATCAAAACATGCCATAGTATAAATATCCCCGATTGTTTGTTCCTTTATGATTTGAGGAAGCTCTTCAATAGTATGAGCAAGAATTATTTTATCTTCTGGAATGCCTGCAAAAGATAGACGAGTTGCAATGTCGTATCTAAAACGCCCCATACAAATTACTTTATCAATGTTTTTATCACTTAAAAGTTCAAATTTAATATCCCATAACCATGATATGTCATTGTGGGGATGTCTTCTTGAAACTTTATCAAAACCAATAACTAGTGATTTTTTTCCACTTTGATCAGTTATAAACTTTATTGATTGGTAGTAGCTTAAGTTGTTCTCATTTTTTGATTCTAACATTGTAAGATTACGTCCTGCAAAGTCCGTAACTTTGGCACGTTTGCTTTCGTGTTTATTTTTGTTTAAAGTGTTTAATATTGTTTCTTCATCAAGACCTATTATATTACATAGGGCATAAGCCGCTAAATGGTAGTAGACTGCATATAATACATCTTTATCTAGATGAACTTTATTTCCGTTAATTTTCATACTTTGTTTTGCTAGATTTACATCTGTTGCTTCGAAGTCGACGTTTCCTCTTTGAAAATCACAATTAGGACAATGGTAATTACCAATATGTCCATAATGATAGTAGTCATAAATTAGTTTTCTATTACATTTAGGACAATAAGCATAATCAACTAAATCCTCAGAACTTCCTAGGTAACTGTCTTTTGTTTTAGCCATACCATAACGAATTGTTTTATTATCATGAGTATAAGTAAGACGATTAACTAAAGGATCGTCAGCATCGATAATTAAAGTTGTGTCATTTCCAATAGCTTTTATAACATCTTTAAAGACAACATCAGAGTTACCATGACGAGCAGGTTGGTCTCTCGTCATATTTGTAATAATTAAATGACTCATCTTGTTTTTGCCAAATATTAATTTTAAATGCCTTTCGTCGCATTCAATAAGTAAAACTTCGTGTTTAAATTCACCTTTCATATTACAATTATTTAAAATTAAAGTAGTAGCTGCTAGAACCCCATTACTCCCATTTTGGTTATAGCATACGTCATATCCGTTATTAGTTAGAATATGATTAATTAATTCAGTTGTTGAACCTTTACCAGAAGAACCAGTAACAGCTATAACATATTTAGGATATTTAACATTTTCTAATATTTTCTTTTGTCTTAAAACATCGTATATAATGTATCCTGGATAAACAGAACCATTTTTACCGAATAATTTACATACTTTTGTAACTAATTTATTAATGAAAATCATTAAACTTAGTTTCATAAAATCACCGCCTAGTAAGATTATAACATGTAATAATAAGTTCTTTTTCTTAAAAGTGGATATTTTTACATATTTTGTCGAATATATAGAAGATAAAATATTATTTTGATATATTGTATTCGGTGATAATATGGAAATGATTTATACGAACAATACATTATATGTAAACATTGAAGAGAGAATTAACTTTAGTTTAATAAATAAATTACAACATAAGTTATATAGAATATTGGATAATTATCATATAAAAAATATTGAAATTAATATCTTATCTGAGCACCATTATGATACAACTTTAATAAGTGATTTGATTTCTGATTATAAGCACAAATATAATGGTCATTTAATTGTAAAGTAGAGTGATTTAGAGTTTTAAAATACATAATTTATATTATAATAAGATTATGTGAAGAGGTGAAACATTAAATGACGAAGTTGGTTGTTTATTTAACTTTTATTCCATGGTTACTTTATTTTTCTTCAGTGTGTAAAAATGCTATTAAAGATTTAAAAAGAGTTAGAGTAAATAAAGAATGGATTAAAAATAATATATTTAAGATATTTCATTTTGAGAATATAATCTTATTTGCTATATTTATTTATTTTTCGGCGAATTATAAAGATGCGAATCAAATATGGTTGGTTGATGTGCTTTTATTTTCAGCTATTAATTTATATTTGTTTTTTAATAGATATTATGATAAGAACAGAAATGAATCGAGAATTGGAACAGGAGATGTATCGACGATACTTATTATTTTGTTACTTATTTCTATTCCATTAATTTATTATGTTAGTACTCATAATTATGTTGTTACTTATTATATATTGTTTGCTTATAGTTTTTTTAATTATCTAATTGTTTATGTTGCTAAGTCAATAAATGATTTGATTATGAAAGTGATAAAGAAAAGAAATCGTGACAGCGAATAATTATAATATAGAACATATAATAGATGCTTTATATAATAGAGGATGTACTAATTTTTTGACAAGAAAGGAATTAATGCTTGTTAAAGGGAAATTATATAAGAATGAATTTAAAGTATATGAGTTGTTTTTTGATTCTAGTAAAGTGATTCTTTATAAGAAAAATATTCCTGATATTCGGCTTTTTAAAGTTGTTATTAATGGTGATGTCTTAAGACATCAAGATATTATGGGTACTATTTTTTCTTTAGGAATCAAGGAAGATACATTTGGAGATATAGTTAAATATAAGAATGAATTTTATATATTTTTATTACCACATTTAGTTGATTACTTTAAGTATAATTTGGTAAGTATTAAAAATAGTAAGGTTGAATTAATTGAAGTGCCGATAGAATTATCTGGTGATTTCAGGCAAGATTATGTTGAGAAAGAATATATTGTTTCTTCTTTAAGAATTGATAATGTTATTAGTACTATTATTAATAGTAGTCGTAATGATATTCTAGATAAATTTAAGAATAAAGAAGTTATTTTAAATTATGATGATGAAGTAAAACCAACAAGAACTCTTAAAGAAGATGATGTATTTAGTGTTAGAAGACATGGTAAGTTTAAATATAAAGGCATTTTAAGAGAAACTAAAAAAGGTGGCTATATTATACTTGTATATTGTTATGTGTAAAATAAAAGAACTTACTCAAGAGGGGGTTCTTTTTTGAACTTAGGCCGTTGAGGATGCTTTGGCTGACTTTTTTTATTATGATTTGCAAGATGAATAAAATAGTATTGGTGGAAAAATAGGTAAATTTTACTTTTTTAATCATTTGTGGTATATTTTAGGCAATCAAGTGAGGGGGAAATGAATTATGCTTGGTAAAAATGGTAAAAAAAGAGAATTTGATGAACGTTTTGAATTTGATGAACCAGTTGTTAAAGCAGGTAGTGGTTCAGAAAGTAGAGGCGAAGTAAATTCAACTGAATTTGAAAGTGAACCTACTTCAAAAAGAAAAAAGGAAAAGAAAACTAAAACAGGATCAAGAGTTGGTAGAACAATAAGTGCACTAGCTTTAGCTGGAGTTTTAGGGCTTGGAGCTTTCACTACTGGAGGATTCTTTGGACATGGACCATTAAAAGGTCTTGCTAATTTAACTGAATCAGGAAGAGCGAGAAGTTTAGTTGCTGAATATACTAATGATGATTATTTTTGCTCTTTACCAGATGAAATGTTAATTAATAAAGCTTATGATATTAGTTACACTTCTGGAGAAAAACTTGTTAGTAGTTTAAAAAAATACGATGTTAAATATTGCGAAGTGTTTGATGAATTTTATACTCCTAATGGAGAAAATATTGCTATTTTAACATACGATGTAGCAACATTAGATGTATTACCTGCTATTAAAGTAGGAGTAGGTTTTAGTGGTGCAGAAGTATACATGCCAGTAGAAGGTTATACTTTAAATGGTAATATGTGCTATAAAGAAGGAAACGAACAACTAGTTAAAGTTGTTCCTGTGAGTCAAACAGGAGATTATTCAGATATTAGTTTAGATACTCAATTGACTGAGACAGCAACAATTACTGGAGCATCTTTAGTAGATGTAAGAGAAGTTAGTACTAAGACTTACGATGCTATTTTAGATATGACTTTAATATGTGACGTACCAGATGGAGCTGTATTGGACGAAAATAATCAATGCTTAGCAGCGTTTAATCTTGTTCCTAAAACTTATAAATTAAATAAATAGTTATTGAAATATCTCGTATACTAAAAAAACATATGTTTTTCGCCGAAAATAGGCAAAAAAGGGCTTGTTAAAGTCTCTTTTTTTTGGTACAATAATTGCGGCTTTAAAAAGCAAATAGACATGGATGTGGATTTGTTACTCGAGTGCCGAAGAGGTGAGTGATGAAGTAGAAGCAGACAGATGTATAACGAAGGAGGGAAATTTTTATGGCCGTAGTTTCATTAAGTTATTTATTAGAAGCTGGAGTTCATTTTGGACATCAAACTAAAAGATGGAATCCAAAAATGAAAGAGTACATTTATACAACTAGAGATGACATTTATATTATCGATTTACAAAAAACTTTAAGTAAAATCGAAGAAGCATATGCAGAAATCAATAATATTGCTGCAAATGGAGGAACATTCCTATTCGTAGGAACTAAAAAGCAAGCTCAAGAAGCTGCTAAAGAAAACGCAGAAAGAACAAATTCTTATTATGTAACTGAAAGATGGTTAGGAGGAACATTAACAAACTTCCGTACTATCAGAAGTAGAGTAAAACGTTTAGAAGAAATTGAAAACATGGAAAAAAATGGTACTTTTGAAGTTTTACCTAAAAAAGAAGTTATTGAATTAAAGAAAGAATATGAAAAATTAAATAAATTATTATGTGGTATTCGTTCAATGGATAAATTACCACAAGCTATGATTATTGTTGATCCTAAAAAAGAAATCAATGCAATCAGAGAAGCTAGAAAATTAAATATTCCTATTTTTGGTATTGTAGATACTAACTGTGATCCAGATGATGTTGATTTTGTTATTCCTGGTAATGATGATGCAGTTAGAGCTGTTAAAGTTGTTTTAGGAGTTTTAGGAAATGCTATTGCTGAAGCTAACGGAGGAGAAATAATTGACTACGTTACTGAAGACGATAGAAAAGCTAAAGCACCAAAAAAACATGAAGAAAAAGCCGCAAAAGAAGAAGTTAAAGCTGTAGAAACAGTTGTTGAAGAAGCTCCAGTAGTAGAAGTAGCAACTGAAGACTTAAGCGAAAAAACTTTAGCTGATTTAAAAACAATGGCTAAAGAAGCTGGTATCAAAGGATATTCAAGCATGAAAAAAGATGAACTTATTGCATCTTTAAGTGAATAATATTTAAATTTAGGAAAGAAGGTACGTCTATGATAAGCGCAAGCTTAGTTAAAGAATTACGTGAACAAACTGGTGCAGGTATGATGGACTGCAAAAAAGCATTAACTGAATGCGATGGTAACATCGAAGCTGCTGTAGATTGGTTACGTGAAAAAGGTATTGCTAAAGCTGGAAAGAAAGAAGCAAGAATTGCTGCTGAAGGTTTAGCTGAAATATTCGTTGAAGGTAATAAAGCTGTTATGATTGAAATTAACTCTGAAACAGACTTTGTTAGTAAAAATGATGAATTTAAAGAATTAATTAAAACTGTTGGAGAAACTATTTTACATAGTGATGCAACAACTTTAGAAGAAGCTAATGAATTACCATGTGAAGAAGGAACAATTAAAGATTTAGTAATTGCTAAAACTTCTAAGATTGGTGAAAAATTAGATTTCCGTCGTCTTGCTGTAGTTACTAAAAATGATGATGAAAATTTTGGTACTTACTTACATATGGGTGGAAAAATTGCTGTATTAACAGTAGTTAAAGGAGCAAATACTGATGTTGCTAAAGATGTAGCAATGCAAGCAGCTGCTATGAAACCTAGATATGTATTCAAAGAAGACGTTCCTGCTGATGAAGTAGCTCGTGAAAGAGAAGTTCTAAAAGAACAAGCTATGAATGAAGGAAAACCAGCTGAAATAGCTGAAAAAATGGTTGAAGGAAGATTAAATAAATTCTTCAAAGAAATCTGCCTTTCAATGCAAGCTTTCATCAAAGATGGAGATATAGATGTAACTAAGTATGTAACTAACAATGGAGGAGAACTTGTTGGTATGACTATGTTTAGTGTAGGTGAAGGTATCGAAAAACGTCAAGATAACTTTGCTGAAGAAGTAATGGCTCAAATCAACAATTAATAAATTGGACACTTTTTGACAAGTGTCTTTTTTAATATTTAAAAATAGTGTTCTTACATGATATAATTAAATTGCATTTAATGATGAGGTGAATAATATGAGTGATAAGACAAAAGGGATTATAAGAAAAGTTGTTTATGCAATATTATTTTTAGTTATGATAGGTGCTTTTATATATTTAGGTGAAAAATACGCTAGTAATAGCGAACCAAAAGTTTGGGTTATTAGTGATTTTTATAATGATTTAGATGTAAGTAATGAAACTTACGAAGTTATTAGAGGTAAGAAAATGATTTCTTTACTAAAAGATGGAAAGTCTTTAATATTTATAGGTAGCAAATCGTCTTCTTATTCTGTTAAATATATGGAAGAATTAAATAAGGTAATAAAAGATAATAAAATTGAAAAAGTATATTATTATGATTTAGATAATGATAAAGGTCAAAGAAATTCTAATTATTATGAAATTAGAGAATTATTAAACGGATATTTAACGATTACTGATGATAGTAATAATAACTTGTTAGCTCCTAGTTTTTATATAATAGATGGTGGTAAGGTAAAATATTACAATACTGATACTGTAGCTATGAAAAATACTGATACAATTGAATCTTATTGGACAGAAAACAAAGAAATAGAGTTTAGACAAGAAATTAGTGAGGCTATAAATAAATATTATTTGAATAAATAGTAAATATGCTTTATAATTAAGACATTAAAGGAGAGAAATAAAAAATGATAGATAGTAATATCGAATTAAAAATGATGCATGCTCTTGAAACAATGGATACAAGACTTACAAGTATTAGAGCAGGAAGAGCTAATCCAGCAATGGTTAATGGTATTATGGTAGAATATTATGGTACTCCAACGCCAATCCAAAGCTTAGCTAATATTACTGTTCCTGAGGCTAAAACGTTAATGATTAAGCCTTTTGATAGAGGTTGCTTGAAAGATATTGTTAAAGCTATTCAAGAAGCTAATTTAGGAATTAATCCTATGGATAATGGAGAAACAGTTATTTTAAATGTTCCTCAATTGACTGAAGAGAGAAGAAAAGAATATGTTAAACAAGCTAAACAAATTGCTGAAGAAACTAAGGTAGCGTTAAGAAAAGTTCGTCAAGAAGCAAATGAAGACATTAAAGCAGACGAAACAGTTACTGAAGACATGGAAAAGAGAATGCTTGAAGAAGTTCAAAAATTAGTTAATGACTATTCTAAGAAAGTTGAAGAAAAGTTAAAAGAAAAAGAAGAAGAATTAATGACTGTTTAGTGTTCAATTCAACCATAAAAAATATTTATAGAAATGCAAATGATAGTGTTTGCATTTTTTCATGCTCTAATATATAATAAAGAACGATGTTTAGGGGGAAAGTAAGATGGAATCAATAAATGATGACTATGGTATATTATATAGAGTACATAAAGTAAACGATACGCTTTATATGTTATTTCCTGAGAAATTAGTTGAAGGATTTTGTGCTGGTAAAGTGTTCTATAATTCAGATGAATATTCTGTTTTAACTAGTAAAGAAGTATTAGATAATCAAGAATTTTTAGTTGATTGTGTTTATTCTAAAGAGGAATTACTAGCTATATATGGATTAGATGATATTGGATTTGTTAAGGAATATTTTTTAGCGGAAGAAAGAGATAATATTTTATTAGTAGAGGCTAAGAATGGTCAAATAACTAAAAAGAAAATATCAATGAGTGTTTTTTTAAGTAATACACCTGTGGAAGAATATGAAAGACAAAAAGGAGAACCTTCTGTAACTTTAAATGGCTATACTTTAGATAATCTGCTTAATATACCAGATATTGAAAGTATTAGAGCTGAGTTACTAAGATACAAGAATTTAATTGCATCTTATAGAGATAAGGAAAGAAAAGGTGCTGTTACTAGGGTAGTTGTAGAAAATGGCCATGTTAAAGAGATAGAATCTGCAAAAGGTCATGTAGAAAAGTCTGATAGTGATATGAAAAGGTTTCCTGGTGGAGGAGCTATGTATAAAGCTGAAAGCTCAAAAGCCCAAGGTGAAACAATTAGTGATTACACAGGAGATGTCTCTTTGAGAGGATTAGAAACTCATATGAAAGAAAGAGTTTTTGGCCATGATGATGAAATCAGAAGAATTGCTAAAACAATTTTAATGAATTACACAGCAATGCCAGGTGAAAAGAATGAATCTATATTATTGATAGGACCTACAGGAACTGGTAAGACTGAGACTATGAAAGCTGCTATAGATTATTTGAATATACCTTTATTAGAAATTAATTCTGCCAATTTAGTTCCACAAGGAATTAAAGGTATGTCAATTGAAGATTGTTTATATTCTTTAATAATTGAGGCTGGTTATGATTTAGCAAAAGCAGAGAGAGGTTTAGTGTTTTTTGACGAATTTGATAAATTAGGAGAGTCTAATACTGATTCTAAGTCAGCAGTTGTTCAAATATTACTTAAATTTATTGAAGGCGATACTTTTATGATAGATAAGCCTAGTGATGATTATAATTTTAGAACACAAATGCTTATTAAAATCTTTGCTGGTGCTTTTAGTAATTTATTTGTTAGTAAGAAATCAATCGGATTTGGTTCTACTGCTGGTAGTACAAGTGAGTTTGATCCACGTATGGTTACTGAGTCTCAATATTTTGGTAAAGAATTAGTTACAAGAATACCACATATTTTCGTGTATCATGAATTAAGCAAAGAAATTAGAAGAGATGTTTTATTAAGAAGTAAATTAAGTGAATTCTTATTGAAAAAGCAAAGATATCAGAGACAGTTTAATGTTGAATTGGTTGCTGATGATGGTTATATAGAAGCTATTTTAGATAGATTAGAAAGTCATGAAAATAGTATGAGAGATTTAAATAATTTAGTTATTAAATCTTTAGATGAAGCTGAATATGAAATGCTTTGTAATCCAACAGCATATAAAAAGTTAGTGTTAACTAGAGAAAGTGTTGAGGATCCAAAAAAAGTTAAATTAATATAAAATGAAAAATAACTAAGTATTGTTAAACTTAGTTATTTTTTTGAATTTTTATCAAAGAAAAAAATCTCTAAATAGAGATTTTATATTCAAGTGGTGACCCCGAGGTGATTCGAACACCTGACCGATCGCTTAGAAGGCGATTGCTCTATCCAGCTGAGCTACGAGGTCATAACTCATGGAACATATTTATTATATAATATTTATTTTTAATTTTCAAGTCTAAATTCATCAATTTTATTAGAATTCACCATAAAAATAACATTTTCTATACCTAGAGTATCATAAATTGAGTAGAAAACAGCATATTTTACTTCTTCTTTGAGTTTACCTTCATAGATACTATTAAGTAAAATGTCGTTGAAATCTAGACTTATTTCTTGTTCTGTAGCTTCATAGTTCATTAATTCAACTTGATAGTTTAAATGACTTAATAGATTACTATTATTTAGTTTGTTTGATTTTAAATTGTTTATGATTATTTCTACTTTATCGTTAGTATCATTTGTTATGTATGAGACAGGAATATAATAATAAGATTCATTCTTACTTAAATAATATATTGTAACCATACTTGTATCATGGAAGCTATTTATATCGACAACTTTATTAATTCCGTAATTTCTACTTAAATATAAATCTAATGGCTTGTTTGAGTGGGGAAGTCTTGTTAAATGTTCCCCTTCGACGAATATCATAATATTTTTAACTTCTTTGATACTAGTAAGAGAATATATAATGGCTTCAATCATTTTATTTTCATTTTCTTCTGATATATTTAGGATATCTTTTGTAAAATTTATTTTTAGTAAGTTATCTTTTAATTCGAAATCAATTAATTTAGTGTTTTCTGGAATAATAGCATTAAATCCTTTAGGTAAAGATTTTGTATCATTCCCTATAATAAGAGCATTTATAATACTTTCAATTGTTTCGTTTGTGTTATTAGAGTCATTATTTATTTTAGTCATGGCGACGTAATTGTTGTCATCGACCAAATAAATATCTATTGTATTGTTATTCGTATTTTCTTGAACAGTATTTATTTCTTCTGGATAGTTATATAAAATAACAGCAAGCAAAAGTAGAAGGGTAGTAATAGCAATTTTTTTGAAAGTAAATCTTTTTAACATGAAATCACCTATTAAAATTATATTTCAAAAAATATTTTTAAGAATTAAAAAAACCCTATAAAAGGGTTTATAAGTATATTTCATTTAATCTTATTAGTTCTACAATCGCTGCTGCTCTATTTTTTACGTTGATTTTTTGAATTACATTTGATATGTGATTTCTAACGGTTTTAGCACTGATATTTAACTCTGCTGCGATTTCAGGTGTAGTATAATTTAAAACAAGTAAGTCAAATACTTCTTTTTCTCTTCTGGTTAATATTTTCTTCATATATACTCCTTCTTACTATTATATTTTATGAAGAAAAAGAGTGTAGTGTTAACTAAACTTGACTGTTATATATTTATTGTCATTTAATTTTTCTGAAATACGACGCATTATTTTATTCGCTATTCCATAGTCATGTTTTTCACTTTCTATTACAACTGTTACATTATTGCCATTTATTTTAACAAAGGACTCGTAAGTAAATTCATCTTTAATTATTTTTTCTATTTCTTCTTCATCGCTTTTGTTATTAGAAATCATTAATAAGTCATTGTAAGCATCATTTTTACTATTTACATCACTTGTTTCACTTAATAAAACTTCTTGTAATTGATTAATTGTTTCTAATAGCTCTTCGTCACTTTGGATACGAAGTGATACTAGTTCAGTACTTTCATTTACAACGAGAGTTGTATCTGTAGTGTCTGGTAAATCAATGTAGTCACTCAATTCTTGTTCATTCATTGTGATATAAAAAATACTTAATACTAAAATAACACTAAACAGAAATGTAAACCAAATGCTTTGTTTATTTATCATATTTATTCCTCCATTACTAATAAATAATATTAATTTATCAAGAAAATTATACTTATTAATTTACTATTTTTATATTTTATATTATTATAATAATAGGTGATTTTGATGAAGACGAAAAAGAGAAATTGGAAATTGTTAATATTTGCTTTATTGTTTTTGTTTGTTTTATTAAGCGGAAGTGTTGTTTATGCGGCGACTTCTTCAAAAATAAAATTTTGCGATTATGGTGGAGTTAGAAGAACTTTTATGATAATTGGTATTCTAATAAATTTGGTGAAGATTGTTGTTCCTTTAATTTTAATTATTACAGCAATGATAGCTTTTTCAAAAACTATATTAAGTGGTAAAACTGAAGACTTTAAAGGGAGCTTAATGCAAGTAGTTAAACAACTTATAGCAGGACTTATTATATTTTTCTTACCAACTTTATTGGATTTTGTATTTGATACTTTAGTTACTGATTATGATCCTTCTGGTTTTACTGTTTGTACTAATTGTATGTTCGAACCAGATAAGTGTACTATACCAGATAAAGATCCTGAGGTTTATACTGGAGATTAGAAGAATGTTATAGTGTGAAAACGAGATTTTGACTCGTTTTTTTTATGCAAAAAATTTTTTTGAGAAATTTAAAGGAAATTGGAGGTCGATGGATAATAATTATAAGTAGAGGGAGTAATTATGAATAAGAAATTTATAGTAAGGCAGCAGGACATAAGAGATTGTGGAATTTGTTGTTTACAATCTATTATTAAGTTTTATGGTGGTTTTATCCCTTTAGAGACTTTAAGATTAGATACTAAAACTAATAATAATGGGACAACGGCTTACAATTTAATTCTAACAGCTAAGAAATATGGATTTAATGCTATTGGTAGAAAAAATATATCTTTAGATAGTGAAGAATTAATATTACCAGCTATTGCTCATGTTGTTACAGATAAGGGGATAAACCATTTCGTCGTAATATATAAAGTAACCAGTAAACATCTACATATAATGGATCCTGCTAAAGGATACGTAAGATTAACAAAAGAGTCTTTTCGGGGGAATTGGACAAACGTAATACTAATCTTTAATCCGTATAAAAAGATTCCTTTAATGAAGCTTAATCACGATGTAAAAAAGTTGTTTATAAGTGTTTTAAGTAATCAAAAGGAATTGTTACTTAAAATAGTATGTAACAACATTATAATAACTCTTGTGTCAATTTTTATAAGTTATTATTTTAAGATAGTAATATCTAGTATAGATAATGATTTTAGAAATACTACTATTTTTATAATTATTTTGTTTTTAATATTTCATATATTGAAAATATATTTTAATTATATAAAAAACGAACTTACTATATATCTTAATAAAAATATCGATTTATTAATTATACCAGAATTTATAAATCATATTTTTAAACTTCCTCTAAATATTATTTGTTCGAGAACAACAGGAGAAATCCTAACTAGAATAAAAGAATTAGATAATATAAAAGCTTTATTTAGTGAATTATTTGTTTCAATTATTTTAGATTTGTTTTTGGTTGTTTGTTCTGTATTTTTCTTAAACAATATAAGTAATGAATTATTTTTTATTCTTTGCATAATGGTATTGCTTTATATGTTTGTTGGATTTTTTATTAATCCAATTGTTTTAAGAAAGTTGAATGATAATATTGATTTAGAAACTGATTTCAATTCTTTATTAAGTGAGAAGATTGGAGCTGTTGAATCAATTAAGAATCTTGGTGTTACTAATCAAGTGATTTGTTCCTTAGAAAATAGTTATACTAAGTATCAAGAGAATACTTTTAATTATTCGTTATTTTTTAATAACTTTGTAACTATAAAGTCAATTATCAATGACATTGGACTTTTTATAATAAGTAGTTATGGTGTTTATTTAATAATGGAGAGTAAATTAACTTTGTTATCTCTTATCACTTTTAATACTTTGCTTACATACTTTATTGATCCTATAGAAGATTGTGTAGATATTTTGCCAAAGTTTTCTTTAATAAAATTATCTATAAACAAGATAAGTGAGTTCTTGAATATAGAAACGGAGAATTTAGGTAAGTTTGAACAATTTTATAATGGAGATATTGAGTTTAAGAATGTTAAGTATTCTTATAATGATATTGATGAAGTAGTTGGTAATTTTAATTTGTTCATCCCTAAGAAAACTCATTGTGTTATTATTGGACATACTGGAAGTGGGAAAAGTACGTTATGTAAGATGATTAATAGGAATATTGATGATTACAAAGGAAGTATAACTATTGGAGGAGTGAATGTTAAAGATTATTCTTTAAATACATTAAGAAAAAATATTTTATATGTCTCACAAAGAGAAAAAATATTTAATGATACGATACTCAATAATATTACTTTACAAAAGAAGATTTCTAAGAAAGAATTGAATGAAATTTTAAAAATAACAAAAGTAGATGAAATTATTGATAAGAAAGCTATGAGATTGGAGTCTTTTTTATACGATGAAGGATTTAATTTAAGTGGAGGAGAGAGGCAACGAATAATTTTGGCAAGATCGTTAATTTTAAAACCAGAGATTTTAATTTTAGATGAATCATTGAGTGAAATTGATAGAAAAACGGAAACAGAGATATTAGAAGCAATTGATGTAAATTTTCCAAATCTAACTATAATTTATATATCGCATACTGATACAAAATGTTTTAAAAATATTATAGAAATGGGAGTAAGTAATGTCTAATAAAGTAGTATTGTTAAATAAAAAAGTTAAGAGTCATCTTATAATATACCTAATTATTTTCATTTTCTTTTTAACCCTAACCTCACTTTCTTACTTTATAAAAACATATGATTTGTTAAATGTTACTGGAATATCAGAATGTGAAGAAATGTGTACAATTCATTTTTCTTTTCCGTATAGTAATGTTAATGTTTTAGAATATGATGATTTGAGATTAATTTATATGGATGAAATTTATGAAATAAAAGAAATTATTTATAGTGAGCCTTATTTGAATAATGGTGTGCCTTTTCAGGATATAGAATTAGTTACTTCAATAAGTGGTGAAAGTGAAAAGATTATTAATTTTCGTTTACTTTACAATAAGCAAAGAATAATAGAAAAGTTAAAAAATGTAATTGTAGAAGGAGAATGATTAGTGAGTTTATCAAATGATGAATTGAGAGAAATTGAAGGAGGAGGCTTAAAAATTAGTGCAGCAGGTATAGGCCTTATAGTAGGTGGAGTAGTGTCATTTGCTATTGGTGTTGTTAATGGCTTTTTAAGACCTTTGGCATGTACAAAGTAGAAGAAAGAGGAGTAAATATAAATGAATAGAGAAGAATTAATTAATACAGTTGGTGGAGCAACTAAAGTTAGTGCAGCGATGCTTAATGCTCTTTCGAGAAGTATGGGCGCTTTATATGATTTAGGACGTGCATTAGGTACTTCTATTAAAATGTTGGTATCTGGAAAGAGATGCTAGTAAAAAAGAGGAATTTTTCCTCTTTTTTTGAGCTTAGTTATAAATATTCTACTTTTTTTGTTATATATACAGGCTTTTTCTTTAGTAATAGCTGGTTTTTTCTTGTAAAAAAAAACATGAAGTGTTATAATCTATTATAGTTAATGAAGGGAGGGAGATTATATGACTAAAGTTGTAGTTAACGGTAACCTTGATGTAGCATTAAAGAAATTAAAAGTTAAAGTTGCAAAAAGCGGTGTCCCTTCTAAACTTAAAGAAAAGAGATGCTATGATAAACCAGGCGTTAAGAGACGTAAAGCTAAAGAAGAAATGATTAGAAACTCTCGTAAACGTAAGAGAAATGATAGATAGGAAGTGATGCTATGAGTCTAGTTGAAACTATAACAAAAGATATGACTATAGCAATGAAAGAACAAGATAAGTTTTCTTTATCCGTTCTTAGGTTGTTGAAAAGTGCTCTTCAAATGGAAAAGATTAGTAAAAATCATGATTTGTCTGACGAAGAGGCTGTAGTAGTTATAAAAAGACAAGTTAAACAAAGAAAAGATAGCATAGCAGAATACGAAAAATTTAATAAACTTGAAGAAGTTGAAAATTTAAATAATGAAATAGCAGTCTTATCTAAATATTTACCTGAAGAGTTAAGTGAAGAAGAACTTAATAAATTAATCGATACAGTGTTTGATGAGTTAAAACCTGAAAGTATTAAGGATATGGGTAAAGTTATGAAAGAAGTAACAGCTCGTGCAGCTGGTCGTGCTGATATGTCTGCGGTTAGTTCTTTAGTAAAAGAAAGATTAAATTAAATAAGATGACGAAAGTCGTCTTTTTTTCTGGCTTTTTCCTTGAATTTTAAAAATGTGGTTGTTATAATTGGTATATAAGATAGATACGCATACTAGGGGGAAAAGGTATGAAGAAACGAAATGGGATTATTTCCTTATGGAAATTTTTATTTGCTATTGTGATTGTTTTTTTTCATTGTAGCTCATTTTATGGTGGGGAAAGAAATGCTTTCTTTTTTGGAGGGTACATTTGTGTTGAATTCTTCTTTATTGTGTCTGGTTTTTATTTAGCAAAAAAAGTTTTAAATAGTAAGAACAAAGAAAAGAACAAAAAAATAGCTCAAGAAACGATTGAGTTTGTTTTGAAAAAAATTAAAGGATTTTATCCATATGTATTTATAGGTTTTATTTTGTCTATTCTTTTGATACTTTGTTTTAGAGTTCCTCATTATAAATTAAATGAAATAGTAAATAGTATATGGAATTTGTTGTTGCTTAGAACTGTTGGGTTTAGAAGTGTTTTAGTTATGGCACAATTATGGTATTTAACAGCGATGATTGTTACTATTTTTATTCTGTATCCTATTCTTAGAAAATATAGAGAAAATTTTATTTTGTATTTTTCTCCTATTATTGTTGTATTAGGACTGGGATATTTGAATCATTTTTGGCTTGGATTAGATCATTCTTACTCTCATTGGAATGACTTTATTTGCACAGGCCTTCTTAGAGCTTTTATTGAACTGAATATTGGATTTTTAATATATATGATTAACCAGAAATTTAAAAATGTTGAATATACACAATTAGGAAAATGGGTTCTTACTTTATTAGGCGAAGTCCTAATGATGGTTGTACTTTTTATTATAAGTTTTGTTGATGCGCCAAAATATTATGATTATGTTATGCTTTTGTTTATTGCAATCGCTATAACAATATTTGTTAGTGAAAAAACATATGAATATGATGTGTTATCAGTGAAATTGTTTTTCTTTTTGGAAAAGCTAAGTATGCCAATATTTATAAATCATACAGTAGTTATAAGTTTTGTTACTTATATAAAGCCTTTTAGTCAATTTATACCAAAGAATCAGTCAGTAATTACTGTTCTTTTAACGATTGTTTTTTCAATTGCTGAGTTCTATTTTATAGAATATATGAGAAAAAAAGAAATAATAAAAAAAATAAAAAGTCTTTTTGTTATAAATGCTTAGATTTTATGAGTATTTTCCTTGTGAATGCTTGTTTAACATGATATGATTAATTATATATAATTGCAAAGGCTAGGAGTGAATTTATGCAGCCAGTTGTTTCAATAATAATACCAGTTTATAATGCCTCAAAAACAATTGATAAATGCTTAAAAAGTGTGTTAGGGCAGACTTTAAAGGATATAGAGGTAATCGTAATAAATGATTGTAGTACAGATGATTCTTTAAAAAAACTAAAAAAGTATAAAAATATTGTTCTTTTAAATAATGAGAAAAATTTAGGACCAGCTGGTTCACGAAATAGAGGACTTGATGTAGCTAAGGGAAAGTATATTGGCTTTGTTGATAGTGACGATTATATTGATGAGCGAATGTATGAGGTAATGTCTTCAAAAATGAGTGATGAAGTTGACTTGGTCGCTTGTTCGAGAATTAACGTAACTAAGAAAGGTAATGTTCCAGTAATAAATAAAAATACTGAGACTGATGCAAAAGCATTTACTAAAACTTCTAATTATAATTGTGATAAGCTCTTTAAAAGGGAAATAATAGAAAAATATCATTTGCGTTTGCCAGATAAATATTCTTATGCTGAGGATTTTGCTTTTGGAATTAGGTATAAATTTTATGCTAATAAGATGTGTATTTTACAAGAACCCTTTTATTATTATTTAGCTGATAGTGAAGGATCAATTACAAATAGTTATAAAAGAAATTTATTTAATATTATTGATGTCTTAGAGGAAATGTTAGAATTTTTTAGAAGTAATAATGCATTCTTTGAGTACGAAAGTGAATTAGTAGAATTAAGTGCTGGTTTTTATGTTAGAAGAATCAGGGAATTTAAAAATTTCGATGATAAGAAATTACAAAGAGAATTTGTTAAGAGATTTTTAATATACTTTAAAAAGAATTTTAAAAGATACAAACATCAAATTAATGGATTTAAAACGAAATATTATAGATTTTATCGTTCATCATATCCAATGATGCTTGTTTATATAGAATTGCAACAACTAAGGAGGAAGAAGTAATGGAAAAGAAGTTTAAATTTTCGGTAGTAATACCTATATATAATGTTGAAGATTATTTAGAAGAAACGGTTGAATCTGTATTAAAACAGACGATTGGCTTTGAAGATAATATACAAATTGTTTTTATAAATGATGGATCACCAGATAACTCAGAGAGTATTTGTTTAAAATATAAGGAAATGTATCCTGATAATATTGTTTATTATAAACAGAAAAACGCTGGTGTTTCTGTGGCTCGTAATAAAGGAATGGAATTTACTAAGGGTGAATTTACGACATTCTTGGATAGTGATGATGTATGGTCAAAAGATGCTTTTGAAGAGTGTTATAAAGGTTATTTAGAACATCCAGATGTTTCGCTATTTAGCTGTAGAATGGTTTTCTTTGATGCTAGTCGTGGCAAACATCCTTTAAATTATAAATATGTTGAAAATAAGGTTGTTAATATTTTAGAAGAGTGGGAATATCCACAACTTAGTTCTAGTTCTATATTTATAAAGACTTCTGCTTTAAAAGGCCATAAGTATGACAAAAATATCAAATTTTCTGAAGATAATAAATTCATAAATGAAATCATATTTGATGAAAAAAAGATGATGATGTTAAAGAATCCGACTTATTATTATCGTAAACGTGCAGCAGGAAATTCTGCTATCCAAAGTCAGACAATGAATCCTGATTGGTATTTGATTACTCCAGAGAAGGTTTATAGACATTTATATGACTTATCTAAGAAAAAGTTTGGAAGAGTAATTGAATATATTCAATATATGGTTTGCTATGAACTTAGTTGGCGTTTAGTATATAATAAAAAAGTTAATTTAAGTGATAAAGAACGTAAAAAATATGCAGATGCTTTATTAAGTTTGCTAAAAGAAACGAATGAAGAGATGATTTTAAACCATAAGAATATAGATTTTGCATCAAAAGTTTATTTATTGGAGCTTAAAGGAAGAAAAAATATTATAAATGAAATCGAATATGAAGATGATCATATAACGATGGATAATATGGAAGTTAAGAAAAAGTCTTTAGGTTATTTGATTATTGATCAAATTTATATTAGAAAAGGCCAATTTTTATTATATGGTAAGTTGGACAGAAGATTTGTTAGCGAGAAAGAGTTCAATGTTAGAAATGATGGCAAAAGGATAGATGTTTCCTATTATGAGTTGACTAACGATTATAATGAGGAAGCTTTTAATGGTAAGACAATTCACGATTATATAGGAATTCATGTTGCTATTTCTTTGGATGATTTTAAGGAAGTTGAATTTTATTATAAAGATGAATATTTAGTACCTAGGTTTAAAAGAAGCAGTATTTTTACTGAATATTTATCTAGAAGTTATCATCATATTGGTAAAGATAAAACGATGGTATTTAAGAAAAATAAACTTATTATGCATAAGAGAAATGTGTTTAAGTCTTTCTATTATGAGTTTAGAAATGAACTTAATTTATTGAAAAGAAGAAGATTCAAAGCAATGTATGCTAGATTTGTTACTAAGATTGCACGTTTGTTTAAAAGAAAAGAATTATGGTTTATTTCAGATCGAGTGAATAAAGCAGATGACAATGGAGAACATTTCTTTAAATATATGGTGGAGAATCATCCAGATAAGAATGTTTATTTTGTTTTAACTTCAGATAGTCCTGATTATGAGAGAATGTGTAAGATTGGTAAAGTGATTGATCCTAATTCTAATAAGTATAAATTGATGTTTCATAGAGCAGATTATGTAGTTTCAGCTCATGCTGAGGATTATATATTTAATCCGTTAGGAAAAGGCGGAAAGTATGTTCAAGATCAATATCAATTTAAGTATATATTCTTACAACATGGAATTATTAAAGATGATTTAAGTTCTTGGTTAAATGTTAATACAAAGAAAATGGATATGTTTGTTACATCTTGTACGCCAGAATATGACTCTTTATTGGAGTGTAAATATTATTTTGGACCTGATGTTGTAAAATTGACTGGGTTGCCTAGATATGATGGATTACTACATAAGAAAGAAAAATATGAATTAAAAAATAAGATTATGCTTTCTTTAACTTGGCGAAGTAGTATGGCGAGTAAGATTGATAAAGCAACAGGACAAAGACTTTATAATAAAGATTTTAAAAATTCTGATTATTTTAAGTTTTTAAATAATTTAATGAATGATGAGAGACTACTTAAGGTATTGAAAGAAAAAGATTATAAAATAAGATTTATACCACATCCAAATGTATTGTGTCAATTAAAAGATTTTACAAAGAACGAATTTGTAGAAATTGAAGAAGGTGGCATCAATTATCAAAAGGAATTCTGTGAGAATAAAGTCTTAGTTACCGATTATTCAAGTGTTTTCTTTGATTTTGGTTACTTAAATAAACCTGTTATATATTATCAACCTGATCGAGAAGAATTCTTTGCAGGACAAATTTATGATGAAGGTTATTTTGATTATGGAAAAATGGGATTTGGCCCAGTACATGAAGAATACGAGAAATTTGTGGATGATTTAATTAAGATTGTTGAAAATGATTGTGAAATCGATAAAAAGTATAGTAAACGAATTAATGATTTCTTTAAGTTTCATGATGATAAGAATTGTGAAAGAGTTTATGAAGAAATTATTAATTTAGATAAGTAGTGGGGAAATTATGAATTTATATTTATTATTTATAGTTGTATTATCTTTAATAGGAATTAAGTTTTTTATTAAAGATTTCAACAAAGAGTATCTTAGTAAAGATACTACTTCTAGTATAAAGGGTATTTTTATTTTAATTGTGTTTTATAGTCATTTGGTTACATATACAATCATTCAAAGAAGTAAAGACTTTATGATGTTAGAAGTGCGAAATTTTTTAGGTCAACTAATGGTTACTATGTTTTTATTCTATTCTGGTTATGGTATATATGAATCTATAAAAAAGAAGAAAAAGGAATATGTGAAATCTATTCCTACTAAAAGGATTTTGATAACTTTATTCAATTTTGATATAGCGATTATTTCATTTATTATAGTTAATCATTTCTTGAATAGAGTTTATCCACTAAAAAATATTTTGTTATCTTTTATCGGATGGGAAGGTATAGGAAATAGCAATTGGTATATTTTTGGAATACTAATTATGTATCTTATTACTTATTTATCTTTTACCTTCTTTGATAAAGATAATAAAAAAGCTTTGATTTCTAATTGGGTATTAACGATTATATTTGTTTTATTTATGTCAGTATATAAGGAAGATTATTGGTATAATACGTTGTTTTGCTATCCATTAGGTCTTACATATTCTTATTTTAAAGACAAAATTGAGAAAGTGTTGTTTAATAATAAGAAATACTTTATTGCATTACTTGTTGTTTTATTTTCATTTGTTGCGTTTAGGGGATTAACTGCAACTGATTGGATATATTATCAATTAATGTCTATGGCATTTTGCCTGTTAATTGTACTTTTAACAATGAAAATTAGTGTAAAAAATAAGTATTTAAAATGGTTTGGGGATAATTTATTTTGGTTGTATATATTACAAAGAATTCCTATGCTTGTACTTACTAAATATGGTTACGCAAGTCACGCTTATAGATTTGCATTAGCTTCATTTGTTATTACAATTTTAATGGCATTGTGTTATTCTTTTGTCTTTAATAGAGTTAATGAAAAAATATTGACTTTATTTAAGGTTAAGAAAAAAAGTTAGTTTGGAGGGTTAGTATGCAGAAGAAAAAATTATCATTAGTCGTTCCTTGTTATAATGAAGAAAAGAATGTTTCACTGTTTTATAAAGAATGTGAAAAAGCATTTAAAAGTACAAAAATTGATGTTGAATTGGTATTTGTTAATGATGGTTCAAAAGATAACACGATTGGTGAATTAAAGAAGTTAATAAAAACTAAGGGATACGAAGTAAAAGTTGTTAATTTTTCGAGAAATTTTGGTAAAGAAGCTGCTATGTATGCAGGTCTTCAAAATACAACAGGAGATTATGTCGCAATAATTGATGCTGATTTACAACAAAAGCCAGAGTTGATATTGCCGATGATTGATGTTTTAGAAAATGACGAATCTTATGATTGTGTTTGCTATTATCAAGAGAAGAGAATTGAAGGTAAATTTATATCTTTTTTGAAAAAAAGTTTTTATAATGTAATTGAGAAAATGTCAGAAATACAGTTTGTTAATGGAGCTTCTGATTTTAGATTGTTTAGAAGATATGTTGTTGATTCTATTTTATCTTTAAATGAAAAGAATAGATTTAGCAAAGGAATATTTAGTTGGATTGGATTTAATACTTGTTATTTACCTTATGTTCCAGAAGATAGGGCGAATGGTGTAAGTAGTTTTAATTTAAAGGGGCTACTTAAATATGCTTTAGGAGGAATACTATCTTTTTCAGTAGCTCCTCTTAGAGTTTCAACTTATAGTGGATTATTATTTTCATTTTTATCAATTGTATATTTAATCGTAGTTTTGATACAGAAGATTTTCTTTACAATTGATGTTCCTGGATATGCGACATTAATCGCTTGTATATTACTTATTGGTGGTTTAATATTGTTCTGTTTAGGTATAATCGGTGAATATATTGCAAGAATATATATGGAAGTTAAAGATAGACCAATTTATATTGCTAAAGAAGTTTTATCCAATAAAGGTGAAAAAGATGATTAAAGATAAGTTTAAAACATTTGTTAAAGAGAATTATTTTGCAATTGTAATAATTTTATTGTTAGTTGTATTATCTGGATTTTTTATGTATGTTGGTGATGACTGGGTTTGGGGAACTAGCATAGGTATAAAAAGATTGAGTGGTTTTTTTAAAAATTATAATGGAAGATATTTTTCGGATATATTAATTATAATTATAAGTAGAGTAAACTTGTTGAGGATATTATTAACTGTAGGGGTTACTTTTGGAATAATTTATTTAATACCTAAGATTACAGGGACAAAGAAGATAAGCTTTCCATTAATATTTCTTATTATACTTGCAACACCAACAGCAGTTTTTATAAATAGTATTGCTTGGGCGAGTGGATTTGTTAATTATGTTGTATCAGCATTCTTCGTTCTAGTGTTCTTGTGCTTGATAAGAAAAATCGCTGATTCTTATTGGGAAATGTCAGGTTTTTGGAAAAATTTTGGATTGTTGATACTAGGAATTTTATCATCTTTGATTGTTGAACATGTTACAATTTATTTAGTTCTTTTAATCATTTTTCTTAATATCTACAGCTATTTTAAATATAAAAAAGTATCTAAATCACTTATATTTTATGGATTAGGAGTGTTAAGTGGTGCTGTTTTGATGTTTTCTAATGAGGCTTACTTAAGTGTTATTAGAGGCGATGATGCTTATAGGTCAAGTGGGGTATCATCATCTTTTATTGAAAATATATTTAATGCTTATTTTTACACTATATTTAAAGATTTTATCTTTAATAATTATGTTTTAAATATTTTTATAGTATTGGGATTAATAATGGTTTCTTTGAAAAAAGAAAATAGAGATAATAGAAAAATTAGTATTCTTACATTATTTTGCTTTGTATATTTAATTTATACAATATTAAAAATTATAAATGGTAATTGGAATATTATAGGTAAATATACAATTTATTTAGAGGGAATATGGACAATTTTATATTGTTTGTCAATCTTATTAGTGATTCTTTTAGCGAAAAATTTTAATGTTTCTCAAAAGAAAAAATTAGTATTCATTTTGGTGTCTATTGTTACGATAGCTGCACCTTTATTAGTTGTGAAACCAGTTACACCTAGATGTTTCTTTCCAACTTATATAATGCTAATTTTGTTTGTTGTACAATTTTATGAATTTTGTGGAATATTTGAGAATAGAATTTATAAAAAAATGAATTCATTTATAATTACTTTGGGCTTTGTTTATTATGTATTTTGGTTAAGTATTTGTTCTTATAATTACTTAAATAATGTACGTAGAAATATATACATAAAAAATCAAATTGCTGAAGGAGTAACGACTGTAGAAATCTATAGGCTACCATATGAAAAATATATCGGATGTGATTATGGATCTTTTCCAGAAGGAAATGCTTTATGGACTGATATATTTAAAGAATTTTATAATATAGATTCAAATGTTGATATAATCATGACAAATAAAAGTAGAGCGCAAATAGAAAAATAGGGAACTTTAAATAGTTCCTTTTCTAGTGATATTTGTAAAAAAAGTGACTTTATCTTTGAAAGTATGGAAAAAGATGTTAAAATTAAGTAGAGGGTGAATATATGAAAAAGTTTTTTACTAATATGAAAAAATATTATAAGTATGCAATAAGATCAGCTAAAGCAGAATTAAAAAGTGAAGTCGCTGATTCGTATTTAAATTGGTTATGGTGGGTTATTGAACCATTATGCTTTATGCTAATTTATACTTTTGTTTTTGGAGTAGTGTTTCCAAATAATGAGAAGTTCTTTGGTTCGTTTGTAATGGTTGGATTAGCTTTATGGGATTTCTTTAATAGAATGATAACAGGTAGTGTTAAGTTAATTACAAATAATAGAGATTTAGTTACAAAGGTTTATTTACCAAAATATATTTTATTATTTTCTAAATCATTAACTTACTTATTTAAAATGTGTATATCACTTGGTCTTGCATTTGGTTTAATGATATTCCAAGGTGTTCCATTTACATGGCACATGCTTTTATTGATCCCTGTAATATTTGTTTTATATGTTGTTTCTTTTGGTATTGGAATGATTTTGATGCATCATGGTGTTACATTTAACGATTTAGGAAATTTAACTAATATAGCACTTAGAATGGTATTTTATTTATCAGGAGTATTTTATAATATTACACAAAGATTACATGGTACTGCACAATTTTTATTGTTAAGACTTAATCCAATCGCGTTTTTTATGAATGAAGCAAGAAAGACAACTATTTATGGTAAATTTATTAGTTTAGAAGGATTAGGTGTATGGTTACTAATAGGTTTCTTGTTGTGTGCTTATGGTGTTCATGTAATACATAAATATGAAAATAGTTATGCGAAGGTGATATAATGGCAAAAGTAAAAAAAGAAGTTAAGGAAAAAGAAAAAGTAAAGAATAAAGAGATTGCTGTTACTGTAAAAGATTTACATATTACTTATAGAGGACTTAAGAAGACTTCGATTCGTGCTTCTTGGAAACATATAGGGGATAAAGTAGAATTATTTCATGCTTTAAAGGGAGTAAACTTTGAAATAGAAGAAGGTAAAATACTTGGAATCATTGGTAAGAATGGTTCTGGTAAATCGACAATGCTAAGAGCGATAGCAGGTATATTCTCGCCAGATGAGGGAAGTATTGATTTACATGGTAGATCTATTTCGTTACTATCTATTGGAGTTGGATTTAATAAAAAATTAACTGGTCGTGAGAATATTTATTTATCAGGAATGTTACTTGGATTCTCAGAAGAAGAGATTGCTAAGAAAGAAAAAGAAATCATAGAATTTGCTGATATTGGAGATTTTATAAAGAAACCAGTTAAAACATATTCATCAGGAATGTATTCTAAGTTGGCTTTTGCTATTACAGCTATTTTAGAAACAGATATTATGTTAATTGATGAAGTATTATCTGTTGGAGATGTTAAGTTTAAAGAGAAAAGTTACAATAAGATGAAAGAACTTATTTCAGATACAACTCGTACTGTTATTATAGTTTCACATAGTTTAAGTACAATTTCGGAATTATGTGACGAGGTATTATGGTTGAATGATGGTGAGATTAAGATGATTGGTCCTGCTGATGAAGTAATACCTAAGTATGAAGATTTTATGAGAGGATAATGTTTATGAATATTATTCTTTATATATTTAGATTTCATTTAGTTGTAGTTTACTTTTTTATAAAGCTAATTTTTAGACAAAAGAAACAAGTTTTCTTACTTAGTCGTCAATTTAATAGCCCTTCTTTAAATTATAAGATGATTATAGAAGAGTTAGAGAAAGAACATATTGGATATAAAGTGGTTTGTAAGAAGATTACTACAAGTATTAATGATAGTATTAGAACACAAGGTAATTATTCTAATACACAGGGCTTTTTAAATAAGATATTAACGAATCTAAAGGGCTCACTTGCTTATTATTTTAGCTTGTATGAGCAGATGGCTATTATAGCTTCTTCAAAAGTTATTATTGTAGATGGTTATAATATACCAGTTAGTTTACTTAAACATAAAAAAGGAACGAAGGTTATTCAACTGTGGCATGCTTTGGGAGCGATAAAGAAATTCGGTTACCAATCAGTAGGTAGAATAGATGGAATTTCTCCTAATGTTGCTAAAATCTTAAAAATGCATGCTAACTATGATTATGTTATATCTGGTAGTGAAGGAATGAATCCTTATTTTGCAGAAGCTTTTAATGTTTCACTAGAAAAAGTGTTGGCTATTGGAACTCCTAGTGTTGATTATCTAAAGAGAAAAGACAAAAAGATAGAAGAAAAAATATATAAGAAATATCCTAATTTAAAAAAGAAAATAAATGTTTTGTATTCTCCAACTTTTAGAAATGATAAAAAATATAATTATGAAGATATTATTAATAATACAGATTTTGATAAAGTTAATTTAATTATTACGTATCATTCGAAGGTCGAAGAGACGGTTAATGATGATAGAGTAACGGCGATTAATTCCAGTGATTTTTCGGTATTTGATATTCTGAAAGTATGTGATTATTGTATAACTGATTATTCAGCTTTGATGGTTGATGCAGCGGTTATGAGTAAAAAAATATTAATTTATGTTTACGATTATGATGAGTACTCAAAAACGAATGGAATTAATTTAGATTTATTTGGTGAGTTAGGTAGTATTACTAGTAAAGATGTTAAAGATATCATGAAGATAATTAATAAAGATAAGTATGATATGAAAACTTTTGAAAGTTTTAAAGAAAAATATACACCACAAATAAAGGGTAAAAGTACACAAGCATTAATGGATTTAATAAAGAGGTGTTTAGATGAATAAGTTAAGAAAAGTTGCTTCAGATATGTGCAAAAAGAGTAAAACGCTTAGAAAGATAGCAAGAAAAGCGTTGCTTACAACAAATAAGATTAAGTATAGTAAATATAAGAATAAATATAAAGTAGATGAAAAGACTATTTTGTTTGAAGCTTTCGGTGGTAGAAATTATACTTGTTCACCTAAGGCGATTTACGAAAAAATGATTACGATGGAAGAATTTCAAGATTACGAAATGATTTGGGCTTTTCAAGATCCTGAAAAACATGAAGTAGCTGAATTTAAGAATTTACGTATTGTAGTTAGTAAATCAGAAGATTATTACAAGTATTGTGCTAAAGCTAAATATTGGATTGTTAATTCTATTATGCCTGAGGAGATTGATAAAAAAGAGGGACAGGTATATGTTCAATGTTGGCATGGGACACCTTTAAAAAAATTGAGGTATGATATTGAAGTTAATGGAGCTAGTTTAAATACTGTGGAAGAAATTAGACGTAGAAATGATATTGATGCTGCAAGATTTGATTATTTTATTTCTCCTTCTAAATATTGTACTGAAAAGTTTACTTCTTCATTTAATTTAAAGGCTTTAGGAAAAGAAAATATTATTATTGAAAAAGGGTATCCAAGAAATGATTTCTTGTTTAATAAAACAAAAAAAGATATTGATGCTATTAAGAAAAAGTTAGGATTACCAAAAAATAAAAAAGTTTTATTTTATATGCCAACATTTAGAGATAATCAACATACTTCGGGTGTTGGATATACTTATTCTTTAGCAATAGATTTTGATAGGTTAAAGGATAAGTTTTCTAAAGACTACGTAATTTTGTTTAGTCCTCACTATTTTATTGCAAATAGTATAGACTTAGAAAAATATAAAGGATTTGTTTATAATGTTGCAAGGTATGATGAGATTAATGAGCTTTATTTAGTTTCTGATATTATTATGACTGATTATTCAAGTATTTTCTTTGACTTTGCCAATCTAAAAAAGCCAATAGTCTATTATATGTACGATTTTGATGATTATAAAAATAATTTAAGAGATTTTTATATATCATTGGATGAGTTACCTGGACCAATTGCGAAGACACAAGATGAAGTAGAAGATATTATTTTAAATATAGATAAAATATCTAAGAAGTATGAGAAAAAATATGAAAAATTTAATAAAAAGTTTAACTATTTGGATGATGGAGATGCTAGTTTAAGAGTAATTGAAGTCATATTCAAAGATGTTTTGAAAAAGTAGGTGGATAGAATGAAAAAAGTTATAACTTATGGAACATACGATTTAATTACAGCTGGGCATATTGAACATTTAAGAGATGCCAAAGCAATGGGAGATTATCTGATAGTAGGTGTTTCTACAGATGAATTTAACGCAATTAAACATAAGAAATCATACCTTTCCTATGAAGAAAGAAAATTTGTTATGGAGTCAATTAAGTATGTTGATGAAGTCATACCTGAAACACATTGGGAACAAAAACCAGATGATATAAAAAAGTATGGAATTTCTATTGTAGCAATGGGTAGCGATTGGGAAGGTGATCCTAAATTCGAAGGCCTTCGTGAATATTGTGATGTTAAATATACTTATAGAAGCGGAAAGTATTCTTCTACTGATTTTAGAAAACATGTAGAAGAATATGTGAAAGATGAGAAAGAAGATAAATAAAATCTTCTTTTTTTCATATATTTAACTAAGGTGATAATATATGTTAAAGGATAAGATTAGTAATTATTTAAGAGATAACTCTTATAATATAAATTTAAGCTTAAATAAGATTTATATAAATAATTATGTTGAATTAAAAGCAATAAATGATAACTTAATTTCAATAAAGTTTGATGAATTTCTTTTAAATATTAATGGTAGAGATTTTAAGGTAGCTAAGATGGTTGACAATGAAATATTATTTAATGGTCATATAGAAAGTATGGAATATCTTTATAAATAAAATAGAAGTAAAGATTGTTACAAAGTCATCAAATAAGACCATTAAATATATAAGAAATCTTAATGTTAACATATATAATATAGTTTATGGAAAGGATTATATTGTTTTATTAATTGATAGTAGTGACTATAGTAAAATAGATAAATTTTTTAGTATAAAAGTAATTAAGAAATATGGCGTAGAAGATTGGAAAGAATATATTTTTAGTTTTAAGTATGTTATTATGTACTTCGCTTTAACGTTGTTCTTTATTTTTGTGTTTACTAGAATTATTATTGATGTAAATGTTCTAACTAATAATAAAAATTTACAGAGTACAATATTAAATGAGTTAGATAAAGAAGGAATTAGAAAATATACAATTATAAAAAGTGATCAGAAACTATTAGAAATAAAAAATAATATTTTAAATAATAATAAAGGCTTACTTGAATGGATTAATATAGAAAGAATTGGAATGAGATATGTTGTTAATCTAGAACCGAAAATAGAAAAAGGAAAGATAGAACACGAAGAGTATTGTCATGTTGTTTCTACTAAAGATGCTATGATAACGAGGATTATTGCGAGTGACGGTATGGAAATAAAGGCAATTAATGATAGTGTTAAGAAGGATGATGTCATTATTTCGGGAGATATATCTTATAATGAGGAAGTTAAAACGCGAGTATGTGCACAAGGAACTGTTTATGGTAAAACATGGTATACAATTAATATAAGTTTGCCTAAAACTCAAGATGATATAATAAAAAAAGAAAAGAAGCGATTTAATTTAGGAGTAGAATTTAATAATAAAAAGTATAAGATTTTCAAAAGTCGACTTAATGAATTTGTTCAGGAAGAAAAACGAATTATTAATCTATTTGGCTTCGAACTTATCTTTATAAAAGAGATTGAAGTGGAGAAGAATACTCGTGAATTATCAAATGATGAAATGGATGAAATGATAGATAAGTTGGTTCTAGATAAAATGGATAAGACTTTAGAAGGAGAATATCAAATTATTGATAGAAAAGTTTTGAAAAAAAGTGATAATAATAGTACAATAGATATAGAAATATTTATAGTAGCGGAAGAACAAATCAGCGAAGTAAGAACTGCAACGATAGAAGAAGATACAAATAGTAATAAACAAAGCGAAAATACAGATAATTAATAAAAAATAGGATGTGGTAGTATGGTGAACTTTTCTTCTCCTTTTTATGAAACGTTTTATAATGCAATAAATAATATGTGGCCGATGTTAACTTTGTTTGCTGTTATTATGATTGTTTTAAAAATGACAAGAGTTTTTATTAATAATGAAAAGTTTATTTTTTATAAAGAGTTTTATAATTTAGTTTTTATCGTTTATGTACTTCTTTTATATTATTTACTATTGAGTACAGAAAATGCTAGTAGTGGTCTTAATTTAATACCTTTTAAAGAGATGACAAGATATAGTATTGGAACAAGAGCATTCTTCTTTAATGTAATAGGTAATATAGTATTATTTATACCTTTTGGTTATTTTGTATCCGATTATTTGAAAGCTAAGAAAATACACCATATTTTAATTGTTTCGATATTGATAAGTTTGACAGCAGAGTTAATTCAGTTTAAAATAGGACGTGCATTTGATGTTGATGATATTATCTTAAATGTTTTGGGAGCAATTATGGGCTTTATGTGTTATATAAGTGTTAGAGCTATAAAGTTGCATTTGCCTAAATTCTTACAAAACGATATATTTTATAACGTCTTAGCGATAATAGTAATAATAATTATGTTAATCTTATTTGGAAATATTTGGGGGATTCGTTTATTATGAGAAATGATTATGTAATAGAAGATAATGAAATGTATAAGGATTATGATTATTTATATGAAGTACTTGATTATACTTTGGAACATGAGAGTGTTGAGCACGCAGTATTCTCAATCATATTTGTTGGTGATGAAGAAATTCATGAAATCAACAGAAGTTATAGAAAAGTTGACAGAATTACTGATGTTATATCATTTGCATTTGAAGATAATGAAGATTTAAGGTATAATGATATACGAATGCTTGGTGATATTTATATTTGTATTCCACAAATGAAAAGGCAAGCACTTGATTATGGTCATAGTGAAAAAAGAGAACTATCTTTTTTAGCGGTTCATGGATTATTACACTTGCTTGGGTATGATCATATGGAACCAGAAGATGAGAAGGAAATGTTTTCGTTACAGGAGTTGATTTTAAATGACAAAGATATCAAGAGATGAAATTAAAAAACGTGGTTTTGGAAGATTTTTTAGAAGTTTTGGATATTCAATAGAAGGATTAAAATATGCTTATAAATATGAACAAAGTATGTTGGTTCATGTTATTGCAACGATTTGTGTAGTAGCTGCTAATTTCTTTTTTCATGTTAGTGGTATGGAATGGTTAGTTACATTACTAGCAATAGGTATGGTTTTAGCAGCAGAACTTATTAATACAGCTATAGAAGCAGTAGTTGACTTAGTAACATTGGATATTCATCCTTTAGCTAAGATTGCTAAGGATTGTGGTAGTGCAGCAACTTTTGTTTTAGCTATTATGGCAGCAGCTATGGGTGTTGTTGTTTATGTTCCTTATATTATGAATTTATTAGGATTGTAATTGATGAAAAGCGGATTTGTTAGTTTAATAGGACGTCCTAATGTAGGTAAGTCAACATTATTAAACACATTAATTAATCAAAAGATTGCTATAACCAGTAATAAACCACAAACAACAAGAAATATTATTCAAGGTATTTATAATGAAGATGGATACCAAATAGTATTTGTTGATACTCCAGGAATCCATAAACCATTAAATAAGTTAGGCAAAGTATTAAATAAAGAAGCTCAAAGTTTAACTAAGGATGTTGATTTAGTACTACTTTTAGTAGATGCTAAAGATGGCTTAGGTACAGGTGATAAGAAGATAATTGCTTCTTTAGAGGGAACTAGTTCTCCAGTAGTGTTAGTTTTAAATAAAATTGATAAGATGACTGATAATGAAATAATTAAAGCAATAACTGATTATAAAGATTTATATGATTTTGCTGAGATTGTTCCAATTTCAGCAATTTCTCGCAATAACGTTGATAGATTGCTTGATGTTATTAAGAAATATTTAGAAGATGATATGCGTTATTTTGATGACGATATGATTACAACTAGTACGATGAGTTTCTTAGTAAGTGAATTTGTTAGAGAGAAAATATTTAGAATGACTGAAGAGGAGATTCCTCATAGTGTAACTTGTATAACATCAAAGTTTGAAGAAAAAAGTAAGATTATTAATATTACAGTAGATATTATTGTAGATAGAGATTCAATAAAGAAGATAATAATTGGTAAACAAGGTTCTTTACTTAAAACAGTAGGTATTGAAGCACGTAAAGATATTGAAAATCTAGTTGGTAAGAAAGTATACTTAGAATTATACGTTAAGACAATTAAAAATTGGCGTGATAAGGAGAGATATTTGAACGAATTAGGTTTCAATGAAAAAGATTATATAAATTAGTGAATAAAAAATAATAAAAGAACCCATTATATAAATAGAAAGGATGGGTTCTTTTTATGAAAAAGGAGAGAGCTTGGGAGCTTTTTAAGAAAACAGGTAAGATAGAATATTATTTAAAATATAAAGGGAAAATAAAGTAGGAATTAATTCGTTTTATAGGATGAAATGTGTTTAAAAATGAAAATATCTATGCTTTAATAGTTATAAAGGATGTAATAAAATGAATAAGAATGTGACGGCGATTCTATTATGTGCTGGAAGCAGTAGTAGGTATAAAACGGGGACGAATAAGAACTTTGAAAAAATAAATAATAGAACTGTATTGTCATATAGTTTAAGAGAGTTTGCGTTAAATAAATATATTAGTGATATTATAATTGCTACTCGAGAGAGTGAAAAAAGTATTGTTGAAAACATAGTAAAAGAAGAAAAAATTGAGAAAAGCGTTAAAATCGTTTTTGGAGGGGCTTCAAGAAAAGAGTCTGTCTTCAATTGTTTAAAAAAGACATGTTCTGATTATGTTATTATTCATGATGGAGCAAGACCTTTAATTAAACAAGAATATATCAATCAATGTATTGAGAGTATGAAAGAATTTGACGCGGTTACAATGGGAGTAAAATCTAAAGATACAATTAAAATTGCAGATGAGAATGGAATTGTGAAAAATACAACCAACAGAAGTAATACTTACATTATTCAAACTCCACAATGTTTTAAAAGAGAAATACTTTTAATGGTACATGAAAAAGCAAAAGATGATAGTGCGACTGATGATTGTATGTTATTCGAAGAAAATGGTTATCGAGTAAAAATAATAAATAGTGACTATACTAATATAAAGATAACTACGTTTGAGGATTTGGACATAGTAAAACTATTTTGGAAAATGAATGATAATAAATTTGAGTAAAGTAAATAAAATAAGTAGAAGTGATGTATATGATAAGTAAATTTGAGGGGATAATTATAACAGAGACTCCTTATGGAGATAATTCGAAGATAATAAATGTACTCACAAAGGATCATGGAATGATAGGCATTATGTGTAGTAATGTTAAAAGTGTTAAAAATCCTTTACGTACTAAAACGATGAAATTTACTTATGGGTATTTTCATATTAATTATAATGAGAATAAACTTTCTAAGTTAGTTGATGTCGATATTATAGATAATTTTACTAATTTAAAGAGTGATATCGAATTAATTAGTTTTATGAGTTACATTACTGATCTTACTTATCAGGTGGCGAAGCAAAATAGTGAGCCGATTATATTTGAAATGTTTATTAATACAGTTAAGAAGCTTAATGAAGGAAAGAATCCTTTAATACTTACTAATATTTTGGAATTAAAGTATTTAGAGTATTTAGGAGTTGGACTTAATTTAGATTGTTGTATTAAGTGTGGTAATAAAACGAATATAGTGACACTGGATCCTGATGAAGGGGGCTTCCTGTGTCAGAACTGTTACACCAATGAAATTGTTTTGAGTCCAAAAAGTATTAAGTTAATTAGAATGTATTATTTGATTGAAATAAGTTCGATTTCTGATATTAAGATTCAAAGTAGTACTGCTAATGAAATAAATTATTTTTTAGATAAGTATTATGAAAGATATACAGGAATCTATTTGAAAAGTAAAGATTTTTTAAAAAGAATTAGCCGAATAACTGGTTAATTCTTTTTTGGTGTTAATGTTGATAAAAAGGTTCTTTTAGTGTAATATAATTTTTTATAAGTGATTTAGTTTCTTAAAGAAGGTCGATGGTTATGGATGAATATGAATATTTAGATATGTTAACTATAAAAAAAGAGATAGATAAAAATGTTAAAGATAGAGATGCTGTAATAAGTGGTGTTGCGAGGTTCTTGAGGACTACTTCTACTTATAGAGAATGTAGAAGTTTATATGATTATTATGTTTTGGAGGTTGCTAAATTTATTAGGAATTTTGATTTTTTTGATAGTATAGAAGCAACTTTATTTTTGGATTATCTGTTAAGAAATGGTTTTTTATCCTCTACTGGGCATAATATTTATCATATGTATAATTATGATACTGAGTACCTTTTTGATTTAATGGGAGCGAGGACGATTAGTGGAGTTAGTATCTGTAGACATATGGCTTCGTTAGTAACTGATGTTTTGAATGTAGATTATATTGCAGGATGGTTGAATGTAAAAAGCGGAGATACTATAAGGCAATTAAGAAAGGAAGAAAATCTTTTTAATCACGCTGTAGTTGGAGTCGAGAATAGTGGTAGTAAGATTATATATGATCCAACTGTTAGTGCTTTTGCTGGTAGAGTTGGTTTTAATTTTGGGAAGATTGACGAAATTAATAGAATTGGCGAGGTTTTTCATAGTTATCTTGGAACAGATAGGGTATGTAAATATTTCTTGATTAATAGTAAACGTGCTAAGTTAAAAGATGAAAACTGGGGTGAGGCAAAAATTGTTTATGATTGTCCAATGTTGCTTGTTGATGAAGATACTTTTAGAGATAAGGTTAAGAAAATTGATGGTTTATGCAAACATAATTTTTTAGAAATAAGTGATTTCGTTGCGAGGATGAAGGAATTGACAATTAATATTAGTGAATTAGAAAAAGAATTAACACCACGAAGTGATGAACCAATAAAGAAGTGGTTAGTAAGAAAATAATTTAGTTGGGAGGTGCTGTTATGCCAGAAAATATAGATATGTTGAGGTTGGAAGCTGATTTAAAAAGTCAAAGATTAGCAAGATTTTTAAAGAACAAAAACAATTTAGTTAGTATGTCTATACTACTTGCTGGGGAAATGTCAGGAATTTTGCAAGGTTTTCCAGCAAATTTATTTGTAAATATTGCAGCTCCAATAGTTATGTTTAGACTTTTTTATGCTTGGAAAGACAATAGTTATATAATTAATGATATGGCATCTATGGTTAGGAATTCTTTAGAATATAAAGAGTGTTCAAGGCTGTATGATGAGTTTATAAGAAAAGTAGCTACTTTAATTCGAGATATGGGTTATAGCAATTCAAAGGAAGCTGTTCTTTACTTTGATGCTTTTCAAAATGGCGGAATTTTATCACAAGATTCTAATAATATTTATTATAATTATAAATATGATAGAGTTATGACTACTGAGTTACTTGGAGCACGTATGGCTTCTGGAAGATGTGTATGTCGTCATTATGCTTCTTTTGCGGCGGATTTATTTAGTGAATTAGGGCTTGTTGCTTCTCCTTTGATGGTAAAAAGAGAAGAAAGTTGTAATCCAGAAGAAAGACTTCGTAATCCTTTTATAACGTGGACACATGCCTTGGTTGGAATTGCTGAAGGTGATAAAAAGTATTTATATGATCCGACTAGTTCCTTATTTGCTGATAAATCTGATTTTAGTTTTAAAGATGAAAGATATAGTAGTTATGTAGCTAAACCAACTGGTGATGAGTTTGATGGACATTATCTTATTTATCCTGGAAATAGAGCTGTATTTAACAGAAAGTATAAGGAGATAAGCTATGCTATTGGAGCACTTCCTTTAATGAGTTTGGATAAGGAAGAACTTAAATATTTGCACGGAAAGATTGAGGCTACTGTAACTAAAAGAATAGATGATATTGTATATTTTTATCAATCAAACAAAAAACTTATGAGGGAAATTGCCGAATTGGAGTGTGCGATAAGTCCACATGGAGATGAGCTGATAGAGAAGTGGATTTTAGCAAAAACAAAGTAGATTCATGGTATGATTATTGAAGGTGAAATGAATGGGAGAAAGTTTTAATGATTATTATATAGTTAAGTATAGTGATACTGAAATAAAAAAGGAAAATAGAAAGTCTTAAGTAAGAAGTTGGAATAATGAAATTATATGGATATAAGCATTTATTAGAATATTATAATAAAAGAAAAAAAGAGGTTATAAATAGTACTGATGCATTGTTTGGGATTAATAATACAAGGTATTTGCCTGTTTATGATGAGTATTTTAAGTTGCAGATGCGTATTGTTCGAACAGAATTAGCGCTAGAAAAATATAAAGATATTTTAGATAAAGAAGTTGCGGATGGTACTTTTGATTTAAATAAGGATGCTATACTTACTAAAAGTTTTTATATAGATTTTGAAACTTTTGATATTATAAAGTTTGACGAGGTTGTTCTTTTATATAGTAAGCTTGGTATTGGAAAATTTATGTTTAATAATGGACTCAATCATTATGTGTATGCAATAAGCAGGGATCGTGAAATACATGTAGTAAATAATTGGTCGACACGTCATATGTATGCTGAAGGTAGCGAAATATATGATTTAATGATTGAAAAATGTCCACAAGCTTTGATTGAAAAGACGAAAGAAAATAAGAAGATATTAAAAGAAAAATATGATATTGATTTGGCTGATTTAAATTTATTTTGAAAAAATATAGAAAAATTAGACAAATTAGAAAAATGTGATATTATATAACACGTGTTTTGAAAAGAAACACATCAAAAGATTATGGGGTTGGCTAAGAGGTTCCTAGGCTGAAAGTATTTAATACTAAACCATAAATCGATAAATATTTTTGTTTTCCTTATTAAAAAAGAATAATTTTATTTCTAAATTAATTCTTTTCCTTTTATCTATCAAACTACAAACTATAAAAAAATTAACATGATAGCTTTTTAAAATCTTGTTGACTTAGAAAAAATATTTGTTATAATTAAGACATACAAGTGATGACTGGGTTGGCAACCACGAGCTATATAAATTAAGTTGATTTCTTCTAGAAATAAGTAGGATGGAACCGCGGATTATATATTCGTTCCTACGTGTTTCTGGAAGTTTTTTTATTTTCTAAAAAGGGAGTGGAATTATGAAACGAGTTATTGCTTATTGGGAGAAGGAACGAGGTTGCTTGTTCTTGTGTAAGATATAATAATAAAATAAATATGAAGGAGATAAATTATGGAAAAAATAAAAATGGAAGATATAGTTAATTACTGTAAACAATATGGATTTATATTCCAAGGAAGTGAAATATATGGAGGGCTTTCTAATACTTGGGATTACGGACCTTTAGGAAAAGAGTTAAAAGAAAATGTTCGTCGTGCTTGGTGGAAAAAGTTTATTCAAGAAAATCCTTATAATTATGGATTAGATGCTGCAATATTAATGAATCCAGAAGTATGGGTTGCATCAGGACATGTTACAAATTTTAATGATCCACTAATTGATTGTAAAAAATGTAAAAGTCGTCATAGAGCTGATAAATTAATTGAAGAATTTACTAAAGGAGAAGAAACTGGTGACGGATGGGAGAATGAAAAAATTGAAAGCTTCATCAAGGATAATCATATAGTTTGTCCTAAATGTGGTAGTGAAGATTTTACACCAATTAGAAAGTTCAATTTACTTTTCGAAACTCATCAAGGTGTTACTGAAGATACTAAGAATAAAGTTTATTTACGTGGTGAAACTGCACAAGGTATATTTGTTAATTTCTTAAATGTTCAAAGAAGTATGAGAGCTAAAGTACCTTTTGGTATTGGACAAACTGGTAAGAGTTTTAGAAATGAAATTACACCTGGTAACTTTACATTCCGTACAAGAGAATTTGAACAAATGGAATTAGAATTCTTTTGTAAACCAAATACTGATTTAGAATGGTTTGGATATTGGAAAAATTATTGTATTGATTGGTTAAAATCATTAGGAATGAAGAAAGATAATTTAAGATACAGAGATCATGCTAAGGAAGAATTATCATTCTATAGTAAAGCAACTACTGATATTGAATTCTTATTCCCAATGGGATGGGGAGAATTATGGGGTATTGCTGATAGAACAGATTATGATTTATCAGTACATATGGAACATTCTAAGACTGATTTAAGATACTTAGATCCAGAAACTAATGAAAGATATACTCCTTATGTAATTGAACCATCTTTAGGTTTAGATAGAGCTATTTTAGCGTTTATTTGTAATGCTTATGAAAAAGAAGAACTTGAAAATGGAGATACAAGAGAAGTATTAAAAATACATCCAGCACTTGCTCCAGTTAAAGCAACTATTTTACCATTAATTAAAAAAGTTCATGGTGAGAAAGCAATGGAAATCTATGCTAAGTTATGTAAAGAATTCAATGTAAGTTATGATGAATCTGGTTCAATTGGTAAACGTTATAGAAGAAATGATGCTGTTGGTACACCATTTAGTATTACAATAGATGATGAAACGATAAATAATAATACTGTTACTATAAGAGATCGTGATACAATGGAACAAATTAAGTTAAATGTTGATGAAGTTGTAGATTATTTAAAAGAGAAAATTGATTTTTAGTGTAAAATTATAGTCAAAGGCAGATAAATTCTGCCTTTTCGTTTGTTCTGAAAAAATATGTATTATATAATAGAAAACGTATTTTTAGAAGGGGAGTTGAAGAAAAATGACATACAGAGAATTTGTTAAAAGTAATATTGAAAAAACTTTGGGGGATTTGGGAGCACTAGATACTCAAATAGAAAAATTTCCGTCTATAGATAATTTTGACTATAGAAATTATGGGACAAGAGAAGAAATATTAAGACAATATAGCGAGTTTAAAAAGAAAAGATTTAAGTTCTTTTCACGAATTAAAGACAGTGATTTAAATGAATTTGTCTATAGAAGAGAAGTTAAAAGACTTCAACATCAAAGATTACAAATGGAAGATAAGTTACAGCAATTGATGGAAACGATGAAAAGTTTTAATGGTAAAGGGTTTAACAAAGCAATTATTCCTAATAATTTTGTAGTTCAATCTATTTTAGAATTTGGTGAATTGAAAAAACTTGATATGAAAGATTTGTTAGATATGATAATGAGTCTGTTTAAGAAAATATCAATGTCAGAAGAAGATTTTGTAGCGATAGTAGAACGTAATCTTGCTGAGAATTTTGACGAAAATTTACAATTACGTTCTGATGTAAGTTTAAGTTCTGTGTTGTTTATGCTGGATAAAATTATTAGAATGTTATGTCCGAATGATTTTGCGGAAAAATATGAAACAACTATTATTGGCCTAAAAAATGAAGTCAGTTTACAATTTGAAAGTAAGGAACCAGATGAAAGAAGAGAAGATTTAGAAAAAAAGAAAAAGAATATAGCTGAATTAAAAGAATACATAAATGGAGATGAAATTATAAAAATTGCTCCTAGTTTAGATTATTTTAGAAGACTTTTAGAGGAAGCTGGAATAGATGGAATACAACAAAAAAGATATGTTTCTTCTATGAGTAAATTAATTCGTGCTGAAGAAATACAAGAATCAAAAAGACTAACAGAAAAATATTTAGATTATAAAGAGTTAATTGCATTTGGAGAGGCTTTAACATTTTTGGAAGACTCTGAGAATACGGAAGTAAATAAGTTTTTGTCTAGAATTTTAAAGGATATAGTTTCATTATGCAAGTATATGGAAGATTTAGAAATACCTGAGGAGATGCAGATGTCTTATGATGCCATTGCTCTGAAATTGCAGACGGCTAGTACTATTGTTTCAACTGCAAAAGAAAATATAGGTGGCAATAATATATTCTATTATTTAACTGACGATAATAATGTTCCTTGTATTTTGAATAATATTGCAAGTATTGATTCTCTACATTATGATGAAATATTTAGAGTTCTTCTTCGTTTATCTAGAGGAGAAAATGGTGTGGTAGTAGATGATTCAAGTGATATTTCTTTTGAGTATATTGATGGGAACAGTATTAAAGTTTACTATGCGAAGAAAGGTGGTACTATTGTTGTTGTAGGAGCTGAAGGTGATACAATATATGGTAGTAAGATACAAAATTTACCAAATGATGTTCATAATAGATTAAAGAGAATTTTTGAAGTAGCTGATAAAAAAGATATTAGAAAGAATCACGAAATATTTGAGATGGCTATATTACAGATGTTAGATTTAAATTATCTTGTGGGAGATGAAACAAACTATAGTCTTAGAAAACAAAAATAAAAAAATATACTTTTTGATATATCATATTGAAAAATCCTAAAATATTAGATATAATTAGTAGGTAATAAAGTATAGGAGGCTTATATATGGCATTTAGTATAAAAAAGATTTTTGAAGCTGAGGATTATGATGACCAAAGACTTAGTGGAGCAGAAGACGAATACTATGCAACTGAAGAACCTGAAGTAGCTAATGCGAATAATAAAATGATACTTCTTGAACCTAGAGCTTATTCAGAAAGTCAACAAATTGCTGATCATTTAAAGAATAGAAATAGTGTAGTTGTTAATTTAAAAAGAGTTACATCTGATCAAGCAAAAAGAATTATTGATTTCTTAAGTGGATGTATTTATGCTATTGGTGGTACAATGCAAAAAATAGGTGTTGGAATTTATTTATGTACACCAAAGAATGTTAATGTTCAAGGTAAAATTAGTGAAGACAATAAAGAACAAGACAAAATAGAAGAAAATCCAGAGTGGTAATATAAATACTTACTTTTTTGATTGATGAGGTGAGTCATGAAAAAATTTAACACAGCAGCGAATGGTTATGATAAAAATGAAGTAAATACATTTGTTGGTGAAGTTGCATCTGAGTATGAAAACATGTTGAAAAAATTAAAAAGTCGCGATAATGAAATTGCTTTGTTAAAAGAAAAGATTAGACATTATAAAGAAATTGAATCAACTTTAAATAAGGCTGTGCTAGTGGCTGAAGACTCATCGAGACAAATAAAACAGATAGCTAAAGACGAAGCTAAATCAATTATTAATGAAGCGAAAAGAAATGCATCACATATAATTAATGATGCACTTATAGAAGCTGAAAAAACAGAATTGGAAGCCGACAAACTTAGAAGAAGTTTAAAAATTTACAAATCAAGAATTAAACAGGTTGTAGAAGAACAACTTACAATAGTTGATGATGTTGATACTATTGAGAATGATTATAGGGGGTAGAAATACTTCCTTTTTTTTGCTTTTTATAGAATTCTTTGTAAAGCTTAGATAGGGCTCTTTTTTCAATTCTTGAAACATAGCTTCTGGATATATTTAATAAAGCTGCAACGTCTTTTTGAGTGTAAATATCGCTATTATATAGACCATATCTTTTTATAATGATGTCCTTTTCTCTTTCGTTTAAAATACTTAAATATTCATGTAATAATTCGATGTTCATATTCTTAAAAATAGTTGTTGTTAAGTCTTCATCAGAACTTGGTATTACGTCAATTAAAGATATTTCGTTACCATCTTTATCTATGCCAATATAATCATTTAAACTAATATCGTTGGCATATTTTTTATTACTTCTAAAAAACATTAGTATTTCATTTTCGGCACATTTTGCTATATAAGTCGTTATCTTTATTTTTTTATCTGGATTATAGCTATCTATTCCTTTTATAAGACCGATTGTGCCAATACTTATTAAATCATCTGTTGAAACGTTTTTTCCTTCAAATCTTTTTACTATGTGAGCTACTAGACGTAAATTATGTTCAATTAATTTGTTACGAGCATCTTTATTGCCTGCTACCATTTCTTTTATACAAATCTGTTCTTCTTCAGCACTTAAAGTAGGAGGAAATACATTGTTGGAATAACTTCCAGTAAAGTAAAAGAAGCCTTTTAAAATATTAATTAGTTTTAAAAACATTAAATCACCTAATTTAATTATATTTAAAAGTGTTTTATTAAATACTTAAAAATGGTATAATTTTTTATAGGTGATGATTAATGATAAGGAAAGCCAAAATACTTATTATATTTACTATAATGCTGTTATTGTGTTCTTGTGGTGCTAAGAAAGAATATAAAGTAGTTGAGTTAACAGGAGAAGAACTTATAAATAATTTGCTTGCACAAAATGAAAAAAGATTTATTTTTGCTTTTGTTAATAAAGAATCAGATAACTATGATGTTTTTATGAAAAATTTGACTAATGTTAGTAATAGTACTAAGAATAATATTTATTATATTGAAAGTGATTATATTGATACTGAGTCAGCTTTATTTTTATATAACTTTGATTTATTTGATTTTGATAATAATTCATATTATACATTTGATGGTAAGTCATTTGATGTTGCTGAAAAATATGTTGATTTGTCTTCCATGTATAGCAATTTAAAAAGTTTTAGTAGTAAAGGTGATATTGGAAAGATAAGTTCAACACAGAAGGAAGAATATCTAAAAGAAGCTCGTCAGTATTATGAAGATGGTCAAATTGCAATGTCTTTTGATAAGTTAAATATGGCGTGGGATACAGAAGAAGCTAAAGAGTTTTATAAAAATTCTAAAAACTATATGGTGCTTAGATCATGGGAAAACTATGAATATAAGTTAGGTGATAAAGAAGACAAAGCAATATACACTAGTTGGATATTTTATCATGGTGTTAATTTTTATAGTGTTGCTACTAAAGAAGGAGAATATAATCATAATTTCAGAAATGATGAATTCTATGATGATGATTTCAAAGATGTTTATTATAAAGTAATTGATGATGTTATTTATACAAATGATACTGAAGAAGGAAATTATAAAAAGACATATGAGATTTTAGATTTAACTGAAAAAAGCATGAAGTTAAAAGAAATAAAAACCAAAAAAGAATTTGTATTAGAAAGGTATGTTTAAGATGAAAAAAGGAGTTTATTTAATAGCGTTAGTTTGTATTTGTTTATTAGTTGGAGGATGTGGTACAAAATATAAAGGATATTGGTGTAATTATAATGAAACCGCTACTATTGTTGTTTTATTAGAAAAAAATAATACCGAAAAAGATAGAGCTGCTATTGAAAAGAAAATTGAGAGTTTTGATAACGTTGAAGCAAGTAATTATTATTCAAGAGATGATTATGCTGAAGAATTAGGTGGAGACGTTGAGAATATGGATATTTATGATACGTATGTAGTGTCATTTGCGTCAATGGATTCAGTTGGAACCTATGTAGAAGAGTTAAGTAAAATGAATGGAGTTTTATCTTCTGAACAAAGTAATGCAAAAACAAATATTGCTTTATATAATTTGAAAAAAGGTGGGAAGTATACTTTTACTAATTCAGATGAAGCTTTAGAAGAAGATTTAGAAACTGGAAAGTATAAAATTAAAAAAGGTGTTATAACATTCACTCCTGAAAAAAACGGAAATGGAGTTAAGATTTTATATACTAAAGATGGACTTTTATGTGCTGATACAGAATGTGAGAAGATTTTTGCTAGAAGTAATTCAACATGTTCAGCTGAGGAGGAATAAGACCACTAAAAGTGGTTTTTTCTTATGTAAATTGTTTTTAAATTTTGTTTTTTAATGTATAATGTAGTGGAGGCGATTAGGATGTCTAATTTATTTAAGCCAGTTATATATCAAAAGGATATATTTAGTATTAATTATGATAAATTAAGTAATAATGGTATTCGATATTTATTATTTGATATAGATAATACGATTGCAGAAACTAATGTTAGGAAGCCGAGTAAGAAAGTTATCAAACTTTTTGCTGAGCTGAAGCTTAAAGGTTTTAATATTGTTATTTTAACTAATGCAGTGCCTTGGAGAGCAAAAAGATTTGCTAAGACTCTAGATGTTGATGTTTGCTATTTAGCTTGTAAACCGGCTAGTTTTAACTATAAAAAGATATCTAAAAAATATAATATAGAATATGGTAAAATAGCGGCGATTGGAGATCAGTTGTATACTGATGTTAAGGGAGCTAATAAATTAGGGATTTTAAGTATTTTAGTAGAACCATTAGCTAAGAGAGAAAGTTTTATAACTAAGTATAATAGATTAAAAGAAGATAAAATAATAAAGAAGGATAAAGTTATTGTAAGAGGTGTATTTTATGATTAGAAAATGTCATGGTTGTGGTGCAGTAATGCAAAGTGAAAAAGTTGGAGAACTAGGATATACGAGCTTAGAAAAGATAAAGGACTCTTTATATTGTGAGAGATGTTTTAAGATAATACATTATAATGAGAAAGCTGTTACAAAGTTAGATAATATTAATGATAAAATAAAAGAAGAAGTTAATAAAAAAGCAAAGTATGTTTATTTTTTAGTTGATTTACTTAATGTAAATGAGGAAACGATGAATACTTTTAAAAGTATAAATGTTGATAAAACTTTAATTATAAGTAAGGTAGATATAGTTCCTAAGAGTATTAAAGATTATGTGATTAAAGAGTGGCTAAAGAGTGAGTATGGTATATATTGTGATGTAATTTTTCAAAGTACGAAGAAGAACTTTAATACAAAAGCACTATTACGAAATTTAGAAGAAAAAGGTGTAAATGAATGCTATATATTAGGTTTTACTAATGCTGGTAAGAGTACACTTATAAATAAGATTTCTTCGTTTAGTGAGGATGAAAAAACAGAGATTGCTACTAGTTTGATACCTAATACAACAGTTGATTTTATAGAGATTAATAATTGTGAAGGTATTAAAATAGTAGATTCACCTGGATTTACTTTAGAAAAGACTATTTATGCAGATGATGAATTTGCTTTGATGAAGCGAGTAAATCCTAGAAATATTATTAAGCCAGTTACTTATCAGGTTAAAGAAATTAGTAGTATTTTAATTGAAGATAAGATAAGACTACAATCAAATGTAAAAAATAGTTTAACGTTTTATATGAGTAATGATGTTTTGATTGAAAGAGTATTTCCAAATAATGTGAAATTAAAGGATAAGGAATGTTTTATTTTAGATATTCCAAATAATAGTGATTTGGTTATTCGTTCTTTAGGTTTTATAAATATTAAGAAAGCTTGTAAGTTAGAGATAAATAGCGACTTAAAGGAATTATTTGAAGTTAGAAAGTCAATGTTTAGAGATTAAGTAAAGAAGTGATAAAATGTCAAAGATTAAAGTAATGAGTGAAAACTTAGCTAATAAAATTGCTGCTGGAGAGGTTGTGGAAAAATGTGCTTCCGTTGTTAAGGAATTAGTTGAGAATAGTATAGATGCTGGAGCAACGAGTGTTAAAGTCGATTTATATGATGGCGGATTGAAGGAAATTAAAGTCACTGATGATGGTAGTGGGATGGAGAGCGAAGATGCACTTTTGTCTTTTCAAAGACATGCTACGAGTAAATTGGTCCGTGAAGATGATTTGTTTTTTATAAATACTTTAGGTTTTCGTGGTGAAGCATTGCCTTCGATTGCATCCGTTTCAGAAGTAGATTTGATTACTTGTGCGAGTGATGTTGGTACACATATTCATATTAAAGGCGGTAAGTTGGAAATTAATGAGCCAGCTGATGCGAGAAAAGGAACTGTTATCAGTATTTCTAATTTATTTTATAATACTCCAGCACGTTTAAAATACTTAAAGAGTGAGCAATATGAACTAGCTAATACGACTTCATTTATTGAAAAATTAGCACTTTCCTATCCTGATATTAAGTTTGAACTTACAAATAATGACAAAACAGTTGTAAAAACAAGTGGATCAGGGAATTTATTAAAGACAATTCATGAAATATATGGACTTAATGTGTCTAGTAAAATGATTGAAGTGAAGGGCTCTACTGATGATTATGATATGGAAGGATTTATATGTAAGCCAGAAGTTTTAAAGTCAAATCGCAATCATATGATTACGATAGTAAATGGCAGAATTGTTAGAAATAATGATTTAAATAGAGCTATTAATGATGCTTACTATACTTATAAACCAGATATTAAATTTCCGATCGTTGTATTAAAGTTTGAAACTGATCCTACTTTGATAGATGTTAATATTCATCCGACAAAACAAGATATTAAGTTAAGTAAAACAAATGAACTTTATAATATGATTGTTGATACAATAAAAGATAAGCTATATAAAGAGTTGTTAATCCCTAATGCTTTGAGAGAAGAAGCTGTTGAGATAAATTTACCTAATACGATGGTAAAAAATGAAATAGTAGAAGAAAAAGTACAAGAACAGGATGTTGAAGAAAAGAAAGCTAATTATCAGACTGAATTAGATTTTAGCGTTCAAGAAGAGGATGCTCAATATGAAACATCTAATGATAAGGACTTAATTATTAATCCTGAATTGAAAAAGTTGGTTTTATATCCAGTAGGATTAGCTTTAGGGACTTATATAATTGCTCAGAATGAAGAAGGCGTTTATTTAATTGATCAGCATGCAGCTCAAGAGAGAATAAATTATGATAAGTATTTAAAAGCACTTAAAGAACAAGTTACTTCAACTGTCGCTCCGTTATTTCCTATTAATATTGAACTTAATGCTAGCGATTATTTAACAATTAAAGAACATATGGATGTTTTATTAGGGATGGGCTTTGTAGTTGAAGAGTTTGGATATAATACGTATACGATTAAAGAACATCCAACTTGGTTGAAAGAAGGATGGGAAGAGGAATCTATTCATAAAATATTTGATTCTATTATTAAGATTGGAAATCGTTTTGATCGAGTTAAGTTTAATGAACATATTGCAATTACCTTGGCTTGTAAGATGTCTATTAAAGCTAATACAAGAATTAGTACAGAGGCACAAGAAGAAATTTTAAGGGAACTTGTTAATACAGATAATCCTTACAATTGTCCTCATGGTAGACCTACGATAATAAAATTTAGTGTTTATGATTTAGAAAAAATGTTTAAAAGAGCGATGAATTAAAAAGAGTACATCAAAATAATGTTGTACTTTTTGTTTATTTTGTTTCTTTTAATTCCATTTCGTATAATTTTTTATATTCTTTATTCGTTTTTAAAAGTTCTTCATGAGTACCAGTATCAGTTATTTGTCCATCATCAATAATCATTATTTTGTCACTGTTAATAACTGTCGATAAACGATGTGCAATGATTAAAATAGTATATTCGTTTTTCATGTTATTGATAGCATCTTGAATACCTTTTTGTGTTTCGTTATCTAAAGCACTAGTTGCTTCGTCGAAAAGAATTATTTCTGTTTTTTGGGCTAAGGCACGAGCAATTGCGAGACGTTGTCTTTGTCCACCAGATAAAGTTAGTCCTCCTTCACCGACTAGTGTGTCATATCCGTTAGGTAGGGACATTATAAATTCGTGTAATTTGGCTAATTTACAAGCTTTAATCATTTCTTCTTCGGTCAAATCTTCTTTAACGATTGTAAAGTTTTCACGAATTGTTAAATTAAAAATATATGGACTTTGTGTGATAATACTGATATTACCACGAATTGAATCGCAATCAAGTTCATTTATGTTCATACCATCAATTAATATGCTACCACTTGTTGGTTCATATAATTTAGCAAGAAGAGAGAATATTGTTGATTTACCAGCACCAGATTTTCCAACGAAAGAAACTGTTTCGTTATGTTTTACTTTAAAACTAATGCCTTTAAGAACTTCTTTTTCTTCATTATAACCGAAATGAACGTTTTTAAATTCGAAGTCTCCTTTAATATTATTGATATGTTTGGTACCGAATTTTTCTTTTTTAAATGTATCATCACCTATAACTTCAAAAACACGACCAGCAGATAAGTTAAAGTCCTTAATCCATTCTAAGACACGACTGACTAAAGTTAGTAAATCAAATATTTTATTACGATACATGTATATGACAACAAAATTAGCGATTGTTAAATAATTTTTAGATATCATAAATACTGCTAAGGCAACAAGTGTAAAATCTAAAATGTCACGAATAGATCCTGATAAGAAGGTGTAAGTTCGACGAATTCGTCCCATTTCGTATCTTTCTTCGTTTATCTTTTTTATATCAGAGCTAATTTTTTTCATAAATGATTCGCTAGCATTAAGAACTTTAACATCTCTAACGCCACGTACTAATTCTCCAACTAAACCAGTTGCTTTTTCGGCATCTTTACGATATTTTTTGTCAACCGATATAAATTTACTAATTCTTATTTTTTCGATAACGAAGATGATAGATATAGCAATAATATAATAAAAGAATAATACTTTGTTGATTACAAAGACAGCGAAGAGAATACCAATATTTGTAACGACTTCGGTAATAGACATATTTAAGTCAAGAAAAATATCGGCGATACGGCCAGTGTCTTTAACTAAACGATCTATGAATATACCACTTGATGATTTGTCTAAGTCAGAAGTTTCAATCTTTAATACTTCGCGAGCAATATCTATTTGGATTTTTTTAAGTATTTCAGCAGCAAAGATTTGTGAAAATTTTCTTGCTAATAGGTTGCAAAGATTTCTACTTATTTCAATTATTAAAATAAGAATAGAGATAGCCATTAATTCACTTAAAATTCCATCAGTTAATTTCAGTAATTGTTTGGCTGATAAGAGAGGGGCAATTGCACCGATGATTGCTAAGAGTACATTAAAAATAAAATAAAGAATAAATTCCTTTTTTTGATGCTTGGCGTATTTAAAAGATAATTTCAAGTTCGTCCAAAGACTATAATCTTTTTTATTTTCTTGGTCTTTCTTTTTTTCTTTTTTATTTAGATTTTTCATATACATTTTTCCTTTCAAGGTTAAATTATATCATAATTTGTAATTTTTATAAATTTAGGATAGTAGGATTAATTAAATTTTGCTGTTTTGGTGTTTAACTTGATATTTTATAATTTTAAAATATAGCGTATAATAAGGATATTAAGGAAGTGAGTTAATGATTTTATGTATTGTTGGACCAACAGGCGTAGGTAAAACTAAGTTATCAGTAGAGCTGGCCTTAAAGTATAATGCGATTATAATAAATGCTGATGCTATGCAAGTTTATAAAGATTTAGATATAGGTACAGCTAAAGTTACTGAAGAAGAAAAATGTGGAGTTCCTCATTGCTTGTTTGATATAAAAGATGTTACTGAAGAATACACAGTGTATGATTATCAAAAAGATGTTAGAGAATTATTAGATAAGTATAAGGATAGGAATATTGTTTTTGTTGGGGGAACTGGACTTTATTTGAAAGCAGCTTTGTATGATTATAGATTTAGTTTAGAAGAAAAAAGTAGTGTTGATTATTCAGGATATTCTAATGAAGAGTTGTATGATTTAGTTAGAGAGAAGGATCCAAATACATTGATTCATCCAAATAATAGGGTTAGACTAGAACGTTTTTTAAATAAGACTGAAACTGAATGTGTAGAACCTGTTAGTTTATATGAACATGTAATTATTGGTTTAACGACTGATAGGGATGTTTTATATGATAGAATAAATAAAAGAGTTGATGTCATGGTGGAAAATGGTTTGATAGATGAGGCTCGTAGTTTTTATGATAAAGGAATTAGAACTAAACCATTAATGGGTGGTATTGGATATAAGGAAATGTATGAATATTTTGATGGTAAGGTGTCGTTGGAGGAAGCGTTAGACAAAATCAAACAGAACTCTAGGCATTATGCAAAAAGGCAGTATACTTTCTTTAATAATCAATTGGATGTAAATTGGTTCGATGTCAATTTTAATAATTTTACTGAAACAGTTGCTGAAGTCATAGACTTTATTGAAAAGGAGAAAAATAATGATTGAGATTTGTAATGTAACAAAGGAATTTACTAAAGAGATAAGCAAAAATAAAAAGTTGAAGTTTTTGGCAGATAATAATATTTCTTTTGAAGCTCACGAAGGAGAAGTTCTTGGTATATTGGGGCCTAATGGAGCAGGTAAAACTACCTTACTTAGGATGTGTGCTGGTATTATGGAACCAAGTAGTGGTGAGGTAAAAATAGATAATTTAAGCTATAAAAATGATGATATTGAAATAAAAAAGAAAATATCTTTCTTATCTGGTAATACAAAACTTTATAAAGATATTTCACCATATGAGCTGTTGGAGATGTGTGCTTTATACTATGGTATGGAAAAAGAAAAAATTGATAAAAGGATTAAAGTTGTTTCTAAAAGGTTTAATTTAGATAGTTTTTTACATCAAAGAATAGAAAATTTATCTACTGGACAGATGCAAAGAGTTAATATAGCTAGGTGTGTTGTTCATAATCCGAAATATTATATTTTTGATGAAGCTACTAGTGGACTTGATATAATTTCTAGTAAAACAATATTAGATTTTATTAAAGAGGAAAAGAAAGCTGATAAAGGTATTTTGTATTCTACTCATTATATGGAAGAAGCTGAAAACATTTGTGATAGAGTGGTTTTAATCCATCATGGGGAAGTAATTAAAGAAGGTACTCCTAAAAGTATAATAAAAGAGACGAATACAACTAATTTAAGGGATGCCTTTTTTGTTTTAATAGGAGGTGAAACTAATGAATAAGAATGTTTTAATTACTTTAAAAAAAGAGCTACGAAGTATTTTTAGGGATAAGAAGACAGTACTTAGAATGTTGCTTTTTCCCCTTATCATACCTGCTATGATCATGTTATATGGTACTATGTATGATTCGGCTGAGGAAAGTGAAAGTATGAGTTATACAATTGGTATTAATTATGATATAACAGATGGAGAAAAGGAAATTTTGGATAGCTTAAATATTGATTATATAAAATATGATACTAAAGATGAGTTGGATAAAGAATACGAAAGTAATAATATTGCTGGGTATGTTACGTATAATGAGAAAAGCAATGAATATAAAATATATACTAATAGTAGTAACACTAATGGGATGTCTTTAAATGTTATATTATCCCAATATTTAGAAAGTTATAGTGATTATTTAACTAATGCTTATTTAATTAGCCATGGCATTGATTTGAATGAGGCTTATAATCATTTTGAGGTAGATTATGAAGATTTAAGTAATACTAATTACATGTTAAATGTCGTTCTTACTGTATCGTTTACTTATATTATAATGGCTATTTGTATGGCAACATCAAGTATGGCAACAGGAGTTACAGCAACAGAAAGAGAAAATGGTACTTTAGAAACTATTTTAACGTTTCCAATTAAAAAAACTGAATTATTAACTGGTAAATATTTATCTTCTGTAATAGTTGGATTTATCGCTTCATTAGTGGGCTTTGTTTTAACTGTTGGAAGTTTATTAGTTGGTAAACATGTGTATACAATGTTTGAAGAATTTGAATTTATTTTATCTTTTGAAAGTATTTTTGGAAGTTTGATAATCATTGCTGGAGCATCATTCTTTATTGCGGGAGTTGCATTTGCTTTGACTTGTTTTTCTAGAACTTATAAAGAAGCTCAGAGTGCAGTATCTTTATTAAATATGGTTTGTATTGTTCCGTTATTTGTTTCTATCTTAGAATTAGATTTGAATGCAAGCTATTATTTAATACCTATATGTAATTTTGAACAAATTTTGATGGATTTATTTACTAATACAGCTAGTTTAAGTAATGTCTTAATTACAATAGGTTCAACTATTGTTTATATAGGTGTAGTGTTATTTTATATAGTAAGGTCTTATAATAGCGAGAAGATATTGTTTGCAAAATAGTTTAATTATGAAATAAAAATTTATTTTATGTTAAATGACTATATGAAAAAACGTCGAATGTTATTCGGCGTTTTTTTTAGTTTTTTAATTCTGTATAGACCTCTTTATTAAAGGTGTGCTCTAAAGAACCGTTATCTAGACTTTTTAGTTTTTCGGTAGTTATAAGAAAGTAAGAATCGTCTAGTATATCATTTCCTGATGTTGTTACAGGATCATCCCAAGTTAAGTCTAGATGAAGCCAAGTATTGTTTAAATATACAGCGTTCCAAACATGAGTTGAACTTGCTACTTTGAAATTTGGAACGTTTAGTTTTTCTAATATAACAGCCATTAAATCGGTATAACCACTACATATGGCGTAATGATCATATAAAACACCATTAATTCTAGCTGAATCGTATTCACTTTTGCCTTCATTAGATCTTTTAGTGTCGTATTTCGTTTCGTTGATAATATGATCGTGTAATGCTTTTATTTTTTCTTCAATAGTCATATTGTTGTCTGTGACTGAAAGAATTATTTTATCAATCTCTTTATCGATTTTTACTATTTCTTCATCTGAATATAGATGAGTAATCTTTATTTTTACTTCTCCAGTATCATCATATAAGGTTTTTATAGTAGAGTAACTGTTGTAAGGGTGAACAAAGTTATTAATATCGCTCAGTGCTATTTCATCATGACTTAGTCTTGAAATGTCTTTTAAACAACTTGTATATTCTGTAGGACATCTAAATGTGAATTCTGTCCAGCCTTGGTTTAAAGCACTATAGAAAATATTTTTTATATCTTCATAATTATAAGGAGTATAGTTGTCGGTACTTTTTATGAAATTGAAACTTTGTTTCTTAGTGTAATTATTTGCTTCTGGAATGACAATTTCAGTTGTTGGTTTGGCGAATTCAGTTATTCTTGTTAAAAGAATGTCGCGATTTATATATATTGTAGCTATAATTGCTATTGTTAAAGTAAAAAATAAGAAGTTTTTGATTTTTATCATATTATCACCTTATTGTATTATATCATACTAGATAAAAGAGCAATAAAAAAATGAAGTAAAATTACTTCATTTCTTTAACTTTTTTATTTAATCTTGACTTTTCTCTATCAGCTGTGTTCTTTTTAACTACACCTTTGCTAACAGCTTTGTCAATGTTCTTTTGTACTTTTTTAACAGCTTCAGTAGCAGCGGCTACATCCTTAGCAGCTATAGCTTTTTCGCATTCTTTAATAGTATTTTTAACTCTAGCTTTATAATCGTGGTTAGCTTTAGTTTTCTTTGCTATAACTTTGATTGCTTTTTTAGAACTCTTAATATTAGCCATCTTCGTCGCTCCTTCCCTTGAATACAAATAGAATTATACTAAAAATATTAGAAAAAGGCAAGCAAAAGTAAAAAAAACGACTTAATTTTATTGTAAACCAAGATATAGTTTAAAAAAGGTGATAAAAAATGGCTAAAAGATTTAAGGGTAAGCATAGAAAAAAATACAATGTATTAAAAATATTAATGTTAATTATTTTAATATATATTTCTTTTAATCTTATTTATAACTTGATATATAATTTGTATTTATCAAAACTTAATAATGACGAAATAATTGCTCATATTATCGAAAATTCTAAAAATGGTAAGAATTCAAAAGGTATTTTGAATAAGTATCAAAATCCTCAAATAATATTAGGAGAAGCTTTTACTTTTAAAGAAGAGGAAAGTGATGTTCCTGTTGGTAATACGAATGCTAGTTCTCATAAAATTTATGTTTATACTACTCATGAAAACGAAGCGTATAGTGATAAGTATTTGGAGGTTTATAATATAAATCCTACAGTAAAGATGATGGGTTATATATTAAGAGATTACTTAAATGATTTAGGAGTTGATGTTATTGTTGAGGATAAAAGTGTTACAGATGTTTTAAAAAAGAATGGTTGGTCTTATAAATATAGTTATGATGCTTCAAAAGAACTCATTATGCCAGTTATAAGCGAAAATAAAGATTTAGAATTGATTATAGATTTACATAGAGATTCGGCTGCTTTGTCTAAGACTTTGTTAGAAAAAGATAATGAAAAATACGCCAGAATATTATTTGTAGTTGGAGCAGAATATGAAGGATATGAAGTAAACTACGAGTTGGCTAAAAAAATGAATGAACTTCTTGAAAATGAAGTAAGTGGTATTACAAGGGGAATATCTTTGAAGGAAGGAGCTGGAGTAAATGGAATTTATAATCAAAATATAAGCAATCATAGTGTTCTAATTGAACTTGGCGGACAATATAATGAAATAGAGGAACTAAATAATACTTTGAAGGTATTAGCAAAAGTGATTTTGAAATACTTAGAGAGGTGATCGGCTATGAAAAATAGTCATAAAGCTTGGGTAATATTTAGAAGAATTATGATCGTATTTTTTATTATGTTCCTTATTAACTATTACCAAGTAAAAAGTGGAAATTATGTTAGTGAAGAAAATAAAAGAACTATTTTAACAGAAGAAAAGATAAAAGAATTTGAAAATGATGTAAAAAACGGTGATTTTGTTGATATAAAAGATTATACAGAAAATAATGTTGTTGATACTAGAACTCCTGTAACAGAACTTGGTTATAATATAGGAGAAGGTGTAAATGATTTTATTAATGATAAATTAGTAAGATTTTTTGAGTATTTTGGTAAGTTTTTTACATAAAAGATCAATTGACTATAAACTTATTATTATGATATAATCCTTCTCTTAAGGAGGTTTTTTCATATGGAAAAGGGGCGTAAATATTTATTAACTATAAAAAGAGGTAATAATGATTATCTTCCTTTAGAATGGAATTTAACGAGTTTTTACGCTGGAGAAAACCTTTGTACTTTAGAAGGAATAGATGAGTTTACAAGAAAACTTACAAGAGTAGATTTATTAAGTGATGTTTTGAGTAAGAATATGATAGATGGCGAAGAAATGTTTATGGATTATGCTATCATTTACTATGAAAAAGGAAAAAACAGAGAAGTTAAAGAAGGAACAGTTTTTTTAGAAGATATAAACGTTTTATCTGAGAGTATGTTCTTGATGTTTATTTTAGATAATTTGGAAGATAAGAAAATGTTAAGCTTGATATATAATATGTGTGATATAAAAAGTGATAGTAAGAAGCTTTATGAATTTAAATATGTTTTAAAAAATATAAATATTTTTAAAGATAGAGGAATGAATGGCGTAATAGGAGCATTGTCTTTGTTTAAAGATATCGAATATGAATTGAAAAGAAAAATTTTAGTCAGATTGTCTAAACGTATCTCAATACAGGACTTCTTTGAAAGAAATATTTCTTCTTTAACTAAAGAAAATGACGATAAAGTAGCATAATTTAATAAAAGTTGATTAAATAATTGTTTTTTGTTTAAAAATAAGATAATATTTATTTAATAAGAGGTGTTCCTATGTATTTAAGTGATTATGAGTTTAAAAATATTGTTCAATTTCTAAATGAAAATACAACTTATGATGTTGAACTATTGTTAAAAGGAAAAAGCGATGTTCAAATTAATGCTATGTACATTAGAATTAAGTCTGCTATGAGTGAATATCCAAAGGAGATTTTTGATTATTTAAATAGTCATCCTGCTGTTCAACCTAGATATAGTTTAGATGAATTGAAAACTATGAAATATAATGAGTTGAGTGCTTTAAAAAAACAATTTAAAATCAAAAAGAGCAGACGTAAAGTTACTAAGCAAGAAGATGCTCCTGCTAAAACGATGCAGAGAGCGAAAGAAACTTTAAAAAAAGAAACTACGAGTAGATTAGCTGCAACTATGATTGCTCACGGATTGGATGAAAAGCATGAAAGAGATTTAGAAATTTTAACAGAAGCAGAGATATTTAGTATGTATGGAGAATCTTTGAGCACTTTACAACTAGCTAAACTTGGTATTGTTTCAGAAGAAGTTCCGTATGATGCCCCAAAACCAGAAGATGATGAACGTATGGATATGATAGATAGTATATTAGATATAGGTGTATCTATTGGAGGTAAAGCGTTAAGTTTTACGGAATTAATAATGATGAGTGATGAAGAACTTAAGTTTCTTGCTACTCTTATTTCAACAACTTTAAAAAATCGTGGAGAATTGAAAAGGCTTATAAAATAAGTCTTTTTTTTCTTTTCTTGTTAATGTTATAATAAATATGGTGAAGTTAAGATGATAGAAGTTAAAATTGACAAATTCATTCATTATCTTAGGATACAGAAAAAATATCCTGAAACAACTGTAGTAAGTTATAGTAATGATTTAAAGATTTATAGCGACTTTATAGAATGTAAGGATATTTCTTATAAAACAATAAATAAAGATCAAATAAGAGAATTTTTGCGTTATTTGGATGAATGTAAATTTTCGAGAAGTACTGTTGCTAGAATATTAAGTGCATTAAGGCATTTTTATACATTTTTAGAGAAAGAGAATGTTGTGCAAGTTAATGTTTTTAAGTTGATAAAGAATCCTAAAAAAGAAAAGAAACTACCTAATTTTTTACAAGGAAATGAGTTAGAGGTTATTTTCGACTCAATTGAGTTAGATACTCCGTTAAATATTAGAAACAGACTTATTGTTGAACTTTTATATGCAACAGGGATGCGTGTGTCTGAATTGACTAATCTCAAATTAGAGGACATTAATTTTGATGATAGAGAGATTCGTGTTACAGGAAAAGGTAATAAAGAAAGAATTGTTTTGTTTGGTGATTATGCTTATAAATATTTAAAAATGTATTTAGAAGAAGGAAGACCTCTTTTGTTATCTAAAAGACAAGAAAATGCATTATTGCTTAATAAAGATGGTGGAAGATTGAGTAGTAGAAGTGTTGAAAATATAATTAATAAGATAGTTGATCATGCTGCACTTAAACATAAGATTTCACCACACGTACTTAGACATACTTTTGCCACTGATTTACTTAATAATGGTGCGGATTTAAAAACGGTTCAAGAGTTACTGGGGCATGAGTCTTTATCGACAACTCAGATTTATACTCATATAACTAGTGAAAGACTTAGAAGCGCTTACTTAAATAGTTTTCCTCGTCAATAGATACTTATAAAGATTTTTTTGAGAAAAAGTTGACACTTAAAAATTAGTATGTTATTTTTTTACCAGTGAGAGCACATAAGAGTAAATTTTATTTGAGCTGTGCTGGGTGTGAACCTACACGTATTAAACGGAGTCACGAATATTTTGTTCGTGATTTTTTTATATCTAAAAACACGAACTTAGAAAGGAGAGGTATTATGAAAACATGGAAAAAATATAGAAAAAAATTTGAAATGAAAAAATATGTACGAAAGCAAATTGGTGTGAGTTTCTATTTATTGTGTAATATCGCTCTTTTTGACTTTTCGTACTCTGGGTGAGTATGTATAAGAATATAAATTCGAGCTACATAGGGAGAAATCCTACACGCAAGTATGCGGAGTCACTTAATATGGTGACTCTTTTTGTGTATAAGGATGAAAATGGGCAAAAGGAAGATGAATAAAATTTTACGAATACAATACTAGTGAAGCAATGAGTAGCTGTAACTTATGTTTATGATAAGAGTAGTTATTTAAAAAAGTGAAAGGAGTAAATGTTATGATAAGAAAAGCTAAGGAAGAAGATTTTGAAGGCGTTTTGAGAATATTTAGAGAAGTTCAAAATCTTCATGCGGAAAATGAACCAAATATTTTTAGATTTTGTGATCCGATTGATTTTTCTAGATTTAAAGAAATGCTTAATGAAGAAAACATGGAAATTTTTGTTGCCGATGATGGAGAACAGATTCTAGGATTTTTGGTTGGAGTTATGGTTAATATGGGCTCTAATCTTACTTTACCTAGAAAGGTGTTTGGCGTTGAGAATTTAGCAGTTTCAAAACACGCTCAGAAAAGTGGCATTGGTGAAAGTCTTATGAAAAAGGCAATCCAATTTGCCAATGAGGAGAAATGTGATTCTGTAAATTTGAGTGTTTGGGTATTTAATGAAAATGCTAAAGGATTTTATAAGCATTTAGGATTTAAAGAAAAATCAATTAAGATGCAATTGGATTTATAAAGATGATTATAAAAAAGAAAGAGGTGAAAAAATGGAAAGACTTAGATTAGTAAGACCATCTTTAGAACATAAGATGGCTGCTATTGATTATATAAATGAACATTATAAATATAACTCGGAGATTCATGGAAGTGGTGGATTACAACGTTATTTAGAAGATTATGAGGGATGGCTTTGTAAATTAGACAACGATTTAAATAATCCAGGACTAGGTCGTGTCAGAGCTTTAACTTATTATTTAATTCGAGAAAGCGATAGTAGAATAGTTGGTATGATTAATATCCGTTTAGAACTTAATGATGAATTAAGAAGAAGTGGTGGACATATTGGTTATGGAATAAGACCTAGTGAACGAAGAAAAGGATATAATAAGATTAATTTATACTTGGCTTTAAAAGTATGTTATGAATATGGACTTGATGAGGTTTTACTTGATTGTGATAAAAGTAATTTAGGATCTAGTAAATCTATGCAAGCATTAGGTGGAAAACTTGTTGATGAGTATTTGGATGATGAAGGAATATTGTGTCAGAGATATGCTATTCGTGTTTTAGAAGCGATAAATGAATATTCTGATCTTTATGAACCTATTATTAATTTAAAATAAAATTTTTAGGTGTTAAAATTTATAGATATAAAGGAACTGTAAAGTAAAATGGTGCTTATAAAGTATATTCGTAAAATTGTTGTAAAAACAGGTGGTAATGTCCCCTGTTTTTATTTTTAATTGGTATAATAATGCATGTGACATAATATGCAAGGGAGGAATCATTGTGCACAAATATGTTTATTTATTTACCGAAGGTAATGCTGATATGAGAAACCTTCTTGGTGGTAAAGGTGCTAACTTAGCAGAAATGACTAATATTGGTCTACCAGTACCTCAAGGTTTTACTATCACTACAGAAGCATGTACTCAATATTATGAAGATGGAAGAGAAATAAATTCTGAAATTCAATCTCAAATTAATGAGTATATCGGTAAAATGGAAGAAATAACTGGTAAAAAGTTCGGAGATAAAGAAAATCCTTTACTCGTTTCTGTAAGATCAGGAGCAAGAGCTTCCATGCCAGGTATGATGGATACTATTCTTAATTTAGGTTTAAATGAGGAAGTAGTAAATGTTCTAGCTGAAAAATCAGGAAATGCTAGATGGGCTTGGGATTGCTATAGAAGATTCATTCAAATGTATTCTGACGTAGTAATGGAAGTAGGTAAGAAATACTTCGAAGAACTAATTGATAAAATGAAAGAAGAAAAAGGTGTAACACAAGACGTTGATCTTAGTGCTGAAGACCTAAAAGAATTAGCTAACCAATTTAAAGCTGAATATAAAGAAAAGATTGGTGAAGAATTCCCTACAGATCCAAAAGAACAATTAATGGGAGCAATCAAAGCTGTATTCCGTTCTTGGGATAATCCTCGTGCTAATGTTTATAGAAGAGATAACGACATTCCTTATTCTTGGGGAACTGCAGTTAACGTTCAATCTATGGCATTTGGTAACATGGGTGATGATTGTGGTACTGGTGTTGCATTTACTCGTGACCCAGCTACAGGAGCTAAAGGTTTATTTGGTGAATTCTTAACAAATGCTCAAGGTGAAGACGTTGTTGCAGGTGTTCGTACACCAATGCACATTTCTGAAATGGAATCAAAATTCCCAGAAGCATTCGAAGAATTTAATAAAGTTTGCAAAACTCTAGAAGAACATTATAGAGACATGCAAGATATGGAATTTACTGTAGAACATGGTAAACTTTATATGTTACAAACAAGAAATGGTAAGAGAACTGCTCAAGCTGCTTTAAAAATTGCTTGTGATTTAGTTGATGAAGGAATGCGTACTGAAGAAGAAGCTGTATTAATGATTGATCCAAGAAACTTAGATACATTATTACATCCTCAATTCGATACTAAAGCTCTAAAAGAAGCTACTCCTATCGGAAAAGCATTAGGAGCATCTCCAGGTGCCGCATGTGGTAAAGTTGTATTTACTGCTGAAGAAGCTGAAAAACAAGGCCTTGGTGGAGCTGGTGAAAAAGTTATTCTTGTAAGACTTGAAACATCTCCAGAAGATATTAGTGGTATGAAAGCTGCTCAAGGTATCCTAACAGTACGTGGTGGTATGACATCTCATGCTGCAGTTGTTGCTCGTGGTATGGGTACTTGCTGTGTATCAGGATGTGGAGAAATCCAAATGAATGAAGCTAAAAAAGAATTTACTTTAGCTGGAAAAACTTATCATGAAGGTGATGTAATTTCAATTGATGGAACTACAGGTAATATTTATGATGGTGCAATTCCAACAGTTGATGCTACTATCGCTGGGGAATTCGGACGTGTTATGGCATGGGCTGATAAATATCGTAAGTTAGGCGTTAGAACTAATGCTGATACTCCAAATGATACTAAAAAAGCTATTGAATTAGGTGCTGAAGGTATTGGACTTTGCCGTACTGAGCATATGTTCTTCGATGAAGAAAGAATCTTTAATTTAAGAAAAATGATTCTATCTGAAACTGTAGAAGATCGTGTTAAATATTTAGATTTATTGATCCCTTATCAAAAAGGTGATTTCAAAGCTATGTATAAAGAACTAAAAGGACTTCCAATGACAGTTCGTTATTTAGATCCACCTTTACATGAATTTATTCCAAAAACAGAAGCAGAAATGAAAGAATTAGCTGATGCTATGGGTGTAACAGTTGAACATGTAAAAGCTAAATGTGACGAATTACATGAATTCAATCCAATGATGGGACATAGAGGATGCCGTTTAGCTGTAACATATCCAGAAATAGCTAGAATGCAAACAAGAGCTTTAATGGAAGCTGCTATTGAAGTTAAGGAAGAAGAAGGATATGATATCGTTCCTGAAATTATGATTCCATTAGTAGGAGAAGTTAAAGAATTAAAATTCGTTAAAGATGTAGTTGTTGAAACTGCAGAAGAAGTTAAAAATTCGAAGAATTCTGATATGGAATACCATATTGGTACAATGATTGAAATTCCAAGAGCTGCATTAACTGCAGACGAAATTGCTAAGGAAGCTGAATTCTTCTCATTTGGTACAAACGATTTGACTCAAATGACATTCGGTTTCTCAAGAGACGATGCTGGTAAGTTCTTAAAATCTTATTATGAAACAAAGATTTATGAACAAGATCCATTCGCAAGAATTGATCAAACTGGTGTTGGTACACTTGTTAAAATGGCTGTAGAAAAAGGTACTGCTACAAGACCAAATATTAAACTTGGTATTTGTGGAGAACATGGTGGAGATCCATCAAGTGTTGAATTCTGTCATAATGTAGGATTAACATATGTATCTTGTTCACCATTTAGAGTTCCTATTGCACGTTTAGCTGCTGCTCAAGCTGCTATTAAAGAAAAACAAGGTAAATAATTATACTTGAAAAAATAGACTGAGATAGAAATATCTTGGTCTTTTTTATGCTCGATAATTTTAAATGATTGGGGACTGTGAAAAAGGATAATGAATATACATAAAAGATGAATATAAATTTAAGAACAAGAAAAAGAAAAACAATAAAGCAAAAGAAAAGAATCTTAAAATAAGATTCATTTTTAGATAATATATTAAGTTTTATTCAATATATAATTAGTTAAAATAGTTATTTATATTTCTATACCCATAATGATGTAATAAGCATTTTCTATATTATATGAACAGGTTTGAAGTATGATAATATTCGAATCTCTTTCATATTCAACATCAGTTTGATGAATTGCGTCTTTTTTTAAAGTTTCTATATGAGAAATAAATTCATCATCGCTTGTATTGATTATCATATGTTCAAAGTCATTAAGAACTTCTTTAATTGCAAAAATTTTATATATTCTATGGCCGTTATCATGTTGTAATACAATGTATTGATTATTAAGATAGAAATCTTTGTCTAAAAAATTTTCTAACTTTTTAAATGATGTGTTGTAAGTTTTGGAATTGTGTCCATAAATATTTACTTGTTTACTTGTTGGATTGACTCTATAATCCATAAATTCGGTTCCTACAATGTCATTTTTTTTCTTAATTGAGTGATTTAAATAATATTCGTTATCATTTGATTTGGTAATAAAAATATTAAAAACATTTGGAATTTCTAATCTTGCCACTATGTCATTGTTGTTATAATAATTTCTGTAGTATTCTAAATCAACATCTTCTGATAAATGAGAGTAAAAACTATCGTCAGAGTTATCGTTATTATTTATAACTTTATTATTAATAGGAACATCACTTCGATTTTTATTAATATTAATATAGTTTTTAAAGTATATGAAAAGTAGAAGAAATATTAAAATAGTATAAAATATTATTTTTAGTAAATTTCTTTTGTTAATTTTATATATCATAAATCTCCTCCTGTTTTTTTATTATATCATTATACGAAGTATTGTGTCTTTGTTTTTAATTAAATAGAATTAAATGTTCTTTTTAATTGGGTTAAAAATATTTTGTGTAATATATCTAGTTTAGTCTGTAAATAGATAAAACTAAAAATAGTTTTGAAAATGAGAAAAATGAGAGTGTAACTTCATATTTGTAATTTGCTTTTTTTGTTATAAAAATATTAATTGATAAAGACAAAGAATTATATTATAATTGAATATGAATAAAGGGTGATATTGATGCTTAAAGCAATATGTTTAGGAAGAGTGTGTTATGAAATTAATTTGGTAGTAGACAAAATTCCTGAAGAAGGAACTACTAGTGAATTTTTTGAAAAAAAAGGAAATTTGGGTGGAACAGCTGGAACTGTTGGATGTTGTTTGTCTCGTTGGGGTATAAATTCAGCAATTGCTTGTGTTTTAGGTAATGATGTTTATGGAACACGTATAAGAAAATCTTTTGAAAAAATGCATATAGATACAAGATATATTGAACCATCTTATGATAATGATACGACATTATCTATTGTACAAATAAATTCTTTTACCAAAAAACATACTGTAACAAATCTGTCTGATAAATATATTAGTTTGAAAAAATGTGATTTTGATTTTACTCCAGATTTAATATTTGTCGATGGATATGATACTGTACAAGCTAAGAATTTGTTGGAAAGATTTCCTAAATCCTTATCTGTTCTTGATGCTTCGTTGGTTACAAGTCCTGTAATTGAATTGATAAGAAAAGCTAAGTATGTTGTTTGTACTCAAGAATTTGCAGAAAGTGTTACTAATAGTAAGGTTGATTTCCAAGAAATGAGTACACTGGTTTCTATTTATCAAAAATTAAAGAAAAAATACTTGAATACTGAATTTGTTATCACATTAGGTGAAAAAGGAGCTCTTTATTGTATAAATAATCAAATAAAAATAAGTCCTTCTTTAAAAGTAAATGTGGTTGATACTTTCGGTTGTGGGATTATATTTAGAGCAGCTTTGGCATATACGTTAGCAAATGGGGGAGACATTGAAAAAGCTGTTAAAATGGGTTGTATTGCTGCTGGATTAGCGGCTACTAAGGTTGGAGCTGTTGATTCTATTCCAACATTAGAGGAAATGAAAAATATATATGAACAAAATTATGCATGATCCGTTTACAATTAGATTCCCTCGTATTGATATTCATGGTGAAACTAGTTTAACGTGTATTGCTGTAATTGCTTCTTTTATAAAGGATAATGTTAAATTAAAAGAAAAGAACGTTATAATTATTCATGGTAAAGGTACTGGAACTTTAAGAAAAGCTACTCATGAATATTTAAAAAAGAATAAATATGTTGTAAAATACTATATAGATGGTATGAATGATGGTCAAACCATTGTAGAGTTAAATGTATAGAAAGAGGAAAAATGAGATTTTCTTCTTTTTTTGTCCTTTGAAATGGTAAAAATGCCTATAAATACGGGGATTCCTTTAATTTTTTATTGAATATGATGAAGATAGTTGGTATAATTAATTTCAATCGCTATAATATAAGGGAGAAAATAGAGAAAAAGTATAGCAAAATTTGACGGGTTTTTTCTTTCATGCTAGAATTAGTGCATGAAAAGGATTTAGGGGGTATAAAAATGAAAGGATATGTATTAGATTATATTAACGAAAACGAGTTTAAGAAACTTGAGAGAGCATTAAAAAAATATAATATGCTTGCTTATAAAAAATTAAATTTTGAGTATTATCCAGCATTAAGAAATGGTAAATTCGTTGGTGTTATGACTAGTCAAAATAAAAAAGCTGGTACTAAAACATATGAACTTAAATTACCTAGTGATAGTATGTTTACACAAGTTCATGGTGATGTTAAATTAATATATACTGTTTATGATAATGAACAAACAATTATGTTGAATACAATTACACCATCTGATATATTGTTAGAAGGTCATAAATCTGAATTAACTACTTATAAAGGTATTATGATTTCAAAACAAAATGCATCTAAGGATATGTTTAAAATTGATTTATTAAAGATGTTACAAGATAAATAGGAGCTTTTGGCTCTTTTTTTATGAAAAAAAGCTAGATAAATTTGTCAAATAAAGCATATTATTATAATATACTACACATAAGAAGGGGATTACTATGGCGAGAAAATACTATTTAGCTGCTTTGAGTGTTTGTATTTCATTGCTACTATTTGTATTATTTTTAGTTGGCATATTGAAGACATCTTTTTTTGAAGCGAAAATTGTTGTTGCAATATCATTGTTGGTAGTATCTCTAATAATATTTTCTTTTTATGCTTATTTTAGTAAGAATGTAAAAGTTTATAATGTTGGCGTTTTTTTAAGTTTTTTACTTAATATTGTTCTTTTATATAATATCATCGATTTGAATATGAAATATGACTATATAATGGACATTTTTAAAAATGAAAACGAGTATATAACTTATAATGTTTATGTGCAAAGAAAAACTACGATGTATGATAATATCACTAAATTAGATGGAAGAAAAATTGGTGTTTTAAATACAAATGCTAATGATATTGAAAAAACGATGGGTAATCTTATAAATGGAGAATTTTTATACTATGAAGATATTTTAGAAATTGAGAATGCGATTTATGGTGGTGAAATTCAGTGTTTTGTGTTAACTGATGAAGAATATCAAGATAGTGTGAATGTCGAAAATAGTATATTACAAAAGGTAAGAACAATCTATTCAGATAAATTTAAAGAGTCTCATTAAGAGATTCTTTTCTTATAAATTTAAGACAATACAAAAAAGCAAAGATTTTTTGAAAAATAACTATTTAATTTATACAAAAATATGATATATTATTAGTGATATTTAGGAGCGATATTTATGGCAAAGAAAAAATCGAAAACTCAAAAGTATAAGAAAAATCAAAAAAAGAAAATGAATAAGGTTGCAAAAGTAGCACCGAAACAAGAAAAAAAGATTGAAAATAAGCCTATAACGAATAAAAAGGAAATAGAAAAAAAAGTAAATAATAATGGTTCAACTAAACCAAATGTTAATAAAAATTCTAGTAAGAATAACGCAAACAAAAATAATGCTAATAAAAAAGTAAGAAGAAATAATTCTAATTATAATGGAAGTAGACGTAACCCAAATAAGAAAAGACAATTAGTTGAAAAAAGTAAAGTTAAATATAATGTTCCTTTAACTGAGCCAGAATCTTTAAAAAAAATAGATGATGTTAAAGAAATAAAAGAAAACAAAGAAATACCTAAGATAGATAAAATAGAAGTTGAAAACAATAAAAAAGAATCTTTAGTAAAAGAGAAAATTGGTGAAAGAGATTCGCTTAAGAAGGTAAAAACTTTAATTAATGTTTTATCTGGTAAAACGAAATCTTTAGTAAACAAAGTTAAAGGTAGCTTTAAAAAGAAACAAAAACCAAAAGAAGAGATTATTCTTCCTAAAAAAGCAAAAAAAATAGAAGATAAAAAAGCTGTAACTAAAGGACAGAAGAAAAAAAATATATTCATTCGTCTGATCTATGAAATAGTAACAAATATTCATATTTTATTTAATACTGCTTTAATAATATTTTTTGTAGTTCTTTTGGTTGGTATGATAAGAATTGAAGTATTAACAACTGGTACTATTATATATATAAGTTTAATTGTTTTGTTTTTGATGTTAATAGCTTTATCATATAATAAATATATTAGTGGTAAAATATTTACGATCGTTTTATGTGCTGGTATGGGATTTGCGATTTATCAAATGCAATATACTTATGATTTTGTGAGAAACTTGGCATCTAATTTATATGAATATAAAACATATTATGTTGTTACTTTCGATAATGGTATAAATAAGAGTATATATACGATTAATAATAAGAGTGTTGGATTACTTAAAGACAATTGTATTAATGTGGAAAGAAGACTTAATACTAAATTAGATGGAGTTAATTATTTAGAGTACGATGATATTAACTTGTTGTTTGATGATTTTTATGATTCAAAATATAGAGCTATTCTAGTTAATGAGAATCAGTATAAATATTTACAGAATAATATTCAAGGCCAAAAAGCCGTGAAGATATTATATGAATTTAAAGTTAATGAAAAGAAGTAAACATGTTTTACTTCTTTTTGTCTTTTTTGGTGTTAAGTAGATTGACGTGGTAGAATAAGGAATTTGTTGTTTTGCGTACAAATGTATACTTTTTTGATTGATACAAGATTTAGAAAATGATACGATATTATTGAATAAAGGTAGAGTTTTATTCTAGGAAAGAGGGATTGTTATGAATGTTAAAGAAGCGTGGGATATTTTTTGTAGAACAGGAAATATCGTTGATTATTTGGTATATGTTAAAATTAAAAGTTTTCTTTTAATAAAATCTAATAATTAAAATAGATTAATGGTGTTATAATTAATTGTGAAAGGTTTTAGGTGAGATAATGAGAATTAAGAGAATTATGGCTTTTGTTGTTGATACTTTTATTGTATCACTAATGTCTTCTTTCATAGTTTTAATGCCTATTTTTAATTATGATACAAACAAACAAAATGATATTTTAGTAGAATATATTGATAAAGTAACGAGTGTTGGATCTGGTGTTCTTGATGAAGAAGAAATGTTTAGTGTTATGTATAATTATGCTAGTGAAGGTTTAATTTTAAATATTGTTTCAACAACACTTACTTTTATATACTTTGGTATAATTGGATTCTTTATGGGTGGAAATACTATTGGAAAGAGATTGATGAGAATAAAAGTCGTTTCTGAAAATGAAGATGAATTAAATCCAAGTTTATACATTTTACGAGAGGTATTGTTGCTAGGAATAATTTTTAAAATACTAGGAATTGCAGTTACACTATTGATAAAAGATATTTCAACTTGGTATAGTGTTTATAATATGATAAGTAATTTGTCAATGCTTGTAAGTTTCATGATATATGGCTTTATTATATTTAGAGATGATGGACGCGGATTACATGATTTGATTGGTAAAACTAAGGTTGTTAGCGCTTCATAAAATTTAATATTACAAGATTGTTAAAGTAGATTAATTCTACTTTTTTTCTTTTTGAATTTATATTATAATGATATAGAATAGAGGAAATAGATATGAAGAATAAGTATAAAAAGTTTGTAGATGATTATGAAAATAGGGTAAAAAAATACAGAGATGAGTATTATAAGAATATTGTTATAAATAGTTCTGTATATAATAATGGGATTAATTCTTCTTTTATTTATTTAGGTTCTTTTGTAGTAGGTTTCTTGATTTTGATTTTCCTAGATTTTAGTATTATTTCTTATATTATTGCTTTTGTTGCAATGCTAATTTTAAGCGTTTTAATTAAATTCTTGATAAAGCTCATGAAGTTAGACAGTGATAACAATTATTTAAATGAAATACGCAAACTTGGCTTTTTTTCGATTGATGATTATGAGAAAAAGCTTAAAAGTTATGTTATAGGTAATGGCGGATATTATGAGAATTTGTTAAATGAATTAATTAAAGAATATAATATAAATGAGACTGTTCGTAAGATTTCTGGAATTAATGGTGAGGAATATTATATTTGGACTAATCAGCATCAAGATAAAATTAATTTACTTAATAGTAAGATTAATGTTAGGCCAGAAGTTAAATCAATAAAGATATCAGCGATTAGATATTATAGGTTGGATAATCAAAGAAAAATGATTGTATTGAAAACGGATGTTGAGGAAATGTATTTTAATGAGTCGGCTTTACCAGTCTTTAATGAAATGATTAAAATGAAAAAATTGGAGAATCTTATAACATTTAATCCTGAAGATTATATTAATGATTTTGAACTTTATATGCATGGAATGAAAAGTTCTATAAATAATAAAATAATCCAAGAAAAAAAGATACTATCCTCAGAAATAAGTAAACTTATGATTTATTTGATTGCTATTGGAGCACTTATAGGTCTTGGATATCTTTTTGAAGACTATAAACTTATTATTAATATAGTAAGTGTTGGCGTTGTCTTTTTGATTAACCGTCAAATTAAAATGATAATTAATTCAAAAGTTACAAAAGCTGGAACTGATGATGAATATATAAAGTATTTTAATAGTAATCAAGATTGCTTAGAGAAGTTTCGTGAATTGAAATATTCTTTAGGTATTAGTGATAGTTTTGATAAAGTTTATACTACTGAGGGAGCGTGCTACTTAACGTGGGTGGCAAATGGATATTTTCATGTTTTTTTGAATATGGTATTTTTTAATGTTGTTTATATGGCGATAAATACAAGTGATGTTTTGTATTATAAAGTCGAAGGAAAAGAATGTTTGTTGAAGTTAAAAGATAAAACGCTGGCGTTTACAAGTGATGCGGCAATTGTGTTTGCGAAGGTTTTGCCTAATAAAGATTATCAATGGTTAAAAGGATATCAAAATAATTAAAAAATATGTTATAATAGGAAAGAAGGAAGTGAGCTAATATGGCTACAGGTAAAGAATTGAATCAATCTTTTTTAAAAAATATTGATGAATTAAGAGAAAATATATTAAGAGATGGAATGAATGAGTCTAAATTATCAGGAAATGTTGTTGATGTTAGTGGTAATAATACTGCTTTTGTTACAAACGATGACTTAGATAAATTCAGAGCTATTAATGCTTTAAAAAATTATTTGGAATTTTCTACATTTAAACCTGAACATACTTATGAAATTTATGGAGCTATTATAAAAGAAGATGGCAAAGAAAAAGCAACAACATTGTTTATTAGAGAAGAAGATATAACAAAAGTTGCTGATATGGCTGATGAGTTTGAAAAACTTTTGGGAATTAAACTTCCAGCTCAAATACATCAAGCGAAGACGAAGTATGCTAAGTCAGTTGTTCCAGGAACTACATCAATGGCTCCTAGGGCGAAATTAATGTCTGAATCTGACAAACAATATGAAGAATATTTAGAACAATTCTACGAAGATCTTAATCTTCCAAAGGAAGAAAATGTTGATGGCGTTGGTCGTAAACCATATGTTCATGAGACTATAGATTATAGAACTAGTGATGCTGTTGCACCAAATTATACTTCAGAGTATTATTTACGTAGATTTGCAATTGATAAAGCTCAAAGCTTAGCGGCAGCGGCTGCTAATGATAGAGGAGCTCAAAATAATAGAATTGAAGATGGTGATCGTCTTACTGTTAGAGAATCTGATGATGTTGAGAAAACACCTCTTGGAAGGAAAATAGGCTCTGCTTTGAATTCCTTTGATACTTTCTTTAAGAATCAAGCTATGTGGAAGAAAATAAGAATTGGAGCTATTGGAGGTATTGCTGGAGCTGGAGCAATTTGCTTTGCAGTTTCAAATCCACCTGTTGCAGTAGCTGCTTTGTATGGTGGAGCTTTGATTGGAGGAACTTTATATTTAAGTAAAAAAGTAGGAAAATGGGCACAGAAAAAGATAAATGATTGGTTATATGGACCTGAATTAGAAAAGGACAGAGCTCCTCAAAATCCAGAGAACCCAGAACCACAACAAACTCAACAACAAACGCCGCCAACACCACCTACACCTCCAGTACCTCCTGTAAATTCACCAGTGCCACCTGTTAATCAACCATCTTCAGATGCTGCGGCAGCAGGAGCACCAGGAGCACCTTCAACACCGCCAACTGGGGGACCTGGTCCTGACCAGCAGCCTCCTGTTCAAAATCCTGTTGTAATACCAGAACAATTAGATCAGTTCTTGGCTGAAGCTGGTATAAATATGGAACAATATAGAGAGATTGAAAGACGTATAGCAGTAGCTGAGACTGAGCTTGCTGGAACTATGTTAAATACTCAAGCATATCAAATCAAAGCAGCAGAATTGGCTACTTTAAAGAAACAATTAAGAGATCAATTATTGGTTATTGAAGGATTGATGGATGAAATGCTTAAAGACTTTAATATACAAAAAAGTGGAGGAAGAAGTCTATGATGGAAGAAAAAAGGGTTATAACATTATCTAACGGGGGGAAGTACTTACTTATTCATGAAATTGGTGAGTTAGAAGAAAATGATGGCAAAAGATATTTTTTTGCTATGGGTGTTACTCCTGATTATGATTTAGATACTGAAGATACATTGTTCTTATGCACATTTAAAGAGAATGGTGAGGATATAGTAACTAAGGTTAGTGAAAGTACTGATTTATATAAAGAGTTGTCAATGTTGGAGATTGTTTCAACCTTGATGGACAATGTTTCTGGTTATAAGGAACAATTAAGAGAAGAAATTGAAAAATTAGAGGGAGAAAGTAGCATTTAAGCTACTTTTTTTGTATAATTTTGAATGTGGTGATTTAATATGAAAAAAGCAGAACTTTTAATACCTGTTGGAAATATGGAATGTCTTATTGCAGCAATACATAATGGCGCAGATGCAGTTTATTTAGGTGGTAAGAGATTTGGAGCTAGAGCTTATTCTAATAACTTTGATAATGAAGAAATGATTAAAGCAATAAAAATGTGCCATTTATATGGTGTAAAAATATACGTGACTGTTAATACAATGATATATAACGAAGAAGTTCAAGATGTTATTGATTATTTAAATTTTTTATATATTAATAATGTTGATGCAGTAATAATGCAGGATAATGGAATGATTGGACTTGTTAGAAGGATTTTACCTGATTTGGAAGTTCATGTTTCAACACAAGCACATAATCATAATGAGGCAGCTATAAGCCATTATAAAAGCTTAGGATGTACAAGAGTAGTATTTGATAGAGAATCTTCCTTAGAGTCGATAAAAAGCATAAAAACTGATATTGAAAAAGAAGTCTTCGTTTACGGAGCTTTATGTATTTGCTATTCAGGTAATTGCTTATTTAGTGCTTTAAATGGAGGCAGAAGTGCTAATAGAGGAATGTGTGTTGGTTCATGTCGTCTTCCTTATACTTTGATTAAAGACAACAAAGTTTGTGATAATGGATATTTACTTTCAACAAAAGATTTAAATACGATGGATAAGCTAAAATATATTTTAGGCGCAGAAATTGATTCTTTAAAAATTGAAGGTAGAATGAAAAGCAAAGAATATGTTGCTGTCGTTACTAAAACATATCGTAAATTAATTGATCAATACTATAATAACGAAACTATGATTTTAGATGATAAAGATAGGAAAGATTTACTTAAAACTTATAACAGAGAATTTACTGAAGGCTATTTGTTTAATGAAGAAAGTATTATGAATAATAAAAGTTCTAATCATCAGGGTGTTAAAATTGGTACTGTTGTTGGTGTTAATAATAAAAGAGTTACGATAAAACTTGACGATGATATACATCAAGAAGATGCAATAAGATTTGCTAAACCTAATAAGGGAATGTATGTTAATTCTTTATATAATGAAAAAGGATTGTTGGTCGCAAGTGCTAAACAAGGAGACATAATTTCTGTAGATAATAAAGATCGAATAATGGTTAAAGATTTACTTGGTAGTGATGTTTTAAAAACGATTGATTTTCTCTTGAATAAGGAATTAAATAGTGTTTTAGAAAAGAAAATATCGGTTAAGATGGCTTTTTATGGGGCGATTGGAGAAGAAGCTAAGTTAGTTTTAAATGATGGAACTTATGAGGTGATTGAATCTGGTAGTATATTAGAAGAAGCTAGAACAGCATCGGTAAATAAGGAACGAATTATTGAACAATTAAGTAAATTGGGCAGTACTCCATTTAAAGCAGATGATATTAAAGTAGTTGTTGATGATAATCTATTTATAAATATTAAGGAATTAAATGAACTTAGAAGAAAAGCTACTGATCAATTGATTTTACTACGTGAAGGTAAGATGAAAAGCGATAATATGAGCGATATTCCTGGTATTGTAACTAAGCAGGCTGGAAAACCTAAAATAAGTATTCTAACAAGAAATGAAGAGCAATTAGAGTTGGCTATTAGAAATAATTTAGATATTATTTATACGACTGATGAAGATTTATATTACAAATATAAGGATAATAAGAATGTTTATTTAAGACTAGATAGAGTTTTAGAAAGTCATAAAGATTATAATGATGAGAAACTTTTGTGTACTGAGTTTGGCTCTGTAGTTAGATATGGTAAGAATAATAAGATTCGAAGTGATTATTATTTAAATGTAGCTAATGACTATACTATAAATAAGATGATTGATCTTTGTGCTAATGCTGTTACTTTGAGTGCTGAATTAGAAATAGAACAATTAAATAAGATAAGTAATAAAGCTGATACAGAAATTGTGGTTTATGGACGATTAGAATGTATGATAATAAAAAATAATATTTTCAATATAGATAAAGAAAAAACATTCTTGGTTGATGAGAAAGGTAATAGATATCCAGTTTTATATAACAATGACTTTACGCATATATTTAATTCTAAACCAGTTAATATGATTGACAAATTAAATAAAATGAGTAAATTTGGAACTTATCGTATTGAGTTATTTGATGAGAATGTTTTCCAAGTACAAACTATTATAAAAAGTATTCAAAATATGATACAATAAAAATGATAGTAGGTGATTATATGAAGGATTTAAAAACTTGTCCTGTGGAGGTTTTGGATGATATTTTTTATGCAACTCGAGAGAGTCAAGGAACACAGAATGCTTTATCTGCAATAAAATATGTGCTTTTTGATGATGAATCTGTTTTTGATGGTAAAAAACCTGATGAAAATAAATACATTTATATATCTTCTAATAACAATGCTAGAAAGAAAGCAATGATAATGCAAAAAGATGATCTGGCACATATTCTTGTAAAATATTGTATGCAGTCTTTTGGACTTAGAGGTAAAAATTTTACTATTACAGATGATGAATTTATTTTAAATCAAAAAAGGATTGATCGATTAGAAATAAGTGCTTACGAAATGATTGAACAAGTTGCATATGCAACAATGGGAGAATGTTATACCGCTTATAATTTCTTGTTTAACAATTCTTATATTTTAAGAGATGTAGTTGATTATTTTTTGAATGAAAGATATGTGTCTGGCTTAAAAGATATTTTAGATAATTTTACTGGGATTATAGATAATAGTGAAATAAGTACAGAAGTTAGATATTCTTTCTATGATGCTTATCAGAATTGTGATGAAAATTTCGAAGAAATAAAAAGAAATAATCCTGATTATATTAAATAATAATTAAATAAGAGGTAAAGGTTGAGGTAGTATGAAAAAAAGAAAAGTATCTAAAAAAGAAATAGAAGAAAATTTAAAAGAACAAATTAAAAAAAGTAATGGTTTTATTAATGAATTTAAAACATTTATTGCTAGAGGCAATGTGATGGATTTGGCAGTTGGTGTTATTATTGGTAATGCTTTTTCAAAGATTGTTACAAGTTTGACTGATAATATACTAATGCCTTTAATAGGAATTTTAATAGGTGGTTTTAATTTTACTGATTTAGCTTATAGTTTTACAATATTCTCAAGAACTGTTGAATTAAAATATGGAATTTTTATTCAGAATACTGTTGATTTTTTGATTACAGCTTTTTGTATTTTCTTAGTTATAAAAATAATGAATAAAATCTTTATTAAAAAAGAAGCTCAGAAAGAGGAAATCAAAAAAGAATCAGTTATAAGTGATGAAGTTAAGTTATTAAGTGAAATTAGAGATTTATTAAAAGAAGGAAAATAAAAAGACGAATCAATTCGTCTTTTATCTTGCGTAAATTAGCATTCCGAAAATAGATATAAGAGTACCTACAATCATAATTATAGCCATTAGAGCACCCATTATTTTCATCATTACTTTTCTTTTTTCGTAAGCAGTCTTTTTCTTTTTTACAGGTTTATTTACTTTAGTGTCTCTGTTTTCTGCTTTTATATCTTTTTTACTCATTTTATTCACCTCAAACTATATATAATTTATCATATTTTCTTAACCAAGTAAATAAAATTTAATAGGTGATAATATGGTAAGGAATATAGCAAGATATCGTAATATATATGTTTTTATAATTGTTTTAGCAACTATTGGATTTTTGAGTGGCTTTTTTTATTTTAAAGTACAAACGCAGGATATGAAAAATAATATCAAAGAAACTATTAATATTCAGGATGATTTAAAGAGTGGTTTTAATAATATATTAAAAAGTGGCAAAAAGAGTTTAATTATATTAGGTTCTGGCTGTCTTATAATAACTTCTGTGTTTAATGTTGGTAAAGTATTTTACGAACCTTTTTCAATTGGGTTTATATTTAGTTTTTTATGTACTTATAGTGTTAAAATGGCTTTTATTTATGTGGTATTATATCAGTTTATATCATTCTTATTTTTACTTGTTTTAATTAGAATTAGTTTTACAATAGCGATTGATGTTCTTAAAATTTTACTCTTAAGGGAAAGAAAAATAATAAAACATTTAAAAATGATGGTGATGAAATATTTTATAGTCGCTTTCTTACTTTTAATGTATGAACTTATTATTTCAATATTTAGTGCAAATATTAATGCATATTTAATGACATTTATTTAGGTAAAATGTTATAATGAAATAGTAAGGATTGGTGGAAACATGGAAGCACTAACTATTTCAGCAGCTAATTTGGATGCGATTGAAAAAAACTTAGGAGCGGTAGCGAATGAATTATCTGGAGTTATTGGTAACGTTAGAAATGTAAACAATCAAGTTAACAATGTTGAGGAAAAGGTTGCTTCATTAAATGATGAAGTTAAAAATTTAGTAAAAGAAATAAGAGAAACGACTATTATAACAAATGCTCGTCAAACAATAATGTATAATAATGAAATGATTCAAAAAAGATTTGGATATTATGATCAAGTAAGAAGAAAGACAGAATCGTTGATTGAAGTGTCTTTAAATTCTAATATAAGTGTTGAGGCATTGGTTAACTTAAAACACGATTTGTTGCTAAACAATCCTAATTATTGGTTGTCGAATGCGTTAGCAGCATTAACTTCCTGGATGCTTGATGATCGCGCTAATACAGAAATTGAGTTAAATAATGCGATGAAAAAAGATGTTAAAAAGACGAGTATTTTCTTTGCTCTTGTTAATTTAAAACTTGGAAGAACTAGTTCGTCTTTGAATTGGCTTGATAAATATTTGTCGATGCAAAATCCACTATCCATTGATAAAGATTTTGTAACTATCCTTGATTTAGTAGCGATTGGTGAGTTTGGAAGCGATGCAAGAATCAGTGTTTTGAATAAAATAAATGATTGGTTTAAAAGGTTGAATAGTGATAGAGAAATATCTAAGAAACAGGTTGATTTATTTACTGATTATATTAAAATGTATGAAGAAACAGATATTGTTATGCCTTATTTAGATACAAGAACATCTGATATTCATGTTCTCAAGAATAACTTAGCTATCACTTCTTCATATTTAAATGTTTTTAATAACTTAAAGGAAATTGTATATAAAAGTAAGAGTAATAAAACATATGAGCATGTTTTGAAAGATTTAATATATGAATATGAAGAACAAGAACAAGTTTATCAGAAAGACAACTTGATGAATAACTTAATAATTCAATGTAATGGTAATCGTGATGAAGCACAACGATTATATGATAAACAAGAGCAGGTATATGATGCAAAAACAGATTTAATTACAATGTTAAGCAATATTGTATTATATAAAGATAGTTATAAAGTGAGTAATGAAACACAGAAGATTGCTTTATCTTTAGTTAGCAAATATATTTTAGAGGCTTATGAGATAAGAAATAGTAAAATTGATTTAAATCCATTTGCAATAACTATCAAGGACTTTAATGCTATGACTAGTGATGGTAAAAACGGAGACCAAATTAAAATTGATATAGAAAAATATTTACATGATACTTATGATAAAGAAGATAAGGACCTTATTATTGCTTTATTGATAATAAATATATTAGGAATTGTTGGTATTTTTGTAACATTAAATAGCAAACTTCTTAGTACAATTTTGATTCTTATATTAGTTGTTGGTAATCTTGTTTTATTCTTAAAAATGAATAAGAGAAAAAATACTAGAAATAAGGCTTTTTTGTCTGCTAGAAATTTAATGTTTTCAGAATTAGAAAAAGTAATGGCTGAAACAGTTGATTATAAAAATATGATTAACGATGATATGACTTATTATACAGAATTGTTGACTTTCTTAAAAACATTAAATCCAGATGATTATATTGCTCATAGTGATGGTAGAAATATTAGTATAGGTGATTAGAATGAATGAAGAAGGTTTAAGGGTTATAGATATGGAAAATGAAAATGGTGATATCAAAAAAATCGAAGAAAGTAATTTTGTTGAATTGCCAGTTCATAAAAAGGAAATAATAGATAAGAGTAAGGATAAAATGAAAGTGATTGATAAGTTACCTTCATGGAGCATAGAGCCACCTATAGAGATAAATAGAGGTGGAAGATGAGTTACGAAGAATGGCTTATAATAATTGATAGGATAAAGAAAAATAATGTTAATTTAGAACTTTTAAATAAGATCAATAACGAAGAAATAAATGATAATATTAGTGAAATGTTGATTCCAAAGCTTGAAGAACTTGTAATATGTAAATTCGAAAAAGCAGTTAATAAAGTTAAAAATGAGTTGGAAAACGCCTTTAATGATGAAAATTATCTGGATTATGTTTTGGTTAGCTTTAGAAAAGAAATAAATTATATAATGGAACTTATTAAGATTAAACAAATTCCAACAGATAAGAAAGTTTTACTAACATATAAGATAATTGATGGGACAAGATTAACTTATGATGCGTTAATTAAAGAAGCTGATATGATAGATCCAACAGGAATATTTTCGATGATGATAAAAAATGATAGAATAAAATGGAGTGAATAAAAATGAATTATAATGAAACTAAAGAATATTTAAAAAGATATTTAAAAGCAAGAATTCCTATTATAGTTATAAATAGTATAGAGCGAAATAGAGTTGTTCGTATGGTTAAGGAATTGGCAGATGAAATGGTTGTTGACTTTGGTCTTTATCAAATGAGTCAAGGTATAAGTGATTTAAAAACGGGAACAACTATAAGTGAAGAAAAAACTATTATGAGTGCTTTAGATTACATCAGTCAAGAACTTAGTATGAAAGAAAATTGCAATTTCTTATTAAGTGATGTTTCTGATATAAGAGAATCAACAATGGTATCACGTTATTTATTAGATGTAATTTTAAAAGCTGAGACAATGAGTGGAGTTTTAATTCTTGTTACTAGTGAACCTATTTGGCAAAATATTGAAAGATTAGGTGTTACTTTGAAATTAAACTATCCTACAGAAGAAGAATTAAAGGATACAATAAAAAAAGTAATTGAACCATATAAAAGTAGAATTAATGTTGAGTGGGATGAAAATGATTTTGCTAATGCATCCTCTTATTTACAAGGTTTGAGTGAAATGGAGGCTAAAAATATTATTTCATCTTTAATTGTTCGAGGAAATATTACAAAAGAAGATTTAAAGGAAATTAAATTTGCTAAAAGAACTTTGTTTAACGAGATTGCTGGTTTAGAAGCTATAGATGTAGAAGATAATTTTCAAATTGCAGGATTAGATGTGTTAAAAGAATGGCTATATGAAAAAAAGACACTAATGAATCCTGCTAATAAGGAAGAACTAAATAAGAGAGGAATTCATCCTCCTAAGGGAATTTTACTTACAGGAGTCCCTGGTTGTGGAAAGAGTTTATGTTCTAAAGCAACAGCTAATATTTTTAATATTCCTTTGTATAGACTTGATTTGGCTACAGTACAAGGACAGTATGTTGGTCAATCAGAACAACAATTAAAAGAAGCGTTAGAAACAGCGGAATATGTTTCTCCTTGTGTATTATGGATAGACGAAATAGAAAAAGGTTTTAAAGAATCTAATTCGAGTGTTACATCAAAAATGATAGGTCAATTCTTGTTTTGGCTACAGGAATGTAAAAAGGAAGTATTTGTAATTGCTTCTGCTAACAGTATTGAATCATTGCCTCCTGAATTAGTTAGAAAAGGTAGATTTGATGAAATATTCTTTGTTGATTTACCAAATGCTAATGAGAGAAAAGAATTGATTAAACTATATGCTAATAAATATTTAAGAGTGGATGTTGGAGAAACATTATTAAATAAACTATTAGAAATAACTGAAGGATTTGCGAGTTCAGATATTGAAGCGGTATTTAGAAGCATAGCTTATAAATTGATTGCTAATAAAGAAATTACATTAACTGAGAAACTTATTATTGATGAACTATCAAAAGTGGTTTCACTATCTAAGACTAATCCAGAAAAAATAGAAGCAATTCGACAATGGGGAAAAAATAGAGCGACAAGTGCTTCAAGATAATATAGTAAATGAAGGTGACAAGAATGAATAAAGAAATTAAATATAAGATAAGACAAAATAATTATGTTGGTTTACTCTTCTTTGCATTAGTGTTAGCTGCTTCATTATATATAATAAAACATGAAACAGAAAGTTTTAAAGAGTTAGAACCAGGACAAAAAAATATTATAAGTGTTGAAAAAGAAGCACAAGAAATCTTAGAAGAAAGTGACCAAATAAAGAGAATGAGACAGTATTTAAATTTGGGAGATCCTAATACTTTTAAAGTTTATCAAAGTATGTATATAAATAATGATACTGTTGCTGTAGATGATTTAAATGTAGAAAACCTACTTTATATGGCTTATAAGTATATTATGAAAACAGCTGATGTTACAAATTATTTGAGTTATATTACTTGTGAACAAGCAAATAGTATTTCTTTAGATACTGAGATAATACAATGTGGTGGTTCAAAAGTTAATGCTTCTTATTATACTGTTAATTCATACATTACTAAAGATTTACTTAAAAGTGTCGTAAGAAAGATTTATAATATAAATATTAATGAGTTTACTAACTTTTATACTAGTAATGATAACCTATGTTACTTTGTTAATGATGAATATTTATGTGTTAGTAAAACAAGTAATAACGGACAAAAAAATATTTATGCCGATACTCAGTTTGTTAAGGCAATAAAATATGATCAAAAAATTGAAATAATTGAAAAGTATAAATATGTTATAGATGGAATTTATTATAAAGGTTTTTTAAGTGATGAAATAGGGGAAGAACAATATATTTCTACATTTTTAAAAATAAATGGAGAATATTATTGGGCGGAGACAAAACCTTACCAGGAATACTAGAACTTTATCTAGTTTTTTCTTGATATTTACTTGACATTAATGGTGTCTAGCAATATAATTAATATGTAAAATACAAATGAAGGGAATTGGTAAAAATGCGTAAATTAAATGAGTTGTTTCAGGAACTTGGAATTTCTAAAGTTAGACTAGCTAAATATTTAGGAGTTTCAAGACAAATGGTATATAATTATTTAGAATTAAATGATATTAATAAATGGCCAAAAGAGAAGAAACTATTGTTATTTAAGTTACTAGATGTAAGTGATGCTAAGGATATAAATGATATAAAAGTTACTACTGATTATTTAATGAGTGTTGAGGGAAGATTAAACCAAGGTGTTAAGAGTTCTTCTGAATTAGAGACAGGATTTGATTTTAAAGGTTTAAATAAGGAGTCACAAATTTTATTAAGTGATATTACTTATTTATTAAAAGAAAAATTAAGTGATGAATCTAAAGAAGAAAATTATTATGCTGTTTTATATCTATATCATTTATTACAATCTTTAGATAATGTTCCTGAAATTAAATATATTTTTGGCTATATGAGTAAGACAACTGGTTTTACCAATCCAGAGGAATATAAATTTCAAGAAGATAAGCAGTTCATTTTTGAGGGAATATTGTATTCGGCTTTGACATTATATAATAATGGTGGAGCTTCAAGATCTAAGTTAGCAGAGTCTCATAAGAGATTTGTTCAGGAGATTGAACAAAAAAACGAAGAAAAATTATCTCGTACACAACAATTGAATACTATTAAGATTCAAGCTTTAAAAGAGTTAGGTTATACTGAGATAAATGAAACAAATGCAGCTGATGTGTTTGAAAAGATTGCAGAAATTCAATCTAGGAAGGTTTAAGCCTTCTTTTTTTGCGCTTTAATGCCCTATTTTAAAACATTTTGAATGTAGTAGGGGAATTGGTGAGTTTGGATGTTTAAATGCGTAGAATTGCTTAAAAACATATTTTATAATGACTCTTTTTTATGAGTTTCTTTTTTGGTAATAGAGAGAAGAAAAATAATTTATTTTAGTTGATAAACTTTATAATAATATTTCGTTTATAACAAATGTTCGTTTTTTTAAAAATTGAAGTCCCCTATTATAAATTTTGATTTTTGGTAGGGGAGTTGCTATCTTTTGGAGAATCGAATGATTAATTGTATTGCTTAATTTTTTTCGTGGATTATTTTAGTTTAGGCGGTTTTGAAATTCTTTGAAATTATATATTGAATAGATTTTAATTGTCGATGCTTGTTTTTATAAATTGGATTATAATTAAATTTGTCTTTGAGCTATAAGTTAATCATCTTAAATAATTTCGTGGACGATTTATTTTTGCGACTTTAGGAATCAAGATGATAACTTGTTCAACTAGATAAATCTCGTGGACGATTTTGAATTTGACTTTTGGAATTGAGATGATGACTTGACCGTCTTAATAAAAGTCGAGGACGATTTTAGAATCATTAAAATCCTCAAGGTGATTAGTTGTCCAGTTTTTTTAATCTCGATTCCTAATATTGAACTGGTTTTAGAAATGAGATGGGGAATTAATCCTTACTTAAGTTTTCGAGGCGTGTTGTTGAATTGCTTTATAAATAAAAGTATATGCAAACGAAAGCGAACAAATGTTATAATGATAAAATATACGATAGAGAATGTTTAAATAATTAAATTGGTAAATAAATTTATATATTATATATGTATTAGTTAATGACTCAGAAATATGATTAACTATATATAATTTAAAGATAAATAAGTTTATTAATTATATATAATATATTTATAAAAAAACTAAATATTTAGGTTCGTATAATATATATTATGTTAACCGATAATAAATTTAAAGAAAACAATATATAATAATTCTCTTTTGAAAAAAGTGATCAGAGTAATTTTTATTACTTATTTTGAATGGCTCTTATTTTTATATTGTATTTCAAATGATTAATAATTCTTAATTTGATATTAAATAATATTTTAGATTCTTTATTTTATAAAACTTTATATAAGATGATTGCTTAATAGATGTATGGGGAGGAGAATCTAAATTAAGATATTAACTATATAAAACTCCCCTTCTCTATAATGTAAAGTAAAGAATTATGATACCTAGAATTATTCCTGATATGAAATAAGGATATTTTTTGAAACTTAAGCCTTCTTTTAATATTTTTTTTACACTAAGAGTAATCATGATTCCTGCAGTTATAATTAAGATAATAGATAATGTATAATTATTTATTGCATCGTGTAAGAATACCATAGTAAATATTGCTCCTATAATCTCTCCTACTCCACTAATTAATGTGTATAGAAAGGCTTTTAATTTACTTTTAGTTGCATAATATATGGGTAGACATATACATATTCCTTCAGGTATATTATGAATTAAAATTATAAAACTCATCTTTAATCCTAGTTCAATATTAGTAGCACTTGAAATGGTACAGATTATTCCTTCAGGGATGTTGTGGATTAATAAACTTATCATACTTAGTATTCCTACTTTATATAGCGCATCATTATTATCAATGTTTTTATCTAGTATAATAACAATGAAATATCCAACGAATAAGAGAATTAAACTTATAAAGAAAATATTTAAAAGACTGAAGTCGTTGTAAATTAATTTCATTCCTTCAGGAATTAATTCTATTAAAGAAATAAGAAACATTACAATAAATGATAAACCTAAAGAAAATGATAAAAGTTTTTCTTTATATTTAACATTAATAAATAATAGTACATTACCTAGAATAGTTGCTAAACCTGCTATACTGGTAATTAATATAGGATATAAATTTGTCATATTAAACTATATTTAAAATTTTTTTAAAAATTCCATATTTTGGTATTATAAAAAAATAATATTGGTTCATAATACTATTAGGAGGTTAAAGATTATGAAAAGAGAAAGCAATAAACGTAGTAATAATCAAAGAGCTAACTCTCAAACTAGATCAAATCAAAAACAATCTAGTTCAAATAAAAGAGAATCAAGCTCTAATAAAAAAGAATGTGAACAATAAAAAAGGAACGAATTAATGTTCCTTTTAAGGCTACTAAATCAAGTAGTCTTTTTTTTATGTGGTTGGTGTGTAATTTGGATCTGCACAGCTGATAGTCTCACTACTTTTATTATCGTTAATATAAGTACATGTACATAATCCATCACGACATGATTCACAAGTTGTTGCTTTATTACACTTTTCGATTCTTATTTCTTCACTGTTTTTTTGTTCTTTAGCACTAGGGCTTTTAATCATTTTATTTAAAGAAGCGATTTTTTCCTCACCGACATTTACTAAATTTGTATATGCACTAGGAAGAATTATTGTAAAGCCATCTGAGCATTTAAGACTATAAAGATTCTTTAATTTGGAATCTAATAGAGTATATTCGTCTACTTGAGTTAGACAAGAATTTAAATCACTTTTACTACAATTATATTTACTCTCTAAATATGTATACCATGAATTTACGATGGATAAACTATAGTCTTGGATTTCTTTTTTTAACTTATCGTCTTTTTTTACTTTTTCTAGTAAATCAATAATAGGTTGTAACTCCTTTGTATTACCACTTATGTAATAAGAAGATAGACTTTCGTTTACTAATTCCTCGTACTGAATGGTTTTGTTGTCTATAAACCATTTTCCGCCCAAAATAATAATTATAATTATAACAAGAGTTATTATTTTTTTCATAAGTCGTTCTCCTTTATTCTTTTATTTTACTACGTGGATGATATTCGTAGTCAGACTTTTTCTTTTCATTAATAAGATGTGCATATATTTGAGTCGTTGAAATATCTTCGTGGCCGAGAAGTTCTTGGATTATTCTTAAATCGGCTCCATGCTTTAGAAGATGGGTTGCAAAAGAGTGTCTTAAAACATGAGGTGATACTTCTTTAGTTATACCTGCTCTTTTACATTCTTTTTTTAATATTTTAAAAAAACCTTGCCTACTAATATTAGTTAAACTATTTGATATGAAAAGATATTCAGATGTTTTATCTTTTAGAATGATATTTCGATAATTTTGAATATAAGATTTTAAATACCTTAATGCTGTGTCAGCTATAGGAACAATTCTTTCTTTTTTTCCTTTTCCTAATACTCTTAAGAAACATGCATCGAAATCGATATCTGTTACTTTTAAATTACATAGTTCAGATACACGTAATCCTGTTGCATATAGTAATTCAAACATGGCTTTATTACGATGATCATATGGAGTAAATAGGTTTATGTTTAAAAGACTATCGACTTCCTCTTCTGAAAGATAATTTGGTAATTTTTTTGGTTGTTTAGGGATGATAATATTATCACAAGGGTTTTTTATGATTGAGTTTGTCTCTGATAAAAGAAACGAATAAAATGAATTTATAACTGTAATATGATGAGAGATACTACGTGCATTAAGATTGTTTAACGAGTTTAAGTATTCTTCTATATCTTTGCTATTTATCTTAGTTATTTGGCTTTTGAAGTACTTATCAAAGCTTTTTAAATCGTTTTGATAGCTTAAAATAGTATTATTACTTAATTTTCTTTCGTATTTTAAATAATCTAGATATTTGGTTATAAATTCATTTGGAATGTATTGATTATTTTCTTGTTCTTTCATCTAACCACCCTACTATAAAATTATATAAAAAAATTTAAGAAAAGTAAATTAAAAGAAAGACGATATGAAAACTCTTGGTAAAGATATTAGGATAATATAAATTAATTTTAAAATATGCTATTTTTTGTTATAATAAAATGGAAAGGTGATATGAATGGAAATACTTGCAGATAAATTAAGGCCAAAATGTTTAGATGATATCATCGGTCAAAAGCATCTAGTTGGTGAAGGTAAAGTTATTAGAAATTTAGTGTTAAATAATCACATTGTTAGTATGATATTGTATGGTAAACCTGGTATTGGTAAAACTTCGATTGCAACAGCAATATGTGAAACTATAGATAAACCATTTAGAATGCTTAATGCTACTATAAACAATAAACAAGATTTTGATATAGTTATAGAAGAAGCTAAAATGCATGGTGAAATGGTTATTATAATGGATGAAATTCATCGTTTGAACAAGGATAAACAAGATTTATTATTACCATATATCGAAAACGGTTTAATTATATTGATTGGAATGACTACAAGTAATCCTTTTCATAAAATTAATCCTGCAATAAGAAGTAGATGCCAAATATTTGAACTCAAGGAACTTACGATAGATGATATTAAAGAAGGGCTAGATAAAGCTAGTAAGTATTTAAAAGGAATTATTTTAGATGACGATGCAAAAAGTGTGATTGCTAAATTATCTAGTGGAGATTTAAGAAGTGCTATTAATTTACTTGAAGTCGCTTTTTATAGTACAATGGATAAACATGTCACATTAGAATCAGTTAAGAATATAAATGCGAAAGCAACCTTTTTTTCAGATTCTTCAGAAGATGGACATTATGATGTATTATCGGGACTTCAAAAATCGATTAGAGGGTCTGATGTTGACGCTTCCCTGCACTATTTAGCACGTTTAATAGAAGAAGGAGATTTAGACAGTATCTACAGAAGATTGTCGGTTATTGCTTATGAAGATATAGGTTTAGCTAATCCAGCAATGGGACCTAAAGTAATGGCGGCAATACATGCTTCTGAATTAGTTGGTCTACCAGAAGCTAGAATCCCTCTTGGAACCTTAGTTGCGGAAATGGCGCTTAGTCCTAAAAGTAACAGTGCTCATATTGCTTTAGATGCGGCTTTAGAAGATATAGAGTCAGGAACGACTGGTAATTTACCTAGTCATATTAAGACAAACTCCCCTGCCTATAAATATCCTCATGATTATCCTAATAGTTGGGTGGAACAACAATATTTACCAGATAACATAAAAAATAAAAAGTATTATAAACCTCGAAATAATAAATATGAAGCTAATTTATATAAATTACATGTTGAAATGAAAGGTGGTAAAAAATGAAAGTAGCTTTAATTGGAACAGGTGTTTATGGTGTTGCTATTGCAACTGCTATTAATAAAACAGTCAAAAATATTACTATGTGGACAGAATCACAGGAAAGATACGATAAATATTTAAAAGATGGATACATAAAAGATATTATTCCAGGAGTTGAGACTCCAAAAAATATAAAACTTACAATGGATTATGAGAAAGCTGTTAAGAATGCAGATGTTGTATTTATTACTTCAACAGCTGCTTTTGTAGGAAGTATATGTCATGAAATAAAGCCTTATATAACTAAGAAAACAGTACTTTGTATTGCTTCTAAAGGTATTGAAAATACAACTTGTTCATTCTTAAGTGATATTGCTTATGAGGAATTAAAAATTAAGAATATAGCGATCATATCTGGTCCATCGTTTGCTGTAGATATGGCAGCTAATAATCCGGTTGGTTTATCAATAGCTAGTCATAGTAAGAAAGCTATAAAAACAGTTAAAAGTGTTTTAGAAAATGATACTTTAAAATTAAGAGAGACTAATGATTTGATAGGTGTTCAGATATGTGGAAGCATTAAAAATGTTATTGCTGTAGCAGCGGGAATGTTAGATGGTATGAATTATCCTGAATCTACACAAAGTTTCTTAATTACAGAGGCATTAAATGATATTAAAAATCTAATTGCGGCTTTAGGAGGAAATCCTAAAACAATAAATTCATTTGCAGGTGTTGGAGATTTACTTCTAACTTGTACTTCTGTTAAAAGTCGTAACTTCTCATTTGGACGTGTTGTTGGGGCTGGAGCTACTAAGGAAGAGATCGAAAAACATTTAAAAGAAAATACTGTAGAAGGTTATTATACTTTAAAGAGTATTTATAAATTAATAAAAAATAAAAAAATTAAAATGCCTATTATAGATTTAATATATAAAATAATTATGAATGGAGAAGATCCTAAATTACTTATATCATTCTTGGTTAATAAAAAATAATTATATAAAAAGAATCATTCTTGTTATGAATGATTCTTTTACTTTGTTATCTTCTTTTGATTTGTGGTTCTTCAGTTGGTCCGCTAGTTAGAGCAGCTAAACGTTTTAATTCAATTGCTTTTTCTAAACTTAATTCAATACCTGTAAGATCTTTAATTTCTTTTATACTTTCTTGAATGCTTGTTAAATCAGCTGATGTTAACATACTTAATATGTATTCTTCAAGTTCTATTTTTTGTTCCATTATTTCTTGTTTTGTAAATCTATAATAGCTTGATTTCTTTGCGTCGAAAAAATTTGTTTTGTCTGTATTCTGCATATTAAATCCCCCTTTTATGCAAATTTCTTTTCTAATGGGATAATTATAATACTAATATTAAAATAATGCAATTTTTTCTATATTTTTTAAAAAAAATAAAGAAGATATTACTCTTCTTCGTCTTCATCGCTGTATAGATCTAAGTAGCCATTGATAGTTTCTTTGATTTGTTCTCTTTCTTCTTCTGTTTGAGCATTAGAAAGTAGAAAATCTAAGTAAGTCGTCTTTTCACAAAAAGTTAATTCAGGATTATTTAAAGTACTTTCTTTTAATACTTTTGAAATGCGGTCTAATTCTTCATTTTCTTCCATGTAAATCACTTCCCATTGTTTATTATATCATTAAATACGTAACTTGCGATATAAAAACCTGCAACATTTGGTACTAAACTTGTTGATCCAGGCTTTCTTGATGCTATTTTAATTGGTTGTTCTGTAGATGCGAGAACTGGTATTTTAGCTTTTATGTTATTTTCTCTTAGCATTTTACGCATGGCTTTGGCTACTGGATCATAGTTTGTTTTCCATATGTTAGTAAGTTCTAACTTAGTAGGATCTACTCTGTTACCTGTTCCCATACTGCTTATTATTTTTATGTTGTATTCTAAAGCTTTTTTTATAAGTAAAAGTTTTGTAGTCATTGTATCGCAGCAATCTATAATATATTCATATTTAGTAAAGTCTATTTCATTAATATTAGCTTCATTTAAGAACATATCTTTACAGTCTACTAAGATATCTGGATTTATGTCTTTTGCTCTTATTTGAGCTTCAAACACCTTTTTATGGCCTATATTTGATCTTTTTGATAATATTTGTCTATTTAAATTTGTTATATCGAAATCATCTTTATCTATTATGGTAATTTTTTTAATTCCTAGACGTACTAATGCTTCAAAACAAGCTCCACCTACTCCGCCAACACCAACTATTAAAATATTAGTGTTTATAAATTTATTTATTTGTTCTTTATCTAAGATAAGTTCTAAACGTTCTAACATTATATCACCAACCAAAATTATACATATAAAAACTCAAGGGGCGCTTACCTGTGATAAAAAACCTGCACTAAACAGGTGGGCATCACATGATCTATTTTAGGATCCCTACACTTTAAAAGCAAGGTCTTCAACACCATAAATCAATTAGATTCCCTTATAATCACTTACTCGGTTTTTATGAAAAGTAAGCACTTATCCTTGAGTAATTTAATTATATCATAGTTATTTTTGAAACACTAGTACTATTCAGTTATTTTACACTTTTTGTTAAGAAAAACGATAACATTAGAAGTTATCGTTTAATTATTAACTTGTTGGAGGAAAGAATGATGGCTTAGCTGGAGCTACTGGTTGAGCTGTCTGATAGTTAGGCATTACTCCATTAATGTTGATATTTGGACTTGGGTTTTGCATAACTGGATTTGGATTGCTATTCATTCCTGCACCGCCAGGAGGGGTTCCAGCGTTATTATTGCTATTAGGTGCTTGTGGAGTTGTTGTATTAGTAGTTCCGCCACCTTGTATTTTCCAACAATTATTAACGTCACAAGAGTTAGAGTTAGGTGCTGGATTTGGCATTTCCATTTTAATTACCATTGGTAGTTTAAAGGCTCCACCGAATCCTACACAGTTACCTGGTTGTAGAATTTTTTGTTTTTCGATTACATCGGCTGAAATATTTGGAAGCATTGTTCTAATATATTCGATATCTTTAGGGTGTGTCATTTTAAATATTAGGAAGTTACTACATTGGGCAATAACCGTTTCACTTATTTCAACTGGTCTTTGGGAAATTATATTAAGAAGAACTCCGTATTTACGACCTTCTTTAGCGATTCGGTCAAAGATGTTATATCCGATTAAGAAAAGGTCTGAGTCTTTTGTAACGTATCTATGGGCTTCTTCTAAGAATAGATGGAATGGTATTTGAGCTCTTTGTTTACGAGTTTTACAGAAATCGAAGAAAATTCTAGCAATAATTTTAACGATTATCTTTGCTTGAGTATCATCAATATCTTCTAAGTTCATATTAATAATTTGAGCTTTTTTATTTCCTACTGCAACAAGAGAAGCAATATAACTTTCTGTAGAAATGTAGTTATCACATTTATAAATATTACCTACTCGACTATTGATTAATGAATTTAAACGAACTTTTAATAACATTGAATCATCGTATAATTGCTCGTTGTTTTGAAATCCTTCACTAATAAGTGTAAATTCTAAGGCATTGGCGAAATCTCGCATTGAGTAGAATGCATTTGTTGGTTCAACAGTCATTTCCATTTCTTCATCAATATGATTAAGAATGTATTCTGTAATAAGAACTGATTCTCCGAAATTACCATTACTATCTATTTCGAAACATTCTGATAATGTTCTTGTATAACCTAGACCTTGGATAATACTTCCGAAGTTAAAATCGTTTGTTTTACAAACTTCTAATACTTTAAATATCTCATTCTTTTTATTTGCTGTAATTTGATTACTATATAAAATTGCAATTAAGGCTTTAGCAATTAAGTGGTTTTTGTATCTTTCAGCAACTTCATCGTCTTTACTGAATATTTTAGTTAATTTTAAAGCTCTTTCTAGAATTGGAATTTGACTATGTTTATCCGCTTGAAGCATGATAGTTAAGTCGTCTAGATTAAGCAAATGGAATGGAATTTTAAGCTCGTAGTCTGTTTCTTCTTGCATGTTTGAAGTTATGAATTTATATGTGTAGTTTGGGTTTAATTTGCCTAAGTCTTTAAATGCTGTTTTATATTCACCATATGCGTCGAAGATAAAGATATTAGCATTATATGAAACTAAATTTGGGTTTGAAAAGATATTTTGGACAAGTCTTGCTACACCACATGATTTACCTGAACCAGTATTTCCGAACACAGCCATATGATTGGCAAATAGATTGTTGATGTCGACACATACTTCGAATTTTGTATATATTGAACTACGACCTAATTTAAATGTTGTAGAGTCATAAACACCAACAATAGCACTTAATTCTTGATCGTTAATTGTTCTGATTGTACTTGATAAAACTGGTTTTCTGATAACACCACTAACATAACGTCCATCCATGAATTCTCCAAGGAATCTTATTTTAATTACTTCGTCTGTTACTTCTTCAACTTCACCTAATATTGCTTGATCTGGGGCTTCAAATACAACGTGAACGTTCATTAAGTCGCCCATTTCTTCGGCAGCAGCTACTGTTTCAACGTGAGCAACATTCCCTGAAATAAATTTGATTTTACCGAACATAACCAACACCTCTTCTATTATATTACATTATAATATTATCACAAATATCAGAAATGTTAAAGTGGGAAATGAGGATATAAATGCTTATTTTTGTACAATAAAAAACAAAGGTTAACAGCGACCTTTGTTAAATAATCTTGCAAAAATGTTTTTAGGTGGTATGTATTCTTCATCTGGTTCCATAATGAAGTTTCCTTCTAAATCTAAATCACCAGTTGCTAAACCATATGTTACTTTTAATTTACCATTAACCTCATCGATAGAATCGAAACCTGAAGAAATTCTTTTACCAGTAATGTAGTTATATAAATATTCAAAATTTCTTTTTTCTGTTTCATCATAGCCAGTTAAGATTACAACTCCATTGTTGTTTAAAAAATCAGTTAATTTATACATCTCATCTGGAATTAATCTGTTCGTACTATTTAAAACTTGAACTTCTCCATCTTCTATTTCAACAATAATAGTTTGTTCTGTTGAATTTATTAAATATCTTGATTTTTTTAATGATATGACTTCTATTTCATTCGGTGATTTCATGATAATTTCTTTATGATTATTAACAACATTAGAAGATAGAAGTGACTTTTCGTCTTTTGCTGTTGCATATTCATTTATTAAATAAAATCCTTCATATTTAATCATTTCAAATGTTTTGTCAGCTTTATTTGATGCCTTATTATTTTCTGATTTGCTACTTTGTATATTTGAATTTTTTTCTTCTAAAAATTCTTGAATATCTTTGTTAGTATTCATATAAAACACCCCTTAATTGCTAGAATTGTATCATAATGTATAATTCATAGCAAATTTTCCTAAGTTTTTAAGAAAAAAATTTAAAATAAAAAGAACTAGATTATCTTTTATCTAGTTCGCTATGTAAAATTTCTTTTGTCATTACTGGATTAGCTTTACCACGAGTGTTTTTCATAACTTGACCAACAAAGTAGTCGAATAGATTGTCACGTCCACCTTTGTATTGTTCGATTTGAGATGGATTATTATCTAGAATTTCTGTTATTATACGAGTAAGTTCTGTAGCATCACTTATTTGGGCATTATCTTTACTAATATAATTTTTTGGTTCTTTTTGTTCTTCTATTGCTTTAAAGAAAACTTCTTTAGCTTGTTTTGAAGATAACAAACCATCGTTTATTCCGTCAGTAATTTGTTTTAACATAGATGGTGTTATAAAGAAGTCATTTATTGTTATGTTTTCTTTGTTTAATTCACCGACTATATTTACTGTAACCCAGTTAGCAGCTGTTTTCGCGTCGATTCCAACTTTAACACATTCTTCATAATAATCAGAAATAGCTTTTTCTTTTACGATAACTCCTGCGTCATATGAAGAAAGACCGAATTCGTTGATATATTTGTTCTTTCTATCCATAGCAAGTTCTGGGATAGTTGCTCTGATTTCTTCTAACCATGCTTGACTAATTTTAAATTTTGGAATGTTAGGTTCAACAAAATATTTATAGTCGATAGCATCTGCTTTACTTCTCATGCGAATAGTAGTACCAGATTCTTCATCCCAACGACGAGTTTCTTGCTCAACTTCTCCGCCATTTTCTAAGATTTCTGTTTGACGTTCGATTTCGTAATTTATAGCGTCTCTTACGCCACCAAATGAGTTGACATTTTTAATTTCGGCACGAGTTCCCCAATTACTTGGGTCCGTTTCGTCTTTGTCGGCATCCATTAAAGATATATTAACATCACATCTTATTTGGCCTTTTTTACTATCAGCTTCTGAGATGCCTGCATATTGATATACACTTCTCATATGCTCTAAGAAAGCTACTGCTTCTTTAGCACTGTGAATGTCTGGTTCTGTAACAAGTTCTAAAAGTGGAACACCAGCTCTATTGTAATCAATGTTGCTTGTTGAATAGAAGTGATCTAAAGATGCGGCATCTTCTTCTAAATGAATATTGTTTACTCTAACAGTTTTTAGTTCATCGCCACACTCAAATTCCACTTTACCATAAATTCCGACAGGAATTGGCTTTGTTTCTTGCGTAATTTGGAAATTCTTTGGCATATCAGGATAATAATAATTTTTACGTTCAAAGTACATGTATTCTGGTTGAGAACAATTTAATATCATGCTTGCCATTAAAGAAAGTCTTACTGCTTCTTTGTTTACTACTGGAAGTGTACCAGGGAATCCCATATCAAGAGGTCTGACATTTGTGTTAGGAGATTCACTGTAAGAGTTTCTAGCAGCACTAAACACTTTAGTATTTGTTTCACTCATTTCACAGTGCATTTCTAAACCTATTTTAGCTAAATATTTAGTCATTACTTAACCTCCTTTGCGATTTGTCCTTTGTAGTCCATAGAACTTTCTAAAGCATATGCAATATTAAGGACATTTTCGTCATCATAGCAATTACCTGTTATGTTAACACCAACTGGTAAGTTACTTACAAAACCATTTGGAATAGTGATTGATGGGAATCCACCAAAGTTACCTATTTGTAAATGTTCTTCTAAATACGCAGTATTCGTATCTAAAATGTCTTTAGAACCATCAATATGTTTAGCTGGTCCTGAACTTACAGGTAAGATTACAGCATCATAATCTGCAAATATTTCTTTCCATCTATCAACTAATAATCTTCTTACTCTTTGAGCGTTTTTAAAGTATCTTTCTTGATTTTCTTTTTGTAGGACATAAGAACCAATTACGAAACGTCTCTTAATTAATGGAGAGAATCCTTTTGTACGATGGTCTTTCATCATATCGATATAGTTGTCTCCTTCACCACGTGGTCCGAAACTTATTCCTGTTAAATTAGACATATTACTTGTTGCCTCGGCACAAGATATTACAACATAAACAGAAGCTTGAGCTTTAAGAAGATTTTCGTCTACTGAAACTTCTTCAACTGTCATTCCTAATTCACGACATTTATCAATTGTTTTGTAGAAGTTATCTAGATGATCTAATAATTCTTGTGAAGCATTCTTATATCTATCTTTATCTACTATTTCTTTGATATAACATAGTTTTTTACCCTTAACTTCGCCTGTACAAGCGTCTCTCAAATGAATATTACTTGAATCCCAAGATGTCATATCGTACTTATCTAGACCTTTCATAGTATCTACTACGATGGCAGCATCACGAACACTACGAGTTAAAACACCACAATGGTCTAGACTTGATGCGAAAGCAAATAAGCCGTATCTAGAAATCATTCCGTAAGTTGGTTTGTAACCAACGATACCACAATAAGCTGCTGGCTTACGAATAGAGTCACCTGTATCTGAACCTAATGCGTATGGGTAAACACCTGATGCAACTGCTGCTGCTGATCCTGAAGATGATCCTGCACAAAGTCTTGTTTTATCCCAAGGGTTTTTTTGAATACCAGTATGTCCTGTTGTCCCTGTTCCACCCATTCCGAATTCGTCCATAGCTGTTTTATTTACTTTAACAGCACCTGCAGCATTTAATTTCTCGATTGCTGTAGCGTTAAAAAATGGAACATAATCTTTTAAAGTGTTAGAAGAACCAGTTGATAAAATATCTTTTGTAGAGTAATTATCTTTCACTCCATAAGGAATTCCTGATAATAGATTATCAGTTACTTCAGTTCCTTTGGCGTCGTCTAAGATTGTAACAAAAGCATTACTTTTTTCTTGTACTTCGTGGGATAATTCTAAAGATTCTTTAACTAATTCATCACTTGTTACTTCACCATTTTTTAGTAATTCATGTAGTTCTTCTATTGATTTGTTCATGTATTTCATATTATCACCTACCCTACTACCTTAGGAACTTGTACTTCGTCCCCATCTGTTTCATCGCTATTACGTAATAAGTCTTCTATTGGAACAGATTCTTCTATAATATCTTCTCTTAATTCATACTCAAAGTCATCTAGACAATGTGTCATTGGTTCCACTTCACTAATATTTGGAATTTGAGTAACTAAGTCTAGATTTTTATCGATAATGTCGAATTCATCTAAAACCATTTTATTTTCTTCGGGAGTTAAACCGATAAGAAGTTTATCAGCGTAACTATCGACCATTTCACTTGTAAATTTACTCATCTTTTTTCACCTCTATTTTGATTCCTAGTTCTTTTAATTGTTCACGAGTAAGTTCAGAAGGACTGCCCATCATATTATCAGCACCACTAGCACTTGTTGGGAAAGCTTGAACTTCTCTTAAGTTTGGTTCGTCTTTTATAAGCATTAGGATTCTATCGATACCTGGAGCCATACCACCATGAGGAGGACATCCATATTTGAAGGCAGTAAATATTGAATTGAATCTAGCTTCTACCTCGTCTCTTGTGTATCCTACTACTTCAAATCCTTTCGCTAAACTATCTAAATCGTGGTTACGGATAGCACCACTAGCCATTTCGTTACCATTACATACGAAGTCATATTGGTAAGCTAAGATATCTAAAACGTCTTTGTGTGTTTCATAATCTTTAATCCCTCCATGAGGAAGACTGAATGGATTATGGCAGAATTCATATTTTTTATGTTCATCATCGTATTCGAACATTGGGAAGTCTTTAATGATACATAATTCTAACTTGTTTTTATCTATTAAATCTAGTTTACGACCAAGTTCATCTCTGATAAGTCCTGCGAATTTTTGAGCTATTTTCTTACGCTTATTAGCAATAAAGAAGATAACTGAATTTTCCTTCATTTCAAATTCACTAACTAAGGCATCACGTTCTTCTGTACTTAAGAATTTATCGATTGGACCTTTGAAAGTTCCATCGTTCATTAAAGTTAAATAACCAATACCAGGCATACCAATGCTTGATGCGTAATCAACTACTTCGTTAAACCAAGAGTTTGATTTACTTCCTATATCCTCTACAACAATAACTTTAATAGTGCTTTTTTTAAATGGACCAAAAGTTGTGTTTGCAAGAATTTCAGAAGCATCTTTGATAATTAGTGGGTTACGTAAGTCAGGTTTATCTGAACCATACATTTCCATTGCGTCTTTGTAAGCAATTCTTCTGAATGGTTTAGGACTTACTTCTTTATCGCTGAATTTAGTAAAGACGTCATAGAAGATGTCTTCGCCGATATTTAAAACTTCTTCTTCTGTTACATAACTCATTTCCATGTCTAGTTGATAGAATTCTAGTGTTCTATCACGACGAGCGTCTTCGTCTCTAAAGCAAGGAGCTATTTGGAAATATTTTTCAACTCCACCAACCATTAATAACTCTTTGTAAATTTGAGGAGCTTGAGGAAGTGCATAGAACTTTCCTTTAAAGTTTCTTGATGGAACAACAAAGTCTCTTGCTCCTTCTGGACTTGATGCAGTAAGGATTGGAGTTTGAACTTCCATAAATCCTAAATCGTACATTTTATTTCTTAGGAAATGTAAGACATCGCTACGTAATTTTAGATTGTCTTTAACTTTACTATTACGCATGTCTAAGTATCTATATTTTAATCTAGTATCTTCACCAGCTTCTTTGCTTGTCATGATTCCGAAAGGAAGGTCATGTACTGATGCACTAAGGATTTCTAAACTATCTACTAATAGTTCAACTTCTCCTGTTTTTAGGCGATTATTGTAAGTCGCCTCATCTCTTTTTCTAATTGTACCAGTTAATTTTACAACTGATTCTTTTGCTAAGCCAGCAAATAACGAATCATCATTACTTACTGTTTGAAGCGTTTCGGTGTTATCTCTTAAATCAAGAAATAAAACACCTCCGTGGTCACGGATATTTTCTATCCAACCACTTACAACAATACGTTCACCACACATTGAGACATCAATATCACAACAATGATGAGTTCTATATATGTTCTCTTTCATTTTTTTCACCCTTTCATTTTATATATTTGTTTTTTTGTTTTTATTAATATTCACAATTGCCTGGAGTTCTTGGATACGGAATAACGTCTCTGATATTTTCAACACCAGTTAAGTAAATAAGTAATCTTTCGAATCCCATACCAAATCCTGAATGAACACAACCACCAAATTTTCTTAAGTTTAGGTACCATTCCATACTATCGGTTTCCATACCTAGTTCTTCCATACGAGCAACTAATTTTTCATAATTTTCTTCTCTTTGAGAACCACCCATTAGCTCACCAGCACCTGGTACTTCTAGGTCAACTGCAGCAACTGTTGTGCCGTCTTCGTTTTGTTTCATGTAGAAAGCTTTTATATCTTTTGGCCAATTTTTTATAAATACTGGTCCGTTAAAATATTCTGTAATATATTTTTCATGTTCTTTAGCAATGTCTTCACCATATTCAGGTTCGAATTCCCATTTTACGTCGGCTTCTTTTAAAATTTTAATAACTTCTTTGTGATCAATTCTTGTAAATGGAGAATTTACTAATTTCACTAATTTTTCTTTTAAACCTTTTTCAACAAATTGATCAAAGAAATCTATTTCTAATGAAGCGTTTTCTAAGACATAATTAACTACAAACTTTAACATGTCTTCCATTACATCCATATCGCCTTCTAGATCAGTGAAAGCCATTTCTGGTTCTATCATCCAGAATTCGTTGGCATGAGTTTTGGTATTGGAATTTTCAGCTCTAAATGTAGGACCAAATGTATAAGTTTTCTTATAAGCTAAAGCGAATGTTTCAGCTTCTAATTGTCCACTAACAGTTAGATTAGCTTGTTTACCAAAAAAATCTTTTGAATAATCTGGTTTTCCATTCACTCTTTCTAAATCAAGTGTTGTTACTTGGAACATTTCACCTGCTCCTTCACAATCGCTTGCTGTAATTAATGGTGCATGGAAATATACATAATTTCTATCTTGGAAGTATTTGTGTATTGCATAAGCAGCAACACTTCTTACTCTAAATACGGCTTGAAATAGATTTGTTCTTGGTCTTAAGTAAGCTACTTCTCTTAAGAATTCTCTAGTATGTTTTTTAGGTTGAATTGGGTAATCTGCTGGGCAATCACCTAGTAATTTTACTTCAGTTGCTTTAAGTTCGAAAGCTTGATTGCCTTGAGATTCAACTATTGTTCCTGTTGCTTCGATAGCACAGCCAACTAGCATTTTTTGAATACTTTCAAAATTAGAAATTGTATTATCGTAAACGATTTGTAAGTGAGCTTGGGTTGTTCCGTCACTAAAGTCTATAAAACCAAATTCTTTTTGTTTACGATGGTTTCTGATCCATCCATTGACAGTTACAGTATCCCCTATTTTAGTTGTTTTAAATAAATCTTTTAAGTCCATTATAATCACCTCAAATTTAAGTCAAGATAGTCGTCTATCTCAGCTTCTTTTACCATTGTTGTTTCTTTTGTTAAATTATCTTTTACTTGTATTTCGCCACCAACTAAATCTTCATCATTTAATATTATTAAGAATTTAGCATTTAGGCGGTCGGCTTGTTTGAATTGAGCTTTTAAGCTACGACCCATGTAGTCTGTTTCTACTCTGAATCCATTTAGTCTTAGATCTTCTGTTAAAGCTAAGGCATATTCTTTTTCAGTATTATTTACATATAAAATAAAGGCATCCAAAGAATTGTTTATAGGTAAATTAACTTGTTCTTTTTCAAGAGCCATGACTAAACGGCCGATTCCACAAGCGAATCCAATACCAGGAGTTTCTGGTCCACCTAAGTTACTTACCATAGTGTCGTATCTTCCGCCACCAGCAAGAACATTGTTTGATCCGAAGTCTTTCACTGTTGCTTCTATTTCAAATACTGTGTGACAATAGTAATCTAGTCCTCTAACGATACGAGGATCAACTTCGTAATCAATATCTAAAACATCTAAGTAGTTTTGAACATCTTCAAATCTGTTTTTAGAATCTTCGTTTAAATAGTCTAACATTATTGGTGCATTCTTAATTAGTTCATGGTCAGCATCAAATTTGCAGTCTAAAATACGAAGAGGATTCTTTTTTAATCTTTCTTGGCAGTCTGGACATAATTCGTTGATACGTGGTTCAAAGTGTTTTATCAAAGCTTCACGATAGTTATTTCTTGATTCTGTATCGCCTAAACTATTTATTTTTACTTTAACGCCTTTTAAACCTAACATTTTGAAAATGTTTACAGCTAGACTGATTACTTCGGCATCGATTGATGAATCGTTACATCCTAGTACTTCAACACCAAATTGAGTAAGTTCTCTGTCACGACCTGATTGAGGTCTTTCATAACGATACATTGTACCATTATAATATAGTTTTACTGGTTGGGTAGCATCGCCATACATTTTATTTTCGATATAGCTTCTTACTACTCCAGCTGTTCCTTCTGGACGTAAAGTCATATTTCTTTCGCCACGATCTATGAAATCATATGTTTCTTTACTTACTATATCAGTGGTATCTCCTACTCCTCTGTGGAATAATTCAGTACTTTCAAATATTGGAGTTCTAATCATTCCATAGTTATATCTTTCCATAACTTCGTCAACAACACGATTTACGTATTGCCAATATTTCATATTTTCACCATAGATGTCTAATGTACCTTTTGGTTTTGTTATCATTTTATTCAAATCCTTTCTAAATAAAAAGGAGTACCTTGGTTATTGTAAGGACGAAAATGCATTCCGCGGTGCCACCTTACTTTACTTAGGTACTCTCTAATTTATATTTTATCGCTTTATATGCGTTCTTACTTTGAGAAAGTTGTTTTTCGTATATTATCCAATAAGGCATTCCCAGCATGATAGCCTCTCTCTTTAAAATTCAAATATATTACTCGTCTTTCAATAAGAAAAATCTATTAACATTCTACTATTTTTTATTATTTTAGTCAATATTTTCAGTTTCTTTTAATATCTTTTATTTATTTTACTCGTTATAGTCCCAATGAAGAGTGTTTACTGATACTGTTTCATATGAATAAGACTTTTCTCTTCCTTCGTATATTTTGAAAACCATAATACCATTTAATTCATAGTCTATTTCAAAAGCTGGATTGTTTAAATATGTGTGTTCAAGTTCTAAGAATTTTAATGGGATTTTATATCTTTCTTCACCACTATAATCTAAGAAATGTAACGTTTTATCTGCTGAAGTTAAATAAATTATACAATTTTCTCTTTCGATTATTTCTATTGTTCTATCGATATTTAAGAATTCTTTACCATCAAGGCGATATATTTTGTAATCTACGAAGGAATCGTTGCCAACTGTTCTATCGCGACCTGTCTTATAATAGTATGTTATGTTCGTGTTACGCCATACATCGTATATCGGATCGTCAGACTCGTTTGATAAAACTTTATCGTTATTTAAGTCGTATATTGTCCATTTGCCTTCTTTACAAAGAATATAATATTTTGTATCTATATCATATGATATTGATTCGTACTCAAATGGTAATACTTCTTCAATTGTGCCTTTTTCAGTAATGTTTATTAAGCCCCATTTATTGTTTTCATAACTTTTTACAATATATTTGGAATTATCTCCACCATACGTTTCCGTGTTTTCGTCGAATGTACTTCCTTTGACATCCGCAAATCTAGCAATTATTTCTGGATCCTCTTCTAAGAAACGATACAAGTAGATTGTTCTTGTGTATGATGGATCACCATAATTTGTTTCTTGAGGATAAGAGTCATCTACGAAAGCAAATGTCTCATGAATATTGCTGATTGGATAACTTTCGCTTGGCCTTGTTAATGGGTCCTTGTTTAAAGTATTGTAATAGTCATATCCGCTTGTTGCTACCTCACAATCCGTTCCACTATTTAAACATTTATATGTTCCTAGAGTTTCTCTTTTGATATTGAAGAAATATAATAATCCTCTAAATTTACTATGACCAGTTGGATTATCTGGTACTTCATAGCCTGTTGCAGCTTTAGGTAAAGCGTCTTCACTCTCTGGATTTTCACGTCCTACCCAAAATGGTACCAACTCTTCACGAGCGATAGCATTTCTTTGATATCGACGATAAATATAACCTAAGCCGATATATTCTTCGACATATCCATCATCATAAGAGTCATCTGTAACATGAAAACTTAAGAATAATGATTTGCTTTGTGTAAATCTAACGTAGTTAAATATGAAAAGAAGTAACCAAGCCATTGCGACGATTAGTAATATTAATTCTATTTTTTTCTGTTGACTCATTTTAGGTGGTTCGTTGTACATAAAATCATCCTTTTCTTTTTAATTATCTTTTTGTTACAATTTTACTTTGTTCTAGATAATAACTATTTTCTGTTTCTTTAAAAACATGCATATAAAGAACACCATCTTTTTTTATTGTGTCTTCGTCTATTTCTGGTTTTTCTTGTGACTTATTGTTATTGCAATAATCTTCGTTAAGATATTTTTTACATTTTGTTTTATCAGATAGATCTATTCTTAAATAGTATTCATAAATTACTACTTTATCTTTTTCTTGATAAGCGCTTTCGAATGCGGAATAATCTATTATTGTGTCGCTGTATGGAATAATTTGACAATAATATTTTGTACCATCGTTTTTGCAATAATATTCATGATATCTGATTTCGGGGAATTCGTTAATATTTCTGGTATTGAAATATTTTTCTTCTAAATCAACAATTGTACTATTTTTTATGGTTCTTATATTACAGTCTTTTTCTTCAGTTTGAAAGTAGATACGATCCGTTACTTCACAGATTAATTTTTGATGTTTTACTTTTGATGATTTATAATCGTCTTTTTCGATGTTTTCTAAAATAAAATTTATTTTTTCTTCGTTTTCTAACTTACTACTTTCATAATTAGCTGTACGAAAATTCTTTGTTTTACTTATTTTTTCTAAGGCAATTTGAATAGTTGGATCGTTTTTATCAAGAGTTGTTCTAGTCAGTAAATCTACTCCATATTGAGCATTATTAACAATAAGTAATGCTACACTTAGTACTATAATTATTATTCCAACAAAGATTGCTGTATTTTTGATATCTTTCATATAATATCTCCTCTTATTTATTTTGAGTATCTATAATAATTGTGGCTGGACCATCGTTATGTATTTCAACTTTCATATCAGCTCCAAATACTCCAGCATATGTTGGAACGATTTCGTTTAGTTGACGATTAAATTCGTTATATAGTGGTTCCGCTTTTTCACCACCTAAAGCATTAATATATGATGGGCGATTGCCTTTTTTTGTATCACCATACAAAGTAAATTGTGATATTGATAGAATGCTTCCATTAACATCGATAACACTTCTGTTCATTACATCGTTTTCGTCTTCGAATATGCGAAGATTTGTTATTTTTCTAACACAATACTTGATATCTTCTATTGTATCTGCAGCGGTGAAACCGACTAGGACATTAAGTCCTAAACCGATTTCACTTATTAATTTATTATCGACAGTAACACTTGATTTTGTTACTTTTTGAATAACGCATCTCATTAATTATATGTCCTTCCTACTTCAACTACAAATGGTAATGACTTTAAATCACTGATAAAATTTTCTAGTTGAGAAACATTGTTTGTTTTTATTGTAACGGCAAAGGTTGTATATGTATCTTCTTCATATGTTTTTACAGACTCAATGTAAACGTCTTTTTGTGAAGCTTTAGTAATGATATCTAGTAATTGATTTTTTCCTTTTATTACTTTAATTGATATATTAGTTAGATAAGATGATTCGATACCTGTATTCCATGTAACATCAATTAATCGTGTGCTGTTTTTTATGTTTGGGCAATCTTTTTTGTGAACAGCGATTCCATCCCCTTTTGTAATATATCCAACAATATTGTCACCTTTAACTGGTTGGCAGCAACTAGCTATAGTTACTAAAATATCATCTGTTCCTGCTACAATAATATCGCCTTTCATGGCTTTGTTAGAATGACTAGTATGATTGCTTACTTTACCTAGGTAAATATCTATAACGTCTTTTTTGTCTTCATATATTAAATCAATAATATATCCTGCTGTAAATCTTAGAGAACCTATAGATAAATATAAATCATCTAAATCTTGAGTATGAGTATCTCTTAGAACTTTTTGGATGTTGGCTTCTGTTAAAACGTCATTGAATGATAATTTACGACGACGAATTTCTTTTTCAATCATTTCTTTACCAGTATTAATGTAGTTAATACGATCTTGTTTACTGAAGAATGATTTTATTTTACTTTTTGCTTGGCTTGTTTTAACGAAGTTTAACCAATCTTTATTAGGGTTTGCTTCTTTTCCTGTGTTGATTTTTATTATGTCGCCATCTTGTAATTCGTAATCTAATGGAACTATTTGATCGTTAACGATAGCACCGATTGTTCTTTCCCCTACACCACTGTGAATACGATAAGCAAAGTCGATTGGGGTTGCACCTTTAGGAAGCTCTAAAACGTCTCCTTTTGGTGTATAACAATATATCAAGTCGCTTAATAATTCACTGTTTAAGTTATTAGCGAATTCTGAATCATTTTCAACGTAATTATTCGCTTCGATGATGTTTCTAAACATTTCTAGTTTATGTTCCATCATACTTTGGATTTTTACAGAGCCTTTTTCTTTATATGACCAGTGAGATGCAATACCTTTTTCAGCTATTTCGTCCATTTCATATGTTCTTACTTGGACTTCAAATAGATGGCCTTCGATACCAAATACTGTTGTGTGAAGACTTTGATACATATTCTCTTTAGGATTAGCAATATAATCTTTGAATCTTCTTGGCATTGGACGATATTTACTATGAATTAGTCCGATTGTTAAGTAACAATCTTGTTCTGTATCAACAAAGACTCTTAGAGCTAAAATATCATAAATATCATTGAATCTTTTACCATTATCCATTTTATTATAAAGACTGTGAACTGACTTAACACGTCCTTTAATTTTAAATTTAATGCCATTAGCAGTTAAGATATCAGAAATGCTTTGCTTCATTTCAACTAATAACTCATTCAGCTCTTCTCTTGAACCGTCTAATTGTTCTAAAATATCGTTATAAACATCTGGCTTTTGATAACGCAAACATAAGTCTTCTAACTCGCCTTTGATACTATTAATACCTAAACGATGAGCTATTGGAATTAAAACAGTTGTTGTCTCGTTTGCTTTTTGCTTTTGAACTTCTGGTGGTAAGGCATACAGAGTTCTCATGTTGTGTAATCTGTCAGCTAATTTAATAAATAAAACTCTTACATCTTCAGAAAGTCCAACTAATACCTTTCTTAAATATTGAGCAGATGAGTCTTTGTCATCTGATAATTCTAAACGATTTATTTTACTTAAACTTTTGACAATTGTTGCTACTTCACTCCCAAATTCTTCGTTTAATTCTTCAACCGTTGTATCTGTGTGATTTATTGTTTCGTGGAGTAAAGCACAAACAATTGTAATATAATCAACATTTAAATCACAAAGTATGTTAGCTACTTCTAGAGGATGTGATATATAAGGATCGCCATTTAATCTATTTCTATTTCCGTGACGTTCTAAGGCAAAGCCATATGCTTTATTAATTAAATCCATTTCCTCTTTTTTATGTGTTTTCTTTAATTTTTCATATAATTCATCATAAGTAATAGGTTTTTCTAATATTCCTTCATTCATTGTAAACTCTCCTGTCCCTTTTACTTTATTTGTAATATTATTATTTATTTCAAGATTTTAATTTAGGAAGATCAAATATGTCTTCTACAATGTCTTTCTTAGACATATATTTATTGTGATAGTCGGCGATGATTAATTTGTTGTCAGTATTTAAAATGTCGTCTACCATATCACATAATTCTAGACCGACTGAATCGGCCCATTTATTAGAACGCATATAATCGTAAATATCTTTTTCGTTTAGATATTTGAAACCATTTTTGATAAGTGTCTTTTTCTTACTACGAAGAGCTGGTCTAAGACGATTATATAACTCGCTTTCAGAATTAAATGCTATTTCTTCATTTTTTTTCATATAATTCACCTAACTAACATTATCTTGATAACTTAATTATATAACAAAATGGAAAACTTATAAAGGAGTAAGACCATGAAAAATAAATTTTTGAAGTCAACTTTAATATTATTAATTGGTGGTTGTATTACAAAAGTTATTGGGCTTTTGATAAAAGTTATTACGACAAGAACTATCGGTATTGATGGGGTTGCTTTATTGTCTTTAATTAATCCAACTTATTCTCTACTTCTGAGTTTGGCTAATTTTAATATATTGGTGTCAACTAGTAAAAGAATTAGTGCTAAAGCTAATACAAGGAAAGTTCTAGTTAATTCTTGTTATATTATGTTTGTTTTAAATGTTATTTTAATTTTATTTATGTTTATGACAAGTAGGTTTTTAAGCGTTACTCTCTTAAAAAGTAAAGAAGCTTATTATCCTTTGTTAGCTTGTACACTTTCTTTGCCTTTTGTATCTTTAGGATATATTGTTAAAGGATACTTTTATGGTAAACAGAATGTTACTCCTCATATGATAAGTAATGTTTTAGAACAGGCTTTAAGATTAACGATTATTGCTTTTATTTTGCCATATATTATTCCTTACGGAAAAGTTATTACCATTACTGTTTTGATGTTACTTAATATTGTTAGTGAATCTTTTTCAATTATTATGCTTTTAATTTTTATACCAAAACATAAGATGATCAGAAAAGAAGATATCAAGTTTGATAGAGATGAAACACATGAATTATTGGCAATAAGTGTTCCTAGTGTTAGTGGAAGGTTGCTTGGAAATGTTGGATTCTTTTTGGAACCAATTGTTTTAAATAGAGTTTTGTTAGTTACTGGTTGCTCTATTGAATATATAACACGTGAATATGGAGTATATAATGCTTATGTTATTGGAACTTTATTATTTCCTTCTTTTATTATATCGGCGATTTCTAATGCATTGTTGCCTGAGATATCAAAACATTTTGCAGAAAGAAATATGAAGATGGTTAAGTCTAGAATTAGACAGGCTCTTTTGATATCCTTGTCTTTTGGAATTGTTTGTACAATAGGAATATATTTTACTTCAGAGTTTTTACTTAAATTGCTGTACGATACAACAGAAGGAGTACAGTATATAAAAATATTGGCACCATTCTTTGTATTATTTTATTTGGAATCACCATTATGTAGTATTTTAACTGGAATTGATAAAGTAAAAACTTGTACTATTATTAGTACAACAGGAATTGTTTTGAAATTAGGGGTTATGATTTTCTTCGGCTTAAAAGGTTTTAAAATATATTCTTTGATTATTGCAGAAATCGTTGATATTGTTTATGTTACTTTAGCTAATGTTATTGCATTAAAAAAAGAGCTTAGCTCTTCTTAATTATGTAGACATGCGTTTTATTATAAACGGCATAGAAAACTTGATCTAAAGATAAATTGTTGTTTTTAAGGAGATCTTCAACCCACTCTTCTGTTTTGTTTATATTATGAATATTCTCTTCTTGCATAACGCCTTCTACTATTATAGGTAATGGTAAAGGTGTTTTTACTTTTAATGGTTTATACTTGAAAATAGAAAGTTGACCATTTGTTTCAAGAAAAGCATATTCTACCTCTTCGATGGAAGCGATACTCTTTTTTCTTAGTTCTAGTAAAAGATCATCAATAGTATATCTTTGATTTATTAGATTTTTATAGACAATTTTTCCTTCATTTATAATAATGGTAGGTTTGCCACCAAAGATTTTATTGAATAATCTTGATTTTATACTTAAGAAACCTAAGACTATCTCTAATATTACTAAGACAGAGATTGGTAATACTGCTAGTAAAATAGACTGGTCAGTTTTTTCGATACTAATAGCAACTATTTCAGCTATTAAGATAGATACAATAAGATCGATAACTCCTAACTGCCCTATTTCTCTTTTGCCCATTATACGATATGCAAATGTTATAAAAAAGTAAAAGAACAATGTTCTAATTATTGTGTCAAACATATAATCACCCTACTTTTATTATGGTAATAATATAATATTTTTAAACATAAACTTTATTAGGTGATTTGATGAAGATATTAAAAAAATACGATTATATTTGGAAATTTATTTTATTTATACTTATTTTTACTTTCGTTTTAACAATTGTCAATTTAATTTTTCCTTTAAAAAACAGCATAAATTCTTTAGTTAGTTTGATTGCTGTTTTAATATATTCTTTGATTGTAGGATTTAAAAAAGGAATGAAAGTCGAAGAGAAAGCTTATAAGGCTGGTTTGATATTAGGATTTACTAATGTAGTCATACTTTATTTTATGGGATTTTTGGCTTTAAATTTTGGAATGACCATTAAGAAATTACTTTATTTTGTAATCATTATTATAACGACGGTATTGGGAAGCATTATAGGAATAAATAAAAAGAACTCTAGGTAAGCTAGAGTTTATTCTTTGAAATTATATTCTTGGCCAGTGCCTGTGCCATATTGGAATTTGTTATTATCTAAGATGGTAAATGATTTGTTGTTGCTTAACATGAAAAGATTGCTATAGACATTGAATTTATATATATCATCGCCTATCTTAACTGTACCATTTCGATTAATTGTTATTAAATCTTCTCTTGTACCTGTAGAAACTCCATTTTCAAATACTTCGACAATACTTACATAAGTACCATATTTAAGAGAGTATTTACCAACAATTACGGATTCTTTTTGGTCGATATCTTCTTCTATGTTGACTGAACCATAGTTATCTTCGATTGTTTTTTTAGCTGTTTGAGCGTCACTATTTGTGGTTTCGTATCTTAAAACAGCAGCTCTAAAATCTTCTTCTAATTTACTTTTTTCAACGGTATAATAAGTTGTTCTAAAATCAGCTGTTACATAGTTGACATTAAAAGTTGTTATTTCAATATCGGTAGTGGCTGGAATATCTACACCAAGAGCTGTGGAATTTAATATTTTATCCATCATTGTATAAGAACCGTATTTTTTGGAAGTTGCACTTGTAATATAAATATACCATTTTAAAGTTTTTTCTCTAATTGAATATACCATTTTGAAATCAGCGTTTTTGAAATCTTTTGTTTCACTTACTTCTTCGTTATTGATAGTGAAGACTCTAATTGTTTCTTTTTCTAGTGAATCAGTATATTTTACAACCATTTCGGGAGTGCTATCGAAAAGGAAATCAATGAATGTAATGGCAAACTCTGTTGGTTGGTATTTTTCACGGATTTCACCATTTATTTCGACTTCTATATTTTTGTAAAATGAATTTTGAAGGGCTTCGGCATATTTGTCGCCCCATTTTTGGCTTGTTTCAATTTTTATTATTTCGTATTCGTTGTTGGCGGCATTATTACCTAGGCCTAGTATTTTTTGACCTGTTTTAGTATTAAAGATTATAAAAAATATTCCGATAGCAACTATAGCAACAACAGCGATAATCATAACTTTTTTATTTTGCTTTTTAGCTACAAAAGGTTTACCGCTTTGATTTGGCTTGATTGTAGCTTGATTATTTATAGGTTGTTCTACTTGTTGTTGTGGTTGTATTACTGGAGATTGATTCATATTATTGTTTTGTTCGTTTTGATTCATAGTATCACTCTACCCTTTTATTATATTTATACTATTAGTATACCATTTTATTTAAAGATGATAAAGAATATTTTTTGCTTAATTTATTATGAGTGATTGTAAGTTTCTATATACTCTCCTTGGTTATATAAATCTATAATTTCTTCATATGTTATCTTCCTTTTGCTGCTTTTTTATCTATTTATTGTTTTTTTAGGCTGAGTACATTATTATATTTGACTTTTTTTATTTGAAATATCTGGTTCTTGTTGCATAATTATCTGTACAATTTACGTTAGCTAGGTTGGTAATTTCTATTTCTTCAGTCAAATTTTGAAGATTTAGTAGGCGTTCTTTGTATGTATTATCCTCACAAATTGTGTATTTAATATAATATTTACCGTCTTTATTGATGGTTTGGGTATTGTTGTAGTAAATCCAAAGATTTATTTTTTTGATTATATTCAGGTCTAAGTCTAAAATGTTGATACTATCTTCGGCTTTTACTAAAAAAAATTCATCGTTAAAAAGTTCGATATATTGCAAGCCACTCACATAACCTATTTCAGTATTTATATCATTAATTAGTAATTCACTACCTGCAAATCCTGATGTTGGGTACTGAATTGTTTTAATTTTGTATTCTTTTCCGTTTATATAATACGATCCTATATTTTCTTCACAAAATGGTTGGTTACCAAATGGATAGCAAGTATAAAGATATGTTTGCCCGCTCAAATCATAGCCGTCATAATTAGTGCTTTCTTTTAGAGCTATTAAAATAATTGCTATAACAATGACTACTGCTAAAACAACAATTGTGAGTAAACTAGCAAGAAGAATAATGATTTTGTTTTTTCTTTTTATTTTATTTTCTAATTCCATAACTTTCCTCTTTACTTTCTAAATTAATTATAACAGAAAAAAATCAAATTTATGTTTTTTTAATAAAAAACTGATACATAAAGTACCAATTTTCTCTTAGTCTATTCTTTCTTCTTTTTTTACTTCAATTAGATTTTCTTGATATGGTAGACCCTTTTCTCCATAATAATCTTTAATAAATTGTTCTCTATATTCTAGTAATCTATCTTCCTTAATAGCACTTCTTAATTCTTCTGTTAAGTGAATTAAGAATCTTATATTATGAATTGATAATAATCTTTGACCTAGAGTCTCATTTGCTACAATTAAATGTCTTATATAAGCTTTGCTATACTTAGAACGACATGTATAGCAGTCGCACTCGTTAGATAAAGGGCTGAAGTCTTCTTTGTATTTTGAATTCTTGATGTTAATTTTTCCGTATTTAGTTAAAGCGTGACCGTGACGTGCTAGTCTTGTTGGACTTACACAATCGAATATGTCTACACCACGGCATACATTTTCAATTAAATCAATTGGATCTCCTACCCCCATTAGATATCTTACTTTATCTTTTGGAAGGTATTTAGTTGCCATATTAACCATTTTATACATTGTAGGTTTATCTTCACCAACGGCTGTTCCACCAATTGAGTAACCATCAAAGTCCATTTTTACTAATTCTTCAACACAATACTTACGTAAGTCTTCGTATTCTCCACCTTGTACAATACCAAATAAAGATTGACGAGGATTATTGAAAACATTTTTACCGCGTTTAGCCCATCTTAGTGTTCTTTCAGTACTTTGCTTGCAGTATTCATAAGTTGCTGGCCATCCGATACATTCGTCAAATGACATCGCTATATCACTATCCAATTTATTTTGAATTTCAATTGATTTTTCAGGAGTTAGAATTAAATTATCGCCATTTAAATGATTCTTAAAATGAACTCCTTCTTCAGTTATATCTTTTGGCTTAGCTAGACTAAATACTTGGAATCCTCCACTATCTGTTAAAATAGGACCATCCCAATTCATAAATTTATGTAAGCCACCTGCTTTATCTACAATATCTTCACCAGGTCTTAACCATAAATGATAAGTGTTTGATAAGATGATCCCAGCGTGGTTATCTTTTAATTCTTCAACACTTAGTGTTTTTACGGTTGCTTCTGTCCCTACCGGCATAAACATAGGTGTTTCAAAAGTACCATAATTTGTTTCGATTGTACCAAGTCTAGCTTTAGTATTTTTTTCTTCTTTTAATAAATTATATTTAATTTTCATCGGTATTACCTCACTAACCACTAGATTATACCACATATATTTTTATAGGAAAAGTTGCAAAAACAAGTTTTGTAAGTATAATATTTAATAACTGAGGGGGTTAATTATGGAAATAACTGTATTACAAGGGAAATTATATCAAAGAGAACCATCTTTTATGGGGTTTGATGGTTTATCAGAAGAGACTATTGAGAGTTTAAGAGAAAGTTACAATGAAGCTGAGGAAAGCAAAACCGAGAGCGACGGTTTACGAAATTATATTGAGACTTTACGTTATCTTACTAGTCCTAATGTACGTTTGAAACTACCTACATTTGACGATAGAATTATTTATCTTATACATTCTGTCGATCCAAATATGCTTATGTATAAAATGTATGCTTCGGCACAACTAACAACTACTGCTCAAATAAATGAAGCTGACGAACAAGAAAAGAAAGTTCTATTAGAGCAAAGAAAAAATGAAGTAGCTGAAATAGTACGTAAAATAAGACATGCTTTAGGTTTCTATGATAATAGATTGTTAAAATATGAAAGTATTTTATATAATAAGTATTTAAAAACTACTGATTTTATAAAAGAAGCTTCTCGTGATTATACACCTAATATTATAAGAGCTGCTAAAACTGTTCGTAGTTTTCAAAATGTTACTGATGAAAGATACAAGGAATTAGCTGATTTAGTAACTTTATGGGAAACTCAAACAAATGGTAAAGGTAATGCGAAGTTGGCTGCCTATACTATTTTAGAACAAAATAATATTTTAAGTTTAACTTCTACTAAGGAACAATTACTATTCTTTATTTTAGCTGTAGATTCAGATTTATCTATGTTAACTATTCATGAGGAAGAATCTAGAAAAGATAGAATGGAAGAAAGACTAAAAGAAGAATTTGGTGTTGCAAGTGATGATTTACTTAGAGTTGAACGTTTATATCATCAGAGATTCTGCCCTGATAAGAAAATAAGTGTTTGGTCTTTATAACAAAAAAGAAATCGAAATTAATTCGACTTCTTTTTTTGTTTTAGTAATTTTATTTAATATGGATTCTTTTAAAAACTCTTCTTTCCTTTTTTATAATTGATATTAAATTGATATCTCTTCATCGTTAATATATATTATGTAATTGCTAATCTCTTTACTTGTTGTTGCATATAAGCAATTAGATGAATAAGGTGAGTACCCTACTCCTTTTACAAAAGTATTTCCTTTGTTATCATAAACAATGTCTGAAGAATTACAATATTTTTTATTAATTGTTATTAAATAATAATCTTCTATAGTATAAACGTCTATTGGGAAACCCTTTTTGTTTAAGGAATATTTATTTTTAAGGCTTTCTTTATTTAAAGGCTTTATTAAATCTTTTTCTTTCTTGGAGTATTTTACTTCTTCTAAATTAAAGAAGAATATGGTATCTTCAAAAGTGAATTCGTAACTCGAAGAATTACAAAAATTATAGTAATAACACATTTCCTTGTTCTCTTTGAATTTCATGAAATTATCGACGAAAAAGTTGAATTTATATAAAATTATAGAAATCACCAATAGAAATATAAAATTTGATTTTCGAATTTTTATTTTGTTATCTTCAAATTTATAACTTGATAGTAAAATAATGATTGTTAAAAATATTAAATTCATTATTTTATAAAAATTTGATGACCCAAATACAGTGTAATGCTTAGTTATGATGACAAATGTATTAATTAGAAATATTATAAAATATAGTAAACAATACATTAATATAAAAATTTTTGATAATTTAAAAATCTTTTCGTTCATTTTTTCACCTTTTCCTATTTGTTTTAAATTTTATTATAATATCTTTTTCGCTATATGTAATATCTTTAAAATTATTACGCAGTTTTTATTTATGTTCTTCGTAATAATTGTAGTTCTTTCTTATGTATCACTTTTTATAGATTATAAAATAGCGAAAATATATCAATAAGTTTTTTCATCTTTCTATAGGCTTTTTTTGTTTTATAAATGTATAAATATGGTACTTCTTTTGACTCTGTTATTAATAATATATTATTTGATAAGTTATTTATATTGACCTCTTCTTTGCTATATTTTTCTTGGCAGAGAAAAAATATACTATTTCTTTCGATTTTTTTATATAATGAAATATCACTTATCTCTTCTATAAAAATTATGTATGTCTTATTTTTTTTGTATATATTTTCTTTTATTTTTTTATATTTTTTTCTTTCAAGAGCTTTTATGATGTTTTTTTCTGTATTTTGTGACGAAGTTATTTTTATTTTGTTGCAGTTGACTAAATAATTTATATTAAAATAGTATTTTAGCAACACTGCAACGATATAAAATATCGAAAATACTTTAAGGTATATACTACAGATTTTTATAATCGTATAATAAGTGAAATTACTTATTATAAAATTAATTAAGATTATACAAATAATTTTTAGAATAGTGCTTATTAACCTGCTTGTTTTAAATTCATTTATGTTATTTTTGTTAAGTATGTTTTTTCTTTTATAATACTTTTTATATAATTCTCTTTTATTTTTTGAACGATTGATTGTTATCTCGTTATAATGTTTTTCTGAATCGCAATCATTTAACATATAATATAGATTCATAAAGCTTTTTACATCGTTTTGAATATTTCGATATGAAGGAGCTAAAACTTCTCTTAACATTGCTGGATAATTCCCATAGTTTCCCACACAGACTGTCATTTCGCTTCTGTTTATGATTATTGGAACTGTTTGGGACATGTTGTTACTTTTGTTTGGAATTGTCAAAAAACAATCTAAGAAATAATTTGATGATTCATTTTCTTTTTCTACGCTTATGACAATGAAAATATCACTATTATCTCCAGGAATTTTAAATTTTTTGAAATAATATTCGTATAATTCAGCCAATTGAATCTCTTTAATTTGACTAGTTTCTATGTACAATAGAAATCTTTTAATATCTTTGGACTTATAATACATGATATTTGAGTTATATATTCCTTTTTCTTTTGTTATAAGCTCGTATTTGAGCATTTCTAGGATTTGTTGAAATTGATTTTCTGTTTTATTTATGTCATTTAACAATTTGTAACTTGAAGATTTAATGCTCATGTTTTTTCAACTCTTTTCTTGAAATAATAATTTACTTTCATTTTATAAAAAATATTATTCTAAAATATTGTCCCACATTTATATACTAAACTAGTGTATATTTATTTCGGAAGTTAAGTTATACTCTTTCCCATCGATAATTATGCTTGCTTGATAATCTTTACTAGTTAAATATCCGTATAAACAACTTTTTTCATTGCCTTTTACGCTTAAGAAAGAAGCATACTCATTCCCCTTAGAATCATATAAGTTTTCGTTATTGCACTCATCTTTCTTAATGACGTATAAATTCTTTTCGTTAGAAATATTATAGATTATTATTTCAAAATTCTCTTCCCATTTAGAATAAGTTTGCGTTAGAAAAAATATATCTGAATAAGTTTCTTCATTATGCTTTAAATACATTCCGCCTGAATACTTATCATGTTTAAAGAAAACATATTCATCAGTATAATAATAGTTTTCATTACTTACAACGTTTCTATTATATTTAATAACAGATTGAAGACTATCGAATTTTAAGAAGTTTGATTCTAATCTTATATTATCAACAACTCCCGTTATAATAATAATTGATATAATAAACATCAGCTTGTTAGTGTACATTTTTTTAAAAGACAATATAATTAACACAAAAATAATGAGTTTATATATTTTCCATACCATATTGTTGAATGGCATATTAGGAATTATGCTTTTGTTATTTAGAAAAACTATAATTACATAAATGATTAACATTATTATTGCAAGTATTAATCTTGATTTTTTAATTTTTTGCTCTGTTTTCTTCATTTTTTACCTCTACTAACTTATGCATTGATATTGTCAAGAAATATCATTGCTTTTGTAAAAATTCTTATATTATTTTATTTTGATTTAGCTTTTTTTTATTTTATATTTAAGTCTTACTATTATATTTTTTTATTCTTTGAAAAAAAATTCTTTGACATTCCCTTCCTCTGTTGTATTGCGTGTTTTCGTTTAATGAACCTATATAAATATGTTGTTCTTTAAACGAAATTCCTAAATTTAAAATTGATACAGGGAGATTGCGACTACGAAAAGTCATAAAGAGAAATTCATTGAGATATTTTTCAAAGAAATCATTGTACTCATTAACTAAGACTATTAAAAGCGCTCCCTTACGTTTGTTTTCTTCGCATAATAGTTTTTCTTTCATGATATTATATTGTTCTTCTGTTAAGACGCTTGCTTTTATAATGTATATATTTTCTACTGTTTCGTTATAGAAACTATAGTTATTTTTAAATTGACACAACTTGAATTCATCTATTTCGATTACATCTGAAATTATAAATTTTGATGTTTTCAAATAATTAGTAAGTTCGATTAATATTTCTTTACGTGTTTTAATTAATGGAATTTTTTCGAATTCTGAAAATTCTTTTTGATTTGAAGCTGTAATTTTTTTCATCTATCATTTTCCTTTTCTGATTTTTTATATTAATAATATAGCATATCTTAGCCTTTTTTTATATAATATCTTAATTTTTTATGTCTTCTTGTTTGTTTAACTAATAATTCGTCATTATGATGTATTGTATATTGTATTAATTAATACTATCTCAAACTTTACTATAAATAAATTATTTGTAAAAAAATAAAAGAGGCTGAGAATAAAATTATTTCTAATTCTATAATAGCCTCTATAATTGTTTTTTTTTCTTTAACTAAATCGGTATTGAATATATACTTTAAAAACCTATTTCTATATTGTATAAATGCACATGCTTCTTTTTTAGAACTATATTCTAAATCAGATGATATAAACCTTTCTACTTTTTTTATATCATTTACAATCTCTTTTTAAAAATATTTGCTAATATACATATATGGAAAAGAAAATCTATATTTTTTTTATATGTTTTTTCTTACACTTTATTATATTAGAGTTTTTATTTTTTATTAAATCTTCCAAATTTTCGTAATATTCTCCTAAATGGTAACCAGACCATACTCTTAAAGAAACCTGTTCTTCATTGGTAATTATAGTTAATACAAGAGGAATATCTTTAGATGTTAATGATCTTTTATGTTGATAACATATATATTTTATATCCTCATATTTTATTATTTTATAACATCTTAAATCTATTATGTAATTTGGGGTTAAAATATACTCTTTATAATTAATATATATAGCTTCATTCAATTCGTTTTGAAAATTTTCTACGTTTCCATATATCAATTTCTTTAATTTTTTTATATTTTTTCTAGTTTTTCTTAGAATTATATAATTAAAAATCAAAACAGATATTATATATATTCCAATTATAATATTATAAATATCCCAGTCTAAAAATAATATTGCAATTAGAAAAAATACTGGCGCAAAGTTCATCATAATTAATCTTATTGCAAAAATCATATTAGCATTCTCAAACATTTTATCTATTTTATTTTCCACTTTATCACCTTATTCATTCAAATCAAACGACAATCCAAATTTCCAATGTAATCCGAGACCTTTTGCATAACTAAAATCAACACCTATAAATAAACTTTCATCATCTAAACTTGCAAAAGTGAAGTACTTGATTCCGACTGATAAAGAATTTTGAATTTTAGTTGTATACTCACAATCGGAAACGTCCCAAGGCATAGCCATTGGATTTTTATGATAATATTCAGTACAATCATGGTTATCATGCGTATAATTAAGACCTTCTGTATAAGTAATTGGCCCTAAAGAAGCGGATGCTGTTATTGTTGTATTATTATAATCTGATTTTTTTAAATCGTTGTTAGTCCATCCAAATGATTTAGTTGCTTGAGTATTTTCTGATATTATTCCCGCTAGAAGACCAACTTCGTTAACGGTGTGTACGGTAATATCTTTTTTGTTTTTTAAAGAACTTGTGGCTTGGCTTACCTTATTTTTCGCAGATTTAACATTTTGAACCGTTTCAACAACTCTGGCTGTAACAGGTGAAGTTGCAACATTATTGACTACTTGCGTTATAATCACTTTCGCAATTGTTTTTGCCGTTTGAACAACTTTGTTTACTGCCTTGTTTATAAATTTTTTTATTGAAAAGTAGCCATTTATATCTTTTGAATTTACTGGATTGTTATTAACGTAACAGTATAAATTATAACCGATATGTTTGTTATTTACGCCTAAATACTTATCCGCACTTATGAATCGACCAATTTTAGGATTATAATATCTGGAAGTTAAATAGTATAAACCAGTTTCTTCATCATAGTAATAGCTACGATATCTAAATGGATTTATTGTACCTAGATTAATACTACTATTATCTTTCATATTAATTAAAGATCCCCAGGAATCATACTCATAAGATACTATCTCGGTATAATTAGAATCTAAAATGCCAATGATGTCGCTAAATATATTTTTGTGATAATAATAAACTTTATTTTTATAAACAAAACCTAGTAACTCATCTCCATTGTATATATAGTATAACATAGTTCCGTTTCTATTTTCAAATACAATTGCTTTCCCTTCTAAATAATATTTTGTTTCTACTCCATTAACTACTTTAGATGTTCTTAAACCATCTGCATTATATTTATAGAATGTATTATTAGTGCTGTCAGTATAAGAAGCTAATTCACAGCCATTTTGCCATGTTAATATATTATTGCCAATAGAAATCGGATTGCCGATATCATCATATGTAATTACTTCATCATTAAATTTAGTTAACAAATCCTGCCATTTTCTATTATTGTATTCATACTTGTCTTCTGTTAATAGATTGTTGGTGTTGTATTGATATATTTTTTTTGATAAAAGATTCCCATAATTATCATACAAATACTCATTAGTTTGTGTATTTACCAAATCGTCTTCTTTAATAAGTTGCGAATATTCATCATAGTAATATTTTTTTATAATATTATTATTCATTTTTATTTCTAAAATGTTTCCAACTTTATCATATACATAAGAATATTCATTACCATTATCATTTACTTTGTCAATTGTAGTGGAAACTTTATTACCCCTAGTAATGTAATTGTACTCGATTCTATATAAATTATTTATATTACTTTCAGTAAGTCTACCTAAATTGTCATATGTATAATTAAAGTTATTGTTTGCGATATTTAAATTTGTAATAGCTGATTCTTTGTTATAAATATAATTGTATGTATATTTATTCTCGAATAGTTCCTCTATTTTTCTAGAAAGTATATTGTTTTTATCATAGTCAAAATCAACTTGAAAATCATTAAATTTAAATTTACTTAGTCTGTTGGCAAAATCATATACATACTCATATATATCACTATTCGAACTTATTTTCGATATTCTGCCTAAATTATCATAATAATTTGTATATTTGTCATTTGATTTAGTAATTTTTTTGATTCTATCAAATTCATCATATGAATAACTTACTTCATGTCCATTTCCATATTGGACTTTAGATAAATTACCATTATTCGTTTCAAATATATTGTTTATTAAAGTAGTATTATTTATTTTAAAATTAGAAATATTATCAAATTCATCATATTCGAAAGCATAAGTTTTTGATCCGTGTTTAATTTTAGACAATTTATTAGAATCATATTCATATTCTACAATTTGGTTACCTTTAGTTATGTTGGTAACTCTAAAATTGTCATCATACGTATAATTAGTGGAATTACCATTAGATTCTATAATACTGTTTATTAATCCATTTACTGGATTCACATCATAACTAGTAATGTTTCCTAATTCGTCTTTTACTGATTTGATAAATCTACCATCTTCTGTATACTTAGCGCTTGCTTCAATAAATAATTTCGATTCCATTCTTTCGAATAAGAATTGCTGGTTAGCATTATTTTCATCGTATTGGGTTAATGATAATGAATTGTTTTTGTTAACTGTGATGGCTAAGTTACTAGATGATGATTTGATTGAATAACTTTTATTAGTATGTTTTACTAATTCGAATAAGTTATTGTTATCTCCGTATTCTAATTTTAATGCTCCGTTATTATTTTTTAAATAATAATTAGGCATTATTGTAAATTCTATTTTTACTTTATTGTTTGGCTCTGGAATGATATTAAATTTGTCGTGTGAACATTCACATTGTTTAATGTTAAGTGTTTTATCTTGATTAATATACATGTATGCATCTGTTCCTCGTGCTCTGATATAATATGTAGTATCTATAATATCATCAAATGCTTGTGTATTATTAACCACTGTTTTAATAGGATTGTTGTTATCATCATAATCAATAGCATTGGTTATACCTGTTGGAGATATTGCTCTAACTAATCGATCTGTTATATTATCATCATATTCAAACTTATAATTTGAGCCTTTGGGAGTTGTTGCTTGAATAAGTTGATTATTTGAATTGTATGCAAATTTACTTGTTTCTTTAGATAAATCTACACTGGATACTAAATTGCCTTCGTCATCATAAACATAAGAATAGTTTTCTAAGTCTTTAAATAAACAGAAGTTTGTAAAATACACATCATTTACATTGCTTCCTACTGGAATTACTATTACTATTCGAGTAAAGTTTGCTGGAGCAACATATTTTTTAGAAAAATAATGCCAGTCGGTATTCCAATAAGCTAAATTGTCTTTAATAGTCTCTCCTACTTGGTTATCCCCGTTATAAAATTTAAATTCTACTGGTATATTAGATTTAAACCATTCCTCATCTTCTGAATCAATTCTTACTCCTTCGTTTTTGTACCAAAACGAATATTGGAAAACATCTCCTTCTTTTCCGCTGATGGTTGAGGAATCATTAATTGATACGGTTCTATATGGAATGTTTTTTATTTTTATTGCTCCGCAATTTTCACTGATTTTTATTCTTTCAACATCTGCTTGGACTATTGACATCGTTCCATCTGGCAAAACTGAGATTCCGAAACTATCGTAGCTTCGACCATATCCGTTATATGAGCCGTCATTAATAAGATTTAAATAATTAGCTATTTCTCCCTCTTCTAATTGTAAGTCATCAACAATAACTTCTCCTGCTTCCAAAAGAGTTATTTTTATTACTAAATTACCGGTTGCGTTCTCAGGATAATATAATGATACATCATATCTTTTAAATTCTTCATTTGCTTTTTCTATTAAAATTGATTCTTCTGTATTGTTATAACATAAAGTTATCTTGGTTGGAACATTATTCTTTAGATATGTACTAAAAGTATAATAAGTTTCTTTTTTTACTTCCTTCTCGAATTCGAAGTATTCTTCACCTTGTGATGCTGTAGCTTTTAATGCTTTTGCTCCATAATGTGAGTCATTTGTTGTAGATAGTTTAATGTTTGAGCTACTTAATGTATATTCATATTCTAATGAGATGTCATCAATATATTCTAAGGATGGATCGGTGATTATATTATTAACAAATTTCATATAATTACTATCTAATAGTATTCTGTTGCTATCTTTTGTTCCTAAATTACCAAATTCCATTGTTTTAGCGTATGCATTTGTTAATTCTTTTGTTGTATCATATATTGCTGATGTTTCGGTTTGACCGAATTCATTAAATGTATATGTATTTGTATGTCCTTTTCTATCTTTAATTTCTGTTGATTTAAAGTTATATGTAAATTCTAAGTAGTTTCCCTCTTCATTAGAGATGCCATATTCTGACACTTTTGATACCTTATAAATTAAATCGTTTATATATTCATATTTAGTACTTAAACCATTTGAATTAATTATTTTTTCAATTAAATTATTATCATTATACTTGATGGTTTCTGTGTCTCCTAAATCTTCTATACTGATTAATTTGTTATTTGTATAATTTGCTATTGTTGTTTTATGCGGTGATATGAACGAAATTTTATTATTTTCATATCTGATAGTAATCTCGTTTTTGGATGCATCTATTACTTTATCTATTCTACTATTTTTGTCATATACAATATTAATCGTTTTATTATTTGTATCTTTTATTTCTTCTAAAAAGTAAACATTTTTATTGTTGAATGTATGTTTAATAAATCTGTTTGTATTGGAGTCTTTATCTGTCATGATGTATTCATTTTCTTTTTGTTCTATTTTTAAACCTAGTCCATCCTCATCATAATATTCTTCGGAATATATTACTGGTTTTTTTGTTCCGTCAATAATTTTCCTATAGAAATAATGGTTTGTTCCATCCTCGTCTAGATATTTTAGAAATTCTGTATCTTCTATTACTTCTTTTTCGATAGTTTGAATTAGATTAGGCTTTATGCCTAAGCCGTAACCATAATCTATTTTGTCTTCTTTTATTACATCTGCTGTGTTGTATACTAAATACATATTAGCAGGCATTGGGCCTCCTATGGTATTTGCCACATTAAACGTAGTCGTTAAGTTACCATTAAAATTGTTAATATGTGAACTACCTAATTCATGGCTTTGAGAAGTGTAGCTTAGATAACCTTCTAAACCATTAAAGTCTCTATATGTTATTATTAATCTTGGTTTAGGATTGTCCCCTATTACACTATTATCGTTAGAAAAATATTTTGCGCATTCGTCAATGATGGAAGTTCCTTTTGTTTCCATTCTTCTTAGCATAAGGCCATAATTAGGCTCTTTGCTATACCATTTTTGCACTAGATTGGTGATGTTTACTTTGGATGTTTTAGCATCTATTTTACCGTCTTTATCAGCTTCTGGTGATAACGTTGAATAAAAGTAATTTTCTATTAGAGGACTAAATTTATCTTTCATATTTTTCCATTTTGCTGTTTCTTCTTTCCAATCTTGTGTTATTTGATGGACACTAATTAATGGATTATTTATTGATTCACTTACATAAAATTCATCTGGATAACCAACTAAATATAATTTAGCATCGACAACTGAATAGCTGGTAGGAATTTTTGGTAAATCGAATTTTATTAACGAATAGCATTCTACTCCGATATCGTCGATTGTTGTTGAACCTATTTTTAGCATGTCTGTATTATAAACTGTTGTTTTATCATCACCTTCATAAATGTAAGTGTCTATTACTTTTTTGTTTTCTTTGACGCCTGTGATAGTCGGATCAATAATTACTGGATATACTCTTTTAGAATCATTTAACCATTCTTTATTTGGAGTAATTTTTAATTCGTAGCCATCTTCTGTTTTTTCTAAATCATAAGTTACGTCTTGAGATATAATGTTATTCCTATCAATCATGTATGGCTTTTCGATTTTGAACCTTTCTTTTCTTTTTGTTTTAATGCTTATTGTATTATCGGGCTTTAAAATTAGGTTTAAATCTGTTTTTATAATAAAGGTTATACTATCTTGTTTTGGTATTTTATTCAGGATAATTGATTCTTTTAATCTGTTAGAACGTATTTCGTATTTTATATCAACATCCTGATAGATGTTACTATATGTTATGTCATCTTTAATGTTTACATTTTGTTTTGTATTTCTGGATTTGAACATTTTCTTTTTGAATGATATTGTTGGTTTTGCATCTTTGAATGACATACATAATTTGTTGTTTTTTTGTGATATGTTTATGGTATTTTGAATGTCTTCACTAAATTTTACTTCAAAGTCATTTTTTTTATTTTCATATCCTTCTTCTGTTTCAATTAGTGTATTATCGATTTCTTCATATTGACCATTTTTTAGATAATGGATATTTTCGTCGTATACTTCTACATCAATTGTTCCATCTTTTTTTAAAAAACGTTTTGTATTAGGAGTTCTATATGCTGATAATTCTTTTCTTTCATTCATAAGATATCACCTAACTAACTCTTTTCCATACGTTAACTGAAAGAAATGGTGGCATATTGGAAGAAGAACCAGTATCTCCAGGTGTTGTTGATGCAGTTGTTCCGTATACCACTGTAGATTCTCCTCTACTCTTATTACTAGAGTTTACTACTTCTTTAGAAGCTTTAAGTCCTGTAGCAGTAAAAGCTCCACAATCTGTTGTCCACCTTGTGTAGATTCCTGTTTGAGCATCGAAGTTAATGGCAGCTGCTAATTTGCCAGCGCCATGTGTATGTGCTGTTGATTTGTGAGTATGGCTTATTGTCCCTCCTGTTTTCCCTAAGGCATAAGATGCATTAGAATTATTAGAAGCTAGTAGAAACTTCCCGACTATTTGTTCCCAAGTACCTACAAATAAGGTTCCAGGATTAATTTCGTTTGTACTAATATAAATGGCTCCTACAGGATATATTTTGTCAAATATAGCATCAAAACTTAATAGATTATTTTCTGAACTATTAAAATTAATACTATTAACTGTTAGATTGCCGTCGCAATCTAAACTAAATTTGTCTTTACTAGAAGTTATACATTCAACTTCTATGTTATGTGCGTTAATATCAAGTCCTTCATTAGTTGTTGTTAAATAATTTTCATAATTTTCATTATTCATTTTTTTACCTCTTTTCTTTTTTGTGATGAAAAGAGTTTTAATAAAAGTAATAAAATAAATTTTTTCTCATAATATTTAATAGCTAATTAAATAAGTATTATTTTTTAGTTTATTAGCATTCTTTTCATCAATATGTATGTGTATTGTTCGAACTTCCACACACTATATTCTATGAAGAGGACTAAAAAATGTCTGGACTATTGTCTAGTCTTTTTTAGTTTTTTTGTTGCTATTTACTTTATTCTCTATATCTTCTAAAGCTGAAATAAGAAATTTTGGATATTTTAATCCCAAAGCTTTACAATTTTCTAAGATAGATATTATTTCGTTTAATATTAAGAAAATGATTAACATATTTTTTAAGTCGTTTCCTAATGCTAAAATACGTTCGATAACAATTGTTATAGCTATGATGATGAAATAACTTGTCTTTTTTAAGATACCTTTGAAACTAGAACTACTATTTATTTTGTGTTCCACAAAAGCTTTAAATATTCCAGTTATGATGTCTAATACAATTACAATAATTAGATATGTTATATTATTTTCGTTAAATAATGTATACATTTCATAAACCTCCTTTCGGTATAGTTTATGTTGGAACGTAATATTTTTAATGAGCTTTTTAACTAGAAAAAATAATTTTTATATAAAAAGAACAAATATTGCTATTTGTTCTTATTTAAGTTATTTGTAATAAGCATGGCATCGCCAAAACTAAAGAAACGATAATTATTTGCGATTGCTTCTTTATATGCATTTAAGATATATTCTCTTTTTGATAAAGCTGATACTAACATTACTAAAGTGCTTTTTGGTAAGTGAAAGTTAGTTATTAAGCAATCGATTGCTTTAAATTCGTAACCTGGATAGATAAAAATATCTGTATTGCCACTTGTAGCAATAAATTTACCATTATTATTTGTAGCTATTGTTTCTAACGTTCTAGTACTTGTTGTACCTACTGCAATTATTCTTCTTTTTTCTTCTTTCGCTTTATTTAAAATATTAGCTGTTTCCTCGTTCATTACATAAAATTCACTATGCATGTGATGTTTTAGGACGTTTTCTACTTCAACTGGTCTAAATGTTCCTAAACCAACATGTAATGTAACGTAAGTGATTATAATGCCTTTTTCTTTTATTTTACTTAAAAGTTCTTCAGTAAAGTGAAGACCTGCTGTAGGTGCTGCAGCACTACCGATATTTTTAGCATATACTGTTTGATATCTTGACTGATCGTCTAATTTTTCATGAATATATGGAGGTAATGGCATTGTACCAAGACTATCTAATATTTCCATTAAGATTCCTTTATAAATTAATTTTACATGGGTTAAACCTTCATCATATTTGTTTACTACTTCGGCTTTTAAAATACCATCACCAAAAGAAACGATAGTTCCTACTTTTAATCTTTTAGCAGGTTTAGATAGGCATTCCCAAGTATCATTTCCTAAGTCTTTTAGTAATAAAAGTTCTATTACGGCTCCTGTTTCTTCTTTGATACCAATAAGACGTGCAGGAATTACTTTTGTGTCGTTTAAAACTAGAACATCCCCACTATTTAAATAATCAATAATATTATGGAACTCTTCGTGTTTTAGTTCACCTGTATTTTTGTTCATCATTAATAATTTAGATGAGTCTCTTTTTACTAATGGTGTTTGTGCTATAAGTTCTTCAGGTAAGTCATAGTCAAAATCATTTATATTCATTAAAATCGCCCCTTTAACTAGTAATCATTATAATTAATAAATGATAAAATGTCCACTTTTTTAGATAAAAAAAGAATAGATAAACTATTCTTAATCTAAACTAATTTTGAATTTATTTAGTAATGGACTTAGTAATCCCATAATTAGAATTACAATATATATTCCAATATTGAAATTAAGAATATTAACCATTACAGCACATAAAGCTCCAACTACTAAGGCATAAATTATACGACCGCTTTTGATAACAGGCGTTGCAGTTGATAATGATACAACAAAGACACTGGCGAAGATGAAGCCACTAGTAAATGTATTAACTAATAACTCATTAAAGCTAAGTCCACCAACGAAATACATAATAACACTAACAATTGCATAACCGATGATGCAAAATATTGGAATTTCTTTTTTATAATATGAGTTAAATAATAAAATTACATATCCAATAAGAGCACACAGTGTTGATGTTATTCCTATTTCTCCAATACCAGAACCAATGAATAATGAAACCGGTGATGTAACTGTTGTATCAAGACTTGCTTCATATAGATTAGCGTTATTCGTTAAGCTCATAGCAGTTAAAATACCAAATAAGATGCATTTAAATAAAGCTACTTGATTGATACTTAATTTATTGTCAATAAACTTTAATATAATGTCTAGAACAATTATTAGAGGAACTGTTAACCATAGATAGTTTGTTGGTCCACATACTAAGTAACATAAAGCATTAACGTATGGAACGATTGAATTTACTACACTATGACTGTCTTTTTCTTTTTTTATTCCTAAGTAGTAATATGATTCAAATACATAACTTAAGACAATAATTATAATTGGAATTACGATATATTGTGTTGCTAAGAAATATGAGAAGAAACCATGTTGTGCAACTACTATACCATTTTTATAAAATCCATATAGTATGATAGGAATAAGACTTATTATATATAGAAGATTTATTCCTAATATTTTGTTTTTCTTAAAAAATCCCTTTTCCATTCTTACTTCTCCCTACTAATTAAGTTTAATCCTGCTGGACAAACGAAATTACATAAACCACATCTTATACATGCTGAATCAAGTTTTTTAGCAGTAGGATTTATACCAACTGGGCAAATATCAGCACATTTACCACACTTTATACATTTTGATGGTATATTCTCTTCTTTAGGGAAGATGAATATTGATTTGATGTTATCTGTTACAATAAGTGATCCTAAGTTCTCACATTTTACTTTACGCATAAAATTATTTAAGTAAACGTCTTTTTCTTCGTAATCAATGTTAATCGTATTTTTTATTAAATCCCCAAGATTTGCACCATATTTTGTTTTTATTACATAGGCACGATTTGGGTCGCCTAAATTAACAGTTATATAGCGTTCTGCTACAGGAAGACCATTTTTAACAGCATAGAATATTTTGTATAAAGCGAAAGCGTCTAGGAATAAGATTTCTTCAGGCTTATATTCATAAAAATGCTCTTTAGCAATTACTTGGTTCGTATTAAATGGGTACACATCTTTAATTATTTGAAAATTAATATCAGGATATTCATTGATTATGGCTTTAACTGAATCAACGTTGTTATCATCGTATTTGTTTAATAGAAGATGTGCATTTAGATTAAATCTTCTTGATAATAGTTTGATTGTGTCTAATAAATCTCTTATATTATCTTGGAATAAATAATTGCTATTAAATTGGTATGGTTCAACATCCATAGCATTAACGATTAATAGTTTGCTGTTTCCTTTAAATTTATTAACTATTGGTTTACTTTCGTAATCTATGCCAAGTGTTTCACATATTTTAATGATTTCTTCTTTTTTTACGTCATCTAATTTATCTACCGCTTCAGCACTAACAAATGATGATTCACTTTTATCGTTCATTATTTTGATAACGCCATTTTCTATTTTAGCTGTACCAGAAATTGTTGCATATGTTTTTATACCATTTGTTGCTTCTTTAATTAGTTGGTTTATATATAGGTATTCTCCATCGTTTACATAGATGGTATCCCCTTCTCTAATATAAACCTCTGTCGATTCTGGTTCTAAGAATTCCAATCTTTCTATATCGAGTTTTTTCTCGTCATTATTAAATTTATAAGTTAGTTTCAACTCCAACACCACATTTCTATATTATTCTTTTTCTTTTAAATATGTATGCAGTTCTTCTGCTACATTTTCTGGAAGTATTTCAGTAAGTTCTTCGATACTAGCATTTTTTATTTTTGTAATACTACCAAATTTTTTGATTAAGGCTTTCTTTCTAACTGCTCCTATACCATCTATATCATCTAATACACTACTTATACTACCTTTACTTCTTAGGGTTCTATGATAATTTATTGTGAATCTATGGACCTCATCTTGCATTCTTGTTAGATAATGAAATACATTACTCATTCTATCTATATTAATAACACTTAAATCGGAAGAAATCAAGTCATTCGTTCTATGTTTATCGTTTTTCTTTAATCCAACTACTTTTATATCTAGGTGTAATAGTTCTAATATTTCTTGTGCAGCTCTTATTTGGTTTTCTCCACCGTCGACAATTATTAAGTCTGGCATAGATGTACGATCGACTAAGGCTCTTTGATATCGACGATAAATTATTTCTTTCATTGTATTATAATCGTCGTTTACATCAACACTTACTTTGTATTTACGATATTCGTTCTTGGCTGGTTTTCCATCAATAAATACAACCATTCCTGAAACGGCAAAACTACCGAAAAGGTTTGAATTGTCGAAGACATCTATACGATAGATATAATCCATTCCTAGTAACTCAGCTAGTTCTTCGTTAGCTTTGGAAGTTCTATTTTCGTCTTTTAGAATTTCTTCGAATTTATTTTCAAGATTTAATTTAGCATTATCATAAGCCATTTTTAGGAGGTCTTTTTTTGCTCCCTTTTGAGGAATTACAATATTAGTATCGACTAAACTTTTAATGTTATCCTGATTTAAAGTATCAGGTATTAAGATTTCTTTTGGTATCTCATTTTTCATATAAAATTGAGCAATATAGTTTTCTACTTCGTCTTCTATTTCAATTGTTAATGGACTAATAATGTTTTTGTGATTTAATAGTTTGCCATTTCTAATGAAAAGGATTTCAATAGATATATATCCTTTGTCGATGTAATAATCAAAGACGTCTCGATTAACAAAGTCATGTAGTTCAACTTTTTGTTTGTCTAAAACAATATCAATATATTCTAGTTCTTTTTTTAGTTCTAAAGCCATTTCAAAGTTTAGGGCTTCGCTATATTTATTTATTTTATCCATTATTTTATTTCTTAGTATTTCGTCATTTCCTCTTAAGAAAGATAATATTTCTGATTCCATCTCTTCTATTCTGTCATTATCTATGGTTTTACTGCAATATCCTAAACATTCGCCAATATGATAATATAAACACACTTCTTTAGGGTTTCCATCACATTTTTTTAATGGATAAAGTCTGTTAAGAAGATTGACTATTTTTCTAGCTGCATAAGCGTTTGGATATGGGCCAAATAATTTTTTTCCATCTTTTTTTCTTATTTTTAAATATCTTGATACTTTTAATTTAGGATATGGTTTGCTTATATATTCAATATATGGATAACTTTTATCGTCTGTAAGCATTATGTTGTATTTAGGATTGAATTCCTTTATTAAGTTTATTTCAATAATAAATGCTTCTAGTTCTGATGATGCTACAATGTACTGAAAATCATCAATTAAACTAACCATTTTAGCTGTTTTACCAGTATGTGTTCTGTTAAAGTATGATGAAAGACGATTGTGTAAGTCTTTGGCTTTGCCAACGTATATTATAATGCCATTTTTATCTTTCATTTGATATGATCCTGGTTTGTGAGGTACAAGTGATAGTTTTTCTTTAAATTTCATGTTCTACCTCCTTGTCCAGAAGATAGTTGAATAAGCAAAGGCATCCTTCGTATATTTCGTTATATGCTGTATCAAAGTCTCCAGAATACCATGGGTCAGCGATATCTTTTGGATTATTTGTATATTCCATTAATAAGTGAATTTTGGCTTTTGTATCTTCACCGATTATTCTAAGAAGATCTTTTTTGTTTCTTTCTTCCATAACGATTAGGTAATCGTATTTTTCGTAATCGTTTTTAGTTACTTGAAGAGCTCGATGGCTTTCAATTTTAATTCCCTTTTTCGTTAACATTTCTTTAGCTTCGGGATAGATATCGTTACCTAACTCTTCTACGCTAGTAGCACGTGATGCACAACTGAATTTATATCTTTTATTGTTATTGTAAATCAAATCTTTAAATATCATTTCAGCCATGGGACTACGACATATATTCCCGTAACAAATAAAAAGAATGTTATACATAATCTCACCACCGCTATTATTTAACATTATATCATATATTCTGTTGGTTTGTGTTATAATTTATACAAAAAGAGGAAGATATATGAAGTTAATTAAGGAATCTAAAATTGAAATAAAGAAGTCGAAGTTTATTGGATTGTGCTACGAAATAGATAGTCCTAATGAAGCTAAGGAGATAATTAGTGCTTTGAAATTAGAACATAAAAAAGCTCGTCATATTCCTTATGCCTTTGTTGTAGCTAATACTGCTGGTAAAAGTGATGATAAGGAACCGACGAATACTGCTGGTTTACCAATTTATAATATGATGGTAAAAAAGCAACTAAATAATCATTTAGTTGCAGTTGTAAGATATTTTGGTGGAACTAAATTAGGAGCTGGTAATCTCTTAAGAGCCTATTTAGAAGCAGCTAATTTAGCGACTAAAGATATTATTTAAAATTGGATTTTCTAAGTTGGACTCTTCGTTAGAAAGCCAATCTAGCATTGTTTTTAAATTCTCTATTAGTTCTGGAGAATTTTTTTCATATGTAAGAATTTGTTTGTATTGAGGAATTTCAAACATTTTTAAAAAGTGTTCTCCTAAAATTGGATCGAATTGAGTGCCTAGGTTTTCTTTTATTTCGGAAAGACTTTCTTCAGTTGTTTTGGCATTTGTCATATATGGTCTTTTAGTAGTCATGGCATCATATGAATCAGCAAGATTAAGAAGACGACCGATAATACTTATTTCATTCCCTTTTAAGCCGAATGGATACCCTTCTCCGTCAAATCTTTCATGATGATAAAGAATTCCTTCGTATATTATTTTTGAATTTTCACTATTAAAGAATAATGTGCCTATTTTTGTATGTTCTTTGATTTCTAAAATGTCACTATCTGAATTTATTTCACCTTCAACAATTATATGAGGTGAAACGTAAATTTTTCCAATATCATGAATACTTGCTGAATAAACTATGTCTTTTAAATCTTTTTCATCAAAATTTAAAAGACTAATATTCTCTTTTTTTAAGTAAGTCAAGAATAGACTTGTATATAAGCCAACTCTTAAACAGTGATATGCTGTTTCGTGGTCGTAGTTTTTTATGATGGTTATTAGTTTTTTTATTAAATTTTCTTTAGTATATAGTGTATTTTCTTTGTTCATGTATTTGCTCCTTATTATAACATTACATCTTCGAATGGTTTTCGTGGCCTTGAGTGTGGAAATTGATCTTGATATCCTACTCCTAGGCAGGAAACTGTTTCGTATGGTAATTTAAATAGCTCTTTGATTTCTTCAGATATTAGATTTGTATTACCTATCCAGATTGTTCCTAATCCTTTATCTACTAGAGAAAGAATTGTGTTTTCGATACATGCTCCTATAGATATTATATCCATATCTCTATTTTCAGAAATATCATTATCTATAAAGATGACAATTAGAGCAGGAACATTTTTTATAATACCTGATGTATGTGGCCCTGTATGCCCTTTAATATCTTTTGTTTTGTCGTATAAAATATCAGCTATTCTATTTTTTTCTTCGCTTGTTACTATCTTGAATTTCCAAGGTTGACGATTATGAGCGCTTGGAGCTTTTACACCATCTTTTAAAGCTTCTTCAATTGTGCTTATATCTACTTCTTGTTCAGTAAATTTTCTAATGCTTCTTCTTTCATCTATGACTTTTTGTAGTTCCATTGTTATCACCTTAGTTAATTATACTAAAATAAAATGTAAAATCATAGGAAAATTTGACATATAATGGCTGTGATGGTAGTATCTTTATATTAATTAAGGGGTGTTAGATATGGGAAATTCAATAAGAATAGGAAATACAGATTTCAATAGAAACTTCTTTTTATCATATATGAGAAATATCTTTGGAGAGTCATTTGCACATAGTAGTTTGTCTTTTGAAAAGGTTTTTGAAGAGTCTAAAAGATATGCAGATATGTTAAATGACTTTGCTAGTGAAGAAAATTCGGAGTTTGCTTTAATGTTGGATGATCTAAGAACTGAGGAATCGCTTAGTTTACTTAATCAAAGATTTTCTGAAGTATGTCAAGTTTTAGCACACTATGGTGTTCCAACAAAAAGAATATATGACGAAGATGACCAACCTTTACCGTGTGTTGACGATTTTGCTCGTTTTGTTCAAGGAGCTATTCGACCTTATAGAAATAAAAGAGAATACGAGATGGCTTTAAGTGAAGGTAGAACTTCTGGAGCACGTTATGAAACTGAAACATTGATGGAAAGAGCGACTACTCTATATGATATTATTACTAATAAGTTAAGGGCTGATAAAGAAGCATTTGCTTTAAAACGTGGTAATAATGAAGCTTTTGCATTTGCTATCGGAAGTGGTCCTATTACAATACCTAATATTATTAAAATTAATTCTTTAGTTAATAATGGTAGTGGTATTCATGAAGGTTTTAAGTCTACAGATAATGAAATTGGCGGAGCTTCTTTTGAGACTTGCCCTAAAGAAATGGTTTCTATTCGAATTCAAGAATTATTATTTAAATATTATAATGAATGGGCTAAGGAAATACCTCCTGTTGAAGATGTAAATGATTCTGTACAAAAGAATAATCGTTTAAAAGCGATTTGTGAAAGAGAAGCTAAATTTCATATTGAATTTGAAAGAATCCATCCTTTTGAAGAAGGAAATGGTCGTACAGGAAGAATTCTTTTAAACAAGAATTTGATTGATAATGAATTGGCTCCTATTTTAATTACACCTGAGATGCATGACTTTTATATTACATGTATATCTGATCGTGATTATAAAACTTTGGGTAATTATATTTTCTTATTATCTAGTGTTTCTCTAACAGAAATGATGTCAGCTTATCGTAAGGCTAAGGGAATTAAACCAGATGAAATTGCAATGAAAGAAACAGGAACTATTTCACCCGCTAAAAATGTTTTAAAGAAAAAGAAAAACTGATTTTGCATCAGTTTTTTTACTTGAAAAGATTTAGTATTTCTTCTTCTGGCATATACCCTATTTCTTTGTTTTTTAGAACTCCATCTTTAAAAACTAGAAGTGTTGGAACGCTCATAATACCAAATTCTTCAGCAATGTCTATTGCTTCATCAATATCTATTTGAATTACGTCGTTGTTTTTAGAAACACTTTCGATTACTGGTTCTAGCATACGACATGGACCACACCATTTGGCTGAGAAATCAACTAGCCATGTACCTGAGCTGATTGTTTTTGAAAATTCTTCTTTATTATTTATTTTTTTTAACATTTTATATCATTCCTTCTTTTTAATTTTATGATGCATTTTCTGTATCAATACTATTGATTTTACCACTATCTATTAGTATTTGTAAGTTTTCTTCTGTTATAACATCGTATTTTAATAATATTTTTACTGCTTTGTTGTTAAATTCTTCTTTATCTTTAGTATCTTCATAATCTTTAGCTAATGCAGTTATCTCGTTTAAAGATTCTAGGGAATCTCCGAATGTTTCTTTTAAAACAGGCATGTTAACTATATCGTCAGCTAAAGACTCTTTTATTTCAAATCCAAACATATTGCATCCTATTTTGAAGACGAAAATTGCGAAATATAAAATAACAATAGCTTTGATGAAACCAACTAAAGCTCCTAAGATTCGTCCAGGAATACCCATTAAGAATATTAATGATAAAATTCGATCAACAAGCCCTGTTATTTTGGCAACAATATTAATTATTATTTTTAAAACGATGAAGACTAATAAGAAGGCGATTGCTTCATATACTAGTATATTGAGGATCGATACTCCGCTAAATAAACCTTTGAATTTAAAGAAAGGTAAATGCGTGTACATGAATACTGAAATAGGATTTTTTAGCAAATAAGCACCAATGACGGCAACAATTAAACCAATTAGTCTTACTCCACTTTCGAAAAATCCTTTTTTATAACCGCTTATAACTTCTGCAACGATAATTAATATTAATACAATATTAACAATTGCAACTTTAGGGTCTGCAAAATTCAAATTAAATAAAACCATTTTTTCACATCCTTACTTTATAAGTATACTAAATTCAAGATGATTTTAAAAGAGAAATGTGTTAAGATACTTAAGAGGTGTTGCTATGAATAATAAAATTAAACCATCAACGATTGTTTTTAAAGTTAGTGATAATATTAAAGAAATGATGATTAAACATTATGAAGATATGAAATGTGAAAAAACGCCACCATATGCTATTTTCCAAGTTAAAGATTATGATTGTGTTACTACTTTATATGAATCAGGTAAGGTAATGTTTCAAGGTATTGGTGCGGATATAGAGGCAAGTTTTTGGACAGAACAAGAGCGTGTTTTAAATAATAAGATAATTGATACTAGTAGTAAAGATAAGGAAAAGAAAGAAAAAGACAAAAAGGACGAACATAAAGTTTTTATAAATGAATCATCAGTTGGTTCTGATGAGGTTGGTACTGGAGATTATTTTGGCCCTTTAGTAGTTACAGCTTCTTTTGTGTCTAAGGAGAATATTTCTTTTATGCAAGATTTGGGTGTTAGGGATTCTAAAAAGCTAACAGATGATAAGATTATCCAAATAGCACCCAAATTAATAAAAAAGATTCCTCATACAACAATAGTTTTGAGTAATAAGGAATATAATGATTATCATAGTACTGATGTTAATATGAATAAAATTAAAGCTATTTTGCATAATAAATGTTTGTTGTCCGTTATAAAAAAAGATAATGTTAGTTATTCTAAAATTGTAGTTGACCAATTCGAACCTGAAAAAAGTTACTATGCTCATATTGCGAAAGTTCCTGAAAGAGTTACAAATATTACTTTTATGACTAAAGCTGAAGACCAATGTATGAGCGTTGCTGCTTCTTCGATAATAAGTAGATATATTTTTCTTAAAGAAATGAAGAAATTAAGTGAGCGTTTTGGAATTGAAATGCCTCTTGGTGCATCTAGTATGGTAGATGAAGTTGGGGCTACTCTAGTTACTAAGCATGGAAAAGATATTTTAAAAGAGATTGCTAAATTAAATTTTAAAAATACTGAAAAAATTGAAGAAATAATAAAGACGAGAAAATAAATTCTCGCCTTTTTATTTGCATATATTTAAGATAAACATTTCTAGTGCAAGTTTGTTTGATATCTTGCCTCTTTTTATTTTGTAATCTAGGTCGCATAGAAGCACTAGATAACCTTCTAGTTCACTTTCTTTAAATGAATAGCTATTATTGATTAATTTGTCTATTTGAAATTCATAATTAATTCCTAATGTATTCATTATTTCCTTTTTATTTTTTTTCAACATTAATTTTTTTACTAAAAGTGTGTTTCTTATTTCTTTCGCTAACATGCTCATTAACATAATTGGCTCTACTCTTTGCAACATTAGGTCATCGTATATTTTAAAAGATTCTTTGATATTCTTACTTATTATGGTATCAATAAATTTAAAATTATTATCTTCTATATTACGACTGATGATGTTAGCAACATCTTCGTGCTTTATATTACATCCTTTACCATAGTAAAGTTTTATTTTATCTATTTCGTTCATGGCAAGGTCATAGTTATTTTGACTATTGTTGATGATGTAATATAATGTATCGTAATCACATTTGTATCCATCTTCTTTTAAAGATTTTTCTAATTTATTATAAATTTCCTTAGGTTTTAAATCATCTAATTGGATTAATTTATAACGTTCTTTAATAGTTTTACATATTTTCTTTTTACTATCTATTTTACTATTTATAGTGAAAATTAAAATAGTATTATTGTTAGGTTCTTCTAAATATTTTAGTAATTTATCGTCTTTTTTGCTTGTTGTTTCTTCTTCACTACTCTTCTTTTTTGAACTACCAAAGATGTTAGCGTTTTTGACAACCATATATTTTTTTTCGTCAAATAGTGAGAAGTATGATGCTTCCTCTAAAATATCATCCATTTTTGTGGCATTAAGATCAAAACTCGAATATGGATTTTTGCCAATTATTTTAGATAATTCTTCTTCTAAAAGACGATAACTATTTGAACTAATTAAATATACTGATTCCATATAACCACCTATTACATTATATCATAATATTTAAAGCAAAAGAAAGAAGATAGAACTCTTCTTTCGATTTATATAAACATTAGCTAATGATAATATATTTTATGGCTTATATTCATTATATGTTACATTATTTTTATTTATTATAAATTCAATTGTTCCTGAATCTTGAGTGTTTAAATATTTGATATTTAATGAATTTAAATTATCTATTGTTTCTTGGTTGGGATGCTTGAATCTGTTATTACGACCACTACTTATTACAGCTATTTTAGGATTTATGATGCTTAAGTATTTTTGACTACTACTTGTTTTGCTTCCGTGGTGTGATATTTTAGCTATATCTATGTTTTTTAAATTATATTTTCTTATAATATCTTCTTCTGCTTCTTTTGTTGCGTCGCCAAATGATAGTATACTTGTATTATATATTTTTATTGTAGTTAGTAGACTATTGGCATTTTCATCGTTATAGTCTTTATAATTTAAATAATTTAAACTTAAGTTTTGTGGTGTATAATCTCGACCTTTAATAAGGTCTAAAGCTTTTTGCTCATAATATCCTATATTTCCTGGATTAATTTTAATATTTTTTATATTTATTTCTTTTAAAATATTCTCTGTTTCTTTGGCGTGGTCTGCATCGCCATGAGATAATATCAACAAATCAATGCTCTTTATTCCTTTTGATTTTAAAAAAGTTATAATTCCATCGCTTACCATATAATCATTACTAGAACTGCCATAATTCACTATTCCTCCTGTATCAATTAAGATTATATCTTTTCTATTTGGACTTATTACTAATGAAGAGTCGCCCTGCCCTATATCAAAAAAATAAATATATCCATGGTTATCAAAGTATGGCGATAAGATATCAATAATTATTATAACTGGTATTAGTATCAGAATTTTTTTATGTTTTTTACAAAAGGCACAAAATAACAATAAATAAATAATCATAATTTCCAACGTATTTAAACTTAAATATATATTTAGAATATCTATTTTACTCAAGAAACTACCAGCTGTTTCTAAGATGTTTATAGCCATACTAAATAATGGACTTAAAACTGGTAATATAAAAGTAAGTAAAGATAAAGGATAGACAAGCAAACTTACAAAAGGCACAAATATCATATTATAAAATATGCTGAGTAAGTTAACTTCATAAAAGTTACTTAACGATATTGGAAGACTAAATAAGAAAGCGACCATACTCAGTTTAAAAGAGCTGCGTATTTTTGACTCATCACTAATATAGTTGTTTGCCAAAATAATACCAGATACTGTGGCTATTGAATATCTAAATCCAACATCAAATATTATTCTATAGTCATTTATAATTAAAATGACTATAACTAATATTAAAATTTTTAAAGGACTTAAATTTATTTTAAATACCTTATTGATACTATTTAAAATAAAAAATAATATACATCTTTTGATAGATGATGGAAAACCAACTATAAAGCCGTATATAATGAGAAGAAAGTCAAGAATTAAATACTTGTATTTGTCCTTTAATTTTCTTAGTATAAAAAGAATAATTCCACTAAGTAAACCAACGTGCATTCCTGATAAGGCAAATAAGTGTGTTACTCCTATCTTCTGATAATTGTTATATATTGTACTATCGATTAGACTTTTGTCACCTAATACAAAAGCTTTCATATATCCTGTATTGTCTATTTTAGTAATTCTTTCGTTCATGTAATTTTTTATACTATAAATAAAGTTAGTATTATTATCTATGACTTCTATATTATCTATATTTAAAGTGTAATAAATACCTTTGTATTTTAAATAATCTTTATAATTAAAATTATTTGGTATTGTATTATTACTTGGTTTATTTAAATTACCCAAAACCCTAACTTTAACACCATATTTAAGTTCTTTATCAAGCTTATTAAGTTCTTCTGAACTATCTATATAAAATGAACCAACCAAGTTCTCAACCCCATTAAGTTCTAAAGTAACTTTATTCCCACTTATTTTTTTATTATGAACGTATAATTCAAAAATGGTGGTATCTTCTTTATAAATACTTTCATATTTGTTAAAGTTTTCCCTATATCCCACATAAATTAAACCAATAATGATTAATATTAGATAAAATGTTTTAGAGTTTAATATTATCTTTAATTTTTTCGTATGCTTTTTCTCCAATACCTGAAATGTTCATCAACTCTTCAAGTGTTTTAAATCCGTTATTTTTTTCGCGATATTCTATAATAGATTCAGCCTTTGCTTCTCCTACTCCTGTTAAGGTCATTAGTTCTTCTTTAGTAGCGCTATTCAAAGATATTTTGTTATCTTTATTGGTACTTTCGCTATTTGTTTCGTTTTTATTTTCGTTTGACGATGGCTTTATTTCAACAATACTACTATTTTGACAATTTGAAATGTTTTCTGTTGGGGCATTACATATTTCAGTTGTTGGTGATGACATTTGATTAATCTGAGATGTTGTATAAATAGTAATTACCATTTCATTTGAGACTTTTTTACTCAAATTTGTATATTTCGTTGATGCATTACTTTTTAATCCGCCAGCCAACTTTATAACATCATTTATGATACTATCCTCGTTTACTTTATAAACTCCAGGATTTTTTACTGCACCTTTGATGTCAACATTTATTTCATTTGAATTAGTTTCAACTTCTGCTAGACTATCATCTGATTTACTTTCTTCTGCTTCTGCATTTTCTTGAAAAGCTATAAGTTCTCCTTGTTCAGAATTTTCTCTTGATTCGAAATTGATAAAAACAAGAAATCCTAATATTATCGTTACTATAACTAGCATGGTGCTATTAAAAATATTTAGTATTCTATCTAAGTTTAAGTTTTCTAAAAACATTATTTATTCCTCCCTCTACTTATAATTATTATCCGTCCACCTCCGATTTCCTTCTTTTTTTGAAAAATTTTTAAAAAAATATTTTCAAACAATAAAAAAAGTTAGATTTCTCTAACTTTTGGCTATAGATTTTCTATCTTTTTTCTTATTTTGCTTTCTCTGTTTTCAAAATGTACTCTCTGAATTATAAATAGAGAAACAATAACACATAGATTATATGAACCACCATAACTTAAGAAAGGTAATGGTACTCCTGTTAAAGGGATAAGTCCTAAAATTCCTAGTAAATTAATTAAGATGTGTGCTAGTAAATAAGCAAATATACCATATGCTAAAATACTATTTCTTAAATTATCTGTTTCTTTGGCAACGCTTAGAACTAAGAATAACATAATAAAATAGCCGATTACAACAATAATTCCTATTATAAGTCCTAGTTCTTCAACAATAATTGGAAAAATAAAGTCAGTGTGTGCTTCGGGTAAATATAAATATTTTTGTTGACTATTACCTAGTCCTACACCTGTTAAACCTCCATTATGAATAGCAATATAACCATTACATACTTGGTATCCTGTGTCGTCGCTATACCTTTGACACGGATTGGTAAAATTTAGAATACGACTTACTTGGTATGATTGAAGAATGTTTTTTCCGAATACTGTAACTGTTAAAACTAGTAATATTGCTCCAAGTGCCCCTATTTTATAAATTGTTCTCTTGTGTTTTTTAGCAATTGGCAAGGAGAAAAAGATGAGAGCTGTAATGACAAAAATTATGAATGCTCCTCCAAAGTCTGGTTGCATGGCTACTAAAATAAACATTATTGCTGCAATGATAATTGGATAAATTAAATTAAATAAAGTAATTTTTTTCTTTGAAGCAATTCGATTATAATATACAGCTAAATAGACAATTAAAATTATTTTAGCGGGTTCTATTGGTTGGAAATTAAATTTTCCCATGTCATACCAACTTTGTGATCCACCTGCAACAAGTCCACCTACAAAGATAAATCCTAACAAAAATAGTATTCCATATACAGCCATTTTGCTGACAAACCGATATGTGTTTGTAGGAATTGATAATACTATGATTCCAGCAATATATCCTAGAATAAGCCATATAAATTGTCTTATAAAAAAATAGTTAGTTGGAACTTTATATCTTAAAACGGCTGCAACACTAGAAGCCGAGAAAATCATAAGTAGACCAAATACAGAGTAAATAATCATAAGTAAGAGTAATGGATAATTTAAGTTAGAAAATATTTTCTTCATTTTGATTCACTCCTATTTTAATAATAACATATAAAAGCCTTATAAAAAAGTAAATGAAAAAAATTATTTAATTTTAATGTCAAAATTATGCATATTAAAATAAACTATATTAGATACATAAAGGAGGTTATTGTATGTATTATTATGGTAATAATGGTTACTACGGTAACTATAATACTGCTCCTAGTTGTGGTGGTTATGTTGGTTATACTAATGGTGGCGGAATTGGAGCTGCTATCTGGATCGTATTATTTATACTTTTAGTTATAATAATCGGTGCTGGATGGAATTGGAATAACAACTAGTAAGAAAAGTATTTATTAATATTGTAAAGGTATATTATGGAAAAATTATTATTTCATATTATACCTTTTTCTTTTGTATTTTCTTGTTAAATTTGTATTTTTGGTGTTTTTTTGGTACAATGTTAAACGTTGGTGATATATATGAAGAAAAAATACCCTGATACTTTACCTGATATTCAAATTATTGAAGAAAAGGATAAAAGATTAAGATTAAAAAGTAAGGATGTAACGTTTCCTCTTCCAGACGAAGATATAAAAAGAATACATGATATGCTTGATTATTTAGAAATGTCTCAAGTACCGGAAATTTGTGAAAAGTTTAATATGCGTGCTGGTATGGGACTTGCTTATATTCAACTTGGAATTGCTAAGAGAATATTTGTTATTGTTTATGAGGTTGAGGAAGGCGTTTTTGAACGTTATGTAGTAGTTAATCCTAAAGTTAAAAGTACTTCTGAAGAAATGGTTTATATTGAGGAAGGCGAAGGTTGTTTAAGTATTAATCGCCCTACTACTGGTATTGTTCCAAGACATGCTAGAATGAAATTGATTGCTTATGATGAATATGGTGAACAATATGAACTTAGAGTTCGTGAAGAATTAGCTGTTGCTTTCCAACATGAGTTAGACCATTTGGATGGAATATTATTTACTGATAAGATCGATTCTAAAAATCCTTTTAAAGGTAAAGATATTTATCGTTCTATTTAGAAAAGGAGATTTGTTTAAATCTCCTTTTATTGTGCTTTCTTTTTTAATTTTGAATTATTATTTAATTTTTCTGATATTAAATTTAGAGCATTTTGGTCTTTAAATTTTAATTTTCTTCTTTCTATTTCTTCTAAGATAGAATTCTTACTATATTTTGTTAATCTTCCCTCTGTTTCTAAATAAAATATTGGTTCTTCATTTACTTCAAACATATATAGATTAAATAAGTATGTGTATCCATTTTCTTTTTTATATAAAAGAAATACTTTTTTTAGATATTCTTGATAGCCTTTAAATAGCTTATGGCTGAATTTAGCTTGTAATTGTTTGTTTTCACACTCGGAGTTTTCTATCTTATAAGACATCACTTGATTCATAGTTTCCATTTGATAGTCGATTTCATCTTCTAATGTTAGACTAAAATTCTTTTTTTGTTCACGAAGGTGTAGGCTTCTTTGATAAATCATAGATGAAATTTCAAATAAGGCGTTCGTTTTCTTACCTACTCTTTGTTGTACTCTTAGTATGGTTTTTGCTAAACGTTTTTCGTTGTATCTTATGTAATTAGCGTCTTTATAATAGAGTTTTATCAGATTAAAACCATTTATAGATATGCCGTATCTTACGTTTGCAATATCTGAAAGCTTATATTCTGATTCGGAACTGCGACCAAAGTTTGCGGCGTCAGCTTCAAGCATCATTGAGTTTATACTCATTTCTACTTTCATGTGTTTTAAATCGTCACCAGACAAGTTGGCGTCGATTCCATACATTTTTAATAGCTTGAAGTATATGATGGAGAACGTAAAACAAACTATATCATTATTCTCGCTATTCACATTCCAATATGGAGTTATTTTATTAGAGTCTTTTTCAACTATATAAGATGAACTATAGTGGAGTTTTTGACAAAGGAGAATGTATATTGTAATAGCGATTTCTAGTTTGTCATCACTTTTGGGAAGAGCTTTTTCTATTTCTGCTATTAATTGATTATCTATTTTATTGTCTAAATAATCTTTACTCAAATAGCATCTCTTAAAATGACTACGAAATTGAGATTTATTGAATAAAGATTCAATATCTTGAGCATAAAATAATGAAGATAAGTTTTCTTTAAATTGAATATTCTTTTGGATTATCCCTTCTCTTCTAATGTAGTAATTATACATAAAGAATAGATAAAATTCTAAAGACATAGAAGTTTCTAATAATGTATTGAAAAAAATTTTAATATCATTACCTAGATTATCTCCATAATAGGTAGATAAAAATTTATAAATTTTGTTTATATTATATAAAGTTTCTGGTTTGTTAAGTTCATTAAAAAGAGTTTCTTTTTGAGTGTCGTCACAATCTGTATCATCTAATATGTTATTTAGAGCTTTTTTGTCAAAAGTAAAGAAATGTTTTATTTTAGAAAGAATGTGCCATTTAACAGATATGTTATTGTTTTTAGTATTCTCCATAAAAAAGCCCCCATTAATGACAAATTATAACAAATTGTGACCAAATAGACAAATATACCAAAAGAAAAAACTAGTTTAACTAGTTTTCGTTGTTTACTTTATCTAATACAGCATTGATTATTTTTCTTACGTTATCATCACTATATCGTTTAGCAAGTTCGATTGCTTCGTTGATAGCAACAATATTAGGAGTTTCTTCTTCATATAAAATTTCATACAAACCAATTCTTAAGATTTGAGCTCCTGTTTTATCAATTCTATTTATTGACCAATCTTTCATGTGAGAATTAGCTAGTTCGTCTAATGAATCTAAATGCGTAATTACTCCATATACTATATTTCTTACAAATTCATTATCAACTTCTAGGTTTTCTGTGATAATATTTTCAACATTAAATTCAACATTCGTACTTTTTAAAATATCTATTTGGTATAAAATAACCATTGCTTTTTCTCTTAATTCACTTCTAGTTTTTCCCATAAGAAACACCTCTTTTTCGATTATAACACAGTTTTATTTTTAAAGGAATATTAAGTTGTTGTTTTATTCAAATAATTTGCCTAAAACTATGGCGTTTTTGGACATTTCATTAGCTTGTAAACCTCATTTGAGTTGATGTTACAAGTGACTTTTCCTTTTATTTCTATTAAGATTTCTTTGAATAGTGCTTTATCTAATTCAGACACTTTATGATACTCGTTAGCATCTACAATAATGGGATGAAAATCATGGGTTAATATTTCTTCTTTTTTGATAACTATTATGATTTCTAGATAAGATGAGATAACTAAGTATTCGTTTTGACCAGTTTCGTTATCTTTGATAATCTCTCCTAATTTAAATCTATTAATATATTCTGCATACCCGATTATAGGAATGCTTTCTGTCTTTAAATTGTTTATGATGCTTAGTTCGTCTTCAGAAGAGGAATGTATGCTTTTGTTTTTAGCGAGATTTTTAGATATTCGGATTGATTCTTTAGGATCAATATAATAGGTGTTCCCTCCTACTTTTACTGAAACATAATTAGGACCATTTTCAGTATAAGCTCGAAATGTTTGTAAGTAAAATTCATCTTCGCTAAAGACGTAAAATAAAGTATCTTTAAGAGATATAATGCTTCCTTTTTTTGCTCTTTTTTCTTCCACTAAATTCCTGTAATAATCATTTATTTTCGATGTTAGAGCATTTAGTTGCTCTTTCTTTATAAAATCTGTGCGAGGTGGTCTTGGACGTTTTTTCACACATACTAAATCATCTATGTTGCAATAATATGTGACTCCATTCATACGGATACTTACTTGATGTTTGGAATCTGGCTCGCTTTTAAGTACTAATCCTTCAAAAGAGTTTTTTCTTTCGAAGATTAACAGACATAGATTGTTTTCATACCAAACGATGTCTCCACATTCTAATGGGAGGTCTTTGTAATTTATATATCTAAGAGAATAGACATTTTTTCTTTTTAAAATCTCTATTTTTTGAGTTAGTTGTTTTCTTTCTAGTTCTGTTAGAGGGCCTGCGTATCTAACGAATTCTTTAGGTAGAAGTGTTATAACACGATGAACATCAATGTAAGTATCTTTTTTAAATGCATTGCCATCTGTTTTTGGTACAAACAAAGAATAGTTTCGCATTTCTTCTGTTTTAGGTGGAGTACTTGTAGCATAAAGGCAGACTATATTCCCGTTTTTATGACCAAGGACTATGTATGGACCTATTTTATGACCTTGTGGAACATCTTCTGGTTTTTGATTTAGAAGTAGTGGTCTATATGCCCATATTACATCTGCGAATTCTAATCGATTGAAAATTTCTATATCGTTAGGACTTATTGATTCATTCATAGTACACCTTCTTTTTGTTTTTGTGCTATTTATTATACAAAAAGAAGGATGTTATAGCAATAATTCTATAAATTTTCTAAAAAAAGAATAATCAATGATTATTCTAAATTCTTATATCGATATGTCTTACTTCTTCAGTTGATTCTTGTTTTTGAGCTTCTTCAAGACGACGTAATTCTTCTATAAATGCTTTTTGTTTAAGTAAGTTAGCTCTTTTTTCTTCGTTTTGCTTTTCTCTTTCCTTTTTTACATCCATTTGTGGTTTGTGTACTGCTCCTACTTTACCAATTCCATATCCGTAAGGCAATGTACTTGTTGGTTTTATATTATTTATCATATTATCCCTCTTATTCTTCTCTCTTGCTATAATTTTAAGATAAATATATGATTTATGCAAGTTTTCCTAAATTATATCTGATATTTTTTCTTAATTGAATTGTCACTTATTTTTATGATATCGACTACAGAATTTTCTATTTTCTTTTTTAAAGTTTCATAATTTATATCATTCTGCTTTTCATCTTCACGAACACCGCTTATATGTAGTTCTTCTTTACTCAAGTCAATTATATTATGCATTATTGTAAAATGTTGATCATGATATGATGATATTTCTCTTAAATACTTAATATTTTCGTTTGTATTATTAACAAATATAAAGTAAGAGATAAAAACATTCTTACTTTTATCAAGAATTTTTGTATATAGATATTCTACAAAGGAAGTTATTCTGTCTTTGGCGTAAGTTTCAACAAATTCATAAGTTATTTGATTTATATCTAAGAAGGCGTAAACATACTCTGCTTCTTCATGAGATATATAGTATGAGATATCTATTTTCTGATTATAATATTGACCATTTTCTATTTTTTGATTGGAAAGTCTCTTAATTATGCTTCTTTTTATATCAGCTGCGTTTCTTATTTTTAATAAATAGGTATAACATAAAGCGTGATTAGTGGTTTCATCTTGTGATATTACATTAATAAAACTAAAAAGATAAAATAGGAAGAAAGCACTGATAAATAATGTTAGGTGAATTGAAATATAAGTTGTCTTGGCAAAAAAGTCTGATAAAGTTATATTTGAAATTTTATAAAATACTCCAGAAAGTAATAAAAATATTATACCTATTAAAAGAAAAAGACTTTTTATGGTGGTTGTTATGGTTAAATTATCTTTACTTATTACTTTTTTTATTTCGTTGTTAAAATGATACATATTAGCTAAAAAAGTTATAGTGTATGTAGTTATATTAAAAAATATTAACGAAGAAAAAAGCTCTTTTATTCCATCAGATGTTAGGTTAAGAGGTACAATAGAACTATGTTTTAACCAAATGTAAATTATGGTTCCACAATATAATGTTATATTCAAAATAGTTAATATCCAAAACAAGACATTGCTAAATGCTTTTAAAACTTTTTTAAAATCAATTATTTTTTGACGCATTGTGATCACCCTTTTAGCTTATTATATCTAAATCTTCTAATATAACTATTATAGCATGTAAAAAGAACTATTTCTCTATTTTTGAAAATAGTTCTTTTACTTCTTTTTCTTTACTAAATTTGATTAATCCTTTAGTTATATGATAGAAGTTATTTATTCTATTTAATTCCTCTTCAGTTTTGGCGTATTTTGGTAAGTCTTCTTCTTTAATTTCTTTTTTTAAGAAGAAAGGTTTGAGAATTTTATCCTCTGGATTATAGCTTTCTATCTTTACTCTATACCATGCACCGATTCCTTCGATGTATTCATAAATCATCCCTGGAATTTCATAATCACTATAATATCTTTCAAGAACTTTTAGGAAAGTTAAATCATATGTCATCAAATCACTGGATTTGTCTTTTCTGGTATCTTTTAAGATAGTGTCTGTAAAATTATTTGTTTCGACGATAACTACTTCATTATCTTTTTTAAAGACTTTTATAATAACTCGTTCTTCTTTTGTTATATAATCTTTTAGTAATGAGGCATAAACATTGTAATGCATTAAATCTGTAATGCCATAAAAATATTCGCTGTTATACATTATTTTTTAGACAACTCCTTTAGTTCGTAAAGTAAATTCATAGCGTCCATTGGTGTACACTTTAAAGGATCAATTTCTTCTAATCTATCTAATACTTCGCTATGAACTGGAGTTGGCTCATCAAAATTAAAAGCTACTTGTGTTTCAGCAATAATTGGGTTTTCTTTGTTGCTTCCTTCATAATATTTTAATATTTCGTTAGCTCTTTTTAATAAATGTTCAGGCATTCCTGCTAATTTCGCTACATGAATACCATAACTTTTATCAACTGACCCTTCTTTTACTTTGTGGAGGAATGTGACATTGCCATCTTTTTCATATGCTTCAACATGAACATTTTTGATGCCTGATATTTTTTCTAAAGCTGTTAGTTCATGATAGTGAGTACTGAATAAAGTTTTACATTTAATGCGTTCGTTTACATATTCTAGGATGGCTTGTGCAAGACTCATTCCGTCATATGTAGCTGTTCCACGACCTAGTTCATCAAATAGAATTAAAGAATTGCTTGTTGCGTTTATAAGAGCGTTTTTCGCTTCCATCATCTCAACCATAAATGTTGATTCGCCACTTACCAAATCATCTGACGCACCAATTCTAGTAAATATTTTATCGAATATTGGTAATTTAGCACTTTTTGCAGGAACGAATGATCCTATTTGTGCCATTATGATAATAACTGCTAATTGACGCATGAAGGTTGATTTACCACTCATATTAGGTCCCGTAATTAGTAAAGTGTTTGTTTCTTCATTCATCATACAATCGTTAGAAACATATTCTTTTTTACTTACTCGCTCTACCACAGGATGACGTCCATCAACAATCTCTACTCTTCTCTCGTTTAAAATTTCTGGTCTTACAAGACTATATTCGTCGGCGCACGTTGCTAAACTTATAATAGCATCTAATTCCGCTAAGTCTCTAGCAATTGCTTTTAAATTAAATATTTCTTTTTTTATTTCTTCTTTTATTGATAGGAATAAACTATATTCTAAATCGATTATTTTTTCTTCGGCATTTAATACTAGAGCTTCTTTTTCTTTTAGAAGAGGACTTATAAATCTTTCACAATTTACTAATGTTTGTCTTCTTTCATAACCAAATTCATCTTTTACTTGATCACATTGTCCTTTAGAGATTTCAATATAGTATCCAAACACTTTGGTATATCCTACTTTTAAGGTCTTAATGCCTGTTCTTTCACGTTCTTGTTCTTCTAAACTGGCAATAAATTCTTTGCCACCACTACGAATACTTTTTAGTTCGTCTAACTCAGAATTATAGCCGTCTTTTATTAAATAACCTTCTTTTAAACCAATTGGAGGATTTTCGTAAATGGCTTCTTCTAATAAATTATAAAGTTTAGTTTCATCTGTTAACTTATATGGGAAACCTAATTTACTGATTTTTTCACCGATACTTGGAAGAACACTTAGACTCTTTTTAATTTGTAGGACATCACGAGCGTTCAGATTACCACATACTGCTTTACCACATAGTCTTTCTAAGTCATATACACTATCTAATTCATTAGTTAATTCTTCTTTAGTAATAAACTCATTTCTTAAAGTATCAATCATATTGTAGCGTTTAATGATTTGCTCTTTATCTTTTAAAGGATTAGATAGCCAATTTTTAAGACAACGACTTCCCATAGCTGTTTTAGCTTTATCAAGAAGCCATATTAAACTGTATGTTCTTTCTTTTAATCTTAGAGTTTCAAATAATTCAAGATTTCTTACAGTATGAACATCCATTTCTAAGTATTCATCTGGGTAGACAATCTTTACTTGATCAATGTGATCTAGCTCTTTTAATTGTCTTACTACTAGATAATACAATAAATGTTTTATGCCTAAGATATGACGCATTTCTTTTATGTCTTTATATAAGCTTTCGTATCTATCTTCTAAATATTCGTCACTTATACTTACTTCTAAACCATAAGTATTTTTTAGAAGATTTATAAGTTCTTCATTTGTATCTTTTTGAAATATTACTTCCTTTAAGTTAAGATTTAATATAGTATTAATTAATTTGTCTTCATCTTTAGGTATTTCTGTTATATATAAAGATCCTGTTGAAATATCACTATATGTTATTGTATATAGATTGGTAAAATCTAGGACTCCACCAATGTAGTTATTGTCGTATCCTTTTAACATTTCGTAATCAACAACAGTTCCTTTACTTATTACTTGAACTACGCCACGTTTTACCATTCCTTTGGCAGTAGATGGATCTTCTAATTGTTCGCAAATGGCGATACGATATCCTTTACTAACTAGCTTTTCGATGTATGGTTGAACACTATGAAATGGAACGCCACACATAGGTATACGTTCTTCCAAACCACCACTTTTACCAGTTAAAGTAAGTTCTAATTCTCTACTACATAAGATTCCATCTTCAAAAAATAACTCATAAAAATCTCCTAGTCGAAAAAATAATAATTCATTAGGATATTGATCCTTAATTTCCATATATTGTTTCATTCCAGGACTTAATTTACTTCTATCTACTTCATTTCTTTTCATTTTACATCACGTCATTTATTATAACAAATTCCTAGATAAAAAAGAAGAAATAACATTTTATTTCTTCAGAGTTTTCTTTTTTTATAGATATATTTTAGTTTAAAAGATTATTTATTAATGTCTTTTAAATGAATTCCCATACTATTTAGAACTTCATAAATTTTTTCAACAGGTGCTCCTAGGATATTGTAATAACTTCCTTCTATTTTATCGATAAAATTCGAAGCGATATTTTCAATTATAAATCCAGAAGCATACATGATATCTGATTCATTTTCTATGTAATAATCGATATCTTCATCTGTTATATCTTTAAAGCTTATTTTGGTTTCTTGGAAAGTATTAACAACTTCGTTGGTATCTTTATTAATTATAGAAACTCCAGTGATTACACGAGATGTGTTATTTTTACTTTCTAATAAATTTTTTCGGGCTTCGGCTAAAGAGGATGGCTTTTCAATGATTTTGTTATTTGTTAAAACAATTGTATCTAAACCGATAATGATATTAGTGTTTGCTCTGTCTTTTATGCTCTTAGCTTTATTGTATGCAAGCTCTACTACATAGTTATTAGGGTCTTTTTCACTAGATATTTCTTCACAAGTAGAAGACATACAAGTATGTTTAAGACCTACTCTATTTAAGATTTCACTTTTAAATTTAGAAGTACTTGCCAATGTTATAGTTTTCATTTCATCACCTTTTTCTAAATTATTTTATCATATTCTGAAGCTTACATTAAATATTATTTATAATTCATCAGCAATCATGATACAGAAACCTTTTTTTATTTTATAAAAACGTGGTTGAAGAAATATGATATTTGGTCTTTCTTTTTATTATATTAGATTTTGATTTTTATAAATCTTTCTGCTATCTTTGTTATATGTAATTGCAAAAAAAGAAACCATAAACATATAAAGATACGTAATATTCTCTTTTTATGCTGGTTTCTTTTTGTTGTTTAATTATTCTTCTCTTCTATTTATTTAGTTAATTTTTTATTATTGTTTTTTGTTAAATTCATGTATTCTAATTTAGCACTATTTCTCTTAGCAATTCCATAAGCAGCTAATTGTTCTTTATCTGCTGTACTTAGTGCTATTGTTGTATTTGCAGATGAAGTTGTTACTGTGTAATTTTCAGCAATATTTAACTCAGTAACTAAATTTAGACCTGTTCTGATTAAATCTTTTTTGTCATCGTCTGGTAAAGCAAGCCATGCAGATTCTCCTGTAGCTATGTCAATACCATTATACATAAATGATAAATCATGTTCTTCACTACCTGCTATATTGTTGATAGCTAAATTATAAGTGTTTTCTAGATATACGCAAATATTTCTTATGTTATCACAAGTTTCACCTTGTAAGTAAATTTTCTTTAATGTTCCATTTACTTCTACTAAACAATAGAATTCTTCGTTATTAGCAATAACGATTGGACCAAAAGTGACATTTGCTCCGTTTGATAATAGTTGATCAAATACTTTGTTAGCAACACATGCTTTTAAATCAGCAGCAACATTTCCTGCTCCGAAAGTTACGAAAGCGTCGATAGCAGGTTTGTTTGGTAAATTATTTGCACAAAAATCTAAAACATTTTGTTCAACTTTTGAATCTTTAGCTGCAGTATATTCAGCGTATAATTGATTAACATCTAGTGATACTATTTCATTTGCAGTAGTATTTGTGAAAGCTACTGGGTCATAAAAATAACTATTTAAGATATCTGATAATTCGATAGCTTTTCTAACATCGTCAGTAACAACAAAAGCATTACCTTGTTTGTCACATCCGTAGAATTTATCCATGATGCTTAGCATTTCATTACTTTTTATTTCCCCTCTATCTTCCGTTACTTCGAAATCACCAATAATATTATCTGCTAATACTTCAGCATGGGCAGTTGGCACTAAAGCACTTGCTAGAACTAATACTAGAGAAGTTGTAACAGCAGCTTTTTTAGCACCTGTTTTTAAAGTTTCTAATGATAATTTTTTCATAAAAATCCCCTTCTAAAATGACATTTCTGTCGAGTGCCAATATTATACCACCTTTTTATAAAAAAGGAAATTTTTCTTTAATTATCATATTTACTAATGCCCAAGATTATTCCAATTGAAATCATACTTACTAATAAACTTGAGCCACCATATGATAAAAAGACACAAGTTATACCAGTTGTTGGGATTGTACCTGTTACGACAAGAATGTTTAAAATTACTTGGAGAGTGATTCCAAAGGATAAACCAAATGATAAATATTTTTTAAATAAATCATTTTGCTTAAGAGATATTTTTATAGAACGATAGAAGATAATAGCGAATAGAGATATAGTTAGAAAGACACCTAAGAATCCGAATTCTTCAGCTATAATACTAAATATAAAGTCTGTTTGGGGTTCTGGGAGATAAAAATTTTTTTGAATGGAGTTACCGAATCCTGCACCTAGAAGACTGGAAGGCCCTATAGCATATAAACTCTGAATTATTTGGAAACCGCTGCCTAAAGGGTCGCTCCATGGATTTAAATAAGAAACAATACGTTCTAAACGATAAGGTGCGATAGCTATAAGAATAACTATCCCTACTAATCCTACGAGACCTATTTTAATAAAGAATGATAGTTTGGGACCGGCAATGAAAATAAGACCAACTAAGGTTAAGATGATTACCATTGCAGTACCAAAATCTGGTTCTAACATTATTAAGAGAAAGAAAACAATTATTACAAGAAATAAAGGCAATAAACCTTTTTTTATGTCTTTGATGTTTTTGTTGTTATGAGCAAGATACTTTGACGTATAAATTAACAGACCTATTTTAGTAAATTCAGATGGCTGAATACCTAATGGTCCTAACCCAAACCAGCTTCTGGAACCATTCCTTACTTTACCTATGCCAGGTATTAAAACAAGAATAAGTAAAATGAAACAGACTAAGAGAATTTTATTAGAATATTTTTCATAAATTTGAGGATTTATATTAATTATCATTTTTATTAAAAATAAGCCAATTAAAAAAAAGATTGCTTGTGATTTTACAAATTTAAAGGGATCCCCATATTTATATTCTGCCCAAATGTTACTGGATGAATAAACCATGATAATTCCAAAACATATAAGAATTATTGTTGAAACTAAAAGAGTCTTATCTATTTTCATCTTATCACCTATTAAATTATATTAAAAAATTAAAAAAATAATATGAAATCATATTATCTTTTTCTAAATATAAAGTTGGTGCTTAATAAAACGATGATAATAAATACTAGTAAAACAATGACTAGAATTACTATTTTAGATTCTGTTTGATATGAAAAAATATCTTCTTTTAAATATATGTGATGCGTATCGATTATTTCGTCATCAACAAGAATGTCAATGAATCCTAGATATTCTCCTTTTTTACTATTGATGGTTAATTTGTTTGATAGATGAGTGACGTATGTAACTTTGGCATATTCATCGTCGGTAAGGGTGGCACTAATTTCTTGGTCGGATATAACGTAATAGCTATCAATAGTGCCTCCTTCAACAGGTATTTTCTTTAAGATGGTCCCTTTTTTTATGATTGTTCTTTTTTTAAAATCTTGTTCTTTTAAATAATCGATTATTTTGTATGTATCTAAAACATGAGTACTATTCCATTGATTTAAGTCAGATTTGCAAACAATGATGATATAGTTTTTGCCATTTACTTTGACGGTGGAAGCTAATAATAGATTGGCTACTTCAGTAAAGCCTGATTTGCTTCCAGTCATATATGATGTATCAAATCCATGAAATGTAGCGATAGAATCCGTATAATTTATAACACGAAGACCGTTTGATAAGGTGTAATAATCCGTTGTAAAGACTTTTTTGAAAGTAGGATTTTCTAAGGCTGTTTTTAATAATCGTGATAAATCTCTAGCAGTCGAAATATTATTGTCATCTCGCCCAAATGAGTCGGCAAAATGTGATCTACGTAATCCCAATTTTCTTGCTTCTTCGTTCATGAGTTCATTAAAAGCCTCGATGGAACCAGAAGTATGAAGAGCTAAGGCTTGAGAAGCGTCTGCTCCAGATGGAAGCATCATAGCATATAAAAGGTCTAAATATGTTACTTTGTCACCTTCTTCTAATCCTGCGGTTAGAAAGCCGTATAAATTATAAAGGTCGTCTTCTGTTATAGTAACTTTTTTGTTAAGATTATCGACATTTTCCAAGACAGTGTACGCAGTCATTATCTTTGTAAGAGACGCTAGGACAACTTCTTGGTCAGGATTTTTGGTGTAAATTACCTCATCTTCATCAAGGTCGACGACAATTGCTGTTTCAGCAGTGATATCGACTGGTAATGTTGTGGCATTGGCTATGTTAGGAAATAATAAAAGACATAGAAATAATAGAATAAATGGCATTTTTATCATCTCCTACTTTACTATTCTTAATTTTAACAAAATTTGGGAAATTCTGCAACTTAGATGAGAGGTTATTTTTATTGTTTTCTCATACAAAAACTGATAATTAAATTATAACGATTATCATTTTTTTAGGATAAATACTTTTTATTAATCAATTTTTTCTAAAAGAAGATTGTCTTCTAATATATAGTATTTGTTTTCCTCTTCTTCTAAAGCAAAGTATATCTCATCCCCGCTATAAGCATATATGTTGATTCCAGTAATTTGGTTATCTTTTTTGTCTATCATTTTTAACTTATAATGAGGAATTACACCATAATTAACTTTGTAGTCTTCTGGCATTTCTTGGGCATTCTTAATTATCTGTATTATTTCCTCTACTTCACTCTTCTTGGTTATTCTTTTTTCCTTGGAAGGATTTTCTACACGCAAATTGTTCACTATAATTACTTTAGTTTTGGATAAATTGATTGGAAATGGGTTTGTTATGTTTGTGTTATATTGATGATATATGATGAATAAAGCTACGAGTATTACGATTATAAGTAAAATAGCAAGTGTTTTTTTATTCATTGTTATTTCCTCCTTTCTTTTCTCTGGTAGAATACTAAAGCTTAAATTTGTGCGTATTTTAGATTTAATAATTTTATTATAACATAGTTGGATTGATATTTTGTTTTTTTCATTTTCAATATTATTCTGTTTTGTTTATGAATAAATTCGGTTATTTACTAATCTTTGATATAGTTTTAAGTTTTTTTGCGAGTATTTAACGCATGAGCGATGCTATTTTTAATAAATAGGCAGGCGATGTATTAATATTATTCCTTCGTTATTGTTTAATTATATTTTAGTTTTTTATGCATATATTTTATTGGTGAAGCAGAATGTTTATGAAAGATAAGCAGTTAAGAATTAAAGTTATTTTAGTAGCTGTAATTGTTATATTTATTTTTATTTTAGGAAGAATATTCTATATACAGGTATTTAGTTATAATAAGCTTAATAGTTTGGCTAATTCTCTATGGCAAAGGAATTTACCTATTACTGCAGATCGTGGCAGGATATTAGATAGAAATGGTAAAGTTTTAGCTACTAATATTACGACTACTACTTTATATGTAGTGCCTAATCAAGTGGTTGATAAAGAAGATACGGCAAGGAAACTTTCTGAAATACTTGATTGTGATTATGAAGCGATGCTAGCACATGTAAGTAAAAGAACTTCTTTGGAAAAAGTTAATCCTGAAGGTAGACAATTGGATAGTGAGACAGCTACGAAAATAAATGATTTAAATATAGATGGGCTCTATCTGATGAAAGAATCAAAAAGGTATTATCCATATGAAGATGTTCTTGCTCATGTTCTGGGATATGTTGGGATAGACAATCAAGGGCTATCGGGATTGGAACTAAAATATGATGAATATTTAACTGGTAAGGATGGTTCGATAAAGTATACTTCAGATGGTAAAGGAAATCGACTTAAGACTGGTGAAATATATGAAAAAGCTCAAAATGGAATGGATATTTACTTAACTATTGATATAGATATACAACTTGCTTTAGAGAAAGAACTTGAAAACGCTAGTAATAAGTATAATCCAGAACAAGCTTTATCTTTAGTAATGGATCCTAATACAGGAGAAGTCCTAGCAATGGGTTCAAGGCCGACATTTAATAATAACGAATATCAGAAATATGATTTGGAGACAATTAATAGAAATTTGCCTATTTGGATGAATTATGAACCTGGTTCGACATTTAAGATTATTACTTTGGCAGCATCGATTGAGGAAAAAACAATTAATTTGTTTGAAGATAATTTTTATGATGGTGGTGGTATTACTGTTGAGGGAGCAAGGATTAAGTGTTGGAAAAGCGGTGGACATGGAGCGGAGACTTTTTTACAGGTCGTACAAAATTCTTGTAATCCAGGATTTGTTGTTATGGGACAAAAACTAGGGACAGATAGATTATATAATTATGTTAAGAATTTTGGATTTATGGATAAAACAGGAATTGATTTAAATGGTGAGTCAAAAGGAATTATGTTTGCAAAAGACGCTATTGGTCCAGTGGAACAAGCTACTGTTTCGTTTGGACAAGGTATTTCGGTCACCCCTATTCAACAAGTTGCGGGAGTTAGTGCAGCGATTAATGGCGGAACTTTGTATCAACCTTATGTAGTTAAATATATTACAGAGCCAGAGACAAGTGATATTATTTTACAGAAGTCCCCTACTAAGGTAAGACAAGTTATAAGTAGCGAATCTTCTGAAATGGTAAGGTTTGCCTTAGAAAGTGTTGTTTCTTCAGGAACTGGTAAAAATGCCTATATTGAGAATTATCGTGTTGGTGGTAAAACAGGTACAGCACAAAAAGTTAACAATGGAGTCTATATGAGTGGAAATTATATTGTAAGTTTTATTGGTTTCTTACCAGCTGACAAGCCAGAATATGTAGTATATGTTGCGATAGATAATCCAAAAGGTATTACCCAATATGGTGGAACAGTTTCAGCACCGATTGCTAAGAATATCATGCAAAATATTATAAGTATTAAAGGGTTGCAACCAAGTAGTGAGGTTACTCCAAGAGAATATACTTGGTTAGATACAAAATATGTTAAGTCACCAAATGTTGTTGGAAAAACAAAAAAGGAAGCAACTACTCTACTCAAAGGTTTTCAAGTAGAATATAGTGGAACTGGTGATACTATAATATATCAAGAACCAGAAGCGGATATTTACATAAAAGAAAATGCAACTATTAAGTTAATGCTTGGTTGACAAAGAAAAATTTAATATATATTTTATTTTAAAATAGAAATTTTAGTTGTCTATGCAATGTCAATTTATATTTTTGGGTTTTTAATAAGTATATGTTTTGTAGTATAATCAGATAAGAAAGAGGTGTCGTCATGCTCGTCTTAGCAAAAGCAGCAATGGCTATGATGTTAGGATTTATACTTTCAATTATAGCTGGTTTGGTTTTAATACCTATATTAAAAAGATTAAAATTTGGTCAAAATGTAAGTACCACAATTGGTGAGAGACATTTAAAGAAGAATGGTACTCCTACTCTTGGTGGTTTAATATTTATAATTCCGACAATCGTTACTCTTTTACTTTTGAAGTTTAAAGGGAGTATTGATTTATCATATAACTTAGTTATTATTTTGATTGTATTTGCGAGTTATGGATTACTGGGACTTGCAGATGACTGGTTAAAAATTAAGTATCATAATAACAAAGGATTAAGTATTATGTTTAAACTGCTATGTCAAATGGCAATCGCTTTGGCATTCTTCTATATTTATATAACAAATGGTGGTTCCCCTACTTTAGAGATTTCAAGTTTAGGAATTAATGTCGATTTAAGATGGTTCTATGGCTTGTTTATTTTGTTCTTGTTAGTTGGAACTTCAAACGCAGTTAATATAACAGATGGTTTAGATGGTTTAGCTGGAGGATTATCAGCAATTGCTTTCATGGCTTACGGAATGCTTGCTTGGAATGCAACTTGGATGGTTGGTCATCAGGAAGTTGGTATCTTCTGCTTTGTACTTGTAGGTACTCTACTTGGATTCTTGTTATTTAATTCCCATCCTGCTAAAGTATTTATGGGTGATACAGGAAGTCTTGCTTTAGGTGGAGCATTGGCTGCTACTGCTATTTTAACAAAGCATGAATTGTCACTTGCATTAGTTGGTGGTGTATTTGTAGTTGAAACTTTATCATCTTTAATTCAAATGATTGCGATTATTCATTTCAAAAGAAAAGTATTTTTAATGGCTCCATTACATCATCATTTCGAACAACTTGGTTGGTCAGAAGGCGACATTGTTAAGGTATTCTACGTTGTTGGTTTACTCTTAGCTATGGCTGCTATTACGTATGGTGTTTGGCTATAAAACAAAAAACTCTTAAGTTTAAGCTTAAGAGTTTTAATTTGCATTTATTTATTTTTTCTTAGTTTAGCAACATAGAAGCCTTCATACAATAGATTCGGTTTTACACAAATCGTTCCAGCCAAATTATTAGGTAAAAGTGGTAAATCATGAAAATTGTTAAGATCTAAAGGAATTAGCTCCATATCAGGATGATTTCTTAGAACCTCTTCAATTTGTGAATCATTTTCGTCTTTTAAAATACTGCATGTTGAATAGATAAGTTCTCCGCCAACACGAAGATGCTGGATAGCCTCCTCTATTAAAGTTTTTTGCGTTTTTACTGAACGATTGACTAATTCTTCATTAAAGTTTTCTAATGATTTTCCGTATAGAGTTCCTGTCCCACTACAAGGAGCATCAAGCAATATTTTGTCAAAGATAAAGTATTTATCTAAGTTACGAGAATCTGTATTTAAAACTGTTACTTTCTTGGCTCCAAGATGTTCAATATTGTATTTTAATCTTTCAAAACGTTGCTTGTTTTTTTCAAGTGCTGTAATCATCGCTTCGTTATTTGTAAGAGCCGCTATTTCAGTTGTTTTTCCACCAGGAGCAGCAGTCATATCTAGAATTGTCTCGTTTGATTTTGGATTTAAAAATAGTGGTGGTAACTGAGAAGATAAACTTTGTAGATATATTTCTCCTTCTTTATAGATATCTAAATTTCTCAAAGATTCAGAATCTGTATTCTCTATAATTAAAGAAAAATCACTCCAAGGTACTATGCTATACTTTATATTATTTTCATCTAAAGTTGTTTTTATTTTAACTGGAGTTGTTTTTAAGGTGTTAACACGAATTGTTGTTTTACGTGGAGTTTCATAAGATGTACAAATTTCTTTGCTAGCTTCTTCACCATATTGTTCAGTTAGTTTATTTTTTAAAAAATTTGGGGTCATGTTATTTCATCTCACTTATAATTTTGTATATTTCGTCCCAGTTATTTACTCTAGTTATGGAATTATCTTTAATATTTTTGTTCATCTTAGTTGTCACTAAAATTGTTTTGATGTTGTTTTCTTCTAGTTCCTTACATGTTTCATAGCTATCTTCGATAAATAATTCGATTTTGTTTGCCTTAGAATACTCTAATTTGTCTTTAACATTAACGGCTAATTTGTCGTAAGGAATTTGATATTTAGAAAAAGTGGATTTTGTAATTTCTTCAACATTACAATTAGGAATATTCGTAAGACGAGCAGTAATAAAGTATATTTCGTTTCCTTCTACTTTTAATTTTCTTATTATTTCTGGAGAATTAGTGAATGGGACACATTCTTCTAAAACGTTTTTGTAATACTTGTTAAAGAAAGCGAATTTGGTTTCATCATCCCAGTCATATAGAACCTTTAAATAGTATCTATTTTCAATAAGACCTAAATTATTGTTTGTACCAGTTCTACCTAAATCTTCGATATCGAAGATGTCAGCGTATTTTATCATTGAGTTAACAGTAACTAAAGTTGTGTCATCAATGTCTATTCCGATTCTCATATATTCTGTTCCCTCCTATTCTTGATGTGGTTTTGAATCGATGTATTCATCTAAAAAAGAATGTTTTCCTTCATCGTTACGATAACCTAAAACGCAATTTAGATTTATGTTGTCCATGGACTTAAAAATATTATGGTCGATGTCTTTGTATAAAGTTCTTAGTTGACTTATAAGTTTTTTCATTTCTTTTCGTTTACTTAAAGATTCGTCATGTGCAGCGTTTTCAGTAAATTTGCAAGCACAATTTAAGAATGTGAGTTCGTTATAGTTACGCCATGATAGAATGTCTTGCTCTTTTATTAAATACATTGGACGAATTAAGTCTACTCCTTCAAAGTTGTCACTATGGATTTTAGGTAACATCGTTTTTATTTCGGCTCCATAAAGCATAGAAAGTAAAGTTGTTTCGATTACGTCGTCAAAGTGATGACCTAAAGCAATCTTGTTACATCCCAGTTCTTTGGCTTTGTTGTATAAATGTCCCCTACGCATTCTAGCACACATGTAACACGGATTTTCTGGATTTAGTTTATTGGATACTTCGAAGATATCCGTCTCGAAAATTTCGATAGGAATATTCATAAGACGGGCATTATTTATAATGTATTCGCGATTTATTTTATTGTATCCTGGATCCATTACAACATAGTGGGCTTCAAAAGGAATTTGACCATGTCTTATTAGTTCTTGAATTAATTTAGCAAGAAGAAAGGAATCTTTACCACCACTAATGCAAACCATAATTTTGTCGTTTGCGCTGATAAGTTGGTAATCTTTTAGGGCTTTTATAAATTTTGACCAAATTTCTTTACGATATTTTTTGATAATACTCTTTTCTATTTCACGATAACGCTCCATCGTATCACTTCTTTCATTTCATTAGTATTTTATCATATTTTTAGGCGGAGAAGAAAAAAAGACACAGTGTGCCTTTAATTTAGATTATCTGCTAAAATTTTTATGATTTCTTCTTGAGTTAAGTTTGTTGCGTTTATTTCGTATCTTATATTTTTATAGTTAAAATACATGTCGGTTGCGAAATCTACAGTTGTTTCGTCGTTTTCTATAATTGGCAATTGGTAACTTATTCCTTCTACTTTTAAATTTCCTATTTTATTGAATGTTTGGATTTGAAAGTCGGATTTGCTGTTTTTTGTATCGTAGGAGAATTCGTATTCGTTATCATTTTGACTGTTTTTTGTCTTAAACTCTGAACGGATTGCAAATCCTTTATATCCAGTAGCTAGAGGGCTACAACTTTCTTTATCCGCTCTCTTGCCACATTTCACAATAAATTCATTACTTTTTATACTAATAGAGCCGATTTTTCTTTCTTTGGTAATTTCAGTATATGTTTCCTCGTATTTTAGATTCTCTATTCCTAGTATTTCGATTCCTAATTCTTTTTTTATTTCACTTATATTTTTATTACTAAATGTAGTAACTCCTTCTTCCGGTAATGGATAGTCATTAGGAACAATTGAGAGATTATTGTATATTTCCTCTGGGAAAACGTAATCATCTAATTTAGTTTCGATGATTGCTATTTTTTCTAAGTTTGTAGATTTTTTTTCGCCCTCTTTTGTTCTATAACTTATTTCCATTTTGCCCCACGATTCTATAAATTCTTTGATGTCTTTGGCGTAGACGATACCTACAGAAATGATACTAACTAAAAGTATTGTCAGAACACTGTAGGCTATTTTGAATTTTCTTATCTTAGGTTGTTCTAATTTAGTATAAATTTTTTCTTTTGTGGAATCTGCTATTTTATATTTACTTATTTCTTTTTTATATTTATTTGTCATTTTCTTCCTCCTTTAGGATTTCTTTTAATTTTAAACGAGCACGATGTAATTTGGTTTTGATTGCTGGGGTGCTTTTATTTAAAATCTTAGCTATCTCTTCTATTTTGTAATTTTCATAGTAGAATAAATGGATGATTAGTCGGTCTGTTTTACTTAGCTTAGCAATTGAATCTAAAAGTTCGTTTTGTATGAGTGATTCTGGGATGCGATTTTCTTCGTTATCTTTAAATAATGAAACTTTCTTTTTCCAAACAGATAGTGATAGTGTTTTGCATTCGTTAATCGATACTTTTATTAACCAATTTCGCAAATGTTCTTCGCTCTTTATTTTGGATAGATTTTTGTGTAATTTAACGAAGGTATTTATTACAATGTCTTCTGCATCTGCAGTATTTTTTGTATAGCTTAATGCTAGACGATAGACAGTGTTTTTGTGTTTTTCGTATATGATGTCAAAATCGTTCATAACTTCTCCTTCTTGAACTAGTTCTATTATAATAACTAATTTAAGTATTAAAAGGTTACAAAAAAAGTAAAATTTTATCAATTCTACTTTCTTTTCTTTTGTTTACTATTATTTAGTTTTTTCTTAGCTTTTTTAATATTTTTTAAAGTTATAAAGATAAACACGATTATAATTAGGAAGAATGTTAGAGGAATACGATATGAATAGATAGTTTTTAGGATATCTATTTCAATTTTTTCTTCTAGAAGGAAGTCTTCGCTCGCTAAAAGTTCATCTTCGTAGTAATAAGATGCTGTTCCAATCTTCTCTCCTACTTTGTTATTGAAAGATAGTTCTTCTAGCCCTGAATATTCTATTTTTATTTTAGCTTTATCATAATCATTTGGTAAATATTTTGTGACTTGCTTTGTTGCTTTAAGAGAGTATTCTTCCATTTTACTATTGTTTACTTTAATATTTTTTATTAACTTCTCCTCGTCTATTAGAATTTGTTCTTGATAGTTATTATCAATAAAGTCGATTAAATCTAGTGCATCTAAAATGTGATAGAAATTTGAGTCATTAGGAGCTCCTAATGTTATTGCTAAAAAATCATGATTGTTTGATTTAAAATAAATTGATATGCAACGCCCTGCATCTTCAGTAAATCCTGTCTTACTACCAAGGATTCTTGCTGTACTTCGATTTGTCCTATAAACAAAAAGAGTTGATTGAACGAATAAATTATTGGACAAAGTATAAGTTTTTGTAGTGTATATTTCTTTAAATAGTTCATTTTGAAAAGCGTACTTTAAAAGAATTAAAATATCTTCAGCTGTGCTGAAGTGGCCTTCTGCGTCTAGTCCAGTTACGTTTACAAAATGAGAATTTTTCATACCGATACGTGCTGCTGTTTCATTCATTTTTTTAACGAAATTTTCGATACTTCCGCTAGTAGATATTGCTAAAGCTGTTGTTGCATCAGCACCAGATGGTAAGATTGATGCGTAGAGAAGATCTTTGTATGTTACTTCGGTGCCAACTTTTAAACCTGCAACTGATGCATCCCATCGTACTTTAGAAGCCATTTCATCCGTGTATTTAACGTAATAGTTTAAATCATCGATATTTTCAATGGCCGTAATAGTTGTCATTATCTTAGTCAGAGAGGCAATATCTGCTTTTTTCGTACTATCTTTTTCATATAAAATCTGATTGTCTGTCATATCATAGATTATTGCGCTTTTATAATGAAGTTCTGGATAAGTTAATGCAATGACATTAATTGGAATTAATAAAATAATAAAAAATAGTATCTTTTTCATAGCAACCTCTTCTCTTTAGATAATTATATCACTTAAGTTTTATTTTTTTCTAAAATATTAGATAACTCTACTAAAAGTAGAAAAAGCTGACATGATGTCAGCTATTGTCTTTTATATTGTAGGCTTTTAAAGTCAACTACTTTGTTAGATGGGCTCATTTTTTTGTCGATTATTGATGCTAAATTCTTAGCTTCTCTAGAATCAAAACCAATTATCTCTAATTTAGGAATCTTTTCGATAAATGAATAAATTGTAATATTTCTTTTATTATGAATTAGTGAAGTAGATAGAACATATTTTAGTAAGAAGTTCATAAGAGAATAGAATTCTTCTGTTAAATTTAATTCTTCTAACCTTCCATAGATAGTATCAAATAATATATCCCAATGTGCAGGAGATATTTTCATTTCAGGAATTTGATAAGCTAAACAATACATTTCATATTCACGAACTATTTTTGTTTGCGTTTCATCTTTGTTTAAGGGCTTTTCAGATTTAACTAATTCTAGTTTAGGTCGAAATTCTTCTGAAGACTCTTTTTCTTCCATTAATTCTTTTAATTGTTCTGTATAAAAGTCAGAATCTTTGTGTGCTATTATAGGATTTATTCCCCATACTTGTGCTTCTAAGTTATTCGTTTGGTCTAAATGAACTATTTTTTCCTCAGTTTTTTTACCTTCTTTTTTGGCTTGAGCGTTTTGTAGGTCTCTAAGAAGTTGAGCATCTGATTCTGCGATTTTTCTATCTTCTTCTTTAGCGTCCTTTATTATTTGGATGATAGCACTGCCACCAAAACAAGCTACACCTAGGCAAACAAAAAGTGGATTGGCGGTTGCTACTGAGATGACACCACCTATTCCTAAAGGAATTAATGCCTTAATAAATTTTTTCATGGCAGCTGATTCTTTTTGATGCATATCTTGATTAAAGTTATCACAAAATTCTTCTAATTGGACTATAAACATAGTTTCACTTAAGCTAGAAAATTTGTCACTTTTCTTCATATAAAAAGCCCCCTTAAATTTAAAAGCTAATTTAACATAAAGGAGACATTATTGCAAGTTTTAAACTATTTCGTATTTAAAAAGTTTTTTACACTCGTTTTAATTTTATCTAATTCATATCCGAAAGCTTCACATGTATTCCAACCATATTCCTTAGCTGCTGTAATGTTATCTTTATCATCATCAATGAATAAGATGTCTTTTGGATTTACGTTAAGGTCTTTTGTTACATGTTCGTATATTTTAGAGTCTGGCTTTCTTAAACCAATCTCAAAAGATAAGTATACATGATTAAATTTTGATAAATCATATTGATAATCTATTCTATCTTTATCGATAGGTAAAAGATTAGAAAGAATAGCGATTTGACATTCTTCTTTTATAGAATGGGCATATTCAACAACATCTTTATAGTATTTAATCTTTCTTCCTTCTTCGTTGTATGTAGAAACAAATTCAGCTAATGGAACATCTATTTCCATATTTCTTTCGATTAAAGCTAACCACTCTTTTATCTCTTTGATATCGCTTACAGCTCCTGCATTGTTTCCTTTTGTAGTTATATTTGTCCAACGGCTTAATATTTCTTCTCTACTCAATGACTCATTAAATCTTTTTATAGTATCAACTCTAATTTGCATTAATTCTTCCATATTATTTTCGTGACTTTCTACTACTCCACCCCAATCAAATATTACTATTTTGTTCATATATAACACTCTCCTATTGTTTAATTATATTTTTAAGTAATTTTATTATATTACCCATTTTAGCAAATGTCTACTAAAGTAATTTTTGGAATAATAACAAATTTTACTCATATAAATTATTGAATAAGTGATACAATGAATTTAAGGAGGATTTATAATGAAGAAGACTTATGTTTTAGCTATTATAGGAGCGGTAGGACTACTGACTTTTGTAATAGGAGTTGCAACATTGTTATTAAATAATAAAGAAATACAAACGATGGATGCGACTGTTTTAAATTTAGATGGGGATAAATTGACGATTCAAGATAGCAATAATGTCATATATACATTAAGTGATAAAAGCTTTTTGGACTTAAGTGTTGGAGACAGAATTTTGATTGAATATACTGGTCTTTTGGATACTACAAATAGTGAACAAGATATAAAGGTTATCTCTTATACAAAAAAAGCGGAAAATGATGATGCACAATCAGAAAACAAAAATGATAATAAAATAGCAGGTATCCCTGAATCATGGCAAGATAATGGAATATTTAAGCAATACTATACTCTAGCTTATGAAAAAGTTAGTAAAATGACTTTAGAGGAAAAAATTGGACAACTTATTTTAGCGAGATATGATGGCGATAAAGCTTTAGAAAATGTAAAAAAATATAATTTAGGCGGATATGTTTTCTTTGAAAAAGATTTTAATAATAAAAGTACAGAAGAAGTTCAAAAAATGATTAAAGATGTACAAAGTAAAGCGACAATACCTTTAATTACAGCTGTTGATGAGGAGGGCGGAAATGTTGTTCGAGTTAGTAGTAATTCAAAACTGGTGGCTGAAAAGTTCAAGTCTCCGCAAGAGTTATACAAAAATGGTGGTTTCGATACGATAAAGAATGATACCTTAAATAAAAGTAAGGTTCTTAAAAATTTAGGTTTGAATGTGAATTTCGCACCTGTAGTTGATGTGGCTACTAACGAGTCTTCTTACATGTATAATAGAACAATTGGTTTAGATACCGAAGGAACTTCTCAGTATGCTAAGACCGTTATTGCTGCAAGTAAAGGCACTGGAGTTAGTTATAGTTTAAAACACTTTCCTGGATATGGAGATGCAATTGATACACATACTGATTCTACAAGACTTGATGTAACTTATGATACTGTTGTAAATGATTATCTTCCACCATTTAAATCAGGAATTGATGAAGGTGCTGAAGTAGTAATGGTTAATCATAATATCTACGACCGTATTGATAATGCTAATCCTGCTTCGCTATCTATTGGTATTCATAATATGCTTCGTGATCGATTAGGTTTTACTGGTATTATAATGACTGATAACTTAGATATGGGTGCAGTTAAGGACACAGCTGATTTGTGTACTAAGGCAATACTAGCTGGAAATGATATGCTTATTACAACTGACTATCAAGGATGTTTTAATGCAATTAATGATTCTGTAAAAAATAAAACGATTAGTGAAGATACAGTAAGTAAATTAGCTTTTCGAGTTATTGCTTGGAAGTACTATAAAGGTTTAATGTTTGAAAATCAAAAATAATAAGAAGTTTCAAAATAAATAAAAAAAGATTCCTATAGGGAATCTTTTTGTTGGAAATCCTAGTAATTTTCAGCTTTAACTTCGAAATAGCTTCCAGCATGAGCACAAACTGGACATACAGCAGGAGCTTGTTTACCTACTACTACATGACCACAATTACGGCAAATCCAAATAGCATCTTCATCTTTGCTGAATACAACTTTGTCTTCAACATTTTTTAGAAGTTTGCGATATCTTTCTTCATGATGACGTTCAATTTCGCCAACCATTCTGAATTTAGCAGCGATTGCTTTGAAGCCTTCTTCTTCAGCAACTTTAGCAAATTCATCATACATGTCAGTCCATTCGTAGTTTTCACCTTCTGCAGCAGCTAAAAGGTTTGCTTCAGTTGATGGAATTTCTCCTCCATTTAATTCTTTAAACCACATTTTTGCATGTTCTTTTTCATTATTAGCAGTTTCTTCGAAAATAGCAGCGATTTGTTCATAACCATCTTTACGAGCCTTAGAAGCAAAATAAGTATATTTGTTTCTTGCTTGAGATTCACCAGCAAATGCAGCCATTAAGTTAGCTTCAGTTTTTGAACCTTTAAGTTCCATTTTATTTCCTTCTTTCTTAATCTATTTATATTAAAGGGTACTACCTCTTAATATATATTATTTATTGTTGCTTTCTTGACATTTAGGACATAAACCATCAAAAATGATATTAGTATTACTAATTTTTACTTGATAATTTTTCTCTAAGTGTGCAACTAACTTATTATAACTTTCATCGTATAAGTCATATACGGAGTGACATTTTACACATACTAAATGACCATGAAGATCAGCATTGATATCATAACGATAACCATCATTAGTTAGAATCTTTTTTATTTTTCCTTCTCTAACTAATTTTTTTATATTACGATATATAGTTGCTTGACCAATACTTTTATCTTCATTTAGAACAAGAGTTGTAAGTTCACCTATAGTTGGGTGAATCATGTTCTCTTTACGAGATAATATATCTAATATAAGTTCTTTTTGTTTCGTATTTCTTGTTTCCATATAACTTCCTTATCGATAATCATTATCAATTTAATTATAGCATTTTTAAAATTTAAGTCAACCTATAAAGGCACGTTTGATTAAATAAAAAAAGAATAATTGATTGCTCAAATATTCTTATATTTTTTGAATTATTTATCAATTTTCTTTAGTTTGACAGCTGTTCCATAAGCAATAACTTCGGCTGCACCATTCATCACTGATGATGATCCATAACGAATATTTATAATGGCATCAGCTCCTAAATTTGTGGCGTCGTCAACCATTCTTTTTGTAGCAATTGCTCTTGCTTGCGTTAACATTTCTGTATAACCTGCTATTTCACCACCTACTATAGTTTTCATTCCAGCCATAAAATCACGACCTATGTTTTTAGATTGGACAATCTGACCTTTTACCATACCTAAGGCTTCTGTTATCTCATAACCTGGTACATAATCAATATTTACTAGCTTCATCTTCTTCTCCTCCATTTATCTCTTTAATTCTAGTTACTAAATTATATACTATTCCATATGTTGGAATAGCAAATATTCCTATTAGTATAATATAAATTATCCATGGTATTTTTGTACTTTCTGTAAACTGAAAATAACTAATCATAATAGGAATGAATAGGATTAATATACCAAATATTAAACTTGATATAGTCGCTCCTACTATCTTTTTCGTTTTATTTGTTTTTGTGTTACGCATTGTAAAACCTTCCTTATTTAAAATATTTACTGCTTCAAAGTATTTTTCGATGTTAATATTTAAAAATGTTTCGTCTGATTTAGAAATCTCAAGACAGATGTTTTTAGCTTTTTCGTAATGAGCTGTTTCGTTATCAATTTGTTTGATGCGTTCTTTCATACATTCTTGTAAAGTCAGCGAGCCACTTTGTAATTCTTGAAGTTCTTTAATGGTAACTCCTAGTTCTCGAAGAAATTTTATTATCTTTAATGTTTTAATATCATCTTCGCTGTATATGCGATAGTCATTTTCTTTATTACGTTTTGGGCTTAATAAACCATTTTCTTCATAATATCTAATACTTTTTTTAGACAATCCTACGATATGTTCCACTTCGTTTATAAACATATAACTCTCCTTTCGATAACACTATATACCCTGCCCTAAGGTTAAGGTCAATACTTTTTTTATATTTTTATTATACATTAAAATGTTTAGTATGTAGTATACAAGTTCTGGAGATTATGTATATTTTATAGAAAATAGTAAATAGTAGTTTTAGGTGATCTTATGTATTATTTAAATACTTTTTTGCTTTATTCAATTTTGGGCCATCTTTTAGAAACGATATTTTTCTCTGTTTTAAAGTTGCATAAAAGAAGTGGCTTTATGTTTTTGTGGTGGACTCCGTTATATGGTATTGGTGCAGTATTAAGTTTATTTGTTTATAGGATCGTTGTTAGTAAAATGAATAATAAGTTTTGGAGAAATGTGTTATTATTTGTTCTTTATTTTGGAATGTTCACTCTGCTTGAAAGTTTTGGAGGATTTTTAATAGAAAAAATATTTGGTTATGAAATGTGGAATTATTCTAATATTTGGGGACACATTGGAAAGTTTGCTTCTATACCTACTTCTGCTGGTTGGGCTTTGATGTCATTATTTTATGTTTATGTTCTGAAAAAAATGGGAGATTTTATCATTAGTAAAATTCCTAGAATATTGAGTATTATTCTAAGTATTATATTTTTTATCGATTGTATTTGCTCAATAATGAAAGTATTTTATTAATAATAATTAGACAATTATTAGAAATTATTAGAAACACTTGCAGTTCGTTGACTACCAGTCATTTTTGCAATATTATTTAATTATTGAAAGGTGATTTTATGATAAAAAAGTTAAACAAGTTTATTAATTCTTCAATTTTGTTTTCTATTATGTTGGTTTTGTTAGGTATTACAATGTGCTTTATGCCGAAGACTTCATTAAATGTTTTTGCTTATATCTTAGCAGGCATTTTAATTATTAATGGAATATTTCAAGTTATATTGGATATAAGAATGCGTAATTATTTTATTGCAATGAATCAGTTTATACCTGGTGTTTTATCAATTTTATGTGGTATTATTATTTGTTTCTATCCTAATACTTTAACAATGCTTATTCCTATTGTGTTAGGTATTTGGTTTATTTTGACTAGTATCTTTAAGATTCAGTTATCCTTATCATTAAGAAATTTTAGTGGTAGTTGGTTATTAAGTTTGTTACTTGCAATAATTACATGTATTTGTGGAATTGTCTTAATTCTAAATCCGACTTTAACTTCAATAACTATTACGATATTCTTGGGAATTATGTTAATTATATATTCTGTATCAGATATTATAGATATGGTTATATTTAAGAAACATATTAAAAAAATTGGTAAATACTTTGAAGAGAAAATAAAAATAATTGAAAATTAATTCAATTATTTTTTTAATAGATTATAAATATTTTTAAATAAAATAGATTTTTTTATTTCATAAATTTATGTTATTCGTTGATTGTGATACTGACTGTTTCTTCACCATCTTTTTTATTATACTCTACATCTAAATTTTCAATATTTCCATCGAAAATATTTATTACTGATTCGGCATCTTTTCCTGTCAATTCTTCTGGCAAAGTACAAGTTATTGAGCCGTTGTCTTCTTTATGGCAATTTGCATCATATTCTTTTCCGTCTGATTTTACTTTTAAAACTTCTTTAAATGTTTCTTTAACTGTATCTGCTATTTTATTATCTGTTAAGGCGTTAACAGTGATTGTTCCTCCTATAAAGAAACTAAAGATAAAAGCCACGATAGCTAAATTTCTTATTTTATTTTTACGCATGTTTTCCTCTCTTTCATAGTATGAATAAGCTATTTTTTGCTTAGTCATTTCTTTTATATTAGTGGTATCAATTTTGAACATTTTATTTGTCCTCCTTTAACTTTTTTCTTATTCTAAAAAGACGAATTTTTAAAGTGCCAATATTTATTTTTAAAATCTTAGAAATTTCTTTTATTTTTAAACCATCTAGGTAATATAGTTTGAATAATTGCTGTTCTTCTATGCTTAAACGTTTTATTTTCTCTTTAACTATTATTAATTCTGTGAAGTCTGAAACGATAATATTTTCTAATGTATCATTGTATTCAAAATTATTCTTACTATTTCTTAATTTTTCGTAAGCACAATTTTTGGCTATTGTACCTAAATAAGATTTAAGATTTGTCTTTATTTTATGACTGTTTTTCCAAAGCAGATAGAATGTATCAGAAGCAACTTCTTCTTTATCAGAATAAGGTAAGGCATCACCTATTATATTATTAATAATTTTATAGACATAGTTACTATATTCATCAATTATTATATCTATGTCAAATTCTATTTTTCCTTGCAAAATTGATACCTTCTTTCGAATCGATTCATTATATAGATGTTATTTTATATCAAAAAGTTACAAAAAAATAAAAAAATGTCAAAAAAAATTATTTTTGGCATTTTTTATGAATGTTGATTGTAATTGATAAATATTGCTTAATAACATCACATATGTTATATGATTATCTTTAATACAATAGTTTTTCAATGTAATAAAAGTTTAGTTTAAACAATTATCCGCTAATTTTAAAGGAACTTTATACGTTGTTGTTTCGTTATTTTCATCAATTGCATCGATTTCTAAGTGAAGAGTATCTTCTTTAAAATCTCTACATATTGGTTCATAATTATCGATTTTGAAATTTATATCTTGCATAAATTCTTCTAGAGTTTTGTCCTTATTATCAGTGTAATTACATTTACTTATTTCTATTTTGGCATTTTCGTCATTTTCGTATAAAGTGCAGGTTATTTCTTTATATACTTTGGTGTCGTTCCCACCACAATAAGTAACATTTGATATATAAATTGATGATTTCTTTTTGTTGTATGCTATACTACCATATAGATTGAAACTGTCGCATGTAGATGAAAGAGTTTTGAATTCGAAGTCATTTTTATTTTTATTATTTATTATTATAATAATGCTTGATGTAATAACAATAACTAAAATTGCTATTAAAACGATAAAAAATATTTTCTTATCTTTTTTCTTAGTGGTTGCTTTGTTATCTAAAAGGTCATTTAAATCGATTTTATAATCATCACATATTTTCTTTAAAATTGATATGTCTGGAATATTTTTACCAGTTTCCCATTTGCTTACAGCTTGGTATGTTACACCGTATTGTGAAGCAAATTTTTGTTGACTTAAATTATTTTCTTTTCTAATTTTTTTTATTAATTTACCGATTTCTTCTTGTTTCATAAAATGACCTCTTTTCAAACTCTTTTTCTATATTCTTTTATAAAATTATTTATACTTAAAAATAATAATATTAAAATGATTATTACTATGCATATACCAGCTAATAAATTATTTTTAAGACATTGAATGGCGATCAGTGTTGATATTATAAAGAATCCACTATATAGAGTAAATAGAATTAGAAAAGCAATTATCCTTATTAAGAAATTTATGTTTTTGTTTTTACAAAGTTCCATACTTCCTTCAATAATAAGTTCAAAGATTAGTTCGAATAAAAATTCCATTCTTTCACCTCTAATAATGTATCTTTTAATCTATTTTAATATAGAAATTGTTCTAAAACAACAAAATATTATGAATAAAAGACATCAATTGATGTCTTTTGATTTTTATTTTTCAAATAGATGGTTATAGTTATCGATTTTTTTGCGTTCATTGTATTTATCAAGAATCTTTTTTTCGACTTTGGTACTCATACTTGGAATATAACCACTCATTACTTCATCTCCGATTATGTAATACGGAACCGAGCGACTACCAACTTCACCATCAAATTCCTCAGCAAATTTATCCATGAGCTCGCCATTTTCGTTGTTTTTCCATACTTCAAAAGCGTAGACTGTAAAATATTTGCCATATTCATCTTTGATGCTTTCTAAGTGATTTAATAAGTCTTCACAATGAGGACATCCATCACCATAGAAAAGATAAATACTTATTTTGCGATTGTTTATTAAATCATTTGTTTTTTTAACTTCTTCTAAAGAAGGATTTTTAATTATTACTTCAATACTTGCAAGTTCCTTCTTTTCTTTATAATTATTATAAGAGAAATATCCGATTACTGATACAATGCATAAGATAACAATTAAAGAGATTATTATACTTTTATTTTTCATTTTAAAATACCACGAATTCATTTGTGTTATATAGAGTTCCATCTATTTCAAGATAAATAGAATATTTGCCAGTTAAATCTTCGCTATTAATGTATTTTGTGACATTAATGCCTTGCTCTGTTTCTTCCTCTGTAAAAATGTCAACACATAAAGCTGTATATGGTTTTTTGCTTACTTTAAATTCGAAATACTTAGAAGTTAAATCTTTGTATAGAACAACATTTACTTTTGTCTCTCTTTTGAAACGTCCTTTTACAACTAGACGATCAATTTCTTTAGTTATAGTAATATTATGAGAATTATACTCGTCATCTATTTTTTTACTACTTAGTATAGGAGTAAACTTACTTTCTGTTATTTCTGTTTTACCTAAGCTACCTACTCTATTTGATTCGCCTATACTGAAGTTTTCTTTGTCTGTATATAGACTCATTTTTTCAACGCGATAATTGTTAGTTGGTAAAATTATCTCAAAAATCACTTTATTATTAAGTAACTCTACTGTATCAGAAACTAGAGTTGTATCTGTACTAAATCCTGCTGGTTGATTAGAGTTTTTACCATCTACATAAACAATACCACCTGAATGAACAATATAATGGTTTTTGCTTAAATAATCAACATCTGAAATATATGGTGAGTAGAATTCGCTTCCACGAGACTTACCATATTCCCAAACAGTCTCAATAGTCATAGCATCCGTATCTATTTTATACATAACACCACGAGTATAGCTTTTTTCTGCTGGAACATACTCTTCTTTAATTTTAGATTTGTTATTTCCGTTATCTAAGATAAAAACATATCCTTCTGGAGTAATCATAGCAGCATGTTGACTCCATTGCCATTCAAAGTCTTCTCCTATTGGTTTAAAGAAGTATTTTTGATATTCTTCACTCCAATTTGTTGGGTCACCTATTATCCAGTTTAATTTACCTGTTTCATAATCAATATTTATTACAGCATCTTGATGACGACCTGATAATGTTATTGAATTAGTGTCTTTGTCGTACCAAACGGCATTGTTGTGGAACCAGTCATAATCAGACCAATTTTCGCTTTGACCATCTTGCATGTTTAAAACATCTTTTAAATCAAATCTTTTAACAATTTTTCCTGTTTTTCTATCTAGTTCAACTATATAATCTTCTACAGTACCTGATTCGTTACCGAAATCATCACTAGCAATTAAAAGATTACCATTTTCCATTTCATAATAATCATGATGATATCCACCTTCTAGACTATATTCAGAATATATTTTACCCATTAAATCAATTTCATATAATCCTGTCATATAGTAAGGACTATTTATTAACCTTTCTGTACTTAATAATAAATGTCCGTTTTCTAATCTATCTATTTTCCAAATAGCATAATTAGATAAATACCAGCGAACATCTCCATTAACATCATAAGCACAAGTGTAACCGATACTTGATGGTGTAAAGAAATATAAATCGTTCGTTAATTTAGATTTATCACTTTTTACTTCTGTAGGTAAAATCATATTATCTGGTAGTTTCTCTGTTTCAATCTCTAATGTCTTACTAAATTTTTGACCATTTAATTCATACTCAATTACTACTTCATTTTTATAGTCAGCATAAAGACCATATATTGGTAAGTAGTGATTTTTAGTTTTTTCAAAAGTATGAGAAAATGTACTTAATTTATCTTTACCTTTGATCGTTACATTAATACTTACTTCTTCCTCTGTCTCAAATAAAACTAAAGCTGTTAACGGAGAGTTTCCATAAGGGTTTAAAATGATGTTTGGATTGTCTAAGTCATACCCTTTCGTTTTAAAATTTTTCTCGATTTCATTTTGAGTTTCTGTCATACTCTTTGCAATTGTCACTTCATTTTTATTAGTATTTTTTTTGTTTAGGAAAAATAGTCCTCCAATTAGTACTATAAAAATTACTATAATAACAAGTGCAAATATAAGATATTTGTTGTTTTTTTTGTTTTTATTATTTTTTTTCATTCTTTCTTCCTCCTTAGGATAAGTATTACATATTTTAGATTTCATTACAATAGATTCTAAGTTGAAAAGTATCTCAACTTAAAGTTGAGATACAAAATATGCTGTATATTTATATTATGATTAAAAAAATATTATTTATTAAATAGTCTAACATTCTCAGCAACTAAAGGATTAAGATTTCTTATTTTAACATTTTCAAGAATCGTTTCTGGTATTTCGTCTATTTTGATGTTTTCGAATTTAGCTAGACTTTCTTTTAATATTGAATCATTACTTCTCTTAAACATTTCAAATAATTTGTCTTCAGTTAATTTATATAAGTCATCATAGTTTATCAAGCTTATTTCTATTGCTCTTCTAGCAATAGATGCTAGAAGCTCCATCATAAAATTATCTTCATTGCTATGGCATAAAATATCTATTTGTTTACTAGTGTCCCAAGCAAGTTTTGCAATATCTTTTGTTTTAAATCCTAGTTCATCTATATTTTCTTCATTTTTGTACACTACTATATCACTAATGATTTTCTTTATGTCTTCTTTAGTTATTGTTTTGGTCCATCCTATTCCAGTTAATATGATGCCATCAAGGCGATCTGCACATAAACGAGGTCGATTATTATCAACAATTGGATACTTTTTAAAGTTTGTAATATCACTTATAGAGATATCATCTTCTGCTAAAAGTTTATTTAATTTTTTATCTTCTTTTAAGATATGCTCTGTATACTCTTCAGTACTTTCTTGGTTAGCATAGTCTTTATTCATATAATCAATAACATGAGCAAAGCAAGGTGTTGCTACATCGTGAAATAATCCTGATAAAGTAGCTTTTTTATCTTTAGTAAAGTTCCATGTAATTAGAGCAACTGTTAAAGAATGATCAAATCTAGTAATGTGCTCTTGAAAATTATAGACATCTTTAGAAGCGTAGTCCATTCCACAGAAATAACCAATATTTTTAAGTCTTAATAAAGATGGTACAGATAAATATTTATCAATAAAATCTGGATAATCATTTTTTAGTAATTTTTTATAATAATTTAAAATTGGATTTTTCATCTTAACTTCTCCTTTATAAGTCTTGTATATTATTTTAACATAATATAAATTTTTTTTTAAAAAAATTAACTAATTCCTTAGTTAATTTTTAATATTGAATATTAGTTGGATTTTCGGTTATCTCAGTAATGTCAACATAATACTGTTTTAAATTTTTACGATTGATGTAGACAGGAAATGATGTGATGTTTTTAGCACCGATAACGTAGCTAGGGTCCCACCAGATATTTTCGCTTTTGAAAGTATAGTTTTGACTGTCTTCAGGGTTGTACCAAGTACATAAAATTATAAAAGGACTTTGACCATTTACTGTATAACTAGTGTTATAAATTATTTCTTTTAAATTAGCGTAGACAAGTTCCCCACTCTTTTTTAATTTTTCGCCATTATTTTTCTTACCTATTAATATGATCAGTGCTACGCCACCAATAATGGTGAATAGTAAGCCAAGTCCTGGAAAGATGAATACAAAAGTTTCCATAGCTTTAGCACCTATTTGATTTGGATTGTCTTCCATATAATATATTTCAATCTCTTGACCTTCATGGTACGTTGATGAATAAAAATTTATTATGTTTTCATATGATTTTCCATCAACATTATATGCTACAAAGACATCGTAATCGTCACCATTTGTATTGTGATGAACTCTGATTGAAGTAATAGTTCCTGTAGTTGTTATCTTACCTGTTTGATCTAACTCATGAATTGTTAAGAATGTACCAACTATTAAGAAAAATAATCCTATTACAAAGAATAACCCAAATACTAAATATTCTGTTTTATTTTGCTTCATATAAACCACCTCTATTATATGGAAATTATAACATATTTTTTATAGAACTGAAATGCTTATTAGAATTTCTTTCTTATATAAAAAGATTAGTTATATAACTAATCTTCTACTATTTATTAATAAAGTCATCAACTGATTTATCAAGAATGACTGCAATTTTTCTTAACTTTGTTAATGGAATCTTTTTTGTACTATCATTTGCACTTTCGAAGCGTTTATAATGAGTATGATTATAATCTAAAAGTGCTGCTATATTTTCGGTTGAATATGGATTTATTGTATTATTAGAGTTATTGGCTTTAAACTCATTATACTTCTCAAGACGGAACTTTTTAAGATTCTTGCAAATTCTTGTGTACAAATCATTGTCATCGCTTACTTTTGAAACTTTATCTTGTAATTTTTCGAACTCTGATATAGCCATAAGTCACCTCACTATATCAATTATCACATTTAATTTCTCATAAGAAAGCCACACTTTCACGCAATGCAACTTTTAAAACAAAATTTTTCGTGTTATAATATAAACCTATACATAAATTATCTATATAATATTATTTGTTTGTATGGTATTTTGCCTTGTTTACTATTTTTAAAATAATTGAATATAGATATTAAAGAAAGGGTTCAACAATGAAGAATGACGAAAAAATTTTAAGTGATAATATTATTTTAACTATTAATGAAACTATAAAAAAAATAGCTAAAGATAATACCTATTGTAAATTAGAAAATATATTTAATTCTATAGAAAGTTTTGATGATAAAAATAAAATATATGAAAATATTATTAATTACTATTTGAGAGCTTTAAATGATTTTGAAATAGCTGACATAAAGAGCTTCTTAACTGAAGTTGAATATATTTCTTGTTTTTTTGATTATGCTTACTTCGCTTATGATAATGAAATAAAACGAAGATGCTATGTAATACAAGAATGTGCAGAAGGTGTAGCTAATGATTTGGTTGCTAAGTGTTGCAAATATAATGATAGAAGAATTAAGCTGCCTTTATCACTGGATATATTAGAAATATATTCTATAAATTACGAGGTTACAGCTTTAGAAATCGAAAAAGTTATACTATGGATTATTTTAAGATTGGCTGTCGCATATTATTTACTTACAAATAAGTAGTGTTGATTTAAAAGTTATTTAGAAAAGAGCAAACATACCACTTGTGATTGCTCTTTTTTCATAAAAAAACGAGCAATTGCTCGAATTAATTAGTAAATGAAGCATCTACGTAATAGATAGGACGTCCTTCTTTAAAGTATTGTTTTTCATAGTTGGTCATAACGTTAGAAATTTGTCTTTCGTCTTTATGTAAATCTAAACTTACTTTATCAAAAACATACCAGTATTGAGATAGAGTTTCTAATGAATAAGCGAATAAACCTTTATTATCTGTTTTTAAGATGATATGTTTGTGTTTTTTAAAAATTTTATCATATAGTTTTAGATAACCATAATGCGTAAATCTTTTCTTCTCGTCAATTTTCTTTGGCCAAGGTTCTGAGAATGTTAAGTATATTGTGTCTATTTCTTTACCAAAGAATGTATCAATTAGCATGGCATCAGCATTAATTAATTTAAGGTTTGGGAGATTTAATCTTTCTAAGTTTCTAATTGCCATAACCATCTGAGAATCATTTATTTCAAGACCAATAAAATTAATATTAGGGTATGTCTTAGCCATTTCTATAATGAAATCTCCTCTACCCATTCCTAGTTCTAATTTAATTGGGTTTTTATTACCAAAAAGGTCACTCCATTTATTTTTGTATTTAGCTGGATTATTTACGACATAAGGACTATTTGAAACTATTTTGTCAGCATTTTTTATTACATTATATTCCATGTGATTCACTTCCTATTAAAGATTATATCATAGTTTTTTACATCTTCCAAATTTATTAGAAATGGCGAGAAGAACCGCCGCCACTGAATGATCCGCCTCCACCACTATGGAAACTTCCTCTGCTACCACTACTGCTTCGATAGCCTCTTCCTGAACTGTTGTAATAGCCGCCTCCTATTCCTGAGAAAAATCTGGTAAAAATAAAGACACATAAGTTAATTAAAACATATATTGGTAAGGTTAGTATTATGTATTTACCAAAAACAATTAAGAAAATAGCTATTATCATGTAACTAATGGTTAAAATTTTGTTTTTCTTTTCGAATAGTTTTAAATAAATTCCAGCTAATAATCCGATAGAACCTGATAATATAATAAAGTCTCCTACTAGTAATGATGATTCTTTTTGTTCTAATTCGGACGTATCTAAATCTAAATTATTCAGAGTTACTATTTCATTAAAGAAAGCATTGTAGCCATTTTTTATTCCTTCATCAAATTTGTCTTCTTTTAAATATGGGATTATATACTCGTCTTGGAATCGTCCAGTTTTACCGTCTGGTAAGATTCCTTCTAAACCTTCACCCACTTCAACTCTAAACAATCTTTCTTCTAGAGACAGTAGTAATAGTAAACCATTGTTTTTCTCTGATGAGCCAATACCAAAACTTCTGGCTAATTCTAATCCATACTCCTCAAGACTTTTATTTTCTAAATTTGGAATCGTTACAACGACTATTTGTGTTCCATCTGCATTGTAAAGACTTACACTTTTTTCATAAATATAATTTTCTGTTTCTTCTGATAAAATGTTAGCGTAATCATTTATGTAAAATTTTTCAGTTGGTTTTACAATAGCTGATACAGATTCAAAAAATAAAAAGGATAAAAGAATAAGGATTAAATACTTAATCCTTGAATGATACATCTGGCACCTCATTTGCACTATCTTTAGCTTCAAAATATTCCTTTGATTCAAAATTGAACAAGCTAGCAAAAAATGACGCTGGAAATTTTTTAATTGCTTTATTATAACTACTAACAACTTCATTATAATCTTTACGAGCAACCGCTATTCTGTTTTCTGTACCAGCTAGTTCGTCTTGTAAATTGATAAAATTGGTATTCGCTTTTAAGTCTGGATAATTTTCAGCAATGGCAAATAAACTATTTAAAGAAGCAGTTAGTTCTTGGTTTGCCTCGGCTTTTTCATTTATACTTTTAGCGTTCACTAATTTTTCTCTTGATGATGTAACTGAATCAATAATACTACTCTCGTGTTCAGTGTAGCCTTTCACTGTTGAGACTAAATTAGGTATTAGATCAGCTCTTCTTTCTAATTGCACAGAAATATCAGAATATTTTTTATCGACTTCTTCACTTTTGTCAACTAAACTATTATATGTTGATACGGAAAATATTCCAATTAAAGCAACAATTACTACAACAACAATTCCTGTTGTAAGTCCTTTATTCATTTTATCACTCTCCTATTATTAATAATACTCTAGATCTATATCTGTTGTCAAAGAGATTATGAAATATTATTGGTTATTACAGATTTTTTTTGCTTCTACTAACTCATTATGATAGAAAAAGTTTGTGAATTTTAGATTATTTAGAGTACAATATTCGTTTATTTCTGAAGCTAACTTGTGCCAATAAGCGTTATCTTTTTTATTGTAAATTTTTATGTACTCATCGTAGTATTCGCTATAGTTTTCTTTAATGTAATTTAGAATATCTGTTTTATAACTTCCACGTAGATTTAAATTTTCAAACCAATATTCCATAACAAAGTCTTTACTGGCTTCAATAATAGCTTTAAAATCTGTAATGTATGGAAATATTGGAGACATGAATAAAATTGTATAAATTCCATTTTTGTGTAGGGTACGTAATGTATTTAATCTTTCTTTAATAGAACTAGCATTATCCATGTCATTTTTGAAATTTTCATCTAAGGTGTTTATAGACATTGAAACTACGACATTTTTCATTTGTTTTAATAAATCCATATCTCTTAGAATTAAACTAGATTTTGTGGAGATACTAAGTTCACAATCAACATCAATTAACTCTTTTAGAATATTTCTAGTTAATTCATAGTCTTTTTCGTAGATATTATAACAATCCGTTACTGATGATAAGAAAACTCTCTTGCCTACTAATTTAGATTTATTTATAGGTTTAGCACATCTTTTAATATCAATGAATGTACCCCAGTCTTCTAAGTGACGTGTAAATCTTTTCATAAAAGAGGCGTAGCAATATCGACAGCCATGGGGACATCCAACATACGGATTAATGACATAATCGGAAGCTGGAAGATTTGACTTCGTTATATAATCTTTCGTTTCTATTTCTTTTACTGCTATTTCTTTCATACTAACTAGCTCCTTTTACTACATATAACATATCACAAATACAATTGTTCGTCAATAACTGTGATTCCATATATAGTATTTGGTTCACTTTTTAAGATAAAACAGCTTACCTTAAAAAGCGGTAAGCTGTTAATTGTTTTGTATTTCTTTTATTTCGTTGTATTCCTCTCTTAGAATACGATAAATGCCATTATATGGTTGTTCTATAAAGTATTTATTATCTTTATTATACAAAAAGATAGTTGAAGTTCCTGATGTTTTAAAATTAAAATTGATTCTTATTGTTTCTTCCGAATTGATCAGTGTATCTTGAATGCTTTCCTCTGTTGTTTGACGATTTATTTTTATTATTTCATAGATTTTTATTATTTCCTTATATTCACTAATTGTAATTGTTTTTTCGTCCGAAATTATATTTATATCCTTTATATCTTCTATTGCTGGTAAGTTAAGAATGTAAGTATGTTTTGGAAGACAATAACTATATACTATAACTAAAACAATTATTACTAAAGCGATACTTAAGATAGTAAGAATACTCTTTTGGATATTTTGATTAATCAGCCATCTCATATTTATTTTTTACCTCATCAGGTAATTCATCATATGAAACTTCTTGCCATGATATGACTCCTCTAGATATCATTATTTCAAACTCTAAGAATGCCGATTCTCTTAGTTCACGATTTGTTTTAAATTCTATTTCTTTGGCTTTTCCTTTTTTATCATATGCGGTTAAAGTATATTTGTATTCTTTAGATTCGATACGTTCTATTTTTGTATTATCTATTCTACTATAATATGTTTTTGATTCGACAAAGCAAAAGTAATACCCTACTATACAAATAGCAATGAATATCATAATTCCAAGAATTACTGGAATTTTTTCTTTTATATATTCCATATTGTACCTCCTTTATATTTGCTCTTTAATTGTACTTTTATAAGTAATACTAAATAAAGAGTCATAAAATTTTGATTTATTTTTTAGTACTTGGATTATATTAACTATATAGAAAATCAATATAAAGATTAATGTTGTAAAATAAATCAAAGATTTTATATATGTTAAGATATTAAGCACTTCGAAAATTGTTGTTTCTAAAATAATTAAATAAAATGGCATTTTAAAATAATAGTAATAAATGATTATAAATCTAGATAAGTATTTGATTGTTTTAAACTTATTTGTACAAAAACGAACATTTAAGAATTTGCCAGCTATCGTTAAGCCATTTGTAATTTCAGGTATTATGGCATAGTAGATAATAAATATTATTAACTTTAAATAGATATTCCTTATAAATATAAGAATAAAATTAAATATTATAAAGTCGAGGCAATAGACAGTAAACCTTCTTAATCCTGTTACCTTTTTTCCTTCTTCTAGAGACTTTCTATCAATCTCGTCACGAGAAGGAAGTATTTTATTAAATAGTGAAACTATATAAAAGCCGATTATTCCTCCTAAGGTATTCATTATTAAATCATCTACATCAAATACACGATACTGGTATGGATAGATGAAATAAAGACCGGAAAGTTGTGTGAGTTCGAAGAATAAACTTAGGAGGAAGCTTAGATAACAAGTCTTTTTGAAACTACATTTAAAATAGTAACGTAAATACATGCCAAAAGGAACTGTCATAAAAATATTAAGTAAGGTTGTATAGAATGCGTTCGTTTTTAAGATATTTATAAATGTTCCTATATCACTATAAACTATATTTGATTCTTTGATTATATCGAAGATAAAACTAAAAGGAAGCAGTCGTATCATACCTGATTTATATGTTACATCTGCTATATGAGGTAATGGTAAGATGACTAGAAAATATATTGTAATCATATACAAGATGAATGAATATATAATAAGACATCTTAGTTTATTTATAGACCCATATTTATGGTATTGATGTAATATAAATGGTATTGTAAATAGTAAAGCTATTAAGGGAAAGATAAGAAAAGCGGTTTTGATAGAAATTAGGTAGCTCATCTAGTTAGTCTTTTTTCCTTATGATAGCAATTATGATAAATATTAAGAAAAGAACACTAAGTGGTACTATAACTGGAATCCAGGTATCTTTTATACTTTGGATGATATTGGTCCAATTATAAAGAATGTACATTACCTTTTCTCCTTAATAATATTTTTACTACATAGATATGTAATTATAAAATATCCACCATAGATAATTACTAAGAAAATTGCAGTCATTATAATTGATGGTAGCAATTCTTCATTACCAAATGTTTCTAAGATGAATGTGCAGAACTTAATTCCAAATACTGAATGAATTATGGCTATTAGTAATGGGAATAAGAAGAAAATAGCGATTTGGTTAAATAAAGCTTTGTTAATCATATCTTCGTCTGTACCTAGTCTTCTTAGCATATTAAATCTCTCTTTGTTGTCACTACTTTCTGATAATTCTTTTAAAGCTAATATAGCTGCACTTGAGATAAGGAAGATAATTCCTAAATATAGACCGATGAATGTTACTAAAGCACCTAGTCCTGTACTTGCTTCAGCAATAAGTAATTTACTGGTTGCATCAAGCAAATAATTTTTTTCTTTTAATTTATTTTCAGTTTCAGCACTATTTATTATTTGTTCAATTTTTATTCTATCTTCTTTACTATCGGCTTTGTAGTTAGCGATGAAATAATTTCTATATACATATGATTCATCTACTACATCGTCGCTTACGATTATAATTCCAGAATTAATATGATTGCTAGATATTTCAATAAAACCAGTTTGACATTCTGTATATTTAGGTTTTAGAGTATGACCAAAGACATTAATAGTTTCTTTGTTTTCTAATCCTACATTTCTTATTGTAACCATTCCAGCAAAATCAGCAATGATAATGTATTCATCTTCTTTTAAAGTAAATTCTTCTTTACCATAAAGTTTAGCTACTTTATTATAATCACTTAATTTTATTATATCTTCTTTCGTATCATATCGAAGGTAATAATATTGGTTTTGAATTTCGTCTAATTTGCCTCCAAGGGTGTCTTTGAATGTTAAATCACTTGTATTGTATACATTTAATTCAATATATTCTTTAAAATACTTGTCTGTATCAAGGTCAATATTTTCTAATTTTTCTTTAACTGTTAATGTAGATGTAGCTTTTTGTTCTGCAGTGTAATTTTTGTTATCTTCATCAATGTTCATTAAAGAAGTTATTTCAACATCTGCTGGAGCTAGCTCTTTTAAATTGGCGGTCATTGAATTTTTAAGACATAGTGAACTTGATAATACGCAGATTGTTACAAATAACATTAAACAAATAATTGTCATTTGAAATACTGTTGTATTAATTTTGCTACTGATTTGTCTTAAGGTAAAACTATTTAAGCCTTTATAATAATGGTTTTTACTACTTTGGAAAATTCTTAAGATAAGTCCAGATAATGACCAGAAAATAAAGAATGTTGATACTACTCCTAATATAATTGGTTTAAAAATATCTGAAGAATTTTGCATGTCTTTGAAACCACCTGTTACTAGATAATATGCATAACCTAAAGTGATACTTGAAATAATGAATATTACTGTACAAAGATAAGGATTTTTTAAACGAATTGTTTCACTTTTCTTATTAGCATGTAAAAGGTCTATAAGTTTGCATTTACTAATGTTATATGTGTTAAATATCATAACTAGTAAGTACATAATACCAAAATAAATAAGAGTTTTTAGACAAGCACTAGATGAGAAAATAAATTCAAATTTAGTCATATCAGCATCAAACATATTTGATACTAGCAAACTCATAAACTGAGATAAGAAAACACCTAGACCAAGTCCTACTACAAGGGAAATCATACCAATTATTAGTGTTTCAATAAATAAAATGGTTGAAATTTTTCTTTTACTCATACCTAAAGTTAAGTAAATCCCAAATTCTTTATTTCTTCTTTTAATTAGGAAACGACTAGCATAAATAATTAGGAATCCTAATATGAATGAGACGAATACACTTACTCCTGATAACATATTAGTCATAAGTTTTATTATTTCCATTGTTGATGATGTTACGTCTAAAAGAACAGTTTGGCTATCAATGGCATTAAATACATAGAATATTGATACACCAAGAATTAAAGTAAAGAAATAGATGGCGTAGTCTTTAAAACTTTTCTTGATATTTTTTAGAGATAACTTACAAAGCATCATTTAAATCGCCACCTAATAAAGTTACGACATCGATGATTTTATCAAAGAATTCTTTTCTTGAGTCATCACCACGATGTATTTCGTTAAATATTTTACCATCTTTTATGAATATAACACGTGATGCGTAGCTAGCTGTGAAAGCATCATGAGTAACCATTAAAATTGTTGCATCTAGTTCACTATTTAGGAAATTAAATCTTTCTAGCAGCATTTTAGCTGATTTAGAATCTAGAGCTCCTGTTGGTTCGTCCGCTAAGATAAGCTTAGGGTTTGTAATAATAGCTCTTGCAGATGCTACTCTTTGTTTTTGACCACCACTCATTTGATAAGGATATTTATTTAAGACTTCCTTAATATTTAAGTCACTAGCAACTTTCTTTATTCTTTCATCGATTTTTGAAGCTTCGACGTTTTGGATAGATAAAGCAAGAGCAATATTTTCATAGGCTGTTAAAGTATCTAGAAGATTAAAATCTTGGAAAATAAAACCTAGTTCTTCTCTTCTGAATTTATTAAGATTATTTCCTTTTAACTTTGTGATATCTTCTTTTCCTACATAGATATGACCACTCGTTACACGATCGATTGTAGAGATACAATTAAGAAGTGTTGTTTTACCTGAACCAGATGAGCCCATAATAGCAACAAACTCGCCCTTCTCTACTTCAAATGAAATATTATCGATAGCTTTAGTTAGACTTGAGCGACTTCCATAATATTTCTCAATTTTATCAATTTTTAAAATATTTTCCATAAAAATACTCCTTTCATTTAACATAATAAACTATATTAATGGGTGGTGTCGTTTTTTAATTATTACAATTTCTTACAATTTTGTAAGATTAGAAATTAATATTAATTATTATAGCATTTTTGGGACTTCATTTTTAAAAGATATATTGAAAGTTTGATTGCTTGTTCAAATAAAAAGAGGAACGAATCCTCAATAAAAGAACAATATTTGGTAATCAGTTAAATTAAATTATTTTGCAACTTCATAAAACTTATTCTTAGAAAATGTTATGGTTACTATTGTATACTCGTTAACTTTAGATTCTATGGATATTTTATGACCTAATTTTAGACATAAGTTCTTAGCGATAAATAAGCCCATTCCAGTAGACTTGGTGCGAGTGTGACCATTTGCTCCAGTAAATGTTTTATCAAAAATTCTTGGAAGATCACTACTTTTAATACCAATCCCATTGTCTTTTATTATTAAATTTAAGGTGTCTTCTTTTTCCTCGGTATAAATTTTTATATAAGAATCTTTTTTATCATGATATTTAATGCTATTATTAATAATTTGATTTAAGATAAATTCTAACCATTTGGAATCGGTATAGACAGATGAGTTTGTGTTAGATACTATTAAGTCGATTTTATTTTCGAGGAGATCATTTTTATTCTTTAAAGCAACTGCACCAATCACTTTATTTAAACTTACCTTATTTATTAGATAGTCGACACTAGCATTTTCGCTGCGGACATAATATAAAACTTGTTCAACATAATCTTCGATACGTCTTATCTGTTCAAGTGTTTTTTTATCAAACTTATCAGGATGATTATGAGCTATGAGGACTAAAGACGAGATTGGTATCTTGACTTCATGAATCCAAAGCTCAATGTACTCTTTAAAATCTTGATTTTGAATACTTAAAATTTTAACATTTTCAGCCATAGATTTATTTATTTCGTATAAAGCGTTGTATAGAAGTTCTCCTTCATAGAAGTTTGGTTTAGTTAATGTTTCTAAAACTAAATATGCTTTATCTAAGCGATCAATGTTGTTAAGGAGGTTGTTGTAGAATGAACATTTTCTTATGTATTCAATTAAGATACTAAGAATAAATGAAATGGTTATGATACTTAAAAGATAGATAATTAAATCTTTGGTTATTTTAAATCCAAGTAATAATAGTGTTATAAGACATATAGCAAAAATGAAAATAATTATAGTGTAAAGTTTGGCCTTTAAAAAGTTTTTAAAACTCATGATAATACGTACCCTATACCCTTTCTTGTTTCGATAGCATCTTCAAGACCAATGCTTTTTAATTTTGCTCTTAGTCTACTGATATTTACAGTTAAAGCGTTGTCATTTATGTATTCGTTATTGTTCCAAAGATCCGTCATTAGTTCATCTCTTGTAACTATTTTATTACGATGGCTAAGTAAATAATTAAAGATAATCATTTCATTTTTAGTTAAGATAATTTCAGTATCCTCCTTTTTAATGAGTCCTTTTTGCATATTGATGGTTATGTCTTTATAAGTAATAATGTCGCTTTGTGTTTCTAGTCTTTTAAATATGGCATTGATTCTAAGTAAAAGAATGGTTGGATTATAAGGTTTTGTTATATAATCATCCGCTCCATAAGACATTGATATTACTTCGTCTACTTCAGTATTGCGACTTGTTACCATTATAATGGGAACGTTTGATGTTTTACGGATGTTTTGTAATAGTAATTCGCCATTTGTGTATGGAATGTTGATATCTAAAAGGATTAAATTAGGAGCTGTAGTCTCAATCACCTCTAAAGGATTTTTAAAGTCTTCAAGAATAGTTGGAAGATAGCCAGATGATGAGAGAAGCTCTGATAATTCATTACAAATTGTTGGGTCGTCTTCAATAATTAAAATTTTTTTCATATATAGCACTTCCGTTTCATTTAATATTATAGCATTTTTTTATTTATCTTAATCTTACAAAAACGTAAGGTGAGTTTAATAAATTATTTAACTTTATTATTTTTTTCTTGGCTATTTTTTAAAAACAGTTCAATACTTCCTTCTAAAATAGAGTCAATTTTAGCAATAAGAATAGTTGGTTCTTCTTTCATACCATCTTCTATCCAATCTTTAATAAAACCTATTAAAACATTTTTATAATAATTTGTTAAGAATGCCTTATTACTTGACGAAATGTTTTGGAGTCTACTCTTTTCTTCGATTACTTTAGAAACGAATTCATTTGTTTGAAGGTATAGGAAATTATGAAAATATTCACGAGCAATTGAGTTATATGTACCAATAATTAGCCTTTTATTATTTTTAATATAATTAAATATGTATGAATAACATTTCTGCCAAGAAGAGATTGTGCTATCACTTTTTATTTCTTCAATTACTTCGTTGGTGTATAGCCACTTTAGAAGATCATATATGTCAGTAAAATGATAATAAAAAGTTTGTCTTTTTAAGTCACACATGGTAGTTAGTTCACTTATTGTTATATCTGATAAATCTTTTTCTTGTATACTTTGTTTCAATGCTTCAGCTAGGGCTTTTTTAGTTAGATTTGACATAGTGACACTTCCTTTTGTAGTAAGATTATACCATGTACAAGATATATTTTTCCATTTTAAAACGTAACTTTGCAGCTACGTTAATCGTTTTTAGATTTTAATTCTGATAATTTATTGTAAATTTTAAACTTAGGGTAAGCACTCTTAATATGTTTATATAGATAAGAATTTGAATCAATCCATTCTAGGACTTTTTTACGAATTATTTCGGTATTATCTTTAGATTGACGTTTTATTTCTTTTTTTATTTTATTCATAACATTAAAAGATATAATATTATCTATTAAATAAATAATAAATAAAATGATAGAAATTATTATTAAAATCGTTGGATTTATTAGGTTCACTATATTTGTTATACAAGGATGAACTAAGTAAACGACTAGGCAACCAAGTAATCCAAAAGGAATCATAGTTTCTAAGCAAATACGACCATTTATGTTAAATTTTCTTTTACTATAGTCCCACCATCTAGCTTTAAAAAGTTTTTCCATAAAATAGGAAGTGAAGTATTCTAAGATTGAACAGACTAAAATTGACTTTAAGAAAACAGCTAAGATGTCTTTTGAAGGCTTGCCAATAAGTAGAATAATTGCTAAAACACCATATCCATAAATCGGACAGATTGGACCTATTAAAAATCCTCTATTAATAAATCTTTTTTGCTCAAATAATTTACATATTACTTCCATAGACCAACCGATGAAAGAATAAATTATAAAATATAAAAAATACTTACATAATAATTCCATAAATTATCATTCCTTAATACTATTATTCTTGTTCTAATTTTTCTAATACTGATTTTGTTACTGAAATCGCTTTTTCTCTTACTTCTTCAGCAGTTTTAGATAAAGCTTTCTCCCCTTTTTCTAAGGCTAAGTCAACTAAGTCATCTGCTTTTATTTTTATAGCAGCTGCACGTGCTTTAGCGCTTTCTAGAACACGTTCTTTATCTAAACTTTTGATTTCTCTTTCTAGTTCCTTAATTTTTTTATTAAATTCGTCTTTGACATCTTTTATTTTAATGTTTTTGACTTTGGTACCTAACTCTTCTAATTTATTTTTTAAATCTTCACGAGTTTCTTTCCCGCTTTTTGGGGCTAGTAATACTCCTGCTCCTACGCCAATAGCGGCACCGATAGCTAGAGCACCTAATTCTTTCTTTTTCATTATACATTCTCCTTATTCTAATCTTATTATATTGTTGAATTTTGATTTTAATAATCAAAATTTTTAAAGATAAATAATTATCTTACTTATTTAGTTTAGACTTGTTTTAGAGTTTCGACAATCTACAAAGATAAGCAGGTGTCACATTTTTTGACAAATTATAAAAAATGTCAAAAATATATAGTCAATACTTTATAATATTATAATTGTTAGAAATACTAAATAATATATGATAAAATATTACTATATTTAGAAAGGATTGAAATAATGGAAAAAGCAAAAGTTTATTTTACAAGAGATATGAGTCCTGAGGGATTAGTTCGTGTATATGAAAAACTTGGGAAAGAATTACCTGGTAAGGTAGCGGTTAAACTTCACTCTGGAGAAGAAGGAAATCAGAACTATGTTAAACCAGAATTTGTAAAAGATTTGATTAATAAAGTTAACGGTACAGTTGTTGAGTGTAATACTGCTTATGAGGGAGCAAGAAATACAACGGAAAAACATGTGGAATTAATGGAAAAGCATGGCTGGAACAAATATTTTGACGTAGATATTATGGATGCAGAAGGTCCTGATAAAGTTTTAGAAATACCTAACGGAAAAAGAATTAAAGAAAACTATGTAGGAAAGAATATTGATAACTATGATTCTATGTTGGTTTTATCACACTTTAAAGGACATCCAATGGGTGGATACGGAGGAGCTTTGAAGCAATTATCAATCGGTGTTGCATCAGGTACTGGTAAAAATTATATTCATTGTGTTGGAAAAATTGGAAGTTTCGATGATATGTTCCATGTAGACCAATTACAATTCTTAGAATCTATGGCTGATGCTGCTGAAAGCGTTGTAAATTACTTTAATGGAAATATAGCCTATGTGAATATTATGTGTAATATGAGTGTTGATTGTGATTGCTGTGCAGTTGCTGAAGATCCTTGTATGAAAGATATTGGTATTTTAGCATCACTTGATCCTATTGCTATTGATCAAGCTTGTATCGATTTAGTAGAGTCTTCTGACGATCCAGGTAAAGATCATTTACTAGAAAGAATTAATTCAAGACACGGGATTCATACTATTGAAGCTGCAAGTGAATTAGGATATGGTACTCGTGAATATGAACTTATAGATATTGACGCAAGAAATTAATTTAAACAAATTAAAACAACTTTAACTATAGTAGCTAGAGTTGTTTTTTTATACATTTTTATAAAAAATGTGTTGTTTATGATTATTTATAAATCTTATAAATTTAGAATATATTCTGCTTCTTATAGAAAAATATACTATTATTGCTAGTAATTTTCTAGAACATAATTCAAAATATAATCGTCTTTGGAGTTCATAATATCAATAGTACTTTCTTTAGTTAAAGGTATTTTGTAATCAACAGTAATATTAGCTTTTCTACTATCGTCTGTATCAATAAATATTGTTCCATCTGGGTAATAAAAGTTATATGTCGGATAAGTTATGTAAGATTTGCCTTTGTTCAAATATATGTATCCTCCCACACCTTGGCAAGAATTGTTCGGATTTGTTAAACCTACAACTTTGACGTTTGGATTTTTTGATAAAGCATAGACTAGAGCATCACCAGCGCTTAAAGTGTTTAGATCAACTAAAACAGTTATAGGCAAATTAGTAAAATCATTTGTTCCTTTGAAATATGTCTTATCATAAAATTTTGACTTATATTTTGCATTTTTTGTAAATAAGTATTCCTCATTTGTAAATACTGATGCTATGGCAACACTTTCTGTATTATACCCGCCTGAGTTACCTCTTAAGTCAATAATTAATTTTTGCATTCCTTTATTTTGTAAGTCCTTTATTTTTTTCTCTAAAACATTTGTTAGATATGTGGAATCGTTTGTTACATAAGCAATAGCTCCTTTAAAATCATCATAGACTTCGTGGCTAACATAAAGGTATCCCGTTGTATCGTTTAACATTTTTGTGTTTAGATTCTCTTGACTATAATCCTCATAGAAAAGTTTATTATAGTATTCGTTTGCTCGGTAATAAAAATGGTCTTCTTTAAAATTTTCTACTTCTATTGTTTTTTCTTTATTTGTTTCATCTATAAAAGTTAATTTTATCTTTTCGTTACCAGTACTAAATAGCCATAATGATTTAACTAAACGTTCGTCTTCATAAACGGGATATTTTTCAACTGGAGCCATTACATTATCTATTAATTCTTCAACAGAGATGCCATCTTTTTTAGTTATAGTCATACCATTACGTAGACCTTCTTTGTAGGCGTCACTTTTTTCATCAACCATAATAGCTGAAAGTGTCCCATCACTTAGCAGTACTGAAATAAATCCGTAATCTCTATTTTCATAGTCATTGATAAAGTCATATGAATCATAATTGTCTTTATTGTTTATATAGAAATTAACATGGGCATCTTTAAATTCGTAAGCAAATTCATACATTGTTTTGTAAAATAACTGTTCATCATTATTCTTTTCGGCTTCTTCGATATTTGAATAGTACTTGTTATATAGATAGTCGTAATCTATTTTCTTATGTTCACTTAAAGCATACTCTCTTTTTAAGATATCCAACGTTTTGGTAAAACTTTTTGTATAATTTTCATAGGTTAAATTGTGAACATTTTCTTTAAGAATTGTTCGATAGTAAACTTGAGTAAAAGATATTATGCTGACAATTAAAGTTGGAAATAACCATATTATATAAAGCATTTTCTTGTTGTAGAAGAATTGCCAAATAAAAATATAAACCGAACTCATATACATCGTTCCATACATAAATATAGTTTCATCGTTTGCATCATGTAGATAAAAAGCAAAGAAATGAATTACACATAAAACTAATGGTATAGTACATAACATGTGATAGATTATATGATTTTTACTAGATATTTTCTTGTGAAAAAGAATTAGAATAATTATAAGTAGCATAATGCTTAGAGATAAGAAAGGACTTAAATTTAGTAAATGTCCTAATGCTCGATACATAGTTCTACCTCCTTTTGTCAATTCGATGTATTATCTTCCGTGGTTGTTAATGGTTCTTTATCATTTGTAATATTGCCATCACCACTTACAGGAATAGACTCCCCTAAGTAAGTTGGCTTCGGTTTAAAGATACACTTAACGAAGTCTTTATCGCGAGCAAGGATTTCCCTAATGTCTCTCATAAATTGTCCACCATACTTACGAGGATTGGATGGTACACCATAAGCTTCAAGTCCTAAACTATTAGCAATATATAAGGCACGATATAGATGGTATTCTTGGGTAACAATAATGACTTTTTTTGCTTTAAAAATTTCTTTTGCGCGATAGATACTATCGTATGTAGCAAAGCCAGCGTGATCCATGAAGATGTCTTCGCTAGGGATGCCTTTTTCGATAGCAAATTTTTTCATAATATTTACTTCATCGTACTCTTCTCTACCGTGGTCACCACTCATAATTATTTTAGGAGCGACATGTGACTCATAAAGATTTATTCCTTCTAAAAGACGATCTTCTAACATAGGACTTGGGCCATCGCCCCAGATGCCTGCACCTAGAACGATTATACAATCGACATCTTCTAATGAGTTGTAGTCTCCATTTTTAATAATTTGATTTTTCGTACTTAGTCTTACATATAAGTCGATACCAAAAACAACTATTATTCCTATTGCGATTAAGATGATTCCTACTTTTATAATTTTTTTCATGGCTATGCTTCTTTCTTACAAAAATTATATCACAGAAAAAAGTAAACCATTCTTTTATTCTCATTTGGTTTACTTATTGTGACATTCCTTATCAAAGATTATTTCTATTATTAGATATCCTCTAAGGTATTTGGCTTTTATCATACCGCCATTTAATTCAACTAACTGTTTAGCGATAGATAAGCCTACTCCACCTTTCTTGCGAGCATTTTCAACTGTAAAATAGCGATTAAATATTTTCTTAACACTGGTTTTGTCTAAAGATGATGTCTTGTTAGAAATTGAAATACGACCAGTTTCATCTAAGGTTAGATTAAAATCACCATCACTATACTTGATAGCATTAGATATGATATTTTCTAATATTCTTATTAACATTGATTCATCTAAGTATCTATAAATCTTATTACTAGTAATACTTATATTAGGTTCGATGTTATTGGTTTTGAATATCGTGTAATATGAACCGATTGCGTTTTCTAAAATGGTATTAAGACATACATCTTTCTTATTTGTTGTATTATAAGTATCTAAACTTTTAGTGAAGTCGAAAAGTTGCTCTGTTAGATTGGTTAAATCGTTTACTTTATATTCAATATATCTAAGATATTCTTGTTCTTTTGAAGTCGAATTTTCAATATTTATTAAATCTAGGTATCCTCTTATGGCAGTAAGAGGGGTTCTTAAGTCATGAGATATATTGGTGATTGATTCTTTTAAGTCAGTGTTGCCATTTGAATATTCTAATTCCAATTTACGAAGATGACTTAAGTTTTTATTTAGATTTTTTACAAGACGAATAAGGTCTTTATCCCCAGATGAGATCGTTAGGAGATTGTTGGTATCTGAGTTTATTATTTTGGTAAGCTTTGCCTCAATGTTACGTAATTCACTTTTTATGATTACGAGTTTTAGACTTAAGTATAGACAAATTAATATGACTACTAATAGTAGATAATAGACAATCTCCATAAATTCTCACCTACTTTACTTTAATTCTTTTTTGTTAAATAAAAATAATCCTGAACTCGTTATTAATACCATAATTCCTAAAGAATAGATTGGTAAAATTTTTATATTTGGGGCAATTCTTCCGGCTAGTTCAAAGCCTTGACCTGCAGGATTTATATCAAGTAAGGTTTGATACACTTTTCTTTTTGTTTCACTTGGATATTTAGGGTTTGGAACTTTTTCAAATTGCATTTCTCCATTCACCATAGAAGCACTTTGTACATATTCTTGAGCATTTAATACGTTTAAGCAAGATAATGCAGACATCATAAATAAGAATGTTAACATAATACTTGCAATAGCAGTAATTGTTTTATTTGATACTAGCATAGCAATAAATGTAAATATACTGCAATACGATAAAATCATCATAATGATACAACCTAGTAATTTTAGAAGGTTTGCTAAAGGCATTACAATTCCGCCAAATAATGGAATACCTAAACATAAACCAACAATGGTAAAAAGTAAATAAGAAAGTAAACTTGCTGCAGATACTACTACTAAGTTAGTTAGATAGATATTGGTTCTTTTATGACCAATGCTTATTTTATTTCTTAATGCACCATCTGAATATTCTACTCCTAAAAATATACTTGTAAATATAGCAATAACGATTCCTACTATTGTAGAATAATTTAAAATAGTTTGCTCTACTTCGATAACATCGCCATAAACTTTCATATTTCTATATTCTGAACCTACTACAATTGCAGCAAGACCAATACTAAATATTAGTAAAATCCAAAAAATTTTGCTTTTTCTAAGTCTTGTAAAGCTAGCGTTTAAAAGTTTAATCATTATTTCTACCTCCAATTAAATTCATATAGTAGTTTTCTAAAGACTCTTCTTTTTCATGAATCTCTTCTGCTACTAAATTTTGCTTAGATAGTTCATTAATGAATTTTGCTAAATTGGATTCACCATAGACGTTGATTGTTTTGTCGTCTATTACTTCGTAAGAAATTTTCTTTTCTTCAAAATATTTAACAAAGTCTTTAGCATTATTTACTTTTAATTCAATTTTGTGTTCCATTTTACTCATTAGTTCAACACTACTTATTTCTTTAATGATAGAACCATTGTCTAAAAAGCCATAGTGTGTTGCTATTTTTGATAATTCATCTAAATAATGACTAGATATTAGAATAGTAATTCTCTTCTCTTTATTAAGTTTTAGGATTAACTCTCTGATTTCAATTATTCCTTCTGGATCAAGTCCGTTTATTGGCTCATCCAAAATTAAGAAATCTGGATTGTTAGCTAGGGCAATAGCAATTCCTAATCGTTGTTTCATACCTAAAGAAAAGTTTTTAGCTTTTTTCTTACCTGTATTATTAAGTCCTACTAACTTTAAAAGGTCATCTATGCCATCAAGAGTTGGAATTCCGACTAATTTGTATTGTTCGATTAGATTATCTTTGGCTGTCATATCTCCATAAATCGAAGGAGTTTCAATGATTGCTCCCATTCTTGATCTGACACTTTCAATTTCTTTATCAGTATTTTTTACGCCATATATAGAGTACTCTCCTCTATTTGGTTGTTGTAAGCCACATATTACTCTAATTAATGTTGTTTTACCAGCACCATTTTTGCCAATAAGGCCATAAATAGCACCTTTTTTAACATTCATATTTAAGTGACTTAAGGCTTTAAAATCTTTGTATCTTTTTTCAAGATTATCTGTTTTTAAAACTATATCCATATTCTCTTCCTTTCTTGTTTCATTATAATAAAAAGATGTTAATAAAATGTTAAGAAATTGTTAAGATTTTATAATCAATATTAAAGTTATTACTCTTTTATTTTAAATCCAATCCCCCAAACAGATTCAATATAATCAATTTCTGTGTATTTTCTTATTTTATGTCTTAAATTACTAATGTGAACTCTTAAGGAATCTTCATTACAATCTTCTGTATCGATAGATATTAAATCAAGAAGACGACTTTTAGTAACAACTTCTTTCGTATTAATAAGTAATTGTTTTAAAATGGCGTATTCTGTTTTAGTTAGATTTACTTTTGATTCGTTAATTAATAAAGTGTGATTGTCTGGCAATAAATTTAGCTCCTTATATTCTAGGTTATTACTCTCAGGAGCAAGTCTTAGCTGGACTTTAATACGAGCTAGAAGTTCTTCTTTATCAAAGGGCTTTGTAATATAATCATTTGCGCCATTTAGAAGACAATTTACTTTATCTTCAGAGTTAATCTTTGCGCTTAAAACGATGATTGGAAGATGGTTTATTCTTTTAATTAGCTCTTCTCCACTAAGTCCTGGAATCATTAAATCAAGAAGAACTAAGTCAGGGGTGTTTTTTTCTAAAATCATTAAGGCTTCTGTACCTGAGTATGCATTTAGAACGTTATAGTTTTCGAGAGTTAAAATACTTTCTAATATTTTATGAATTGATTCATCGTCTTCAATAATAAGGATTGTTTTCATATAAAAGTTCCTTTCTTTGGGCGGGTTAGTTTTTATTTCGTTTCATTCATTATTATACACCAAAGATTAATTTCGTATATGGAAAAAGTGAATCATTACTATGACTCACTTAGATTTTGCTCTATTTCTAACTCAATGGCTTCTTTTTCTTCAGTAGATAAGTATTTGTATTCAACCATTAACACTAGAATTTGTTTTTGTCTTTCACTAGCTAGTTGTTTATTGCTACCATAAACAGATGGTGCGTTAGGAAGCCCAGCTAAAAGTGTACTTTCATAGTCGGTCATATCTATTGGAGCTTTACCAAAATAACCATAACTGGCATCATATACATTATAGTGGCCGTTACCAAAATAACTAGTATTTAAATATAATTCGAGAATCTCGTCTTTGTCTATTTCCTCTTCTAATTTGAAAGCCATAAATATTTCAGCTATTTTTCTTGTCAATTTCTTCTCTTGGGTGAAGTAAATGTTTTTGGCTAGTTGTTGAGTGATTGTACTCCCGCCCTCGTTAAGGTTTTTATTTTTTATATCGTGAACTATGGCTCTTCCTATAGAAATTATATCAATTCCATTGTGTCTGTAGAAACGATGATCTTCAGCAGAGATGACCGCATTTTTATACGTTTTTGGAAGATTATCAATTGTTGTATAGTTCTCTTTTGATTTTATACTATTCACTTTTTCACTTATCGTTGTTTCTTTAAGAGCATTTTTGTACATGTCATATCCTTTATAGATATAAATAGCAGCAATGAAAAATAAAATTAAGACCATACTTAGTAATAAATATAATATTTTCTTCATAAAAAACCTCGATTCTCTTTAATTATAAGTTTTTAGTTTAAATTTCTTCTGTTTCTTTATTTTTTAGTGCGATAAAGCATAGAGCAGTTATCGCTCCAATACCAATAGCAATAAATAGTTTCTTATTCATAATACTTCTTCCTTTCTTAATTATTATATCTATTCTTTGTGACTTTTATGTGACATCAAATTACTTGATTATAAAAGTTCTATAATTACAATATTAATATTTGGATGAAGATTTGTCGTTTTTTTTATATTACAAAGTATTACAAAAATGTTATTTTATTACAAAAGAAAAAGTGAATATAAAATTCACTAAATTCATTTTTAGTTAAACACCTACGCTCATTGTCTCTGGTAGTGTACTTCCTCCATCGATGACAAATTCATGACCTGTAATATAAGAAGATTCATGACTTGCTAGGAAGGCTGCTAGTTCGCCTAGTTCTTCGATTGTACCAAGACGCCCCATTGGGATTCCAGCGGCGATTCCTTCAATTACTTCGTTAGGATTTTCGGGATTTGTGTCACGACCTATTCCTTCGACCATAGGTGTTAGGATGTAACCAGGTAAAATAGCATTTGATCTAATATGTTCTTTAACTAACTCAACTGCTAAGGCTTTAGAAAATCCCATTAAGGCCGCTTTAGTTGTAGCATAAGCAACTTCTCCACTATCAGCAACCATAGGACCTGTTACACTAGATAAGTTAACAATACTTGATTCAGTATTTCTTTTCATATATGGAATAACCGCTTGCGTTACATTCCAAGTTCCTTTAATATTGATGTCAAAGTGGAAATCTCTTGTTTCGTCTGACATAGTTTCAAAAGGCTCTAATTTAGCTACTCCAGCATTATTCACTAAGATGTCAATGCGTCCATACTCTTTTACTACAGCATCTACACAAGCGTTAACACGAACTTTATCTCTAATGTCAACATTATAACCGATTATTTCTGAACCCATATATTCCTCTTTTAAGGTACTAACTGTTTCGTTTAAAGTATCAGCATAATCTAAAATAGCTATTTTAGCACCATACTTTAAAAAGACTTTAACTATTCCTAGGCCATTCCCCATAGCTCCACCAGTTACGATAGCAACTTTATTTTCTAACTTTTTCATAAATTATCTCTCCTCTATTATAGTTATTATACCATAATAAGGTTTTTCTTAAAGAGATTTAGACACTTATTTAACAAGTAGAAAATTAGTGACCACAATAACCTTTTTGCAAATCAAAATTTTTTGGTCCTATATAATAATCATAATTATCTTTACTTATATTATTACAATTTATTATAGTAAATTCTGTATTGCTTATGTTTGGTTTTAGAAGTTTATCTGTTAAGGTGGTACTGCGATAAATAGAAGTGCCACCATCATAAAGGGCAGTATCATAATCCATTAAAGACATAATATATACCATAGCAATATCGATACCATTTTCTTCTATGTGATCTTGTTCAATATATGTTTTTAAAGATATTTTATTTTGACTGTCAGAAAGATATACTTCATCAAAATTTACTAAATAAATCGTTTGATTATTGCCACCTTTATAATAAGGTATTGCTTCTTTATTTTCATTTTCTACTAATTCAATTTTGAAATTATAATCTAAGAAATCTATGCTTTGATTGAGTGCTTTAAATACGATAAATTTATCTCCTATTCTTACATCTATTGTACCAAACTGACTTAATTGATAAACATATTCTCCCTCGAAATTAGATTGCTCATTCTCAGTTGGAATCGTTCCTTCATCGACATTAGAAGTAATACGACCAGACATAACACCATATCGCCCTTTTACTTTACTCTCTTCTTTTGAATCATAATATAATTTATCATTTATTCGGATCAGTCTTTTATTTGTTTTATTATTCTTGATTATATTATTTTTACTTAAAGAATTTATATGTTCTCTAGATTTATACTTTATTCCAACTGATATTATAGCTGTTAAAGTTAGAAAAAATATTATTGTTAAAATGATAGCTTTGTAATTTTTCATATTTTATTGTTCCTCGATAATAGAATTTAATAGTTCTATAAGTTCATCTTCATTTATATTTATGGTTATAATGCGATAGTAGTTATTTTGGTACTTAAAGATACTTGTATATTCTTTATCTTCTTTAAATATTATTAGTTCTATATTTTTTATTCTAGAAGATTTTGTTTTTGATGTATCATATTTTTTTATTCTGATATCATACAATGATGATTCAATTATTATTTTTCGATCTTTAGTTTCGCTTTCATAAAGTGCTACTATATATGGTATTGCTTCTTTATCTTCTTCTTTTTCATATAACTTTTCTACACTAATTTGTTTTAGATCATTAGGAATTGCTAGTTTTTTTTCTAATGTTATATCTTTTAATTCACTAGATGTATTTTGGTTCTCTAGTATCTCGTTGGTGTTAAAATCAGATGAGGTTACCTTTGATGAATAAGAGTATGTTGTTGTGTAGTCTTTGTCCATTTCATTTATATAAATAGATGGTTTTGTATTCGAAGATGAACCGATAAAAGCATTAATATTTCTAGAATTACTATTAACTAGGATGATGCTTACTGCTACTAAAATAATTAATGTTACAGAGATAGCAAATTGGTGAGTTATAGAGAATTTATTTCGAGATTCGCGAGTTTTTAAAACATTATTGTATATTTCTTTTTTATTTATTTTTTCGTCAAATGTATTTTTAATAGTCTTGTTTTTCATTAGATATCACCTTCACTTTCAAGATATTTATTTAATTCTTTTAGTGTTCTGTATAAATAATGTTTTGTGTTTGATTCGGTTATATTAAGTATTTTAGATATTTCTTTAATGGTTAAATCCATTTTAAAATATAGATAAAATATTTTGGATATTATGACTTTTTTCTTTTTTAGATATTGCCATACTAGTTCAGTATCATATCTTTTAGACGTGTATTCTTCTAAGTTAAATGAATCTGGTATAGAATCTTCGATTTCTATATTTTTGTTAGTAGAAAAGAAAGATACTATTTTATGTTTGTAGGCGAAACGATAATAATCTTTTACTTTGTGATTGGCAATACCAAGAATGTATGATTTTGTTACTTTAATATTCTTTTCTAGGCATTTAAAAACATCAATGTAGATATTTTGTAAGATATCTCCCACATCTTCGATATTATTACAGTTACATACAACATATTTTGAAATGTCATTATAAGTACTTTCGTATAATGAATCAAATAATTTTAAGGTTTCTTGACTAGTCATTTTGTTCACCTCACTATTTATATCGTTTAAGATTAAAGAATAGTTCCAAAATTATATTAATTTAAAGAAAAGAAAAAAGCAAATCTTTCGATTTACTTTCTTTCAAACATATCGGCGGATACACCACATATTGGACATTTAAAGTTTTCTGGTAGTTCATCACCATAATAAACGTAACCACAAGCCATACAAACCCAAGCAGTACGACCTTTTTCTGTTGTTACTTTAAGCAGTTCGTCTTTATGATCTTGATAGTAACCATAGCTCATTGCTTCGTCTTCTTTATAAACATCTGCTTCAATTAGTTTGCCAATAAATAATGTGTGTGTTTCATTTTCGATAGTATCTACTTTTTCACATATCATATAACCTAATGAATCATCAATTACGTTTATTCCTTCAACTTCTGTCGTTTTAATATGGTCAAATTTATTGATATCACGCATTGAGTTTAAGCCAAAAGTTTTTATTATTTCAGGATTCACATCTTTACTTAATACTGATAATGCGAATGTATTGCTTTTATGCATTAACTCGTTAGTATAGTTTTTCTTCATAACAGCAACAGCTATTAATGGATTATCTCCTGCACTTACTTGTGATACTGCATCGACTACGCATCCACCACCTTGTGTTGTTAAAACATACATTCCTTGCGTTATTTTTCTTGTTATTTTTTTATTTTTCATATTACACCTATTAGCTACGAGCTGCACCATCTACTGATAAGACTACACCAGTTATGTAACTTGCCATATCGCTTGCTAAGAATAAGAATGCATTGGCGATATCTCTTGGTTCACCAATACGTCCTAATGGAATAGTTTTAACTATTGGAGCTAATTGTTCTTCTGGTAAATTAGCAATCATATCTGTTCTTGTTACACCTGGAGCTACAGCATTTACTCTAATATTAGATGAAGCTAGTTCTCTTGCAAATGATTTGGTTAAGCCATTAACGGCGAACTTACTTGCAGGGTATCCACAACCTGATGGTTGACCATAAATACTTACCATAGAACTAGTATTTAATATTACTCCACTACCCTGTTCTTTCATATATGGTACTACGGCTTTTGTCATATTAAATATAGCATTAACATTTAAATCCATTATCTTAGAAAAGTCTTCCGATGTAGTATCTTCAATTTTTCTATTTGCTGAAATACCAGCGTTGTTTACTAAGATATCAATGTGTCCATACTCAGAAATAATTTCTTTGATGGTTTTATCTATTTCTTCCATATTATTTAGATTTGGATAGTATCCTTTTACTTCCATACCAACACTAGCTAATTCATTCACTGCTTTTTCTACAGAATCAGCTTTTGATCCGAATAAAATAACTTCAGCTTTTTGTTCTTTAAACAAACGAACTGTTTCTAATCCGATTCCTCTTGTTCCTCCTGTAATTACAGCTACACGTCCTTCTAACATATTTATTCCTCCTTATTGAGAACAATTATCATTGTCTTCTTTATCATTATATCACTATATTTCAATTTAGGGGATGAAAAAAGCCAATTAATTATAACTAGCTTAGTATTTATTTTATTAGTTTTTCAAAGGAGTTTGAATTTAGAATAGTATTAGATAGAAATTCGCCTTTATAGAAGTTTGCCCAATTATTGAAAATACACGGAACCTTTTTGGCACTCTCTAATGTATCTATTTTTATAAAATTTATTTTTATATTATTGGCTTTTCCATATTCAGTTAGTTCATTTACTTCATATTCTACATAAGGACATTCCGGACTATAGTAAATTGTAAATTCTTCATTATCTATTTTCATTTTTCTGGCATTATCATTAAATCTTGGAGTATCACTATCATTAAATTGGAGTGCTAATAAGCAGTAATCACCTATTTCATCAATAACTTTAAATCCGTAGTGTTCAAAGAATTTCTTTTCACCAAGAAATGGCTTTTTCTTTTTGGAAGATATAGTACATAGTCCATTCATACCTTTCTCTTTAGCATCATTTATGGCATATTCCAATAGTTCTTTAGCAATTCCTTTTCCTTTAAAACTACCAGCAACCCATAAACAATAAATATATTCGTAGTTTTCTCCACTTATAGGAACCCAAGCTTTTTCTACAGGTTCATATTCAATAAATGTTTTGCCTCTGGCGTTTAGTTTCCTAAAAACATGACCATCATTTAATTTCTTGTTTATCCATTCTTTTTTATTATTAACGCCATTTTGGTGCTTTGGATCTCCTATGGCACAACATATGTGTTCTCTTTCAATGTTATCTAAAGTTAAGTTTATATATTCGTTCATAATTATTTTTCCTTTTTGATTGGATGTCTTAGAACAGTTTTAAGTTTATTTACATCACATCTTCTTGGGTCACTCAAGTATATTTCATGATGTAATCTATTTTTATTAATATCAATAACGTACCCCTGTTCTTTAGCGTAGTTATCCATTTTTTCAATTGTTTTAGGTTCAGAATCATAAGAACCAATATGCATACTTTGAACACATTCTCCTTCATCAATAGTTAGAAATTCTACTTTACTGTAATCAATTCCTTTTTTCTTAGTAGCTTCTTCAATAGCCCAATCAAAATCATTTTTAGTTACAAAGTCTGGTAGTCTTATTACAGAAATAAAATTAAAATCTTCTTTATGATTATAATCTATATTCGTTGTCCCTTCTTGCCACCAAAAACCTTCTAATGGTGGGACTACATATGAGAAATATCCTTCTATTTTATGTGAAGTTTTATAACTCATCTTTAATGTAAAAGCTATTCCGTATAATAAGCTAATAGAATTCTTGTATTCTCCGTCTTCCGTATTGGGATCTCCTTTACCACGGACAGCTATATAATTCATTTTAGGGATTGTTATGATGCTAGGTGTATTCTTAGGCATATAATATTCTTTATATTCTTTTTTATAATCAAATGACATATTTTTTCCTTCTTTCATTATTTTTTAAGTGAGCAGTTATTATGGTTAAACTATATGAGTTAATAGTTATGATAACGTTATCTATATCAATATAAAAGTTTTTACCATTTTTAGATACTATTGAACTGCTATCTTTTATTTTGTTGATACAATATTCTATAACATCTTCATTTTGTAATTTTAAATTTCTTTTTATCCTTACTTGACCTAATTTTGTAGTATGTATTTTTATCTATGCTATCTAGTAACAATCTTTTCATTTAACTATTATGCTCCTTACAAATCTTAGTATATAAAATTAAATATGACAGCAGTATGTCATATTATTTGTAATTTTTTAAAGATTCATAAAGTTCCTTAGCAATTATTTCTTTTATAGACTCTGGTGATATTACTTTAGCGTTGCTACCAAATGATAATATATAGCCATATAGCCATTCATTTTCTGGAAGCTCCATAACAACTTCGAAGTTTCCGTTGTTTAGCTTTTTAATTTGATTTTCTTTAAATTCGTCGTAAACACGATATGTTGCATGCTCACTTATTTCTAAAGTTACTTTAGTTATTTTAGGTGGCTTAATTTCTTTAGGGTATTTTGGTATTTCCTTTCTTTCGAACGATTCGTTCGTTAACTTTAAATCTTTTATGCGTGTTAGTTTAAAAACTCTAAAATCGTTTTTATCTAGGTCAAAGCTATTTAGAAACCAAGCATTATACTTAAAGTGTAATTTTATAGGTTCTACTCTTCTTTTAGAAGTTTCTCCATACGTGTTTGAATAAATAAATTCGATTACTTGGCTTTTTAGAATAGATTCTTTGATAGAATCGAAGTTTAATTTATGGGTATCAGAATTGTCCCATATATTAAAATCGACTTCAAACCAATCATCTTCTTGGGATGAAAAAAGACTTTTCATTTTATCAAATAACTTGTTATCGTGTATATTTAATTTATCAATGCTCTGTAATGAAAATAGAATTTCTTTTTGTTCTTCCTCTGTTAGTAATGTTTTGTCTAGTTTATAATCTTCTAAAATACTTATTCCACCATTTTTACCCTTACTAGCATAGATAGGAATATTAAGAGAACTTAAAGTATCTATGTCTCTGTAAATTGTTCTTACTGAAACTTCAAAATAGTCTGCTAAGTAAGATGCAGTTACTGTATCTTTAGATAGTAAGATATATATGATACCAAATAGACGATTATTTTTCATAGGATCACTCTTTTCTAAAGTTATTATAACTTAATTTTATAGAAGAGAAAAAGACTAGTTGACTAGTCAATTTTACATTATATTTTTTCTATTATACTATTTTGACATAGAGGACAATTTTTAGTATAGTCTTCTATTATCTGTTTCATTTCCTCATAGGATTCACCATAAAAGTAAAGATTTGTATAACGTTCTCCGTAGTAATAACTAAAGAATTGACCTTTACCTTTTAGTAATTTATCCATATCATCAATAACGTCATTCACATCATTCTCTTTGTATACAGAACTTGGTAAACTGATACCATCTAGCATTATATTTAGTCCTTCTAGTGTACCGATTTCAAGCTTTTCGTCCTCTATTTCGATATAACTACCTTTTGCAATATTATTTAAACTTTTAATATATTCTATAAATTCTTGTTTTTTAGATAATTTGATATAAATTTCAACATCACATGATGTTGGCATTCCTTCTTCTGATAAAGAGGTTCCACCACCTGTTACTTCACCTATTTCTTTTTTTTCTAACGCTTCCATTATAGGATCTTCGAAGAAATATCCTCTGTCTAAGGGCATTAATCTCATATTTAAATGTAAATTAACATATACTTCTTGGTCTTGAGTTTGTTCTATACTATTTGGTTTACTAAGTAATAAGAAACCAATAATTGTTCCTATTGTTATAACTAAAATAATCCCTAACAACACTATGTTCTTTTTCATAAACTTCCTCACTTCAATTAATTTATTATATCATGCTTTCTCATAACTGCAAAAAGACTCGAGATTTCTTTGGGTTTAGCTGTTAGAGACAGGCTCACTACTAACCCAATAATATTTTCCTTTGGGATTTTTTCTAAATATTGATTTATATAATATTCCTGATTCATCAACTAATTTTTTTTCTTCTTCTGAATTGTCGTTGTAATCTTTTTCTTTGCTTTCTATTAAGTGATTTCCACATTTATTATTATCTGTAAATTGGTTCTCCCAATATTCACAATAATATGTATAATTTGATTCTTCGTCGCACGTAGAAAAAGAATAAATTGCTTTTTCATATATAATAAGTTCATCTTCTTGTTCTTCAAAACTTACAAATGACCTTAAATTTTCTTTTGTATTACAGGTTCCTGTTCCGCCTTCAATACTATGGCAGTAATATTCATTATCTTTAAATTCACATGCATGCCAAGCATCTAAAGTAATATTCTCATGTTTCAAACGATTTACTCCTAAGTATTCCTTTTCATACGATTCAACTAGTTGTTTAGTTATTTTTGGATAATATTTGGCTATTTCACCGTACTCTGTCTCATAATTTTCAGCTTCATCAAAATTACCGTCTAAATAAATTTGTTTCATAATATAGGTTAGTCTTCCTATGTTGGTTAAATCACTTTCTGTTACTTTATTCTCTCTGTACATACCTGGTTGATTTATTACTGGAGCAAGCGTTTCTATGTATGGTTCAATTAAATTATAAGCATCTTTTACATAATCGGGGATAGAATCTTCTGGATCTAGTTCCTCTTCTTCTATTGGCTCGTCTTGGCTCGAATTATTTGGATCTTTATTTTCTAATTTAATTTGTTCATCTGGTTTTGAAGTGTTACTTAACTTTAGGCAAACAGCAGTAGTTATTACAGAAATTAATACTATAGCTATTATAATTACAATGACTATTATTTTATTGTTTTTGATAGAATCGATGTTTTTCATTTTAAAAGCTTCACCCTTTACCTTCTTATATTGATTTTATTATACTACATTTTTTTATTAATATAATTAATCTTTTTTGTTTTATAAAAAGGTCTAGCTTATTTTTTCTAAATCCAGTTTTATAATAATATCGTAAGCACTACTGCACTCCTGTTCAGAAAGGTTGGTTGTTTTCATCAAATACTTTACGGCTTCTTTTTTATTTTTAAATGTTTTTAAAATATCTTTTGATTCTGTTAGTCCATTTATGTAACTTCTAAATTCTTCAATAGTAATATCTGACTTTTTACCATAAGCATTGCATTCTATATAAGCCATCATTCGATTGTTTTCAATGATACTAGATATAAGTCCAATAATCATAAATAAGTACTGAAAGTCATTATCTTTAATGAAACCATAAATAATAAAGAACACTATAATTATCATTGTTAAAGTTAATTCAAAGAAATGATCACGTTGCCATTTTCTTTTGAAATAGTCTATCTTATCTTTTAATGTAAACACGCTATTTTCTAGTGCACTAAATAAATTTTTATCAGCCACTTCTTTAAAGTTCTTATCCTCTACTCTTTCTCCAGAGAAGAGCTCATTTAGTGTGATGCCGAATGTTTCGCATATTTTTTGATATAGGGACACGTCTGGAATTCTTCTGCCGTTCTCCCAGTTTGATATTGCTCTATCCGTTACTCCTATTTTTTCAGCCAGTTCTTTTTGAGTCATTTTACTTTCTTTTCTTAGTTTTGCTATAAAAAGTCCTATTTTTTCTTCGTCCATAATGTTATCCTCTTTCTAAAGACAATTGTACAATAAAATAATTATTTTGTAACCAAACAGAATGTGGAGTTATCTAGTACTCTTTTTGTATCCTAAAAAATGTCTCATTTTAACAAAATCTTTTCGTGTGAAAAGGCTAAAATAGATTAGTCACCTTTAAACTAATCTACTGTTTATCATTCTTCGATTTGTAATTTTTTTCTTTCTTTTTCTAATTCCTTTAAACTTTTTTTAGGTGTTGGTAATTCTTCTGGCATTGTTCCACCTAACCTTTTAATTGTATTGCGAACTTCTTTTCCTACTTCATAATGAGCTTTATTAGCGTTATTTTCAGTTTTTATATTTTCTCTTTTTAGTTTTTGTTCTGTCTGGGAAATTCTAAATAAATTAGCAATTAATTCATCGCTTCCCATATTGTCCAAAATGTCCTCTCTATATCTTAAACCTTTTCTTTTTGCTATATCATCAGCAGTTTCTCCGTTATACAAACCTTTATACCCAGAGTTATGAAATTTATCAAAGTTTTTCACCCCAGCGTTTTTTGCAGCTTGGTTTAAAGAATAATTTCCTTTTTTTGTTAAGTTTCTTTGATAAAATCTTTTTTCGTCTTCTGATAACTTACCATATTCTTTTTCAGTAATTTCCTGTTTCCTTGTTTGTATTGCAAAATAAGTTTGCCCAAGTGCAACACTTTCTTTTTTAGGATTGGAGTTTTGTACGATAAGATAACATGCATATCGACTTAATTCGTAATCAACTACTTTCCTTTGAGCACCTTTAGCAATTTTTATCATTTTCCTGACCTCAGGAAAATGTTCTGCAACACTATAATTACTATTTTCACAAGCAAGCATTGCGTTTTTAATGACTTTATGAAAATTCTCCCATTTGCTATATTCAAGTAATGGCATCAGTTCTCTAGCATCCCAATATTCTTCCCCAAACTCATTAATATGTTTAATATTTTCAAAAATCGTTTCATTGTATTTTTCTGTTTTATTCAAAATATTTCCCCCTTTTAAAACGTATTATACTATAATCTTTTAAATATCAGTTTCCCTACACTCTTTATATATTTTATCTTTTATACTAAGACTTTGATTAAATAGAAATAAAGAAGAATCAATATTTTTGACTTATTTAAATAATAAGAATACATACTGAATTTATAAGCTTTATAGACAATCTTAAACAACATATTTTTGTAATGTTATTTATTATACAATAAATACATTTGTTCGTCAACAACGTTTTTTAAATATACAACAGAAATATTGTGCTTACTATAAGAATTAAAAAATGAAAGTCTATGATTAAAAAAAGCGAATATTAATTCACTTTATTATATTTAGTTTTTAGTTTATTTATTAGATTATAGATTCCTATTAAAATTATTAGAACTATGATAAAAAATATTACTAGTCTTAATCTTACAACTCTAGTAGGAATGTCTCCAAAGTGATACCAACTAAGAGACTCGAATGTTATAAAAGTTATAACTAAAGATAAAAGTATAAGGAGTATTTTTATTATTAGATTTTTCATCTTAGTGACCTTTCATTAAAACTATTTTCATAGATATCGAAAAAGCCTGATACAAATCTTGCTTCTTTTTGTTCTTCTTCTGTCCCTGTTGTAACTTGCCATCCATACGTGCTATATAAGTCGAATGTAAAATTAGTTAGTGGTGGTAATTTGTATTCTTTTTGAATTAGTTTTATCCCTTTAGCATAGTCTTTCTTTAATCTTTTGTAAGCTTTTTCAGGGTCTTTAAATACAGCGATTCCATACTTATTGGCTCCTATTTCGAAATCAATATTTATTTCTTCAAAATATTTTGTATTTACATCACCCTTGATTCCTTCTAATTCAGAATCATAAATCTGTGTGTATCTTAAATTATCGTTAATAGCATAACCAACAGATACTAATACTTGTTTACCGATTAGGATTAAGAAAAAACTGATGATTATTGTAAATATGAAACAGGTTGTTTTAAACCTTTTATTTTTATCTAATATTAGATTAAATATATTTAAAATGTTTTTTTCCGATTCTTTTATCATATCTTTTTCTTTGATGTATTCTCCTGCAAATAACTCATTTAAAGTTATTTCTAAACTAGAACATAAATCTAACATTAAAGACGGATCAGGTAGACGACGACCATTCTCCCAGTTTGATATTGCCCTATCTGTTACTCCTAAGATTTTAGCTAGTTCACTTTGAGTCATATTTTTATTTTTACGACATTCAGCAATAAATTTACCTATACGCTCTTGATTCATAAAATCCTTCCTTTCACTTCAGATTATATCCTCATATTCTTTAAAAGTAACCAAACAGAGTGTGGAGTTTAAAATTATTTGTCTTTCCAATACCACCATTTAAGTTTTTCACTATCTAAATTTTCTTTATTTTCAGCATAGTATACAGCCATTTTAAATAAATATAATTGACATCGATCTACTTTAAATCCTTTTTTGGTACAATCTGCTTCATAAAGTTCTTCAGGATTTTTTCCTACCAAGTCTTCAACACAATTAATTCCTATATCCATTAATGATTCTTTCGTTCTTTTTCCAACATTTGGAATAGTTGTAAGGTTTGTTTTCATACTGACTCCTATAATTAGAATTCTACCAAAGTAACATTTTCATTAAATTCTGTAGCTTGGTGGTATAGTAATTTAAGATAGTCTTCCTTAACCCATATAGATGTACGATAAAATAATTTATCTTGAGACTCAGTTATGTAGTGAATTAGATATGTATTAGAATCTATTTGATTGTATTCGTAATTATATATACTTATTTGTCTATCTTCTTTACATTCTAATAATGATTCAATTGTATCTTCTTTGTAATATAAAAAGCCACTTTTCCCACATTCTTTAAAGTTATTATGAATTGTTTTATCTAACCATTCTTTGGTTGATATGTATTTTAATTTAAATAAATTTTTTTCTAATTCTAAGATTTCATTTTTCATTTTTTATCACATCCTAGATTTATTTTACCATAAAAAAACAAATCTTATGGAAAGACTTGTTTCTTTGTTTTTATTTTACTTTGTATTTTCTTTAAATAATTTATCGAAATAATAATCTATAAAAGTGTCATCCATGATTTTGTTTTCTAAATATAAATTAAAACTATCGTTATCTTTAATGTTTTTGAAATTAGGATAGATGCCTTCTACTTGTTCTCTTGTTATCTTATAACTTGCGGCAGTAAAATTAAATGTTATGGATTCTACATTGTCAATTAAATAGAATATTGATATGGCATTATACATTAAACACTTTTCTAGATATAAATTATAATCTTCCATTATATACCAATGAGTAACATGATAATTTATTGTTAGGTTTAAATTTTCGCTATCTATTTCAAAGACGTACCCATATTCTGATATTGGTAAATTACTGATTAGATTACCTGTGTTACTATTATTTCCAACATATTCATTTTTATATTTCATTAAATTATTAATGTTTGTTTTATTGTAGTTGAATGGTACATTTGGAACTGTTTCATTTTTATATTCTCTTTTGGTATCAATTATATAATATTCATTCTTCGTGTCAAAGTTAACACGATATACATTATAGAATGGTGCTTTATAAATTATCATATTATTAGTTGCTTCTTTTAAATATGAAAATCTTGGTGCTGTATGATTTAAGGCAACATTCGTGTAATCTAATAGTAAAAGCAAGAAAAGCGCTACAATAAAATAACCAATATTTATGACTATTCTTAGAATATTGTTGCTTATTTTATTAAATTTTATCACGCCAATTAATGATACGATAGTACCTATTATTGAAAATATTGATCCCCAACTACTTTCACTTGGAAAAATTGTAAAAGCAATAAATATTATAGCTAGTCCACATACAAATAAAATTTCTGCAATTATTTTATCTTTGTTTAAAGCTTTCTTAGTTGTGTAATTGATTGTTTCAATAATATTCTCTTCTAGTTTTTCTTGGTAGGATTCACTACTTACCTTTTCACCACTTATAAGATCATTTATAGTAATATCTAGTATTTCACATAATGGTTTATATAATGATAAATCTGGCATACATCTGGCATTTTCCCAATTACTTATTGTTTTGTCAGATACTCCTAATTTTTCTGCTAACTCTGTTTGAGTCATCTTTTTTTCTTTACGACATTCTGAAATGAATTGTCCAATTTTTTCTTGATTCATTTTAATTCCCTCTTTCTTGCTATCAGTTTATAATTTCTTTTACAATTTTAACAGGAAACATTTTGAGAGTTTGTTATTTCTAGTATCTTTGGATATAAATTTATTATACATCAAAAAAGAAAAAGTAGATTCCTAACTACTTTTATAATACATGAGAAAATATTGTTACAAGGATTTGCCAGGTTTTAGGAAATTCTGTTAAAATTGCATTTTCTATCTCTTTAGGAGTAGATGCTGTTATGTTTGATGATAAGAATTTTATAGTTCCATTGGCATAATCACCAATAGCAATGTGTCCGTATGCGTAGCCACCTGCTGCTATTTTAGATGCAATAGCACATCCACCTATGGAATAGATTCCAATTGCAAAACCACCAACTGCGAATACTCCTAAGGCAAGACCACCTATGGCGATTGAGACGATTGATAAACCACCAATAGAAAGTAATAAAGCTAGTGCAAAACCTCCTAGAGCTATAAGGCCAAAAGATAAGCCGCCTAATGTAAGAAGTCCAAAAGCTATTCCGCCTAAAGCCACTATTCCTTTAGCAATGTTCCCTATTGCAAATACTCCTTTCGCTGTTCTTAAGTTTCTTAAGCCGAAACCAATATTGATATGAACTAATGGAAGATTTCCTATTTTTGTTTTACTTACAAACTCATAATAATTCTTTTTGCAAGATTCATAATTTATATTTGTTTTGTTACCAACTAGTTCATCGATACTAATTTCAAAAATTCTTGATAACTCTAATAATTTTTCTAATTCTGGTGTCGTTTCTGTGTTCTCCCATTTACTAATAGTTTGTCTAGCAACACTTAACTTTTCAGCTAATTCTTCTTGTGACATACTTTCACGTTTTCTTAATTTTATTAAATTTTCATTAAATTTCATTTTATATTCATCTCTTTCTTTTTGATATTTGAGCTCTTTAAATATCAAAAACATTATATACTTTTGAGTGTAAAAAAATCTATCTCTTTATGCTGTCAATTTGTCCCGTAAAGTTAACATTGAGATGTTTCATTCTAATTGAACTACTTAAAAAGCAAATCTACTATATTTAGACTTGCTAATTTTATATAAGTATATTTTAGAGTTCAATCTTATATTTTTTAAGTAAATCTTTCATTTCTTTTTTGCTTAAGGATATTATAAAATGCTCTGTGTCGTATTCCTTATCTTTATTTACCGAATCTATGAAGTTTTCGTATGAGATTACTCCAAATAATTTGCCGTCGATGACAAAACCAATATTCCATTCCTCTACTTTTAAATCATTATTCATAAAAACGCATGCTTTATATGGTAAAACAGATGGGATATTTTCTGTTAAAGTATATACTCCAAATAAAGTCTCATCTGGTTTTTTATATACTCTAGGTGCAGCATAGTAAACATCCATACTTTGAAGCTCGTGCATTAATTCACCTAGTTTTTTTGTGTCGTTACCAATTCTAGACAATTCTTTTTTACCAATAGCTATTGGATTTATAGCACCAAAGATGTACATGTTAGCATATTCGCCGTTATCTAAATTTTCTTTTATCTTCTCTAATGCTCCTTCGCTTGCTTTGCTATCTGATTCTATAAATGAGTCTATATTATCAAAAGTTGTCTCCTCCTCTTCTCTAATAAAAGTTTTTGTATGCATTTTTTCACAAATAGTTTTTATGTATTCGTAGAAAAAGCAAATATCTTCGTAGCTTGTTGGTAGAGGCATGCTCAAATTTATTTCACCTTTTTTTAGATTTATTTCATAACCTCGACAAATGTGATTGTTGTTAAAAATAACAGTATATTCTCCTATTTTATTTTCGTCTAGTCGGAAGTTTTCATCCATAATACCATAACGCATGTTTTCTAGTATGACATCTTCTATTTTTAATTCTTTTTTGAATAAGCCTTTACTTTTGATTGTTACATTCACTGCCATTTTATATCTCCTTTATCAATTTTTCACTATTTTTATTAAATCATTTATACGAACTGATTATAACATAGAAAAAGCAAATCTACTATATTTAGACTTGCTATATTCATTTAAGATTTTAGTTATTTTCTACTGCACCATACTCGGCAGTTTTCAATTCTTAAACCATTGTCACCTTGTTTTTCGTCGTAAGCAAATGAGTTTAAAAGATTACAAGGAAATTCAGAACATTTTCCACAACAATCAATATTTTTACTTTCACAGCATACTTTTACTGGACAGGAATCGCCCCAGAATGGTTTTGTAATTTTAGTACAACCGATACACAATTTATCTTTTTTGAATTTGCACTTACTACAACAAATACCACATCTTGATTCTATTTTGGGCTTTTTTATTTTCTTTATAGGTACTGGTGTTATGCTTTCAATTTCGCTTATAATCATTTTACTAAATTCGCTATCGTCGATATCTAGAATATAGTGTTCTTTGGCATCTTTATAAGGATAACCTACTTCAGAGTCTTTCATTTTTGACTCAATACATTCTAACTTTTTAACATAGACTGTTTCATCACAAACAATTATTATAGGTTTCTCGTTTATGTAAATTAGATATTCTCCAAACATTTTGCGATATCTAATATTCCCTACTCCATTTATTTGTTCACATACATATTTTATAAATTTTTCGTTCGTTGCCATACTTCACAACCTCCAATAAAATTATAAAATAGTATTCCTTTGATGTATTGTAAAAAATGGACATTTAACTTTGATAGTTTTCTAGTAATTGTAAGGGAGATATTCCTGTGTATCTTTTAATCTCTTTTATGAAATGAGATTGATCGTAGAAACCACATAGGTTTGCAACACTAATTAAATCTTTCTTTTCGTCTAAGAGTAACTCCAGACATAAATGAAGGCGGATGATATTTAGAAGTACTTTTGGTGAGAGTCCATAATTTGTTTTGAAAATACGATTTAGATGTCTTTCTGTGTACTTGAAAGAGGAAGCAATTTCTAGAACGCTTTTATCGTTAGGACTTTGGTATAATTTATCAACTAGATTCATGTAATATTTATCTTCGATATTTTTTCCTTTTGTAAGAAGATAGTCTTTTAATATATTTACTCTATTCTTTTGATTCGTTTGTTTTAAAATAGAAGTTAAGTCATACTCTTTTTCTAAACTATTAATTGAAACTTGTTTATCCATAATCTTATCAGCAGGGATTTTAAATAATGAATAAAAAGCTCCTGGTTTTAATCTAACACCAAGATAATCAATATCTTCTTTTAATTCTAATGAGAAAGTATCTTTACTAAATCCTACAATAAAGATTTCCTCTGTAGTAAAGTTTATAATAATGTCAATACAAGCGTCTGGAAGAATATTGTTGTATATCGTATTACTAAGATACTGTTTTGATTTCATTTGCCAGATACACATGCAAAAATCGTTTAATTCGTCAAAATGGTATTCTTGATACTCGACGTTTTTTTTAAATTCTTCATTTAGAAGATAGGGAATTTGTTTTGGGTAGAACATAATAGGCCTCCTCAAAATTTAGTCTATATTATTATACTTAAAAAGACAAACTATTGCTAGTCTGTCTTGTTTTTCTTTTATCTTTTTGCTGTTTTTGTTTTTAAATTTTCTTTAGCAACTGTCATCATTAATTTAATACGGTTGTCTTGGTTGGTACTTGAAGCTCCTGGGTCATAATCTATTGCAACTATATTGGCGTCACTATATACTTCACGTATTTTACGCATAACAGATTTACCAACAATATGGTTAGGTAAACAAGCAAATGGTTGAACACAAATGACATTTTTTACATCGCTTTTTATAAGTTCGATCATCTCTGCTGTCAAGAACCATCCCTCACCTGTTTGATTGCCAGTTGAAATGATATTTTTAACATTGTCTGCTAACTCATATATGTTTGTTAATCCTCGATATCTTGTGTTTTTTAATGCTTCTTTTACTGGACGTTCACACATATCAATGTAGTCTAGAGCTAATTTACTAAATGTGGCTAGGACTTTTCCTTGGTGTAATAATTTTTCTTTTACTAAGTTGTTATAAGCACAGTACTTAACGAAGCCCATTAGTTCTGGAACGACTACTTCTGCTCCTTCTGCTTCTAGTTTTTCAATTAAGTGGTTGTTCCCAAATGTATGATATTTAATTAAGATTTCTCCTACTATACCTACTTTAGGGATTTCTTTTTCTTTTGTTTCTATTTTAGAAAAATCATTAACAATATTTTTTATGTTCTTTTTGAATTCAGGAATGCTTCCCTTACTTACTAATTTGTAACATGTATCATGCCATTCTTTGTATAGTTTATAAGATTCACCTTTCTTTACTTCGTATGGACGAGTTGCTAATAATAACTTTTGAAGTAAGTCACCATAAAGAACGGCTTGAACTGCTTTATTTGCTAGACTTAGAGTTATCTTGAATGCTTGTTCTTTTTCGAGTCCACTTACATTAAAAGATAGGATTGATATTTTATTTAAGCCTGCATCTTTTAGGGCTTTTCTAATTAACCCGATATAGTTTGTTGCACGACATCCACCACCTGTTTGAGTGATTATAACACTGGTATTTTCTAAGTCATATTTACCACTTTGTAAGGCTTGAATTAATTGCCCTACTACAATGATGGCTGGATAACAAGCGTCATTATTTACGTATTTTAAACCGGTAGAAACTGTTTCGTCATTACTTTCTTGTAAAAAGATGGCTTTGTATCCTTCACTATTAAGTAAGCTTTCAAATAATGGCATGTGAACTGGAGACATGTCTGGGAATAATAAAATGTGTTCTTTATCTTTTTCTTTAAAGTAATTCTTTTCATACGTGTATGGTGTATACTTTGAAGATTCTTCTCTTTTGTTTGATGATGCTATAAGGGAACGAATTCTTATCTTGGCAGCTCCCAAGTTATTTATTTCATCTATTTTAATTGTTGTATAAAGTTTATTGTTTTTTCTTAGGATTTCTTCTGTTTGATCTGTTACAATCGCATCCAATCCGCAACCAAAAGAATTTAAGTTGACTAGTTCCATATTATTGTGTCTTGCTACGACATCAGCGGCATGATAAATACGACTATGGTAACTCCATTGATCAACAACACGTAATTTTGTATCTAACTTACTTAAGTGACATATTGAGTCCTCTGTTAGAATAGCTAATCCTAGAGAATTAATCATTTTATCAATACCATGGTTTACTTCTTTATCTAGATGATATGGTCGACCTGCTAAGACGATGGCTTTCTCGTTATGCTCATCGATATACTTAATAAATTCCTCGCCTTTTTCTCTTACCTCACTTTTAAATTTTTCTTGTTCTTCGAAAGCTTTATGAACAGCTTCTTTGACTTCTTTCTGCTTAAATTTGTATTCTTTGAATTCTTCAAGTTCTAGGATACATTTAATTAATTTTTTTTCTTCTAATGGTAAAAATGGATTCATATATTTGATATTTTTTTCTTTTAAGATATCCATATTTAGTTTAATTGCTTCAGAGTAACTCTGAACAATTGGACAGTTAAAGTGATTGTCGCTGGTTTTAAATTCCTGATTTTCATACATTATACAAGGATAAAATATCGTCTTAATTCCTTTATCTACAAGGTTCATAATGTGACCATGAACTAGTTTGGCTGGATAACATACTGATTCGGATGGCATAGATTCGATACCTGATTCGTAGATTTTACGATTTGAATGATCTGATATTACTACTTTAAATCCTAAATTTGTTAGTAACGTAAACCAGAATGGGTAGTTTTCGTACATATTTAGAACTCTTGGAATTCCAACTATTCCACGAGATGGATTTTCTATAGGTGTGTAGTCAAATAACCTATCGTATTTCCAGGCGTACATATTAGGAAGAAGAGTGTTTGAACCATTGTTACCACTACCTCTTTCGCACCTATTTCCAGATATAAAACTTTTTTTATTAAATAAGTTGATAGTTAAGTTACAGTGATTTTCACAACCTTGACATCTAGTATGGTTTGTTTTTACTTTTAAATTTAAGATTCCTTCTTTACTTAGAATACTACTTTTAATATCTTGATCTTCATATTGATTAAAATTATTAAGAGCGATTAAGGCTACTCCATATGCACCCATTAAGCCTGCGATGTCTGGTCTTATTACTTCTTTCCCTGTAATGTTTTCAAAAGCTCTTAAGATAGCATCATTTTTAAATGTTCCACCTTGCACAACAATTTTGTTACCTAGTGTTTCAACGTCTCGAATCTTCATAACTTTTTGTAAGGCGTTTTTGATTACGGAATAAGATAGTCCGGCAAAAATGTCACCTGCTGGTCTACCCTCTTTTTGAGTTTGTTTTATTTTAGAGTTCATGAATACTGTACAACGAGAACCTAAATCAATAGGACTTTGAGATTTTATGGCAAGCGATACAAATTCATCAATATCAATGTTTAGGGATTTTGCTAGTGTTTCAATAAATGAACCACAGCCAGATGAACAAGCTTCATTAAGCATGATGCTATTTAAGTTTCCGTCTTTTATTTTGATGTATTTCATATCTTGGCCACCGATGTCAATAATACTTTCAACATCTGGTAAGAAATGTTTGGCTGCTTCATAGTGAGCGATTGTCTCGACTTCACTTATATCAAGATTAAAAGCTGTTTTAATTAGACTCTCTCCATAACCAGTTGAACCACAACTTCTAATTATGACATTGGTTGGTAACTTTTCATAAAGATCAAGTAACATATCTTTGATTGTATCGACAGGCGTGCCTTTATTAGAGCAATAATTTTCATATAACAAGTCTCCTTCATGATCAATGGCTACTAGTTTGGCGGTTGTTGAACCTGCATCTATACCTATAAAGATGTCTCCACTATAGTTTTTTAAATTTTTTTTGGAAACTTGGGCTTTTTTGTGACGATTCACGAATTGTCTATAATCTTTTTGACTAGCAAATAGTGGTGTTAAACTATGTGACTCTGTTTCTTTAAAATTAGTAAGTTTATTTGATAACTCTGTAAGTTCAGTATGAGTATAAGTTCTTTTTGTTTCTTCGGATAAGCAAGCACCCATTGCCACAAATAATTGAGCGTCTTCTGGGATAATGATTTCATTTTCTTTTAAATTTAGAGTTTTGATAAATCTATTTCTTAGTTCAGATAAATAATTTAATGGTCCGCCTAAGAAAATCACATTTCCTTTGATAGGTTTGCCACAAGCTAGACCACTGATAGTTTGATTTACAACAGCTTGCATGATAGATAAGGCGATATCTTCTTTTTTAGCACCATCATTTAAAAGTGGTTGGATATCTGTTTTAGCAAATACACCACAACGAGATGCGATTGGATAGATTTGTGTTCCAGAAGATGATAGACTGTTTAATCCTGGAGTATCTGTATTTAATAGGACAGCCATTTGATCTAGGAAAGCTCCTGTTCCACCAGCACAAGAACCGTTCATTCTTTGCTCTATACTTTGATCAAAATAAATAATCTTCGCATCTTCGCCTCCTAGTTCGATAGCAACATCTGTAGATGGTGCGTATTCATATATAGCATTTTTGCAAGCAATGACTTCTTGAATAAATGGGATATCTAGGTATTTGGATAAAGCTATTGCTCCACTACCAGTCATAACGATTGTAAAATTATAATTTCTATACTTATTCAAGATATCTTTGAATAAAGTGACAATTGTTCCTTTTGTGTCTGAGTAATGACGACGGTAATCCTTAAATAATATCTTTTTTTCTTCATTCATTACAACAAATTTAACGGTTGTTGAGCCAACATCTATTCCTATTTTAAGTACTTCCACAGCAAAATCGCCTCCATGATTTTCATTTTAACACTTTAAAATTTTTGTTGCTAGAAGATTATTTGGAGTTTAATAATTTTTAATTTTTCCTTAAATATTTATAAATAAAAACGAATCATTATTGATGACTCGTTTGTTAAATAATTATTCAACTATAAATTCAGCAGCGATGTATGAATCTTCTTCAAATATATCACCACTTTCATAGGAAAAGCCTTTGATAACTCTATATATTCCTGGTTCTAATTCTCCATAAGCGTGTTCCCAATATATTTTCATTTCTTTGGATTCTTTAGGTTTTAATCCTAAGGATGGTGAAGTGAATACAAGTTCCTTTATTGTTTCTAATATATACCACTTTTCTTCTTTTTTTATTTCAAGCCAGTAAGAAGTTCCATAAGAAATGTTTTGAGTACTATTATTTGTTAAAATGATAGTTAAGTGATTTTTAGATACTGACCCTTCTTGGATTTTTAAAGTTACTTCACTATTTATCATATTATAGGGAGATTCATGTTTTACTTTTAATGGACTTTGATTTCCTTTATTAAGAGTTGTTTCTTGTTTATTAGAGCAACCTGGTACTAGAATGATTATTTCCAAAATGAATAATATTATAAGATATTTTCTTTTTGACATAATGACTCCTTTTGTTTTATTTTGATAGAAATGCTACTATGTTGACAGAGCTACTATAGAAAGTCTCTTCATTTAGTTCACCATTATATAAGACTAAGTAAGATTTATTTTCATATGTGTATTCAGAAAGATTTTCATATTCCGTTAATTCGATTTCTCTTTCTGAACCATAAACGTCTCTTGTAAAATCCGTTACTAGGTATACTTTATTTTCTGGTTCGTAATAGAGAATATCATAAAGCATTAGGTCTCCTTCGATAGTTGTATTGCCTACTCTAATAAAGGCTGTTTCTTTATTTTTGTATTTTTCCATAAAGGAGTTGTATACTTCTTCGTTATAAATTCCAGAATTAAAACTAGCAAAACAATTATCCTTTATGGCATCTGCAGTACTATATTCTTTTCTTAGAATTCTGATATCATTATCTTTTGTTGCAGTTGTATTATAAAAGTCATTTAAAGTTTTTATCTTTGTATCTTGATTATTACTATCGATTGGAGATGTGTATTTCATAAACCAACTTCCCATTTTAACTCCTATGTTATTTTCGTATGGTTCGTCGATAGATTCTTTAACATATCTAACTACTTTGTATCCTAGACCAATGTAAGTTATTTTGTTTTCTTCTTTGTTAATTAATTTAAAACAATATTTTGGTTCGTGATTCGTTGTTACTCTACCCGTATCTGCATAGTTTGTAATTATTCCTGTTCCTATCAAGATAATGATTAGTGTTGTTAAAAATATAATTATTTTCTTTTTCATATTAGATTCTCCTTTTATTCTATAGTGAATTCAGCGGTAATATAGTGTTCTGTTGCTTCTCCTGGTTCGCTCGTATTTTTTAGTATTCTGTACGTTCCTTTTTCTAGTTTTCCATAATAGTATTCCCAGTCTACTTTTAGTTCTAAAGTATTATTTTTATCTACTTGATAGCCGATAGAATTAAAAGCCATGTCATTTATAGGTTCTAGATTTATCCAACCATTATTCTCGTGTTTTTGTATCGCATAGAATTCACCATAAATATTTTCTCTATTGCTTGTATCAGTAATGATTATAGTGGCTCCTTTTTTTGTTAGAGTTCCTTCTCTAATAGACATAGATACACCTTCTAGGTCATCTATTTTCAAACTACATTTATTCTCTAATGTTTCTCTATACTTGGCAATATACATATCTTTAATGTTATCTGTACTATTACATGATATAACATAAAAATCTTCATCACCAAACTCTTTTTTTACTTTATTGTATTTATAGATTTTAGATCCACCATCTTTTAAAATGTCTAGATATTCAAGTTTTTTTACGAAGTCTTCTGGAGTTATTTCATTGTAAAGAAAAGCATCCATTAAATCGTATTTTTCGTTTTCTAAATACGGAACTTCAAGTGCAAAATGGATATGCCTTCCATCATCTAATGTTGTTCCCCAAGAAAAATGTTCTGCGAGGGTATTTTGTCTTTCGTTTATTTGTTCTTCTTTAGCACAAGCTGTTATAGTAAAAATGGAAATTCCACTAAACATTATTGCTAATATTTTATTCTTCATAATCTTCTCCTATTTTATTATTTAAAGTATAACATATTTTCTACACTTCATTATAATAGTCGAATCGTTTGGAGGAAAAGTTCCAAAATAAGAAAAAATGACTACGTGATTATCTTATATAAAAAATTCATTTTGCAACTCATCAAAGTGACTTGTATTTTTGAATATTATCTCTGTTCTTAAGGTTTTATAACCTACAGTAACCATTTGGTCGACATTGACAAAATGGTCGTCAACAAATTCTTTTAATTCTTTTTTGACAAGCCTTCTTTGGTTAATAAATATAGTTCTGTTGCTACTTCGCTAATATATTTACGGTCGTGCGAAACGCTAATTATTGTTCCTTTGAAATTCTTTAGTACTCTTCTTATTACTGGATTAGATAAAGGAGATACATTACGAGTTGGTTCATCTAAAATTAGAACATTACAGCTATCTAGAACAAGTTTGATTAAAATTAGTTTAGCTTTGGAACCATTACTAAGATTACTAATTTTTCCTGTTGTTTCTTCGTGAGTAAATTTCATATTACCTAAATATGTTCTAGATAGAGTTATGTCTTCCTTACTTTTACTTTTAGAAATATAATCTAAGACATATTCATATTGGCCAAGTATGTCATCATAATTTTGAGGCATGTATCCTACTTTAATATCAGTTCTATCTTTTAGTCTGTTATAAATTAGTTTTATTAAAGTTGATTTGCCTACTCCATTTTGTCCAACGATACAAAGATGTGTATTCCCTATAATGTCTAATTTAACATTTTTAGATATTACTTTATCTTTAATTTTTAATTCAGGAATCTCTAATTTTAAAATAACTTTATTTTTAGGAAGATATATTTCATTAAAGAAAAAATTAATTCCTTCTTCTATATCAGGTTTCTCTGTTAATTCTATTGATTCTAATCTTTTCTCTTGAGATTTTATAGAATGCATTTTCTTTTTTAATAATTGTGCGCCATGCGGATCACTTCTTGAAATTGTTCTTTGTTGATGTTCTACTTTATTCATAATTTGATTTAATTTCATTTGTTGTTTGTTAAATTCTCTTTTTTCATTTTTAGATACTTGAGTTTGTTTAGCAATGTTTCTAATTCTTGTTTCAACATATTCATCATAATTAATTTTTAAATATGTATGACGGCAGTCTTGCTTTTTCTTAATTTGTTCTAAATGTAAAATTGTATTTGCCGTATTTGGTAATAGAGTTTCATCATGGGAAATATAAATAATAGGTTTTGTTTCTTTATTTATAAACTCTTCTAACCATTCTAGAGTTTCAATGTCAAGGTCATTAGTTGGTTCATCTAAAAAATAGATATCACATTCTTCTAATAATAATTTTAAGATATTTATTTTTACTTTTTCGCCACCTGATAAAGTATTTATATTTTGTTCTAAGATGCTGTCATCTATGTTTATTATCTCTAAATATTTATATAAATTAGTTATTTTGTCGTAATAGTCTTCTAATGATACAAATAAATAGTCAAATACTTTTTGGGATAAGTTTTCTTCACTAATTGACTGTTCTAAGTAACCTATTCTGTTTCCTTTAATATTAATAGTACCACTCATATTTGCATAATTACATATGCCTAAAATACATTTTAATAGTGTTGATTTACCATTTCCTTCTTCGCCAATAATGGCAAGTTTATCATTTTTATTTAATGTAAATGATAAGTTTTTTACTAAGAATCTATCATTTACTTCAATAGTTAAATCTTTTATTTCTAACATGTTATGCCTTCCTTTCTGGCATAATCAAAGTTTATGCCTTACTTACTTTTTTGATATTCTCATTTTTACACCTCCTAATTGCAAAAAAAACACTTTCTAAAATTATGTTATTAGAAAGTGTTTAATTTAAGTATTTAAATAATTTATAAAAGAAAATTGGCATAGAAAAATAATCAATCTAAAACATAATCAGAACATGAATTTTAAAATGATTATTTTTGAACATTGGCTTCACCTTTTTCTCTTTCGTATTAAAATTATAACATATATAATTATTTACGACAACTTTATATATTCTAGATTATATCATCTTTTGAATAATGCAGAACTAGTAGCATATATTCCTACTAACATTTCAACAATAGATAACCCCATTAAAAAACCAGAAATGAAATCTTTTGTAGTGCTTCCTCCAAATAGTGAGGACATACAAGCACTTGCTATTCCTAAAATCATCAATAAGGTTCCAAAAATTATATTTTTTTGATTTTCTAGATTTTGAATTCTCTTGAGCATTTCTATCATTTGTTTATCGTTTATTTTTTTATCATCTTCTCCATTAAATAATTCTGATGTTGTTATTTTTAAGATATTACATAAGCTCTCGATAATTGTATAATCTGGTAAGGTTTTACCACATTCCCACTTAGAAATTGTTTTACTTGAGATACCTATCTCTTCTGCAAGCTGTTCTTGAGTTAAGTTTAAGGTCTTTCTTTTTTTCGCTATATAGTTGCCTATTTTTATTTGATTCATATGATCTTCCTTTCCTACTGAAATATTAGCAAAGATATTAAGATTATTACATCCTCTAATAGGAGAATTTTGGTTGAATTAAACATTATTTTTCTACTTTATTTCTTTTTTTCTACCAATTCTGTTTTACATAATTTTTGATAAGTTCTATTTCTTCTAAAGAGTTCTTTATGTGTTCCAGAATCAACTATTTTTCCATCTTCCAAGACCATAATTTTATCACAATTAATTATTGTTGAAAGACGATGAGCTATGATAATAATAGTATATTTCCCTTTTAAATTTTCAATTGCTTCTTTAATCTTAGATTGAGTTTCATTATCTAAGGCACTTGTTGATTCGTCAAATAATATTATTTTTGTTTTTTGAACAAAAGCTCTAGCAATAGCTAATCTTTGTTTTTGTCCACCAGATAACATAGTACCATTTTCACCTAGAATCGTATCATATTTATCTGGAAGATTATCTATTACTTCGTCTAAACAAGCCATTTTACAAGCTTCAATCATTTCATCTTCTGTTAAGTCCTTTTTCACTAATCTTAAATTATCTTTGATACTTAAATTAAATATATATGGATTTTGATTTATTACTGTAATGTTTTCTCTAAATGTTTCTTCATCTAATTCACTTATTTCTGTATTATCGATGTATATTTTTCCTGAAGAGGGTTCATATAATTTACATAACAAATTATATATTGTTGTTTTACCAACTCCACTTTTTCCTACTATACCAATACTTTCACCAGCTTTTATGTTAAAACTTAAGTTATTTAATACTTCATGGTTGTCGCTGTATGAAAAATGTATTTTTTCAAATTTAATATTTCCTTTTACGCTATCTAAATGTTTGGTACCAAATTCTTCTGTTGGAAAATTTAAAATTGAAAATACACGATTACAAGAAATATTAAAATTATTAAACTCGATTAATAAATGAGATATTTTTTCCATAATATTTATCATAACACTCGATTTGTATGATAATAAAACTATTGCTACGGATACGCTTATTACATTGTTTGTCGTTAGAAATATAAGAAATAATATTAGAAAGAACTCAAAGAATGTTATTAATGAATCAATATAAAAAGTATACATAATATCAACATCACGCATTTCAAAATTTTTATTAATTTGTTTATCAATATTATGTTCTAAATTATCTATAAAATTATCTTTAGCATTCATCATTTTTATATCGCGAACACCTCTAATTAATTCATTTGTCATTTCTGAAACATTTTCTAATTCTTGACGATACTCGTTATCTTTCATTCCATATTTTTTTGTTCTAATTAGATAAAGTAAAGTAAGTATAATCATTGCACAAAAATAATATACAAAGACATGATAGTCAATAATTAATACAGCAATAAAACAGCCAATACTAGAAATAACACTAGTAAGATTACTCATTCCTGACGTGAAAATTAAAGACATTTTATCGGTATCACTTACTATTCTTTCAACAAATATAGAATATGGAGATTTGTCTAATTCTGATTGTTTTATTTTTAAAATGTTTTTACTTAAGGCAAGTTGAATATTTTTTACTGTTCCTCTTCTGAACATTTGAGTGTTTTTTCTAAAAATAACTGTATTTATGTTCTGAAGTAAAGACACAAAAACTAACACAATACTTACACATATAACTTGTTGCCACGCACTATTTGTGTAATGTACGATTTGCTTTGCAGCAAATAAAGGAATTACTACAGCAATTATAACTCTTATGATAGAACAGATTATTTCTAGAATTAGGTTTAATTTGAATTCTTTCCCATAAAAATATACATGTTTTAAATTTTTAAAAGTTTCTTTCATTACAACCAACTCGCTATCTTATAATACCTTTATCATTTTAACATATAAAGGTCAAACTATCTATATTGATTATTTCAAGTATTATTCTGAGATGATTCGTAAGCAATAAATAAAGCATTGATTTTAAAATTAATCAATGCTTCTTATGTATTCTTTAATTGATATTTTATATATTAGATTAATAAGATTGTCCGCCATCTACACCAAGGTTTTGTGCAGTAATGTTGCTTGCTTCTTCTGTACATAGGAATAAGACTGCATTCGCAATATCTTTTGGTTCTTGTGGTCTTCCTAGTGGAATATCTTTTGTAATCTGTTGGAACATAGCGTCTTTTCCTGCTGGATCACCATTTGTGTAAGAATCAAGCATATTCTCCCATAGTGGTGTACGAATTATTCCAGGTAATACACAGTTAACATTGATATTAAATGGTGCATATTCACGTGCTAAGCAAGCGGTTAGTTCTAAAATTCCAGCTTTTGTTGTAGCATATACTGCTGAGTTAGCGTTACCTAGTTTTGCGGCCATAGATGATATATTTACTATTTTGCCATAATTTTGTTCTTTCATTACTGGAAGGACAGCTTTACAACCATAGATTGTTCCATTCAAATTAATGTTAACCATTGCATTGCATTCGTTTACATCCATATCAGTTAAAGGTGCTGATTTACAGATACCTGCATTATTAACAAGAATATCAATACTACCTAATTCATTCTTTACTTTTTCGATTAAAGATACAAATTCTTCATAATTTGAAACATCTAATTTGCTTGTTATAATTTTTGTTCCATATTTTGATAGTTCTTCTTTCTTTTTATTCGCTTCGTCAATATTAATGTCAGCTATTACTACATTTGCTTTAGCAGCAGCGAATTCTTCACAGATAGATGCGCCAAGCCCCATACTACCTCCAGTAACGATGACATTTTTTCCTGTAAAATCATATTTTATCATTAGTTTATTCTCCTTTGTTATTTTATATATTTTATCCAAACTTAATTTTTCTTTTATTATTTGGATATTCTATAAAAATTATACCATAATTGTTTAGAGTTAATTTATTTTTCTAATGATAAGTTATAACTGTTGTCAATTAATTTATAGATTTCTTCGGTGCTAACAGTTTCATCAAGTTTGATTGTTATCCAGCTACTTTTATTCATATGGTAACCAGGAAATATCTTATTGTTATCTATTCTTTCTTTTATACTATCTTTTTGGTATCTTAAATCGATGATTTCAATTAAGGAATCTGAATCAAGTCCTAATTTTTTTTCTGGTATTACTAATACTATCCCATACCACTTATTATTCTCTTTGTTTCGCCATACGGCATTATTAGGGAACTTACTCCATAGATATTTTAAATCATCATTATATTTTTCTTTGATATACTTTATTATTAATTTAGATTGGTTACTTTTAAAAACATTTGGGGTTGTACATTTTTCTAAAATATCTTTTAAAATTGCTTCATACTCTTCTTTTATTTTACCGACAAAATTGCCAGATGAGTCTTTTACATCAACCAGAACATATTCCTCATCTAAAGCTAAGTCAATTACTTTTGAAGTCTTACTATCTTTTGAGATTTCTATACAAACCTTAAACTGATTTCCATTTATTGCTTTTTCATAAATATAAGTATTTTCGTTTAATCTGAAACCATACTTTAATAATTCTTCCGTATTTATTGTTTTGTTTTTGAATTCCTTATTTAGATTACGCATGATATCAACTCCTTATAAAGTGTAATTTATTCGTTAGCACTTTCATCTATAAAAACTATTAAATCTGAATCAAATTCATTCCAAGCGTCATTATAATCTCTATAGTGCCAGTGATCTCCATCTTCAATGTTCGTACTTTCAATCTCTTTTTTCACTTTGGTTAAAAAATCTATAATACTATCCAAGTCTTCTTTTTTGCAACTTAAAGTAACTTGACTTAATTTTAAAATTTTATCAAATTCTTCATCATTACTATCATAACCAAATATTTTCATATTTTTTCGCACTCCTAGTTATTTTCTTTTTTAAATCAATTCTTTTAGTTTGTTTAATTGCCAGTTTCTTTCTTCAGTTACCTTTTCTAAATCATTTCCGTACAATAAATTTATAACTTTTATAGCATAATCGCTAGTAACCATAGAATGTTCTTTCATATGACCACTTCCTATCGCTTGACCAATAACTCTGAAAATAGTTTTCATTAATTCATCGGTTTGTTCTCTTGCAATTTTATGAATTTTAAACCCTGCTTGTCTTACATCATACATTCGTACTTCACTTATTTGAGACAACTCATTGATTTTAAATCCTTCATTTATTTCGGGAAATTTGTTGACATCTAAATTAGATATTTCAATGATGTGTTTTGCAATTTCTAATGACCATTTTGCTAATGTAATTTTATTTTGTTCTTCATATATTCTATCTATTTTATTTCTAATTTCATCATTATCAACAATTTTAATTTTCCTAATAGTCATATATAACCTCTTTTACAAATTACTATTTTTTGTTCTGTTTATATTTAATATTATACCATGAAAAAAAGCAAATCACCTATATTGTTGACTTGCTTTAATATAAATTATTTTATAATAGAAACTAATAAATTTGATAGTTCTTGTTCACTTATATTATTTGTTTCGATATCAAAGTTATAACCTTTATAATTAAATTCTGTAAAATATGTAGTGTTATATTTGAAAATTATTAGTTTGACATCTTTTATAATAGTTGATTGGGCTTTTTCGTCTGAAAAATGATAATCTCTTATAGGTTTATTAGTATCTGAAAAAGCTATACGAATGTTTTTGTAATCCTCATTATTTTCATTAGAATAATCATAAACATAACAATTTAAGATATCGTATTCACTATCTCTATCTTTCCTAGTATAAATAGCTGTAGCACTTGATTTATTTAAGTATTTAGGTACAGTTATCCCCTCTTTTATAAATTCAGGCCACAATATATTTATATCATTTGTAGATACTTCTTTCACATCAGCATCCAATCTAGTTGCGCCAATATTTGCTAAATTATTTATATTAAGTTTTACATTATTTTCTTTATCGTTATAATTTTCTAATGTAATGTTTTTATCTTGAGAGTTTAGAAATACTATTCCGCAAATTACTACTATTAAACATACTGGTACTATCAAGCGTTTCCATATATTATTAATATTCATTTTTTCTCCTTCTATTTTTTTAATTATTTTATTGTAGTTTTCTTCTTTGCTGTAATCATGACTTATTGCTTTATTTAATTTTTCTTTATTAGTCATATTGTTACACATCCTTTCCGAAAGTTGCGTACAATTCATTTAGTGTCCTATAAATCAAATTTTTAACATATGATTCTTTTACATTTAAAATTGCTGAAATTTCTTTAATAGATAATTCTAATTTATAATGTAAATAAAATACTTTTGGAATATCTTGATTTTTCTTATTCTTTATATATTTCCAAACAAGTTCCCAATTATCATTTTTTATAATAAGGTCATCTATATTAAATTTGTCTTCGATTGTATCAATTAATTCTAAATCTTTATCATTTTTGTCAAACAATGATATTGTTTTTATTCTGTCTAATAAAGTATAATGTTTTTTTATTTTGTTTATTGCAATCCCTATAAGATAACTCTTAATATTATTTTCTGATAATTCCTTTTTGTTTAAGATTTTCCAAAATTCCAAATATGTTTCTTGTAAAATATCATTCGCATCATTAACATTATGACATTTTATAATTATATATTTTAGGACATCATGATAAGTATTATCGTATATACTATTAAATTTATATAGGTTATACTCGCTAGCCATATTCATCACCTACAATATAATAATCCCTAAATCTAGAGAAAAAGTTTCAAAATTTATGAAAAAATAAATCTTCTATACTGAATGAGTTGCTCATTCAATTGTAATTTATTGTTCTGTTTACATAAAATATTATAACAGAAAAAACAAATCTTCTTTGTCGAATGATTTGCTTTATGAATTGTAATTAATTATTCAATTTTTCTTAATTTTTTCTAACAGAAAATTAATATTTTTGCCTAGTTTTTTCATAGTTTGGATTCCTTCTTCATCTGCCTTAACATCCCCTATTAATTTACCATAAGCAATATTCCAGTAACTGGATCCCACGATAAACATTTCGTGATTTAAGAAAAAATGATTTAAGGTATCAATGGCATTTAAAAGTCCTCCTCGACGACCTACAACCACACTTGCTCCAACTTTTCTTGTAAATATTCCTGGATTCATATCTGCTACGACAGAACATCTTTCTAATAAAGCTTGCATTCTAGATGAAATGTTAGCAGAATAAGTTGGGCTACCTAATATGATTCCATCAGCTTCTTTCATTTTATCAAATATTTCATTGAAATTGTCATCATTAAAAGTACAGTTATTCTTCCCTCCGCAAGTAAAACATGCCTTACATGGATTCACTTTTTTATCATATAATTGGATAAGTTCAGTTTCAATTCCAACACTCTCTAATTCACTTAATATAGTATTTAGTACAATAGCAGTATTCCCATCTTTTCTACTGCTTCCATTAATTGCTAAAACTTTCATACTACTCCTTAAAACTTATTTTATTCCTTTAAGCCAAGACTCTACATCACTTTTGTTTGATGATGAATCAAATCTTCTTCCATCGACAATATTTAATTCTTTATAGGATTTCAATGTATTAAGACTTGTACTCATACCAGAACTATGTGAAGTACAAAAAGGAATTATTTTTTTACCTTCTAAATTGTTATTTTCTACGAATGTTAAAATTATTTTTGGAACATCTCCCCACCAAATTGGATAACCAAGGTAGATCGTATCATACTCTGCTATATCAATTTCATTTCTTATTTTTGGTCTAGAACTACGATCATTTTGTTCTTTATTTGCTCGTGAATTACTATTGTTATAATTTAAATCGTTATCTGTATATTCTTCCGTTGGAACTATTTCTATCCTATTACTATTAGTAAGTTCACTTATATACCCAGCAATTTTTTGGGTAGTTCCTGTTGCTGAAAAATATATAACTATCGTCTTCTCGTTTGAATCCACATTATCTTTCTCGCTTTCATTGTGCTTTTTTTCTTGTTCTATATTAGAAGTTAGAGAATCACTTTTAGAATCTTTATTTAAAAGGAAATAGATACTTGTTCCTGCTGCACATAAAATTATAAATCCAATTAAAACTAGCATTTTTTGGTTCATTATTTTACCTCCTAATACCAGTCGTGTTTTTCATCACGATTTAATTTAGATATTGTATCCATTTCCTCACTTGTAAGTTCAAAATCAAATATTGAAATATTTTCTAATATATGATTTGGATTACTTGAACCTGGTATTACAATAACGCCTCTTTGTATATTCCATCTTAATATTACTTGAGCTACTGATTTATTATGGTTTTCTGCAATTTTAATTAGTGCTTCATCACTCAATAATTCACTTTGATGTCCTCTACCTCCTAATGGATACCAAGCTTGAACTGCTATACCCTTCCTCTGGATAAATTCAACTACTTCTGTATCTTGATAATATGGATGTATCTCATTTTGAACAAGAGATGGCATTATATTTACTTTTGGGATAAATTCATTTAGTTCTTTGATGTAATAATTAGATAAACCTAAAGATTTAATTTTTCCACTTTCTACATACTTTTCCATTGCTTTGTATGCTTTAACATCGTTTTCTCCTGGATGATGCAATAACATTATATCTATATAATCGATATCTAGTTTTTTTAAAGACTCTTCAATAGCACTTTCAGGATCAGAAAATTGATTGGGATACAACTTAGTTATAACAAAAATCTCTTCTCTTTTTATTAATCCATCTTCTATTGCTTTTCTGATAGCTTCACCAACACTAGCTTCATTTCCATAGATATAAGCTGTGTCAATTAGTCTATATCCATCTTTTATAGCCGTATAAATTGATTCTACACAAACACTCCCTGTTAAACTATACGTTCCTATTCCTAAAACTGGCATTTCATATCCACTGTTTAATTTGATTATTGGATAATCTTTTGCATTTTCACTTATAGGTGTTTCAAATTTAGAACTTTTATCAGCATTTTTTATTTCATCTTTTTTGGAATTATTAAAAAACATATACATCAAACTCCCTCCAATTAATAGAAGTAATACGATAATAAGAATTATACTTTTCTTTTTCATATTATTTTAAATTTTCCTTAAAGAATCTATCCATTTTATCAAATGGAATAACACTCAAATTATCATAAAGATCAGTATGAACAGACTCAGGTATTAGCATTAATTCTTTATTATCAGTATATTTATTATCAGTAATCATATTGTTATAAGCATCTCTACTAAAATAGCAAGAGTGTGCTTTATCACCATGGATAATTAAAACAGCACTTCTTATTTCATTTGAATACTTTAGTATTGGCGCATTCATAAAAGACATACAACCAATTACATTCCATCCTTCGTTAGAGTTTAAACTTCTTTTGTGGTATGCTCTACCTTTATAATATTCTGAATAATCTTTTACAAAGAAAGGTGCATCTTCTGGAACTGGAAGTTCTAAGCATCCACCACCTCTTTTATAGGAATTATTTTTAAAATCTTCTGTCCTTTGTTTATTTAGTAATACTTTCTTTTCGTATCTTTTTTCTTCGCTATCTTCTGAATCAAAATATCCATTGGCATTTACTCTTGTCATATCATACATAGTTGAAGCAATAGTAGCTTTAATTCTTGTATCAATAGTTGCTGCATTTAAGGCCATTCCACCCCAACCACAAATTCCAATAATTCCTATTTTTTCTGGATCAACTAATTCACTTGTAGATAAAAAATCTACTGCCGCCTCGAAATCTTCTATATTAATATCAGGAGATGCCATATATCTTGGTTCACCAGTTGACTCTCCAGTAAATGATGGATCAAAGGCGATGGTTAAATATCCTTTTTCAGCCATTGTTTGTGCATATAATCCAGAACATTGTTCTTTTACTGCACCAAATGGTCCACAGACTGCTATTGCAGGTAATTTACCTTCTATATTTTTAGGTACATACATATCTGCAACTAAGGTAATTCCATAACGATTATTGAATGTTACTTTACTATGGTCTACCTTATCACTTTTAGGAAATGTTTTATCCCAATCACTCACTAAATTCAATTTATTCATTTTTTTCTCCCTCTTTCTTATAATTATTTGGAATTTTATCTATTTCCAAAGTTGGAGATGTAGATGTAACATTTTCAACAGCTTCTTCCGTTCCCGCTTCCATAGCAGTTTTATAGTACCATTCTTTGTACTCAAATTCTTTATAGCATTCTTGTAATTCTTTTATTTCTTTTTCAATTATACTTTTTTGCTCCAAAATCATTTGATATCTTGCTTCTAAGCTTGCATCTCCTTGTTGAGCCAGTTCTATATACTCTTGAATTTTTTTTATAGGCATATTGATTTTTTTCATACAATTTAAAACTCTTAGCCACTTAAAGTCTTTATCTTCAAATACTCTTCTACCATTTTCTCTTCTTATATTTGGTAGAATTCCCATTTGATCGTAGTACCTTATTGTAGATGGTTCAACTTCCATCATCTCTGCTACTTCACTTATACTATATGTCATATCTTATCCTCCTAACAAATTCATTATACAAGTTAAAGTTAACTTTAAGTCAATACTAAAAAATTAAATAAGTTAATTTTTTAACTTATTTGTAAATTAATATTGGTATTTCTCTTTTATTATATCCAAAAAAGAACAAATCCTAAATACGATTTGTTCATTAAATGTCATTTGTAGTTATTTTTTGTTCTTTAAACAAATACTCATACCAATTGTTAATGAACTTAATCCTACTATGATTCCAATCATACCATTATATAAGGAATTGTCTATACCTACTTGAGTAAATGACAGGAGTGCAGATTGTGTCAATTGTAATGATATTAATGCTGTTGCTAAATTAACTGACATTAATAAGTTATTTTGTTTATTCTTGTTTTTGATACTCTTTCTAATTTCATATATTGAATACCCAATATCATAGAATGTTATAGTTGCTATTGTTATGCCAATATACAAATTATAAGAAACCATTTTATGAGTTATAATTATCCAAATAGAATAAATTATAAAACATAAACTGGCTATAATTACAAAACTACCAATAGACTTATAATTATCTTTATTTGAATATATTTTCTTTTTAGCTAATCCTATTCCTAAATTATATAAAGATGATATTAGGAAGGACAAGGATTTTGTTATAAGAAATAAAACTACTTTAGCGATAAATATTAGTATATTCATTAGATAGAAATGAGGCTTAATTTGTTTGTATTTGCTTTTTAGACGTTCTATAAATTCTTTCATGGTTTAACACACTCTACAATTATCTTAATTATATCTTCTATTTCTTCTTTACAATCATTTATAGTCCAATCTTTAATTATTGCCATTATACCATGAATATAAAATTGTAATATATATTTCTTTTTATAATCTGGCATATCGTATTTGTTAAGAATAGGATTAAATATATATTTTTCTAAATTAGAATATTTTTCTTGTGTTTTCATAACAGTAGGATTCTTAAATGCCGCTATAAATACTTTTTTATTCTCTTTAATAAATTCTAAATATGGTTTTAAATATTCCTCGTTGATAAAAATTAAGTCCTCTTTTTGGGTTGTGTTTAATTTTTCAATAAATTCTTTTGCATCCTTATTAAAATAATTTACTAACTTGTTTGTTATGTATTCAAGGGTTTCATTAAGTAAATCGTCCATTGATTCATAATGGAGATAGAATGTTGACCTATTTACTCCAGCACACTCACATAGTTCTTTAACTGTTATATACTCAATATCTTTTTCATTTAATAAACTAATTAATGCTTCGTCCATAAAAGAAGCAGTACGATAATATTTACTTTCTTGTTTATTCATATTGTACTGCCTCCCTTATTTTATTTATTTTCTTCTACTATTTCATTTGCTAATTTGATTATATCATAGGAATATTTTTCTTTAGATGATTCAAGTATTTTTTTATATACTGGATAATTTACTAAAATACCGATGATTCCTATTATTCCGATAATAATTCCTAATATAAATGCATCACCAATAACTTTCATAGATAGACACATACCTACCCCTAAAACTAAGCACATAATAATACCATTTGTATAAGCAAATATCTCTGCTGGTCTTTTTGCTTTTCTATTTAATTTTTTTAAAGCTATTACTTTTGAATCTTTCTTAACTGAATATTCATTCGCAATATGTTCTGCATAAATTTTATCTGTATTCATTTTAAACACCTTTTCCTTTCGAATTACAATTTTATTTTATCAATTCATAAAAAGTTCTTGAACAACACAGAAAAGGAAAAGTGTCGATTTAAGGAGTTTAAATAAACTTGTTAAAAATATTATTTATATGCTGATATTATTTATAAAATTCACATTTTAATTCGTGATCATTTATTATTCCAATAGCTTGTAAATATGAATAGATTATCGTTGAACCTACAAATTTCATTCCTCTTTTTTTTAGGTCGTTTGAAATTTTGTCTGATAGCTCAGATGTTGTTTTAAAGTTATCATCTATATTTTTTATAATTTTATTGTTTGAAAAAGACCAAATATAATTTGAGAAACTTTTGAATTCTTTTTGTATTTCAATAAATATTTTAGCATTGTTTATTGTAGCTTTTATTTTTAATTTGTTTTTTATAATATCGTTATTATTATAAAGTTCTTCTATTTTGGCATCATCATACTGACTTATTTTATTATAATCAAAATCATCAAATGCTTTTTTAAAACCTTCTCTTTTGTTTAAAACGCATTCCCAAGATAAGCCTGCTTGAAAAGATTCTAACACTAAAAACTCAAACATATAATTATCATCGTAATGTGGTATCCCCCATTCGTTATCATGATAATCAATATATCGTTGATTTTTTAAATTTACCCATGTACATCTTCTTTTTTCTTTTTCCATTAAAAACATTCTCCTTAATCAATTCCTGCTTTTGTTTTTTACATTGAATATTATACTATGAAAAAAGCAAACCTTCTATTCTGAATGATCTGCTTTGTAAATTGGTGTTTTTATTTAATATCAAAATTTTCGGTTTTTAAATCACAATAATATCTACCACACGTAGCAGTAAATTTTAAAACACAATAATCTGGATCGGTTACACCTTTTTTATAAAACATTGTATCGCCCTTTTTCCAAATCATATTTTAGTTTCTTGATCTGTTAAGACTTCCATTTTACCTTTTAGCATAACTCCTACGTACTTAATTAGTCCTTTGTAATAAAAATAAACACCAGCATTTGGGTTTTCTTTATATTGTTGTACTCTCATAGATGAAGTATTAGTAGAAAAGTAAAATTCTTTTAGTCCTATTCTTTTTCTAGGTTTTAACATTGCTTTTACATTAGGATAGTTTTCATCATCAATAGAGCATATAAAACTCACTTTTTGCTTATCAATAAAATTTTCTATTTTCTTTAAATCCATAATACTTCTTCTCGCTTTCAAATTGTAATTTAACAATTCGCTTTATTCTCATATTGTTTAATTAAATATTCTTTCACCTCATAGATGTTATCCAATAATTCGTATTTTGGATAACTAACATCTTGATTTTCTTTATAAGTTAAGTGAAGTATTATATATAAATCTTTACCATTATTACCTGTAACAAATATTACATCATTGTTATTTTTGCACTTAAATATAGAATATAATTTTTTACCATAAAGAAAGTGTCCGTCTTTTATTTCTTTTTCTGCCTCTTGTGTATATGTTCTATCTATAAAAGATAGCATAATCCAATTAAAGTCATCTCCATATTTATCATATAAATCAGCATATAATATTTCAGCGGTCATATTATCACCACACTCCTAAATTACTATTTATCTTTCTCTTTAATTATAGCCCAAAAGAACAAACCATAAATACGATTTGCCCTGCAAATTGCAATTTAAATTATCTTTAATATTTAAAACTTAATATACTTGCAGCAAACCAAAATAAGCAAGACATAAAACTGACTATCAATCCGATTGAACTATATAAAGTGTTATCCCAACTATCATGATAAATAGAATTTAAAACCATATTGCCTATAAACATTATAATTGTAATTATTCCAAAGAAATAAGAAACAATCTTAAAGTTTTTTCTCATTTTATCTATTTGTTTTTTTAACTTAACTAAATTTGTTTCGGCATTATTTTGGTAATCTTTAATTTCAATACTCTCTCCACTTAATAAATCATTTACACTAATCTTCAATATAGAACATAAATCTAACATTATAGAAGCATCTGGTAATCCTTTACCACATTCCCATTTACTTACTGCTTTATAAGTGATGTTTAATTTTTCAGCTAGTTGTTCTTGAGTTAAATTCTGTTTTTTTCTACATTCAGCAATAAACTTTCCAATTTTTTCTTGATTCATATTTTTCTCCTTTCGAGAATAAATATATATTATTTAGTCTGTATTTTACACCTACTATTAGTAGAGTTAAATAGATTATATTTTGTATTATTACTTATTTTCTAAAGCTAAACTAGCTATTTTTTATCTCATTTTCTATTAAGTAATTTGCTATTTCAAAAGCTTTTACTCGTCTTTTTGCCAAAGTGATTTGTGATTTATATCTTTCTGTATTTTCTTTTGATTCAAGAGTTTTTATTGCTTCTCGTAACTTATGTAACGTTGAATCAATTTGTCTTTTTGCTTCAATTAAATCTTCTTTAATATATTTCATTGTTTCCCCCCTCAATGACTGCATTTTCATGTTCATTAAATTGTAATTTATTTTTCTGATACTATCTCTATTTTAGTTGTTCCAATTTGGGCTGGATAACTTTCGTTAATATCTCCAATATAAGTTATTTTCACATTTGTACCAATTTTATAAGTTGTATTATTGTTTTTCAACTCTATATGAAACTTATCAGAACTTTTTCTTTCTTCTTCCTTTTCATTTGGTTCAACTATAATATAAGATGAAGACACTTCAATTATTTTTCCATAAAAAGAATGCTCATCATGACTTACTGTGTCATTAGAACCGTTTGTGTCAGTTTTAAAATTAAATGTTTCTCTATCAGTAACATCTTTTTCAATAATTTTATATACAACACCTGCTCCTATACCTAATACTAAAACAATTATTATAATTATTCCTATTATCTTTTTCTTCATATTTCCTCCCTAATAAATTGCTATTTATCCTTCTATTTAATTATATCAAAAAAAGGACAAATCTTGTAGATAGATTTGCCTTTTTACGTAGTCTTAATACTTTATTATCCTAATATTAAGTGCATAATTATCATTACTAAAAGTGCTATGATTCCAGAGATAATAGCTAGTAGGATTTTTTGATAAGGACGTTTACCGATTTCTTGGTTTTTATCGTCACGACTTAAAGTTTTAGACTCACAAAACGCAATTATTTCTTTGTATGTTTGAATATCATATTTCTTTTTATATACTTCGATAATAGTAGCTGTAGCCATAGTTATTATCATAAAGATAAACCAAATTATGCAACCTATTCTTCCCGCATATTTAGATAAAGGATATGCACTAATTACCATTGTAATTAATTCAATTGTAAATATCCAACTTATAATATTAAATACTTTCATGTCACCCTTATTTACGACTTTTTTCATTTCTTCTAAATCTCCTTCTATAAAATCTTGCACTGAGACATTAAAGATATTGCATAATAAAGCTATACTTTTTATATCAGGATAAAATTTGTTATTTTCCCAATTAGAAACAGTTTGTCTTGATACAAAAATTTTATTTGCTAGTTCTTCTTGATTTAAATTACAATGTATCCTATATTCTTTTATTTTATTTCCAATATCCATTTTTGCACCTCCAATATTATTTTATAAAATGAAATTTTTCTTGTCTGTCAAAAGTACTTTACATTGCTTATTATATATAAAAAAAACAGATTTAAGAGAAACTATTTTAATCAATTAAATCTGTATAATATAGTATTTCTTTATTTAGAGATTTAGCATATTCTATTTCGTTTTTTGTACTTGAACCAATGTAACCATTTACGTTCACAACATAGATAGCATCAGATAATTTTATTTTTTCTTTATGCATTCTGCCAAGTATTTCAAATTCTTCTTTTGTAAAATTATCTTTGTCGGTATCATTTATAGGAAATATTGGTGTTATTACAACATTGCCTTGTAATTCTAAATTTAGAGCTTCTTTAATTATTTCTTCTTTAAATTTTAGACTGCCACATACTGTTATTACTTTCATATTATAATTCCTCGTTTCTTTTTGTAACTTGATTATATCACGAAAAAAGCAAGTCTTCTATCTTCTTGACTTGCTTTGCTTTTTATTTTGCTGTTTCTTTTTTTGTTTCAGTTTTTTCTTTTTGTTTCGCTTTAGACATATAGGTGGATGAAGCAATTAACATTCCAAATGTTCCAAATAGAAAGATGAAATAGACTATAGCAACTGGTGAAGTAGATTTTATTCCTTCAACATTCGCATATAATTTGCCATTAGATAATAGTGCTTTTACACTCTTTCCTTTATAATAGCCTGATAAGCCATGAACGTTTTGAAGTTCGTATTCTTCTCCTTCATATTCTACTATAATTTCATAGAATGTTGTTCTATTGCCTGTATCTTTGTTTACAATATCTTTGCTGGAAGTATTAGTAACGATTGCAGTTACTTCTTCATAGTTCAATTCTACTTTATTCATTAAGAACCAAAATACTACTGTCATAATTAGGCAAAATGCTGTAATTCCCCACATAATTGCAACTTTATTTTTCATACATACATTATCTCTTTCTTTATTAAATTATAATATTTTCTTTTATTTTTCAATAATTAACATGCTTGAATGCTATTCTATTAATATTTATTTTGATTTGATAAAATTCAATATTTTATTAATTAATGGTTTGAATATAAGATAGAAAATATATCCTATAAATCCACCAAAGGTATTTGTTATTAAATCCGTTATGTCTGATGATCTAGAGCCGCTAATTAGTGGTTGTAATAATTCTATACATAGACTAAATAAGAAAGTATAAAGAATTGTTTTTAAAAATAACTTATTGCTTTCTTTGCTTTTGATAATTGGAAACATAAATCCAAATGGCATCATCATTATTGCATTTAATACTACTTGTCTTAAGAAATCTCCTCTACCCATTGTAATATCTATGAATGGAACTAAATTCATTGGAGTATATGGGTGGTTAAATATAAATGGAATAGATGTAATTATAGGCATCAAAGTAAAATATAGAACAAAAGATATATAAATATACATAAGAGTGTTCACTAATAAGGCATCTTTTCCTTTATCTTTCCATTTTTTATAAAATACAAAAATATATAAAATAATTAAAGCAATAAAATCTATTAAATCTTTCATAATTCCTCCATGTAATTGTTACTTATTTATAAATTAATTTTACCATATATAAAACAAATCTACTATATTTTAGATTTGTTTTATATCCAATCGTAGTTAATATTATGGGTTATCTTTTCATATGTATCTTGTTTAATTAATGAATTCATTGTTTTAGGTCTAATATCTAACTCATCTATTTCTTCTATATCTACAATTTTAAACTTATCCCAACCATCATCAAGACAGTTTATAATATCAAAGTTATCTATCTGGGCATAGTGGACAAATTCTAACATATGAAAATTAGTTTCTTTTGATATATTCTCTTCGATAGATATTAGTTTATATTCTAATTTAATACCTAATTCCTCTTCTATTTCCCTGATTATTCCTTCTTTTGTATTTTCTAAGGTATTTATTCTACCACCAGGTAATAGATATGCCTCATGATCAGTAATTGCTCTCATGTTAGTCAAAAGTACTTTTTTATGTGATTTATCTTTTATTATACAAGAACTTCTTACGTTAAAATTTACACCATTTATTTCAAATTTAATATCCATATAATCCTCCATATAATTTTCAACTATTATAGCATAAAAAAAGTAAATTCTAGAATGAATTTACTTTATTTATTTTTGATCAATAGAATTCTTAAAGCATTAAGTATTGCGATAATGGAAACACCGACATCAGCAAATACAGCTTCCCACATTGTAGATAGTCCGAAGGCACTTAGTATTAAGACTGCTACTTTTACTGCAATAGCAAAGATTATATTTTCTTTAACAATTCTTAATGTTTTTTTAGCAATATGTATTGTCTTAGCAATCTTAGACATCTCATCTGTCATTAAAACAATGTCTGCTGCTTCAATTGCTGCGTCAGATCCTAAAGCTCCCATAGCTACTCCGATATCAGATACTGCTAGGACTGGAGCATCATTGATTCCATCCCCTACAAATAATAAGTTCTTTCCTGATTTTTTTGATTTCATAAGTTCTTCTACTTTGGATACTTTTTCATCTGGTAGAAGTTCAGAATAATACTCATTAATATTTAACTTGTTTGCTACATCAGAAGCAATTGTTTCTCTATCCCCTGTTAGCATTATAAATTTATCGATGCCATATTTTTTTAGTGATGCGATGGCTTCGTAAGAATCTTCTTTAATTTTATCAGATATTAGGATAGAACCAGCAAACTCACCATCTATAGCAACATAAATAATTGTTCCAATCAAGTTGTTTTTCTTGAATTTAATGTTATTTTCTTTCATTAATTTTTCGTTACCAACTAAGACTTCTTTTTCATCTACTGTTGCTATTACACCATGACCTGATACTTCTTGTGTTTTGATAACTATTTCATTATTAATAAATTTACCATAAGCTTTTTTTAGTGATAAAGAAATTGGATGATTTGAGAAACATTCTGCATGAGAAGCGAGTCTTAATAATTCTTCATCTGAGATGCCAATTGCATCTATACTCACTACTTCAAAGACACCTTCTGTTAATGTTCCTGTTTTATCGCAGACAACCATTTCAGTATTAGCAATTTTTTCTAGGTAATTACTTCCTTTTACTAATACACCAATACGAGATGAAGCACCAATTCCACCAAAGAATGATAAAGGAATTGAAATGACTAAAGCACAAGGGCATGATACTACTAAGAAAGATAATGCACGATATATCCAGTCGCTAAATGAAGCGCCATTTATAATTAATGGAGGAATAACTGCTAAAATGACTGCTATTATTACAACTACTGGAGTATAAATGCGAGCAAATTTTGTAATAAAATCTTCTGACTTTGACTTTCTATTACTTGCATTTTCAACTAATTCTAGTATTTTACTTACTGTAGAATCATCGTATTCTTTTTCTACTTTTATTTTGATTACACCATCAACATTTATGCAACCACTTAAGACTTCTTCATCTAAAGAGACATGTCTGGGTACTGATTCGCCTGTTAGGGCTTGTGTATCTATCATTGATTCACCATCTATTACAATACCATCTAAAGGAATTTTTTCACCTGGTTTTACAACGATGGTTTCACCAATATTAACATCATCTGGGTCAACTTTCTCTATTTCGTTATTACGTAAGACATTGGCATAATCTGGTCTAATGTCCATTAAGCTAGATATTGATTTTCTTGATTTATCAACGGCATAGCTTTGGAATAATTCACCTACTTGATAGAAAAGCATAACGGCTACAGCTTCAGGAAATTCTCCTATACAAAATGCCCCGATAGTTGAGACAGCCATAAGAAAGTTTTCGTCAAATACTTTTCCTCTTGTAATATTTCTGAATGCTTTTTTTAAAATATCCAAACCAACTATTAAATAAGCAATTACTAATAATCCATCTTTTAATATTTCGAAAGTAGATGGTAATATATTGGCTACGATAAAAATGATAAGAGATACAATTATTTTTATAAATCTTTTTTTCATACGCTACCTACTTTAATGTGATCGTTACATCTGGTTCTTCTTTTTTTATTAAATTTTCAATTTTTTCGATTAAAGCTGCTTGATCTTCTGTGTTTGTTTCTATTACCATTCTTTGTGTCATAAAGCTAATTGATGCAGAAACTACTTCCTCTAATTTTGCAATACTACTTTCCAATTCATTTGCGCAGTTAGCACAATCCAAACCCTCTATTTTAAATTTTAATTTCATTATTTTTCTTTCCTTTCCTTATTTTTATGATTGATATGATTTAATGCAATCTCAAACACTTCGTTAATATGATTGTCATCTAATGTATAATACACTTCTTTGCCTTGTTTACGACATTTAATAATTTCGCTTTTTCTTAAAACAGCTAGTTGATGTGAAATTGAAGATTTACTCATAGATAAAGTATTTGCTATATCACATACACATACTTCTTCTTTATCTAAGGCAAATAATATTTTTAGTCTAGTTGGGTCTCCTATTAGTTTAAAGAACTCTGCTAAATTATCAAATGTTTTCTCATCAGGCATTTGATTCTTAATTTTATCTACGATGTCTTGATGGATGACATTACAATCACATACAAATTCATTTTTTACCATATACTCCTCCATATAAATATATACATTTAGTTGAATATTTGTTCAACTAATACAATTATAGTTGAATACCCATTCACTTGTCAAGAGTTATTTTATAAAATTAAAAAACAGATCAACTTTATAAATGATCTGCTCAATAAATTATAAATTGAATTTTTTTGCTATTTTATTTTGAAATATAAACCTCTATATCGTTTGTACCCACTACTTCTTTTAAATCTTCACTATTGTCTATCTTGCCTATTTTAGTATAGCTATAGTTGGTGTTAAAAGTATCATAAAATATAACTAAACAATCTGTTCCATATAACATGATGTCCCCATTATTGATTTTATCTACCTTCTTGGAATTACTTGGTAAAGAATTATCAAAGTAGTAGTATTTTTCGTTATCATTTAATTCATTCATTATAATATTTAGTGGTAATCTACTAATTAATTCTCTTGATGTCTCGTTATCTTCTAACGTTGCAGTAAAAGTTTTATTATTCATTGTTATATTTATTTTTGATACAAATTCATTCATTTCTTTGTTCTCCTTTGTAGTATTATTTATATTAGAATCTTTAATATTGGTCGTATTATTTACACAACCACATAGTAAATTCAAGCATAATATTAAGAAAAGTATTAAAATTGTTTTTTTCATTATTCCTCCTATATAATTATGTTTCAAGTACTCTTTTTATTATACTACTAAATAAAAGCAAAGAAAAAGCAAATTTTCTTTATTCGATGATTTGCTTTTTAAAATTTATTTTCTTTAAATGTAATTATATTTTTTTCTATTTGCTATTAGGAAGGCTATACTTACTATCAGTGATAATAATTCAGCTACTACAACTGCTAACCATATTCCGTTTAATCCAAATAACGCAGGAAGTATGAATATCATTGCAATTTGGAATAATAATGTTCTTAAAAATGAAATAATTGCTGACACTAATCCATTGTTTAATGCGGTAAAGAATGATGAAGCAAAGATATTGATTCCACTTATTATGTAGGAAAGCGAAAATAATCTTATTGCATTAGTAGTCATATCAAGCAAATATTCATTATAGCTAACGAAGATACTAGCAAGTGGGCTTGATAATATTTCAGCAAATATCGTCATTACAATAGAAGTTATAACGAGCATTTTTATACTCTTTTTAAATAAACTTTTTAATTCGTCAGTATTTTCTGCTCCATAATGATAACCGATAATTGGTGCTGAACCGATAGAATATCCTAGATAAGTTCCAGAGAAAATAAAACCAACATACATGATAATTCCATAAGCAACTACACCACTCGCCCCTGCATATTTCATTAGTTGCAAATTGTATAACATATTTACTAAAGACATCGAAATATTTGTTACCATCTCACTCGAACCATTTGCACAAGCATTTATTAGTGGTTTTAGTTCAAACTTTGTTTTAACTAATTTTAACTTTGTACTATTTTTACGAATGAAATATACTAAAGGAACGATTCCGCCAAATACTTGGCTTAAACCAGTTGCAAGAGAGGCTCCAAATACTCCCATTTTAAATACATAGATAAATAGGAAATCTAAGAACATATTTATTACTCCCGCAATAATAGAGATAATAAGTCCCATTTTTGGTTTTTCAGCAACTACTAAAAAGCTTTGAAAACAGTTTTGTAATAAGAAGAATGGCATTGCTATAAGTAGTACTTTCCCATACATAGTACAAATACTAATCATTTCCCCTTCTGCTCCTAAAGCAATAGAAATTGGTTTTATAAATATGAAACCAACGATTGCTAGAGTAATACCTGCAATTAATACCAGATAAATAAGCATAGAAAAGTATTTATTTGCTTTTTCTTCTTCGCCTTCACCTATCGTTTTAGATACCAATGCACTTCCTCCAGTACCTATCATAAATCCAACAGATCCTAGAATCATTATAGCAGGCATAATTAAATTAACACCCGCAAATGCTTCACTACCTACAATATTGGACACAAATATACCATCTACTACTCCGTAGATAGAAGTAAATATCATCATTATAATTGTTGGTAACGTAAACATAATTAGTTTTTTATATGAAAAATGTTCTTTTAATTCTATCATTTTTTATCCCTCCCAAAAAAGTTTTCTATATAATCTGCTAGTGGAGAAATTATATTTTTAATCTCTAAATTTGATGTGTTAATACATAAGTGATAATTTTCTTTGCTTCCCCATTTTACATGAGAAATTATATTATGATAATTCACTCTTTCTTTATCTATTTCTTTTATTTTTTGCATCAATTCTTTATCAGTTAATGATTCATCTTTTCTTTTTTTTCTACATCTTTTAATTTTAGATTCTATATTTGCATAGATAAATATATTCATTGGATTGTACTCTCGAAGAATTCTATCTGCTCCTCTACCAACAATAACGCAATTTCCTTTTTCGGCAATTTGTTTTAGAATCTTTTGTTGTGTTATCATCATATCAGTTTGTTCTTGTTGCATTTTTGAATACATTGAAAATGATTTTGCAAATTGAAAAGCATAAGGATAAACACCTCTTTCTGATATGTTTTGAATATATTCTTCTGACTTTCCTGTGGCATTCGCAAGCAAGTTAATTATTTCACTATCATAATATGCATACCCTAACTTGGCAGCTAATCTTTTACCAATTTCTCTTCCCCCTGAGCCAAACTCCCTACTTATTGTTATAATTTTGTTCATATTTTACCTCCTAAAAAAAGAGCCCGGAATATTATTTAAAATATTACCGAGCTCACTCGACATCTTATCGACAGGAGATTTGAATAATCAAATCTCGGCATTACGATGCACCTGTCCTCCGATGAACCTATAATTTTTCTAATTGCTTAAGCAAACAATAGCAATTTTATTATATTTTAATTAAGTTGTCAATATGTTTTTTATATTTATAAATTTTACTATTTTTTTAATTGGAAACCATCTTTAAAAGCATTTCCTACTCTTTCAGTTACTTTATAGTAGCCGTGTGTGAATGGGTCGAAGGCAATTGCAGAAACTTTAGTAATATCAACATTATCGCCGTCCATAACACTTTCATCTACTGATGTATTAACAACATTACCTATTACTCCACAATCTCCATATTCAATAAATTCACATTCTAAGCAAATAGGAAATTCGTTAATGATTGGGGCATCAACTAATTCAGATTTAGTAGCAGTTAAACCGCTATTTTCAAATTTATTCGGTGTATTATTTCCTGATACAACTCCAAAATAATCTGCTTCTGTAACATGGTTGCTATCCGCTATAGATACTGTAAAAGCTTTTCTCTCTTTAATATTTTTAACAGTTTTATGTGTTTCAGTTAGGTTTAATATAACTTGGTTTCTTTCTAACATTGTTCCCCATGCTGCATTCATAACATTTACGCTTCCATCTTCATTATACGTTGCTATCATTAAAACTGGCATTGGGAATATTGCTTCTGTAGTTTTGATATTTTTTCTCATTTTCTTCTCTCCTTTACATTGCCATTATATTACGCTATAATCCTTTTGTATAGTACTTACCTAAAGGAGAGTGTCTTATGAGTAATGAACATAAAACCAGAATGAATTTTGAAGATAGTGGATTCTCATATAGTATGTCTTTAATATCTGGTAAATATAAATTATCTATTCTATATTCTTTAGCTTTTTATGGTCCTTTTAGATATAATGAACTTAAAAGATTTTTAGATCCGATATCATTTAAAACGTTAACAGCTAATTTAAAGGATTTAGAAGATTCTAATTTAATTGTTAGAAAAGAATATAATGAGATTCCTCCTAAAGTAGAATATTATTTGTCTGATAAAGGTAAAACTTTGATGCCTATTTTAGACCAGTTATGTGAATGGGGAGAAAAAAACAAACAAGAGAAATAAATTCTTGTTTGTTTTCATTTAGATTAAATTATTCACACGTACCATTGTGTTTGTCAAAATAGGAAGTTATATTTTCTTCTGTTGACTCTAAGTCTTCAAAGTCAATATAGTCCTCTTTTAAAATTACTTGCAACTCTTTATCGCAATTCGAGCAATTATAGTAACCATCTGTTCCTACTTCAATTAGATAATCTTTGTTATTTAAGGAACAAGATATTTCTAGATTTTCTATACTTGTGGTCGTTATCGTTCTTGCATTTGAAAATATACATGCTCCTATAATAATCAATATAAGACTAGCAATTATAAATATAGCAAAGAACTTTAGAATATTTATAATTATTCCTGCTAATTTTTCGGTGTTACTCACTTTTTCTTCAATCACACTTTTGATATCATTATCTAAAAGTTCATCAATGCTTACGTTTAGTGCTTTAGATAATAATTTAAGTTGTCTTGGATTTGGCTCTGTTGCACCAAGTTCCCAGTTGGAAATAGTTTGTCTTGTAACATCTACTAATTCACCTAATTGCTCTTGTGAAAGTCCAGTTTTCTTCCTTAGTTTTAAAATGTGTTCTCCTAATTTCATTTTTTCCCTTCTTCCAATAGCAATTATAATGAAATTATTTTTAACAAATCTACCAAAGGATTTTGGAACTTTGTCAAAGTTTTTTAACATTAATACTTTTTATATTTAAAGTTTATTTTTTTAGCTTACTTTCTAAAAATGTTTCAAATGCTCTTAGACCATATACTTTATTATAATAGTTAGGAAATTCATTCAAGTGAGCTAAGGCTATTTTAGCTGTTATAATTAAGTCATCGTTTGTTACATTAGTTTTACGATTTACTGTTCCATGTTCTAGCTCAATGTTAATTCCATCTAGAAATTCTTCAGGAGTATAATCATTAAATTTAACTCCAAGAATAGAAGCTGCATAATATGCATCTTTAATTTTAAACATATCATCACCAAATAATTATATGTATATTATTTAAAAATACAACTTATAATTATTTATATTAGTATAATTTTGCCCCAGCTGGGATTGAATCGTCTACTATTAATAAATGTAGTTTTTCTTCCCCTTCTTCAGTATGAACTGCTGACATAAGCATTCCACAAGAGTCTATTCCCATCATATTACGTGGTGGTAAGTTAAGAATAGCTATAACTGTTTTACCGATTAAGTCCTCTGGTTCATAGTAAGCATGAATACCACTAAGGATAGTTCTGTCTACCCCCGTTCCATCATCTAGAGTGAATTCTAATAGCTTCTTACTTTTAGGAACACTCTTACAATCTTTAATTTTAACTGCTCTAAAATCTGATTTACTGAATGTTTCAAAATCAACATACTCCTCAAATAGTGGTTCTGTCTCGATAGTTGTACTTTCTACTTCACTAGTTAATTCTTCAATATTTTCTAATTCCATAATATATTCTCCTTTTCTAAATTTATCATTATTATAGCACGGAAAAAGCAAATCGTTTAGATAGACTAATTTGCTTAATTATTTTTATTGTTATTTTTGTATGTTATGTAAATATGAGTACTTCCAAATATTAGGGATGAAATAATTAATAACCAATGATTTAATGCAACACCACTAATTAAAAATATTAGTGTTGGAAGAATGGATAAAATCAAAGATTTATTTAGACTTGGACTTTTCAAATAAAAGCACCAAATTATCACGTATACTAGCAAGAAAATACTATTACAGATTAGATATATAAGCATAAAAGTGACGCTAGAAAATCCTGATACCCCAATTGGAAAGATAAGAAAGAACATTGAGAAATATCTTCCTACTTGTTCTAAAATATTTACTACTTTGTTTTCATATTTGTATTCTACATTTCTCTCTTTTAGAGCATATATAATATTTGGTATTAACATAATTATAAGAATTACAGTACCAAAAATATTTATCCAACCAAATTTCATTTTTGACTCTCCTATTCGATATGCTATTCGTTATTTAAAGTTATCACTACTAATTCTGGGCGATTGTTTATTCTAAAAGGTAGAATACTATTCCCAATACCGCGACTTACTATCATAGTTGTATTTTTGTTATGGAACTTGCCACTTGTATATTTAGGAAATAATCCTTGATTTGGAGCAACTACTCCACCTATAAAGGGAATCCTTATTTGGCCACCATGAGCGTGACCAGTTAAAACTAAGTCAAGTTCACTTTCAACATAGGTATCAAAAGTTTCTGGTCGGTGTGATAATAAAATACTATACTTGCTTTTATCATATGCAACATTTTCTAATTCTAATTTTATCTTTTCAGAATCTGAGAAAAAACTATCATTAATTATTTGTGGATCACTAATTCCTATTAAGTTCATTTCTGATTCAGCTTCTTTTAGAATCACTGCTTTGTTGTCTAGAATTATAACATTGTTTTCTTCTAGCTGCTCTTTTAGAGTACTATATGCACTTGTGCTTTCTTCGTGATTTCCTGAGATGAAATAAATTGAAGAAATGTCATTTATTTCCTTTATAAAGTTAATTGCTATATCTATATCCGTTTTATTGGCGTCAATTAAATCCCCTGTTAGAACAATAATATTTGGATTTTGTTCTTTGATTTCTTTTATTAAATCATTGGTTAAAGTTTTCGATTTTGTATTATGAAAGTCTGATACTTGAACAATCTTATAATTGTTAAAATCACTAGGTATTTTACTATTTTTTATATTGTATTTGCTTACTTGTAATTTTGTATTTTCATAGTGAAGATAAAACGAGCATAGAACTAGTATAGTAAGAATAGTTAATATAATAACTTTGGTTTTCTTTTTCATTCCTACTCTCCTTTTTATTACTTTATCTCAACACTTTTTCGACAATACTTGGTAAATCTGTTATCGAATTAATGCAATATGTTGTTTTTAAATCTTTTCCAAAGCCGTATTTTGCGTGAATAAATGGAATACCTGCTAGCTTTGTTGCTTCATAATCTTTTATTGTATCTCCAACATAGATTGATTCTGATAAATTATGATTTCTAATTATTTTCTTAATTGCCTCAGCTTTAGAAATCTTTAATTCACTAGCAGCTATGTAATCTTTAAAATAGTTATTTAAACCTGAAGTTTCTAAAAATGCTTCGATATACTCTTTATTATCGGTATTACTAACAATAAATAAATCATATTTTTCTTTCAATTTTCTCAAAGAACTTTCTAGGCCTTCGTATATATTCCCTCCATACTTTTTCAAGTTATGAATATTTATAATTGCAATTTCATCAGTCAATTTTAATGCTTCTTCTAAAGGTGAAGATGGAAAATATAACTTGGCTGATTCTTCTTTATTGCAGCCGAACACACTACGGATTGTCTCTATTTTTACTTCGTCTAAGTTATGTTTCTTGGCTATTTCATTAACGCTATTATATGTAGTGTTTGTTACTTCCCATAAAGTTCCATCTAAATCAAAAATAATTCCTTGTTTCATAGTAATTCTTCTTTCATTTTTATTATATTATAACATGAATAAAGCAGACTTAAATTTTTTATTTGTCTGCTTTATTTTTTATATTAAGTTATTTTTAGGGCTTTTTGCGTTTAGTGTATACCTCTTTATCACTTTCAAATTCAATATAAGGATATTCTTTTTTTATTAAGGCTTTTATTCTTCTACAAATGTCTTTAAATTCATATTCATAATCTTGAATAATCTTTTTATCTACATAATAAACCCAATCATACAGATTCATAGATACAGTAAAACTCATTGCTTTTGTAAACAAGTTAAATTCGTTACGTTTTTCAATATCATCTTTATCTTTACTTAAAGGATAAACTCTCAAGTATTGTTCTCTTAAATGCAAATATTCTTCAATAAAAGGTATATCATCTTCATTAGCAACATATAGAGTATCATCAGCTGATCTTGTTCTTGAAGTTGTTTGTCTACTAATATTTGCTCCACTACTTACAAATTCTAATAAAGTTTCTCCTTTCACTCCCGCTATTAGGAATCCTAAATTTATATTAGATAAAATAGATTGATGCTTTTTGTTATTAATAATGTCTTCGACATATCCACTCCTTGGTTCATTGAAATTCATATAAGTAATTCTGGCGTTTAACTCTGCTAGTTGTTTGTTGTCATCTGTAAGATTAAACAATTCTCTTACTTCTTCAGGAATAACATTAACTGTTTTAGATATTAAGACAACACCTGGTTCAACAACATATCTATCATCAAGAACGCGACCACCACAGTATTCAATTAATTTACTTGTTTTCTCACGTGTGTTCATTATAGGACTCCAAATATATAATTTTTAGAATATTCGCTTAATTTAACATCTTCAACATATTTACTAGTATAGCTGATGAAACAAGCTGTATGATGTGGATATACCTCTTTAAATATGTTGTATTCTTTTTCTGTAATTAAACGTTTGTTAAATAATTCTTCGACATCACTTTGATAAACTTTCTCAAATTCTTCGTATTCTTCTTTTTCAATTAAAGATTTATAAAGTGCTTTGTCTAAATTATAATCATAAGCGATTTTAGCTTGGAAACCATAGAATCTTTTTTTCTTATTGCTTTCTTGTTCTACTACTTCACCATCATAAGTTAAGATGTTTTCATAAACATAATCAAATATCTTTTTAGTTAGTTCTTCTTCAGTCATCTCATGAGTTAATTTTAATTTATCAATTATGTAACTTGTACTTAGCATCAATCTGCTATCCTTCGATATACCACCTGGAATCATATTTTTATAATCATCAAACCAATCGAATGAAGACTTAGCTCTACATAATTTAGAGTTAACATTTGATAAAGTCCATTTTAAGTCACTTATGTATACTGGAGCAAACCAATCAAGGTAAGTGTCTAAATCACTTGCATAATCTTGATCAATTTTGAAGTAATCTTTTGTTCCTAGAGTGCAGAACATAACATTTCCTAATAAGTTATCATATAAGGTATTCTTTCTTAAGGCATTAAATCCTTGATAGATATTCTTTTTATAGTAATCGTATTCAATACCTAGTTCTTTTAGTGCGTCAATAAAATACATATCTGCTAGGACTAAGCATACTCCTTCTCCTAACATTCTTTCAATAATATAAACTCTTTTATCGAGTTCACTTCTGCCTGTAATTTGTAAATCTGGTATTAAGTGATGTAGGACATCATGAATAAAGAATGTTAGTTCGTGAATGTAATCTGGTCTTGGTACTGCAGGAACTCCTGCGTTTGATAAAGGTTGCCAGTAATTAAAACTTGAATGATTTTCGCTATTTCTAAAGAATAGACCATTAGCAAGAGCTTGCTTAATCATTTTATCTAGCCATGGATATACTTTATTTATATCTTTGATATAGTCACATTCTTCATAAATATACTTAGTTAAATTTGTTTCAAAATCAACATTAACTTCTTTTCTTTTTGGTAAATAATTTGCACTTATCATAATTTATTCTTCTTTCTAATTGTAATATTTATTGGTTATTATATATTCGCTGATTTTATCGGCTGCTTCATTTAAGAAATGAATAAAACTTTGGGTATTTAAATATTTTAGATTTTTATCCTTATTTTTTCTAATGACTTCAATATTCTTTTTATATTTAGTTATATTGATATTCTTTTCTCTTAACATTAAATTATCTATTTCATCGAGATTAAAATTATAGTTATTTAATAATTTTGTGCTTATTATAGTGTAGTCATTATAAATATCAGCTTCTTCAAATATGTTAATTTGGTTATCTATTTTGGAATATATGTCATTTAGGACAAAGTCGTCTAAATATAGTTTATCTAATATTAAATGAGTTAAAAAGCCAAGTTTGAAATAATTGTTAGTAGGATTGTTTTCTTTTATGAATTCATCTATATTAGGTATTTCAAATCTTTTTCCAGCTATTCGATAGTGGTAAGTTACATCAATATAGTCTGGATATAGGTTACCTTTTATATATTCATTGCTTACTATATTTAATTTTTTAGCAACTAATTTTCCACAGATATAATGAGCTACAATGCTTGGCATAAAATCACCTAATCACCAATTTTTTTACTTGCTCTTTTTGTTCTGGAATAGATAAACCTGTACAATCAAGCATGAATAATCTGTCATATAAATAGCCTCGTTTTTCCATTTCTTTGAATGTTTCATAATACATCTTATTGTATTCGACTGCATATCTATCAAATTCAGTTATGACATCTCGTGAAAATATACGTCTTCTTATTTCTTCTTCATCTCTATTAACTAAAAATAGAATTTTTTCTCTTGCTTTTTCTAAATACTCTTTATAATTTTTTATTCTTACTTCCATTGGAACATCAAACAACATATACTTGCAGATATTATCAAGTTCTCTATCGAAACAGACGATTCTGTCACTTAGAAGTCCTTCAATAGTAGTTGTTTTTCCTATTCCATCTGTTCCTTCTAAAATAAAGTTAGGAACTTTAATAAATCCAGATAAGATGTTTTCTTGAGTGAATGTATCTGATACTTTAATTAGGCCTTTTTCTGGTTTATAGCTTTTAGAGTTAGTTCTTATTACACATAAATTGTTTAGATTGTAATAACGCTCTACTACTAAAGAGATACCATGATCTTCATAGTAAGTCTTTTTTCCTACTATTTCACTATTAGAAAATATAGGTTCTTCTTTTAACTTCTTTAATTTTTTTAGAAACTTTGGTAAGTATTCTCTCTTAGTTGAAACATAACTAATCATTTTTACCCTCCTTACATATAGTATATTAAACTATATGTATTTTATTGTCAATAGTTTTATGGTGTATTTTACTATAAGTTGTTGCAAATAAAAAAGTAATGAGATTTTTCATTACTTTTACTTATTTAAATTATTTTATTATGATCCATTAACTACTTTACTATTTTTGCTATTTTTATTATCAGTAACATTTTTTTCTTCGCTATCACTGCTTTTTTGAGTAAGTTTCTTCTCTAGATAGGCAAAATAGTTATTTTTTATTGCATTATTACTTACACTAATTTTGGTATTGATATCATCATTGATAGCTTTTAATTCATCAAGTGAAAGTTCTTCATCGGTAAAATTAGTGATTTTATTCTTCGTTGCGTCATAATAGAATTTTTCATTTTTCCAAGAGCCATCAGCAAATACTACTCTTGATTCGTAGTCTCCACTTAAAAGATCTGTGCCTAGATAAAATCTTGGATCATAATCAATGTTAAATAGATTGGCTAATGTTGGAAGAATGTTTATGTAAGATGTGTACTCGCTATAAACTTTACTTTCTATTTCACTATTATATATTACAAATGGAACTCTTTCAGCGTTATAGTACTCTGATGTATCATAATCTAATACTTGATTTAAGTTGTCTGTACTTATTCCATATGGATAGTGGTCTCCATATAAAACGATTACTGTGTCGTCTAAGATACCCCTACTCTCTAGACCTTCGAGTAATATTCCTAGACCATCATCTAATATTTTTAATTTAGACATATATCTTCGAACATCTTCTGGGTAATCTGTGCCTTCTGTTAAATCGTAGTATTTATTACCTTGAATTGAATCGACACTATATGGTTGATGTGATGAAACGGAAGTTAGCCAAGTCATAAAGTTTTCATCATTTTCCACTTTATCATCAATGATATTTAGAACTTCAACCATAAAGTCATCGTCATTAGCCCAGTTAATATATTCATCAGAGTACTCAATACCAAGCTTTTCAACACCAAAGTATTCACCACTACCCATATTGGTGTGAATCGTATTTCTTGGATAATAAGCTTCAGTATAGTCATGGGCTGAGAAAGTTGTGTAGTCTGTTTTATTAAATAAATTAAAGATGCTTTCATAGTAAGTATTTGCTTTGTATTTACTAGCTGTACAAGTGTTATATATAGAATATAGACTTGTCATACCGCTAAACTCATTATTCATAGTGGCACAAGAATTACGAGGAGAATAGTTGTTTTCCCAATACCAACCATCGTTCAATAACTTATAGAAGTTTGGATAATATTCAGGATTAATGAAGATATCATTTACACTTTCCATCATAATTACGATTAGATTTTTATCTTCAAAAAGACCTGTGTATTCGTTTCTATCGGTGATTTTACGATTAATAAAATAGTTATTTAAGGAATTCATTGTTTTATCGGTTTCTTCGTCAATAATTTGTTGCCAAAGTGTATCGTCAATTTCTCTAGTTAATTCTGTTATTTTAGAGGCATTATTATAATTTTGGTTAATAACATAGTTTTCTTCTAATGTTACTGGAAAAAGCATTGCTTTAACATCAAGAAAACAGAATCCTAAAGAACCATATTGCTCTACAGTTAAGCTTGGATTCGAAGCTGTTAAGAATAAATTCTTAGTCGAAACTGTTTGATATTTATTTTGCAAACCTGGAGCTAGTATAGTTGTAGCATATAAAATGATACTCGCCATAAGTAAAGCACTTGAAGTTAAAGTGTTATTTTTAAAACTTATATTCTCATTTTTCGTTTTCTTAGAGAAAAAGATATAGAATGCAATAACTAAAATAAATGGGATTAAAACTAGGAAAAAATATGGTTTAAAACTGCGTATAAAGTCTTTAACATAATCTTTAACTGCTCCTAATTGACTAGATGTTTGAAAAGAAATATAAACACCTAAAAAGTTAAAGAATCCTAGTTGGGCACAAGCATAGACAGAAGTTGCAAAAACTAATATAGAAGTAACAACTTTCTTAACTATGTGGTTGGCAAAATTCAAAAAGAAGGAAACAATTGCACATATTATATTTATTCCTAAAAAGATTCTTAACGTAGATATATCAAAAATATTCGATTTATTTATTAATTTAAATATCACTTCTGGTAAAAACATACCAAGCATTAATACAATATAAGTAATTACATAAGAGTTATTAAATTTATTTTTCATTTACTACACATCCTGTCAATTTTTAATTCAAAGTAATTCCTTTTATTCTTTTTTGTGTTTTATTCAAGTATAGAGATAAAACTCATATATGTAAAATACTTATCATCAATATATACGTATGCTTTTTTTCTATACTTGGAATTTTCTGTTTATTAATTAAACATCTGAGAGAACTTTAAGATTTCAATTATTTTTAGAGTCCAACTTTAAAATTCGTTATATATTTTAATTTCATTTTGTGAAAAATACGTGAATATATGGTGTTTTTTATAAAAAATGATGTTTTTTATTAATTAAGCCAATTCGTTATATTCTTCATCTGTTACTGGTTCACACCACTCATTGGAAGTATCACTCCCTGGTACTTCAATAGCGATGTGGCTAAACCAAGAGTTTTTCTTTGCCCCATGCCAATGTTTAACGTTTGCTGGTATGGTAATTACAACTCCTGGTTTTAGTTCAACAGCTTCTTTACCCTCTTCTTGATACCATCCTTCGCCAGCAGTACAAATTAAGATTTGTCCTCCACCAGATTTAGCACGATGAATATGCCAGTTATTACGACAACCTGGTTCAAATGTTACGTTTGCTAAAAATAATGGACAAGTCGCAGGATTTGTAAGAGGATTTAAGAATGACGCTCCACTAAAATATTTAGCGTAGGAATCATTAGACTCGCCTAATCCAAATACATTAATATTATTAAATTCTTCTTTATTCATTTTCATCACCATATACTTCCTTTATAAGTTCAAAAGCACTCCATGCTTTTGGCCAACCTGAATAGAAAGCTAGTTGAGTTACAATTTCAACCGCTTCGTCTTTAGTAATTCCATGCTTTTTTCCTAAATCAAAATGTGATTTTAGTTGAGGAAATAAACCTTGAGCCATTAAGGCAGAGATTGTTATCATACTTCTATCTCTTAGGGATAACTTATCTTCTCTACTCCACACTTCACCAAATAATATATCGTCGTTTAATTCAGCGAACTTAGGTGCTAGGTTACCTAATTTTGTTCTTCCTGCAGTTTGTTTTTCCATTTTTTATTCTCCTTACTTTTTAATCATTTAAAATCTATTGTAACATAAAGTTTGTTAAATTTGTTTAGATAATTTTTCCAAAAAAGAAAAAATAAATTATTTTTCCTGTTTATGTTCTATTTTTCCATAATTTCTTCACCATCAGATGTAGGTGTTACTACTCCTTATTATCACTCCTATTTTATACTATCTGTAAATGATTTGATGTCAGCTGATGATGGATGAGAGCCAAAGCGATGTCCTTCTAACCAATTCCCACCTTTTGCTTCTGCAGCTAGTAATTTGCCACTTTCTCCAAGTCCAGATGAAACTGATGTACAGAATGGAATTACTGTTTTTCCAGTGAAATCATTAGCTGTAACAAATGTGTCTACTGGCCAAGCTGCTATTCCCCACCAAATTGGATAACCAATTAGAATTGTATCGTATTTATCCCAATTCTCTACTTTTGTAGTTTTTAATTTAACATTTCTTAAAGATTCATCATCATGTTCTTTCGATACTCTAGAATTAGGATTCCCATAATTTAAATCTTCATCGGTATAAACTTCTGCTGGTACTATTTCAAAAATATCAGCATTTAAGTTTTTAGCAATGCTTTCTGCTGCGCTTTTTGTATTGTTTGTTGCTGAATAATATACAACTAGAGTTTTTCCGTTTGAAGTAGTACTTTCTTCTTCAGATTCTTCTGCTTTGTTATTTTCTTCAGTCTCTTTATTTTCCTTTTCTTCATTTTCTTTATTGTTTTCAATTATTTCATTTGTATTGTTGTTTTGTTTATTATTCTCTTCACTTAAGCTTTTATTATTAAGAATAAAGAATACTACAACTCCTATAGCACATATTACTAATAAACAAATAATTATTCCTATAACTTTCTTATTCATAAATTCTCACTTTCCTATTACCAATTTTTTTTGTCTTTACGACAATCTTCATTACTTCTTCTTTCTTTAACGATGTTATCGAACCATTCGACCATTTTTGGATCTTGATGATTGAAAAATAAACTATCTGTTGTATCTAACTTTTTAATTTCACTCATGTCATCTTCTGTTAGTTCAAAATCAAAGACATTGAAATTTTGTTCCATTCTTTCAACATGTGTTGATTTGCATACGGCAATTACACCTCTTTGTATTAACCATCTTAGAATTACTTGAGCAGATGATTTATTGTATTTTTTACCAATATTAACTAAAATTTCATTTTCGAATAAACCATTTCTTCCTTCTCCAAATGGGGCCCAAGCTTCAATATGTACACCATAACGCTCCATATTTTCTTGCGCTAAAACCTGTGCATTAATTGGATTTGTTTCTACTTGATTTACTGCTGGTATGACATTTCTTTCAAATAAACAAATATCACTTAGTCTATCTGGATAGAAGTTTGATACACCAATTGCTCTAATTTTCCCTTCTTTATAAAGATTTTCTAAAGCTTTATAAGCTCCGTAGTAATCACTAAATGGTTGATGTAATAAAACAAGATCAATATAATCTGTTTTTAGTTTTCTTAAAGATTCCATAACAGAATTTTTACACTTTTCATAACCATAGTTATCAATCCATACTTTAGTGGTAATGAATAATTGTTCACGTGGAATTCCACATTCTGCTATTGCTTCCCCTACTTCTGCTTCATTAAAATAGCTTTGAGCGGTATCGATAGAACGATATCCTACTTTAATAGCATCGAGGACACATCTTTTTGTTTCTTCTTTAGGGATTTGATAAACTCCAAATCCTAGTATTGGCATTTCTACGCCATTATTTAGTTTTACATATTCCATAATAATTTTCCTTTCTTGACAATATATTTTTTCTTTTGTACAATACCATTGTAAATGTCGTGAGTAACACACGGTCAATGGTTTTTTTAAAAAAATATAAAATTATTTGGGAGATGTAAAATTATGCAAAAAGAACTTTATTCTATGAAACAAGCTTGTGAGAAGACTGGACTTTCCTATGACACATTAAAATTTTATTGCAATGAAGGATTAGTACCTAATGTTAAAAGAGATAAAAACAATTATCGAATATTTGATGATAACGATATTGCTTGGATTGGCAGTCTACAATGCTTAAAAAATTGTGGAATGAGTATTGTAGAAATGAAAGAATATATGGAATTGTGTTTAGCTGGAGAAAAAACAATCCCTGAAAGAAAAATTGTATTAGATGGGAAATTAAAAGAACTTGAACATAAAATACATGAGATTCAAGAAAGCATCGATTATATTCATTGGAAACAAAACTTGTATGATGATTTCTTAAGTGGAAAAAAGAAATACTATAGTAATCTAGTTAAGGTTGATGAAGAAGGATGAGATTTCCTTCTTTTATTTTGAATTTTATTAAATTTAAAAAAACTTGTATTCATCTAATCAAAACAAAAAGCAAATCTTCTTTATATGATAGATGATTTGCTTTATTTTTTTAGTTTATATTACTATAAAATTTAGATAATAATTCATGAAGGTCATTTAATTCTTCTAAAGAAAAATTAGATAGTAATTCATTCATATTTAAGTCTTTATTATGATGTAATAGATGACCACATTTTCTTAAATCCGTTATGATTTGTTCATTTAATGTTTTAGGTTCACTTATTTCTTTAGATTTATAAAAATGTTCAATCCCTCTTCCACAACTTAAGTTATTTACATTGCAGTGGTTATGACAACATGGACATTTCTCTTCATTCATATTCAATCTCCTTTATTATTTGAGTTTATTCATGTAATCTACGATGACCTCTGCAGTTTCTTCTTTGCCAATAGATGAGTCAATACATAAATCGTAGTTTTTAACTTCACCCCATTTTTGACCAGAAACCATCTTATAGTAACCTGCTCTATTCTTATCTGATTTAGCTATATTTTTATAAGCTTGTTCTTCTGTGTCACCATACATTTTTATAACATTTTTAGCACGATAATCTTCGTTTGCATAGATAAATATTCTTACTATATTTTTGTTATCTCTTAGTACATAATCTGCTGCACGTCCTACTATTACGCAAGAGCCTTCTTTAGCGATTTTCTTTAGTACTTTTGCTTGTGCTTCGATAGCAAAACTTACTGGTGATGTAGTTAAATATAAATCATGTGCTTTATTTTTGTTATCATTTAATTTAGAAACGAATTCTTTATCAAGTCCGCTTTCTTCTGCTGCTATTGCAGTTAATTCTTTGTAGTAATATGGAATGTTTAAAGTTTCTGCTACTAGTTTACCAATTTCCTTACCTTGAGAACCATGTTCTCTTGCAATTGTAATGATAACTCCTGCATGAGATTTTTGGATAGAAGTTTTTTCAGATTTAACTGGTAGAGCTTCTTTATTAAGACTCTTAAAGAATACTACTAGTAAGATTATAGTTACAATAATACCAATTACGTCTGCTATTGGAGCAGCCCATAAGGCTCCTTTTACTCCCATAAAGTTAGGTAAAATAATAACTAAAGGAACAAAGAAAATAATATCTCTTGCTAATGAAACGATTGCTGCGTTAATTGGTTTTCCAACTGCTTGGAAGAAAATAGAACACATTTTGATTGTACAAGTTAATGTAACAAACATTAAAAATATTCTAAATGTAAGAACTGCAAACTCCATATAAAGTTCATCTTGTGCTCCGAATAAGCCGATTACAAAACTTGGGAACAATTCGAATACTACTGTTGAGATTAAACCAACGATGATTGTAGAAATTAAAACTATCTTGAATGTTTCTTTAACCCTATCTAATTTCTTAGCTCCATAGTTGTAACCTAAGATTGGTTGCGCACCTAGAATGATACCTACAACGATATTAATTACTATTGTAAATACTTTCATAGCGATACCAATAACAGCGATTGGAATATCTGCTCCATAAACTGATTCTGCACCATATTTAGCTAACATAATGTTACATACTAATGAGATGATAACAATTGACATTTGAGTTATAAATGTTGAAACACCTAGTTTGATAACGTTACTAAATACACCAAAGTCCATTTTGAAACTTTCTAAACTTAATTTGAATGTTTTTGTTCTAGTGTAGTAAATGATTGATAGGATTAATGAAGCACATTGTCCAATGATTGTTGCCCATGCTGCTCCTTCGATTCCCCATTTACATACAAAGATGAAGATTGGGTCTAAGATGATATTGATGATTGCTCCAACTAATGTAGATGCCATTGAGAAAGCAGGTGAACCATCTGCTCTTATTACAGCGTTCATTGCATTTGCCAACATATATACAGGGATAAATGTTAGAATGATTGTGAAATAAGCACGAGCAAGTCCAATACTAGCTTCGCTTGCACCAAATAGGTATAGCAAGTTATCCATAAAAATAAAACCTAATATTACGAAGATAATGCTTATTATGAATGTAACAACTAAACTATTTCCTATGGCTTTATGAGCGCTTTTGGTATCTCCCCTACCTTGACATAGTGAAAGATAAGCCGCAGAACCATCACCGAAGCACCATGCAAATGCAACAGAGATGATTGTTATTGGGAATACTATTCCTGTGGCAGCATTTCCTAAATAACCAATACTACTATTTCCAATGAATATCTGGTCTACTATATTGTATAGGGAACTAATAAGTAGAGACAATATACATGGAATAGAGAATTTTAAAAGTAATTTAGAAATTTTGCCTTCTCCTAAATATTTATTGTCATTTTGATTTTCCATTTTTATTCCTCCTCCTTTTGGTAAAATCCCACTAGCTTTTTATTTTTGTTGCAAAAAAATAAGCGCATAAGAGTTATAAGCTCTTATACGCTTTAAAGCTGTGGCTGACTTATTGATTATAACAAATTTTATTTTTTTATGTAAGCAAAAATTTTAAAAAATTGATATTTTTTGATTTTTTAAAAGTCATAAAAAGTCATAATATTTAATTACTATTTCTTTTGATTTTCATATAAAACTTCTTTAAGTTTATTTAAAAAGTTTTCTTCACCGATTGTGTTTATTTTCCAAAATATCGCTTGGCTTCCACCTGAGGTTATCGCCGATAATTCAAGATAATCTTTAGAACTTTGAAATAATGTTACATTTAAACTTACTCTATTACTTCCCCAGTAACTAAAACGTTCAAATACTCTTACACTACAACGAATGTTTTCATCTTGAAAGTCACTTTTATCTTCTAAGGTTGCTGAGACGCTACCTGATAAAATACCTTTTTCTATTGTAGTTAGGACACTATCAAAGTCTCCTTTTATTCTTACTTCAAACTTAGCCATATTGATTCTCCTTTTTATTTTTCTAGTAGATAGATGTTATCTGGGTTAACAGCGAATTCTTTTGTATATATTATCCAATCTGTTACATTTTCAATTGTATACCAAGCTTCATAGCCTTCGTGGATATCTTCTACATTATATGGTTCTTGTGTTAATTTAGCCTTAAACTTCTTTCCTTTTATTTCAAGCAGTTCAAACCAGATATGTTCGAATTTTCCCTCTTCTTCTAGAGGAAGGCCAATTTTAATTAAAATAGTATTCTCTTTATTTTCGAAGGCTTTTTTAGCATAATCGAATCTTTCCATTGCCAATTCTTTCATACGAGCCGTCTCTTCATTACTCATAAAGAAGATTGGATTTTCACCCCACAATTTGTCGTATACAGACACTTTGCTTAAGACATTATTGTTTTCGTCTTCTTCACTTTGATAAAGGAAAATAATACTCGTGTTGCTGTTATGGCCTTCTTCACGATCTTTAATGCCACCTAAATCTAATTTTTTGTATTCTAGGATTCCTTCAGTCCAAGACTTACAAGTAACAACAACTGGAGTGTAGTCAATAAGACACCCAATGTAAGCACTATTTTCACGAGGATTAAAATCTTCTTTATCTATTAAGTACTTGGCATATGTTGATATTAAATTGTAATGATTACGATAGTTTTGAACATCTGATTCAAGAATTTCTAGTTCTGTAATACCACAACGATTTAATCCATGAGTATGTAGCCAAACTTTATCTTCTCCAGTAACTGCTTGAACAGTAAATAAACTTTCTGGATTTGGTAAGACATGAGAGTCAGCAGTTAGTTTAACCCATTTGGCTGGCAACATTTTCTCTGCACTTTCATCCATAACACCAATAAGATCTGGTACTATAGCGCAAGCTAATTTTAATTGCAAGTGATATGATTTTTTGGGATTTTTATTGAAAGCCATAAAGATTGTAATAGATTTCTTTGCACTTAATAAAGCTTCTTTTTCCTCTTCTTTAAAAAGGAAGTTCTTATTTAAATAATATTCTGGAATAGAAACTCCGCCATGATAGTATCCTATTTCGTATTCTTCCTTCTCGTAAGTTAATTTTACATAGAAAACATTTTCTTCAACATTGTAATAATTATCTTTTACTTCTACTCCTTCAATAGCTGATATTCTATCTAAGCTATCTCTTAAGATATCCTCATCTTCATTTTTAGGAATTGCTAACATATATGATTTTTCTTCCCAATAATATAATGGGGCTTCTGTTAATTTAGATTGTTTTTTCTTAAAAAACATATTTTTCACTCCTCTATTTTATATAATTCGATATTAAAGCCATTAGATGTGGCTAGACTTATTAATTTATCTTCTGATAAATTGTATATTTCCTCTATTCCTTTTAAATCTACATCAAAAGGATTTATGGCAGTGGTGAAGTAATCAATTAAGTCTTGTTGTAATTTTGTGATATCAATGTTCATATTTATTCACCTCTAAATTTATAAAAATATTATATCACTAAAAAAGTAGATATTAAATTTAATCTACTTTGTTTTGGCTAAATTATAATAAAAGTTATTGTGTTTAGGATTGTAGCTAGAAAGAATAAAATCCCTGCCGTTAGGTCTGCTCTTTCTTTATTAAATTTATATCTACTTAGAAAGGTTATGGTGTTGTAGGCACATATTAAGCTTACTAAGCTAGATGAAGAAATATCTTTTATAGCTGAAATAATAACCAATACCATAAAAAATAGAGCCATGCCAATTACACCATATTTCATAGTACGTAATTCGATTAGTTCTGTTAAGTTAATTATGTTTTCTTCACTTTTCTTTTCTATTTCATTACTTTTTATTTTTTCACCTGCTAGAATTTCGTTAATACTAACTTGGAGAATTTCACTCAATGGTTTAAGTAAAGACATATCCATGAGTCCTAATCCTCGCTCCCATTTTGATACTGCATTTTTTGTGATACCTAGTTTTTCTGCTAATTCTTCTTGGGTTAAATTATTAAGTTTTCTTTGTTCGGCAATGAACTTACCAATTTTCTCTTGATTCATAATATTCCTCTTTTCATAGGTTAATCATATTATAATTGTTCCAGATTTTAAACATACTATTGGTTCACTTGATTCTATTTTAGAATTATCAAGAAATTAAGAGCAAATTGTTGATATGCAATAAAATTATACCTATATAACCTGTAGTTAATTGGCAGAGAAAAATCTTTTAAAATACAAATTTGAAGTTTAAATTAGTGACAAATTATTATTTTGCTCATTAAAATTTTCGTAAAAAAAATTATCAAAAAAAGCCTTGTTTTTCAGGGTTTACAAATGATTTTTTACCTATTATAATTTCTGTACACATTTGATTTTAGGTGCCCTTACGTGATAAAGATTAACCTCTTGGGGAGGCAATGTTAATTTACAATAAGAATGGATAAGTATCACAAAAAAGGAAAAGTTTTTCTTTATAATCATAACATTACTTATAATAGTAATATTGATTTTAGTCATTAAGCACTAAAAAAGGCACCTATTTAATAGCTAAGGCAATAGCTGTTAAGGTAAACGGGTGCCCATCTCTGTAAAGGCATTTGAAACCAATCAAATGTGTTATTTTTTTATAAATAACTATCCTTCTTTTTTATTATAAATTAATTTTATTTATTTTGCAATATCAGTATTATATGTTTTTAAAAGTGATTGTTTTGTTATTGTATATATGTAATTTGATTGTATCCTTTTTTGAACTTAGCGTATAATATGAATTTTCTAAGGAAGATAAAAGCTTTATGTCATTTAAGTCTTCTACTATACTTTCTTCGATCAATATATTTCCAATATAGTAACGAATGGTTATTTCATCAACATTAAGTGCATATAAATTTAGTTTTGTTTCATATTCGTCTGTGAAAAGATAGTATTCATTAGGGTCCTTGTTATATTTATAAGTATATGCTTGGCTTTCTTCTATTTTTAGATGTGTACCGTTTTCAATGATACCTGTAAGGCCAATAAGGAAAATAATAACGATACTGCCTATTTTATAAAGCTTGCTTCCTTTTAATCCATCAGAAGTTAGAATATCTTTTACTTTTTTTAGAGATTTTAAGATACCTGTTAAGCCACTATTACTAGCCGCTTCTTGTTCTTCTTTTGTAAATTCTTTACCACATTTATAGCAATAGTTTGACTTATATGAATTCTTAGTTTGACATTTTGTACATTTCATTAGTTTCCCTCCTCGCTAGGTTTTCCAACATATATTTCCATTTGTGTTTCATAGTCTAATTTAGAGATATCTCCACCTACACTTATTATATTTGGATCAAAATGATTATCAAAAAGATCCGCTATATAATAGTTTCCGTCAACTTCGACTAACAGAATATCAAAGTCATCTTTTCCTACAAAAGTTTTCTCGCCCTTAGATATGTACTCGTTTTCTATGTCTGTACTATAAAAAGTTGCTAAGATATTTGTCTCATAAAATTTATGGTTCGAATTTGAAACGTCAATTCTATTTACGCAGTCTAAGCCTTCTCTTTCTTTACAAAACGAAGAAATTGGTTCCCAGTTATCATACATATATGTATCGATTTCTGCTTCTTTTAGAGCATGACCTTTTACGTGATTAAAAAGTTCACTTGTTAATGCATCTATTTTTAGTTTTTTTGCTTCATCTTTATAGTTGTATTGATATAGCATTGAATAAATTTCATTCACGTTGCCTTCTTTTAGATTTCTTTCTAAAGCGTTTAAAAGTTTTTCTGGTGAATTAAAACTAGTGGTTACTATAGCTGTTGGCTCTTTTACTAAATGCTCTTGATCAGGCAGACGAACGATAACATTGGCAGCAACCGCAGTTATGACTGTAACGCTAAAGATTACACCATACAAATGATTTTTTATGAAACTCTTAATCACATCAAGAAAGTTTCCTTCTAGTTCTCCTTTTACCTCTTCTTTACCGCGTTTTAAGATATAATCAACTAAAAGAATGCTTTTGTCTTTCATTTCTTTTTCACATTTTTTACAATGTAAATCATTTATGGAATTTTTAGTACCACAATGATTGCAATAACATATTTTTTTCATATTTTACCTCACTACATTTATGAATTCATTATAACATATACCCGATGAATTGTTTCTTTTTTAATTATTAAAAAAAGAAATCCGAAGATTCCTGTTTTTTGTTTTTCTTACTTTTTGTGTTTTTAATCAACATTCACGCCTTTATTGAACATTTTTGTATTTATAAGATAAATTATTATAAATTCTATGGTATAGACTCCAATACATATAAATCCTAAAGTTTTTATCATCTCAACATTTGCTACTTCATTCGTTATAAATAGATTCATTAAGTCTTGGTTGAATAAACTTATTAAGAAAGCACTTAGTAAAGTTATTATTTGTGTTACTAGGTAAACAATAAAACCAAAGATAACCGATAAAGCTACTTTGTTATTGTTTATTCTATGTCCTAAAATTATTCCTGTGTATCCTACTTCAATAATATTTAAAGTTTCAATAAATAAAACAACTAAGAATAGAATGATAATTCCAATTATTGAACTATTTAAAAGGTCAGCTAATGGTAGTAAGATGTTTTTTAGATTTTCTAGGTTTTCTTTTGAATAGTAAGCAATAAATAAAGTTAAGGTTATAACTAAAATGCTTGTAAATAAAGTTGCCATTGTAACTAGTATTTTAGATAGATATAGTTCTTTTTTTGTAACTGGTAATGTGTGGGTTAGATACGATTCATCGTCATATAGTGTATTTTTAAATTTTACCCAAAGACGCATTATATTGTTTATGATAATACTTACAATCATTGCAATTGTTGCTCCACTACATATTTTGGCAACAATACTCATAACAAATGAATTATCAATACAGAAGAATACTCTAGTTAGGATTGCAAAAAAGATTGCTAGTAAATAGAAGATGATTAAAAATTTATATATTTTTTTGAAATCATATTTTAATAATTTTGTTAACATTTGAACATCCTCCTAAATACTTCATCAATTGAATTTTTTTCTTTTGTTCTTAGAGTGTCAGCATCAGAAGTTAATATGATTTGTCCTTTATCAATGAATATTACTTCATCAAGTATTTTTTCGATATCCGATATTAAGTGCGTTGATATTATGACACTTGAACCTTCTTTAAAGTTAGAGAGAATTGTTTCTAAGATATAATCTCTAGTAGCTGGGTCTACTCCACCTAGGGGTTCATCTAATATATAAAGGTCAGCTTCTCTTGACATAACTAGAACAAGTTGGACTTTTTCTTGCATACCTTTACTCATTTTGTTTAGTTTTTCTTTTGTATCAAGATTTAAATCCTTCAATAATTTATGTGCTTTTTCATCATCAAAATTATCATAAAAGTCTTTAAAATATGTAATTATCTCTTCTACTGTCATAGACTTATCTAAATATGTTCTTTCTGGTAAGTAAGAGATTATTTTTTTACTTTCTACCCCTACTTTCTTTCCTTTAACGAAGATTTCTCCACTCGTTGGGGTTAAAAGATCGTTTATTAATTTTATAAGGGTTGTTTTTCCTTGCCCATTTTTGCCAAGTAATCCGATTATTTTACCTGGTTCGATGTTTAAATTTATGTTATGTAATATTTCCTTGTTGTCGAATGTTTTTGATACATTTTTACATTCTAATAGTTTCATTTTTATTTGGCTCCTTTATAGACACGCAAGTATTCAATTATTTCTTGGGAAGTAATTCCTATTTTTTCCATATCGTTTATGAAGTTTGCAAGTTTTTCATCAATGATCATTTTTTTGAATTTTTTGATTATTTTTTCGTCGGTTGTTACGTATTTACCGTTTGTTCTCTCGGTGTAAATAAGGCCATCTCGTTCTAGTTCCGCCAAGGCTTTTTGAACTGTATTTGGATTTACTTTAGCAATAGATGCTAGTTCTCTTACAGAAGGAAGTCTTTCTCCCTTCTTTAGATTCCCTGCTATTATAAATAGTTTTAATTGTTCAACCAATTGAATATAGATTGGTCTTTCGTTATCAAAAAAATATTCCATTCTTTCACCAACTTTGTTGTATCACTTGCATAATACAATAATACTATTGTAGTTTTTCTTTGTCAAGAAAAAAATAGGAGTTTTCCCCTATTCATTTTCTGTTTCTACTAACTTATATGTAAGATTCATGGAGTCGTCAACCGTTACTTCGTAAGTGATTGTATCTAAAGGTTCATGTTCTGGCGATGTATATACTCCAAATACTAAGTTAACTTGTCCTGGTTCTTTTGGAACTAACATTATTTTATAAATTGATTCTGTACCTTCTCTGCCAAATGAAGAATCCCCCCAATAAACTATAGTGCCTATTCCAGATTGTGGACCGATTGATACACTATCGCTTGGATATGTGATTTCAATAACGGGGTATTTAGGAGATAACTCAAAGTATTCTTCGTGATTCAAGTAAGACTTTGGATTCGATGCAAAATATTTCACATATCTAGACTTAACTTTGCCATCTAAGATATCTTTTATAGGATACTTATGGGTTTCATTTACTATTAATAGGATATCGTCGATATTCTTACAACCATAATATTTATAATAATCATCTTCGTAAATTAGAATTTTTTCTGCTTCACAAATTCCTGATTTGTTGGTTATTTGATAGCTAATTGCAAAATCATGATACCAATAAAAATAAATACAACTAGAGAAGATTAGTGTCATTGCACCAATTAAAATAGATGACTTTATGCTGTCTTTTTTTGTTAAGGAATCGGTTTCAAGTAATAAAACTTTATCTAGGAATCTAGACAAAAAACTATTATTTAATAAAGGATAAAAGCAGATTGGTCCTAGAGCATTTAAAATAATATCGTCAATATCAAAGGCGCCACCACCAAATAAAAGTTGAGAGGTTTCGATAAGTAATGTGGTCATTATTATGGAGATAATAAAATAAGTAAATTTTTTTAGTTTTTGATTTATGCGTGGATAAAGGTATGCTAATGGAACTAAAACAAAGAAGTTTCCAATTATTAAGACTAGACCATTTAACTCACCATTGTGAATCGCTCTGTTTACTATAATATCTATTATTTCTTTAAAAGGAATTAAGTTAATAGATGGTCTACCTACGGGTCCAATATTTACTCCACGGTCAATGTTCGTAAAAAAGTAAAACATAAATAGATAAGTAATTAAATAAAAAATAAAGTTCTTTTTTAAGGTACTATTGTCTTTTTCTTTTAAAGATTTAAATAAACTTCCGAGGTATATGGTTATGCAGAAAAGAAGAGCAAAAAGCATTATATTTAATGGTTTGTATTCTCCTCTATGATTTATGAAGAAGCTTGATTGAAAGAATATTATAAAAATAATTATTACTATTATACTTAGTATGTACATTATTGTTGATATTAAGTTTTGGATATTTTCTTTTTTCATAGGTGTCCTCCTTCTTCTATTTTAGAAGATAATCTATGCTATGGCAAGAAAATATTCGTAGAATTTAAAAAAAGTCCAACTTAGTTGAACTTTTATACATAGATTTTTTAGAGAATCTTAATCGATAATACCCATTTGTTTCATTAAGTATTTAGCGTTTGTTGTACTACACTCGCCTTCTTTTATTTTGTAATCAAATGAGATTTTGTCTTCCTTATATGTTTCTTTAAAATGATAGTTATGAATCTTTTTGTTATTTACTTCACATAATTCAAAATCGTGAGTTGTTAGGAAGACAATACAATTTAGATTTGCTAATTTTCTTAGTGTTTCTTTTGCTCCTAGAATACGATCGTTGTAATTGGTTCCTTTAAATATTTCATCAATAAAAATTATGAATGGTTCCTTACTTTTCTTACTATAGTCTAAAGCTGATTTTATTCTTTTTAGTTCACCATAGAATGTTGATATACCATTACTTATATCGTCTTTTACATTTATAGAAGTAAATATTGTCATTATTGGACAAGAAAAATGTTCTGCTGTTACGAACGATCCACAATAAGCAAGAATTAAATTGATACCAATTGTTCTCATAAATGATGTCTTACCACTCATATTAGAACCAGTTATAACATTAATATCGTGGTCACATTTGAAGTCGTTTGAGATACACTCTTCTTCTGTTAATAAAGGATGCTTTATGCTATTTATGTTTAGTAATAGCTCTTTTGTTATAGTTGGACGACAAATGCTCTCTTTTACATAACCAATTGTTGTTAAGCTTATTAAGGTTTCAAATTCTTCTAATGCTTGAATGCTATTTTTAAAATCGTTACTTTTATTATTTAAAAGAGAGATGTATTTATATAGAATAACGAAATTTAGGGAAGCAAAGATATTGAATAGCAAGTATGTTATAAAGTTGTTACGATAAGAATCTAAATCAGCTATTTTGCTTAGTTTATTTAAAATAGTATGCCCTTTTTTTATATCACTTTGTAATTTCTTATTTTTTATACTCTCAAATTCTTCTCTTTCCACAAATGAATAGATTTCTTTTAGATTGCTAAATATTCTTGTACATTTAGAGATTGTATCAAACTCTTCATTATATAAAAATATATAGACATAAGATGCTAGGAGTTGTAAGAAGATTAAGCCAACTAAGTAGTATGATTTTATAATACCTAGAGCTGTTAATATTAATACAATAATTGATATAAAAGATAAAATAAGTGAGATAACTAATTCAGGGAAATTGCTTTTAGTTTTTTTATCGAAGAAGTATAGATACTCCTTGTAATCGGTCGTGTTTATCTTCTCTATTTTAGATAATTTTTCTTGAAAATTTAAAGAAAATTTAAAGTTATCTTTTAATTCAGAGATGGCATTTTGATTCTCTTCAATAGATTTTTTAGTTACATCTTTTAACGATAGTTTATCTATTAGTTTATTTTTTCCACCTCTTGAACTAGTAAAGTTTATAAATTGAAATAAGGAATTTTTTCCTATGACATCTAAGTCTGTCATAAACTGATATTGTGCTTCTTCTTGGTCACTTGCATTCAAAACCCATTTACCGTCTGCTCTATCTTCGTATTTTTTTATAATATTTAGATAGCTGTTATACTTTTTTATTTTATTTTCTACTTTACTATGATAGATGACAACAATGATAAAGCCAATACCTATTAAACATAATATGATATTTATACTAGTTAGTTTTGTTTTGAAATTAATTAGTGAAAGGATTATAAATGCAAAGAATATTATAAGACGAATATGGGATAAAGTATTACTTGTACTCTCTTCTTTACTTTTTAAATCTTCGTATTCTTTTTTAGCAAATTTTAATTGTTTGTCCATGGTCTCACTTGCTTTCTTTTTGTGTTTTCTTATTTAGAATTTTGCCTACGATAAAGGAAATAATGCTGGGAATTACAAATACCAGAAAATTCATCATTATGTAGACATAAAATGGTGTTGAATAAGATTCATCATAATTTAGGTAATTTATTGTTGTATAAGTAAGGAAAGCTATAATAAGAACAGCACTTATTATATAAAACAATGTATGTAATTTAAATTTTTTCATTAAAGTTGTTCTCCTTTCTATATTTACTAGTATATCATAGAAAAAGAAATCATTTTACTGATTCCTTAATTTTTATTCTATTTTAGAGTACTTTTGATAACTGATTTTACGAGTATTTTTTTATTTAGGATTTACTTTTAAAAGATTGCTACCATTTAAAATTAATGTACTATAAAGAAATAAAATATCTTTGTTATTAAAATCAACATAATTTGTTACATAGTTCATGCTTATATAACGTAAATCTATTAAAGTTATTTTTTTATAATATGGAATTAATAAAGGAGTCATACTGCTTGCAAAGGAGTCTCTAAATATTACTAATTCTTTATTGTTATCTGTGGTAGTGTTTTCGATTTCAATGATAGAACTTGGTCCACTTAAGAATACATTATATGAATCTACACTATTTATCATTTCTTTGTCGTAAACATCTTTTTTGCCATACTCTAAATGATTTACTTCTGCGTTATTAATAAAATCATTAGTTAGATATTTTAAGTCATCTGACTTTGTAAATGCTGGTACTTTGGAACTTGATGCCCCATAAAATTTGTTGTAGATGCTTTCTTCATAATTTAAGTCTTGATATTCGAAATCTAAATATGGAGATAACTCTTTGATTATTTTAAAATATGAGTCTTGTTTGATATGAATGTCTGTTTTGTAGTAATCTTCTAAAGTTAGTAAGTTTGTAATGTCGATGTATGGTATTTCCACTTCTTCTTTTAGATTTTTTAATAAATTGTTGTAATCTATTTTTAGAGAATTGGCATCATCTAAGAAGTAAGCTTTATCTGGGATTATAGAATAATAAACTTGATTGTTTGTTAAGTAAGTATTCTTAATGTAATTTATTTTTTTTATAAAGCCATTTACATTCTTCTCATCTAGAGGATAATTCTTATCTATTACGTATCCATCTTTTATATAGACATCGTTGCTATCGCTGTTTTTTAAAACGTATCTATCAAATGTTGAGTTTAGACTAATAAATTGGTCTCTTAGTGGAAATTGATCTGTTAGATATGTATCTAAGTTTGTTACAAAATCTTCTTTTAAACTGGAAGTACTAGCTAACTTTCTTCTTTCGTACGATGATATAGCCTTGTCTTTTATAATAAGAAAAGAAGCAGAAAAGCTAAATAAAATAATAATAAATAAAATTGAAGTTATTTTTTCTTTCATATTTAAAACCTAAAATAAATAAAGGGATTGAATGAACTTGAGATTATTCTAGCTATTGATAAGAAGAATATTATAAAGATGTAGATAAGATTCGTCCAAACAAGCAGATTATTTAGTTTTCCTTTCTTTAGTTTATTTATACAGTTTTTTAGTAATGGTCCCATACCTACTAGAGCGATTAGGATAACTACTATATTGTTTTTTAAATAATAGATGGATTCGAAGTTAATTGGTTTTGCTCCTATACCTGTTAAACCTTTTAAGAATGTTAAGAGACTTTGTAAGTCGGAGATACTAAATATAACAAAGCTGATTAGAACTATGATAAAAGTATATAAATGTGAGAAGACTCCACCTTTTAAGTATTTCTTTAGAAGGAATTTTTCGAGAATTAAGAAAATAAAGAAATAAAGTCCCCAAATAATGAAGTTCCAGTCAGCACCATGCCAGAAGCCTGTTAGTAACCAAACAACGAAGATATTTCTGATATGTTTTATAATTGAACCTCGATTGCCTCCTAAAGGAATGTAGACATAATCTTTAAAGAAACTTGATAAAGACATATGCCAACGACGCCAGAATTCAGTGATTGAGGAAGATATTAGTGGATAGTTAAAGTTTTCTTTGAAGTTAAATCCAAACATTTTACCTAAACCAATCGCCATATCTGAATATCCTGAGAAATCATAATATATTTGGAAAGTGAAGCATAAAGCAACTAACCAATAAGATAATACAGACATCTCACTTCCTAAAATACTTGTATAGGTGTGATATAAAGTATCAGCGATTAGAACCTTTTTACCTAAGCCAAGTATAAATCTTTTCACACCTTCACTAAATAACTCGAAGCTTTCTTTTCTATTTTCTAATTCTTCACATACGTCTTTGTATCTAACAATTGGACCAGCTACTAATTGCGGGAACAAAGTTATATACGTACAATAAGTTAGGAAGTTTTTTTGTGCTTTTACATCAGAACGATAGACATCAATTAAATAACTGATGTTTTGGAAAGTAAAGAAACTTATTCCTAAAGGAAGAATGATATTTAATGTTATATTATTTAGATGAAAAAGATTTGTGAATGTTGTTAGAAAGAAGTTTGTATATTTAAAATAGATTAATAATCCAATATTTAAAATTAAACCTATTATAAGAACTATTTTTTTGTTTCCCTTCTCTATAAGTAAGCCACATATATAATTTATTAAACAAGATAATAGTAATAATAAGACATACCATTTTTCACCAAAGAAGTAAAATATTAAACTGAATATTAAAAGAATTGTGTTTTTAAATTTCTTTGGAGCTAAAAAATAACAGATGAATAATAGTGGCAAAAAAAAGAAGAGAAAGCTAATACTTGAAAATACCATGCTTACTCCCCTTTTCTTATTTTAAATTTTCAAAGTTTTCTTTTATCTTAGGAGCTAGTTCATTTGACATTATTAGAACAACTAAGTCTCCTTTTGATAAAACATAAACGTTTTCTGCTTCTACACAAATCCACTTACGAGGATCAGCATTTTCTTTGATAGCTTGAACAGCATTTTCTGCATCACTTTCATCTTCTAGACGAATAAGTACTACAGAGTGAGCGATAGATCCAGTCATAGACTCACTAGCGATAGCTTCTTTGTATTTCACATCAGCAAAAGCATAATACTCAAAGTTTTCACTTGTTAGTTCTGTATTTTCTACCATCATTGGAAGTTCATCTTCAGAAATTCCTTCATATAATTTTTCCATTATCTCTGGAAGAGTTCCTTCAATATTTTTATGTTCAGTTTTAGATTCGTTGCCACAGCCAGCTATTGTTAAACAAATTGCGATAGCACAAAAAATCATTACTATTTTTTTCATTTTATCATTACCTTTCTTAATATCATTTTATCATTTTAAATATAAAAAGCAAGACCTATTCTAATTTCTACTAACCAAAAAAGAATACTAAGAAATTAATCTTAATACTCTATTCATTTTCTTCGCCATACATTTTACCTTTAGAGTCTAATTATAATTCATAACCATATTCAAAGATATAAGCCATACTAAATAAGAATAAAATATAGATTACATCAAAGAGTTCAAAGCTAATATTTAGCTCTTCTTTTATGACTATTTCTGTAAGAACACCACAAACATTTGGTAATAAAATAGTTGCTATCAACCAATTTTTAGTTGCATTTTAAATTTTACAAATTAAATATCTTTTTTAGTTCTTCGATTATCTCATTAAAGTAAAAGATGATTAAACCAATAAATAAGATAAGAGCGAAGGTGAAACTTATATAAGAGATAAGATTAAACGATGTACATTTTAATATAATTAAAAGAATTGGAATAATTAATACAAAAAGATTTAAGAGAATTAAACTAAGATAGTTTATAATGTAGTTGTTTCTTAAGACAATAAAAGTTATTAAGTTAAATAAAAGTTCACAGATACATATTGAGGGGATGATAAAGTTAGTTATAATCATACTTTTGGTTACAAAGTACCAAATTAGAGCAACTATTATGGAAAATATACCTGTTTTACCGATGAACTTTAATACGTTGTGATGATTTTTAATGATATGATAAATGACAACGAGGTTTGTAAAAAGCCCGCCTATGACAAATATAGAATATTTAAGATGACTACTAATACATAGTTCGATAAAGGCACTAATTATGGAAAGAGTTAAAGTTATAAAGAGTAAAATTTTAAAAAGTAAATGAGCTTTTAATCTTATCTTGGTTGGAAATACTTCTTCACTATTTTTGCCGATTAATTTATTTTGACATAAAGGACAAAAGTCTTCGTTTGTATTATAGTTTATTTTACAGCTTGTACATTTTTTCATTAATCTACCTCACTTACGTTTATAGTCAAATCCATTCCTTGTTCGCTAAAATAATTACAAAAATTCTTTATTATTTCATTGTATTTATATTTTGAAGAAATTCCAATTGATAAGTCATTATTAAATGAACAAATTGTAAATTGGAATCCTGGAGTTGATGTTAAAATATTCACATTTTCAATATAAGGACTTGCAGAACTTGGGAATTCTATTTTACCAATATTGGATACACACGATGTACTCATACGATTAGAGAAATAATTGATTATTTTTAAAGCTATATTTTTCATAAATATAGGAGTTATTCGGCATAAAAAGTTTCTTTCGAATGCAACCATCTGATTTACTCGTTCCATTAATTTTTCTGGAGTTAAAATTTCTTTGAATTGGGTATTAACACACTTTATTATGTCTTCTAGTTTTTCTTCTCTACTTTGGAATTTATAAGTTACAGATGCTAAACCGAAATAATTTTTAGAAGAATATGATTTAAAGTATTGCCTTAAATCAACAGGGATATCTATTTTAATATTCTTTTTTAACTCATTTTCATTCATAACATCTTTTATAGAGTAGATTAAAACGGAAACTAATAAAGATGTTAAAGTAGCATTTTGTTTGTGAGCTAAGTCGATGACGTCTTTTACTGGTAAATGGGCTTCTAAGAATCTAGTCTTATTAAGTGATTTTTTTCCTTTGTATAAATAAACATTTGAAACATTTTTGCTTGTTACTTTTGTCTTTTTATAATATTTTGCAAAGCTATCTTCCGCTTTTTCAATGTATGAAGAATTTGTATTCGAATCAAGTTTTATCTTATATTTTAATTTCAAATAATTATTTACTAACGTTTTAAAGAATTCAATGCTACCTCTTCCATCGGATAAAATATGAGATATTTCAAAGTTTATTCTTTTATTATAGAATGAAACACGATATAAAAAGTCGTTACTTGAGTTATAAATTTTAAAACAAATTGGTAAATTTTCTTCCGTTACTTTGTATTTCTTATTGGTCTCTTCTAGATAGTACCAGAATAGGCCTTTTTTTAAGTTAACATTGAATGTTTCGAACACTTCAATTGTATTGTCTAAAGCTTGTTGTAAAATGTCTTTTTCAATTTTATCTTTAAGAGATATTGAATATCTAAAAACTTGTTGATATTCTTTGTCTGCTATTGAAGAATAAAATTTACCGACGTTATCTAATTTATACCATTTTTTATTTAACATAGGCGTCCTCCTTGTGATAGGTTTTAAGAATTTAATCAATTATATCATATATAGTATGAAGTCTTTGCTTTTTTTATGGATTATGACTCTTTTTCTATATCTATATTTTTATATTATATGCACAAATTTTATATAACTCATTATGTGAAGTTTACTATTAAATGTTTTTAATAAAGATATTTATATTGTAATACTTATTCTACCAACGAATATTACTGATAAATTGGGCTTTTTTCTATACTGATTGTATAGGTAGAAACTTTAATTTGTAGTTTAAAAGTTTACGAATTTGATTATTTCTTTGATTGCTTCTTTGGCTTCCTTTATGGGATATAAAGGATATATATGATTCATACTTTTTCCTAATATTAACTTAACATTAACTTTCGATTTTTTTAATTTATTGTCTAATAAAATAATATCTGGGTAAAGTATTTCTCTATCACCAACAAACAATAAAATATCATTTAAATTTTTTAGTTTTCCATATAAAGGGCTTACTCGATAATCTTTTATATCTAAATTCCCCTTCCATTTCTGAGATGCTTCTTTTAATTCATCTATGTCTAACATTGGATCAATTGGCTCGTAGTTACGTATTTCTTTATTAGACATAGTTAAGTCTACCCAAGGAGATATAAGAATTATTTTATCCGGTTGATTTATTTTATGATTATTTAAGTATTCAGTGAAAGCTAATGCTAATCCGCCACCAGCCGAATCACCCATTATAATTATTTTCTTTTTTGTGTGTTCTTTTATGTTTCTATATAGGTCATCTAAAAGATTTATAGCTTCTTCACAAGTATGTTCTGGAGCTAACGGATAATGAACAAATATTATTTTGGTATTTAATTTTTCGACTATGTTGTCAACAAAACGATAATGAAAATAAGAAGCTTCATTTATATATGCTCCACCATGAAGATAAATTGTTATTGAATCAATATTTTCATTCTGGTATATAGTATCTACTTTATAACCGTTATAAGTATTAGTAATAACTTTTGATTTAAATTTATATTTAGGAAGATGATTTTCTTGGCTTGTTATTTTTTTATCAATATCTAGTATTTTATAAACTAATTTTATAATGAATTCAGAAATAGTTGCCATTGTTGATCTATGATATATAAAGAATGATATGATAAAAATAATTATGACTGATATTAAGAGAAATGTTAAAAAGTAATTCATAGTGAACCTCGATTCTTTTTAAAATAATAAAAAAAGAAAAATACTTTAATATAATTTATAATAAAATATTTTTCTATTTAATTAGTCTTTGATTGAATTAATAGCTTCTTTTATTACATTAATTGATTTTTTTAGTTTTTCTGTTTCGTCTTTTGATAGTGGAATGTATATTTTTTCGCATACTCCCTCTTGGTCAACGATGGCTGGTGTTGAAATGCAAACCTCGTTTTTAGAATCATAACTTGATACTGGTAGGATAAGTTTTTTATCTTCTAAGATAGCACAAGTTATACGAACTAAGCACATCCCAATACCATAGTATGTAGAACCTTTTCTTTTGATTATTTCATAGGCAGAGTTTCTGACCTCTTCTTCTATGGAACTTTGTTCTTCTTTAGTTAGGAAGAAATCCATTCCTGTTAGAGCAATATTAGCATTACTCCATGCGACGAATTCAGAATCACCATGTTCACCTATAACATAAGCTTGAATGTCTTTAGGGCAAACATTTACTTTATTACTTATAAGATATCGAAGTCTTGCTGTATCTAGAGTTGTTCCTGAACCAATTACTTTGTTTGATGGAAGGCCTGAATATTTTAGAGTAAGATAAGTCATTACATCTAGTGGGTTTGTTGCAACTAAGAAGATACCATCAAAACCCGATTCCATTACTTGTGAAACTATACTTTTAAATATCTTGCTATTTTTATGGATTAAGTCCATTCTAGTTTCACCGACTTCTTGAGCTGCTCCTGCGGCAATAACAACAATACGAGCATCTTTACAATCAGAATAGTCTCCTACTCTAACTAGAACACGAGAAGGACTGTAAGCTAAACAATGGTTTAAGTCCATAGCTTCTCCTTCGATTTTATCTTTATTCATATCGATTAGAATTAGTTCATCAACATAAGTATGTTGGTTTAGTAAAGCATAAGCATAGCTCATGCCAACATTTCCGCATCCGATTAAAACTATTTTATTTTTCATATTATCACCAATTCTATTATACATTTTTTTCTCTACTTTGAATATGTTTTTTTGATATAAAAAGCAATCCTTTATATAGGACTGCTATAATTTCTGTAGATTATTTTAAAATGTTATTTTTATTATACTTGGAATTTTCTGTTATCGTAGATTGTTTCATGGTTAACTAAGATTTTCTTTTTAACATTAGGATTTGCATTATGAGCTCTTAGTACTTCACGATCTATTTTAATAAAAGTATTAGCACTTATTTTAGAAAGGCTTCGTCCACCTGCTTTACTCTTTGTTGCTTCTTCGATATAGGCATCAATAAATGAATCATCCCAAATAAGTTCAGTATTAAATTGTCTTAAGTAACGTTCTTGTTGCATTAATAATGGGCTCCATTTTGATTCAAGCAAGATTCTTCTTAGTGATTCAGGAGTTTGAGCTTTATAGACAAATAAGTGTTTCCAACGACCTACTAGTTCTCTTATCATACCATAACTAATTAAGTCTTCATCTGTTACATTGTATTTCACTTCTTCAACTGATTGGGCATTAAAACCTAAAGTATGTCTTTTTTGTTCAAAAATAGATGAAAAAGCACCAAGACATGCAACTGTCATAAAAGATGTATCAAAAGCTATTTCAGGACCGTTTTTAACAATTGGAAAACGATATTTAAAACCTTCTAGTAATTTTAACATAGCTTGTTGAACAGTGACATCTTTAACATCACTTCCACGTTCTGCTAATTTATCTACTTCATCAAAGACTAAAATAGATTTTTGAGCAATATCAATTTTTCTTTCAGAGTTTAAATATACTTCTCTTAGGGCGTCTTCGATATCTTTACCAACATAACCAGCTGATGTTAGGGAGTTGCAATCATAGATTGTTAAAGGCACTCCTAAGTATTCGGCGATGACTTGATACGTCATTGTTTTTCCTGATCCTGTTGGACCGATTGAAAGCATTGTTTTCATCTCTTTAGCATTGGTTGCACTATAGTTCATTGCAATCGTTGTACAAATATCTTCGATAATATCATCGGCATCAAATACTCTTTCTTTAACATATTGTTCTAAAGCAAAGTTATCAATGTGTGTTAAGCGACTAAGCTCATTTTTCTTTGTTATAACACTTGGTGCTTCTTTGGCAGATGGTGATTTAATTTGACCAACATCTTTTAAAGCCTCTACATTTAAAGTTACTTCCCCATTTTGAACACGAGCAAGAACAAGATTTTTTGATAAAGTCATAAAATAGTTAAACATTAATTTTGTATCATCTTTTTCTTCGTGAATTTCCTCTAGTTCATCAATCAAAATAGGATATGCATATACTAGTTCGTTTGACTCATCTCTTAAAATATCAACACTTGTTACTGGTGATAAACAATGCTCTTTGTTTTCTGTAATGAATAAATCATTGCTATCAATGTATCCACGAGATACTTCTGTTGGTATCAAGACATAATTATCTTGTTTTACTTTTACTTTTTTATATATTATAGCTACTGTTTGAAAATCTTCTATCATGTTAAACACTCCTAACGTTTGTTATTTATCATATTATATTAGAAGGTTAATTTCAATAATTTGTTGGTCTTTTTATTTGATTTTCTTAAAAAAGTGAGATTTGTTCTTCGTTTTTGAAATTACTTTTGTAATCTTGGATAATGTCTTCCATTTTATAAAGAATTCCATATTTTTGGCATTCTTCGATGAATACTTGATATAATCTTTTATATTCTAATGGATTACATATATACTTTTCGCTATATGTACTGATGTATTTTTCCTTTAAACCAGGAAAATATTCGTCTAGTTTTTGATAATAGTAATCACGTTGGTTCTCTCTTAAAGTCACACTCATATATGTATGAATAAATTTGGCTTTGGCTTTATGGGCGAGTCTTACTAATTCTTTTATATCATTTTCTTTATCTGTGATAAATGGAAGGATTGGATTTAACATTATACCAGCATATATACCATTTTCATTTAGAGTCTGTATAGCTTTTAGCCGGCGACTTGTTACACAAACATGAGGTTCTATAATTTTAGATATATTATCGTTTGGTGTTGTTATAGTAAATTTGATTATACAAGGATTTTTGGCACTTATTTCTCTAAGTATATCTATATCTCTTAAAATAAGATCACTTTTTGTGTCAATTGAAACACCGAAATTGTATTTTGAAAGTAACTTTAGGGCTCCTCTAGTTTGTTCATACTTTATTTCTTGTGGATTATAGGTATCTGACATAGCGCCAATTCCTACTACTCCTCTATTTCTTTGTTTTGATAATTCTTTTTCTAAAATATAAAGAGCATTCTTTTTTCCTCTTACCTCGTCAAAATTATCGATATGATAGCAATTGCTTCGACTATCACAATAGATGCATCCATGAGAGCAACCGCGATATAGATTCATGTTGAAGTCAACACCATACCATTCAGCACCATTTTTTACTTTAGTTAAGATTGTTTTTGTATTTATGAATTCCATAAAAATTCTCCTTATAAGTAAGAAAAAAGTAAATCCTAATGATCTACTTTATACTTATTATTTCGTTTCTTCTTTTTTCTTAGGCGGAAAGATATATGGAAAGATACCCATTCTTGAACCTATTGTATGGAATATTGGGAATGTTATTACTACTATTAGTAGTTCTATTAACATAGCTACTCCATCAACATAATATTCATCAGATATTACTTCTGCTTCACCTACCATGTCAATATAGAAATCCTTACGACTTAGTTCTTCTTTATATTCTATTTGACTTAAAAAAGTTTCTTCACTACTTAAATCCGCTTTAATGATTCGTCCAACTGGTAAGATAGAATCACCAGAATATATTGAATCACTAGTTGATACGACGCTATCACTATTAACACGTGCAGCAACTTTTTCACCAGATGGTAATGTTACAGCATATAGATACATTCCTTTATAATATCCTGCTCCTTTGTTTCGATATTCAATACCAGGAGATACAATCGTAAATGTATCATGTGATAATAAGTCTTCAACGCTTTGAGCCCTAAAGATATCTTCAGTCGCTTTTCCACCTATTTCATTAGCATCAACTTTATGCTCTTCAGTATAAGTTTCATATTTTTTCTCTAGTATGTTATTCGCTATTTTACCTGCTCCAGCACCAAGTAGGACGCTAAATAGTAAGCATAGCCAAATGTCAAATCTTAAAATATGAATTCTTCTCATTATTTTCATCCCTCTCTTTTTTGCAATTATAGGTTATCACTTAAGAATAATATTTTCAAGAATTAGTTTATTTTTTTGTGCTTATTTTTATATAACTATTTTACCTTTGAAAGAATTCTAATGTATCATTATAAACTTGATTTTTGTTATCTTCATTAAGGATTTCATGACGCATTTTTGGATAGTCAATGTGCTTAATATTTTTTAATCCAGCTTTTGTTAATATTTTACGAGAGTCTTCGGCACCAATAGAGCCACCTGTGCAAGGATCTTCTATTCCGCGAAGCATTAATATTTCTAATTTATCGTTTACATTATGATAGTTTTGTGGTTTATGCATTGAAATTACTAGTTTATATAAATCTTTAAAAGCAGCACAAGTAAATCCTATGCCACAATAAGGATCATCGATATAATTTTTAACAACTTCTTCATTCTTGCACACCCAATCTACATCTGTTTTAGGATTCGTAATCGCTTTATTAAATTGACCTATACTAAGATTACTTAGAAAGCTTGATTTGTATTTAGGACCTTTAAATAACTTTATAATATTAGAAACTAGAATGCCAGCATAGGCACCATTTTGATAATTAGGATATCCAGATAGGACTACCTTGCTATAGTGACAAGAATAATCTTCTAGTAGAACACGAGTTATTATGGTTCCCATTGAATGAGCAAAGATGTATATTTTTTTATCTTTGTAATTTTCTTCGATATAGTTCGTAATTATCTTTTGATCATTGATAAGTTCTATATACCCTTTCTTGTCTTTAAAATGGCCGAGATATGGAGCGTTAGGACCATGACCTCTTAAGTTAGAACTTACTACAGTATATTTATTTTCGTTTAAAAATTTTATAAATGGTTCATAGCGGCTTTGATGTTCTTCCATCCCATGAATGAGCTGAATTATAGCTTTAGGATTTTTGACCTCAAAGATATGTAGTTCTAATTCATAGTTGTCGTTTGCTTTTAAGAATTCTTTTTTCATAAGTGTTACACCTCATCTGTTTCAAAGATATCTATTATATCTTGAAAGTTTATTTTTGTTTTGTCAGTAAAGACAATTACATTTTCATATGTATCTATTTTTTTTAGTTTGCCTGTTTTAGTTTTATAGCTTCCACCTGTTTTTTTGGAATCTGGAACAAAGTAATTAATGGTAATTTCAGGATTTTTTTGTATATTATTTGCAATATCCATTAATTTTGTATCTAATAAGCTTTTATAATTTTCATCCATAATAATTTTATCATCTGTTAGTCTTGATGTTTCTTTAATAGCAGCATCGTGTCCTGTTAAAGCCGCGAATGGAGCGAATTGGGCAGCACGAGATTCTCTACTCATTTGTTTATGGGTTGTAGACACATGATGTTCTAAATCTATTATATCATCATATTCGTGTGTTTCTTTCATTCATTTTCCTCCTTGTAAGTTGGTGTTGGTGTTCTTTTTTATACTAAGCTTTGTGCCCACCTATTTGGCCATTTCTTTCTATTGCAGTAGAACCACTTTCAATACTTGTCCCTTTTAAAATGGCATTCTTTCCAAATTTATTTCGTAATTCTAAAAGAGTTTTTTGAACACGTTTTTCTTCAGCAAGCATTTTTTCTTCTTTTTTTCTAGACTCTTCAATAGCACTATAGTCAGTAAATAAATTAATTTGTTCAACTTGGACTTGTGGTGACATTTCATCTTTTTGAGATAGATTAGCAACATAAAGATTAATTTTTTTGATGAGCAAATGACGATTTATTATCGTGTCATATAATTTTAAGAAGCCTTCAACGATTAGTTTAGTTGAAGATGTTTTTTTCTTTAAACGAATTGTTCCATGAGCTGGTTTTGGCACACTCCTGCCATATCGGTCAGTAACTATTTCTTCAATTACATATTTTCTGTATTCGGGTTCGCTTAAACTTTCAATATCATAATCGATATGTAGAACTAATTGGTCAGTCAGATATTTCTTTTCAACAAGATCTAAGCTGATTGATTCAGCCATTTCTTTTATTACTATTTTAGTCTTTTCGTACTCATAAGCACATAAAAGGACTTGGCCAGAACAAAGACTTTTTGATTCAGGTTTATAAGATTTTATATCATTTATTTCTGTTGGTTCCCACCCCCAACTATGGTCGATTAGTAATTCAGCATTTACACCAAATAATTTATAAAGAAGTTCTTCGTTATACAATGAACATCTGGCAATATCTCCCATTGTAAAGATATTATGTTCTTCTAACTTGCTAGCATAACCACGACCTACACGCCAGAAGTCTGTTAATGGATGGTGTGACCATAAAAGACGACGATATGACATTTCATCGAGTGAAGCAATACGCACACCATGATTATTTGGCTTGGCATGTTTAGCCATTATATCCATTGCTACTTTACATAAATACATATTACTTCCGATACCAGCAGTGGCTGTAATACCAGTAGTTTCATAGACATCAACAATCATTTTGGTTACTAATTCTTCTGGGGTCATTTTATAAAGTTTAATATAGTTTGTTAAATCACAAAATACCTCGTCAATTGAATAAGCATAGATATCCTCTGGAGCAATATATTTTAAATAAACATTATAGATGTCCATACTGTATTTCATATAATAAGCCATACGAGGTGGCGCTATGATGTAATCTAATTCTAGATTTAAGTCTTTTTTTAATTCATTATCGTCATAAGATTTTCCTAGGAAACCATGATATTTGTTTTTAGATAAACGAGTTTTATTTACTTCTCTTACTTTAGATATTACCTCAAAAAGACGAGCACGACCTGGAATGCCATATTGTTTTAAAGATGGGGATACCGCAAGACATATGGTCTTTTCAGTTCTGGTGATATCAGCGACTACTAAATTGGTTGTTAAAGGGTTTAGTCCTCTTTCTTGGCATTCGACTGATGCATAAAAAGATTTCAAATCAATGGAAGCATAAATTTTACTCATTTAACCACCAACTTTCTATAATACTATAACATATTTTTAACTGATTATAAACAATTGTTTGCCAAAAAATATAAAAAATAAAGTAGAAATTAATCTACTCTACTGTCTTACTATTTTGCTACCAAATGGAGCTAAGGATAACTTGGCTAGTTTAAAGAATTGCAATCCAAAAGGAATTCCAACTATTGTTACACACCATAAACAACCGAATAATAAATTGTGTAAAAACATTGGTATACCAAAGAAAATAATCCAAATAACATTAGCAATAAATGATGGAGCTCCACCACCATATTCGATATTTTTACCGAATGGTGCAAAAGCCATACTAGCAAACTTAAAACATTGACGTCCATAAGGTATTCCAATAATCGTGATGCACCAAAGAAGTCCAGAAAAGAGCCATCCAAGGCCGCTTACAAATCCACCAAAGATAAACCATAAAATATTTCCAATTAAACCCATATATAAATACTCCTCTATTAATTATAATTTTCTTTGTTTAAATTATAACATAGAAAGATAGTCTTTATTAAAAATTATTTAATTTAAAAAAACCAGTATTTTTTCATGGAAGTTAAGAATTCTTTATTTATGGGATATTGATTAGTTCTTGGAATTATAGAGTCAATACCACAGTTTGGACAAATTGCAGTCTTTCCATTATCGCACCAATCTTTTATTTCTTGAGGATCAAATACTTTCAAGCAGAAAAAACAACCACAAATCCTAGATTCTTCTAAAACTAATTTATTATGACGACATAATTGATGTGCTTTTATAATAGATTCTTCATTCATAAGAGTAGACCTTTTATTACATTACTTGATATCTTTTAACTAATTTATTTGAATATGGTGAAACTATTTCGTTTAAGTATTTTGCTTTAACTTTTTTTAAAATCTTTGGTGTTATTTCATTTTCTTCATAATGGCAGACAATAATGCATTCTATACCTAGTTCTTTGGATATTTTAATTAATTCTTTTAGGATTTCTGTGGCATAACCTTTTTTTCTTTCGCTTGGTCTTACACCATAAGCAATGTTGCCCCAAATATCAAAGCCTTTTTGAGTAAGATTATTTCTAATGCAGCCAAGACCAATTAATTTATTGTTATCATACACTAAATAATAATGGCCATCTTTATACCAGTCAGAATCTTCATGATTCCCATTTAATCTGTGATTAAGCTCACTTAAAATATTTTCATAATCTTCTATGGATTCACAAGAAAGTTCTAAAACATCAGGAATTAAGTCACTATTAAATAATATGAATTCGTTATATAAATCTTGATAGTCTTTATAGTTTTCACGATTAAAGTTTTTTAGTTGTAGCATATTATCACCTCTTTATAAGTTTCTTTTATTATATCATTTATTTTATTTGCCATAGATGTTTTCTTATATTCACGTGATTGTCATCTTTAAAAGTTATTCCTTCTTGTTCTAGTAATTCTTTTTGAGAAGGAAAATTAGGAGCCAGACGACCGTTAGATGCTACTACTCTGTGGCAAGGATAATTTCCAAAATATTCTGACATACTTAAAATTTTACCAACAAGACGGGCATTTTTAGGTCGACCTATAAGATAGGCAATCGCACCATAAGTGGAAACTTTACCAATTGGCACTTCATCTACGACTGATAGAACTTGGTATATTAGATTTTCGTCTAGAACTTTAAACATTTAAATCACCTCTATGCTCTATGTAAAGTTCTGTTAGATTAGCTTGCTCGTGTTTTAGTAGTTTTATCTTTTTATCTATTCCACCAGCGTAGCCAGTTAAGTTACCAGATGTACCTACCACTCTATGACAGGGAATTATAATTGAAATTGGATTATGACCAACGGCTGTACCAACCGCTTGAGATGACATACTTTTTAAATTCTTTAACTCTGCTATTTTATCGGCGATATCTTTATAAGTAATTACTTTGCCATATGGAATTTCTTTTAAAATGTTCCAAACTAATATTTGAAATTCTGTACCTTCTAGTTTTAAGTCTAGTTCGTTCATATCTGGTTGTTCTCCGTTAAAATAATGGTCTAGCCAAGATTTTGTTTTGATTAGGACTTCATCTTCTTCCTCTTTCAGATTTTTACTTTTTAAGGAGTAAGCATAATATTTTTGATTTTCAAACCATAAACCGATTAATTTGTTATCTTTTGAAGCTAGTAAAATACTACCTAATGGTGATTTATAGATTGATGTGTTTATCATTTTATGTCATCCCTTTACTATTTACTTTTTTCTATTTCGAATTTTATATTATGTATTGGATTCCAATAAAATAATTCAACATTGCCACCAAAACTCGCCATTTCTGTAATAAATTCTTTGGGAAGACTTTTTATATTTATCTGATAATCATAATTTTTGTTAAGAGGTTCATCAGAAATGTTGCTAGATAGCCAACGTTTGGTACTACTTACAATTATTACACATTTTTTATTTGTTAATATAGCTTCGATGTCAGGTAAGACATAATCAGGAATAGAATCGTCAAAGTAATGAGCATGCCATTTGTAAAAAGATAAGGTTATTTCTTCATCTACATAGTCAATATATAGAGGATTACTACTATAAGGATTTTTTACTGTAATACATAAGTCATTTTCCTTTAGATAGTCGTATTCTCCGTCTTCCCCTTGGTAATGAGTTTCATATTTACATTTAAGTTTTTTTAGTAAGTCATATATTTCTTTAAATTTATTGGATTCAATCATAAGAGCCCTTCTTTTCTATAAGTAGTATATCATAAGAAACAAAAAGAATAACCATTATTAAGTTATTCCTAAAAATAATTAAAACTCTTTATTTTTATAGACTCTATTTGAAATTAGATAAGATACTATTAGTAAAACTATAGAAGAAATGATAAGAATTACTAGTAAATTTTCTTCAAGAAAGCTTAAAACTGCTACTGGTAATGTAAATGGTTTTGTTTTAGCAATTATCGTTATAATACAGGAGAAAGCAATAGATAAAACAAATAAACCTATACGACCTTTTTCGATACCAAATTTAAATATTAATGGAAATATTAGCGACTGAACTAAGATGCAAGCAAATATACATCCTATTGTTGTCCCCAAAATGTATTCTAGGTCTAAAGAGTTCTTGAAATAACCAATTGCTAAATTGGATAAGACAGTCAATAGAACTGATAATAGTATCAACATTAAACTAGCTAGATATTTGGCTTTTACAAGATTTTTTCGACCATTTGGAAAAGTAAGAGAAAAGGCATCAAATTTATTGTATTCGTCGTAACTAAATGTTGATATGAAAATCATTACACTCATTAAAGCTGCAACAAAAGATAAGTCCCCTTCACCGTTCATACTCATCAAAGCAAAGACAAGTAAAACTAAAACGATTATTTTTAAGTTACTTCTGACCATAAGAAGGTCTTTTTTTATTAATCCTAACATTATTTAACACTCCCTTTAATCATTAAAACCATTAGTTCTTCAAGTGTGATTTTATCAATTACGAAGTCTTTATATTTTTTAGATAATTTATCTCTATTATAAGTAAGAATTTCATAATTGTATTTTTGCTTTTTGTACCTGATAATGTCTTCTTTAGATATTTTATCGAAGTCCTCTATATCACATTTTAAAATACCATAATTGTCTAAAATATTATCACGAGTTTCTTGTAGTAAGACAGATCCTTTATCAATAAATATTATTTCATCAGCGATATGTTCTAAATCACTTGTAATATGAGTCGATAAAAGAATAGTATGTTCTTCATCTTCGATAAATTTTAAGAATATGTCTAAAACTTCACTTCTAACTACAGGATCCAAACCGCTAGTTGGTTCATCTAGAATAAGAAGTTTTGGTTTATGGGATAAAGCAACGGCGATTTCTAGTTTTTTACGCATTCCTTTTGAAAGTTCTTTTATCTTTTTATCACTTGATAATTTAAATTCACTTAAATAATTTAGATATAGTTCTGAATCCCAATTTTTATAAATGTCTTTCATTATAAGATTTAAATCTTTGGCATTTAGAAGTTCTGGAAAGAACATTCCATCTAGAACTACTCCGATATCTTCTTTAATAGTTGATTCATATTTATTTATGTCTTTCCCCCAAATATTTATAGTTCCACTATTAGGTTTGATGATGCTAAGTAAGGACTTTATTAAAGTTGTCTTACCTGCTCCATTTTCACCAATTAGACCAATAATAAATCCTGATGGTATGTTTAAATTAATTGGTCCTAATTCAAATTTATTATCATATTTCTTAGTTAAATCTTTTATTTCTATAGCATTTTTCATTCTTCTTCACTCCCACTTAAGTATTCATATAAATCTAAGATATCTTTTGAATCAATATTAAAATTGTTTGCTATCTCAATAATTTTGTTTAGATGATTCTCAATATCTTTTCTAGCTTGTTCTTTAGCTAGCTCCATATTTTTAGGGGCAACGAAAGCTCCTTTTCCTTGTCTAATCGATATGTAACCATCTGTTTCTAGTTCGTCATATGCTTTTTTGATAGTCATAATACTTATCTTAATGTCAGCTGCTAAATTACGAATAGAAGGAAGGGCTTCCCCCTCTACTAGATCACCATTCATAATGTTAGATATTATGGCATTCTTTATTTGTTCGTATATAGGAACTGGGCTACTGTTACTTATTATCAATTTCATAGAGTTCCTCCTTCAACTGTTATACATAATATATAACACTATATAACATTTGTCAATATAATAATTTATTTTTACTTTGCTGGAATGATTTTTAAAAATAACAAATTGTGATTTTGCCTTGAATTTTAGGCAGAAAAAAAGCTTTTATAACTAATATAAAAGCCAAAATGAAATTCGTTTAAATTTCTTGTATTTTAGTATTTACAGGGGAATAATTTACTGGTATATTACGACTTGATACATTGATTAGTACATTGCATTCCTTGTTCATCTTCAAAATTCTTCAGGGGGGTTTTGGAGAAGGGGTTGATATTATGACAAAGAGAGAAAAATGTTATTTTACGATAATATTTATTCAACTTGGCATTATCATATTTTTATTACTTAGTTAATAAAAACTCTGAATAGCTAGCTATTCAGCGACAAAAGGAATCATTGTCTTCAATCAATGTATCATTTTTTTATGATTTATTCCTCAAATTGATTATAACATAAATTATTTATTTTTTATATTCTTTTTTATATCGTAAAATATTATTTCATTCATCAATATAGATATAGTCAAGTCTTTGACCTAGGCGACATAGTAAATCATTAGTAATCGTGTTGGCGTATAAAGATACTTGTTCAATACTTATTTCTTCTTGATTACCGATAAGGGTTGCAATATCACCTTGTTTCACATCAGGAATATCTGTTACATCAATCATTAATTGATCCATGCAAATACGACCAACAATAGGCGCAAGATGACCATTAATTAGAACATGAGCTCCCGAATTGGAAATGGATCTTGGATAGCCGTCACCATAGCCAATACATAGTGTAGCTATTTTAGTAGGTTTGTCAGCTATGAAAGTACGTCCATAACTTACTGATTCTTCTTTATTTATTGTTTTAACACTACCTACTCTAGCTTTTAAAGACAAAACTGGTTTTAAATTTAGATTTACTTTTGGATAATTATCTTTTTCTACTAATGCACCATACATTATAATCCCAGGTCTTACATAATCACAATTAAGATAATTGTAATTTAAGATACCATAACTATTTTGCATATGAATCTTACCAAAATTAATATTAGCTTCACGTAAAGCATTTACTACTTTATTAAATTCGTTTATTTGATATTCACTAAAAGCGATGTCTTCCTTTTTGAGACTATCTGCTACACAGAAATGAGTAAATAAGCCTTCGACTTTCATATTTTTTATATCATAAATTGATTTGATAAATTCTATGTCATCCGATTTTATACCTATTCTATTCATACCTGTATTAATTTTAATATAAGCTTTCAACTTATTAATTGAAGATATCTTAGAAATTTTTTCAACATACTCGATATCCACTAAAGTTTGAATAAGATTATATTCTTCTACTAAGTTTATATTATTGATATCTGTGTACCCTAATATTAAGATATTACTTTGAATACCATTTTGTCTTAAGGTAATCCCTTCTTCTAAAGATGCTACGGCTAAATCAGTTACGCCTATTTCATTTAGTTTTTTAGCTATAGTGACTAGGCCACATCCATAAGCGTTGGCTTTAACAATAGCCATTATTTTCGTTTCTGGGTTAATTACTTTTTTTATTTCATTTACATTGTGCTCTAAATTAGCTAGATTCACTTCTATCCAAGCACGACTTGTTAAAATAGAGGATGACTCCTTATTTATTTTTTTCTTTTCTTGCATGATTATAAAGCTCCTTTATTTTTAAAATGATATATGAAAAAAATGTTGTTGTTATAAGTACTAAGATGTATTGTATACTCGAATGCTTGATAATATCTATATTTATTATTTTGGTTATTTTATTAATAAAAATAATAAATAAAGGATGTAAGATGTATATTAAAGTACCCATAGTTCTAATTTGCTTATTTTGAGTGATTTGGTAAGACTGTATTAATTCAAATAAATAGTAAGCACTAGGTATTAAGAAAATATACATACTAGAATGTCTTTGAATATTAAGACCATATAATATTATACCTTCAATTAAAAGAAGAAGTATAAAAAAAATAGCGAAGTAGACAGTTAGTTTATGTTTTTTTGGTTTTTGTTTTTTTATACTATATCCTATGTAAAGGAATATAGGAACATAAAATAGGCCATTTCTTGTGTAATCAAAAATTTGAAAGATCCATAAATATAATTGATTAAAAATACTTATGTTAGATATAAAGCCATAGTAAGAGTCTCCTAGTAAACCGATTGTATATAAGATAAGTACAGCGTATTTAGGATGTTTTATATACTTAATTAGATAATAAGTAATCCAAATACCTAGGATAAGAGCTGGAAAATACCATAAATGGTACATGGTTCCCGTTAGAAAGATGGCTTTTATTTTATTTAAAAAGGAGACATTAGAAAAAGTTTTGCTGTAGATGTTTATAGGCAGGAAGATAATCATAGCTATTAGGTATATCTTTATTATTTTTTTTGTGTAATTCTTTAGTTTTGTTTTATCTGTTATACAAGATGGTATTAAGTAATAACCAGTAATCATTAAAAATATAGGAAGTGCAAGACGAAAAAGAATTCTGGTTAGGGTGAAATCTAAAGTTTCATTTATAGATGCGAACGGATATACATGAATGGCTACTATAGCAAAAGAAGCTATTAAACGTATTTGATCTAAATTGATGGACTTTTTCATTTAGAAGTCCTTGTTATGATAAATCCATCTATGTTGTTACCAGATATTTCTATAAAAGTATCTACCTCTAGTATTCGATCTTGGCCTTGATAAGGTAGATAAGTAATTTCGTATCTATCATATTTTAAAGGAGTGTCTTTAAAATTTTTTAGATATGCAATGTATTCTTCTAAGCAGAAATTTTTTAAAGACATAATCTTGGCATGAGGGTGGCCAACATACCTAAAGTGCCATTCTTCTGCACTGATGTTAGTTATAGCTTCTTTGTCTTTTTTGTATCTTTCAATGAAACCATTTTTTATAGCAATATGACGGAATTGATTGCAGATACCTTGACGAGGAAAAGATGGTCTAATAAAATCTATTTCTGGCAAGTTTAGGCCTAAGTCGATAGCCAGACCTGTTTGGTGTTCGCTGGCATTAGGCAACGCTACATACTTTGAGGTAAATTCGTAGCCATCGTTTTGTAATGAGGTATTAAAAATCTCTTCTTGCTCCTCTAAACTGCGATAGCCACTTACAGGAACAATCTTGTCTTGAGCAGAAATCTCAGTTAAAATGAATTGTAAAAAACGATTCGCACTTTTATTGAAAAGAATATTAGAGAATGTAGGATTAAAGGGTTCTAAGGTATTTTGAATTTCTTGGTCATGTATTAAGTGATATTGGTTAACAAGAATTAGATTTCCTTTGTACATGTCTTTTTCTGTTAAAGTTATTCTTTTCATCTAGATTGCCCCAATTCAATTAGTTTATCGATAATATCAGAGAAGGTATACCCTATTTCTTTTAGCATACTTGGATAACGACTATGAGATGTAAACCCAGGAATGGTATTGACCTCGTTAAAAATTATTTGTGCATCTTTGGTGTAGAACATATCGACTCTAGCGAAACCTTGGCAGCCTAAAGTTTTATAAATTTTTAGAGCTGTTTCTTTTATTCTTGTACGCTCTTTTAAAGGTATGCGAGCTGGAAGAATGATTTTACTTGTAATTAAGTTGTACTTTTCTTGAAAGTCAAAGAAACCTTCTTGGAGTTCTATTTCATCTACTTCTCCAATTATTGGATTTTCGTTACCTAAAATGGCACAGCCAACTTCGAAGCCATCGATTCCTTCTTCAATAATAATAGTACTATCAAACTCATAAGCGTATGTGACAGCTTCTTGTAACTGGACTTCTTCTTCTACTTTTGTTATTCCGTAAGAGGAACCAGATGTTAGTGGTTTTACAAAGATGGGATAGTTAAGATTTTGAACTTTTTCTTTGATTTTTTCAAAAGAATCTTGATGAGTAAATATAAAAGATTCAGGAACTTTAATGTTGGTATTTCTTACTAGTTCATGGGCTTTATATTTATCCATACAAAGAGCCGATGATAAGGATTCGCATCCAACATACGGAATGTTTGCTAGTTCAAGAAGACCTTGCAAACGACCATCTTCCCCGTTGCGACCATGAAGAACGGGGAAGACTATGTCTAGGTGGACTTTTTCATGAGAAGCTAGTTTAATTAAACCATGATCTTCTCGATTACATGATATGGTTACTTTTTCGGTATACTGAGATTGATTCCATGTATCGTTAGGAATATTTTCTATTGGACCCTTATACAATTTGAAATTTCCTTCTTTAGTAATACCAACTAAGATTACGTTATACTTCTCTTTTTTGATATTTTCAATCACAGAGGTAGCAGACATTAGCGAGACACTGTATTCGCTGGAGCATCCTCCAAAAATTATAGCTACATTTCTTTTTTTCATATTTCTTTCTCCTCAATTATTATGATGTTTTTTGGTAAAGTATAAGCGATTTCAATTTTTTCGTCGTAAAGCTTTGTTTCACTTATTATTTCGTTTGTTTTTTTATCTTTTAATACTTTTATTACTTCGGCTATTTCGTATATTTTGTTGTTTTTCTTGCAATATTTCACCTGACCATTTTTGATGCTGGCGGATGTGTTGGTTTCTTTATTCGAAAGAATTTTGCCTATCATGTGTGTTTCATCAAAATCAATAAAGATTTGATAAGTTTCCTTAGTGTCGTTTCGAATTTTTAAATCAAGCCAACCGCTGTTGATTGTGGCATCAATGCCAATCGGTTCATTGGGATCAGGATCTGGGAAGGACTTAATATCATGTCCATGCCTTTCTACAATGGTTAAGGGAGTTAGTAAGAATAAGTAATATAAGAGATTACTAATGTGGCAAATGCCGCCTCCTTTACGTGGAACAATTGCGCCATTTACAAGAACTAGACCGTCTTTGTACTTCCCGTATTTATGAGCGTTTTCTGCTAAGTAACAGAAAGAAAAAGTTTCCCCTGGTTTAATTAAAAGACGATTCATTGTTTTACTTATAAGTTTTAGATTATTCACTTTGTTTTCTTGGTAAATTATGTCTTGCCCACTGTTTTGGTTAATCATACAGGTACTGGAGGAAGCAACAACAAAAGGTAAAAGCTCTCCTACTTTGGTTGAATAAGTTGCTTTATCTAAACGCATTTTTATTTGGTAAAAAAAGTTTTTTTGCCAAGAACGTATAGGTATTAGGAAAGGCATTAATTCAGTTAATCTTTTTCTTTTCATATTTTTTCCTTTCAATTTGTGACTTTTTTCCAAAAAGAAAAACAGTCTTCAAGTTATACAAATAGATTGTAGCAACTTTTTTACGACTGTTTTTTAATTTAATCTTACAAAAATCTTAAGATTTACTTAATTTTCTTGATGGGCAATAAGACAGTAAATTTTGTGTGCAATTCATCACTCGTTGCAGTTATCGTACCATCATGTAATTCGACTATTTCTTTAGCAATTGCAAGGCCCAAGCCTGTTCCACCAGATGCTTGGTGTCTTGAAGCATCAGCACGATAGAATTTTTCAAAGATGCGATTTAATTTTTCTTGCGGAATCTTACGACCTTTGTTGCTTACTATAATTTTAACACTTTTTTCTGTTTTTGTGACATTTATTGTTATTAATTTGTCTGTACTATAGTAGATGGCATTTTTGATTAAGTTATTGAAAACACGGGCTAATTTATCGGGATCCGCATCTAAGAGAATTTTAGATTTACTTGTAAGTTTGATTTCTTTGTCATTCTCTTTTAAGACCGGGTAGAAATCATCCATTATTTGTTCTAACATCATGTTTAGATTTACATCTTCGCGTTCTAGAATTATTTTTTCTGAATTGAAACGAGTTATATCGAATAATTCATTAATTAGATCTTCTAATTTATATGATTTTTCTAGAGCAATGCTTATATATTTTTCTCTTGATTCAGGAGGCATATCTTTTATTTCATCCAGAAGAGATAAATAGCCAATCATAGAAGTTAGAGGTGTTTTTAAATCGTGGGCTAAGTAAACGACTAAATCATTTTTTCGTTGTTCATTTAAAATAGCACGACGTTCATTTTTTTCTGATTCTCTTTTTAAGTGATTGATTTTTTCTTGGACTTCTTCTAACTCTTGAGGGAGTGCAATGAACTCGCTTTCTTTATCAAATAGTTTATCGGCAGCTTCACTAAGAGCGTTGATGTAAGAAAAAAGTTTTTTGATTGTGCCATATAAAATCATACAAACACCGAAGACCCAGATTACAATTAGTAAAAACATTAGAATACTAGATGTTAAAAATCTATATAGGTTGTTAAAGAAATAATATACATTGGGTGATATGTGATATAGCCAATTAAAGTCTAGAAGATTGATAATTTCGACGCAGAAAATGGTTGTTGCAGGAAGAAGAACTGACCAGATAAAGATTTTAAATATAGTTAAAAGAAAAGTTTTAGTTTGTAAATTATTTTTCAATTTTATACCCCACTCCCCATATTGTTTTGATGTATTTTGGATTTTTGGATGTATCTTTCATCTTTTCGCGAAGATGACGAATGTGTACCATTATGGTGTTGTTATCGCTCTCGAAGTATTTTTTCCCCCAAACATTTTGGAATAGGTCTTCGGTTTTTACAACAGTCCCACGGTTTTCACAAAGCAACCAAACAATTTTAAATTCAATTGGGGTTAGTTCTAGTTTTTCTTCGTTAAAATAAAATTCGTGGGTATCCTTATTGATTGAAATGTTACGAAAATCGATTAGGTTTTCTCTTGCTTCGCTGCTTGAATTAAAGACAGTGTAGCGTCGTAATTGAGCTTTTACACGAGCAACTAATTCTAATGGTTGAAATGGTTTTGTTATATAATCGTCGGCGCCAATTGTTAGGCCTGTTATTTTGTCGATATCCTCTACTTTTGCTGTGACGAAAATGATTGGAAAGTTGTATTTGGCACGAATTTTATTACATAGAGAGAAGCCATCTAAATCAGGCATCATGACATCTAGAATAGCTAAATCTATTTTTAGATTCTCTAAATCTTTTAATACTTCTTGGCTAGAATAATATTTGTAGACGTTGTAGTTTTCGTTTTTTAAATAGATGCTAATTAAATCGGCGATAGCAGTTTCATCATCCACAACTAGAATATTCATATTTATCCGCCCTTTCCAACTTATCATAGCACTTTAGAAAAATTATGGAAAGAAAAATAAAAGAATTGGTGTCTACAAAGTGTATTAGAAAAGTAGTTAGAAATCTAACCGTTTGCAGCTAAGAGAGAATTCCTAGATTTTTAAACCTATCTTTCACTTCTACTTGTTTTATTACTTGTATCAGCAGCATTGCTTGCTAAGCCTTCGACAATTCGAAAGTTGAGTTCTAGGTCCTTGCTGTTTTTTTATTTACTATCTAACTTTTTTAGTAGTTTTACATTAAATAACACAGTCTATTATTTATATTCGTGTTAGAAAAGTCATACATTCATATTGAACCGAATCGTATAAATATATAGAAAAAAAAGAAACAAAACTTGTTTCTTAGACATATTTTATATTAGGGTGAGTTTGATGCGCTGTAATAACAAAAATCCTTTTTTTACAATTCTTTTGATATTCTGTTTAAGTATTTTAATTTTTTATCAAATACTAATTACTTTGATATTACCATTACGATTTAATATTATTGTATTATTAGTTGAATGCTTTTTATTATTCTTTTTATTATTTCGACTACTTTGGCCTTTTTAGGTTTCGATTACTATCTTGGAAGATTTACTTAAATAATCTATTAGACTTCTAATATTACGGCAGTTTTGGTATTCATTGTTATCTAGTTTTACTTCGAAGGGAATACTTATTAAGATATCTAATAATTTTTTTTCTTCATTTAAAAGGGAGAAACTACTGTTATAAGCGGCGAATATGCTAGTAAATTCTACTTCTCTCCATTCATTTTTATATAAGTTGTAGAGGTCTAGAACTGGAGTGTCAAAGGTATAAGAATCCCAACTTATTAAATATTCTTCTTTATTTTTTATTAGATGATCTAGTTTTAGATTGTTATGAACTAGAACTACTCTTTGTTTAGTTTTATCTTTTAATTCTTCAAACCAGTCGTCTAATTTAGTTTTAGAATATTTCGTAGCGTTATAAATAAGAGAATAATTTCGAAGAAATAAGTAGTGGCTTGGTCTTAAATATTCTTCTTTTAGGAATGATTCAAACATATTGTTATAGAGATTTTCAACATATATTAAGTTATTATTGATGTTGTCGTAGATACCTTTGTAAGTATCTAATGGAACATCTTTAAAATAGCTTGTTTTAGTATGCAATAAAGCCACTAAATTAATGAGATCTAGGGCTTTTTGATTATTGTCGATACTTAAATCTTCTTGGTATTCTAAGACAACCATATCATCACGACTATCTTTAGACATTTCTGGTAAGTAGTTAAAATTACGGCTGTGAAGATAATTGTATAATTTTTTATAATCTATTTTAGGATTCAATTTAACAGCGTAATCGCCTTCCATTGTATTTAGAATGTAAACACTATTTTTACGGGTTATTTTATAAGGTTTATAAATCTTGTTGAATACTTCTAGACTTCTATTCATCTAAGTATTGGGGAATGATTAGTTTATCGCCAACTTTGATATTGCTTACATCGTTATAGAGTCCTAGAATATCTAAATTACTATTGTAGTTTTTGATTATTGTATCAAGAGTTTCTTCTATTTTTACAATATGAATGTGGTATGTAACATATTCACTACTCATTGTTTGTTCGTTTATCATATTTTTTTGTTCCTCGCTATCTTTTGTTTCTCTTTCGCTTGTACTAGTGCCTTCTTTTTCTATCCTTGAGGCTTCGATGGCTGGTGTTTTTGTTTGGTCAAGATTATTTGTGATAATCGTTTCTTCTAATTTGGTCTCTTCTTTATTCGCAACTGGTTCTTCCATGTAAGACCTATCTTCTTTATTTTCTTCGCTTTTTTCAATATATCTTTTTACTTCAGTGGTATTCCTTTCTGTTAGAGAGTGTACTGAGGGGGAAAGCAATTCTTCTATATCATGATTTATACTTGAATTTTCTGTTGGTTGCTCTTCCTTAGATACTGGTTCTTCTGATTCCTCGTTTTTAAATTCTTTTAACATTTGGTCGTTACTTTTTTCTCTTAGTTCTTCCATATTCGCTATGTTGCTGATGATTTTATCATCTAAGAAAAAGTTTAATTCGTTCGTAAATTCATTTTCGTTTTGGTTCTCGATTTTTTCTTGTTCTTCCGCATCTTTTAAATCTTCTTCCATTCTTTTTTCTAAATCTTCTTCGTCTCCTTCAATACTAAAGTTAATATTTACTTTTAAAACATCCTCTTCTATGATTTCATAAGTAAAGTTTTCTACATCAATAGAAATTGTGCTTGGAATAACATTATCAGGAATTAAAGTTGTAAATGGCAGTTTAAATCTAAATAGTTCACGTTCAGTTGTATCGTTATGAATTTTATAATCACCAAAAACGATGAAGTCTCCAGAAATTTCACCATCACTTATTTTTTCTTCGTGTTCTAAAGAAATACTAGTAATACTAGCAATATTTGTTTTAAAGACAATATCTTTACTAAAAGGTATAACTTGTTTCATAATAATCCTCCTATTTAAAGATATGAAAAAAGAGATTTTTCATTACTTAAAAAGTGCAGAAAATATCTCTTTATAATTTTTAACTAATACAATGTTTATTTTTTCTTGAACAATGTCAGGTATTTCATCTAAATCACAGGAATTAGTAAACGGAATGAACACTTTTTTAGCACCATCGTTATAAGCTCCAATGATTTTTTCTTTGATGCCACCTACTTTTAAAATATCGCCTTTTAGGGAAATTTCTCCAGTCATAGCAACATCAGCTGGTACTTCTTTATTTAAGAATAAACTTAATAAGGCTGTAGCGATTGTGACACCTGCAGATGGTCCATCTTTTTTGACAGCACCTTCTAGGAAGTGAATATGGATATCCTTCGTTTGAAAATATTCATCATTTATTTTGAAAACATCTTTGTTAGCTTTAATGTAACTTAGAGCAACACTAACTGATTCATCCATTGTTTGACCAATAAGTCCAGTTACTTTAAAGTCTCCTTTGCCATCGTACATTGTTACTTCAACAGGTAAGACTGCTCCACCCATTGGTGTATAAGCTAGAGCGTTTACTAAACCAACATGATTTGTTATTGCTTGATTTGTAATATCGTATTTGTATGGTCCTAAATATTTTGGAAGATCTGATTTTTTGACTGTAACTTTTATAGGACTATTGGCTTCTCTAACTGATTTAGTAACAATTTTTCTAACAACTGTACTTAGGTTTCTTTGAAGGTCACGTACACCAGCTTCTTTCGTATAGCGATTGATGATTTCCATTATTATATCGTTAGTAAATTTTATTTCTTTACTACAAACTAGATGTTCTTTATATATATTAGGAATCAGATAATCTTTAGCAATGTCTAGTTTTTCAAATTCTGTATAGCTTGAAAGCTCAATCACTTCTAATCTATCATATAAAGCTTCTGGAATATCTTCTTCATAGTTAGCTGTTAAAATAAACATTACTTCCGATAAGTCGAATGGCTCTTCAACATAATTGTCTATAAAACGACTATTTTGTTCTGGATCAAGAATGTCTAACAATACTGAAGCTGGGTCTCCTTTGTAATCTTTAACCATTTTATCTATTTCGTCAATTAGGATTAAAGGATTACTTGTACCGCATTTTTTTAAAGCTTGAATTATTTTACCTGGTCCTGAACCAATATAAGTTCTAATATGACCATTTAGTTCGGCTGAATCGTTTAAGCCACCAACACTTATTTTATAGAATTCTTTATTTAAACTATTGGCAATGCCCATAGCTAAAGTTGTTTTTCCTACTCCAGGAGGACCAACTAAACAGATTATAGGACTACGTAGGTTTTTATTTCTAGTTTTCACAGCGATATATTCAATTATACGATCTTTTACTTTATCTAGACCAAAGTGAGTATCATCTAAGTTATCTTTAATTTTGTCTAAGTCAGTCTCATCCGTACTTTTTATACCAAATGGTAAATCTAGAACTAAGTCTAAGTAATTTCTAATTGTACTTACTTCTGGACTTGCCTCGTTAGTATAGTCTAGTTTTTTTACTTCATTGACTAATTTATTTTTTAAACGACCATCACATTTTAAATCATTTATTTTTTCTATATAATCACTGATAAGTTCATCTTTTAGATTCGTTTCACCTAATTCTTTTCTTATCTCTTCTATTTTTTCTCTAAGAACAATTTCTTTTTGATTTCTTTCGAAGTCTTCTCTTAGAGCATCATCTAATTTTGAATCTAATTGGGCTACTTGAAGTTCCATCGACATGTCATAAACTAAAGCGTTGGCACGATGTAATGGATTTATTTCTTGCATGTATAATAATTTTTTTTCTATTTTGAATGGCATGAATGAAACTATGATGTCTGTTATCTTATTAATATCATTTATATCTTTAATACTAGATAGGATACTATTACTTATTAGAGAAGAACATTCAATATAACTATTTAGTTGCTCTAAAAGTTTCCTTCTTAGCGTGGTTTCTTCGACTTCATCAAAGGCTGGTAAGTCAATTTCCATAGTATGAGCTTTTAAGATATCCCCATCTGATATTTCATTAACATACTCAACTATTTTTACTCTTTTGTAACCACTTACAACGATACGCAAATTGCCATTTGGTAGTTCCATTTTACTTTTGATTTTTCCTACCACTCCAACTGACGGCAAGTCCGAAATATCGGGAGATTCTTCGTATAAATCAACTGGGCAAACGATTAAAATTTCACTATTGTGTTTAGACATTGCAAGGTTGATTACTTTACTACTTATATCATTGTTTAAATCAAGACGAACATCTTGAAAAGGTAAAAGGACAATCCTTTTAAGAAGCATTACTGGTAAGTTATTTTTCATGTCTCGCCTCCTCAAGATTTCACATTAATGACTATTATATAATCGTAAGTTTTTTTTGTCTATCTTTTTTTACGTTTTTACGTAAAAAAAAGAATGAAAATCTTTTTTTCATTCAATTTTAGTCTTTATAAAGAGATTTTATGGCTTTTATAAATGCCATTTATTGGTTATTTCTTGCCTTTTTTAATTTTTTAGTTCCTCTAAATCTTCTTCATAATTTGTACAGCTAGCACTCTTGTTTCGACTGATAATCTCTTTTTCAGGTGCAAATGTTCCTGATTCTGCATCATATTTAATGGTGTAAATTTTATAATTTTCTGTGTCTTCAAAGCCTTCTTTGTTGATCTCTTCTTCACTATAGCAAGTTTTATTTTCACTATCACTGAAGATTATGAAATTAAATTGGTTTTTTGCTGAAGATTTATATACTATTTGGTCAATAACTTTATTAATTTTATATTTTTCTGATAATTGGTAGCTAATGTTTGAACCTTTTAGTAAAACTAAGTCATCTTTACTCATTAAAATTATATTGTTGTCATAAAAATAATTTTCGATATCTTTTTGTTTTCTGTTTTCTCTAATTGTGCTAATTTCTTCATCTATTTTGTATGTTTCTCCGTCTACTTCTTTCATATTGGTTGTTGAAAACAAGAAGTTCACATTATTAGCACTAATGTATCTAGCTCCACTACTTGAAACATATTTTAAAGAATCGCTCCACATTTTTATAGTGCCTAAACAATCATTCATTAGATATTTAGTCATGGTTTTGTCTTTCTTTATTTGGTAAATAATTTTATAATCAGTTATAGTACAAGTGTTATTTAGAACCACAGGTGATGTTAAAACTATTTCACGGCTGTAGATGCCAATATAATCACTGATGTCTAATTCGTCAGTAATAGTTGTTTCATTTTTTTTATTTTCAGTTGGAGTATTAACGGTTGGTGTTGTGTTATTTTCTGTTAATTTATTTTCTTGTTTACGATCATAATATCCTTCTGTTTCTTGAAGTTTTTTAAAAGAGAATATAGAGAAGAAGGCAATCGTTACTAAAAATGAAAATAAATATAATTTGTCTTCTCTTAATCTTTTAACAAAAAATGTAAAGAATAAGTATGTAGCATTTTGAGATTTTTTCTTTTCTTTGGTTTTCTTTACTTTTAAAAGTTCTTTATTAATTTCGTTTTGAATATCAGTTATTTCTTTTACAGTTAATTCCTCTTCTTTTTCTATTTTTTGTTCTTCTAACTTAGTAATTTCTTCCGTTTCTGAAATGTTTTTTTTATCTTCTTTTTTTCTTGCCATATAAAATCACCTTATATTGTTTAATATAATTTATTATATCATAAATTATATTAAACATGAAAAAAAGTAATTGGATAAACCAATTACTTAACTTCTTCTCCGCCAAGAACTTCAAGAGCTCTACGCATTCTTACATCGTATTTAACAACTTCTAATCCACCAAAGTGTGTTAGGAATTCTTCTTTTTCGATACCATAGTTAGCTGCCATAGTCTCTGCTTCTTTTTCAGCTTCTTCGTCAGTTACTTCAATTTTTTCAGCTTGAGCAACTTCTTCAATTAGGTAACGATATTTTACTCTTTTTTCAGCTTCAGGTTCCATTTGTTTATGCATGTCTTCATGAGAACTTCCTGTAAATTGGAAATATTGTTCTAATGAGATTCCTTGCATTTTTAATTGTTCTCCAAATTGATTAATCATTCTATGAACTTCATCATCAATGATTTCTGGATTAATTTCAACTTCTAAATTTTTTGAAGCTGCTTCTAGAACGTCATCTAAATATTTATTTTTTGCTTCTTCTTCTTTTCTTGCTTCAATCGCTTTTTTAACTTCTGCTTTTAATTCTTCTTCTGTTTTGATATCTTCGTATCCTAAATCAGCATAGAAATCTTCGTTTAATTCTGGAAGAACTCTTTCTTTAATTTCTCTAACTGTAACATCAAATTTAACATCTTTATTAGCTAGTTCTGGAGTATAGTTTTCTGGGAATTTTAAGTTTAATTCTTTCGTTTCGCCAACTTTCATTCCAACTACACCTTCTTCAAAGCCAGGAATGAATGTATGTGAACCAATTTCTAATGGGTAATTAGCTCCAGTTCCACCATCTAATTTTTCTCCATCAACATAACCTTCGAAATCGATAACTGCTGTATTTCCTTCTTCTACTTCGCCGTCTTCTTTAACAACTATTTCAGCAAATCTTGAACATAATTTAGCTACTTCTGATTCAATTTCATCATTCGTTACTTTAACTTTGTCTTTTTTAACTCCTAGATTTTTGTACTCACCTAGTTTAACTTCTGGTTTTGTAATTATAGTAAATTCAAATTTAACATGGTCTTTGTCTATTTCTTTAACGTCCATGTCTGGTTGACAAACTGGTACTAAATCATTATCTTTAATAGCTTCTGCATAAGCTTTTTCTACTGCTTCATCAATTGCGTCCATATAAAGTGATTCGATACCAAATTTTTGCATGTATACGTTTTTAGGACATTTACCTTTTCTAAAACCTTCTACTTGTAAATCTTTATTTTTCTTTGTAAATGCAGCGTCTAGAATAGATTCCCAGTCACTACCTTTTACTTCTATTTCTATTTTGTGTACGTTTTTCATAAACACATCTCCTTTAACTTTCAATATTATACCTTACAAGTTGTAAAAAAACAACCAAAAAAGATAGCAATTAAGCTATCTCAAGTACTTTAACTTGGTATGATCCGTTTGGACCTTCAACACTAATAATTTCACCAACTTTTGCACCCATTAATGCACGTCCGATTGGTGACTCATTACTAATTTTATTTTCGAATGGATCGGCTTCTAGTGAACCAACTATACTATATGTATCCGTTTCGTCATCGCCAACATATTCGATAGTAACATCACAACCAACATTAACACTTGTTTTATCTTTAGTATCAATAATTGTTGCGTGTTCTAATTTATATTCAAGTTCTTGAATTCTAGCTTCGATTTTTGCTTGTTCATCACGAGCAGCATCATATTCTGAGTTTTCAGATAAATCGCCATGACTTCTTGCTTCTTTAATTGCTAGAACATTTTCAGCCCTCTTATTTACTCTTAAATCATTTAGTTCTTCTTCTAATTCTGCATAACCTTTTGCAGTTAATAGAATTTCTTCTTTATTTGCCATTACAAGCATCTCCTTTAAAAAAACATCTTCATAAGAATACTATAAAAATTGTGAAATGTCAAACACTTTAATTCGCATCATATCAAATTCGTCAAGCATGAAATTTGTTTTAAACTTAACTATCATTTGTGGATGATTTGCAACCTCAATTCGTTTATCATCTTTATCATATAATTCGTCTGGAATAGTAAATGTTATTGGCTCCTTATTTGGTCCAAAAAATTCAACAACGTCCCCTGGTTTAAAATAGTTACGTTGTTCAAGAGTTACCATACCACTTTCTTCATCATATGATTTAACAATTCCCAAGAAGTCTTTGTTGCTAATTTCATCACGCCCAAGAAAGTATTGTTCGTCTTTTCCTGGTAATCCGTTAAAGAATTGATCTGTTGAATCACGGTTTGCACATCTATTTAGTATACTTAAGCTATACTTAGTATATGCATCATCTAAAGTATTATTCACTACTTTATCAATCAAATGACGATATACGTATATAACTGTTGCAATGTAGTAAACGCTACGCATTCTTCCTTCTACTTTAAAGGAATTTACACCAACATGAATCATTTCTTCTATATTCGCTACCATATTCAAATCTTTTGGAGTCATACTAAATATTTGATCTGTATTATCAGCATCGAAAATGAAACGACATACTTGAGCACAACCACCACGATTGCTATCACGATTTGTAGCATAGTTAGATAAAACACAACGTCCACTAATACTTGTACACATTGCACCATGAACGAAACATTCTATTTCAATACCTGTTTCTTCTTTGATACGTTTAATATCCTCTTTTGAAGCTTCACGGGCTAAAACTACCCTAGTTGCTCCAAGGTTTTGATAGAATTTAACTGTTTCGTAATTTAAGCTGGATGCTTGTGTGCTAACATGTAATTCTAGTTTTAAATTAAGCTTTTTCCATAATTCCATAACGACAACATCAGAAACAATGATGGCATCTACTCCTACTTCATCTAAGTGACGTAGATACTCTTCTATTCCTTTTAAGTCTTTGTCATGGAAGACGATATTTACTGTAACATATACTTTTTTATTTAAATTATGTGCAAATTTAACAGCTTGAGCTATATCATCTAAGCTAAAATTTAAGGCATTCGCTCTAAGACTATAGTCTTGCCCGCCTATATAGATAGCATCTGCACCATAAAGACAAGCAATTTTTAATCTTTCTAAATCTCCAGAAGGAGCAAGTAATTCTAAATGGTTCATTATTTGTTCCTCTCTTTCAATTTATAGATTGTTTCCTTGTTTAAGAACCCATCGTCTTCGTTACTTGAAACATCTATACCTTTATTTTCTAAGGATGTAATGAAGTTCATTACTTGACTATGATCTATCATCGTTGGATTCACATAGTAATATTTTATTTTATCCTGATTTGGTAAAGAAAGTAACTCTTGACCATTGTATATCTTATCTGAGTACATAATAGTTCCATGCTCGTTTTCCATTGCTCTAAACTTTACATGTGTAGCTTTATCTTCTAAAATGTTAGTGCTCTTTGGAGGAATATTAAACTCTTCACTCCAGTTAGTTAGAAGGAGTCTTCTACTATACATTACTTGATTGTATCCGTATAAGTGAGCACAGACTTTCCCTTTAGCATTTTCTAAAATATAGCTAATTTCAGAAGATGTTATTTCGTTATTTAACATTACACTATCTACTCTATCAAGCCAGAAGTTAACTGAATGAACGTTAGAGGCAAAATGGTTTTGGAACAGGATAGTTTCTATTGGTAGGTTTAAATCTTTAACTAAATTACATAGGGCTAAGTCTTCGAAAACTAGCCCTTGAATATCACAAGTATCAACTACTTTTTTTAGGATTTCTTTTAATTTATCGACATCTTTACAATCTAAAACTCTGTTTAACAATATATATTTATTTGAAACTTTAATATTTTTTATTTCTTCGATATCATAATCACGATATCCTACACTAAAGCCTTTAAGTGCAAAAAGAAAAGCAGAGATTCCTACTTTTCTATAATCATCTAAATGCTTTAAATCATCTACATATATTAATATTTTAGACATCATTTTTTCTTATGCTTACAGATAAGCCGTCCCCAACATCATAAAATTTAGTTTCAAATTCGTCATTATTTTTTAAAAAGTCGATATAGTTCTCAATTTTACCTACTAATTGTTTTAGATTTCTACTAGCTATATTGTTTCTGTTACCAACATGACCATGGAACTTTAAGTTGTCTGTTATGATAACTCCACCAGGTTTTAAGAAATATTTGTATTTTTCAAAAAATTTAGTGTATTGACCTTTTGCTGCATCAATAAAAATCAAATCATAAGCTACTCCAGATAGATTTACTTCTAGAGCATCTTGACATACTACATTTATTTTATTTTCCATACCACATTTTTTTACATTCTTTAAACATTCCATATATCTTGCTTCATCACGTTCAATTGTAGTAAGTTTAATGTCATCTTTAACTGAAGCCATAAGAATTGCAGAATATCCTATTGCACTCCCTAGTTCTAGGATATCTTTAATTTCGTTAGCTTTTATAAACTTCATGATGAAGGCAATAGAATCTTTTTCTATTATAGGAACATTATGATCTTTAGCATATTGCTCCATCTCTAATATTTTTTCTTTCATAATACCACCTTAATAAGTAAACCAAAGTCCCTCACTTTTTAATTTATTGATTGTATTGTTATGTTCTTCATATGTTTTACTAAAATAGGTAACTTTGTTTTTATCGGCTACAAAATAGAAATAATCATGATGTTTTGGATTTAGTGTAGCTTCTATGGAATCACTACCTGGGCTACATATTGGACCAATTGGTAATTTACCAGCCATTGCAGCGGGACGTGTATTATAATCATTTACTTCATCAATTTCTTTTTGATAAAGATCACGATCACTCATATTAACACGAGCACCATAGTAAGTTGTTACATCACTTCCAAGGCTCCAACCATTATTTAAACGATTGTAGAAAACTCCTGAAACTCCTTGGCGATCATCGCTACCTGCGCCTTCTAGTTCAACAATACTAGCCATTGTTAGTATTTCATGAACTGTGTATTCACTTGATTCGATTTGTGTTTTGTAATTTGTTAGAATAGTACCTGTTGCATCTAATAACTTTTCTATAACATCTTCAATGCTTGCGTCTTTGTTAAATCGATATGTATTTGGATATAGATATCCCTCAAGTGCATAATATAATTTATCATTAAGTATCTCATCAGTCAAGAACCAATACTTTTCTGTTAATGTCTTTAAATACTCTTTATCGTTCAATTTTGCCATTACGTCGTCTTCTGAAACGTTAAAATTTTCACTTATTGTTTTAACATATGATGTAAGACGTCGGCCTTCGATAAATGTCACAGAGATACTATTATCAACGACTTTACCATTGCCAATGTATTCTAAAATTTCTGGTAAATCTAAGCCTTTTTCGATGTCGTAGACACCAGCTTGTAAAATAAAATCATTGTTTAATTTAAGGTATGCATAACCAACATATTTATTGCGAATAAGTCCACTATTATATAGAGTATCAATGACATGTTTAGAAGTTTCTCCTTGATTCACTATAATTGTTACTACTTCGCCAGCTTCTTCTTTAGCAGTAGTTGGAGCTTTTAATGAAGTATTATAAAATATAATAATACCTGCACAACTAACTACTAAAATAAATATAAGAACAGCGAATACTATTAAAATCTTCTTTTTCAAAATTATGCAGCTGCACTTTCTGCTTCATCGATTTTTTGTTGTACTGATGATAAAATATTTTCGATAACTAGCCATTCTTTTTCAGACTCAATTGGCATTAGAGCTGATGTTTGTCCTGTTGGATCATAAACTGAAGCATATACTTTAGTACTGCCAGTCTCATCTACTGTATTGTCTGTATATACGATATAACTTTTTTTCGTTTCATCAGAATCAAATGTAAATAAAATTTCGCATTCTATTTCTTCTCCTCTATCGTTTACAATAGTAAAAACACCTTTTTTTTCTTCGTTCATATTAATTATTTCCTCTCATTTTTAGATAAGTATCAAGTATTATACTTGCTGCTACTCCATCTATAACTTTCTTTCTTTTCTTTCTGCTCATATCTGCTTCAAGTAAGTAGTTTGTGGCTTCAACGGTAGATAATCGTTCATCGATTAGTTTTACTTCTAAGTTATAACGACTTTCTAATGCTTCTTTAAATTTCAAACTTCTTTCAGCAGCAAATCCAAGGGTATTATTCATGTTTTTAGGTAATCCTAAAGCTAAGTCAGTAATTTGGTTATCTTTAATAATGTTGTCTAAGTCTTCGAATAACAAATCATAATTTTCTCCGTCCCAATGTAAAACTTTGTATGGCGATGCAATCATATTTGTTTTATCAGACATAGCTAACCCTAAAGTTCTCGTTCCTAAGTCTAATCCTAAACATCTCATTTTATATTTAGATACTCCTCTAAAATTACAGCTGTGACTTCTGCACGATCAAAATCAAGAATTTTTTCACGAGCATTTTGGTAACTAGAAATATATCCTGGATCACCACTTATTAGATAACCTACTATTTGATTTATTGGATTGTATCCACGCTCTTTTAAACTACTATATACTTCTTTTAATGTGGAAGATATAAGTTTTCTTTTAACTAAGCTTACATCAAATAAACTTGTCTTACTTTCCATATAATACACCTTCTTAAGCTCATTCTAATTTTAACATTTTTTGTGGTATTTGTGAATACTTTATAGTATTGTTGGTTATTTAACGTAAGAAAAAAAGAGCTTATTTTCCATAAGTTCTTTTATGTTACTTAGTCTTTATTCTCAATAGTATTTTTATTTAGCAAATCTTCTATATCAATAACAGATATATTGATCATTTTACTAATCTCTTCAATACTTATGCCATTTTTGGTCATTGTTTCAATGATATTTAGTCTTTCTAGGTTTTTTCCTTCCTTTATGCCTTCTTTTATACCTTCTTTTATTCCTTCTTTTATACCTTTTTTTAAGCCTTTTTTTAATCCTTCTTCTCTTCCTTCTGCTAATCCAGCTTTTCTCGCTAAGCTTCTTTCAGTATTTTCCCACATCTTGGCTTCTTTCTCTGCGCTCATAAATCTTCTGAATTGAGTATTTTCATTTAATGTTATGATTTCATCAGCTAATTTTGACATCATTATATCCCCCTTAGACATACTAATTAACTCTTTCTTGGCTGCATTTAACATTCTTAAATGTTTTATTTCACCTTGTTCTTCTATGGTCCCATTATACCATAGCCAATCTGCCATGTCCATATTCACAACTAAGATGACAAAGTCTTCTACATATTTATCACCCTTAGCATTTTCTACATAATAATACTCATAAAGTTGCTTACTTAATCCCAATCCATAGGACAAATCAATTGATAACATATCACAACTCATACTATAGTCATCTCCTCTTTCTAGGATGTGACTATAATCATTAGTTGCATACATAAAATTTCTTTTTTGAACTGTTTTACCATATTCTCCTGACATATTATTATTTAATTCGATGTGTAATAATTCGTTTTTTCCTACTTCTACCAAAAGGTCAACAACTCTTGTCTTTTCACGAATTGTATTTATTGGCAATTCGTTTCGTAAATATTTTATAATCTTCATTTCTCGTTTTAAAGTTAACGTTAAAAACCACTCTAATAATTCTTGGTTTTCCTCTTTGCCTAATGTTGATTTAAAGACACGATCCACTCTTCCTTTATAAAATTCTTGGTTAATATTTTTTGTGTTTTTATTGATTGTTTTTATAATAATCCCCCTGTTCTTAATTTTAGTTGCATTTAAATTACGTGCTCATTATTCGCCTACTTTTTTGAGAGGAAAAAAATGTATCCTCTACTTATAATTATTATCTATTGATATTCGATTTCCTTCTTTTTTATAATACTTTTTTTATTTAGAAGCTTTTTTGCAAAATAAAAGAAGATAAAAGTTTATCTTCTCATGTATCTACTTTTAATATTTTTTGTAAGACTCAAAGTGTTTTCTTTGATGTCAACGTTTCCATTACGACCTGTACCTATTTCAACATCTGGTTTTACTTCAGGGCCATGATAATCAGTACCACCAGATATTAAAAGATTATATTTTTTGGCTAGTTCTAAGTAGTAAGCTCTTTGATTTTCACTATTATTAATATGTATTACTTCAATTGATTGCATACCAAGTGATTTAAGATAGGCTATTTCTGAATCTAATTCTTGATCTGTTAGCTTTAATGAACTAGGATGAGCAAGTGAAACAATTCCATCGGCACTAAGAATTAAATCGACACATTCTTCTTTGCTTAAACCGCGTTTTAGTTTACGAACTTTTTCATAAGCAGCTATAAGATATTTTTGAAAAGCTTCTTCTACTTCAGTACAATATCCGTGTTTTATTAATAATGCTGCAATTTGAGGACGACCAACATTCCCTTCTTTATTTATAATACTTAAAAGTTCCTCTTCTGGTAACTTAATTCCAAAGTCATGTTTTAATACTTCGACATATAACATTATGTTATAAATGGCATCGCTCTTTAGTTGTTTAATACGATTGTTTAGTTTTTCATTTTCTAAATCTATATTATAACCTAATATATGCATACGTCCTTTTTGTACTTGGGCAGTAAGTTCTACTCCGCTATATAAATATATCCCTGAATCTGTATATTTCATAAGTTCTTTAGAACCAGCTATTTCATCATGATCAGTTAAAGCCATCATACTTATTCCTTTAGACGATGCTAAATCTATTAATTCTTTTGGGCTCTTTGAACCATCTGAATATGTGCTATGCATATGCAAATCTACTCTACTATTTTTCATAAACTTCTACTCCTCTTCTTTTATATATTGAATTATAGAACTTTTTTCATTATAATAAAAATACTTATTTGACATAGTTATGATAACAGGAGGTTATGATATATGAATATTAATTTTGAATTGTATCGAATTTTTTATGAAGTAGCAACAGTTGGAAATATTACAAAAGCCAGTCAAAGACTTATGATAAGTCAGCCAGCTGTTACTAAACAGATAAAAACATTGGAGAATCAACTAGGTGGAGAACTCTTTATTAGAACAAAACGCGGGGTTATTTTAACAGACAATGGTAAAGAAATATATAATCATATAAAGCAAGGAATGCATTGTTTTGAAGCTGCTGAATTACAATTTTCTAACTTAAAAAAATTAGAAACTGGGATTGTTAGAATTGGAATCAGTACTACTTTATGTCGAATCTTTTTGCTTAAATACTTAGAAGAATTTCATAAACTTTATCCAAATATAACTATTCAAATTTTTACAGATCCTAGTAAGGTTATGCGTAATATGTTAAAAGATGGAACAATTGATATTTTAATTGCTAAAGAAACCGATATTGAAGATGATGACTTAGAAATACAACAAGTAGGAATGCTACATCAATGCTTTATTTCGTCTAGTGAACACTTTACAGAATTAAAGGGAAACACGATTCCTTTACAAGATTTGGAAAACTACCCTTTGTTACTTCCAAAGACTCCTTCTACTACTCGTAAAGTAATTGGAGAATTTTGTAAACAATATGATATTAAATTAACCTCTAAATTAGAAATTGCTAGTGCAAATTTGCTTGAAGACTTTGTCAGAATTGGATTAGGTGTTGGTTTAGTTACTAAAGAGTTTGCAATGAGAGATTTAAAAGAAGAGGAATTCTTTGTAGTAAAAACTGAACCTGAATTACCTAGTATTCCTTTTTCTTTAATTACATTAAAAGATTCTTATCATAGTTTTGGAGCAAATAGATTGACTGAGATGATAATGAAAGACGTAAAAAATCAGGAGTAAATCCTGATTTTTATTTTTCACCCCAAATTGCTATAACTTCGCCATCTGCTTTTATAAGTAATCTTCTTCCTCCACCAACGGTATTATAATCTGCTGGGTAAGCATATACCATATAACAATCATTATTTTTATCGTAGTAAACTTTATACTTTAACCCAGCAAGTGGTTCCTCTGTAAAAAAACTTTCCCATAATTTGTCGGCTTTTTCTATTACATCTTCTCTACCACTAATTTCGGTTGCTTGAAACTCATCTTTATATTTTTCTTGAAAGTTATTATATATTTCTTGATATTTATTTAATGTTTCATTTAAATCAAAATGTTCAGGTTCAGCTACATATTCTTTATTTTCGATTATAAACTTTGAATACCAATTTATTTCACTATTATAATAAATATCTACAATAAACTTTTCCCCATTTTCATTGGTAGCTTTTAATTTAAAAATAATTTCCCCTTTACCTGTTTGATTACCGAATGGTTTTAAGTCTCTATATGATATTTTTTCTACACTACCAATTTTTTCAGTGATTATTTTTGAGTTATTTAGAACATCAGTTATTTTTTCTTTATTCATTGTTATTCTACTACTAAAGATGAATAAAAAAAGAACAAAACAGATGCAATAAAAGTAAATCAAAAATTTTTCAAAGATGTAATAACTATCTTTTTCCTTCCTATTATCTATATCAACGCAATCTATTTTCATAATTCGTTCACTAATACTTTTATTAAAGAACAGGATAGTTATAAAGGATATTGGGAAAGTAAATGAGTCAATAATATTTTTAATACGTAATTGCCATTTTGATTTAGTATTAAACTTCAGTCTGAACATTTTCTGGGGAATAGATTGTCCCTTTATAAAGTCACTTTTGAACACTTGGTAAACAAAAAATATAATAGGATATATAAGTATTGCTATTAAACCTATTTTTTTTAGAAGATTATTATTTTCAAAAAAGAGAAGCATCACAAATTCTAAAAAAAACATATATATATAATATAGGGAATTATTAGGTCTAGTATAAAGCAAAATATTCTTTTTAATTTAGTTATCATAATCTCACTCACTTTTACTTTTATATTATCAAAAAAAGACAACTTATAGCAATAGAAAAGAATCAAGTCACTTTTCTTGATTCTTTATTTTTAGTAAGTTTAATTTTGTAGAATAGTCATTATTGTTTTATTAATTTAGGTCCTTCTTCTGGTTCTACTTCTGGATATAGTTTTTTATATGTTTCTGCTAACTCAGTTAAAGTTTTTCTTGCCATTTCATTATTTGATTCTTTTTTTCTTTCATTTGTACAATAGCATCCAATACCTGTAGCTAGACCTGAAAACGCAGTTATTGGATTTGGAAATATTAAAGTTGCTATCGTTAATGCTGCAGTAGCTACTCCACTCACTCCAGTAGCTATTTTTAGTTTTTTTAACTTAGGAGTATTAAAAGAAACTTGTGGTTTTAAGATAATATCCCCTTCCATAGTTGTAGAAATATTCGTGTAGATATGATATGCGTTAGCCGAAAATAATTCTATTACTCTTCTTACTAACTTTTCTGATGATATAGGTCGTAACTCACCAGTTTCACAATATGCTTTATATATTTGAGTTGCTTCTTTAGATGCTTCCATGTTAAAATTTCTATTTTCTATCTTTTCTTCAATAGCTAGTCTAAGATTGTCTTTTTTACTTTCGTATTCTGCTAGTAATTTATTTAAATATTCCATGAAGCGAGCGTCGCTTTCTAAAAGACCATCCAAAACATAACTATCAGTAAATAAATAACCATATGTTTGATCATATTTTTCTATACAAATTGTATGATCTTTATATTCTAAACTATTTACATATCCTGGATTCTTTATGTAGCCATTAAGCTCATCAAAAAATCGTTCATAGGTTCCTTTTAATGGATAGTATCCTTCCACTTCAGCTTTTACGCTATTATAGTCAATTCTTGTAATGATAAATTTCATAAGTATTCTCCTCTTTGTATGTACTATAATAATTTTTTATTATTTTTTAGTCAAGAATAAATTTATATGAACTGATAATATTATTTTAAAAAACAGCTCTATTTATTAGAACTGTTTGGGTCATATTCAATATTTAAATGATTGTATGCCTTCTCGGTTGCTACACGACCACGTGGAGTACGTTTAACGAATCCTTCTTGTAATAAATAAGGTTCAACAACATCTTCAATCGTTGTTACTTCTTCACCAATTGAAGTTGCAACAGTTTGAGCTCCTACTGGGCCACCATTAAATTTCGTAATTAATGCATCTAGATATTGAATATCAATTTGATCTAGACCATCTTCATCAACTTTTAATCTTCTTAGTGATGTTTTTGTTATATCTTCATCTATTTCGCTTGATTCAAAAACTAAAGCAAAGTCACGAACACGTTTGAATAAGCGATTGGCAATACGTGGAGTTTTACGACTTCGACGAGCTAGCTCTAAAGCAGCATTCTCATTAATTGGCATATTTAGAACTTTACTAGTACGTTTGATTATTTGATATAGTTCTTCTTCTGTATAGTAACTTAGTTTTGATGTAATACCAAAGCGGTCACGTAATGGAGCTGAAATATCTCCAGCTCTAGTAGTTGCTCCTACTAAAGTAAATGGTGGTAAATCTATACGTAAATTTCTTGAAGAACCATCGCCATTAGAAATAACAATGTCTAATACAAAGTCCTCCATGGCTGGATATAAAATTTCTTCGATGTATCTTGGAATACGATGAATCTCATCAATAAATAATACATCTCCTGGTTCTAACTGAGAAAGAATTGCTGCTAGGTCGCCACTTTTTTCAATAGAGGGACCTGATGCAGTTTTAATATTCGTTCCCATTTCGTGAGCAATGATGTGAGCAAGAGTTGTTTTACCTAAACCTGGAGGTCCATATAATAAAACATGGTCCAAAACTTCATCACGCATTTTACATGCTTTTATGAATACTTCTAGGTTTTCCTTAATATCTGTTTGACCTATATATTCATCCAATGAGGCTGGTCTAATAGAGCCTTCGAAATCTAGGTCGTCTTTTTTAGAACCATCAACTATTCTTGCCACTGTTTCTCACCTCTTCTATATAATTATAAATATCTGGCCAATCTTCAATACGAGTGAAACTTTTTTCCTTTTTATTATACTTTGTTCCTCTTAAAATGCATTTAACATTACTTTCTTCCGCATCAATTATATTATACTTATCATTATCGACAAAGATATCGATGTCGTTGTCTTCACAAATTTGCCCCTTTTTATCTCCACCAAGGATTAATTTATGATATTTAAAGCCATATTTCTTTAGCCATTTCTTAGTTATATGACGATTTTTTATAGTGTTCTTCCTTTTAGTAATAAAAATTATCTCGTCGCCTTGTTCATATAACTTTGTAATACATTCAGCAGCGTTTGGAATAGGTTCAACTGTTGAATAAAAATTACCTTTATGAGCTATTTTATAAAAACTGTCAACATCAATAACTGTCCAATAGAACATTTCCATAAAAGAATAAGCGTCTTTATTTTTAAAACCACGGCCTTTAACATATTGCTTATCATATTTAACAGCTTCTTCTACTAACTTATCATTAGTATTAGAAATTGTATCATCTATATCAATTCCTATTCTCATAGAATCACCCTCACTTGTTATTATCTACTCATTAATAATTTTAAAGCATCTTTAATTTGCTGCTCAATAGGATTTCCGGCATCAACGTTTGGTAAAACTTTCTTAATATCGCCTTTTTTATAACCTAAACTTTCTAGAACAGCCATTAATTCATCTAATCCATCATTTGTAAATAAATCATCATTACGAACTAATTTTCCTTTTAAGTCAAGAATAATTTGACGTGCTACTTTATCTCCAACTTTTGGGAACTTCGTTAAATAAAGAATATTTTCTCTTTCAATAGCATCATAAATTGCATCAACTGGACTAGCTATAATTGGTAAAGCAAGCTTTGGACCTACTCCTTTAACATTAATCAGTCTTAAAAACAAATCTCTTTCTTCTGTTGTTCTAAAACCATATAAAGTAAATTCTTCTTCCCTTATATGATTATAAATATATACTTTATATTCTTGATCTTCTTTATATACATATGGGTTGGCAACATAAATTAAAAAGCCAATACCATTATTATCTAAACATATATAATTAGGACCATATGAATCTATTTTCCCTTTTAAATAGTTAAACACTTTTATCACTCCCTGTAAAATAGTATAGCATACAATTGTATTTGTTAAAAGAAAAAGTGCAAATTACTCTGCACTATATTTTAGTTGATATGAATCATTAGTTAATGTTGTTGGATTGTCTATTCTATAACGTATTTCTGTATTAACTTTAGCATCTATATCTGTAGTTTGACCTGTATCGTAATCATAGACACTATAAATATGACTATCAAAAGATAAAATTAAGAAATTACCTTCTATTTTATATGTTCCTAAATAACTATCACCTGCAGCTTCGAAAGATACATAAGTATAATACTTTGCTGTGCCATCTTCTGATAATGTTAAATAGCTTTTTTTCTTAGAAGCACAACTGCCATCAATATAGCATTTATTTATTTTATATGTCCCTATATTAAGATCTGCATTTTGTACTTTGTCTTCTTTATTTGAAGTATCAGGTACATAATTCGTATTTTTTATAGTAACAAGCTTATCTTCAGTACTTATATCAATTATTTCATTATCTTCTTTGATAGAGATAATACTATAATAGTTGTGATTGTTTGAACTATATTGAATTGTATGTAGACCACCAAATATATTATCTATTTTACATAAATCTTCTTCACATGAAAGTTCTTTATTATCTAAAACTAACTCAGCATTTTTTTCTAATTTTAAAGTAACATTCTTTTTTAAACCAATACTGGTTACATAATTGTTTCTATTAGTTAAGTTAATACTTTTGTACTTGATGTCTCTTCTAGAAATTAAAGTTGTTTTATTATAGCTTTCAAAGTCAATATCATCATTATTAACAATAATTTCACCATAATAATATGTATTTATAAAATCTTCAAGATTCTCAAATAAAGAGCTTTCTTTATAATATGAATAATAAATGTTTTTTAAATTGTTTTTGTTATACATTAAATCTATTGGTATATTAAAATCATCTTTGTCTAAGTCACCTGTATCAGATAGGTTATCATATATATAGTTAAAATCATGAGTATTATAAATACTTGTATATATTTTTTCTTCATTCTTATCATAGTAGGCATAACAGTATACTAAATAAATTAAAAATACGACAAATGTAAAAAGGAAAACAGTGATACCTATAGTAAGATATAAGCTTCTATTACTTTCCATATCATTGTACTCCTTTCTATTTTTTTCGATTTAATTTATCAAAATACATTTTTATAAATAGCCATACCGTAAAAATGAAACCTACAGCAACATATAAATAAAATAAGAACCTTTGATCTGATGTAGTAAGGCCATTTGAGACCATTAGAGCAGCACCAATAATGAAGGCTACATCTAAAATACAAACGACAATTCTGTGAATCATCTTTTCAAAACGATCTAAAAATTTATACGAATCTGTTACTTCGATATTAAATTTTGTTTCACCACGAGTAGTACTTTTAAAGAAAGCATGTAGGTCTTGTGGTAAACGATTTAAACTTCCTAAGGCACTTATAGAATGACCAAATTCTTTTGTTAAATTTTCTTTATTAAGAATTGTTTTTAAACTTATATTTTTGACACGATTTTCAAACACTTGAAGAAGACTTATATTAGGGCTTACTACTTCTAAAGTTCCTTCTAAGACAACAATTCCTCTTACTAGCATTGTTATGTCTTTAGGTAAAGTAATCCCATTTGAAGATAATAAATTCATTAATTCATTAGCAAATTTAGTTATGTTAATATCTTTAATCCCCATTGTTTTGTTTTTATCGAGAATTAATTCAAGGTCACGGCATAAACGATTGTGATTGATATCGCCTTTTGTTTCACCTAAAATAAGAAGATTTCTTTCGACTTCTTTGATATCGTTATTAAATATAGCGATAATACATCTTTTTAAGATTTCTTTGTTTCGATGATTAAGACGTCCCATCATTCCAAAATCAATGTAACCAATTTTACCATCTGTAATTATTATATTATTTGGATGAGGATCAGCATGAAAGTATCCGACATCAATTGCTTGATAAATATAATTTTCAGCTAATTTAATACCTATTTCATCTAGGTCATAGCCAAGACTTTCTAAAGAATCAATTTCACTTATATTTGAGCCGTCAATATATTCCATAACTAGAACTTTTTCAGTTGTTAGATTTTTATAAACTTTTGGAACTTTAATGTACTTTAATTCCTTATTGATTGTTGTGAATTCCTCGATATGAGAAGCTTCTGTTAAAAAATTCATTTCTTCTAATGTTGTACTTAACAACTCATCTAATACTTCATCAAAAGAAATAATGTTTTTAAATAGTTTTTGAACATGGAGAATTCCAATGGCCTTTTTTAAGACTTTAATATCAGCTATCATGGTTTCTTTAATATTTTGTCTTTGAACTTTTATTACAACTTCACTACCATCTTTAAGAATAGCTTTATGAACTTGAGCAATTGAGGCGCTTCCTAGCGGAGTACGGTCAATGGATAAAAAGATAGTAAATAATTTTTGGTCATATTCTTCTTTTAAGATATCTAATATTTCTTGATAAGACATTGGATTGACATTACTTCTTAATTTACTCAATTCTTCAATATATTCAGATGGAAGCATGTCAGGACGATTTGACAATATTTGGCCAACTTTTATGTAAGTAGGTCCTAAATCTTCTAGTATTGCTCTTAGTTTTTTTGGGTCTATACCACTTATTACGTCATGATTCTTTAAAACATTTAGAATTTCAAATAAACGTTCTTTGCCACTAAGATTGTTTCTTACCTTTTCTTTCTTCATTATTCACATCAGCCCATCCTTTTTTATTTAATGATGCCATTAATTCTTTGCGATCACTTTCTGATAATTTAGATATTGAATCTAGTATATCTTCCTTACTTGTTTTTTCTGTGTTGACGTTTACAATTGTTACATTTTCTTTTATTGATTCAGTAATGTTACGATGTAGTTCTTCATTAGCGATTATTCCTTTTTCGTAAAGTTCTTTGCCTTTACTATACAGTTCATCTTTTACTTCTTTCATCTTTTCGTTCGTTTCAGAAATTGCTCCTAACCCCATATAAAATATTGTTTTTAAATCTTCTTTCATTCTATCTCTCCTATCATAAGAATTATATCATATTAACCAATTAAAAAAAAGATTGCTGTTAACTTGAAAACAATCTTTCTTTTTTAACGTAAATTATTTCTATTTTCTTAAATAAGTAATGTGGAATATATAACGAATTTAGTAGTAAAGTATTTGTAGTTTGATAGTTTTATTTCATGTTTATATATTCCACGTTTACTTAAATTGATTAAATAACTTTTCTTTTTTTATTAACAGATAGATAAAATAGTATCAGTACAAATACAATAGTTAAACTTATTAGAAGTATTTTGATGTACTCACTTTGACTATCTCCTGTATCAGGATTTATTGGTATAACTAGGTCGTTATATTCTGCAACAAATTCCCAATCTACATAAGAATACTCTTCATTCTCTGTAACATCGTATTCTTCAATTAACTTTGTATTTACAACTATCTCGC
>CASPWD010000001.1 GCA_949425635.1 uncultured Bacilli bacterium | reverse complement strand
TTTGATCACAAAGCTACTCAAATTGACTTTTTTACTTAGTTTTCAAAGATCATTTCTTACATCCGATTTTCTTTTGTTTTCTCGGTTGCATTAGTAATATATCAAATCAATTAGGCTTTTGTCAACTCTTTTTTTTACTTTTTTTAAAAAGTTTTAAAAGTTAACGTTTTATTTGCTTTTTTGACTTAATATTTGTGATATTTTCGGGCTTTTTCCGAAACATCTTTTTCAGTATATAACAAAAAAATAATAAATGCAACAAAAAAATCAAAAAAATTTAATTTTTTTTGATTTTCTCATAAAGATCATAATATTTGTCTACTATTCCTTTAGCAAATGGACCATTACTATTTCTTTTTTCTTCAATTAAATATGATAATTCACTTTTTAATATTGTATCTAGTTCATCTGAATAGTGCATTATTTTTTTATGATAATTATATTCATTTCTATCTAATACTCTGAATCCTCCATCAGGGAAAACTCTTAAATCTAAATCATAATCTATATATTTAATAGATTTTCCATCCAGAATATAAGGTGATGCAATATTACAATAATAAAATAAACCGAATTTTTTTAATTGTCCTATTATATTGAACCAATGTTTTTTATAAAAGAATAAGACTGCTGGTTCATTAGTCATATGGCTACGACCATCTTTTTCTGTTATCTTTGTTCTACCATTTCCGCAAACTAAATAATCATCATTGTTTTCTAAGACTATTGCTTCTTCAGAAGTGTGTTCTAACGAGCCATCATGTTTATAACAATAGATTTTTAGTTTGTCTCCTATTTTTATATCATTCATATTTTTCCCGCTTTCGGTTCTTATTATATAATATTTTTTTGAAAATAACAAACAAAGACACTTTTCAGTGCCTTTGTTAATTTATTTATTAAGTAATTCTATTGCTTTATCAAGTTGTTTATCATATATAGTATTGTTTTCTATTAATAAATCAACTTCATACTCTGGGACAATTCCTATTTCATCAATACATTCACCGTTAGGACGTAACCATTTAGCAGAAGTGTATTTTACTATAGAACCTTCGTACTGTCTCATTTTTTGTACTTTCCCTTTACCATATGTCTTTTTACCTACAATTGTTGCTCCATAGCTATCATGAAGTGCTGATGCAAGTACTTCGGCAGCCGATGCTGTTGCTTCATTAACCAGCACTACAATTGGATACTCTCTTTTCTCATCCGTTTCATCTTTACATGAAGTTATTTTATTTTTACTTTCTAATGAATAAATGATTTGGTCTTTTTCCAAGAACAAGTTTGAGATGTTTGATGCTACATCAAGATATCCACCAGTATTGCTTCGTAAGTCTATTATTAATGAATCTATTTCCTTTTCTTCTAAGTCTTCTAGACTTTCTTTAAAATCTTCATAGGCAAGAACAGAAAAGGTAGATAAATTTATATATCCAATACTTTTTTTCTTATTTGGACTTTTAATTATGGTACTTGATGTTGCTGGGACATATACATTACTTATTTTTACTTTAAATGAAAGCTCTTTATTCTCTCTTTTTACAACAATATCATTCTCATTCTCTTTATCCAATAATTGGCCTATATCACCATAATTTTCTAATGATATTTCTGTTCCGTTAACACCTACTAATTCATCGCCAGCTTCTATGCCAGCTTCTGATGCTGGAGAGTTTTTATATACATCTTCAACGATTGTTCCTCTTACAACGATTCCTAAACCACTATAGCTTCCATCTAATGATTCTTCTAAAGATTCACTTGCATCGGCATTTAAATATATGGAATAATTGTCTTCTAGATATTCTAACATACCTGACATGGCTGCTGCCATCATTTCATCTTTATTGATGTCTTCATAATAGTTATCTAATATTTCTGAATACGTATTCAAAAAATCTTGAACGCTTTTGTCTGTTACAACATTACGATTAATTAAATTGGTTCTTTTTTTAAATTGATAATTACTAATTATGCATGTCAATAAACATGATATAAACGCTACTGTGATTATAAGTATTAGAAGACCAAATACATCAAAACTTATACGTCCATTAAACTTTCTTTTTTGACGTTGTTTTTTTTCTTTCTTCTTTTTATATAGTCGAACTGCTTCACTTTCAACTTTTTTATCTTTTGCTGATTCTTCTAACTTACTTTTTATTGCAGATACTGGTATAGACATTGTTTTTATTAAAATATTTTCTTTTGTTTTTTCTTTTTTTATTTTAGAATCATTTGAATCCTTGTTGATCTTTTTTTCTTCTGATTTATTAAAGGACTCTTTCTTTACTTCTTTTATATTACTTTTAGATTTGCTTTTTTTATTTGATGAAGTTGTTGATTTATTATTTGATTTTACTTTATTTTTCTTTTCCTCATTCATATGTCCACCCTCTATTTAAAATAATACCACAAATTATCTTGTATAAGAAAAAAAGTTTAATACAAATGTATTAAACTTTCAAGATTATTTAACATCCAATTCTTTTTTCATTGCATCTAAATCAACGATGTATTTATTAATCTTATTATTTTTTATCTTTAATAGAGTAATATCTCCGACTTTCATTTCTGAAATTGATTTAGCTTTAGTATTAACATTTTCTGGATCATAATAATCAGCATTTAAAGGATTTGATAAATCTACTGTATAAACATGAAGATGTTTTTCCTTAATTGAGTAATTATAAAGGATAGTTGCCATATCAGCGATATATTTACCTTCACTAGCGTCATAAATAGCTACATAATATTCATCATAAGGTCTGTTTAGAATTTGACCCATGATTGCTACGCCATAATCTACTGTACCTGTTGTTACTTCTTCAGTTTTATCTTCTTCTTTTGTAAATAAATCTTTAGTAACAAAAACTCTGGCTAATAAGTAGAATGCTCCGCAGATTGCTAATACTACAACAATTACGATTAAGAATTTCTTTATTTCGTCTTGTTCTGTTGTATTATAGTTAATTTTATTTTTTTTCTTTTCCATTTTAAACCACCTTGACCCAATTATATCACATTTAACTTTTAAATCAAATAAATGTTACTAGAATCATGCGGAAACGGTTCTATTTTCACATGTTTCTCACTTTATTTTATAGTGGTTTGGATGATTGAATTTTATTCATTATTTTTCAACAACTAAGTTAGTTCCATTTAGAGAGTCAGCTATTGTTAGAATTTCTGATGTACTTAAATCATTACTAGCAAGATAATAATCAACATTGTTTGAAGTCCAAGATAATGAGTTTGTACTTAGTGCTCCTATTGTATTACTTAGCATTAAAGGGTCACCATAAACAGGAATTATTTCAAAATCTTCTTTTACTTGACTTGTTTCTTCTATTAAGACAAAGTTTTTATCGCCATAGAAGGTTAAAATAACTCTTTCACCTGATTCTGTATTCACTGTTTCTTTTTCTTTTAAATATGTATTGGAAGGAACATATAAAGGGTACATAATATCTTGGAGAGAAGATGTCTCCTTTGTATTTGAATTCGTTTCTGTTTTATTATCTTGATTACTATCGGCTGACGAATTTTTTTCATCACTATTATTAGAATCAACATTTGTATTACAGCAATTTTCATCAATCAATTTGTCTACACTAAAATCATCTTCTTTTAAATTTGCTTTGTAGTCTATTTTCGCAAAGACAACCTTGATAGCCATTATATCTTCAGTATCATAGACTGTAACCATTTTTAAATCCATATTTTTGTCAAATAACATTTTTTCATAACTTAAATTACTATTATTTGGATATTTTACAGGAACTTTTAAACTGTACCCGTCTTCTTCTTCGGCAAATTCGACTTCATTTGCATCATCAATATCTTTTACTAATGTATTTAAGATATATGACTGACTGCTATTATATGGCCATTCACTTACAAACTTGTAACTTTTATTTAAACTTGGAGTTACAACATATACTTCACGATTATTTCTTAATATAATTTGTTCATGATTACTTAAAGTATTTACCATGTCTACCTTAAAGTAGTCATCATCCATGTAATAAACTTTTATATTATAAGTAAAAGTATCTTCTGAATTATAAATCTCCATATTACTATCAATTGTATATGATTTAGAAGATTCAACCTTATCTTTAAAAGTTTCAATTAGTTTATCTTTATCAACCTTACCACATCCTGTTAATAAGATGATACTTATAAACAATAAAAATATTTTCTTCATAACACCCAACCTTTTCTATTTAATAATATTTATGTTTTTTTGAATTATTCATACATAAATATAAATTAATTGTTAATACTATTAGTAGAAAAGGATGGTTTATATGGAAATAATTAAGAAAATAGCACTTATTTTTACAATTATTGGAGCATTAAACTGGGGTTTAATTGGTCTATTTAATTTGAATTTAGTTACTATGTTAATTAAAAACACATTGATAAATAATATTATCTATATAATTATAGGTATTGCTTCAATAATATGTATTGCATATTTTTTCGAAGAAAAAATGGCTCTAGAAGACTAGAGTCATTTTATTTTATTATTTAGATAAAACTATGTCTACATTTTTGGTAACGATGTATTGAAGTCTTGAATCATTACCTTCTACTTTTACTTGTACTGAATATTGTCCTGTATTATAACCAGTTAAATCTACATAAGCATATATTCCACTTCCATTTGAATCGATTTCATTAATTACTGATTCAACTCCAATTACTTGGATTTCAACATCCTTATCGCGCTCTGAGACAAGGTTGGCTGTTAAACCATTTGGAACATTTGAAGTTCTAATACCACTAATTGTAATTGTTTTTTGCTTAGCTTCACCAAAGTTAAGAACAACTGTTATACTTTCGTCACTTATGTTTCTTACACCAGCTGGTTTTGATAAAGTTACTTTTGAAGTCTTAGAACCATTATTTCCTTGGCCTGCTACATCAATAGACACAGGAATACTTTCAATATTTTCTAGAGCTGCTTCATCTCCATATATAGTAGTTTCAAAGCTACTTGCGTCTACACCATTTATAGTTATTGATGAGATTGCTTTACCACTAACTAATTCACCCGTAATTTGTACTTTTACTGGTACTTTTTTAGAGAATGAGTCAAGTTCTACTTTAGCACTAATATTCGTTGCAACAATTTCAACATTTTCGATGATCTTTCCATCTGAACCATAGGCAACAAGATTTAAATTATCTAGTGTATAAGTTCCTGCTTTTGTGAATTCTTCATTATTTAAATCTATTAAAGCCTTAATTGAAGCTATCTTATCAATAGTATCTTGAGCACCTCTAACAATAACGTCAGATTTAGATAGTTCTACTGATTTAACACTTAGCTTTGGATCCAATTCATCTTGGTTCATTAAATCGTAACTTACAGTTTTATTTTCACTTACTTTTTTCTTTATTGTTACAGTTACGTATGGTTGATCAATTTTATATTTAACGTTTTTTACTTGTTTATTATATGTTAACTTAACACGAACTGGTTTATCACTTTCTTGATAGTCAGTTAAATCAACAGTTACTTTATTGTCGCCAAGACTTTCGGCTAAATAAATCTCATACTTACCACCAATTAAAGTCATGTCTACATATTCTGGAATTCCTTCAACTACATAGGCACTACTATTATATTTTACCTCTACTGGAATATTAGTTAAGAATTTTGCATCATTATTAACTAGTGTAATTGCATCATTATCAACAAAATAGAATAATACTACAGCAAATATTAATGATAAAATCAATAAAGCATTTGGTCTATTAAGTAGTTTTTCTATTTTACTATCCTTGCCTAATTTATTTTGAATTTTATAAACTATAGTACTTATTGGAGTAACAATAGTTTTATCAATCATCTTATATATATTTTTAAATATTTTTGTGAAAGCATTGTTTTTCTTTTTAGATTTCATCTAATTCACCTTCGCTTTCTGTACCATCAGCATCATAGAATAATTCAGTCTTAGGTTTTAGCTCATCAACTAACATCATTCTAAATTCATCTAAGCTTAAGTTATAGTGAATTTCGTGATCAACTGCTATACTTATGCGTCCAGTTTCTTCTGAAACAATTAAAGCTACAGCATCAGTTTCTTCTGCAATACCTAAAGCTGCTCTATGACGTGTTCCTAGCTTTTTATTTAAGTTAGGATCCATACTTGTTTTAAATACAGCACCTGCACATGTAATACGATCTCCTTGAATAATTACTCCACCATCATGAAGTGGACTATTTGGGAAGAAAATTGTCCCTAGTAATGGACTTGTTAAATCCGCATACACTTTCGTTGCTGGAGTAATGTAGTCTTGTAGTGATACATCACGTTCAATTACCATTAAAGCACCAATTTTATTTTTTCTTAAATATTCAACAGCATCCATGATTTCGTAAACTACTTTTTCACGTTCTTCTACAGTTAGTATTTTATGACGTCCAAGTAATTTAGTTCTTCCAATTGATTCTAAGAAGCTTCTTATTTCTGGTTGGAATAGGATTATGATCGCCAAAGGTCCCCATTCGAATACATATGTTAGGAGAATTCCTACAGTATACAAATTAAAGATATCACTTAGGAGTTTGAATATTAAAATTATAATAACTCCTTTAACAATTAGTATCATTTTAACGTTATTTTTAACATTTTTTAATATATAATAAGCCATACACCATACTACGCATATGTCTAGTATTTTTGTAAATATTGACCACACAGTAGATAAAGTCATCTTATCTGCCTCCTTTTTACGATATTAATTATAACATTTATTAGCTATAAAAAACAACCCATAGTAATAAGAAACAAATTAATGGAAGTTGGAAAAATTAATGTATTTTTGTTATTTATTTATAATATTATTAATGATAAATCTTGGATATTATGGGCAACATTTAAACTAATATGAATCTAAATTTTGAAATTTTTTATTATTGAAAAAAAGGAGGTTTATTTCTATAAGTGCCATAATATGTCAATATTCTATTTTTTGTTTACAAGATTATTAACAGATGGCTTAACAATTTTAATGTATATAAAAAGATAAGTTATAATAACTTATCTAATTCTTTGTGCTTCTCTTTTTAAGTCACGTTCTTTTATAGTTTCACGTTTATCATAAAGTTTTTTTCCTTTTCCTACTCCTAGTAAGATTTTTACTTTATTTCTTACTAGATAGGCTTTTAAAGGTACTAAACTATATCCTTCGCGTTCTATTTTTTCTTTTAATTTTTTTATTTCATTTTTATGTAGTAGAAGTTTTCTTGTTCTTCTTTCTTGATGATTGAAGCGATTTCCTTCTTCGTATTTAGCAATATACATATTAACAAGATATACTTCATTATTACGGATAAGTGCAAAGGTGTCTTTTAAATCACCAGACCCCTTTCTTAATGATTTTATCTCTGTACCTTTAAGTTCTATTCCGCATTCTATAGTGTCTTCTATGAAATAATCAAAATTAGCTTTCTTGTTTTTTATTTCCATTCTTATCATCAACCTTTACTATTTCAAAGTCAATCATTGAGTTTTCTTTTGAAGCAGCAATACATCTGACTTTGACTTTATCCCCTAATCGATATGCTTTTTTAGTAGATTTACCCATCATACATAATAAATCTGGTATATATGTGAAGTAATCACCTTTTAATGTTTGAACATGAACTAGTCCTTCTACAAGATTTGGAAGTTGAACAAAGAAACCAAAGTTTGTAATCGTTGTAATTACTCCTTCATATTCTTCACCAATATGGTCTTCCATATATTCCGCCATTTTCATATCTAGAACATCACGTTCAGCATCAACAGCAGCAACTTCTCTTTCTGATGAATGTTGAGCTACTTCAACCAAATTATTTTCTAGTGTTTGAATTGTAGTCATTGATAAATCTTGATCTACTAAGTATGTTTTTAATAGTCTATGTACAACAAGGTCTGGATATCTTCTTATTGGACTTGTGAAGTGAGTATAAGATTTACTTGCCAAACCAAAGTGTCCAATGTTTTCTTTGCTGTATTCAGCTTTACGCATACTTCTTAGTAAAAGACTTGATAGTATTTCGAATTCTTTTTTATCTTTTAATTGATCTAGAATATTTTGCATTGACTTAGGACTCAAATCATTTACGTTTCCACGAAGTTTATATCCTAGTATTTTGACCATTGTCATAAATTCATCAACTTTTTCTGGTTTTGGAACATCATGTATACGATAGATAAAAGGCAATTGCATGTTAAAGATATGAGTAGCAACTGTTTCATTAGCTGCAATCATGAAATCTTCGATTAACATTTCTCCTTCTTCACGAATACGTTTTACAACGTCGATTGCTTTACCATTTTCATCTTGAACAATCTTTGCTTCATCTAAATCGAAATTAATATATCCACGACTATTTTTTTCTTTTCTTAATATTTGATGTAATTCATTCATTAGGATTAAATCGTCGGCAAAAGGCTCGTAGTCAGGAGCAACAATACCTCTTACTATAACATCATTAACTTTTTTATAAGTCATCTTTTTACGACTTTTAATATAACTTGGGAAGATATCATAGTCTACAACTTTTCCTTTGTGATCAATTTCCATAATACATGACATTGAAAGTCTAACAACACCTTCATTTAATGAACAAATACCATTTGATAATTTATGAGGAAGCATTGGAATTACAGTATCTGCTAAATAAGATGAAGTTCCACGATCATATGCTGCATCTCCTAAAGCAGTGTTTTCTTTAACATAGTTTGAAACGTCAGCTATATGAACACCTAACTCATAATTTCCATTTTCTAGTTTTTTTATGCTGATGGCGTCGTCAATGTCCTTGGTATCGTCACCATCAATAGTGAATATGACTTCATTTGTTAAGTCGCGACGACCCACTAAATCTTCTTTAGCTACTTCATTTGGTATACTTTCTAATTCATTTTCGACTTCCTCTCCAAAGTCCTCATAAATTCCATGTTTATATGCAATACTTAAAATATCCGTTCCTGGGTCGTTTTTATGTCCTATTATTTTTACTACCTTAGCAATATAAGTATGCTTGTTAACTTCTTTGATTACACTTACTAATACTTTATGCCCTTCAACGCAGTTTCTAGTACTATCTGGAGTTAGTTCAATGGTTAGGTTACGTTTGTCATCATCAAGTTCGATGAAGGCGCGGCCTTTTTCATCAAATTCAACTTCACCAACAAGATTTTGGAATTCTCTTTTTATAATACGAATTATTTTTGCTTCTTTTCTTACTCCTGATGTAAATACTTCAGCCAAAACAATATCATCATGAATCGCATCATTCATATTTTTAGCGTCAACATAAATATCATCTTCACGATCTAGGATAATAAAGCCAAAACCTTTTTTGCTAACTGAAAGACGACCAATTTTTAAACCTGGACAATTATCTAATAGTATATATTTACCTTTCTTAGTGTAAAAAACTAAATATTCATCAACAAGCTCATTTAATACTTCTTGAAGATTGCGTAATTCCTCGCTTGATTTTAGTCCCAAAAGATCATTTATTTCAATAATCTCTTTCGCTTCATGGATTCCTTTTAATAAGTTTAAAACTTGTTCTTTCATAATATCACCTTATATCCCTTTTTATATCATATTTATCTAATATAAATAATAACATATTCTATCCAAAAAAAACAGATTAAAAAAAGTCCTTAACGGACTATTTAATAAACATTATGAAAGATATTATAAAGAAAGCAGCTCCTAAAAGAATTGTTAATCTTGTAATAAGTAATTCTACACCACGTTCTTTTTGATTTTGGAATAATGCATCATTTCCACCACTTATAATTTGGCTTGCATCACTTGCTTTATTACTTTGTAGTAATACTATTGCGATTAGTAATACTGATACTATTAAAAGTGCTATTTCCATACGTTCACTTCCGTTCTGTCTAATAATTTACCATATAATATGGGATAAATCAAGGAAAATCAAGTTTCTTATGCGGATTTTCCTTATATTTTGATTATACCTTTTTATTTAAAAATTGTTAAGATATGACGACTTCTTTGTCTAAATAAATTACAAATCATTGCTTCTAATAAACCAGAACAAATTAAGAATATTCCAACTAATCTTGTAATTAACATAAATGATGAAAATGGATTTATCATTGATAGAATTCCCATTATAACCATTATTATTCCGATAAATAAAGTTAAAGGATAGCTACCTTCCATGGCTTTCATGAAACGATATCCATAATAAATTTTTTCAATACCATAAATTATCATCCAAATTCCAAATAAAGGTCCTAAAACATTTAACGCTTCAAATGGATTAAATATAGTAAATACTCCTAAAATTAGAGAAGCTACACTAATTATTAAATCTATAGCAAAAAACTTGTTTCCTAAACCATCATAAATGTATCTAATTAGATAAAATAAACCATGTAATACAATTAAACTTCCTAAAATAATTACATTTAATCTAGTAATAAGATCAGTGCATTTTATAAAGACAACTCCAGCTATAACATCTAAAAAACACATTATAAACGATACAATCATCATAACTTCAAATCTTTTAATAATTTTCTCCACAAGACTTCACCTCTATTCTAATTTTAAAGCATAAATAAATATATTGCAATATTTTTTAGATATGATATAATAACCTCTTATTTAAATTTATAGCAAAGGGGTTGCTAACATGAAATTAAAAAATTTATCAATATTTGAATTTAATGATTTTGCATATAACCATCCTCTTGGAAGTTATCACCAAACGTCAAGTTATGCACTTTGTGCATCTGAACAGGGATACGATTACGATATCTTAGGATTTGTTGATGATAGTGGTAAAATACATGCAGCTTCTCTAATATTATCGAAGAAGTTGGGTATGTTTTCTCGTTATGGGTATGCACCTAAAGGATTTCTGATAGATTATTATAATCCAAGATTATTAAGTGACTTCACAAAAGCTTTAAAAAAATATTACTACAAAAGAAACTTTGCTTTTATTAAAGTTAATCCAGAAATTTCAGTAGGAACAATAGATTTTAAAAGAAAAGAAGTTATACACAACAAAAATTTGTCTATTGAAAACACTTTAGCTGATTTACATTTTAGAAAACTAAAAGATAATAGACATTTTGAGACAAAAGTACCAAGATTTAATGCGGTTCAAGTATTGAAGAACACTAATTTAAAAACTGTTAGTAAACATACAAGAAATAAAATAAATAGAAGTATTCGAAATGGAATGACTTTAGTAAAAGGTAGTCGTGAAGATATAGAGATACTTTATAAGTTTATTAAGAATAAAAAAAATTATCCAATTAATCACTACTACAACTATTATAATGCTTTTTCAAAAAAAAATGAAATCGATGTTTTTTTAGTTCAAATAGACTTTGAAGAATGTCTAATTAATCTTCGAAAAAAATATGATGAAGAATTAACGAAAAATGCTGCTATTGTTAATAAAGTAATGGCTAATCCAAGTAGCGCTAATTTAAGAAGAAAATTAGTTTCTGATACATCTCTAAATATGTATAGTGAAAATATTGCATATGCTACTAGATGTTTAGCTCAAAATAAGACAGCCTATATTGCTGGTGCAATTACAATTAAGTATAAAAATCGTGTTAATATTCTAATAAGTGGTTATGATCAAGATTTTAAAAAGTTTTGTCCGAATTACTTCCTACATTATAAATTGATTGAATATTATAAAAATGATTTTGATTTTATGGATTTAAATGGAATAACAGGTGATTTTTCTAACGTTAATCCATATAAAGGTCTAAATGAATTTAAAATGGGATTTAACCCTTTGGCATTTGAATATATTGGTGAATTTGATTTTATTATAAATGAAGGATTGTATAAAAATATGGATCAAAGTGGTCAATTAGCTAGAGAATTTAAAAGAAAAGAAAAAAGTACTAATAATTAAAGTTTATTAGTACTTTTTAACTGCCATAAATTTCTAGTTTACATTGTTTTTCACGAGTAGAATAGAACGCCTTATGCAATTCATATATATGACGATTTATATCTTTTACTTTTTCTTCGTAGTCGCCTTTTCCTTCAGTAGTTAATATTGCAACGAGATACGGATGTTCATCATAAACTATTCCATAATCATGATAATAATTTCCATAATTACCATATTTGTGAGCTGCTTCTATATTTAAATCTTTTAGTTCTAAATCGTTTTGTTCTGCAGTTATTAAATATGTCTTTAATTCTTCGCCTAGTTCAGGATTATTATTTATAAAATCATTAATGGATTTCATGTAAATAATGGCATCTTCTACATTAATACTACCAAAGTCATCGCTTCCCATCAATGTTACTGTTGCTCCTAAACTTTTACCAAATTCTTTTAAATTATTTTTTCCAATATAATCTATTAACATATGATGGGCTGAATTATCACTATAAACTATTGCATATTTTACCAAATTTCTTAATGAAACTTTTTCACCATATTTATACTGGCTCATGCCTTTACTTGATTGAGCTTTATATTTTGATTTATATTCAATTTTCTCTTCTAAGTCTAATTCACCAGTAGCAGCTTTTGAATAAATATATAAACCATCTAAAGCTTTTATGGTACTGGCTGCATAATATACTACGTCTTGGTTGTAACCATATGTAAAACCTGTAGTTAAATCTTTATATAAAATACTTGTTTTGTAATTTTTCTCTAAATAATAATGGAGATGTACTATTTCATCTTCTAATTCACTTGGCAATATTTCCATTTCTGGAACTTCACTTTGTAAACATTGTTGATATTCATATTCTTGTTTATCTGAATTATCATCAGAAATAATATTTTTTACTTCTGGTTCTAAATTGATTGAATTACTTTCACCACTATTTCCTAAATACAGAAATAAAATAAGGATAAATAATGCTAATAATATAATAATAAAAGTTATTAAAATAATTAGGTTAAATTCTTCTTTATCAAAATAAGATTTCTTTTTAATTCGATGTGGCCTAACTTCTTCTGGAGCAAAGTTTCCAAAATCGTTTATGTATTCTTGTTCATCAATCTCTTCTGAATCAAAAATATCCTCTTTGTCGCTATTTTTTTCATTCCCATCTATATTAGTTTTTTCTAATTCATTTTCGTTATCGCTTTTATATAGACGATCAAAACGACTGTCTAGGACTATCATTGATGTTTTAAATAAATCACGATTTCCTGGTTCCTCTTTAGTTGTATTTTCTTCGTTTTCAAAAATATTTTCTTTTTTAGCATCGTTGATCTTGTCAGAGCTGTTAGCTATTTCACTTAATGTTTCTAAGCGATCAAATTCTTCTATAGCTTTTCGAAGTTCCTGCAAAGTTTTTTTACTTTTCAAATTTAAATTCTGATCATCAAAAGTAATTTTTCTTGTTATTATAAGGTCATCAAGATTTTTTGGTGCTGGACTTTTTTTGTCTTCTTCAGAAATGTTAAGATTGTCCGATTTTTTTTCATCTGATTTTTTGTGAGTTGTATCTAGATTTTTTGTTTCTGCTGGTTCTTTAGCTTGATTTATCTCAGTTGATACTTTTTCTTCTTTCGATTTTTCTAAAGATTTCTCACTACTAGAAGTTTTTTTTCTGCTTGTCTTTTTGGCTTTTTTAGCAATTATATTATCTAATAGTTCATCAGCAGATAATTCTGTTTTAGTCTTCTTGGATTTTACGTTTTTTGATACTTTCTTTGTTGACTCTTTCGTTTTAGATGATTTTTCTTTAGAAGCACTTTTTTGTTGTTCAGATTTTTTTAATGATTTACTATCTGTTTCTGTTGTTTCTTTTGCTTTTGTATCTTTTATTTTTTTAGTTTTTTTTGACTTCTTTTTGTTTAAAATTTCTTCAAGTAATTCTTCACTTGATTGTCCCTTTTTATCTTGTACTTTAGAAGAAATAGTTGAGTTATTTTTTTGTTTTTCCTTATCCTCTTTCATACAAAATCACCTTTATTTATTATATCTTATTTCACAATTAAAAAAAAGTGAAATTAAATTCACTTTTCTTATTATATACACAAATTATTCAACGATTTCTGTAACAACACCAGCACCAACAGTACGTCCACCTTCACGGATAGAGAACTTAGTACCATTTTCAAGTGCTACTGGAGCGATTAATTCAACTTCCATATCAATGTTATCACCAGGCATAACCATTTCAACACCTTCAGGTAGAGTAATTACACCAGTAACGTCAGTTGTTCTGAAGTAGAATTGTGGTCTGTAATTTGCGAAGAATGGAGTATGACGTCCTCCTTCGTCTTTACTTAGAACGTATACAGAACCTTTGAAATGATGATGTGGAGTAACTGATCCAGGTTTAGCTAGAACTTGTCCACGTTCAACTTGATCTCTTGAAATACCACGTAGTAATGCACCAGCATTATCACCAGCCATAGCTGAGTCAAGTGATTTTCTAAACATTTCGATACCTGTAACAACAGTTTTTTGAGTATCTCTTAAACCAACGATTTCAACTTCGTCGTTAAGTTTTAATTCACCACGTTCAACACGTCCTGTAACAACAGTACCACGTCCTGAAATTGTGAATACGTCTTCAATACTCATTAGGAATGGTTTATCAGTATCACGAGTTGGTAGATCAATATATCCGTCAACTTCAGCCATTAAGTCTTTAATAGCTTGAACATCTGATTCATTTCCTTCAAGAGCTTTTAAAGCAGATCCTCTAACGATAGGACAATTGTCACCATCGAAGTCATATTCGCTTAATAATTCACGAATTTCCATTTCAACTAAGTCTAATAATTCTGGATCATCAACTTGGTCGCATTTGTTCATGAATACAACGATTTTTGGAACACCAACTTGACGAGCAAGTAAGATATGTTCACGAGTTTGAGGCATTGGTCCATCTGAAGCAGAAACTACTAGGATAGCACCATCCATTTGTGCAGCACCAGTGATCATGTTCTTAACGTAGTCAGCATGGCCTGGGCAGTCAACGTGAGCATAGTGACGTGTTTCAGTTTCATACTCAACGTGAGCAGTATTAATAGTAATACCTCTTTCTCTTTCTTCTGGAGCTTTGTCGATATCAGCGTAATCAACAAATTTACCAAAATATTTTGTAATTGCAGCTGTTAATGTTGTTTTACCATGGTCAACGTGTCCAATAGTACCAATATTAACGTGTGATTTTGAACGGTCAAATTTTTCTTTTGCCATTTTCTATTTCCTCCTTTTTTTATATATACATACCTATTTTATCTAATGCTTGAAAGTTTTTCAAGTATTATTTATTATTGAGCGCTGTTTTTCTTTATAATCTCTTCAGCGATAGATTTTGGAACTTCTTCATAGTGGTCTTTTTCCATTTGGAATGTTCCACGACCTTGTGTATTACTTCTTAAGTCAGTTGCATAACCAAACATTTCTGATAGTGGTACCATTGCAATGATTCTTAAAGTATTACCGATAGATTCTTGTCCTAGTGGACGTCCACGTCTACTAGTTAAGTCTCCCATAACGTTACCCATGTATTCATCTGGAACGTCAACAACAACTTTCATTATTGGTTCTAGAAGAACTGGTTTACATTTATTTTTAGCTTCTTTAAGAGCTAAACTTGCAGCAATTTTGAAAGCCATTTCTGATGAATCGACATCATGGTATGAACCATCAAATAACGTTGCTTTTACGTCAACCATTGGATATCCAGCAAGAACACCGCCAGCTAAAGCTTCTTGTAATCCTTTGTCTGTTACTGGAATGTATTCACGAGGAACAACTCCACCAACGATTGCATCAACGAATTCGTATCCTTGATCTTTATTTGGCTCGAATTTAATCCAAACATGTCCGTATTGTCCACGTCCACCTGATTGTTTGATGTATTTACCTTCACAATCAGCAGCAACTGTGATAGTTTCACGGTAAGCAACTTGTGGTTTACCTTTATTAACTTCAACATTGAATTCACGTCTCATACGATCAACGATTACGTCTAAGTGTAATTCACCCATTCCTGAAAGAACTGTTTGTCCTGTTTCAGCATCAGTTTTTACTCTTAGTGTTGGGTCTTCTTCAACTAGTTTTTGAATAGCAATTGACATTTTGTCTTGGTCATTTTTGCTCTTTGCTTCAATAGCAATATCAATAACTGGTTCAGGGAATTCCATACCCTTCATGATACAGAAGGCATTTTCAGCACATAATGTATCAGCAGTTGTTGTATTTTTTAAACCTACAGCAGCTGCAATTTCACCTGCATAAACTTCAGTAATTTCTTTTCTTTGGTTTGCATGCATTTGTAGAATACGTCCGATTCTTTCTTTTTCACCCTTAGTAGAGTTTAATACGTAAGAACCACTCTTTAGTACTCCAGAATATACTCTGAAGAATGATAGACGTCCAACAAATGGGTCAGTCATGATTTTGAATGCTAATGCAGTAAATGGTTCAGAATCGCTTGGATGTCTTAAAACATCGTTACCATTCTTATCAGTACATTCGATTGCTTCAACATCAAGTGGTGATGGTAAATAATCGATAACTGCATCTAGTAATGGTTTAATACCTTGGTTACTTAATGCGTCAGCACATAGTACTGGGAAGAATTCTACAGATAATGTAGCTTTTCTGATAGCATTTTTAATTTCAGCTTCAGTAAGTTCTTCACCTTCTAGGTATCTTTCCATTAGAGCATCATCAAACTCAACTACAGATTCAATTAATTTTGTTCTGTATTCGTTTGCTTTTTCTACCATATCTGCTGGGATTTCAATTTCTTCAGCATTTTCATGTTCAGAACCATCAAATTTATAAGCCTTCATTGTAACAAGGTTAATAACTCCGCAGAATTCTGATTCAGCACCGATAGGTAGTTCGATAGCAGCAGCATTAGCTCCTAATCTATCTTTAATTGTTTTTAAACTGTAATAGAAGTCAGCACCCAATTTCCCCATTTTGTTTGCACAAATCATTCTAGGAACTTTGTATTCGTTTGCTTGACGCCAAACAGTTTCAGTTTGAGGTTCAACACCAGCTTGAGCATCGATAAGTGCTACAGCACCATCTAGTACTCTTAATGATCTTTGAACTTCGATTGTAAAGTCTACGTGGCCTGGAGTATCAATTATGTTAAGTCTATGACCTTTCCAGTGAGCAGTTGTAGCTGCACTTGTAATTGTAATACCACGTTCTTTTTCTTGTTCCATCCAGTCCATTTGAGATTCACCATCGTGAGTTTCTCCAATTTTATGAGTTATACCTGTATGGAAAAGTATTCTTTCAGTTGTAGTGGTTTTACCAGCATCTATATGTGCCATAATACCAATATTACGAATTTTATCTATTGTAACATCTCTTGCCATATTCTATTCTCCTACCATCTATAATGAGCAAATGCTTTATTAGCTTCAGCCATTTTGTGAGTATCTTCACGTTTTTTAACAGCTCCACCTACACCATTTGCAGCATCCATAATTTCATTTGCTAAATTAACAGCCATTCCTTTACCATTTCTAGTTTTAGAATAGTTTACTAACCAACGTAATGCTAAAGCTTGACTTCTTTCGTCAGTAACTTCGATAGGAACTTGAACGTTAGATCCACCAACACGTCTAGATTTAACTTCTAGTAGTGGTTTAATGTTTCCTAGAGCTTTTTCATAAACATCCATTGGATTTTCTCCAGTTTTTTCTTTAATCATGTCAAAAGCTTCGTATAGGATTCTTTCAGCTGTTCCTTTTTTACCATCTTGCATAATTTGGTTAATTAATTTAGTAACAACTTTTGAATTGTATATAGGATCTGGTAATACGTCTCTTTTAACTGCACGTCTTTTACGCATATATAATCTCTCCTTCCTTATATTTTTTTATTTAGTAAATATTATTTGCTATCTTTAGGTCTCTTAGTACCGTATTTACTACGACTTTGTTTTCTGTTATTAACTCCTTGAGTGTCAAGTGTACCACGAATAATATGATAACGAACACCGATTAAGTCTTTAACACGACCACCACGTACTAATACAACACTATGTTCTTGTAGATTGTGTCCTTCTCCTGGAATATAAGTATCAACTTCTCTTCCGTTTGATAATCTAACACGTGCATATTTTCTTAATGCTGAGTTAGGTTTCTTTGGAGTACGAGTACCTACTTTAGTACAAACTCCTCTTTTTTGTGGACTGTTTTGAACAGTTGATTTTCTTTCTTTACTGTTAAAACCTACATTTAAAACAGGACTCTTACTTTTCTTTGTTTTGTCTTTTCTGTTTTTTCTAACTAATTGATTAATAGTTGTCATATATGTCCTCCTCTCATATACACACATCCTGGTGTATCAAATAATCCTTTAAATTAAGTTCTACCTAGATAGAACCTCAATTTAAAATGCAACCATACTATAACATTTTAAGTATGTAATGTCAACTATTTGTATAAGAATTTTTTGCTAATTTACGAGAAAAAATTTTGTTAAAAAAATTTTTATTATCTAGTATTATTTAAATCTTCTTTTGGATAATTTTTGAACATCATCAATCCAATTATCACAAACATCCAAATAAGCATCAGAGTCAATTAGATGAACTTCATTAGCAGATCTTCGTGAGTAATCATATATGGGTAGTTCTTTTCCATAAGCTCTCATGATTTTTATAATGTCTCTTAAACTTGCAAGATCAGTAGTGTAATCAGTTATATAACGTTCATCAAGAGCTTCGCTAATCCAATTGTATAAAGGGCATTGAATTCCAATAAATTTATCTGGAGTTATAGTTTTATAAGCTTGAAATTCATCTATAAAACCAGAACCTCTTAGTGGAATTCTTGACCATGCAAATAAATGATATAAACTTTGCATTTTTACTGAACATTTAATAGGATGAATATCAGAAATAATAAAGCTAGTACATACTCTCATAAAACCATCAAAGCCAGAATTTAAACTATCTTCACCTAAATCTTTTATTAAACTTATATAATAATGGCCATTATTACCAGATGATTTTTGACCTAATAGTTTTCGACATTTCAACCCTTCATCTAACATATTCTTAAATTTTTCATCCAAAAAATGAAAATGATGATAGTACCAGTCTGGATTTTTTTCTTCTGGAACTTCAATTTTTTTTACTTCTTCTAATAATCCCATACTAAATCTCCTACGTATTAATTTGTTAGTTACAATATCACTTATAATTATTTTAGTCAATATTCCTGGATAATATCAAACAAAAAGAAGTATTTAAATACTCCTTAGTTATATAAGTCAAATTTCTAATATTTTAAATTATGTTAAATAATAAGGTGATTCCTTAGTTCCATCACCATTTAGAAGAATGGGATTTCTAATTGTTATAGTTGGTCTGATTGTTTTTGATTCTTCTGGAAATGCAATATCTAACATTCCGTTATCTGACAAGAACCAAATTATACTACTTTCAATTTCTAAGTCATCTTCTTTTATAGTGGATAACCATGTATCATTTTCATTATATAAAAAGAATGATTCATTATTTGTTAAATTAGAAGCTCCTGCTTTTATAACAGTGTCATAATCTAAAATTCCAATATTTTCTATTTCAAAATTTAAATTAGCTAGATAATTTTTATACCAATTATTTACTTCATTTATAATATTACTTTCTTCATAACTAGTAATATATTTTGTATCATCGTATGCAAATTCTTGGTTATTCATTATTCCATTTTCTAAAACAATTTTTATTTCATCATCAGTGAAAGATACTACTCTCCAAAGCATATCTTCTAGACTAACATAGTTGTTATCAACATTCCCTCTAAAATAGTATTCATCTTCATCTTTATATAAGCCCGCTAAGTCGTTACCATTATCACTACTTAGTGTAATATCAGGTAATGTACTAATAACATTATTATCTTTTTTTATCGTATCTATTAAATATATTGTATTATTGTTTTCTTTGTCATTATTGCTATAAGAGACATGTCTAAGATAAACTACTCCTGTACTTAAAGCTATAATCATCATAAATAAAACTATTGTAAACTTTTTCTTGATCATATTATCACCTGTCAATTTTATTAAATTCATACATCTTTTTAGATAAATCTTTTACAACTAATTTATAATTCTTTTTGGCTTCTTTAGTTAAAATAACAACAATATATGGTTGATCTGAGTACACTATACCAACATCATGATAATATACACCATAATAACCATATTTATGCATTATTGTTGGAGAGTTTTCAAATAATAAATTATTATAAAATGAATTAATAAAATATCTTTTTAATTCAGGGCCTTCTGGATTAGTATTAATAAAATTATATAAATATTTCCAAATAGTGATTTGATCATCAACTGTTGTATTTCCATAAAAATCGTCATCTGATTTTGTAAGGAAATTCTTAGCACCAAGACTTTGGCCATAAGCTCTTAAATTAGTAATTCCTATTTTTCTTGTAAGTTCTCCGTGAGCAGCATTGTCGCTAATTGATATGGCTTTTCTTACTAGTTCTCTTATTTCAGAATCTAATGTCATATTTTCATATGCATATAAAGCTCCTACTGTTTTAACTAAACTGGCTCCATAATATATTGTGTTAGGTTTATAAGTATATGTATATCCAGTATTTAGATTGACATATCCAATACTAACTTTATAGTTTTTCTGTTTTATATATTCTTCTAATTCTTTTAAATAATCTTCTTTGTTTGGCCGAGTATTATTATTTGTATTATTAGTTGGTTTATTAACATTTGTATTATTATTCGTATTATTAGTTGGGTTATTAACATTTGTATTATTATCAATAGTAACTACCTTTTTTACTATGACTGTTCTAGATACGGAATACTCATTTCCATTATTGTCTTTTATACTATATTTAATGGTATAAGTTCCTGCTTTAGATGTATTAACATTGCTTTTTACAATTACTTTCTCTGTAATATCGCCATCACAATTGTCTGTAGCTGTATAACCTTCTTCTATGTATTTTTCATTTACTTTTAGATTAACTACGTTTTTTCCCTTGAGCTCAATTAATGGCTTTTGATTATCTTCTCTTACAATAGTTCTTTTTGCTTCAGCTTGGTTACCTGATAAGTCTGATACTTTATATAAAATTGTATTATTATCCGTTTCTATAGTTACTTTATCAGTTATTAAACCATCATAATTGTCTGTAGCAATATAGCCTTCTTCTATGTAATCTTTGTTTGGGCAAAGGTGGATAGTATCAGAACCATTTAATTTAATTTCAGGGCTTATATCATCAACTACTTTAACTTTTCTCACTGTACTATAGTTTTTATTATTATATGTTAAATTATAGTTAATATCATATTCGCCAATCTTTGTATTGTCTATATTTGAATCTATAGTAACGAAATCACTTAGATCTGTGCAATCCTTTACACCACACGATAAGGCATCAAAACCTATTTCATGATATTCGTCCATTAATGAAAGTTCTATAACTTCATTTCCTTTTATTTCTAAAGTGGGATTATTCTGTAATAAAAAAAGAACACTATTAAGTAAAATTAAAAACACTATTATGATAGTTGATTTTAAATAATATCGTCTTTTTTTATTTTTCATACTTCATCATCCAATACTATAGAAAGTATAGCATATCAAAATATTTAAGTAAATCAGGTTTTATGGTTAAATATTCATAAATATATACTCTATTTAGTCATAGAAAAGTCCATCTTTTTAGTTAATTCTAGGTATCTTTCTTTATCTATCATGTGAGCAGTTTCTTCACTTGCTCTTGAGTAATCATAGATAGGTAAATTGATTTTATATTCTTGCATAATTTTGATAATATCTCTTAAGATTTCTAGAGAATATTTACTTCCTTTTTGATACCAATTAAGAATAGAACATTGTAATCCTACTATTTTTTCAGGTGCTATGTGCCAGAATTCTTGATATTCATCTTGTAGTGGAGAATTGCGGAATGGAAAGATACTATTTCTAAATAATGAGTAGTCAACATCATTACGACATTTTACAGGGTGGATATCCTCTATTATAAAATTTGGATAAAAGCCGCTAAAAATTGCAAAAGCTGAATGGCCTAAATCAACATAGGTGCTTAAATCTTTATAAAGACTTATGTAAAATGTACCATTATATATTGAATCTGAGTCTTTTTGTTTAAGAAGTTTACGGCATTTTATTCCTGTATTAAGCATATCCTTAAATGCTCTTGCATCATAAATAATGCGATGATAATACCATTCTGGATTTTTTGCAGTTAGTGATTCAATAGATTTTATTTCATCAGCTATGTTCATATAACAGCTCCTTGCTTATATTATTTTTTCTTTATTTTAGGAGTTTCTAATTCTTCTATTATAGAGTCAAAGATTTTAAGATATGCTTCAGGATTTATTTGATGAATTCGATAGTCAAATGCTCTACTATAATCATATATTGGGATGTCTATACTATGTTCTTGTAAAAAAAGAATCATCTTTTTTAGACTCTCTAAATAATAGCGATAGTCTTCTTGATACCACATAAGAATTGATGCACGAATTCCGACAAAGTTATCTGGTTTGATAATGCGATAAGCTTGATATTCATCTAGAAATCCAGAGTGACGAAATGGCCATCTTGTTTTTTCTAATATCCCATAATCCATTGCATAGGTGCATTTTTGAACTTTGATATCATCTATTATAAAAGCTGGCCTTTCTTCATAATACAAATACGATGAATTATGGCTTTCAACCGTTTCCATTTTCGATAAGCTAATATAATGATTCCCGTTGTGTCCTGTACTTCTATATTCTTCTTTAAACTCTTTTGACATAAGCTTACGGCATTTAATTCCTTGAGTCGTCATTTCTTGAAATAATTTTTCTTTATAGAGGAAAGCATGGTAGAACCATTCTGGTTTTCTTGTTTGACTAGTTTCAATCGCTTTAATCGTATCACTTATTATCATAGCAGAATTCTCCTTTTTGTAATGTGTATTATAATTGAACGATTATTTTATGTCAAAAAAATAATTATAACTTTATCGTTATAATTATTTATAATCACTATATCCTTTTGTTGTATAATTCTTACATTTTAAATAAGTGTTAACAACATAATCGTTTGCATCTTCTTTAAAGTAAACAAGACTAAAGCCACCACATGTTGTATCTTCTATTACGTGGTCATTTGTATAACCAAAATCCTTTAAAACATTTATGTCTAATCGTAATTTATTTTCTTCGTTAGGGATTATCTTGTTATCTTTTACATATTTTAATGCAGCTTCATTTAGGGCAGTCTCAATTCCAGAGTATTTGTTTAAATATTGATTATTACTAGTGCTAGCTAAAGCAAGTATCAATACTATAATAATTATTATTGCCCATACATATATAATCTTACGAATATGATTAGGTAAACTCATAAATTGTTTGTATAACTTATTTATTTGATTCGCTATTTTTTTAACTAAATTAATTAAAGCTTTTTTTACTTTCTTTAAAGTAAATTTTTTCTTTTTTCTTTTTGCTTCCAAAATAATACACTCCTTAATATCCTTCTGTAGTATAATTACCACAGTTTAAACGTGATGTTACGATGTAATCACCATCACCATCTTGATAGACACTACTATATGCAGAGCAAGTCTTTTCACCTGTTTCGTCATATATTTCTTTTGTATAACCTTTTTCTACTAAAGTGTCGATTGTTATTTTAGTTAAACCAGTTGATAAATCTGGCTTAGTATCATTCAAATAATTAAGTGTAGCCATATGTAACTCGAATTCAGCTGACTTATAATATTCATAATCATATGAAATTGGACTTTCTGGTTCCTCTTCTTTTTCTACTGGTGTTTCTACTTGAGTATTTTGTTCTTCATTAGTGCTAATAGAAATATTATCATATAGAGCCATTATCAAGTAAGTTGCAAGTAATAAAAATAATATTAAAATACAAGTCCATATTATCATATCTCGCATTCCCCAGCCGTGGTTATTTAAATGCATACTAAAACCTCCAATTCGACTAATATAATTATAATACAAAAAGTATTTTTTTACTAGCTACTTAATATTTGTATTTTGAGACATAGAAAAAAGGTGATTAATCACCTTTTTTAGTTTTCGTTAACTCAAACTGCGAATTAAGCTAATTCTACAGTTGCGCCAGCTTCTTCTAATTGTGCTTTAATTTCTTCAGCTTCTTTAGCAGGAACGTTTTCTTTAACATTTCCACCATTGTCAGCTAATGCTTTAGCTTCAACTAATCCAAGACCAGTAATTTCCTTTAATAGTTTAATTACTTGCATCTTAGTAGCTCCAGCTTCTTTTAATACTACAGTTTTAGCAGCATTGTCTTCTGCAGCTTCTCCAGCAGCAGGAGCAGCAGCTACAGCTACAGCACTTGGATCTACACCAAATTCTTCTTTCATTGCGTCAACTAATTCTTTAACTTCAAGAATAGTCATTTCTTTTAAAGCACTAATAAAATCTTCTCTTGTTAATTTTGCCATTTTATATTCTTCCTTTCTTTATTTCAAAATTAATTTTCTAATTGTTCTGCATATAGATTTAATCCAATAGCTAGATCTCTAACATATTGAATCATTCCACCAGCCAACATAGTAAGTAAGCCTTCTCTTGATGGAATAGATGCATATTCTTTAATAACTTCTAAGTCTGCAGGAGCACCATTAATAATACCAACTGTGATATTCGCTTTTTCGTGTTCTTTTGCAAATTTAGAAATAACTTTAATTGGTTCAAGTAAATCTTTACCAAATAAAATTGCATTTGGTCCCTCTAAGAAACCGTCTAAGTTAATATTTAAATCATCAACAGCTCTTTTGAATAGTGTATTTTTGTAAATTTTAACTTCACTTTCAGTTTTCTTAAGTTCTTTTCTTAGTTCACTAAGTTCAGCAACTGTTAAACCTTGGTAAGAGAAAATTACAACTGATTCACTATTTTGAATGTTTTCTTTGATTTCATTAACTATAGCTTTTTTGTTTTCTAAAATCTTTGCACTTGCCATTATTTCCCTCCTTTAAGGATATTGTAAAAAGCTTTCCTCTATAGGAAAGCTTAAATCACATTAAAATTAATGTTATAATTTAAGACTTTCCTCGGCAAGATTTATTTGTGCACTTGCTGTCTTCGGAGAATCGCTTTTTTCTAACAATTCATATTATATTCTAATAACGATTAAATGTCAAAAGAATTTTTATCAATTTTAATTCCAGGACCCATTGTACTAGAAACAGAAATGTTATTAATATATTTTCCTTTAACTACGCTTGGTTTAGCTTTCATGATTGTGCTAACAACGTATTCAAGGTTTTCAATTAATTTAGCATCATCAAATGATATTTTTCCGATAACTGAATGAACATTACCATAAGAGTCAGTTTTATATGAAACCATACCTTTTTTAATGTCTTCAACAGCTTTCTTTGTATCCATTGTTACTGTTCCTGTCTTAGGATTTGGCATTAAACCTTTAGGTCCTAAAACACGTCCAATTTTTCCTAATTGAGCCATCATATCTGGAGCAGCTACGATTACATCATAATCGAACCAGTTTTCGTTTTGGATTTTGTCAATCATGTCAGTATCACCAACATAATCAGCTCCTGCAACTCTAGCAGCTTCAGCAGCTTCACCCTTAGCGATAACTAAAACTTTTTTAGTTTTACCAGTTCCATTAGGTAGTACCATAGATCCTCTTAATTGTTGATCGGCTTTTTTAGTATCAAGATTTAGATTTAAAGCAACTTCAACAGTTCCATCGAATGAAGTGTAAGAAGTTTCTTTAACTAATTTAATTGCTTCTTCTTTAGTATAAAGTGTATTTTTTTCTACTTTTTTAGAAGCTTCCACATACTTTTTACCTAATTTTCTCATTGTATTTACCTCCTAATTGTGGTTTATTAGCGGATTTTTTATTTATTTAATTTGTTCTTTGTTTTTCTTGTTTTTCTTATTTTACTGATTACTCAGCGTCGTCAGCTTTGTAACCTTCAACAGTTACACCCATGTTTCTTGCAGTTCCTTCAATGATCTTCATTGCAGATTCTACATCGTAAGCATTTAGGTCTGGTAACTTAGTTTCAGCAATGCTTCTTAAGTCATCAACTGAAATTGTTGCAACAGTTTCTTTAGATCCTTTAGTTCCGCCTTTTTGAATTTTAGCAGCTTTTTTAATTAAGAATCCAGCTGGAGCAGTCTTAAGAACGAAATCGAATGTTCTATCATCATAAAGACTGATTTCAACAGGAACGATATCTCCCATTTTATCTCTAGTTGCATCATTAAATTTTGTACAGAATTCTTGTAGATTAATACCTGCAGGTCCTAAAACAGTACCAACTGGTGGTGCTGGTGTAGCTTTTCCAGCAGGAATTTGTAATTTAATTTTCTTTACGGCTTCTTTTGCCACGAAAAACACCTCCTAAAAAATTTTTTTCGCGAAAGTGGTCAAAGGCAATCCGCTTATTCCCTCCCACTTAAGCTAATTATGCATAAAAATACATAATTGCACCTAAGATACTAGCACAAAATAATCAAGAATGCAAGTTTTTTTTGAAATGGTGCATTATGGTCGATTGTAGTTTATCTATTATATTGATTAGGGACAGAGTTTCCTATTACAAAAATAGTTACTATATCCATCTTATTTTATATTTTAATATTTACATTATTAACTTATGAAAATCACTTTATTAGATTTAAAATATTTCCAACTTTTTGGGGGTTATATGTTAAAACTAAGTCAGTATCATTTTCAGTAACTTGGTCTTCTTTTGCATATGGTGGAAATTTAGCTGGTATTTCTGTTGCTTCAAAGTAATCGTTATTAAATAATAAATCAGTTGATTCTGCTTTACTTCTATTTGGTCTATAATCTAATAAAATTATTCCTTCTGTCTTTAACAACGGTAAAACTTGTTCGCAAATTTTGAAGATAAAAGATTCTTCAACACGATCTTCTGTTCCATAGCTTGGCATAAATGAGCCATATTTCATTATTTCTTCGCAAACTAGACATTCTATTATATTCGACAAGTAAAGAATATCATACTTGGATTTAATAACATCTTTTAAAGCAAGTATATCTGCTTCATAAAATTGAGGAAGACGTCTCCTTTTTAGAATAGCTTGTAATTTATAGTATTCTTCTTCACTTTCATAGAAAGGCATACCACGTTTTATATTTTGAGGATATACATGTTTTGAATCTTTAATAACAAAGTTTCCATAATCTGGTTCTTGTGTTCCACTATTTTTACGACTAAGTTTAAACATAATATTCTCCCAAAAGTAAGCAACATCCGATGGAAGTGAAGGAATAAGTTTTTTTAAGGTTCTTAAATTCCAAAAAGCTTTGAAATTATCTTTTTTATAAGAAGGAATAAAGAAGCCTAAAAATTCTTCATATGAAAGATTCATAATAGCTACGATTTTTAAATTGGCAATATAGTAAGTAAATCTATTAATGTCAAAAATATCTATTTTACTTGCTCCATAATAAACTGCTCCTAAATATTGATCTGCTGATGATGCAACAGTAAAGACATCTTTATCTTGATAATCAATTACACGATTTACCCCACTTTGATTTTCAGTTCCAAATATGAAAGGAGAATTATATTTGCCAAATATTTTTTTACTATCTTTTCCTTCAATAAATTCTAAAGCATTTTGAATATCTTGTTTAACTTGTTCCATAATAATCGCCTCTTTAGCTCGTTATTATAAAAGTGCTACAACTAATTGTCAAAATTACTTTAATAATTTAAAAAAGAATGATTGTAGTCATTCTTTATATGAGACATATGTCTTTGAAAGTTTGATAAAACTATTTTACATTATTATTCTATTGTATATTTAGCTTGATCTTCTAACCATGAATTTGGTTTATAGACCGTTCCAACGAACCAAATATTTTTACTTTCTTTATCTCTAATTAAAAACATAAATGGTTTATTAATATTTATTTCTTTTGGTGCATTTTCATCAACAATACCAATAGAGTCTTTTGCCACTATAACTGTTGATGCTGCTGCTTTGATTCCATCTTCTGAAAAATCGATTGTTGCTTTATGTAAGCAATTATCAACAAATAGACCTGTATCACCGATTTTTGAAAGATCAGCCTTTTCTGAGTCAAACACATCTTTGATTCCTAGATTAATTAAGTCTTCTTTTAATTTTAATTGATAATCAAATTTGAATTTTGGAATATTTATACTTATTCCATTTTTCTCATCACTGGCTTTTATTAATTTTGAATCTATTTTATCAATTTGTTCACTTTGGAAATTAGCTATGTAATCAGATAAATTTTCTGGCATAATTGCCAAAAATTCTAGTTGGGTATTATTTATTTTTTCTAAGTCCATTGATAATGCAGTTGTCTTATCATCTTCATAATAAGATATATTATCTTTATGAGTTTCTTGATTTAATGTAGTGGCGTTATATTCTTGGCCATCTTCTAAATAAAATGTTTTACCATGAGTTGAAGAAGTATCAAAAGTATTAGCCCATTTCATTTTAATGGCTAAAGCATTAGCTAGAATAACTTTAGATTCAACATTAATATCTCCTTCTTTTAAAATATCAGGTATTAATTCAAATGTTTTCTCACTAACCCATTTATTAATAATTTCTACACTTTCAAAATTATCATATTTTATTTCAACCATTCCATTAAACTTATTTTGTATGTCATTTATATAACTTTGTTTTATTGTATCCTTATATATGTCTCTAATGAATATTGAATTAGCAATAGATAAAACATTATCTATATTTTTGTGGTCCTTAAAATTGCTTTGTCCAAATACATCATTTAGTTCTTTAGCAGTATTATTATCAGCACCTAAAGATAACATACTGAAGGCATAATTAATAGATAAAGGACTATAAATCATATTTTCTTTATTATTTTCCAATTTTAAAAATGCATAATCGCTCTTGGTATTTACAGATATCTCACTTGGCTCAGTTATATCTGTTGGTTCTTGGATATTTGGTTTTTGTTTGTTATTATCTAGTTTATTTAAATAAATACAATAGCCTCCTAGTCCACAAGCTACCAGTAGTAAGATTATAATTATGACAACTTGAATTTTTTTGTTTTTCTCCATATTTTACATCTCCTATTATAGAGAGTATAACATAACCAACAAAAAAACTCTATTAAATAGAGCTTTTATGATCTACATTATTGTAATTGATTAACTTGGAATAATTCTACTTCAACAGGTGTTTCTTGACCAAATAAGTCGATTAAAACGTTTAATCTGTTGTTTTCCATGTCAATACTATCAACTGTTCCATTCATTCCTTTAAATGGTCCGTCAACGATTGTTACTTTGCTTCCTACAGACATTTCAGATTCAATATTAACTCTGCTCATACCCATAGTAGCTAGTATACGATCTATTTCTTGTGGCATTAAAGGTGTAGGTTTTGCTTTATGTCCTGATGAACCAATGAATCCTGTTACTCCTGGAGTATTACGAACAATATACCATGCTTCATCTGACATTATCATTTCAACCAAAACATAACCTGGGAACATTTTTTTAACTTTTTCTTTTTTTACACCATCTTTAACTTCTACTTCTGTTGTTTCTGGTATTATTACACGGAAAATGTGATCTTGCATTCCCATAGAAACAGTTCTTTGTTCTAGTTTTTCTTTAACTTTTGATTCGTGTCCACTATATGTATTTACTACGTACCATTCTTTTTCCATTATATAAACAACCCCTTTATAAATGATGCTATTAAATCAATTCCAACAAAGAATAAACATAAAACTACGCAGAATATGATTACTGCAAGTGAATATTTCGCTACTAATCCAGCTTTAGGCCATACTACTTTTTTTAATTCTCTAGCTACTAAAGCAAAATATCCTTCTTTTTTTGTTTGTACTTCTTTGTCACTTTTAGATTCTTTTTTATCTTTTTTAGTGTTCTTTTTATTATTCTTTTCTTTTGTATCTTCTACTTCATCTGACTCTTCTATATCTTCAGATTCTTCAATTTCGTCTATTTCGTCTTCTTCGATTTCTTCAATCTCTTCGATAGTTTCAGTTTCTTCAACATTTTCAGTTTCTTCAGATTTCTTTTTATTCTTTTTTATCTTTTCTTCTGCTTCTACATCTTTGATTGTTTTCTTCTTTGCCATAAGCCCACCTCTTAATTTTTTGTATCTAAAAAAAACACCTTTGTGTGTTCACATAGAATATATCACGAAAATAGGATAAAAACAAGGTAAAAATAGAAAAAAGTTCACTTTTTATGAACTTATTTTTATTTAATTAAACTTCTAAATATGTTTTTAATTTACCTCTAACTCTTTGAATTGTATTATCAACTTGTTTTAAGTCTTTTTTCAAAATTTTTGATATTTCGTCATATTTTAAACCTTTTTGTAAAAGTATGAATACTTCATATTCACTATCTGATAAAATAATTTTGATTTTTTCTTCTATTTTCGTCATTTTTTCTTCTCTTACAATATTCTCTAGTGGATCATTTTCACTATTATCACTAATTAAATTCATTAATGGAGTATCACTTTGACCATAGGGTTCCTCTAAGCTTAAAGAATTTTTTATAACTTTATTTTTTTGTCTTCCTGCTTTTCGAATTGCAGTATTTATTTTTCTATTAACACATAATGTTATAAAACTAGATAATGAAGCATCTTTATCTTCTCGATAATTAGCTAAAGCATCTGATAATCCAACTAAAGCATCTTGGTATAAGTCTTTTTGATCATAGCCTAAAACATATGCTGCTTTTGAATATTTTTTTAATTCTGTTTCAACTATATATAAATATTTACTATATAGAATTTCTTTTGCTTCTTCGTAGCCTTCATGAAGCTTTGTTATTAATTCATAATCATTCGATTTTTCATTATTCATTTTATTTGTTTACTATTCCATAAATTAGAATGGCTGCTGCTACTGAAGCATTAAGACTATTGACATGACCATATTGTGGTATTGCTAATATTTCATCACAATTTTTCTTAACTAAGCGACCTATTCCATTCCCTTCGCTACCAATAATTAATAATACCTTATCAGAATATGAAACTTTTTTATAATTTGTTCCATCCATATCAGCAGCATATACAAAGAAACCATTATCTTTGAAATCATCAATAACGTTTACAAGATTATTTACCATAGCAATATTTACATGTTCTAGAGCTCCTGCACTCGTTTTCATTACTGTTCCTGTAACAGAAACACTACGATCTTTAGGAATGATGATAGATTTAATTCCTGCAGCTTCACAAGTTCTAATAATCGCTCCAAAATTGTGTGGGTCTTCTAAATGATCAAGCATTACTACAATATTATCATTAAACATATTATGATAGTCACTATATTCATACTCATCTATCACAACAATTATTCCTTGATGACGTCCTTCAACCATTCCATCCATTTTTTTAGGGTCCATTACTGAGTAACTAATTTTATTATCTTGAATAAATTTGATTATATCTTTATCAGTAAAGTTTTTTGCTAAGTAGACTTTTTTTATACTACCTATATTATCTCTTAATTCATTAAACACATTTTTTCCAAATACTTTCATTATTCTTCTCCTATTATAAACTTCATTATTTCGTCAATACGATTTTTTTTGCCTTGAAAATATAATTTCCCGATTAGAGCTTCTAAACCTGTAGCCAATCGATATGTAACAATGTCAGCATGTTTAGTTTTTGCTCCTTTAGCATTTCTTCCCCATTTTACTATATCAAGCTCTTCTTCAGTTAAGAAATTATCATTCATTAAACGTTCTAAATGTTTTCTTTGACTATTAGCACTTACATATTCAAGACTATGCTGTTGTAGATCACCAATTTTACTTATACCAATTCTAATTAAATGTTCTCTTATATATTGTTCGTATATTGTATCACCCATATAAGCCATTACTAAAGGATTATCTACCATAATTATCACCACCAATAATTTAACACATATTTTTAAAAAAGCAAGTTTTACTTTCTTGCTTACTTATCAACGGTAAAATCTTACTTTTTCAAATATACTTTTTTATAGTTTTTCATTATTTCAAAATGTATTTTTAAAACAAATTTGCTTATTATATTCTGATAATATAGTTATCTCTTATATTACTTTTATAATTTCATACTATTTGGAAAATTTTGTTGTTTCATCTAAAAGAGAACCTTTTAAGTAATAATTAGCATCTATCCTTGCCGATTCTTTTTGTATAACCTTTTTTATATTTAATACTCTTTCTAAATATCATTTATATAACTTTTGAATAGCCTGTTCTTCTATATAGATGCTTACTTTATAAATTTATGATACAACATAATTGTTTTCGAAGCAATATAAGAAAAATACTAAGATTGCTCTTAGTATTTTGGTATTTTAATATCCAGGTTTTTCTAATAGTTTAAACATATTAGTTTTGTATTTTTCAACACCTGGTTGATTGAATGGATTTACTCCTAATATTTTTCCTGACATAGCACAAGCTAGTTCAAAGAAGTATATTAGCTCTCCTATAGATTCTTCATCTAATCGATCTATATTAATTAAGATATTTGGGACACCACCATCAACATGGGCTGCTATAGTTCCTTCCATAGCTTTTTTGTTGATATAATCTAATGATTTTCCAACTAAATAGTTTAGGCCATCTAAATTATCTTTATCTTCTTTCACTTCAACATTAGCTTCAATATTAACAACATTTAATACTGTTTCGAGTAAGTTACGTCTTCCTTCTTGAATATATTGTCCCATTGAATGTAAGTCTGTAGTTAAGCTTGCTGCTGAAGGAAATATTCCTTTGAAGTCTTTTCCTTCGCTTTCACCATAAAGTTGTTTCCACCATTCTGCAAAGTAATGCAATTTAGGTTCATAATCAGCAAGTATTTCAATAAATTTGTCTTCTTTATATAAGATGTTTCTAACAACGGCATATTTATAGCAATCATTATTTTCTAAATTAGAATCTGAATATCTTTCTTGAGCTTGTCGTGCACCTTCCATTAGCTTATCAATGTCAATTCCAGCTACAGCGATAGGAAGTAATCCAACTGCAGTTAAAACTGAGTATCTTCCACCAACATTGTCTGGAATTATAAAAGTTTCATATCCTTCTTGATTTGCTAGTGTTTTTAGAGCACCTTTTTCTTTATCAGTAGTAACAAAAATTCTTTGTTTGGCTTCTTGTACGCCATATTTTTCTTCTAACTTTTCTTTGAAAATTCTAAATGCTATAGCTGGTTCTGTTGTTGTTCCTGATTTTGAAATAACGTTAACTGAGAAATCTTTATCACCAATATAATCGATTAGATCTAATAGATATCTTGGACTTAGATTATTGCCAGCATATACAACTTTAGGTGTATTCGTCTCTTTTAAATTATAGAATGTGTCAGTTAGGGCTTCAATAACAGCTCGTGCTCCTAAGTATGAACCTCCTATTCCAATTACAACTAAAATTTCTGAATTATTTTTTATTTTAATTGCTGTTTCTTTTATTCTTTGGAATTCTTCTTTGTCATAGTCTGTTGGTAAAGTTAGCCAACCTAAAAATTCTCCTTCTTTATTACTATTAGCATGTAATATTTCGTGAAATTCAGAAACTTGTTCACTATACTTTAATATCTCCTTCTCTTCAATTTTTGATGATGAAAAATCAACACTTATTTTACTCATTTTTTTACTCCTTTATTATGTTATTTATTATACTTGTTGCTGCTATTGTACCATCACTTACGGCGGTACTTATTTGATAAATATCTTTTGATACTATATCTCCAACAGCATATATTCCCGATTCTTTAGTTGCAAAATATTTGTCAACTGTAATATAACCATCTTCGTTGATTATATTTAGATTTTTTAGGAATTTTGTGTTTGGTTCAAAACCAATATATATGAACAGACCATCTACATTAAATGTCTGATTATTGTCTAATATTATGGCAGATAATTTATTATCTTTTTCTATTAATTCTTTAATATTTTGACCTAACATTTGAGTAATATTAGAAGTATTATTTATTCTTTCAACTACTTCTCCAACTACTCTAAAGTTATTTTTTCGATGTATTAGATAAACTTGCTTGCAAATGTTTGATAAATAAAGAGCTTCTTGAAGAGCGGAATTACCACCACCAACAACTGCTACAACTTTATCCTTGTAAAAAGCACCATCACATAAAGCACAATGACTTATTCCATGTCCAAGCAATTCTTTTTCTTTAGAAATTCCAAGTAATTTTGGTGATCGACCTGTTGATAAGATAATACTTTTGCACAGGTACTTTTCATTTTTAGTTGTTACTTCTTTTACATCACCTTGAGTTATTTCAATAACTTCAGTATTTTTTACTTCTATTCCTAGTTTATTAATTGATTCATATAGGTTAAAAGCAAAGTCTGGACCGCTGATACCATAAAGTCCTGGATAATTATCTATCTTATCAATGTAATTAAGATAACCACCAATCATTTTTGATTCAAAACATAGTACTTTTAGTCCTGCTCTTTTAGCATAGATAGCAGCACTAACTCCTGCAGGTCCAAGACCAATTATAATTAAATCATAAATCATGTTATCATTCCTTTTTTAGTGAGGTTGAATCATAATAACAACCTTTTTTTAGTTTGTTAAAACATAAATAAATAAAAATTATTAAACCAATCGAAAACATTATAATTGAAATTAATTGAGCTATTTTAAAGCTTCCTAACATTAAAGAATCTGTTCTTAGACTCTCAATGAAAATACGACCAACACTATACCACATCATATATACACAAGTTAGCTGTCCTGATTTTAAATATTTATAATATTTTCTAATTAATAAAATAACAATAAAACCAATTATACACCATAATGATTCATAAAGAAATGTTGGATGATAATAAATTCCATTTATTTGCATACCGTTAATGATGAATTTAGGAATATGTAAGTTTTGCAAATTAAGTAAAGTTGTTGCTGGTCCATGGGCTTCCATATTGAAGAAGTTTCCCCAACGTCCAATTGCTTGGGCTAATATTAGAGATGGAACTACAATATCACACATACGAAGTGGGCTTACTTTTTTTATTTTGCAATATATTAATAATGTTACTAATCCGCCAATAATTCCTCCATGGATAGCTAAACCACCATTCCATATTTTTAAAATTTCAATCGGATTAGAAGCATAAGTTTCGAAATTAAATAAGCAGTAATATAATCTTGCTCCAATGATACCGAATATTACAACATAAAATCCTAAATCAAATATAAAATCTTTAGGTAAATCGAATTTTTTTCCTTCTTTATTGGCTAGAAAAAAGCCAATAAGTATTCCTAATAAAATTAAGACTGAGTACCATCGAATACTTAGTCCGCCAATATTAAATAGTTCTGGATTCAAAAATAATTCCTCCTTAATAAACGTATTATAACATATATTATATGTATAATTTAAAAAATGAAGTAACGATAAAGCTACCTCAATTTATTATTTTAGTTTTTTTAGTATTTCAACTAATTCCATAAAATTATCTGGATATTTTAAAGCACCACTTTTATGATAGTATGTATCAAATTCATCATAGAAAGCTAAACGCCATTTTGGTGACATTGGAGCATGATCTTTTGATTTATCTGGCCAATAATCATATTCATCCAAATCAATATATGACCATACTAAATCGTGGATTTCCTTGGATGTTGTATCATCAATGGTATATTCTCTTAGTTCCCCATTAACATCAATAACCTTAGCTTCTAAATTAATAATTATGTAATTCATATCATAATATTCTAATTCGATTCTTTTTATACTAGGTTTATTATTAACCATTTTCTTTATATCTAATTCTGCCATCTTTACCACCTATAAATATTTTTTTAAAAATTGTCCTGTGTAGCTTTCTTCAACTTTAGCAATCGCCTCTGGAGTTCCAGTAGCTACTATTGTTCCGCCTTGGTCACCACCTTCTGGACCTAAATCAATGATATGATCAGCAACTTTAATAACGTCTAAGTTATGCTCTATTACAATTACTGTATCACCATTATCAACAATACGATTTAAAATTACTAAAAGTTTTTTTATGTCATCAACGTGAAGTCCTGTTGTAGGCTCGTCAAGAATAAAGACACTTTTACCAGTCTCTTTTTTTTGTAGTTCTTTAGCAAGTTTTACACGTCCTGCTTCGCCACCTGATAAAGTAGGTGCTGATTGTCCTAATTCAATATATGATAAACCAACATCCATCATAACTTGAATTTTATTTTTTACTTTAGGAATGTTATCAAAGAAATCTAATGCCTCTGATACACGCATATGTAGTACTTCAGAAATATTTTTATCTTTGAATTTAACATCAAGTGTCTCACGATTATAACGAGTTCCTTTACATACTTCACATGGAACGTATACATCTGGTAAGAAGTTCATCTCAATACGTTTTACACCATCTCCCCAACAGGCCTCACAACGTCCTCCTTTAACATTGAATGAGAATCTGTTTTTACCATAACCACGCATTTTAGATTCTTTCATGTTAGCAAAGACGTCACGAATATCGTCAAATACACCAACATATGTAGCTGGATTACTTCTTGGCGTACGTCCAATTGGATCTTGTGTAATATGAACAACTTTATCAATATGTTCCATTCCTTTTATTTCTTTACATTTTCCAACAACAGTTTTGGACTTATATACTTTTTTAGTTAAAGCATTGTAAAGAATATCATTAACTAGGGTTGATTTACCTGAACCAGATACTCCAGTTACACAAATAAATTTACCTAATGGGAATTTAACATTTACCTTCTTTAAGTTATGTTCTTCAGCACCTTTAACTTCTAAGTATAACCCATTTCCTTTACGGCGTTTCTTAGGTACTTCAATTTTTTCTGCACCAGTTAGATATTTCCCTGTTAAAGAATTTGGATTTTTCATAACTTCTTCTGGAGTTCCAGCAGCCATTATGTGTCCTCCATTAACGCCTGCTCCTGGGCCAACATCAACTAAGTAATCAGCTGCTAGCATAGTATCAGTATCATGTTCTACAACAATAAGTGTGTTGCCTAGGTCTCGCATTTCTTTCATAGAAGCAATCAGTTTTTCATTATCTCTTTGATGTAGTCCAATACTTGGTTCATCTAAAACATATAATACTCCTGATAATTTACTTCCTATTTGAGTGGCTAAACGAATACGTTGGGCTTCTCCACCTGATAGAGTTCCTGCTGCACGAGCTAAGGTAATGTAACCAAGACCAACATTATTTAAGAATTCTAATCTATTACAAATTTCTTTAACTAATAATTCACTGATAGTTTGTTGTTCTTTTGTTAATTTAAGATTTTGCATGAACTTGTAAAGGTCAGCAATACTTAGAGCAGTCATATCATATATATTTTTTTTGTTAATAAAAACATTTAAAATTTCTTTTTTTAATCTTGTACCATGACATAGTGGACATTCTGTTTCAATCATGAATCCTTCAATCCACTCTCTTATCCAACCAGCAGTTGTTTCAATTTGACGTCTTTCTAAATTATTAATAATTCCTTCAAAGAAATCACTTTTAGTTCTAATGTTTCCGTTTTTAGAAACGTATTTAAAGTCCATTACTTCCGTTGTTCCATAAAGTATTTTATTTAATTTATCCTTAGGTATATCTTTAATAGGCATATCTAAATCTATATCATAATAGTCGGCAACAGTGGCTACTTCAGTAAACATAGTATTTTGGTCTTCTGATAATGTTACAATTCCACCTTCTCTAATACTTTTATTAGGGTTAGGTATAAGTAACTCTTCTGATACTTTCATTTTCATTCCTAAACCATTACATTCAGGACAAGCTCCCCAAGGTGAATTGAAACTAAACATTCTTGTCTCTAGGGCTGGCATTGAATAATTACAATGTATACAAGCGTAATTTTCGCTCATAAGAAGTTCTTCTCCACCAATAACATTGAATAATACCATTCCATTAGCTAATTTGGTACTCGCTTCAATTGATTCAAAAATACGACTTCTATCACTTTCTCTTACTATTATTCTATCCACTACAACATCGATATAATCTTTTTTATTTTTTTCTAATTTGATATCTTCAAGTAAGTCTCTTGTTTCTCCATTAACACGGACACGACTATATCCTTTGGCTCTTAAGTCTTCTAATATTTGAATGTGAGAACCTTTTTCTCCTCTAACTACTGGAGCCATTATTTCAATTTTGGTGCCTTCTGGGAAATCAAGAACCTTATTTGTCATTTCCTCGATACTTTGACTCTTGATTGGTTCATGATGATTTGGACAATATGGAACACCAATACGGGCAAATAAAAGACGTAAATAATCATATATTTCTGTTACAGTTCCTACTGTACTTCGTGGATTGTTGTTGGTACTTTTTTGATCAATACTAATACTTGGACTTAATCCATCAATACTATCAACATCTGGCTTACTTGTTCCTCCTAGGAATTGTCTAGCATAAGCAGATAGACTTTCAACATATCTTCTTTGACCTTCTGCATAAATTGTATCGAATGCCAAACTACTCTTTCCTGAACCAGAAACACCTGTCATAACTACTAGAGAATTTTTTGGTATCTCTAAATCAACATTTTGTAAATTATTTTCACGTGCTCCTTTAATTATTATCTTGTCCATAAGTTAACACCTTCCTTAATTCTTTTTTTTCTTCACTACTTAGTTCAAAAGCTCTTTTTATACCATATTGGTAATATAAAACATACGAAAGCATTTGAGTATTATCACGATATTTTTTTAAAAATTTAATTTTTTCTTTTTCTCTAAGACCAAATGTAGATAAGAATTTACGATTATTCATTTCATGATCTTTTAACATTTTATCTATTATTTCTTCACGAGTTAATAGGGAGTCAATTGTTATTATTTCGACTGCACACATATCATAATAGCCATTATAATCATCATCGAATGATACTATATTGCCACTACCTGTGACTTTGGCTACACTAATATCTTCTTCAAAACAGGGAAAATATCTAAATACGTCACATAGATTCTTGCACATGTGGAAACCATTGCCATTATTCCCAAAAGATATAGGCCCTGTTGCATGATAAGTTTCTCCTACTAAGAAAGGGGTTCCATAGCGATTAGTCATATTTTGATTAAATGCTTTATACCCACTGACCATAGTAGTTACCTCCTTAAATCATAAAAATTACATTTTCGACATAATTCATGACACTTCTTGTTATTTAAAAAACCAGTTTTAATTTCTTTGAAAATTTCGCTACCTATTATATCACTTAATTCTTGATTGTAAATATTCCCTAAATTAATTATTCCAGCACTATCTAAACAACAAGGAATTACAGTACCTGATACTAAAATACCAATAAAATCTCTTGTACCACGGCAACTGCCAGTTTCATTATAATAATTATTATCAAAGCTTGGCCAAATGAATTCTTGTTCAACCTCATAATAAATGTTATTACCTAATTTAAGTGAATTTTCATCTTTTATATTTGTATTATATTTTTTATTTAGACGACTAATAATTTCTTTTTTAGAATCACTACCAACCCATAAGCGATATTTTATAATCGTGTTATTAAGTGCTAAATTATCAACAGTTTCAAAAATATCTGTTAAATATTCATCTAAAGTTTTATTGTAACGACAATCAAAACTATGCAAAGAAATATTTAATTGTCTTATACTTTTATTATCATTAATTCTTTTAATTAAATACCCATTAGTTGTAATATTTATAAAATAATCTTGACTTGCTAAATTAATAAGTTCATTTATCTTAGGATGTAGTAAAGGTTCTCCCATAACATGGAAATACAAATATTTAGTGTGTCCTTTTAGTTTAGATAGGACTTTTTTAAAATCTTCTACATCCATAAACATTTTTTCTCTTTGGTTACCAATGCAAAACGAACAATTCAAATTACAATTATTGGTTATTTCTAGGTAAATTCGTTTGAACATAATTCCACCTCTAAGGTATTATAACATACTTATGTTCGTTGTAAAGAAATAAAAGTTAGTTTATCTTAAATATTTATAAATTATACAGGTATAATTATTATTTATTTTCTTATATTAATATTATAAATATTTAGATATAAGTGACGATTCTAAAAAATACAAATATTTTCTATAAAATATTATTAACAGGACATATGGAGTTGATACTATGAATAGAATTAAACATTTGAGACAGAAAAGAAAGATTACTCAGGTTAGATTGGGAACAGAAATTGAAGTATCACAAGAAACAATTTCTGCATATGAAAGTGGTAAAGTTGAACCAAAGATAGAAAATCTAATTAAAATGGCTGATTATTTAAATACGTCTACTGATTATCTTTTAGGAAGAATAGAAAACGATGCCCCATTAATTGATGTTACAAATAAAATAGCAGATGAACAATTAAATGAACTTTTAAATAATTATTGTTTATTGAATAACTTACAAAGAAAAGATTTAATATGGTATAGTGAAGCAATTAGAAAAAAGGACTTATAGTTCATTCTATGAGTCCTTTTTATCTTCAACAATAATCGGTTTTCTTTCGAGAATATCTACTAGATCAGCTGCTTCGTCGATTAGTGTTTCGATTTCTTCATAACTTTCGTTAACACTATCTTCATTATTATATCGTCTTTCTTTTTTTACATTACCTACACCATCTAATGAATCGTCTATTTTCTTTAAATCTTGAATAATTTGGTCAGAATCCTTTCCAGACATAAAATCAAAGTAATCCATTTCATCTCCGATTTGCGATACGTATGTATCATCTGGCCCATAAGTAATGGGCGGAACAGTAATTCGTCCTTTTTCGTATTTTAAACATTTATTAAAAGTGTTGATAACTCCAATAATTTCTACGCCCATATATGATGGTTTGACATCTAACCAAGCTTCTAAGCTTACGTCGAAGCTTTCGGGGTCTAATTTTTTCATTTCATCCACTTTCTTTATAAGCTCAGCAAAAGGACGAAGACCAAATACACCAACGATGGCTTCTTTATCATGATTTTCATATTCTTCTAGGTTTTTCATACGACCACGTGTTATATGCTTGCTCATAATATCTTCAGCAGTTGCTACAGGAACTTCAATATTATAATCAACGTTCTTATAATTGCCATTATCCATTTCAATATAGAACGACAAAAAGTTATCAACATATGAATATTCAAATGCATCATAAATAATACGACCATTTACTTCAGTAGTCATTATGGTAAGACCTTTGCGAACATTATATCCAGCATAAACATATTTAGCTGGCAAGTTTTTCATTAGATACTTTAACATTTTTAACCATTCCTTTTAACTTTTTTACTTTGAATATTATAAACAATTTTTAAAGATAATTTATGAGAGATAAATCTATTAAAGAATAATCCTAATCGTACAGTAAATCCAGGAACTATGACAAGTTTATTTTTAAACATTTTATCAATACCATACTTAGCAACATATTCACTACTTAGAGCTTTTATATTAAATGATCCACCAGCAACTTTATTAAAGTTAGTATTTACTGGTCCTGGGCATAAGCAACTTATATGAACATTCTTTATTTTATTGCGTCTTAGTTCTTCGTATATTCCCATTGTCCACTTAGCAATATAATTTTTGCTAGCATAATAGGTATTTAATACTGGTCCTGATAAGAAACCAGCACTACTAGCAATATTTAAAATATATCCTTTGTTTTTTTGAATCATATTACTTAGGAATAACTTAGTTAGAATATGAACAGCTGTAATATTTAAATCAATCATTTTTAGTTCTTTGTTGATATCCGTTTCCCAAGTATTACCGAAAAGGCCAAAACCTGCTCCATTCACTAGAATGTCGATATCTTCATCTTTAAAATTGTCATATAATTTGAAACAAGTTTCTTTATTACATAAATCAGCTGGATATATTGTTACATTTGTTTTTATATGACGAGCAGTTTCCTTAAGACGATTTTCATCTCTACTAACTAAGATTAAATCGTAACCTAATTCACTTAAATATATAGCTATGTCTTTGCCGATGCCTGATGAGGCTCCTGTAACTAATGCTTTCATAAGTATCACCTATAATTATTGTATCAAAGATAATAAAATTAATAAATCAAATTGCAAAATGTCGACAAAAAATAGACGACATAGAAAAACTCTACAATTTTTTCTTTTGTAGAGTTTAATTATTTTTCAACTTCTAATAATGGAGGTAACATTTGTTTCTTACGAGATACAACACCATCTAGGTAAACACCTTGTGTAGCATTTTCAACACCAAAAGCCTCTTCTATTATTTCTTTACTTGACTCGTTAAAGAATAAGTAAGAACCATTTTTTATAATGTCTGTAACAAATAATAAAGCCATCTTGTAATTTCCAATATTACACATTGTATTTAAACTATTAACAAATTCACTTTGACGACTTGAGATTTCCTCAAAATCCATTGTCATTACTTGGCCGATAGCCATAGCAGAATTACTATAATTGAATGTCTTCATATCAGAATGAATAATTTCTTCAACACTCATACCAGCTACACTACTTGCAGCTTTGAACATCTTAGTACCATATTCTTCTATTTCTACGCCAGCAATTTGAGCTAATTTTTTACCTACTGCAATATCCATTCCAGTTGTTGTAGGAGATTTAAATAATAAAGTATCTGAAAGAATAGCTGATAACATAATACCTGCAATATTCTTAGGGATTTCAACGTTTGCTTCTTCATATAATTTATAGATAATTGTACAAGTACAACCTACTGGCATACTTCTAAAGTTAATTGGAAGAGATGTTCCAATCGTTCCTAAATTATGATGATCGATTACTTCCATAATATTAGCTTCTTCAATACCATCAACACTTTGAGATTGTTGGTTGTGATCAACTAAAATTACTTGTTTACGTTCAAAATCACTTACGTCTACTAAACGCATCATACCTAAGCATAATCCTTTTTTATTAACTATTGGGTAGTTAGTGTGTCCTAGTTTGCTACTTGTTTCAATAAAATCATTACGATAATCAGAAGTAGTAAATGTTATAGGAGCTGGATTATTATTTAATAACTTAATATAATTACATAACTTAATCATATTAGCAGCTTTAAATGTTCCCATTGGGACTCTGACAATATTAACTTTATTTTCTTTAGCTAGTTCAATTAAAGTGTCATTTAAGCTAACGTTATTAACTAAGATAACTAATTTAATTCCAGATTGAATAGCGTATTCTTGTATTTTATATCTGTCTCCAACGATTAAAATATTATCTTTATCAAGTCTTATTCTATTAATGAATGTTTCACTTTTATAAGCAGCAGCTAAGATGTGTCCTTCTATTTCATTATCAAATCTTAGAACTTCTTCAGCATTTAATGTGTCTATGATATTATCATAAGATGTATTTAAATAAGTTATATCGCCTTCAATTAAATACTTAGATATTTCTTTTACGTTAACATATCCAGTTAATTTTTTAAACTTATTAACTAAAGGTAGACCTGTTACTTCTAGTTTACTTAATAACTGATAAGCTTCATTAATTGAAACATGTTCTTCAATCATAGCTTCTTTACTATAATGCATATTTCTTATTTGAACTTTAACATCATTTAAAAAAGATGGTTCTGGAATATTAAAATAATCTAAAACAAATTTACTTTCTTTATTTAAAGCACCAAGAACTCTTGGTTCTGTTTTTAAACCTTGAACATTTTTTAAATAAGATAAACTTATACTTGCACATACTGAGTCAGTATCTGGTATTTTATGTCCGAATATATATGTTGTTTGCATATAAATCAACTCCCTTTATCTTCATTATTAGTATAACATATATACTTTATTTTCTATATAATTATTTTTATTGTTTTGGGCAAAAACGTTTGATATTATAACACCATAAATAGACTTTAGTAAATAATTTTTTATGATATAATTTTTATGGTGATTATAGTGAATTTATTTAATAATTGGGAAGTATGGGTAATACTTTATATCATATCAGCAGTTGTTTTTGCACATTGTTTTAAAGTAGCTAATAGAGATATGAAAAATGCTGGATCTCTTACTATATTGCTTGAGCTAGCTACGGCATTGTTTGCGATTCTTTTTATTCCTTTATTTAAAATCTCTTTCTCTAGTGATATAAAAATCTATCTAACATTACTGGTTGTAGTAGTTATTTATGCCATGACTGATAGACTAAATATTGAATCAAGATATGGTTTAGAGCCTTCAACCTTTAGTATGCTTAAACAGTTATCAACAGTATTTATGATAATATTCGGATTTCTTTTTTTAAAAGAAGAATTGATACTACATAAAATTATTGGAGCAGGAATTATAATACTAGCCAATTTAATACTTACTTTTGAAAAAGGTAAGATTAGAATAAATAAATATTTTATCATGTCTTTTGTATCTAACTTTTTATTTGCATTAGCTATGTTAATTAATGTTAATATATCTGATTACTTTAATTTAGCTATTTATACTATTATGACAGTTTCTATACCAGCTTTATTAATATTTATAGCGGAAAGACATTCAATAAAAGAACTAAAGAATGAATTTATGCTTTATGATAAGAAAATGTTTTTTATATCAGGATTTACATGGTGTTTGATGTTAATAAGTTCTGTTAAGGCTTATCAGTTAGGTAGCGTTACAATAGTTGCTCCTTTATTTGCTTTAACTTCAATAATCAATGCAGTATTAGAATTTGTTTTTAATAAGAATAAAAGTAAATTTATTCAAAAACTAGTAGCTGCAATACTATTGATACTCGGAGTTATACTTGTTAAGATGTAATTTCTTTATGATTCTATCTATTATGATAGAATTTTTAAATACCTGAAATTTTTCTTTCCTTAATCGATTAGATATTATAGCATTTAGTAAAACATGAGACAAATAATTAGATTTTATGAGTGATATAAATATTTTTTATCTTTGGTAAACGATTATATAAATAAAATTTATTTATAGATGACAAATCTGTTTGACAGTAAAAAAAGAAGTTAATATAATGATAATATATAATAAGGGTGTGTGTTAGATGTATTGTAGAATGTGTGGAAAAAAAATAGAGGATAATAGAACAATATGTGATATTTGTAATGATAAATTAAAAGATTTAAATACTAGTTCTGAAAAAAGCTTTGATAATAATAATGTTAGTACAGAAATTGTTATTAAAAATGATGATAATGTTAAACAATCTATTCAAGTAACTCAAAAAGAAAAAAATAATTTTTCTGTTAATGATAGCATTTTACCTTTTACAATAGTCTTGATTATAATATTTGGTTGTATTTTTTTCACATGTAGATATTTATTAACAGATTATGATTTCAGTATTTTTAGTCAAATAATGGAGAAAAAAAATAGTGACTTGGATAACGTTGAAGAAAATAGTATTCCTTTATATGATGTTGAGTTGTTTGAAAACATGGTAAAAGCAGCATGCTATGGTAATTTTATAGAAATTTATAGAAGTCCTAAAGATTATAATAGAGGTTTATTCCAGTGTGAAGAATCTATGGAAGTTTATAGTTTTTCAGATTTAAGAGAAGACAGTTATTACATATATGGTAGTGCTGAATATTATGGAACAACTAAAGATGACTTAGTAGAAAAATACTTTCCAAATGCACATTACTTATATAGAAATTTATATAATGCTGATTATCATAACGAATTAATATTGATGTTAGAAGCTGATTCAGAAGATGATTTGGTAAATCGTTCTGTGGATAAGCTATATGAATATATTAAAGAGTTGAATGAAAAATATAAAACAGATATAGATATAACCATCTTATACACAGAAAAATTGGACGAAGTAAAAACAACTATGGACTACGTTTTACTTGGAGTTTATACACGAAATGCGAGTTGGTTGCCACATGGTAATGGGTTTGGGCGTTATATTCTTTCCGTTGATTTAGATTACGAAAATATTAAAGAAATAGCAGCAGATCCTACTCTTTACTCAGGTCAAACAAGAGATGCAATTAAATTTAAAAGGCATATTTTTACAAAAGTTACTAATGGAAGAACTATTACAAAAGAAATGCTTGAAAGTCAGTTAAGAAATTCATTTGTATCACCTGAATAGTAAATTACAAGGCATTATACAAAAAAGTAGACTTAAGAATTTTTCTTAAGTTTTTTTGTTTAAATTTTCTAGCAACTTGTATAAAGAATAAATGAATGCTAAAATAAGTTAGCTAAGGAATTTTTTATGTTCAAATATTTATAATAAATAAATTATTGTATGAGAATTATTATTGAATGAGACATGTTTATTTGGTTAATAATAATCATAATAGATTATAAAGTAACGAGGTGAGTTTTATGTTTAACTTAGTATCAAAATATGAACCTAGTGGTGATCAACCTGAAGCTATTAAAGAACTTGTTCAAGGTATAAATGAAGGTAAAAAAGAACAAGTTTTATTGGGGGCTACTGGTACAGGTAAAACCTTTACTATAGCTAATGTAATTAAGGAAGTTAACAAACCTGCTCTGATTTTGGCTCATAACAAAACTCTTGCTGGTCAATTATACTCAGAATTTAAAGAATTATTTCCACAGGATTTTGTCCACCTATTTATTTCGTACTATGACTACTACCAACCCGAAGCTTATGTTCCACAAAGCGATACTTATATAGAAAAGGATTCATCAATTAATGATGAGATTGATGAACTAAGACATGCTGCTACTAGTGCTTTGATCAATAATAGGAATGTAATTATTGTAGCTTCTGTGTCTTGTATATATGGTATTGGGGAAAAAGAAGAATATGAAAAGATGATGCTTACTGTTAATGTTGGTGAAACAATTAAGAGGAATGATATTATTAATAAGTTGGTGGATATGACTTATGAAAGAAGTGACTTAGATTTTCATAGAGGAACTTTTAGAGTACGTGGGGATTCCATTGATATTATTCCAGTTAATGAAAAAGCTGCAGGAATTAAAATTGAATTATTCGGAGATGAAGTTGACAGAATCTGTACCTTTGATCCTTTAACTGGCGTCGTTATTCAAAATAAGAAAACAATAAGTATCTTCCCTGCATCGCACTTTGTTACCAGTCCTGAAAAAATGGAAGAAGCTATTAGAAGAATTGAAGCTGAATTAGAAGATAGATTACAAGTCTTACATGATAATAATAAGTTACTTGAGGAACAAAGATTAAAAGAAAGAACAAATTATGATTTAGAGATGCTTAAAGAAACAGGATTCTGTAGTGGTGTTGAAAACTATTCAAGACATTTAGCATTACGTGGTGAAGGAGAAACACCATCTTGTTTAATCGATTTCTTTCCAGATGATTTCTTACTTGTTGTTGATGAATCACATGTTACTTTGCCACAAGTTAGAGGAATGTATAATGGAGATAGAATGCGTAAGCAAACTTTAGTTGATTATGGATTTCGATTACCTAGTGCTTTAGATAATAGACCTTTAAAGTATGATGAATTTGAAAATAAAATAAATCAGGCTATCTATATTTCCGCTACTCCTGGTGACTATGAGTTGGAAAAGACGGATGGACGATTTGTAGAACAAATCATTCGACCTACTGGATTACTTGATCCGACTATTGAAGTTAAGAAAACAGAAGGTCAAATTGATGATATTATAGAACAAATTGGATTACGCAAAGAAAAGAATGAGAGAGTTTTAATTACAACACTTACAATACGTATGGCTGAAGAATTAACTAACTACTTAAAGGATGTAGGTATTAAAGTCGCTTATTTACATAGTGAAGTTAAGTCATTAGATCGACTTCGTATCATACAAGAACTTAGAATGGGTAAATACGATGTATTAGTTGGTATTAACTTACTAAGAGAAGGACTAGATATTCCTGAAGTTAGTTTAATCTGTATTATGGATGCTGATAAACAAGGATTCTTAAGAAGTTCAAGAAGTTTAATTCAAACTATTGGTAGAGCTGCAAGAAATGAGAATGGACATGTTATTATGTATGCTGACTCAATAAGTGATGCTATGAATGAAGCTATGTCAGAAACTTCAAGACGTCGTAAAATACAAGAAGAATATAATATTAAGAATGGTATTACTCCTCACACTGTTATTAAGGATATCAGAGAAGTTGTAAGTAATGAAGTTACAGAGACAAGTACTACTAAGAAGACGACAGAAAAATTAAGTAAGAAAGAAAAAGTACAAATAATGCAATCTATAGAAGAACAAATGAAAGAAGCTGCGAAAGCTTTAGATTTTGAAAGAGCTATGGAATTACGTGATATTTTATTCGAATTAAAAAGTGAATAAAAATAAATCTACATCGTCCGATGTAGATTTTTTAGTTTTATATAAATTGCCATTCTTAAGCATCAAAAAATGAGACGTATGGTTTAACATTATTTTCAGTTTTTATGTTGTGTCTTTTATCATATTCTTTAATAGTCATTCTATATATACCACAAATTGTTGCAACATTTAAATAAGGATCACCAAAATGATAAGATACTTTTTGAGTTTGCTCTTTTAGAATCTTCCTGAATTCTTTGAAATCATCTTCGTTCATATTTCTTTCTGTACATTCTTCATATATTGTTTTTCCATATATTCTTTTATACTCTTGCATTCCCTGAATATTCCAAAAAGTGTCATAAAAAGAGGCTTTGTAAGCTTTTAACCAATCCCACATTATTTCAGGATCAGCTACATTCGGATTATCTAGATGACATCTTTTACATAAAATTACATAATTAGAAGGTGTATCTTCGCCTCCTAAAGAGTCTGGTATGATATGACATCTTTCTAAGTTCCTTTTACAGCCACATCTCCAACAAAGCTCTTCAGCTTCACTAAAATCAACGCTTAAATCACTTTCATCAACATGTCTTACCCAGTAATCAACTATTTGCTTTTTAGTTGTTTTAATAGCTTTTCTTTCTGACATTTTTACCTCCTATAATTATTTATTTTTTGTAATAAGATGTATATAGTTATAATATTCTTCTATTTCTTTCACTTCTTTTTCTAATCTATTTAGTAATTCATAAGCTCTTTTTACAATACGATTATAGTTATCTTCTCCATATAATAATTCATCAACAAAGAAGACCATTTCTCTTTTTCTTTTTAGTTTTTCATTCATGCTATCTAGAATTTCTTTTGCTTTTTCTAAGATTGTATAATTTTTAAATGGTGTTTTATAGTACACATTTTTTAATTCTATATTATATTCATCTACTAAATATTTCAGTAATTCTAAATCATGATGAAATATTGTATTATTAGCAATTCTATCTAAGTTTGATTTTATTAATTTTTTCGCATCTTTTTTTGTTTCAAAATATTGTAAAGTATCTAAATCTCTGATATGAGAAACTGCTGTAATATTTTGATTATCTATGCTATATGTTTGGAATAAATCTAGTCCTTTTTGTTCTAATAGTTTAATTGCTTCCAAGTTACCACGAGATACGGCCATTAAGTAAGCATCATATTGTAGTTTATCTACATAATCAAATGGCACGTTAATTTCAAGAAGATATTTAACAAGTTTGTTTCTATTACAATTAATACTTGATATTAATAGATCTCTTAAATCTTCTTCGACTTTCTTTTCTTTTATCAATTTAATAACTTCTTCATCCTTGTAGTCTCTTAATAAATTTTGATTCATTGATTATCACTTCTTTCTTTTTTATTTTAACATGATACTTTTGGAAATGCTTAAAAATAAGTTTTTTTCTAATTAGAAAAGGCCAGTATTAGCTGGCCTTTCATTTATTTTGTCTTTGTTTTTAAAAATGGTATTTTACTGAAGAATTTATTGAATAATGCTTCACCTAGAACATTTTTTAGAACCCCATTTTTATATAGAATAAATAAGTAAATGAATCCACCTACTATACTATTTATAGCAATATAAATAATCGTAGATAGTTTACTATCATAATTAATTGGAATAATTGCTTTACATAATAAAACTCCTAAAGTCATAAGAATAATTGGTAGAATTAAATTCTTTAATAAACTGAATGTTTTACTATACTCTAATTTATGTTCTTTATTTAAAATACATAATGCATATATAGAACTAGCAGAATATCCAATTATACTAGAAACTGAAGCTCCTAAAAATGCAGGTATTCCTATCTTATTAAATAAAATCATTATTGGAAAATCTAGAAGGCCATTAAGGGCTAAGCCTAAGATAGTACTCTTGTATACAAGTTTGTATTTGTTTAATGATTGTAAGGTTGAACTTGTAATCATGAATATATTCCCCATTAATGTTACAAATACTACTATAGAAAGTATCATTGGACCGAAGTCATTGCCTAATCCATAGAAGACATTCCATACTGATTTACTTAGTAATGATAAACCTATAGCCATTGGTAATGATACCATTATAATTATTTGTAATGCTTGGTTTAATTTGTTATTTACTTCTTTATAATTTTTTAGTGTATAAGCTTCAACGATTGTTGGAATTAAACTAACAGTCATACCCATAGCAACGGATGAAATAATCATACTTATCTTTCCTGACCAAGTTGTGATAGAACTAGTAATAAATTCAACATCCGTTGGGGACATACCAATAAAATTCATTGTCCTTAATATTAGAACCATATCAATAAAGTTATATAAACTATAGATTGTATTAATTATAATAAATGGTACTGCATAGTTAATAATCTTTTTAATTATTTCTTTATTTGTAACATCATCTTTTTCTTCATATTTTTTTATTCCTAATTCTTTTTTATAATCATGCATTTTCTTTAAGATATAGAGTTGAGCAAATAAGGCGCCAAAGAAAGCACCCGTTACTGCAATACATATAGCTGTTCTTTCACTTAGATGTAATACTTTTAACGTTACAAAGCATCCTGCTAAAATAACCAGTATTCTAACAACCTGTTCAATAACTTGACTTACTGATGATACATTTATTATCTTGTGTCCTTGCAAGTAACCTTTACTTACACTTAAGAAAGGTACTACTAATATTGATAACGAAACACAACGGATAGCTAAAGCTACATCTTCTATTGTATTTCCTCCGCTTAAATCTCCTAAAAGAATCTTAGCTATAGTTGGAGCAAAAAGAAATAGAACAATAAATACAGTAACAGAAGCAAATAAAATTATCTTTTTGCCAATATTATAGGCACGTTGTTTTGCTTCCATTTTACCTAAAGTATTAAATTCACCAACAATTTTACTAATTGCTATAGGTAATCCTGCTGAAGATATGTCTAGGAATATCGCATAGATATTATAAGCATAGGCATATAAAGCACTAGCTTGAACACTTACCATTGCATAAAAAGGAATTACATATAGCATACCTAGAATCTTTACAATAAAAATTGCTAAAGTCGCTATTATGGTTCCTTCAACAAATGAACTTTTTTTCACATTAATCACTCTTTCTAAATAACGAAAGTTGCACTCAATTTCATGAATAATTATAACATATATGAGATAAAAATAAAAAAATGATTTATTCTATATAAAAATCTCTATTTAGTTTTACTATACAACATGTAAATAAATGTTATAATTAATACAGGTGATGTTATGGCATTTTATTCATATATATTTAGTGCAAACTATAAAGGATTTAAAGAGAAGTTAAAAAGAATAGCAAAAAGAGATCATAGAAGTTATCCTCTGTTACTTTGTGATACTTATTATAGTATTTTAAGATACGGGATTGGACTTACAGATTACTTAAATTATGAGTTTCATAAAAAGTCTAGTAAAGAAAGAAAAGAATATGCTGGTATTAAAATGCAGAATACTTTTTATGAAACAGTTAGTCCTAGTAAATATAAGAAAAGATACACTATTAAACCAGATTTTTTAGAAGATTTTAAAAAATACACTAAGAGGGATTTTGTTGTACCTGAGAAATGCTCTTTGAAAGAATTTAAAGTTTTTTTGAAGAAGCATAAAGTATTTATGAGTAAACCTTATGATGGTTTAGGTGGAGCAGATGTTTTAAAAGTTAAGGCTGAAGATATTAAAGATATTGAAAAATATTATGAGGATTGTAAAGAAAATAGAATTTTCTTAGAAGAAGTTGTTAAGCAAAATAAAGAAATGAATAAGTTATGTGAAGCTTCTTGTAATACAATAAGAATTATTACTTTTAATAATCATGGAAAAGCTGAAATATTATGGGCTGGTCTTAGAATTGGTAATGGTGTTAATAGTGTAGATAATTTCCATGCTGGAGGTATGGCTACAGAAATTGATTTAAAAACTGGTAAATTAACAAGACCTGCTTTAGATAAAAGTTTAAATGAATACACTCATCATCCTAAGACACATGTTGAAATAGAAGGATTTAAGATACCTTTCTTTAAAGAAGTTAAGAAAATGGTTAAGGAAGCTGCTTTAGAGAGTGATAAGATTCTTGTTGTTGGTTGGGATGTTGCGATTGCTGATGATGGGCCTTTAATTATTGAAGGTAATAGAAGACCTGGATTTGACCTAGTACAAGTTGCAAGTCGTCGTGGAAGAATGGACATAATGAATTATGTTTTTGATGAATTAAAAAAATAGCAACTTTATGATGCTATTATATAACTGTTAATAAATTATTATTTATTAACAGTTTTTTTCATGGATAAAACTCTCTCATATTGAGTCATAAAGTCATCAACATCTTCAGAAGATGTTGAGATTGTTCTGACTAATTGTTCAAAGCCTTCATTATTATAATTGCCACTTAATTTATCTAGAAACCAATCACTTCTTTCAACTTTAGATACTTGAGAAGTTAAGGCTTCTCTATCGAATAAGTTACGTTCTATTGCGTAAATTAGCTTTAAAATAAAATTGATATTATTTTGAATAGTTTTTTCATTTATAGTGCCATTAGGGTAACGGATTTCTATCAAACCTTTATGATAAAAGTCGTTTAAATTTATGGCATCTCTATTAGTAAATAACAAGGATCCTGATCTAGCATTACGCATATCAAAGAAATATTCTTTTTCATCTTGGAAATTTACTTCGTTTATATATCTTAAAAGATGCAATTTTAAGTCACGAGCATAATCTGATTTTGTATCTCTTAGTAAATAGGTATCACCCATAAAGAATAGAGCTATTTCATCTTCTAAGATAGCAATTAATTTAGAAAAAACTTCAAAGAAAACTTGCTTATTGGCTATTGAGGAAAGACATACTCTAACATGATTACTACAAGTTGCATCAACACTAGCATTTGAAGATTTCAAAGTTTCACAAATACTTTTTAATTCTAACCAAGTTTCTTTAGTATCAGTTAGTATACGACTAGATAATTCACCACCGATTGGCAAATTTAAGATATGTTTTGTTACTGTACAATCTTCATCTAAGTACCAAATGTTGTACTTTGGATCATAACTCTTATGATTCATAACATATTTAATAGGTAAAGACTTTTGTTTGAAAATTCCAATCAAACGTTCAAGATTTACACCAGTAAACTCTATTTCAGTACCAAATTTATACTTATCACCTATTCCTAAATCGTATCTATAATTTCCCATAAGTACATCCCCTTTGCGGTTATGTATTATACAAATAAATGCAAATTAAGACAAATTTAGCTAAATAGAAAAGACGTGATTTTAAAACCACGCCTTTAATTAATTAAAATTATTTGTTATTTACAACACTACTATACCAAATTAAATCTTCCTTTTGAGAAATACTTAACTTAGCATAGTTATTTAATAACTCTTCTAATTGCTTATCTGCTATTTCATTAGCAATAGTAATTAGAGGTTTGTCATCATTTATGCGACCTAAAAGATAGTCAGTTGAAGTATTTAAAAAGTCTGCCATTTTTATTAGTGTTTCAGCACTAGGCATAGCTTTGCCTGATTCATAGGCACTGATTGTTTCTTGAGATACTTCGGCTGCAATACTAAGTCGCACCTGTGTGACATGTCTTTTTTCCCTTAGTTCTCTTAATCTTTCCATTCTTTCCTCCTAATAATTTACGTTAATATAATCTTATAGAATATATTTGTTATTATTAGATAAGTGGTATGTACTTGTTTATTAATAAAGTTTATAAAAAAACACCAGTGTTAGCTGATGTTCTTAACTTATATTTTATAAGTTTCTTTTAGAGATTTAGTTAAATATCCTTCTCTTAATATGATTACTTTATCATTTTCAACTTTGACTATTGTAGATGGATTATTGTTTATTTCTCCACCATCAAATATGTATGATATTTGCTTAGTCATTTCATCTTCTAGCATTGAAATATTTGTTATTGTTTCTGTACCTGTTATGTTGGCACTAGTAGATATTAAAGGCTTATTTAAGTTATTCATTATAGTAATTAAGTCTTTATTATTGGGAAATCTTATTCCTACTAGTGGGGAATTGTTTGTTATATAATTGCTTATTTTATTATTTTTATGTAATAAAATTGTTAATGGACCTGGCCAATATCTATTTATTAAGTCTTGTTCTAATGGAGTTAGATATTCAGTATATTGTTTTAACATTTCAATACTTGATACCATAATAATAAGAGGCTTGCTATATGGTCTTTTTTTTACTTTGTATGTTTCATGAATTGTCTCTTCATTTGTAGCGTCTCCTACTATTCCATAAACTGTATCAGTGGGAATGATAGCTAGTTTACCTTCACGTAAAATATTTACAATTTCTTCTGTGTTCATATTTTCACTTCCACGTTTATATTATCATAGTTTGTTTTTTTAAGAAAGTTTATTTTAGGAGTGTGGATAAATTAAGATTTATAAACATATATTTCTTAAGGAAGGTGGTAATATGAATTACGATTATAAGTTCGGAAATGACTATTATAGTTATTTTGGAGATATAGGAATTAAGAGTACTAAGTACAAGATTATTGCTCCAGAGCAAGAACAAGATGGACAACCTGCGATGGAATATTTGATGACTCCAAGACCGATATTTGATAATCCTGAATATAAAGGAAGCGAAAAATTAAAAGGTAAAGTTGCTATTATTACTGGGGGAGATAGTGGTTTAGGAAGAGCTGCTGCTATTGCTTTTGCTAAAGAAGGGGCATGTGTAGTTATTCCTTATTATAATGAACATAAGGATGCTATGGAAACTAAGGATTATATTGAAAAATTAGGTGGTGAATGTGTTTTATTATCTGGAGACATAACAGATAAAGGCTTTTGTCAAAGTATAGTTGAGAAAACTCTAGAAAGATTTGGTAAAATTGATATTTTAGTTAATAATGCAGGAGTTCAATATCAAGCTGATAGCATTTTGGATATTAGTGATGAGCAATTTGACCATACAATGAAGGTTAATATATATGGGATGTTTTATTTAACTAAGATGGTAGTACCATATTTGAAAGAAGGAGCTTCGATAATTAATTTATCCTCTATAACGACATTCTATGGAGATCCACAATTAATTGATTATGTCACAACAAAAGGAGCAATCGTTGGATTTACTAGATCTCTAGCAAGAAATTTAGCATTGAAAGGAATTAGAGTAAATGCAATAGCTCCAGGATTTTTTTGGACTCCTATTCAACCAGGATGTTGGGTTAAAGAAAAAATTCCTTCTTTAGGAGCAGACTCTGCAATGGGACGTGGGGCAATGCCTTATGAACTTGCACCAACATTTGTCTTTTTAGCTTCTGACGATTCAAGCTTTGTAACTGGTCAAGTTATTCATAATAATGGTGGTCAAATTATGGGTTAGACTGATAAAAAAGTCTAATCTTTTTTAGTATCAACTAATAGTAGAGTGACAGAAAATTTAAGATAATGTATAATGTGATGCAAGAGGTTGATTATGAAAAAAATAAATATTGATAGACAAGAGTTAAGAAATAATATTGTTAGATATGTAGTTATAGGAATTGCTGTTATAATTGGAGTTGTCTTTGTTATTAAGAATATACCGCTGGGTGAAAAAAAATATTTTTTGGACAATGAAAGATATATTAAAGGACCTAGAATGTCTTTTATTAGTAATGAAGAATGTGTTGATACTTTTGATCTTTGGTTTGAAGGTGGAGCGAGGTTAAGTGAACCTAATAAAAAATGTGTGAATCAAGTCAGTTTTAAATCTTTTAGTAGTAATATGATAGTTGAGTTAAACAGAGATAATATGATAGAGGAATTTAATCAGAAGCTATGTAACAATTCTTTTTATATTTATGATAATAATTATGTTACTGTGACAGATTATGGAATTAATAAAGGCTTTTTATTTAATACATATTATGTAAAATATTTTGTTGGGGATTCACCAAATTACACTTGCTTGATGATAACTGATGAGGACAAAGTTGAGTTACTTTATGATTATTCTTATAAGTCAAAAGATACAGATAAAGATATTTATAATGTAGATTATCAGTACTTAAATAGTGACGGTAACTTATATGATGTACATACCGATTGTGGGGATTGTTTAATTATTAAGAATGGTACAGGTAAGGCATCTGAATTTAAGGAAATGCTTAGAAGTAGTTTTATTGATATGGAAATGTTAATTAGAGGTCTTGAGTATAAGGTAGAAAAAGGCACCTCGAAGAAGATTAAGTATGATGATGGTATTATGTATGAACATGATAAGATAGACTTACTATTCTGTAATAATAAAGAAGTATATATAAGTGATAAAATTGAATATGATAGTAAAATGTGTAGATAAAGATAAAATAGATTTTTTGTAAAGTTATTACGATTTAGTGTAATAACTTTTATTTTTTTAAAATATCCACTAGCTAATCTAGTTGTTTTACTCACGCAAAAAAAGAATAGACTCTGCTATTCTTATAAGTAATATTTTTATTTTTTAGTTTTTATTATATATATTCCTGCATTTTCAAGGTCTTCTATTGATAGTAATCCATATCTAACAGCATCAACTACAGGATATTCAACACCTATAGTAACGTATAGACATCCACTTAATGTACTTGAAAAAGAATAAGTATAATCATCATCACTATAAAATTCTTCAACTGCTTCTAAATATGTGTCGCAAACATTTCTTATTTCATATTTTTGTTTTTCTGATTTGTAAAATTTAAGGCCAGCTTTCTCTGCCTCAGAAATAGTTATTATGCCTTTATTTAGAGCTTCTTTTATTGGATATCTTGTATTATTTACTACTGCGTATGTACAACTACTCTTTGGAGTTGAAAATTGATAATCATATTTATCATCACTATAGAAAGTCTCTATTTGTTGTATACTTGTACCAGTTCCACATTTATCCTCTATTTTTATAGTTTTAGTTGATGGACTTGGTGACGTCGTTTTTGAAACTCTTGTAAATTTAAGACCAGCTTTCTCCGCTTCAGATATAGTTATTATACCTTTGTTTAAAGCATCTTTTATTGGATATCTTGTATTATTTACAACAGCATATGTACAGCCACTTTTTTGACTTGAAAATTGGTAATTATATTTTGAATCACTATAAAATGTTTCGATTACTTGAGCTGTTATATCGCATTTGTCTTCAATTCTTATAGTTTTTGTTGGTGTAGGAGTCGTAGGCTTTGTCGTTGTTGTTTTCTTAGCGACTTTGTTAAACTTTAGACCAGCAATCTGGGCTTCTTCTATTGTTATTATTCCCTTATTTAAAGCATCTTTTATTGGATAAATATTATTGTTAACTATAGCATATGTACAACCACTTTTTTGGCTTGAAAATTGATAATTATATTTTGAATCACTATAAAATGTTTCAACTGCTTGAGATGTTATATCACATCTATCTTCAATAGCAATTGTTTTAACGTTAGAAGATTGTTTTTCTACTTTGGAAAATACAAGACCAGCCTTCTCTGCTTCTTCTATTGTTATTAATTTACTTTCTAATGCTTCTTTTATTGGATATTCTTTATTATTTAAAATGGCATATGTGCAACCACTTTTTTGACTTGAAAATTGATAATCATAATTTTCATCACTATAGAAAGTTTCCATTACTTGGCTGGTTACGTCACATCTATCTTCGATTTTTAAACTTGAATCGTCCGTTGATTTTGGCTCTTTATAAAAAATTAAACCAGCTTGAGCAACTTCTTCTATAGTAATTATATTATTTTCCAAAGCTTCTTTTACTAGATATTCTTTTTTGTCGATAATTACATACATACAACTACTCTTTGCACTAGAAAATTGATAATCATAATTTTCATCACTATAGAATGTTTCTACTATTTTGGCAGTTTCTTCGCACCTATCTTCAATCTTTATTTCTTGTTCTTTAATATTATTCATCTTATCTTTTTCTGCAAAGATCGTTTCCTTATTTAATATTAGTATTATAGCTATTATAATAACTGCTAATATAGCTATAACAATTAACGTTTTTTGTTTTTTTGTTAACTCACTCAACTTTTTCATTTTCTCACAACCTCTTTTATACCTCGATTATAACATTTCATTGTATATAAGACAAATTAACTGATAATGGTGTTTACAAATTATAACTAATACTTAACATATTGGGCGTTAGACGGACACATCATATAAAAATAAAGAATATACTACTATGAAGGTAGGTGTTATTTTGAAAAGAAATTTTATTATTACGACAAGTTTAATTTTAATAATATTGGTATTTGCTATATTGATTAAGATCACTAATAAGAAAAATCAAAACAGTGATTTAGAAACTGTAAGAATTGCAGAGGTTACACATAGTATTTTCTATGCTCCAATGTATGTTGCTTTAGAAAAGGGATATTTTGAAGAGAATGGTATAAATGCAGAATTGATTTTAACTAGTGGTGCTGATAAAGTTAGTGCTGCTGTTCTATCTAATTCTGTTGAAGTAGGATTTGCAGGTCCTGAGTCAGCTATATATGTATATGAAAATGGTGAAAAAGACTATATCGTTACATTTGCAGGACTTACTAAAAGAGATGGACAATTTATTGTGGCTAGAGAAAAAATTGAAGATTTTAAAATTGAAGATTTATACGGAAAAGAGATTTTAGCTGGTAGAACTGGTGGAATGCCTGTTTTGAATTTCTTAAATGGGGTAAAAAATGCTAATGGTGATAAAGATAAAATGAATGTTAATATGAATATTGATTTTGCATCATTATCAGGAATATTTATAAGTGGTGTTGGAGACTTCGTTAATCTATTCGAACCAAATGCTCTAAAATTAGAACGTGATGGTTTAGGATATGTTGTAGGAAGTATTGGTGAATTATCAGGTGAAATGCCATATACAGCATTCTATGCAAGAAAGAGTTACATAGATGAAAATGAAGATACTATTAAGAAGTTTAATGATGCTATAAATAAAGGATTGGAATATGTTAGAACACACAGTGATAAAGAAGTTGCTGAAGTAATACTAGCACAATTTCCAGATAATAGCTTAAATGATGTTGAAACTATAGTAAAAAGATATAGAGAGGCAGATAGCTGGTTAGAAAATACAACTATAACTGAAGAAACATATAAAAATTTAGAGAATATAATGATTGATAATGACTTACTTAAAGATTACGTTCCTTTTGATAAGTTAGTTATTGATTTAAATGAATAAAATACTTGAATGTAAAAACATTGTTAAAAAGTACAATACTATTAATGGGGAGATAGAAGCAATAAAAGACATTAGTTTAGATGTAAATGAAGGAGAATTTGTCGCAATAGTAGGAGCTTCTGGATGTGGAAAAAGCACGTTGTTATCAATACTTGCTGGACTTACTAAACAAAGTGTTGGAGATGTAAAGTATAATATAGATAATCCTGTTATTGGGTATATGCTACAAGAAGATGCTTTATTTGAACATTATACAATTTTAGATAATATATTATTAGGTCTTAAAGTAAAAAATAATCTAAATAATAAAAGTAAAGATTATGCTATTAATTTATTGAAAAAGTATAAATTAGATAAATTTATTAATAAGAAACCTAGTGAGTTATCTGGTGGAATGAAACAAAGAGTTGCTTTAATAAGAACACTAGCAATAAGGCCTGATATATTATTCTTAGATGAACCTTTTAGTGCATTAGATTTTAGTACAAGACTTAGTGTAAGTGATGATGTTTATAAAATAATAAAAGAAAATAAAAAAACAACTATTATGGTAACTCATGATATTGGAGAAGCCGTTTCGATGGCCCAAAAGGTAGTTGTATTAAGTAAGAGTCCTTCAGTAATAAAAAATGTATATAAAATAGAGTTAGATAAAGAAGGTTTACCAACACAAAATAGAAAAGATTCTAAATATAATTATTATTATGATTTAATATGGAAAGATTTAGATAAAGATGAGTAGGGAACAAAAAGACTTTTTAAGAAAGTATAAGTTAAATAAATGTGTTATATTTATTGGACAGATTATGATAATTTTAACTTTCTTTATATTATGGGAATTACTTAGTAGATATGAAATTATAAATCCTTTTATATTTAGTAGTCCTACTAAAGTATTTAAAACTATTTTAGACTTATATAGAGATAATAATTTATTTAGACATATTTGGGTGAGTGTTTATGAAACGCTGATTGCTTTTGGTATTGGATTAATTATAAGTTTAAGTATTTCAGTACTACTCTATTTATATAATGGCTTGTATAAGTTATTAGATCCATTCTTAACTTGTTTAAATTCGTTACCTAAAGTAGCACTTGGACCGATGATTATTATTGTAGCAGGGGCTAATATTAAGAGTGTTATAGTTATGGCAGTTTTAATTAATGTAATTGTCACTATGGTTGTTATAACTAATGGGTTTTATAATACGGATAAAGTAAAATTGAAATTAATGCGTTCTTTTGGAGCGAGTAAGTATCAAATTCTAAGATATTTAGTTATTCCTAGTTCTTATAATACTATCATTAGTTCATTTAAGCTAGGTATAAGTATGAGTATGATAGGAGTTATTTCTGGAGAGTTCTTAGTAAGTAAAGCGGGACTTGGTTATTTAATTATTTATGGAACTCAAGTTTTTAATTTAAATCTAGTAGTTAGTGGTATTTTACTTTTAGTTATTATATCTTATATTCTTTATAAAATAGTAGAGATGATAGAAAAGATATTATTAAAATAAAAAGATGTGAACTTTCTTAGTTGAAGTTCACTTTTTAGTTAAATGTTTATTTGAAGTTGTAATTTTTTTGTTAAGAAGTGTATTTTAATTATTATTTTAAAAAAATATTGGTTTAATTTATGATAAAATGTACATAGTAGGTGGTAAATGTGAGTACAGATACAAAAAAACAAATAAATGAAATGGCGTTAGACAATAAATGTCCTAGTTGTCGAGCACCTATTCATTTTAATCCTAAGTTAAATAAATGGAAATGTGTATATTGTAATAGTGAGTTTACTTTGAGTGAGATGCAAAAGCACAATAATGCAAGTAATGAGAAATATAATGAAGATAATAAAGATGTCAGTAAAGAAGAAAACACGAATCAAAAGAAGGAAGAAAAAGAATTACCAAAAGAAAAAGATAATACAGTTTATATCTCTCATAAATGTAAGAATTGTGGGGCTGAAATTATTGCTGATGAATTAACAAGTGCAACATTCTGTGTATATTGTGGTAGTACTGCTATTTTACAAAATAAATTATCTGGTGAGTTTAAACCTGAGTTAATCATACCTTTTAAAACGGAGAAAGAACAAGCTGTGCAAGCTTTTGTTAATTTAAAGAAAGGTAGACCTTTTGTTCCTAAAGATTTTACTAGTAAAGAAAATATTGAAAAGATAAAAGGAGTTTATATTCCTTTCTGGCTATATGACATTTGGGTTAGTGGAACAGTTAATTGTGATGGTAAAAGAATTACAAGTTGGTCAAGAGGAGATACTAGGTATACTAAAACAGATACTTATGCTATTAATAGAACTGGCGAAATGTTGTTTACTCGAGTACCAGTTGATGGTTCAACAAGATTTAATAATGATATTATGAATTCTATAGAGCCTTTTTATTATGAAGATATGACTGATTATAATCATGCTTATTTATCAGGTTTCTATGCTGAAAAATTTGATGTTTCTAGTGAAGAAGCTTATGATGATGCTAAAAAGAGAACTCTAAATTCTGGTAAAGATGTTATGTATGCTGATAGTGGTCATTATAATTCAAAAGTGATTGTTCAAAATACACTACAAGACCGTAAGGAATTTAGTAAGTATGCCCTACTGCCTGTATGGATGGTTAATGTTAAATATAATGATAAAATGTATATATTTGCTATGAATGGCCAAACTGGTAAGTTTGTTGGTGATATTCCTTTAGATAAGAAAAAAGCTTGGTTATGGGGCATAATGATTTTTGCAGGATTATTTTTAGCTGTTGTTTTAATTAGTTTGTTGATATATTTTATGGGGTAGATTATGAAGAGAAGATATAGATTAATTATAATATTTTTATTAATGTTTAGTTTTTGTTTAAATGTTAATGCAAGCACAAATACTTATGATAGAACGGAAACGCAAAATTATGGAGTTAATAAAAAGTGGAAAATTACAAATAAAAACAAAAACAATGTATTGAATACACCTTTGGTAGATGCGAGTGAAAAAGTATATGATTTCGCAGATATTCTGAGTGATAGTGAAGAAAAATATTTAAAAACAAAAATTGATTCTTTTATAGAAGAAACAAATATGGATCTTGTTATATTAACAGTAAACTTTCCTTATACTAACGCTAAAGAGAATGAGAATTATGCTGCTGATTTCTATGATTATAATGATTTTGGAATAGACTTTGATAAATATGATGGTATATTGTTACTTAGAAATGCTTATTCTGCTGATCCTTATTATGATATGTATATGTTTGGAGAGGCACAACTTTATTATAATGAAGATAGATGCGATAATATTTTAGATTCGATATTTTCAAATATGAAAAGTGGTATTTATCTTAATGCTATGGAGAGTTTTATTAATAGATTAAAGACCTATTATAATTCGGGAATTCCTAGTGATATGGCTGATTATTATGTTGATGATATGGGTTATTTACGTAGAAGATATATTTTCCCATGGACAGTAGCTATTCTTGTTGCAGGAATTGGAACCGCTATAATAATGTATAATTTAGTGAATAAGAATAAGATGATTAGAAAAGCTGTACAAGCTAGCGATTATTTAGATAAGACTAGTATTACATATAGTATTAGACAAGATGTATTAATAGGTAGTCATACAACTCATTATACTGTATCAAGTTCATCAGGAGGATCTGGTGGTGGCGGAAGTCACCATAGTAGTTCAGGTTCATCTGGTGGTGGACATAGTAGTGGTGGCGGTCGTCACGGATAATATTATTTATTAGAGGCATTACATAGTGCTTCTTTTTTTATGAAAAAAAACTGTTGATAAACAATTTGTTATCAACAGTTAACTAAATCATTTTGTTTTACTTTTCTTTTCTATAACAATTAAAGGTGGTCTTTTTCTTCTTCTGTTAGGACGGTTTACTTTTTTTACCTCGTTTGGGTTTAAGTTAAGTTGTTTAGAATTACGTCTATTTTGATTATTTGATTTTTTTCTATTAGGACGATTTACCTTTTTTACATTGTTAGGATTTAAGTTAAGATTTTTATTTTTTGGAGCTTTTTGCTTATTTTTTGGTTCATTAATATTTCTAACCTCATTAATGTCTTCACTAAAAGGTCTTATTGCTAATTCTCTTTCATTAGTTTGAGGTACTGAATATGTTGGTAGCATGTCGTTAAAGCCAATTCTTACTTTTTTATTTGGCATATAACTTTTAGCTGGAACCATACTTATAACTTTTATTTTTTCACCTTCTAAATAATCATTTTTTTCAACGATTGTTTTAGGTTCCTTTTCTTCTTTTTTCTTTTCTACCTTTTTTAATATCTTGTCTAATTCATTCAGTCTATCATCATACTCTTTAATCTTTGAAGTTAATTCATCGGTATCTAAAATTTCTATTTTTTCTTCTTTTATCTGTTTCGTATTTATTGCTTTGCTTGGAGCAATTACTTTTGGAGATACGTTCTCTTCAATCACAACTTCTCTACTCGGTTTAATTGTATTAGCATATTTGTTTTCTGTTACGCTAACAATTGTTTCAGTATATCTTTCTAAGAAGTTATCTGGTTCCTTCGCATTTTTTTGTAATGAATCATTTTTATGCTCTTTAGCAAGAAGTTCTTTTCTTATTCTTTCTTTATGTTCTTCATTAGCAAGCTTCTCTAACTTTTTCTTTTCAATAAAATTATCTTCAGTTGTTCCAATTACTTTATCTACTCTTTTCCTTAAATTAAACAAATCAACTAATTTTATAATTTCTTTAAAAAAGTATATTAATACTGGAATTAATAGAAGAACTAACCAGCCTTTTTGATTGGCTATTAAAAATTGAATACGTCCTATGTAAGGAATAATAACTATTTCTTTACCGATGACATTATCAAAAGTTACATATAAACTATCAGGATTCTTATTATGGTCTCCTTGTGTCATATACTCATATGTACCATCTGGTAGTTGAGATACTTCAATAACACGATGCGTAATCGTCATTCCTTCGGAATTTGCTGCTTCTGATTTATAGGTTATAATGTCGCCAACTTGAATATCTGTTGGGTCATCTACTCTTACATTCACAACTACATCATAGACATTTATTACTGGAGTCATACTTGGACTTACAATAGTATAAACGGAAACAAGTGATTTATAGTCTTCATCTTCAGCATGCAATTGGGCTGATATTACATAATATAATAAAAAGAAAACTATTAAGCACACAAAAACAGTAACTATATAATATAGTATTTTTAAAAATTTTGATAAGATATTGTTTTTACTTTTATCTTTACCCATTTTTGTCACCTATCTTAGTATTATTCTAATAAATTAGATTTATTATCTTTTTGTTCAATTATAATTTTAGAATTGTAATAATTCGTGTTATTGTTAGCTTCAATTGTACCAGTAAATGCTACTTTTATTACATATGAAATTGTCTCATTAGGAGCAATTTTAACGTCACTAGCAATTACTTTATCGCTTAAAGGTAACTCTTTACTTGTACTTTCATTGTTATTTTTAGTTAAAGTGTATAAAAGATTATTTGTTGATAATAATGATGTATTTATAGAAGTTAATTTAATATCAAAAGTTATATCTGTATCTCCTTCATTCGTAATGTTAATTACTTTTGGAGTTTGTAATTGATATCCATTACCAATATTACTTAAATTTAGAGATTCATTTCCATTGTAAGTTATAGCTAAAGTTTGATAATGAGTGCTTACTTCTTTACTTTCAATATTTATTTTTAAAGAATTTCTAAAAGCTAAAATGGTAAAGATAATACTTATTAAGACAGAAATAAGAGTTACACTTAAAATTGTTAAAATAATTATAAATCTTTTCTCTTCTTTTTTTTCACTTGCTTTGATAAGAATGGTATATTGATTTTCTAATTCGGTTTTAAAATTTTCGTTTTTTTCCATCCTTATCACTCCTTTTTATTCTTTTATAATTACTTTATATGTTCCTCTAAATGATTTATTTAAATTATATGATTGGTCATTACCAGTACTTGTAAATTTTATAGTAAGTGTACAATCATTTGATTTATTTGTTTTTAGTTCTAATTCATCTATTATTAATAAATCATTTGTATCTGTTGGCATTTGCTTATTACTTATTCTTTCGCCGTTAGTACAGGCAAGGCTATAGATGAATTCTTCTGGATGAGCATTATTATTCTCGTTATAATTCCATGTACTCGTTATATTTTGCCATTCTATTTTATACTTTATTGTATTTGAATTGTTATTGGTAATTGAAAAGGTTTGTTCAAGTGTATATCCTGGAGTAAGACTAGAAAGATTTAATGTATTGCTTTGGTTATAAATAATTGAAGTGTTTTTATATATATTATTTGCTTTTAATACCTTATTGCTATTCACGTCTGTTCGAGCTTTTTCATTATAAAATACTAAGCTTGAACAAATGATAGAGGAAATTAATGTAAGCATAGAAAAAAAACACGTAAGTAGCATCCACTTCTTTTCCATTCCAATCACCCTTTATTATATATAATTATAATAACAAAAAACGTACTCTTTATCAAGATTTAATTGTTTGAAATAAGTGTTATAAAAACTTCAAAAATTAAGAAAAATACATTCTATAAAAAACAAAAAAGTTCAAGTATAAAACATTGAACTTTTAGTTATATTAATTTTATTTAGAATAACTTTTAGATAATTATGATTCTTTTGAAAGATGAATCGATTGTAAAATTAAATCTTGATAATTAGTAATAAAATCTTCTACTACTTGGGGAATGAAATTAAGTATGACTTCTTCATCAAATACTTTCAAAGCTGAATCAACAAGAGCATAACTATCTTTAATGAAATCTGCTGTTTTATTTAATACACTTGTTATATTTTGATAATCCACTTCTTCGATACCTGGATTCGTAAACTCGTTAGTACTTGCCATCAAGCCTTCATAATCGAAAGCTGTTTGATATTTATTTAAAAGAATAGTGTTCATTTTTGTATAATCTTGATAGATGCTTACCTCACTATCTTGACTAAGAATATCTGTTGCTGGGTATCTTGCTCCATCACGTTTTAATTCCATTAATGTTATTTTGCTATTGTAAATGGCAGGTTCGCCATTTTTATCTAAATAAGTAAAAGTTTTTTCAAATAAATCACCAAAAAACAAAAAATCAGTATATAAATGAAAAAAATATCCCAAAACAGAAATATCTGCTGCAAATAAAGAACTATATTTTTCTATGAATTTGTCCAATCTAGGTGTTTGAATGGCCAGATCGTTTTCATCTGGACTTCGAAAATGGGTGCTAGTTTTCTCATCTTGGATTGCTTGTCTTCTTTGCTTTTTTAAACTGTTTAATTCTTCTTTAGAAACATTTTCAGGTGTTTTAAAACTTATTCGACTTGAATCAGGAATTAAATTACCCATTAGAAACTTTCGTATTTCTTTTTGACTTAAAGTTATATTTAATCTATTTTGAAGTGTCTTTAAGAATTCTTCTCCTGCTATATCGTGTATTACGAACGATGCCATATTTCTCCTTCTTTCAAAATTATTATAGTTAAATAGATGTTGTGTTGTCAAATTACAAGGATATTTTTATTAATTTATATTAAAGCGTGATATAATATCTTAGAGGTGTTTTTATGAAGTTAAGCATTATTATCCCTTGTAAAAATGAAGAAGGTAGCATAACTATTTTATACAAAAAACTTAATGAAGTTTTAAAAGATATAAAATATGAAGCGATTTTTATAGATGATGGATCAAATGATAAAACGATGGAAAAATTAAGAAAATTATATGAAGATGATATGCAACACGTTAAAGTATTATCATTTTCAAGAAACTTTATGAAGGAAGCTGCTATGTTGGCTGGATTAGAGTATGCAACCGGTGAATATACATGCTTTATTGATGCTGATTTACAACAAAATCCTAAGTACTTAGTTGAGATGTATGAATTTTTAGAAAATAATAAAGAATATGATGAAGTTGCTATGGTAATGGAAAATAAAAATCATAAAGGTATTATGAGTTTAGGTAAAAATGCATTTTATAAATTAATGAATAAAATGTGTGATGTAAAATTAGAAAATGCGGCTTCTGATTTTAGAATGTTTAGAAGTAATGTTAAAGATGCAATGATTAGTTTATCTGAGAAAACAAGATTTACTAAAGGTATATTTGCTTGGGTAGGATTTAATGTTAAATATCTACCTTATGAAGTAGAACCTAGAACTAGTGGAAGTTCAAACTTTGGGTTTATTAATAGTTTTAAATATGCTATGGTTGGTATCTTAAGCTTTTCAAATAAACCTTTAAAATGGTCTATTAACTTAGGAATTACTTCCTTATTAGGAGCATTTATTTATTTTATTGTTCTATTAGTTCAAATCTTAGCTTTTGGCTTAAAAATGAAAGCAGTTTATGCTTTAATATTATTAATGTTAGTGTTGTTTGGGACTCAATTTATATTACTAGGAATAGTTGGTTCTTATATTGCTAATATTAATACAGAAGTAAGAAATAGACCTGTTTATATAGTAAAAGAGAAAATTGGATTCAACGAAAAAGGTATTTTATAGAAATGATGAAATAGTCATTTCTTTTTTTGTGTTTAAATATTTCGAAAAAAAGTTATTATATATTGATGGTTATAGTCATTTTATAGTAAATGAAAGTGTATATACAATTAAAGTTTTCTTGCATTCAAGATATATGGATTATATAATTAATTTAAGTAATGATAGATTAGTGTCATACAATAATTAGCATAGAATTCATGAAGAATATTGTTGCGTATATATTAAAAATCATGATGATTAATGTTTGATATTATCTATATTAGAGATTAGTTAAAAATGGAGGTATTAAAATGGGTTTAATTAAAGCTTTAACTAGTTCAACTGGAAGTTCATTTGGGGATCAATTTAAGGAGTATGTCACTCGTCCTCAAGTTGATGAAAAAAATGTATTAATTGTTAGAGGAGAAGTAAAACATGGTGAAGGAAATAAAAATCCTTCTGAGGGAGTTATATCTAATGGTAGTAAGATAATTGTTCCAGAAAACTGGGCTATGATGCTTATCGATAACGGAAAGATAGTTGAGTTCTCTTCTGAACCTGGAGAATTTATTTATGACAATGGTTCTGAACCAAGTATTTTCTATGGCGGTTTAGGAAAAGGAATTGTTGAGACAATAAAGACTATTGGAAATCGTTTTACATTTGGTGGTCAAACTGCTAGAGACCAAAGAGTATATTATGTAAATTTACTTACTGTTTTAGGTAATAAGTTTGGTTCTGCTCAACCTAAAAAAATTACTGATGAAAAATATGGTATTATTGAAGTTACTTTCTTCGGTGAATATGCATATAAAGTTGAGGATCCTGTTACTTTAGTTAGTAAAGTTATAGGTGGAAATCCTAAAGATGTTGTGACTTTTGACGATGTAATGGAAAGTCAATTAAAGCAAGAATTTGTAGAACAAATTACTAGAGCTATCTCTGAAGTAATGAGAGTTAAAAAAGTTTCTTTTGGTGATATGGGACTTTATGGTAGTGATATTTCTGATCAAATGAATGAAATATTAAGTCCTTCTTGGAAAGAAAAATATGGTCTTATCGTAACAGATGTTGCAATGGGAGACATAAATGTTACAGAAGCATCAATGGAAAGAATTAATAAAATTGATGATGCTGCAATATTCTCAGACGCAAGATTACAATCTGGTTTAATGGCTACTGCTTCTGCTGAAGCTCTAAAAAATGCTGCTTCAAATAGCAATGGAGCTATGATGGGATTTGCTGGAATGAATATGGCTGGTAATGCTGGTGCTGGTTTAATGGGTGCTGTTAATCAAAATGTACAAAATACACAACCTGTACAACCTGCTCAAGATACTGTAAGTCCAGAAAGTACTACTGGAGAAGGATTGAATTTCTGTCCAAACTGTGGTGCTAAAACAAATGGTACTAATTTCTGTGGAAATTGTGGTACTAAATTAAAATAGGTATCTAAATATAAATTTAGATATATAGGTAGTAAGTAAAATACTACGAAAAGAAGTATTGTTTATTGGTATTGAGTTGATAATTAAATTTAATATATAATAGCAATGAGTAAAAAAGATCAAGAATTGGTGATGTTCTTGGTCTTTTATTATTTTCTCTAATATTTTTTAAGAAGTATTATATATTGTATTACCATATGTGTATTAAACATGGTGTATGTTATCTTGATTACTTTATAGCATATAAAAAGGCTTATTTTTTAAGCCTATTAAATTTATTCATTATATTTTCTCGACGTGTTGCTTCCTCATTTATATCTTTTACATATTGATTATCTTTAAATAGAATGATTGAACCTTCTGTTATATTTTTTGGAAGATTATCTATAGAAATTTCTTTTTTTTCTTTTGTCTCAGTGTTTTCTAAAACAGCTATATTATCTTCTATTCTATCAATTGCATATTTCATTATATCATCCCCCTATCCATTTGTATTAGTCTTAAAGTTTGTTATTTCTATGTTTTTTCCATTGCTTGTTAATAATATTGTACCTAGTTCACTGGTCATATAAATCTTATCCGTATACTTTCTTAGACGATTTATAGTGTCAGATGATGGATGATTATAAGAATTATCTTTTCCTACTGATATCACTGCGTAAGATGGTGTTACTTTATTTAAGAAGGATTCACTACTACTTGTATTTGATCCATGATGACCAACTTTTAAAACATCAATATCTATATTTTTATTTAAAATTAGTTCTTCTACTTTTGTTTCAGCATCGCCAGTAAAAAGATAAGAATAATCACCAAAGATCATTTTTAAAACTATTGAAGAATTGTTTAAGTCTTTTTCGTCTGTTCCAGTATATATAACACTTAAATCTGCTTCTCCTAGTTTGAAAGTACTATCAATTTCGGGAATTGTTATATTTAAATTTTTATTAGCAATAGAATCAAGTACATCTTCGAATGTTTTTGTTGTTGTCGTTACTTCGGGAAGAAGGATATTTTCTACTTCAAAACTATTAATAATATCATCTAATCCTCCAATATGATCTTCATGAGGATGAGTTCCAACTATATAATCAAATTTGGTAATATTGAGTTCTTCTTTTAAATATTTTACTAATAAAGGACCATCTTCATTATTACCAGCATCTATTAGCATATTATGATTATTATTAGATATTAAAATACTATCAGCTTGACCAACATCTAGAAAGTATACTTTTAAGTCAGTCGTAACAGTATTCTTATTTAGAGTATATTGAGAGTTACTAATTATATCTTGATTAGACATATAAAATGACATTATTGCAAAAACAATAACTATAATTGTTACAAGTGGACTATAACTTTCTTTTCTTCTTTTTCTTTTTGCCATTTACTTCACCTGCTTTATATTCATATTATATCATGCATTCGAATGATGAAAAAAGGGAAACTATATTTGGGTGTTAAATTTGAAAATAAATAATTAATATGTTTAAATATTAAATGGAATTTGAAAGAAGTGATATTATGAAAAAGCTTAATGCTAAAGAAGCTTTAGATTTACTTTTAAAGGATGTTATTGTTACGAGAAGTGATTTAGAAAAGTCAGAAAATCGTTGGGTTAAACATTGTATTTATGTTGCTATTGCGGCTGGAAGAATTGCTGATAAATTAGGCTTAGATGTTGATTATGCGATTTCTTTGGGGTATGTTCATGATATAGGGCGAAAGATAAGCCATCCTAATCATACAATAGCTGGGTATAAATACATGATAGAAAGTGGATATCCTGATGAGGCAAGAAGTTGTTTAACACATTCTTTTATAGATAATAATATTTATTACACTGCTGGAGGAATTCCACATGGACAAGATAGATTTGATTATATGAATAACTTCTTACAAAGTACTACTCTAACTCCTTATGATAATATTGTACAGATGTGTGATTTATTTTGCTTAGAAACTGGGTTTACGACAGTAGAAAGAAGACTATTGGATATTACAAGGAGAAAGGGAGTTTACTCTAATTCAGAAATGCATTTTAGTAAAACTATGGAATTAAAAAAAAGATTAGAAAAACAAATGGGGTGCTCTTTGTATGATTTGTTCCCAGAAATTACTCAGGAATCTTTAGATATGGCAGATATGGAAAGAGAAGAACTTATAAATATTTTAAAAGAAAATAGAACTGAAGAAAAAGGGCCTATTTTAGGTAAGAAATATTAGAGATTAAGGTACTTAGGTATCTTTTTTTTGTTTTTTTATATAATTTAATATAAAAGTTATTTTATGACAATTGACAATGTTAATATATTAGTGTAAAATACTTTGTATGTGGACAGTTATATGTTCAATTAAGTTATTGGGGCTTTAGCCAAGCGGTAAGGCAAGGGACTGCAACACCCACGCCTAGGCAGTGCGATTCTGCCAAAGCCCCTCCAGAACTTAGAAAAGCACAATCCTTGTGTTTATACAGAATTATTAGTTTTTACTTAGAGGAAAATAGAGATAAAAAAGTTCTATTTTCCTCGTAGAAGAAGTCTTCGTGACCAAATTGTGACGAAAAATTAAAAAATAAAATGGTTTATATAAATTTGTATTAAATTAATGCAAGTTGATATAAGCTGGTTTATTTATATAAACACTAAAAACTATAAAAATAAATCATTTGAATAAAATCTTAAAAATCTCTAATGATAGAGATTTTTTTTGATCATATTTACAAGAAGTGAATAATTAATAAACTAAAATATTATAATATTTCGAGTTGATAATTACTTTATAAAGAGTTAACATCTAACACGAAAGGAAGATAATATGAAAGAAGTTTCTATTGAAGTTAATGAAAACGTTTTGGTTTTATATAATATTTTGTATGATATGTATTTTAAAGGAAAATATCCGCCAGAAGTTGAAAAGAAAGTATTAGAATTATTGTTTTTATCAGAAAAAATTCTAAAAAAAGATAACAAATATGAGGGGTACAATATTACTAATTGTAGCATAATTAGAATAATAAAATTGGAGAAAGATACAATTTGTAATATGTAATAGTGTTTTTTTACAACTACTTTATGAAGAACTAATATAAAAAAACAATTTTATAAAATTTAAAACCACGCTTAATACGTGGTATTTTTTAACTCTATATGATTTTACAAAATTGTATTCTCATTTTTAAATTCAAATTATGGTAACTCATTCGTTAAGCTGAATATCTAGATTTTTATTCTTATCTATGGTTGCATGATATGTTATTTTTTCATTATCAAATTCAATAGTAAGTTCCGAATTCCCCTCTGCTAAAGGAATTATATAAAAGGCTTTACATACTCTACTATTTTGAATAACATCTTCAGTTTGTACGATATCAACAACTGAATAATCATCAGCACGATAATTTGGACTTGATATTTCTTTAGGACAAACGACTAATTTTTCATACTTATCTTCTTTTTCTATTTTCATCCCAGCACTTTCTAGCATATGAATTAAAATAGGATACTTTGTTTTACCTTCTAAATAATCCATTAAGCTGAAATTATTATTATTTATACTTATTAAAATATCTTTTGGAGATGAGCAATTTATATAATATTTAAACAAATTATCTTCATATATAAAGTTTTTATCTTTCATAGTGCAAACTTCTGGATAGTTTATTAGCTCAAGCTCTTCAAAATGATAATCATCCCAATACTTTTTTTCTTTAACACTTCTTACACCAAATAATATAGCAATAATCAATGAAATGGTAATAACAAGTAATATTTTAAAAGAAAATATTATTATTTCTTTAACATTATTTGCAATTATAAAACTATCATAGAAACGATTTATTTCAGTGTAGAATAGCAAATAAAATAATATACAACCAGTTGAGTTCAATATAATATCGTCAACATCAAAAGATCCATTCATGGTAATTAATTGTAATAATTCAATAATAAATGCAAGAAGTATAATTAAAAATATAAACTTTTTTCTTTTTTTAAATTTTTTAAAGAAAAACGGAATAAATATGCATAAAGGAATTAGACAAATAAAATTGCCAATCAAATTTAGTAGTATAACTTCTTGTGTAATTTCTTCTGAGAAAATGAAAAATTGTTTTATATAACTAAAAATAGTTTTAAATGGGATGAAATTGCACGATTTTAAATAATTAATAAAAGCTTCAAAAGTCAATCCTGTGACAGAAAAATTCCTATTATATAATGGACTAAAAAGGGTATAATATAGAATCCCCGAAATATATATTAAAAACAAGGATAGCATTAAAACTTTAAACTTTCTTTTTTTAAAAAATATAAAAGAAGAAATTAAAATAGAAGCTAAAATATAAATTAAATTTCCTGTAAAAAGAAATAAAATTGAAAAAAATAATGGGAATGAGTAGTAAATATATTCTTTTTTCATTATAATACCTCGTTTCTTAAAAGATTAATAAATTTAAATATTTCCTATTTCAGAAATTAATTCAAATAATACATTGTATCTCTGTTCATCGTGTAGTTCAATTTTATCATAAATATTCTTTACTTGTTGATGTTTAATTATATAATTTTCTATATTGAGAATATCATTATACATACTTTTATACAAATTATTTTCTTTTAATTCACTAAGATAAGCTCCATTATTTAATTTATAATCTATATTAATAATTTCCAAATAACCATAGCTTCCCTCAGTAACTATGGTCCACAAACCATTCTCATCTTCTTTAGATAATGAGTTCAAAGTGTATTCATATTTACCAATTGGTCTTTGATAGTCTAACTTAATTGCTTCATTAAATAAGTAAACTAAATCTGATTTTGAATAATACTTTGTGTTTAAATCATTTAATGTATCTATGGATATTTCTTTTTGAAATTTATTTGAGTTAAAAAAATCATTAATATTATCAAATTCTTTTTTATATGGTTGATAATAATTTAAACAATTACAAGCAGGACCTAGTTTATCAACAATTTTTCCATTTTCTCTTAATGGCATATATAGGTTTTCAATTTTATCTATTTTTTTATTTATACCATTAAATTCGTAATATTTAATTTCTCCATATTTATTATAAGAAATATTCATATAATAAATCCAATCATTATTCTTTTCTAAATAACTTTTTACTTCATAAAAATCATCATTATTGGTCGGTGAATTTTCTTGACTCTTATTACAACCTGAAATTAAGAAAATGGAAAACAATAATATTAATACATAATTAAATCTTTTCATATTTATACTCCTTAAATAAGCAAAAAAGGCTGATGCCTTTTTTACTTAATTGAAATTTCATATTGGAAGAACGTTCCTGTAAATTGATTCCAAGCGGTATCTCCAGTAACTGGGATTAATGTCATTTCTAAATAGAATTCTCCAACATTATCTCCTTTACTATCTATATTACCATCATCTTCTGTTTTTACATCAACTCCATCCATTTTTCTTCCTACAAAGTGATATGTATATTTTTTAACTACATCATCAGCATTATCACCAGCATCAGCTTCCTTAAGCAATATTTCTAATGTTCTATCATTGCTGGCTACGTAATATGAAGGTATGCTACCTCTATTCCAAAAGAATACTCTAGAGTTTTTGCCTTGTATAGTGGTATAAGAAGTTTTTAATTCGTATGTTTTTGTCTTTGTAGTAACTCCTAATTGTAAACTTGGATTATCTACATAGCCAGTTGTAGAAGGATAATCCTTAGCGTATACATTAGAAGTAAGACAAATTCCAACTAACAATAATAAAAAATATGCAAGTTTGTTTGATTTCATTTTTCATCCTCCTTTCTATTAATAGAGCAAAGGCGGTACCTCTTTTCTCTTAACAGGATATTATCACATATCGAGTATATTTTACGCCATTTATAGTGGAAATTAAAAAATTCCACTAATAGTGGAAAAAATTTGTTTTTTTTATATTTGATATTCCTAATATCCATTCAGCTGAATAATTACCAGTTCTACATATGTTTAATAAAAAACTCCCTAATATTAATGTTTTATTTTTTTCATAAGCAGACCAAGTGGAACTTGTTGTGTTAAATCTTTTTGCGAATATTCTTAAAGATTCTTTATAATCATCTCTTATTTCTCTACACCTTTTAGAAATTAATTTTCTATTAAGAAGTGTATTATATTGTGATTCATATCTTTTATTAGTTAGTCCAAGAAGATAGTCTATATTTACATTAAAAAAATTAGACAATTGAATAATTCTTTTTGTAGGAATATCTGCATTACCCTTCTCCCAGCGTCCATATATTGAAGCACTTACTTTTAGTTTTTGAGCAACTTCTTTTTTCGTTAAATCTCGTTCTTCCCTAAGTTCTTCTAAATGTGTATTATTCATATAGTACCAGCCTCATAATAATTTTCACATTAAAAATGATTGTTTTTCTTTTTCTGAACAAAATACGAGCGTTTATGATATAATTTATTTAATTATTTTAGTATGTTTATATATCAACGGAGGTTAAAAATGTTTGAATCTCAAAATCTAGGTAAAAAAATAAAGTATGTAAAAGGAAATATAAATACAATAGAAAATTTAGAACCCTTTTCTAAAGTATTTGGTGATTATTGTATTAGAAACGAAAAGGTTACAAAAGAAAACTTTGATTTTTATATTATTTTAGAAAATAACAAAATCTTTAAAAAAAATCCTACAAAAAAAAATAAATTGGATTATGATGTTGAAAAAAACTATGTGGTTAAAATAATCATATTGAAGTGCAATGATTATTTTGAAATAGTATTAGGAAAGTTTAATAATCAAAAAGAAGCTAACCTGAGTTTTGAACAATGGTATAGTGATATTACCATATATAGTGTTAAAAGAAATTTAGAGAAAATTATTGCTTTTATTTAAAAAATGCTCGTATTATATTCATAAATAAATATATTCCTGCAGTTTTATGTAATATATTTTGTGGAGTTGATGTTTTATGAAAGAAGAAAAAAGAGGAAAATTTTTAGCTCAATGTCGAAAGGAAAAAAAAATATCGCAAGAACAATTGGGTGAATTATTAAATTATAGTAAAAGTAATATATCAAAGTGGGAAAATGGTCAATCATTTCCTAATGATCCAGAAATATTAATGAAAATGGCAAAAATACTAGATATTAGTGTAGAAGAAATAATTTTTGGCGATAAAAAGAATAAAAATAATAATCAAAATCTTATAGATAGTTTGATTGATGAGTATAAAGAAAAATATACTAATTTTAAAAAAATTAGTATTAATTTGACTCTTTCATTTTTTACAATTATCATGCTCATCGTTTTTATAATATATTATGTATTTATTAGAGGATCTATTAGCATTTATAAGTTATCTTTTGAATTTGAAGATTTCTATATGGAAGATGCAGTTTTAGTTACATCGAATTCTATTTCTACTTTGAATTTTAATAAAATAGTATCAAATTCTGAGAATATAGAATATATTAAGCTTTATTATTTTGATAAAGAAAATGATGAAGTTTTAATATTTGGTGGAAAAAATGATGATTATTTTTTAGAAGAAGATAACGGATATAATGAATATGGTCTATTAAATATTAATAAAAATGAATTGTATTTAGACATTAAAACTAATCAAAATGATTATAAAAGAATTAAAGTCACATGTAATAGAAGGTATATAAACAATAATATTTTTCCTAGAAAGTCGGCATCTATTTCTAATGATGATAAATCATTTCAAAATGAGATTGATCTTAAAATTTTATTAAATTATGGATTTAAAAGTGAAGATGATTACTTTTATTATAAGAATTTTAGTGATGCTGTTTATATAACTGTAAATAGTGAAAGAATACATGTCTTAATAGAAAATAATAATGATATTTATGAAACGATTAGGACGAACTATGATGACGATAATATTGTTTATACAAAGATTGAAAATAATAATGTGTCTACTGAAGAAACTTTTATGACTGATGAAGAAATCAATTGCGATAAAAGCAAATGCACTGATTTAAAAGATTGGATTAGCTATATAAATTTTATAAAAAAAATAGTAAAGAAATGATATTATTTTGTGATTCCACTAATAGTGTCATTTTTTTTTCGACTTTTGAGTTATAATTCGGGTATAGAAAGAAGGAATAAAATGATTAAAAAAATTTTAATTATTGCTTGCTTTTTTTATATTTGTCTGTTTACAAATACGAAAGTTAATGCAAGTAGTGAAAATTACGTTAATTCAGAGAACGTAAAAATAGAGTATAGTCTATATGAAAAACTATGTAATATATATTCTGAAAATTATGTAGAGTATATAAGTCAGGGCAGATTTGATGAAATAAAAAATAATGATCTTTCAAATATTAAGATTGTTGAATATATGGATATTCCACAAATTTTACCTTTTTCAACTCAAATAGAAACTGGATACAAAACATTAAGAATTATAAAGAATGGCAGTAATATAACACTATTATTAACTTGGAAAAATATGCCATCAACTAGAAGTTATGATGTTATTGGAATAAGATTTAATGGTGCTAGGTTGAATGGAAATATTTACTATGAACAATATTCATTTAAAGATGGGAAATCATATGTAGATTACACTAATTATTTGCAAAAATTCTCTAATGGCTTTGGTTTTTCGTTCGTTTTGCCATCTGGAAATATTACAAAATTGGAACATATGTTAGAATTTAAGTATACAGGTAGTGGAAGAATTTATGGTACATATCAGCACTCTCAGAAAAATATTTCTTTATCAGATAGTAAAAAATACACTATATCGTCATCAGGATTAGGTAATGTTTTGTTATTTAATGATAATGTATCTTCAAACTTTGATGCTATGGCAGGAGTATACATTGATGTTTAGATAATAAAGTAACTGACACTATAAGTGGAATTTATTAGATTCCACTTATAGTGTCAAAAAAAAGTTAAAAATTATGATAAATTTTTCTTGAGAAGAAGTAATTGCCTTCTCATAATATAAATGGAAAGGAGGAAGAATATGTCTAAAAAATTTAAATCAAGTTATTTAATCAAGAATTTTATTGTTGGAATAATGATACTATCTAATTTTTTTGTATTAACAATGGTAAATGCTAAAGTTGATGAAAATTCAATTGAACCCTATGCTTCAAAGCCCAGAGGAACCTATTCAGATATTCAACGTGGTCCAGATATTTATACTGGAACTACAGCTGAGACTAAAACTGTTGTTTTATCAACCCCATTTCATAATTCTGTAACAGGGCCAATAACGCACATCTATTTTAATGCTTTAGGTTATTTAGAAACAGGAGTTTCTGTACCAGATAACAGCAGAAAGTTTGTTGTTGATCTTTATGAAGATGATGAATATCCAAACTCAGACGATCATGTTAGAAGATATACTTTTGGCTTTGTGGGATTGCAAATTACAGATGTAAATATGGAAGATTATTTATTTGATTATGGAAATATCGATAGTGCTGGAGATAATACTGTAGAATTATTTACACAACAATTGGCAGATTACATTAGAGGCGATAGTGTACGTAGTAATGGTAATCTAATTAATTTTCAATACTATATTGATAGATAATTTAATATTTAAGTAATATGATATTATGTCATATTACTTTTTATAAAATGTAAGAAATGAGGTTCGACATGCAAAGAAAGAATATTTTTTTAGGAATTTTAATTTTAATAATTATAGTTTCTCTTTATTTTGTGAATTTTAAAGATGGGAATTCTGATTCTAGAGATAATTTGCAGAATAATACAGAATATCCAGAATCTAATTATCATGAAACGAAAAAAAATAATGAAATGGAAAAAAATAGTGAATCAGAAAAAAGTGGTGAAACAGAAAAAAATGAAGACTTTTTAAATTATGCTGAAAAATTTGCGTTTATAGAAGGAAAGGATGGCTGGTTTTATACTTTTACTATTAATACAAATGGTAAGCATTTTTATAATGGTTATAATTTAAAATACAAAACTATGGAGGGATACAATGTCTTATTCTACCAAAATGGAAAAATAGTTGATAGAATGCCTGCAAATCCAACTTTAGCTGTCTCTGAGAAAAAGAAAAATGGAGTTTCTGAAAGAGAAGAAATTTTAAAAATTAGCGAATATTTTGATGAAAAACAATTTAATCGAAAGATTACTATTAACGATTTATCAGATTTAAAACTTGAAAATTTTGAAAAAAAACAAATTACAGAATTATATAATAGTGCTTTTAAATTAAAATTTGATTCCTCTTTAATAGATGGTGTTAAAGCATATCCGGGAGAAATTAGGACTATAAATTTAAATAACGAAACTCAAGTAATAGTAGGTATATTAAATACAAGATCTTCTATTGAAGCTGTTAGGATTGATGTATTATATTCTAATGGGTCTTATTTAAGTGACTTAACTGATTCTAAAAAAACTACGGAACAAAAAACATTAACTAACAATTTTAAAAAAATAGAACAAAAAGTTATTGAAAAACAAACACTTAAAATTGAAGAATATTTTAATTTAGATGAAGAAATTTATGATAAAATTTTTCAAATAATAGAAAGTTTTAGCATTTCAAGTAAGGAAATTAATGAGGAATAGAATTAATGAATGTAGTATTACAATGTAGAAATATTTATAAATCGTATGGAAAAAATGTTATTTTGAATAATTTTAATTATGAATTTGAGAATACTGGATTATATGTTTTGTATGGAGAATCAGGAAGTGGTAAAACTACTCTTTTGAATATCATTACAGGAAATACTGATTATATAGGTCAAATTTCTATGTATGATAAAACATTTAAAAATTCTGTATCTACTAACGATACAAAAAAATATATTGCCTATATTACTCAAAATAATTATTTTGTAAATTATTTAACAATATATGAGAATTTAGAACTATGTTTATATGATAAATCAGATAAAAATAAAATTGATGAGTGCTTAGAATTTTTTAATCTTTTAAGTAAAAAGGAAAGTTTCCCTGATGAACTATCAGGTGGAGAGCAGGAGCGTATTTCAATTATAAGAGCACTATTACAAAAAAAGAAAATATTAATTTTAGATGAACCAACTTCATCTTTAGATAAGGATAACCGAAAAGTTATAATCAATATTCTTCGACGATTAAAAAAGGATATTCTAATAATTTGTGCTACGCATGATTTAGGTTTGCTAGAAATCGCAGATAAAAAAATCGATTTTACAAACTTAATGATTGATTATAAACTGCATAGTAATAAATATGCACCAGTTTGTTCTTATAAAACAGAGGATAAAAAAGATAGTTTATTTCCTTATATGCTAAAAAAATTCATATATAAAAAAAGAGAAAAAAAATCTACAATTTTTTTGACAATAATTTTTATTATAACAATTTTGGTAATAAATATGTGTTTTGATTATGAAACAAAAGTGGAAGACTCTCTTTTGAATATTCACAAAATTAATTTTGTAAATTACTATTGTTATAGCAACGATGACTATTGTGAATCTATTATTAAGAAATTTAACGGTGTGTATAATCTTTATTTATATTCACAAAACGTTCCAGATGATATATATATTGATATTAATGAAAACTATAATACACTAGGGTTTAATCTTACAGCTAAGACTTTGCCTTATGATTCAGATTTATTTCCTAATAATGAATCGTATTTAGAATATGGATCTTATTATGAAGATACAAATGATATTATTATTGGTTATGATTTAGCAATTAAATTGAGTGAAAAAAAGAACATTCCAATAAAACAATTAATAGACCAAGAATATGAAATTATTATGCCTGATAAAAAAGAAAAATTTAATATTAAAGGAATACTGAAAAAAATGGATAATAATGATATGTATTTTTCTTCTTTAGTTGGAAATGAAGTAAATGATTTAGAATTTTTAAACGACAAGTATTTGGAAAAGTACAAATTTGATGGAATACCAGGAACTTTTCAAAATACAATGGGAAAAGTGGCAATGAGAGCCTATTTCGATAATATTAAAGACTTAAAAAAGTTTTATAATAAATACAAGGAATATCAGATAGGGAATGAAATTGAAGTTGATAATTTTGTTTATAACTTTATTGAATTTAAATGGTTTATGAAAGCCATGCAATATTATTTGTATCCTATTATAATAGTTAGCTTTATAATTTCAATTATGTTTTATTTTGAAACAGAAAATATAAAAAATAAATATTGTAAACATATTTTAGCCATTTATAATTATTATGGCTATAGTTGGTCTAATATAATTATAAATAATATATTTGTTTCTATAATATATGTAACATGTGTATATTTAATTTCTTTCATTCTTTCATTATTTCTTTCACCCTTTCTTAATTGGATTTTAGTTTTATTGAAAGTTACGAATTTTACTTTGTTTTTACCTGATTATAAAACAAGTTTATTATTATTAATTTTGTTGATTTTTCTTTCTATTTTATTTTCAACAATAAATTCCTTATTATTGGTGAAAAGGGGCACTTTAGAATCTATTAAAGAGGGAGATGACTTTTTATGATTCGTTTGAATAATGTTAGTAAAATATTTAGTAAAACAATAGTCTTGGATAATTTGAATTTGGAATTAAAACCTAATAATATATACTGTTTTAAGGGGCAAAGTGGCAGTGGAAAAACGACTCTTTTAAATCTTATATCTGGGTTAGATTCTGAATATGATGGAACTATATTAATTAATAATGTTAATTTAAAAGATTTTGATAAAAAAGAATTAGAATTATATAAATCGAACATAGGTTATATGATGCAAAAAAATCTTTTATACAAGAATATAACTATATTAGATAATTTGTTATTAATAGAAAACAATAAAGATAAAATAAAAAAGTTAACTAAAAGATTTAAAGTAGATAAATACTTAGATAAAAAACCAACTGAATTAAGCGGTGGAGAATTACAGAGAATTTCATTGATAAGAGCTTTGTTAAATGAAACTAAAATCATTATTTTAGATGAACCAACTTCTAATTTGGATCATAAAAATTCGATGATTTTTGCCAGATTTTTAAAGAGCATAGATATAACTAACAAAATAATTATAATTGCTACACATAAAGAAATTTATGATAATATTGCCAATTGTATAATTAGGATAGAATTTGGCAAAATAAGTATTATAAAAGAGAATTTAATTAATAAAACTGAAATAAGATTTCAAAGAAAAAAAAATAAAAAATCTAAAATAATAAAGTTAGCATGGACAAACCGACATAAATCGAATATTCTTGTAAAAATATTTTTAATTATTTTATTGTTTTTAATATTTTTTGCATTTTCCTATGTTATTAATTACAAATCATCTTATTTAGCCAAACAACTTGAAGAAATCCCGTATAATGTAATAGACGTAAACGAATATAAATTCGAGGAAAAGTTAAAGAATAATTATAGGATTAAAAAAGTTTATGATAATTATAAATATTTTGAAAATGAATATGAATTTTATCCTTTATATGATTATGAAGATTCTCCTTTTAAAAAAGAAGGTATTATTAAAGGTTATTTTCCAAAAAATAATAATGAAATTTTGGTTAATGATGAATTCATTAAATCGGTAAGTGAATTTTCGACAAAGTCTTATGATGAAATACTAACCTCAACAATAATAATTCATAATAAAGAATATCAAATAAGTGGTATTGTGGGTGGAGAAAGCAATAATTTTTACTTCAATTTTTATAGTAGATATTATGCTTATAAAGATATATTGAACTTTTCTAATAATACGCAAATTCTTATTAAACCTGCAGTTTTTATTAAATATGATGAAATAAAAGAGTATGGGATTAAAGTTGATAATAATAAAGTTGTAAGTTTTGAACCAGATGATATAATTGATATTTATGAACTTTCTGATTTAAATAAAGAAATTTTTGGAGGGAGTTTTATTTATACAGTATATTCTAATGATTTATCACAGGTTTTAACCAGTATTAAAAGTCAGACAAATATTTGCATTGCAATTTCGATAATATTATTAGTTATTTCAATGTTCTTTCTTATTAATGAAGTTAGCTTAGAATTGTATTACAGAAAGAAAGAAATTGGATACTTGCAATTATTTCATTTTACTAAAGATGATATAAGCTTTATGATAATATTTGAGTATTTATTTGATTTTATAATAGATATAATGATTGCTATAATTATATATTTTTTTGCAATAAAGTTTATATATTTTCAAAGTGGTCTTGATTTGATCTTGCCGCTTAATAATATTATTTTAATTGTTTTTATATTATTTTTATATATTTATATTATTATAGAAATACCTTTAATATCATATATGAAAGAGGATGTTGTTAAGCTTATAAAGTAAGCATAAATTATAAAAAGTTTTAAAAAAGATTAAAAAAAGATTAAATTAAATTTGAAAATTGGAATTAATAAGGATAAAATTATTATAATAAATATAATTATAATAATTATGAAATTAGTTTGTGTAAGAGGTGTTTTTAATGATTAAATTGAGTCTAGATACTTTAAAGCAAATTGAAAAAGAACTATGGTCTTTACCATTGTTCTTTTTTTTTGAAAGGAGTTAAATATGAAAAAAAGGTCATTTTTTTTAAGCGATTATATTGTTAATCAGTATCCTATTGATAAATATAAAGAAATTATTTTTATTACTTTGGACATAGTTCAAAATTTTTTATTAATACTAGAAAATGGATTTAATTATAATTCAGTCTCAATAAATTCGTTTGAAACTAAATATGTATCTAAAAATAATAGAAATAATTCCAAAATAGAAAGTATATATATAAAAAATATGAAAACTAGAGAAACTATGACAAATTTTATTGAATGTTACTTCAATGCATATAAAACACTGAGTCAAGAAGAAAAAGATATTTTTGATGCTACTTTTATAGACGGATTAACAGATCTTGAAATTATAGAAAAATATAATACTTATGCTAATTATATTAGCATTGTTAGAAAAAGTGCTATTGTAAGATTCTGCTTAAAAGCCGGATTAGATAAATTTTCTGATCTTATATGAAGCGAGTTAATAGGTTCTCGTTATCAAAAACCTTTTTTATTTGAAAGGAGGTGAATAAATTACGGCTTGTGAACAACCATACTATTCAACGAAGATTGGTAATTTGTATAAAGGTGATTGTTTGAAAGTAATGGATTATCTTATTGAACAAGGCATTCAGTTTGATGCAATTATTACTGACCCACCTTATTCTATTTTAGGTTACAAATGGGATAAAGTAATTCCTTATGATGAAATGTGGGAAAGAATAGAAAAACTGATTAAGCCAACTGGTGCAATTATTTTATTTGGAAATGAGCCATTTTCTAGTAATCTTAGAAATAGTAATAAGGAATATTATCGTTACGATTGGAAATGGTTAAAATCTCAAGTGACAGGATACCAAAATGCCAAATATCAACCTTTGCGTTGCTACGAGGATATAATGATTTTTTCTAAATCAGGAGCAGTACCAAATTGTATCAATCATATGTGTTACTACCCTCAAGGATTAATTGAATATAATAAAAAGGTAGTTAGTAAAAGTATCGATTATGTCAAAGAAAAGAAGAAAGATGAAAAATATGAGCATATTAAAGAATATACAAACTATCCTAAAAATGTTATTCAAGTTGCACGAGAAACAAATCTTTTTCATCCAACCCAAAAACCAATTACTTTAATGGAATATCTAATTCAAACGTATACGAAAGAAAATGAATTAGTATTGGACTTCACAAGTGGATCTGGTTCTACATTACTGGCTTGTGAGATTCTTAATCGACGATGGATAGGAATTGAAATATCAGAAGAATATTGTGAAGTTATCAAGAAAAGACTTCAAAATGGATTGCAGTTAAAATTATCATTTGAAAATAATAAGAATGAAACGGAGGAATAATATATAAAAAAAGACAAAATAAAAAGCCGAGCATTCAATATAGGAAAAGGCACTCTACTATATTTTCTCGACTACTTAAATTATAACACACATATTTCTAATAAAAATATTTCTCTGCAAGGAGGAATTTTTTAATTGGAAAGTATTTTACAAAATGTACTAAGTCTAATTAATGATGCTATGGGATATTTAAGATTATTTGTTATTGGAGGAACTGCTTTCTTTGTTGCAAAAGACTATGCATTAAAGATGGCATCTAGTGATGATAATCAAAAAGCTAGTTATGATAGAAAAATAAGAACAACTATTATAGCAGGAGTATCAGCATTGGTAACGACACAATTTGTGTCATGGATTTTGGGGTACTTTAAATAATGAAAAAAGATTATATAGAAAATATAAATGATATTTTAACTGAGGGAGTTATTGAAGGTAAAAAACTAGAAAACGTTGAAGTATTAAAACAATTATTTGAAGATAAAGATATTAGTGATATGCTGTATCAAAAATTTAATTCTAATTTGCAAATAGGTTTTGAAGAAGATGATTTATTAACTAAAGTTCAAGATTTAGTTTATCGTATGAACTTACTAGTTGATAATTTAATAGTCCCAATATTTGGTGATAAGGATATTTCAAAAATAAAAAATGAAATGAAAAGCTATGTAAAAAGTGATATCGATTTATATAGTGCAGTTTCATATGATGATTCTGATAAGGATTTCTTAGAGGAAATAGAACCAGACTATTATGAAAGTATGAGGATTTAGTATGAACAAAGATTATTATGCATTTGTAAAAAGTCATAATTTAGTTAATAGAATCTATGATATGTTTGTTTATTTTAAATTAATTAAAAATATTTTTCACGAGCCAATATTTAAACGATTCATTAAACAAAGAATTTTAGATGTTGAATATGTAGAAACACTTGCGAAGTATTTTGAAGATAAGCTTAGAAAAAATAAGAAGAACATTGATCTTAGATGTAATTTAAATGACTTAATCTATGACTTAGAATATCTAAAACAATATTTATCTTAAGAAAAGAGGTTTTATAAATAAAATGAAAATACTATTTATGATATTTTATTCTTTAGTGTTTCTATCATTTCTATTTTTATTCTGTGCTTGTATTGTATCAAGTAGAATTTCTAGGGAGGAAGAACGAAAAGAATTAAATAAAAAATTAAAATAACAAGTTATCCACATCAAAAAAAGAGATGACAAATTTAATATTGTATGCTATTTTAAACTCAGGAAGTGGTTGTATGAATAAAAAAGTAAAAATAACTTTGATTTTAATATTATTAATATTCCTTGTTGGTGGTGTAACATTTGCATTATATAAGAAATCTTTAGATGTTAATAACAATAAAGTTGTTAACAATGAAAATAACGATATTAATGTAAATGACGAAAATCAAATTGAAGAATTAGAACAAGAAGAAAATACTATTGAAGAGGATGAGCCACCAGTAGAGATAAATAAAGAAGAACAAGTTAATGAACCACCACAACAAAGTAATAAAAATGATACTACAACAAATAATAAAAGTCAGAATAATTCTAATAAAAAACCAACAAACAACAATAATTCATCAGTTACTGAGAAACCAAAGAAAGAAGAAACTACTACTCCACCTGTTGTGAAAAAAGAAATATGGGATGAACTAGGCATTACTAAAGATGAATATTATAATTCACCAATGGTAAGTGGTCAAAAAGTCACACACAAAACTAAAGCTCAATGTGTATCAGCTGGTTATGAGTTAATGGAGACTGAAGATATTCAATTCGGTTGTACTGAGGTAGTCAGTTACTCTGGTGATACTCTTGGTTATATGTTAACTATAAGATAGTCCAATTTGGACTTTTTTTATGAATAAATTTTAGAAAGAAGATGATATAAGATGAAAAAAATATTAAGTATTATATTTTTCTTTATATTTATATTTTGTATATCATCAAAAGTATATGCAGAAAAATACGAAGGAAAGATAATACCATCGGAGTATATTAAAGGAGTATATATTAATGAAGAAAAAGCGAACTCTACTACAAAGAAATATATTACTGCTCAAATAATTCGTAGAAGTACAGACAATAAATTTGTTTACTGTCTTGAACCATTCGTGGTTGTCGATAGCACCAAAAACTATAGTATGACTAAAGATGATTATTTGTCATTTATGAAAAATCTAGATGATGATAAATTACAAAAAGCATTTTTATATGCTTATTACGGCTATGGGTACAAAGACCATAGTGATGATAAATGGTGGGCAATAACACAAGTTATGATTTGGAGGACAGTCGATCCTGATTCGAAGTTTTACTTTACTAAGACTTTGAATGGAACAAGAGATGATACTAAGTTTGCAACAGAGATTGCAGAATTAGAAAATCTTGTTAACAACCATATAGTTAGACCTAATTTTAATTTAAAAAAAGATTTTACTATTGGTGAATCAGTTACCTTGACTGATAGCAACAATGTGTTGAACAACTATTCTGTTAGTTCTACTGGTAACATTTCAGTTAGAAAAAATAATAACCAGTTGACTATAACAGCTAATAGTACAGGTAACGGAACAATAACATTAAAGAAGGATTTTGATTTGTATGATGATTACCCTGTTCTATATTATTCTGATGATTCACAGAATGTTTTCTCTGTTGGTAATATTGACCCAACAATTGTAAGATATAATATTGAAATTACTGGTGGCAAAATTTTACTTCACAAATATGCTTCTGTTTATGGAGAAATTAATCCCAGAAGTGAAGAAACATTAAAAGGTGCAGTTTATGGTTTATATGATTTAAACGACAACTTAATCCAAAAATTAACAACCAACCAAGATGGTATTGCTGAGAGTGAAATGTTACCTTTAGGAAAATATAAGATAAGAGAATTACAAGCTCCACTAGGCTATTACCTAGATTCCACAATTTATGATATAGAAATTACAAAAGATAATATGTATCTTGAATTAAATTTCTATGATGCCATAATAAATAGAGATATTCAAATACACAAGTATTATGCGAATAAAAATACTGGAGTATTGTTACCTGAAAGTAATGTTATTTTTCAGTTCTTCGATGAAGAAGGTCTGATAGTAGAACAAGTTATAACTGATAAAGATGGTATAGCGACTTTTAATTTGCCTTATGGAACTTATAGAGGTAAACAATTAACTACAACACCTGGATATGAAAAAGTTGAAGACTTTACTATTGTCATAAATGAGAATTCTCCTGATATTATTCATTTATCTTTTACAAATAAACCTATTAGTGCAAAGATAAAACTTACTAAAAAAGATTCTCAGTCTAAGTTGCCTGTGCTTTATGAAGGAGCAATATTTAAAATAAAAGATTTAGATTCTGATTCATATGTCTGTCAGAATGTAACTTATCCTAAGCAAGAAAACATTTGCGAATTTAAAACAAATAACGAAGGAGTTTTAGTATTACCTGAACCAATTGTAACAGGTAACTATCAGTTAGAAGAAGTTAAAGCTCCTTATGGTTATTTAATTAATAAGGAATATTTAAACTTTAGAATTGATGATGAAAGTAATGTTATCATTGATAATGAGTTTGGAAATTATATAGAATTAGAATACTTCGATTCGCAAATTAAAGGTGAGATTATCATCAATAAAAAAGGAGAATATTTAAAAACTGAAGATAATAGTTTTACCTACGAAAAGATAGATTTAGGTAATATAGAATTTTCTCTATATGCTGATGAAGATATATCTACCCTTGATGGCATTGTTCACTATAAGAAAGGTGATCTTGTAGCTACATCCAAAACCAATAGTAAAGGAAAAGCTATATTCTCAGATTTATATTTAGGTAAATATATCATCAAGGAAACTAAAACATTAGATGATTATATTTTAGATGATTCAGAAATTAAAGTTGAATTAATGTCTAAGAATAATGAAACACCTATTGTTACAGAAACTATTACACTTGTTAATGAAATAAAAAAAGGAAGATTAGTATTTACTAAAAAAGATTTAGTAAATGGTGATGTGATTACAAATACTAAAATAGAAGTCTTTACTACTAACGATGAAAAAATATTTAGTGGCGTTACTGATGAAAATGGTAATATTGAGATTAATGATTTATCAGTTGGTAAGTATTATATTATCGAAACAGAACCATCAACAGGTTATGTTCTTACAGATGAAAAAGTTTTCTTTGAAATAAAAGAAAATAAAGAAATAGTTAAAGCAGAAATGACTAATAAGCCTATTATTTCAACTTTAGAATTCACTAAAGTTGATTTTTCAACAAGTGAACCTTTGCCTAACACTCTTATTGAAATTTATAAAGATGACGATACTTTAGTCTTTAGTGGATATACAAATGAAGAAGGTAAAATAATAATTGATGAATTAAGATATGGTCGTTACTATATCTTAGAAAAAGCAGCTCCTGAGGGATATGAAATCAATACTGATAAAATGTATTTTGAAGTTCTACAAGATGGCGAAATTATAAAAGCAACTATGAAAGATGAAAAGATTAAAGTACCTGATACTCTAACTTATGATAACAAAATTTTAGAGATTGTGGGTTGTTCATTTGTTGTTATTGGATTAGGAGTTTTATTATATGTTAAAAGAAAACAAAAGTAATAAAAAGAGTCAGCTATTAGTAGTTGGCTCTTTGCTTTTAATCTTTTTAGGTTTTGGTTTAATATTTGTTAAATACTATGATAGACTTTCTGAAGAACGAGTTGAAGAAAAACTTATTGAAGAATATTTCAACACGTCAGTTATAAGTACATCAACAAATGAAGATATAGTTACCGAAAATAAAGTTTCTGATTCAAAAAATAAAGAGTCATATATGGCAATATTAGAAATACCAACTATCAATTTAAGAAAAGGGATTTTTTCTAAGGATTCTAAGAATAATAATGTTGAACAAAATGTTACTATTCTTGATGAATCAATTTTACCTAATGAAAATAATGGCAATGTCATATTAGTTGCTCATAGCGGTACAGGATATAAAGCATTTTTTAATAACTTAGTTAAATTATCTAATAATGATATTGCTTACCTTTATTACAACAATAGTAGATTTACTTACAAATTAGTAAATCAGTATGAAGTTGATAAAACTGGAGAAGTAAGTATCAGAAGAAATACTGACACAAATACTTTAACTTTAATAACTTGTAAGGTTGATACTAATAAGCAATTAGTATTTATCTTTGAACAATACAAGGAGGAATTTTAATTATTCAATTATTAGATGTTGTTCAAGTAAAACAACATTGGTACACAGACATCTTTAGAAGTGTGATGTGGGCGATTGGCAAAGGTGTACTTTGGTTATTAGATGGATTCTTCGATATTATTGATAAGATATGGAGATTTGAATTTTTTAATAACGAATATGTGAACAAGATATTTAGTGGTGCAATTATTATTGCATGTTCTTGGTTAATGCTAAAAGTAATTATTGAACTAATAATGAAGTATATTGTAAAAAATGATGGTCGAGATAGTCCTCTTTCAATATATAGAGGAATCGTTTTAGCTATTGTTATTATGTTCTTAATTACCCCACTATTTAACTTTGGTCACAATATATCTACTGCATTAACTGAAGATATTATTTCTGTATCAGGACTTGACGAAGGATCAGGAGCAGAATCAAAAATATCTAAAGCTATTGTAAGAGCTATGGTTTATGAAAACGAAACTAAAGAAGAACATATTGATGAGGTTGTTGATAATTGGAAAGATATTGACATCAATGCTACCGAGGGTGGTGTTGCAGGTTTTGGTGATAGTTATAAGTATTCACTAAACTTCTTTATGCTTATTATACTTGGTATAGTTACAATATTTCTTTTATTTTTTGTTGCCATTCAAATGGCTAAAAGAGTTATGGAATTGGCATTGTTCAAAATAATTGGACCATTTTGTTGTACTAGCTTAACTAATAATGGTCGAGCATTTGAAACATGGACTAAAAGTTCAATGGGTTTATTTCTAGTAACAGCTGTTCAATTTGTTTCTATCGGCTTAATGTTAGCAATGTTTGGATCAGCTTTTAAAGGTAATGGTAATATGACAGGCGTATTTTTAGTTATTGGAGCACTTCTGTTTATTATTGGTACACCAACTATTATTAATAGTTTGTTGGGTCAGCAGACTGGAATGATGTCTGCGTTTGGAGATATGCAATCATTGATGGCATTAGGTCACGCTTCAGCTCAAGGATTGGGAATTGCTAAAGCAGGAGTTTCAGGAGCTTTATCCATTGGAACTCAAGTTGGTGGAAGTGGTAAGAATATTGTACAAGGAGGAATGAATAAAATATCTAGTGCATTAGAAAGAGGTTCTTCATTAACAAGTACACAAAAAGGATTCGTCCAAGAATCTTTTAATAACAACAATCCATTTAGAGCAAGGCAACAAATAAATCAGTTCCTAGATTCAAATACTAATGGGCAATTTAGTAGAGTATTAAATAGAACACCAGACAATATGTTTAACCCAATTAAAAATCACTACTTTAATCAATCAAGTATGAATCATCATAATAACGATATTGGAGGTAAAATGTAATGTATTTAATACCTAAAAATATAAAGGTTAAAAGAGAAATTTTTAAAGGGTTCGGTATATTAGAGATACTTGCAATAGCTTTAAGTTTTGGTATTGGCTTTTCATTACAATACTTAGTTAATAAATTTGAGATTAAAGTATTTCTATTTATTGTTTTCCCTTTATTAACTTTTATTCTACTAATGCCACTCCCAAATGGAAGTACACCATTGATCATATTTAAGAAATTTTTAAAGTATCAGCATAATCAAAAAAAATTCACATTTAAATAGCAAATTTTGACTGATTTTATTAACTATTATATAATTAAATTAGGGGATGATAAAAGTGGTTGGATTTAATATTAATTATAGTTTTTTACTAGACTTAATTGATAAAAAGTATAATGCTAGTAAAATAGAAATTAAAATAAATATGTGTTGTAAAGAAGCACACATAAAGCAATCAGCTTTTAAATATGCAATGTTGCATAGGAGAACCTTTACAGGAGAAGAAATACTTAAACTTGCTGCAGTCTTAGGTATAAGTGTTGCAATGATTGGTTATTACTTTTTCCAAGTTTGTGCTTAATTTTTAAAAATGAACTACTAAACTTTAGTAGTTTTTCTTTGCTTAAATGTCGAATTTTGTCGAATAATGAAATGGAGGAATTATATTATAAGAAGAAAAAGAATTAAACTTAATGGAAAGAATTATTTTATAAGTGTATATACTTATTATAATAATAGAATAAGATTAAAATACGAAACAGATAAAGAAAGTCACGATATAACTTTGGATCTGAAAGATACTTATTTAGATAACCCTAATAAAGTATTTTTGGATCCTTTTATTATGTCTAATGGATTATATAAGCAATTAAAGAAAACAAGAATTATTAGAGAAGTGTGTGGTTCTACTAATTACAATTATGTTGAAGTTCCTATTGCTATTTTAAATTTTGGAATACTAAGGCAGTATGATTCTAAAGGACTAGAAAAACATATTGAGAAGGTACACGATAATGGATAATCGATTAAAGCTTTATGATGATACTATTTATACTTATCTAGAACATAGTGAGAAAGTTAAATTTAGAAATATTGCTTTTAAAAATAAGAAGACAATATCAGAATTTAATCGTTATTTAATTAAACTTATTATTAGATTAGATGAAGCTAATAAGCTTAATAGTAAAGTTAACTTAACCGAAGATGATATTGTTAATATCGTTAAAAATTTATGGAGGGATATTTAATCAAGAAAGAAACAAATAAGAAAATAACTAAAACGATGTTAGATTTTATTCCGTTTAAAGACGTTTGGAATAATTTTGTTTACTTAGATAATGGAAAGATTATCAGTGGTATAAAAATATCATCAATTAATCTTTCTCTTCTCTTTGATGAGGAACAGAAAGCTAAGGTAAGTCAGTTAAAGAAAGTACTAAACTCTATTGATTACAAAGTAAAAATATTTTGTATTGATAAACCTATTAACTTAGACAAAAATCTTAATATATTAGGTTCAAAGATGAAAGCAGAAAACAATGCTAATAAGATTAAGCTATTAGAGGAAGATTATAATTTTATTAATGGACTTAATAATAGACAATCTGTTGTGAACAGAGAATTTATCTTAATACTAGAAGAAGATTCATCTAATGAAAATTTATTAAATCAAAAAATTAATGACTTAATACAGGAGTTTTCTTCTATGGGTTTATCAAGTGAAAAGATTATGAGTGAAGAATGGCGAGAACTACTTTATGTTATGTTAAATCCTGTGACATCTCTTGATATTTTTAAGAAAGATGGTACAGGGATTAATCGTTCGTTTAAAGAGAAAATATCGCCACACGGTCTTAAAATTAATGAAAAAGATATATTACTTGGTGATGCTTATGTAAGTGTTGTTACACTTATCTCCTACCCATCTCTTGTAAATATCGGATGGCTTGGTGCAGTAGCTAATGTACATCATACAAGAATGGTTATGACTATAAGTCCTACCAACACACAAGAGATAAGTAACACTATCAAAAAGAGTATGTCAGAACTAAAATCAAAGATGATTAATATTAGTGATTATAACGATCAAATTGTTTATAATAATCAACTTCAAGATATGGTTGAACTTGTTAATCGTATTGATCGTGAACACGAAAAGTTCTCATTACTGACTGTCAATTTCTTATGTTATGGTTCAACAAAAGAGGAAATGGAAAAGACAAAGAAAGAACTAAAGTCTACTCTATCAGCTTATGGTTTAGGTGGTGCAGACTTAATGTTTGAACAAGAACGTTCATTAAAAATGTGCATGCCTACTCTTTATTCTGATTTAGAGAAACAATATGGACTTCCAGTTCCTATGTTAACTACTGCATCATCTTTTCCTTTTATCTTTCAAAATCTACAAGATGATGGAGATGCAATAATGTTAGGCAATGACGCATTAGGTGGCCTTTTATTTTTTGACTTATGGAAAAGAACTAATAAGAGAAATAATTCTAATGCTGTTATTATTGGCAAGTCAGGTTCAGGCAAATCAACTTTAATTAAAAAGTTAATTCGTGGAGCTTGGTGTAGAGGTTCAAAAGTTATTGTTATAGATCCAGAACGAGAATTCAAGGATTTATGTTTAAATGTTGGTGGTTGTTGGATTGATTGTGGTACAGGTACTCAAGGCATTATCAATCCATTAGAAGTTCGCAGAAGTACAAGTGATGTAGATGAAGATAAAGATTCTGTTAAAGAATATAACAATGATTTATCTAAACACTTTCAAACTTTTAGAACTTTTATTAAGTATTATCTACAAGACTTATCGGCTTATGAACTTACTAAGATTGAAGAAATACTTATTGAAGTTTACAAAGATAAAGGAATAGATTTTGATACTGACTTATCTAAATTATCAAGTAACGACTATCCTATTATGCAAGATTTATATGATAAGACAAAGTTGACTTTAGAAAGAGCTAAACAAAATAATGAAGCCAGAAATGTTATTGAGTCCTTAGAAAAAATATGTTCTATGTTAAAGCGTTCTACTATTGGTGCTGACGCAAGATTGTTTAATGGTATATCTTCAATTAATGTTGATGACAATAATGATTTTATTGTACTTGATATCAATAGCTTAGTTGATTCAGATGATACTATTTTAAAAACTCAGTTCTTTAATATCTTATCTTGGTGTTGGAATGAAATAAGTAAGAATCGTGATGAACAAGTAATACTTGTTTGTGATGAATCACATTTACTTATTGATCCAAACAATAAAGATGGAATTGATTTCTTAAAAAGAACATCTAAAAGGATTAGAAAGTATAATGGTTCTTTATGGACGATAAGTCAAAATCTAGCTGATTATTGTTCAGCGGGTTTAGAAAGATATGGACAAGTTATTATTGATAATAGTGCTTACCTAATGATAATGGCTCAAGGTCAAAAAGAGATTGAGTCAGTACAACAAATGATGAAGTTAAGTGAATCAGAAATGCAATTCTTAACTACTGCTTCAAGAGGACAAGGTCTATTTGTTATAAGTCAAGATACAAGACTTCCTGTTCAAATACATTTAAGAGAAGAAGAAAAAGAACTCTTTGGTTCAGCAGGTGGTCGTTAGATGGATGATACTAAAATATTAAAAATTGGTGCTTTAATTGGACTGCCATCAATTTTATTTTTAGTATTTTTTATTGTTCTATTAAGCTGTAATTCATCAGGTGGTAATACATCAATAGCAGTTGCTGGTAATGGTTTTATTGTACCTATTCCTACTACAACTTCCTATGTTGTAACGTCTGAATTTGGTTATCGGCTTGACCCATTTGGTTCAGGAGAAACTAAATTTCACGATGGCATGGATTTAGCAGCTCCTGAAGGTACAGATGTTATTGCAAGTTTTGATGGGACTATATATGAAGTTGGTTATAGTGAAACTGGTTTAGGTAATTATGTTTATATACAACACATTACTTCAATGGGAGTTTTGTATACAGCCTATGGTCATATGTTAGATGATTCCATATGTGTTGAGGTAGGTAAGTCAGTAACTAGAGGAACCAAGATTGGTGAGATTGGTTCTACTGGTGCAAGTACAGGTAACCACGTTCATTTTATGATAATGAATGGAATTGTATCATTTAATGAGCAATACTTAATAAATCCAAGGTACATAGTATATGGATTAATATAAAGAATTAAGAGGAATAAATTGAAAGAACAAATAAAAGAGTTAGAAAAAATTAAAGAAATTCTATATTCAAATGATGATTATATGTTATCTACTTATAATCGTCAAACAAGACAAACAGGAATTGCTTTATTTCATAAAAATGATAACATTATAAAAATCTTTGAAGGTAATAATGATGATTCTGATAAAGAAATGGATTATTATTCTTTTTTAGATAATTATTCATATAGTGTTGTTCACGAAAATGGTAAGATTCTTTCGAGTTTGGACATCTTGAATTATAATAATTGTATTTTTGAAACTGAAAAAATCAAATCTAAAGCTGAAATAATTTCGCACCAAATTTTTAATATACTAAATACTAGAAATATAAATTTTGTTAATTACGATTTTGTTCATAGTATTGTTGGAAATTATGTTGATGATGAAAATTTAGTAGATGAAATATGTTATAAAACAATAAATATTTTAAACGATAAATATCATATTGAGTATAGTGTTGATATCAATATTTAGGAGGAATAATTTGAAAGAAAAAATAGAAGAATTAGAAAAAATTAAAAAGTTTTTGAACAATACAGAAGGCTTTGAATTGTTTACAAGAAATAAGAATTTAAAAATTAATGGCTGTGCTTCTTTGAACTTAGATGGATCAGTAAGTGTATTTGAGGGTGATTCTAATGGAAAAGATGATATGACTATGGATTATGAAACATTCATTAATAATTACGATTATCACGTTGCACACGAAAATGAACCTGATTTAAAATTATATTTTAGTCCACCAACCTTCAAAGACATTGTATATGTTCATTCTGAGACTCTTGCCTATAATATTGCTAATAGATTATATCAGGATGGTTCAGAAGACATAGATTCTAATATGGTTTATTCACTTGTTAAAGAGAGTGTTAATAGTGAAGATGAAAAGGTTATTGATGAGGTTTATCAAGCAACATTAAATTTATTAAAAACTAAATATACTATTACTATTGATGAAGATAGAGCTATAAAATTTTAGTACCATTTTAGGTACATAAAATTTTATAGCTATTAATTATAAATTTGAGATAATTTGTACAATTAGTTTATTTTAAAGATTAAAAAAAGAGGTATTTTGTTATAACGATTGTCATACAATACCTCTTTTTATTATATTTTTTTATCATTTTTAGTCATACGAAAGTCATACAAAAAAATATTTGTCAGACATATCTATTTTAAAAGTTCCTTTTATTTAGGGCTAACTCGCCACTGGCGATGTTGTTTGTCAGCCGACCTTATCCTGCTTATAACAGACACGAGAGTTAGTACATAAATTACATTTATTTCATTACAACAATTTAAGAAAAATGGTACATATTTTTGTACCTTACTTTTTATATAAATTTAAGAAAAGTTGAAAATATTTGGAGGTGTTTATTTATTAATAATGGAGATAGTTTTATTAAGGGTAAAGTTGATTCTACTTTAGCAGAAGCATTAAAAAGAATTCTAGCTAAAAAGAAAATGAGTCAACAAGATTTAATTGAAATGCTAATTAAAAATTATGTATTAGATAACTTAAATATCATAATTGAAAATGAAAATAAGGGATCATAATAACTAAGGAAGAAAGAATTAGTTTTAGAGTTGATCCAACAGAGAAAAATGAAATAAGTGTATTTGCAGAAAAGAATAATATGAAAGTATCAGAGTTTGTTTATCAAGCAGTAAAAAAGGAAATGCAAACTAATAAATTAAACGACAGTCAATCTCAGTTTATTAATTTATTTGATGTGGCTTTTAAAAAAAGTTTTGAACAATATTTTAAGCAATTAATGTTAGTACAAAACAGAAGTGAGTTTAATACTAGAGTTATGTTAAAGGTACAAGATATATTTATGCAACATTTAAAAGTTCCTCAAACTAAAGAAGAACTAAATGTTTCAATAATACCTCATCCAATTATAGAAAAAGCTGAAGAACTTGTACTTAAAGATATAAGGAAAATGTCATCTCGTAAAAAGGAACTAGAAGATGAGCAAGAGTAATATTGTTTTTCAAATGGAATATAAAATTCCTAAGAATAAAAAAGTTGGTATTACTAAATGGATGAACTATGCTTCTAAAAAACAAAAAGCAGACTCTTCTAGTATTGATGAGTATAACTTATTAAAAGATTATTCTATGCTTTCTAATAAGGATACTTATTTAACAGAATCTGATGAAACTTATCTATGGAACTCTAAAGGTGATGTACTAAAGAAAGATATTGTTAATAACCTTAAAGATATGAACAAGAAAGGAATCTTTTGGAGAGGATTTCTTTCTTTCCCACCTGACTTTGCTATTCGGCATGGACTAATAACTAAGAATGACTTTTATAGTTTAACTACAAATGTATTTCCTAACTTGATTGTGGATATGGGATTAGATATCAACAATGTTGAGTGGATGTGTACGTTACATAGAGATACTAAACATCCTCATATTCATTTTTGCATCTATGAGAAGTATCCTAAAAAAACAAGTCCATTATATCCTAAGTCAGTTATATCTAAATTTAAAAGTAATGTTGTAAGTTACTTAATTGATAATAAAAAATTTTATGAATTGAGAGATCAAACATTTACTAATATAACAGGTACAATATCTTTGAAAGAATTTAATAAGATTAAATCACAAAGATTGTTTAGTGATAAGTACAGAAAAGAACTTAATTCTTTACTACTTGATTTATATTCTAAGTTACCGCCTAGAGGTAGACTTCAATATAATTCTAAAAATATGTTGTTATATAAAAAGGACATAGATAAAGTTATTGAGTTCATTCTACTTCACGATTCAGTTAAATATGATTATGCTAAATATTTAAGATTATTAGAACAACATCAAAAAGAATTAGATGAGTTATATGGTAATTCTAAAAGTAATCAAGAGAAGAAATATTACAATGACCAGTTGAATAGATTGTATTCTAAAATTGGTAATGAAATCCTAACTAATTTTAAAAGATATCAATCATTAAGTATTATTGAACGAGAAAGTGAGTTCATCAATAAGCATATTAATGAACTAAACTTTAGAAGCCGTAAAGATATAATGAAAGACGAAACTAAGATTAATATTGCTAAAGACTTATATAAAATATGTGTTATGTCTAATCTTAATAATAATCAAACTAGAAAAATTTTTATTAGATGGTTAAAGAATTCTAATTATAACTTTGATGTTGATTCACTAATCGCATCTGTTTCTACTTTAGATATTGATATGAGTACTAAAGAGTTTTATGATGCTTTAAAAAGATTAGGCTATGACTCAAGTAGATATTCTAGGTTCAAAGAAAAAAACTTTTATCGTGAACTAAATTATAAAAGATTTATTAATCAAGCTGTCGACCATTTAATGTACGAGCTTGAACAAGAAGAAAAACAAATTATTGAAGAAATTCAATATGAATTGGATGGTGATTATAGTAAATAATGTACGCAGTTGATATAACAAGATTTAAAGATGAACTTAATACTGATATGCTCCTTGGTAAGGATAGTATGGATGCTAAAAGAAAAACGATTAGGTATATACAAGAATATGCTCTTGCAAAATATGATATTTCTCTACCATTTGATGAGATTGACAAGAACTTAAATATGGACTTATTTTCTTTTAAAAAATTTATGTTTGAAAATTATTCTATTGAAGTAGAAAACGATTTAATGATACAGACTTATTATACGGATAAAGATTATTGCTTATTTGTTAAGTTTTATAATGATGACTTAGACTTAGCACCAGATCTAACTATTTTGCACAAAGATGAATTAGAAAAAGCTAGAAGCCTTTTAATTTTTGCGATTAATGATTCTCTCGTTTTTAAATATATTAATGAGATTACAAGATATGATGAAAATAAGTTAGGTTATAAAGATAAAAGTATTGAAAAATATTCTTGTGATGATGTAACTTGTGAGATTATTTCTTTATATAAAGATGGTATTGATTTAAATGAATTATTAAATAGTAATTACTCGTTAAAACAATTAGAAACTAAAAATAAGGAGGCGATAGATATATAAAATATTTTCATTATATTATTATATCTATTTTAGCATTTGTATTATCGGCAAATATCTGCTATAACTTAGTACAGATTATTTTAAACAATATTGAATTAAGTTGGAACTTAAATTTATTAATTAGTCTTTTATCTTTAAAAGATTTAAGTTTATTATTTGGTACCTTACTTCTGACTATTTTGTTTATGTTATTTGTAATTAAGTATGATAAAGATATAAAACTTAAATTACTCAGAAAAAAAGAACTTCCTACAGAAGACGGAAGTTACGAGTACGGTAGTTCAAGGTGGATGACTAATAAAGAAATAAAAAAAGAGTTTAAGGTTTGGAATATTGGTTCTAAACTAAAAAGTGGTGGTATACCTGTTACTTATCTAAATGGCAAGTATTATTATTGTGACTCATTTGACCATACACTTATAATTGGAAGTACAGGGTCAGGTAAAACTCAATGTGAAATATTTCCGCTAATATTTAATTTAGGTTATGCTGATGAGTCGATGGTTATAAATGACACCAAGGGCGAGCTTTATTGTTATACTTCTAACTTTTTAAGAAAGCAAGGTTATAACATTAAGGTCATTAATCTTAGAGAAGCTTTTGCTAGTGATGGTTGGAATCCATTACATTTAGCTTACAAATATTATAAGATGGATAACATTGATTTAGCAGGTGACATAATTGAGAACTTTGCAAAATCGTTAACTAAGAACTTATCTTCTAAAGATATGTACTGGGAAAAGTCAGCTACTGCTGTACTTACTGCTTTGTGTTATGGTCTTATTGAAGATGCTCACTCTGAAGACGAAGTTAATCTATACTCTTTGTACAATCTTTTAGTAGAACATGGATCAAAGACTATTGATAGGTTTAATTCATTAGATTTATATTTTCAACAGAAACCTGCAGGTTCGCTATCAAAGATGGCTTATGCGACAGGTTCATTTGCCAAAGGTGAAACAAGAGCCACTCTGTTCTCTGTATTAGCAACTACAATCAAAATATTTAGTGATATTGGTATTGCTAATCTTACTAGTCGTACAGACTTTGAGTTAGACGACATTGGTAAAAAGAAAACAGCAGTATTTTTAATAATACCTGACGAAAAGGAATCAAGACATGAACTTGCTTCCTTATTTATTGATCAGTGCTATCAAGCATTAATTAATACAGCTCAATCTTTAAAAGATGGCAAGATGCCATATCGTGTGAACTTTATTTTAGATGAATTTGCCAATATGCCACCTATTAGTTCTATATCAAATAAGATAACCGTGTCACGCTCTCGTAACATTAGGTTCTATTTAGTTATACAAGATTTTGATCAGCTAAAAGAAAAATACAAAGAACAGACAGGTACAATAAAGTCTAACTGCACTAATTGGATTTATTTGCTTACATCCGACAATGATACTGCAAAAGAAGTTAGTACAAGACTTGGTAAGTACACAATATCAAGTTCTAGAGTTTCAACATCAGGTAGATTTGACCAAAATGATTTTAATATCTCTAATGATAAGTCTTTGATGGGACGAGAACTTATGATGCCAGATGAACTAATGAGATTCCAATTTGGTGATGCGTTGTTTATGAAAACAAGATTACATCCAATTAAATCTAAAGTACATCCGATCGGAAAGTATCCTATCAAAGTAAAAGTTTTTAAAGTGCCAACTAAGAAGAAAGAACATCAAATTGAATGTTTTGATTTAGATAAATTTAGGAAAGAAAAGATTATAAGTAAAGATAATTTTATAGAGTTAGAATAGTTATTATTTTTTTAATCAAAAATTTATTTTTTGATGATATAATATTTTTCAGGTGATGCACTTTATGCATAATGAACTTGATTATAAACAATATATAAGAAAGTTTGCAACTTCTGAGATTTTGAAACATTACTCTAAAGAATCTATAGAGATATACAAAAATAGTGAGTATGGAGTTAAATACGAAGAAGTTCCTTTATATAATAAAAAGACAGGAGTTCAGATTGGAACACACACTTTTTTTATTACTCCATGGGAATTATTAGAAATATGCTTTAATTCAATAAAATATGGTAACGACTATAGGAATAACAAGATTGATAAAGAAGATAATAAAGATGCACATTATAATATAATAAGTAAAACCAAGCAACGATCAGAGGCATTAGAAAGCGCATCAGATTTTTCAAGGGAAGACATACTAAAACATATGATATGTATTTCAAACATGGAATTCGATTTGGAAATAATAAATATTAGGAACAAATTTAATAGAATACATCATATTATGATAGAAATAAATAAGAGTCCTAATTATCCTCAAAGTAATGATGTTTGCTATATTGATTTTTCAGAAAAATTTAAAGAAATAACAAACTTAGATTATTATACTTATACTAAAGGATATTTTTTAATTTGTATATTGGCTATTGCAGGTAATGATTCTGATATTTTATCTTTAATAAGTCGACTTGAATGTGAATTATCTGTTTTTGGAATAACAAAAGAACAATTATTAGATATAATCTCATTACAAGCTAGAGAATATGAATTTTATAAAAGATATGATAATTGGAATATATTAAAATACTATCCTATCGTAAAAACGCAAAAGGAACACAGATATATTATTTCTAATATGTCAGCTTTATTAAATTGCTTCTCAGAATATATGTATTGGACTATTAGAAATTATTATTGTAATTTAGGAAGTCGAGATTTTACCGCCTATTTTGGGCATTGTTTTGAGTATTATTTAAGAGATTTATTTGATACATATAATATAAATGCACAAAAGCTTATCGAAGATCAAATTAAAAAGAAGCCAGATTGGAAACTCGAAACAGAAAATTATGTATTTTATATAGAACAAAAGGCATCTCTATATCCAATGGATACTAGAAGTATTACTTCGAACAAAAGAATAAAGACGCTTGATAACTATATAAAATCAAATATAATAAAAGCATTTACACAACTTAATAGTCATAGTGAGACAACAGAAAAGCCGATTATAAGAATGTGCTTAATGTTTGAAAATATTAATTTTCCTGAAACTGTTCAAGAATTGGCATTAGCACAGGTTGATTTGAAAAGTGAAGAACATTTGAACTGGATAATTTCAATAAATGAATTTGAGAAATTAATGTATATATTATCTACTGATGTAGAAAAATTTAATATAATAATTGATAAAAAAATAGAATTAGAAAGGACTAAGTCAAATGATGGAAGAGGATTTGATACTTTACTAAAAGATGAATCTAATGACTTTATAAATAATAAAATTAACTATTTTGATAATATAAGAGAAGCAATGAAATTTAATAAGTAATGCAAAAAGACACTTAAGCGTAAGTGTCTTTTTGCATATATATAGTTTGAAAAGTTTAAGGAGGAATAGAAATAAAATATATAAAAGTACAATCAATAGTTGAAAGAAATTATAAGTTTGATACAGATAATTTAGACAAAGCAAAAGCCCAAGCAGAAGAAATATTTCTTGATGAAGAATTAGAAGACGAGTATATAAATAGTCGTAGCCTAATTGTAGAAGAAGATACATTTATCTATGGATATGCAGATTTTATTGCTTCTGTATTAGCTAATAAATTTGATAATAATATAACGGAAGAAAATATCATTGAAGAAATAAAAATTAATAAACGTTATTTAGACCAGATAGACGACGTAACTTTTGAGGTTACTAAAGTATTAGCAAAAAAATATAATATAACTTTAAAAAATGAGATTGATTTAAAAAATATGAAAGACTATAAGAATGAATATGTAGAAATTACAAAAAGAATTTATGAACTAAATTCTAGAAAAGAAATAGCATTAAAATCAGGATATTGCTTTATGATATTTAATAAAAGTGATATTCCTTTTTTTAATGAATTAGATTTGGTTGGCTACCAAGTAAAGAAAGACAATAAAGTCTATGATGTATATGAGGCAAATTGTTGGGAAACAGCTCAAAAAGTAGATGAACTTATGGGAAATGACTTTGAGGGATATGACATTGATGAATATAAAATTAATAATAACATTAATTTGTAGGAGGAATTTGCAATAATAGAAGAAAAAATTAAACAGATTAGTGAACTTAGTTTTAAATCAAAAAATATCAAAAATCAAGAAGAGAAAGATAAACTTGATAAGGATGTAAAAGATATACTTATAAGTTTAAAAAAGCAAGCAATAGATAGTTTTAAATCTGACACAGATGTAAAAAGGTTTCTTGATAACCTTATTAATTTTAATAATTATTCATTTAATAATCTGTGTCTTATATGGCTGCAAAATAAAGATGCTCGTTATGTAGCACCTTTAAAGACTTTTAATAAAATGGGATATAAAATAAATACAGGGGAAAAAGGAATTAAGATTTTAATTCCCAACTTCTTAACCATAGTAAAAATTAAAACTAATACGCCGAACGTTTATGACACAAAACCATTATTTATGCTAACTGAAGAAGAAAATCAAATATACAGAGATAAGAGTGATGATAGAATCACTTTTTTCAAATATAAATTAAGCAACTTCAAAGTTGGAAATGTTTTTGATGCAAGTCAAACTGATATGCCATTAGATGAAATTGAAGAACAATTAAATCCTGTTTTAGATGATCCGTCAGCTGATGGAATTGCAGATACTTTTATAAAAACTATATATAAAGATGGATTTAAAGTAAGGTATGAAGATATTGAGAGTGGAGCTAAAGGTTATTGTGACGTCAAAGATAATGTCATTGTACTTAGAAAAGATCTTAGCAATTTAATGAAATTAAAAGTTCTTGTACACGAGTATGCACATGGACTTGCTCATCAGCATTTAAAAGATGATGGTAAAGATTATCACATTCACAGAAATAAATATGAAACAGAAGCTGAATCTATAGCTTATGTCGTTTCAAAGTATCTAGGTTTAGACACATCTAATTATTCACTTACCTATTTATATTCTTGGAGTAAGGAAAAAGATTTCAAAGAAATAGATGATTCGTTTTCTACAATAGTAAATTATTCTAAAAAAATTATTGAAAATTATAAAAAAATGTATGAAGAAAATCTGGGATTATATTCTGATTACTATCAAGAGTTAAAAATAAATATTTAGCTCGTCGGCAAGGTTAGGTACAACGTGACCGTCACGATTTTTATACACAAAAAAAGGACTTAAAGTCCCTTAAATTCAACAAAAATTGGAGGGGCCTACCGGATTTGAACCGGTGCTCAAGGAGTTGCAGTCCTTTGCCTTACCGCTTGGCTAAAGCCCCGTATCTAAGAGTGTTTAAGGTTTTATACCTTGCTCACATACCCAGTATTTTACACTAATATAGACGCTTTGTCAATTAGTCGAAAATAACTTTTGTATTAAATATTATGAAAAAAGGAGGTTTTATATGATTTTATTACACAGAAGTTTAAAAAGAAGCGAAGATTATATGCGATCTATGAAAAGATTATTTGAAGTTAATTGTAAAACAATAGATGGTGTTATTGAAACATTTAATAATAAAAACGGACAAGGATTTATGCTAAAGATTTTTTGCTCGTATAAGCCAGAAAATGACTTAGCAGTTTGGTTTTACGAATCTGCAGACAGAAAAATAAAAATCGCATATAGTACTCGTTCTAATGTTGATGAATTCAATAGTTGGAAAGAACCAGAAAAAGTTAACTTTCAAGTATATCCTATAGTTAAGGATATAAAAAGAGAAGTCATCGCAGACATACTTAAAATAATAAAAAGTTATTATAATTTAGACGAAGAAATAGAAATGCCAAAAAGCATTTCTATTTAGGAGGGTTGATGTATAGAACAAAAAAATAAGTTAAGTGATATCTTCTATGCTATTGCAGAATTTATTAAAGATTATGAACTTAAAGAACAAATAGCATTATTAAAAATAAGTAATGAAGATGATAATTTATATAAGTTAAAGGAAGTATTAAAATTTTATCCTATGCTTACAGCTTATTCAATAAATAAAGCAGTTAATGAGAAAAAATTAATTGCAACTAAGATTGGTAAAACACGATATTATAAAAGAAAAGATATTGATAATTTTATAGACTCTCATAAAAGTAATGCTTTTAAATATAGGAATTATTAAATATGAGTAGAGTCGCCAAAAAAAGTGACTTAGAGAAACAGGATTTAAAAAACTTCTCTATCGGGTTAGTTGATGCTCGAAACTTAAAAATTATGAAAGAGGATTTAAGAGGAATTGTTGAAATAATTCCTAACAAAAAATATAAAGTAAGAGCAACGACAGGAAACCGAAAAGCTGAAACCTATAATGGCAACTTGCTTGGTGCCATAAAAAGAAAAAAAGAATTAAATGCTAATTCGGGAAAAAAAGATAATACACAAAATGATGATTTAATGTTTATGGACGGTGTAAAGTTATTTATAGAATATTGCTACGAAAGAGAAGCACGTGGGGAAATTGATATAAATACTATATACGACCATATTAGGAAAATAGACTCTGATATAACAGAGTTTTTTTGTGAGTATAAATTAAGTGAAGTTGATGAAAAAGTAATAGAAAAATTTATTACTAGTATGAGAAAAAGGAATAACTATGTAGATAAAGAAAAAAAAATATCTGAACAGACGATCTCTAATTTTCTAAGGACACTAAATGCAATATTAAACTATTTGTTTAATATAAAGAGCTTAATTCCATATAATCCATATTCTAAAGTAACTAATAAACCAAAATCCAAAAGAAGAAAAAAAGAACTAAATTATTTTAAATTGTATGAAGCAAAGTACGCACTTAAATGTTTAGACAAATATGCAGATATAAGATTAAAAACTTTTATGAATATAATATTCTCTTTAGGTTGTCGAAGAGAAGAAGCGGCTGGATTAAGGTGGATAGACATTGATTTTGAAACAGCAGAAGTAAATTTTACTTATGCAGTTACATCATATGCTCCAAGGACTTTTACAAAAGGCAAATCTAGAATAAGAACAAAAGAATTGAAAACGGATAATAGTTATAGGACAAATTATTTATCTGCAGTAGCAATAAAGTATTTAAAACAATATTATGAGTTTAAAATTGCGTGTGGATATACAATAAAACCAGAAGATCCTATTTTTACAATATGGGATATTGGACATAACATTAATAAAGATGAAATAAACTATACATCCGATAATAATCCTATCGATCCTAATAAACTATCAGGATATTGGAGAGAATTTAAAAAGCTACATAACATAAAAGATGTAGATCTTCATAGAATAAGACACACTGTAGCTAATCTACTAGAAAAGCAAGGAGTTCCAAAGAAAGATATTGCTAAGATGCTAGGTAATACGGAAAGAGTTTTAGAAGAATACTATACTCACGTAGACACAGATGAATTAAAAAGATTAAGAAATGTACTTGATGAACAATTATTTAATGACATAGAATATGTAGATATAGACATCATTCTTATTTCTAAAATTTTAAATAATTATCCTATGACATCACTTACTGAAGATGAGCTAAAAACATTGGATAAAATATCTGATGAAGATGTAAATGAAGATAACTATGAAGAGAACATTAAAAGGATTCAAAAGATTATTTTAAAATCAAACAATGAATTTGATTATTTTGTAGAAGAAAATGATGCAGTTTTAAATATAAAATTAGAAACATATAAGAAGTTTAATGAAAACCAAGTAATCAGAATAAAAAAGGAAAAGGAAATGACTATTAATAAAAATATTCTCTTTATATAATAAGAAAATAGGAAATAAATCTGTGACGTATTTGTGACGATTCAAATAAAAATAATTAGAAATATATATAAATTTTTTTAGAAAAATGTATTTTCAATCATTGTGAATTAGTTCGTATTTATTTGAAAATAGCCAATATTATATTATTATACCTATGTCTGCAACTCCCTGAGCACCGGTTCAAATCCGGTAGGCCCCTCCAAATAAGATTTTAGTTCGAACTGAATAAGTTCGTTTTCTTTTGTCCTAAAATACGGCATAAAACTAATATTATCATTTAACTAATAAGACTCGTTGCTTTTTTCACTTTTTCTAAAAAATTGTCAAAAAAATTAATTTTGGACGGATTTTGGACGGATTAATTCAAAAAAGTTTGAAAAAACAAGACAAAGTGACTCAAAAAGTGGAAAAAAATATTAAGAAGAAATTTAAAATATAATACAAGGTATAATAGTTACGATATCGAATCATCTGAATTGTTTCGTAAATTAAAATTACATCAAAAAAAGAATAATAAAAACTTATAATATCTTAATGTAACAACTCTCTGATCACCAGTTCAAATCTGATAACTCCTTCAATATTATAAAAAGTCGAACGTTAATAGTTCGGCTTTTTTTAGATAGAGAAGATTATTAATGATCAATTTATTAGAGCTAAAAAAGAATATAACAGAGAAACTGTCCTCATGTATATAAGTAAATTATTTAAATAACTTACTTTTTAAAAAATATGGAAAAATTAGCAGTCTACCAAGTGTAGACACTCTTTCTTAAGTTTATGTTATATAATTAGAATTGATAAAAGTTAAAGGAGAAAATGATAAGTATGGATTTAGAAAAGATTGGAAATTTTATTGCTGAACAAAGAGTAAAGAAAAAATTAACTCAAAAAGAATTAGCGAATAAATTAAATGTAACAAATAAGGCTGTGAGTAAGTGGGAAAATGGCCGATCCTTGCCAGATGTCGGATTATTTGAAAATTTGTGCTTTGAATTAGATATTTCATTAAATGAACTTTTAAGTGGGGGAAAGGATAATAAAAAGGAAAAAAAGGACGAAGCTACCATGTATTTTTTAAAACATTTTAAGAAGAAAAATAAGGTTTTACTTTTAGCAAGTGTTATTACTATATTTTTAATCTTATTCATATCTGGTTTGTTTATATACTTTATTAATAATTACAATAAAATTAAAGTGTATAGTTTGAGTGGTGAAAGTGAAAATTTTATTTATAGCGAGGGATTATTTATTGATACTAACCAAGAATATTTTTACACTTTTGGTTTACTAGAACAAAATAAAAGTATATTAGATATGAATATATTAAAAATAAGCTTAAAAAATGGTGATGAGTTACTATTTGAAGATCAGTATCGTTCTGGCGGTTATCTTAGTGAATTAAGAGGATACAATGAAATGTTTACTGATGAGAATGTAAAAAACTTAGACAATTGGTTATTAGAAGTAACCTACTTTGATAATAGTAGCGAAATAGAAAAAACAGAAATTATAAAATTACAAAGTGAATTGAAACTAAAGAATAGCAATTTTCTTTCGAAGAAAGTTAAATCTATTGGAGATAATACCGAAAATACTAATGCTACTAGTTCTCTTACTGAGGATAGAAATAAAACATTAGAAACTTTTGAAGATTACTTAGTAAAAAAAGATTATATTTTAGATGAAGAAGATAATTATATAAAAAAATCTAGCAGTGGCATATATTCTATAACTATTAATCCTTATGTTTCTCATCCAGTCACGTATAAAGATGATATTTATATTATACAGTTTGATCCTTTTTATCAAACATATAATTTTATTGAAAAAAGTAGTTATGGTTATATAGTTTCATATGTTAGACTAAATGATTCTATTGGATGTTATCAAGAATGCCCTCTTGATATGGATGAAACTATAAAAGAATACTTAGAAATGTTTGATCAGGAATTTAATGAAATTATTCCTCCAAGGAGTAGCTGGATGAAATTGGTGGATAAAGATGATTTTTAGAATATATAATTTTTTAATTGCTAATGGAGGTGGGAAATGTAAGAAATAGTTATGTGCTTATAAAAATTAAAAAACAAAAAGAAAGAGGTTAATGATATGAAAAATATAAATACTTACTTACCTATGTTTTTACTTTGTTTTGGTACTATGCTTGCAACTAAAGTTAATGCTTTATCTATAGAAGATTTTAATAAGAATGAAGTTGTAAAAACTTCAGTCTCAGCTACTATTACAAAAGAAGAATATTTGAAATTAAAAGAAAATTATTCTGATTTATTGATAGATACTTTTACCCGAGATTCAATTGATGTAATTTTAAATGATGAAGGCGATTTTGTTGAAGAATATATTGCAACTACTACATATACAGATCGTTTTGGTAATATTATATCTACTCAAGAAGAAAATATTACAAAAGAAGAAGCAGAATTAATTTCTAATGGAGAAGATTATCAAGTTAGAAACGAAATAATAGATGCTCTACCTTATGCTTGGAATGTTGATTATAAAACAACTTATAAACATCTTTTAATGACTATAAGTAAAGACTCTGATTTGTATGTTGTTAATGTTTATAATGATTGGCTAAAAATGCCTAAAGTAAAAAAATATGATGTTATTGCGTCAAGATGGGAAGGTAATGCAATATATAAAGGAGGCATTGAAGGAGTTCAAAATGTTAAGTTAAAAGATGGTAGAAATGATTTCAGTATGTATAATTTAGAAGCTGGTTTTGATCATATAGTTTTTGGTAGCAAAGGTGTCGGTATTTCTATGAATTTATATGATGATGCAACTGAAATTGTTAATAGTATGTCTTATTATTTATCTAATGCATCTAAAAGCAAAATTATAGGAACATATCAACACGCATCAAATAGTACAATTACTTTAGCAGAATCAACATCTTATAGTTTTACTGCTAATGGTTTAGGCGGATGTATTTTATTTAAAACTACTGCTATAAATAATAAATATGATGGCATGAAGGGTGTTTATTATATTCTACCATAGTATAAAAATAATATTGAGTAAGTAAAAAAATATAAATATATATGTTTGAATAAGAAGAGACTATAATGATTTTATTCTTTATAGTTTTTTCTTTTTTAGAAAGATGTCATGAAAAGTAAAGGGAAAAAAGTTAAAAAGTTGTGAAGAAAAGCAATGATACCTATGATGTATATGAAGCAAATCGATGAGAAACTGCTCAAAAAGTTGATGAACTTATGGTAATGATTTTGATGATATTGATGAATATATAAGCAATTATATTAAGAATCTTTGATATAACAACGAATGCATAGATAAAAGTGATGCTAGAATCACTTTTTTTAAGCATAAATTAGGCAACTCCCTGAGCACCAGTTCAAATCCAGTAAGCCCCTCCATATAAGTTTTTAAAAGAGACTCTAATTTTAGAGTTTCTTTTTTATATTGATAATGTTTTATTCTTTTTATTGAATTATAAATTATATTATATTATACTCATGATAAGAGAGTTGATAATATGAAAAAGAAAGTCATTATACCGATAATTTTATTAGTTTTTTGCGTTATTGGTATAACATTAGGTGCTAGCTTGAAAATAAACAAATCTTATTCTAAAGCCAATAGCAATATAATAGAAAAAAATAATAGCGATGTTGAAGAAAATCATATAGATGAATCGGATGGTGAACTATCTTTAGATTTCGAAGATGTAACAAATGATATTATAAAAGAACCTTCCAATGAGGAAGACATAAAAGTAGATAAAACTAATAATATTCTAAAACAAAATAATCGTCATAAAGTTGAAAATAATTCAGAAGAAACTAATAAGGATTTACAAGAAACTAATACAAATAATATTGAAAGCGAAAACATAAAAGTAGAAGCCATTTCTTTTTCAAAGCAAAAATATTTTGCTGAGTATTTTATAAATTTCTTTAATGATTCAGATGAATTAAATGTTATAGATTCAATTAGTCCTGAATTTTCACCAACTAATGCAACTAATAAAAACTATACTTTGTCTAGCTCAAATGAAGATGTTGCATATATTACAAATGACAACAAAATCAAATTAAAAAAATTTGGTACTACTACAATAACTGCTAAAAGCATTGATGGTAATTTTGAAAGTTCTTATACGCTAAGAGTTGTAGGTAAAGCAAATGTAAAAGTTAATATCATGGAAGATATTGATATTTCAAAGCCCAAAAAGCCAAAAGTCTTAGGTTTTATATTTAATATTAATGGAGTAGAATCAGCACCATCTTATACAACTCCTCGTTTTAAAGTAGATATAAAAATTTATAAAGATAATGAATTAATTGAAACTGCTTCTTTAAAAGAACAACAACCATTTCATAATCGTTTCTTATACATTCTTTCAGATTACTCAAGTGGTACTTATAAAGTAGTGTATACTGTCTATGATAGTGTAAATGATTACACATTTACTGATGAAGCCACTGCAACAATTAATAAAACATAATAAATTTTAATTGGTATATTGCAAAATTTAATGATATAAAAAGAGATTCAATACCTAAGGTTGTCAACAAAAGGTAGACAACTTTATGATTAGAATCTCTTTTTTATTTGTTATTTTTTTACATTAGGTGCTTCTGGATATAGACCTTCTCTGATTTCTTTTAATCTTTCTTTTGCTTCAGGGCTGTTATCCATTATAACATTGTCGATTTGAGTTAGTATTTCTTGAGGGATTGCACTATATATAGGGAAGGAGTCTTTTTTACTTAATCTTGATTGTAATAATAAATCTTGCATTTCTTCATTAAAAATAAAATCAAAATTAGGTATAAAGAAATCGTAATTTGAAGTATATCTTAATGTTGCATCTTCGGGAGAAGTTAAAATATATATATTTCTATCATATCTCTCTCTAGTACTTTCTAAAGATAACTTTTGAGTCATAATTTCATTAATTCTTAAGTTACTATGACCAACGCTATCCCCATCTATATAAAAACTAAAATTTAAACCAGCTTTCAATAATTCTAGCTCAGTACCTGCAGGAACACCAGCTAAGTCATTTTCTAAAGTTATCATTTCTGCCGAATACTCCAAGCCATGTCTTATCTCATGATCGAGTGTAACATCTAATACTTTATAATTTCCATCAAGTGGTGATATTAAAACTGTAAGATCTTGAACATTCCCTTTATCAGTTATACAACGACATACATACTCTGGTTTATTTAAAAATAAAAGTCTTATAATTGCTTTATTATCCAGTGCATCTTCTTTGAACTCGTAGTTATTTACAACATATAAAGATGCAAGTTTCTTCATACATTGGATTTGATATTTTTCTCTAAAATCTTTTAGTCTTCCTATCATAGATAATTTTGGTAACCTGTCACCTATCCCTGGAATCTTATACCAATCTTCTGTTAATAATACTTCATGCTGAATATTTAATTCGTCGATATTTATACCTATTCTTCTTAAATACTCTAATCTTTTAAACATAATCGTTTCTTTTTGTTTTTCATCTTCGCCACTTGTTAAAATATCACTATATTCAGGTAGAAAGTATTCAAGCAACCCTGGTTCAAAAGGTAACTCTGTTTTAAAAGCTTTTTCACCAAATAAAGTATCTCTATCACAGATAAAATCAATACTTTGTAAATTTTTTAATTCAGTTTTTGGATCTTCTAGTAATAAAGTTTTGTCTTCTTCAGATAGAAATATTTTACAATCATTTACAAGAAGCTCTAAATAATTATAAACAGTCTCTTTTTCCTTTTTTTCTAAAGCTGAAGCATAATCTCTTATTTCACCCAACTCAGCATTAATGATTCTTCTATACTTATTAGCTAAAGGCAAAATAGAATTTATAATTTTTATTAATTTTTTATATCTATCTGTTTTTATAAATTCTCTGATATCTCTAACATTCTCAATATGCCCTAATTGCTGAAATATAATTCCTTTTTTAAATAAATTGAAATCTGTATCTTCACTATACTTTGGCAAAAAAGAATAAATTCCTAAGTCATTGTCTGGAAAATTAATAATGCCTTTTTGTGGAAAAAATGCTGTTATAAAAGAGCGTATTTTCTCATCATCTGATGTAAGATTACCATCGTTATCAACATAAACTTTAGATACATCTAAATTGACCTTTTTAATTAAATCTAAAGTAAATCTTCTTCCTAAGTCAGTAGCTCTTACTTCAATATATTCTCTTAGTTTTCGTGGATTCTCATAAAAACAGAACTTAATTTGGTTAAATTTTTCTTTTATTAACGCTCTGTTATGTTCTCCATATTGTCGTACATATGAATCTATTAAATGTTGTCTATTAAATCTAATAAGCGCATCATAATTTTTAAATATCATATCTATTCACCCATCTTATAAGAATTATATCAAAAGAAACGAATTTAATAAATATTTTATGTTGTAGTATACAGTAATCTTATTTAAATAATATCTGCAATTAAACTTATTAATTATTTCTAGTATTATTTTGAAAATAGAAAAAGAACACTTTAGTGTGTCCTTGTTTGTTACTCTCTTATAACTATAGTCATATATTTATTTCTTATTCTTATACGAAGATTTATTTTTTCAGCGGTTAACATTGTATAAGGTACTTCATATATTTTTACGTCATTTACTACTTTAGGAGTAATATTTTTCATTGTTGTTGATACATTTTTCTTAGCTTCGTCAATACCTATATCCATTTTAAACTGATATACAAAATAAGAATAATCTATATAGAAATCTTGATATTTGTATTTACTATAAGGTACTGTCTCATCTATTGTAATTTCATCATCTATTATAAGTAGTACATTCCCTGCTGATGGTGTTACTGTATCTTTAATGTCAGAACATACATTTTTGGAATCACAATTTTGATATGTGTATCTATAAGACGTTGCTAATGAGAGATTTTTTATCATAATTTTGCTTTCACCTAAAGTTGTATCTTTAAAAGTTACTTCTTCGTTCATTTTAAGAACTCCTAAATCATAAACTTTAGTAATATTTCTTGGCTTTACTGTTATTTTTTTATAGCTTGTTAATAATTTACCATTTTTTTCTGTAAAATTATTTAAAATTCGTAACTGATATGTATTCTTTACTTGCTCTGCTGTTAATTCGTAAACAAATACATATTCATGAGATGTTCCTGCTATAATTGGTTCTCCTTGATATGCTTCTCCAATATCGATAAAACGTGAGCTCTTATCATAACTTGGATAATAGAAGTCTTTGCCATCATATAATCTAAAATGCGAGCTAGAAATAGCTGTGTCATCCATACTGTTATTTTCTAAGCCAATTCTTATTGCCAAATAATATTTACCTTCTGCTATTAATGTTCCTCGGTAGTCTGTATCTGTTATATAGCTATCTTTTAGAGCTATTGTAAAATTTTCAAAACTGAAAGATTGATTTGGACCATAAGTTCTATTATATAATTGATAATTTGTATATGTAACGTATGAAAATATAGCAAATAAGATGATTCCAATAACCGAAAAAACAAATTTATTTTCCAAAATATAGTATTTTAATTCTCTAACCATACCAACAAAATTCTTTTTAATCGTGTTATTGTCAGATCCCAATTTTATTTCAATTTCTTCATCATCTTCGTCTTCCTTAATTTTAAGTTCTGAGTTGTTGTCAAATTGAAGTGTTCTAAAATTAAATCCAAAAGCTTTAGAAGTGTTAATAGCCACTATAAGATACATTGGAAAATAGCAAATGACTGATACATCTCTAACAAAATTGGCAAAAGTTAAATCTAGAGTATTTTTTTCAATACTAGACATTGATGCAGAAAATAAGAATGTTCCTACTAGTAGGACTGCAAAATATATAGCATTAATCTCGTAATATAACCCACCTTTTCTCTTAGATGAAAATAAAAGATATAAAATAGTATTTGCTACTATCATAAATATTATGCTAATTGTTGTTAATCCAGTTATATAACTATCAACAAAGTTTGTTTCATTAGTACGATATCCATTAGAAATATAATCTTTAAAAAATGAAGCTACATCTCCAAATTTAAATATTAGATAGATTAAAGGTATCATTAACAAAATATTAATTAATTTATAATGTTTAACCACGAAACTATAAGGGTTTCTAATTACCATTTTAAAAGTTTCCCTCCTATTCTAGTTTTATTATATCATTTCTTAAAAAAAAAAAGAATTATTATTAATTCTTTTTGACTAGTAATTGTCCGGGTAATAAATATATAGTTTCATTACTATCTAATAAATCACGATTACTTTGATTAAATTTGTTTGATACTATATCTATAGTATCTCCACCTTTTGTTACATAATAACTATAGTTACTTTTTGGAATAAGGATTTCTTGATTAGGATAAATATAATCCTCACTATTTAGACCATTTAGAATAGCTAGTAAATCTGGATTAATATTGTATTCTCTAGCTATACCATATAAAGTATCTCCTTTTTTTATAGTATAATATTCAAAGTACTTTTCTTTTTTAATCGGAACAATTATTTCCTTTCCAGCTCTTATCATATCTGGAAATGGAATATTATTAAGATCCATTATAATACTTTCTTTTGTATTAAATTTTTTAGCTATACTAGATAAATCTTCACCTGTTCTTATTAGGTATTTGTCGTACATAAAATCACTCCTAATATAACATATGTTAATTTTCTAATTTAGACATTATTTTTTTAATTAATAAATATTGAATTTTGATTATTAAACTCCCATTCTGGGTATTTAATTAACTTTGTTTCACCACTTTTTAAATTATATCTGTATAGAGTACTATTTACTAAATAGAAAACATCTTCATCAATGGTATTTACTATTGATAAAACTTCTTGACTAGATATTAATATTTTATTTTCACTATCATAATATGAAAGATATAATTTTTTATCTTCTAATAAATAATGATAATGTGTTTTATAAGTAAAGCTATATTCTTTAGATATTAGTTTAGACATAGATAATTTTTCTTCTATACCATTATTATAAATAATACCTTGTTTGTTTGATGTTGCTACAATACGCATTTTTTTCCTATGTGGTACTATCTCATATTCAATTTTATTTTTTGTATCTACTAAATATATTGATTTATCATTTGTACCTAGAATATAACTATCATAAGATATATTATAATCCAATTTCCAATTTTCTACTTCATTATTATCTAAGTTTATTATATATAGTTCGTTAAAATCATATTCTTGTTCATAATTAGGGATTACTACATAATTGTTTATCTTTGTTGCATGAGGAATATCATAGATATCTTTATTAAATAATTTTATAAATTCTATATTGTCTTCCTTAATGTAATTGAATCCTTTATATGACCATATAAGTATAGAGTTATCTTTATTATATATCGTGTAGTTTTGATATGTTTCTTCTTTTATAGGTGACTCTTCTATATACTCAGATAGCTCTTCTTTTAATGAATCAGGTACTAAATAGAAATCTATCTGATTTGAATCATTACTACATAAAGGTTTAGTATTTATTTCTTGACTATCTATTATTAAACAACTATAGCCATCTGCTTCTAATATTTCTATATTATTTATTAATTTTTGTTCTTTTAATTTTTTTGATTCGAAGATAAAATTATAATCTATACTATTATAAGTTATTTCATAAAAATATATTTTTTCTTTTATATCATAATTTTCACTAATTGCAAAATTGTCAATATTATATTCTATACTATATGATCCTGCTTTAAATAATGAAATTATAAAAGATATTAGTGCTATTATAGAAAGTAAAATTATGCAGATTATTATAATAGCACTTTTTTTTAGTTTGTACTTCTTCTTCATAATTACTCCATATTATTTAGTTCTATTTAAGTTACCATACTTTATTTTTTGTTCCATCATATTACTAGATATTGCTGTTTCAATTTCTGGTAATGCTTTCTTATCTAGGTTTGTAAATACAACTACTTCTTTTACTGTATCAATTGTTATTTTTCCAAAAAATAATCCTTTATATACTTGCATGTCATTAAACATGTCTGGTGTTATTGAATTAAGAGTATATCCTGTAAGAATATGATCTTGTCCAATTAGTATTCTTTTATTAGTTAAACATAAAACTGATGTAGAAAATAAATCTAACATATCGTCATTTTTTTGACCAGCAAATGTATATAAAGGCTCTTCATCTGCATTAAGATGTTCTTCTATTACTGCTGCATGTTTGCGCAAACGCCACCAAGTTATTGTACCAGGATATTTTGCTTTAAACATCATTACTTGATCATATACTTTTCCCATATTATTCACCTAATCCTTCTATTATTTTATTTAATTCTGTATTCTCAAAAGTTGTTATGGAAATTATTTTGTTATTACTTACTGTTATTATATAATTAGTTTCTAAATCACGAAGACGATCATCTAGGTTATAGAACGCTATTTCATTTTTGCGTGATAATTTATTTATTTCTAACAAATACATTTTAGTATTTTTATAGTAAGACATTTTATTTACCAATTCTATGAACTTATTATATGTATTAGTTGAATTATCTACAACTGCAATTGTTGTTATATCTTTACTTTTATATTTTTTTTTAAATTTTGTATAGTTTAATGTAGCATAGTATTTTTTTGTAGCATTATATTCATCATTGGTTTCGACAAATAATACTTCTTCAATAACTCTTTCTTCTTTATCTATTTCTTTATAACTAAATATAAAGTAAATATTTGATATTACTAGTAAAACTATTATTACTATAAAAATGATGTTAATGGTAAATTTATTGTGAGTTTTTTTTACTTTTTTGGTTTTTGTTTTCAACTAAACCACCCTTTGCTTATGTTTATTTTATAATGATTTATAGTTTATTGCAAGAAATAAGGAAACTATTTCTAGTTTCCAAATGTTATAAGTACATAAGCTATTCCAATTCCAATACCACATATTAATGATATCATTGCAATAAGAACAGGAGTTGCTGTAAAGCCAGTATGCTCTTCTTCAACAACTAATTTTATATCTTCTTCACTTAATTTCTTTTTATTTTTTAATTCTGGATGATCTTTAGGATTTATAGGATATCTCTTTTGAATTAAATCTAATTTAGCAGTTACTCTAACATTTAAGCTTTGAGTCGCCATTGTTCTTTCAACTTTATTTGTTTTTTGTTCTTTATCCAGTTTTGCTTCATAGTCACTTTGAAGTTTAGCAATTCCAGTAAGACTATTTATTATTTTTTCTTCTATGGCAGGAGCTTTATCTAAATCTGTGTTATTGTAAATAATCCTGCTTATTGCATCTGTATATAACTTTTTAGCATCATTTAATGCTTCTGTTAATTTCTTTATTTCTCTATAATATTTATCAAATAGTACTTGAATTAAGACTTCTTTATCAACAAGTTTATTATTTAATAAATATTCTTTATCTCCAACTAAAGCGTCTTTCTCAGCAGTATTTGATACAGAAATAGGTGCTAAATAAGCATCACTCCAAACTGGCTTTCCTTGGTTATTTATTTTACTTATTAAATAGTAATCTAAACCACGATATTTACGATTTACTAAGATATCAAAAAGAATCATTCTAATATAATGTTTTTCGATTGCTCTTTTAGTGCTCTCTTCAAGAGGTAGTCCTGTTTGTAGTTCTATTTCTTTGATTAATGAATAGCTACCTAGATTTATAATATCTTCGATTTCTGCTGGATTTTTTATACTAGATTCTTTTTGACCAGTTTGATATTGAAGAACTTTAGTTAACCAAGCGGCTTCATCTCCTACAATAATACCTTGATTAACATATTTAATTATATGATTTAAGACTGTTGTTGCTGAAATTCTTGTTTCAATATCTTTACTATAATTAAGTAAAGTGAAATTTCCTAATGTTTTATCTTCTGTAACAATTCTTTTGACATCTTCGTGGTCAACATCTAATAATTCAGCAATTTCTGCTTTGATAATATCTAAGTCATCTATATACATCGTTTCGGGATTTAAACTATTTGATTTAAATACTCCAAATACTGTTTTATTCAATTGAACTAACACTGAACCATCTTTAAAACTATTTACTACATCAATAGTAATGGGTTCTTCTCTACGGATACCATTATCAAGGGATACTATGTAACATTGTTCATTTATGCTTGTATACTTCTTATCCATAATAATTACTCCTAGTCTATAAGGAAATTATAGCAAAAAAAATAACATTTGGGTATACAAAATGTACAAATTGTTGATTTATGTAATTAAAATTATATAAATTAGTCTTTTAGTTGACAAACACGTAATAAGTTGTGGCTTTCATAGCAAAATTTTGGGCAATAAAAAAACCTCGATATACGAGGAATATTTTCTAAATGGTGCCGAGGGACTGAGTTAAACAAGTCACCTTATACAAACGAAGTATACGTTCTAACGTTACAACTACCTCGGCATGAATATACTTTTTTCAAGTACATTAATATAATAACACATTATTAAGATTTTATACAAAATATTAATAAATATTTACACTTTTATGACAAAATATGTCTTATTTATCTGTTCTTGTTATTAAGACACACTCTCTTCTTGCTATCTCTCCTAAAGAAAAGTCGCTTTTACTTTGACCAAACAGTCTTTTTAAAGTTACTACACGATTGTGAGTAAAGGGTTTATTTAAGACTATCTTTACTTGCTTATCTTTATTGTATTCAGTTTTATCTAAGTAATAAGGATCGAAGATATATGCCTTTTTAGAATTTATATTTGTAATAATAGAGTAATGTTCACATTCTTGCCAACATCTTATTAAGACACAGCCTTTTTTATTTATACAATCTTGAATTCTTTCATATGTAACATTTTCTTTATCTAACCTCTCGCATTTTACATTAAAGTTTTTAGAATTAGCATACTTAGTTACCCAATGAGTTAATTTATCTATAGCTTCACGTGATGTTCCACCTTGGCCAATATTCCCAAATTCATCATAGCAATCTAAAGTATATTTATGAATTGCTTTTACTAATTCAGCTGGTATTTCATCTCTTTCAAATAAGAAGCTAAAGGCGTTTAATAAAGAAATTGTTCCACAATCAAATTCGGTTACTTGAAATCTTAATGGTGTTTTCATATTACACTCTTCTTTCTTATTTAAATTATATGAGAAGTTAAGTTATATTTAAAGATAAATAATCATTATAATGTAAAACAAAGAAAAATTTTAGACATTTTATTTTAATGATATTGGTTTTTTTAAAACTTTTTTAAGTGGGCCAAGACACTCGATTGGTTCGTGATTGATTTGATTGTCTTTCCCTTCTAAAAATCTCATGTAGTCTTCATAAGTATATGAAGTTGTAAAAGAATTATCATTAAATTGTTCATAATATAAGCCGTTTCTAAATGATAATGTAAAGCCATCACAATAATCTTTAAGAGTTTCTTCCGTTAATTCAATCCAACCATCTTTAAGGATTTTATTAGCAACACGCTGTCTAGTTTCTGTTTGCTGCATGAATATTCCTGGGGATGGTGCACATGTTAGGGGAACACCTATTTCTTCTAGTAAGCAATTCGCTTTTTTAAAGAATTGTTTGTAAGTACAATCAATAAGATAATTCTTGTTATTAATTGTGATGATAGTAAAATAATGAAAGCCACATAATCCAAAAAGTCTGGCAGTATGGTCATATCCTGGATGAATTTGACATACTTTGCATGGTATTTTTAGTTCATCACAGATATCTTTAACTTTAAAGCTTGAGACAATGCATGCATCAGTTAAATCTACATGATTTATATCTGTATATTTGTCATCTAGCATCCATAGGATTGCTTTGTGATGACGATAAACTATGTAGTTTAGGATGTCTTCTTCTTTAGGAATTGCAGTTTTAGTTGTTGTATCACAAATATACTCAACATTCATTTTTAGTCTATTATGGAGAAGTTTTCGTATATATTCTTCATATTTTGGATGGAACCCATAACTTCTATAAAATGATGGAGAAAGTATCTTTAAATCCTGAAAGATATCTTCTAATAAAGTAAAGTTAGAAGATTTTGGTATTTGATCAATTAAAGTAAAATCTAATTTTTCCATAGTAAAACCTCCAATTTATAATATATTAGACCATATTATTGGAGGTTTCGCAATGGTTTGTAAATTACTTTATATCAAAAATTATCTTATTTTCTTAAATAGTCTTTTGGCATTTTCTGTTGATAATTTTTCGGTTTCTTCATAAGTTAAGCCTTTAACTTCAGCTAATTTATCTATAATATATTTTAGATTAGCTGATTCGTTAATTTTGTCCCTAAATGGTTCTGGTGAGATATAAGGACTATCCGTTTCAACAAGGAATAAACTATCTGGAGTTTGTCTTGCTACTAAATGAGACTTTTTAGCATTCTTGTAAGTTAAGCGTCCTGCAAATGATACATAAAATCCATTAGCAACTAAATATCTTAGAACTTCTATATCTGGTTGAAAACAATGGAAGACACAGCCATACTTTGGCTTTGCATATTTTTCAAATATTTCTATTACAGCATTGTTAGAGTTATTTGAGTGAATAATTACTGGGAGATGTAATTCATTAGCGATTAATATTTGAGCAATTAAATATCGTTTTTGCTCTTCTAAATTTGGTTTTAAAGTATCTAATCCTATTTCACCAATAGCAACTACTTTTTCATGATGACCTAGAGAATAAAGGAAGTCTAAATTTTCTCCTTCAATATATAATGGATGAACTCCTATTGAAGAATAAAACTTTGGATTAGATAAAGAGATTTCAAGTGATTCTTTTGATGATGACTCATTTAATCCAACATTAATGGCTCTTTCTATCTTATCATTATCATTTATATGTTTTATGCTAGTAGGAGAATTATCTATAACTAATGAATTAATATGCATGTGTGAATCTATTGCCATAATTATTCTCCATTCTTTTTTATAGGAGTCTTTTTAAGGACTGGGGTATTTAAATACTCTTTTTTATTTAATATTGATATTGCTTGATTAACATGTTCGTCACTTAGGCCATCAGGACTTTCTTGTGATTGAAGAGGTAATTTAACATAGTTTTCTTTAAATTCTAAAAAATCTCCTTCATCATCTAAAATACAAAATGCTTCTACTTCAGGATGACTTTCTAAGTACATTTTTATTTCATTTTCTTTTCCACTAGCTAGAGGAGTGATTCCTACTATTTCAATTTCTGCTTCTGTTATCGTCTTAGCTAAATATTTAAATATAGTGCTGTGTGTTCCTAAAAAATAGTAAGTATTTTTTACAGAAGAAGATATTACTACTTTGGCTCCCGTTTCTTCTATTATTCTTTTTAATCTTCTTAAATTATCTTGATTAACTATGTTCATATTATCCCAAGTGTCTAAGACACCATTAAAATCTAAAAATACTACTTTCATATTATTCGCCCTTTGATGAGAATATTTTAGTTTTTCCTCGTAATTCTGTATACAATTTCTTTTTATCAGATTCAGAAATTGGTTCTAGTCTGATTGCTTTATATACAAAGCTTGTTGGGTAGTTGTTTACTATTCTTGGATGTGTAGAAAACTCTATTGATTCAAAATATTCGTCTTCATGTTCAAATTCGTTACCTTTATACGAAGTCATAATATAGCTTTCATCAAATTTAGTTTTTACACCACTTACTATGTAATGAGGGTAAGCATCAATGTAACTTTCATGAGCTTCCTCATCATATTTTTCTAAGTAATATCCACTTTCCCAATCAAAACCAGTTAACATATATCTTTCTAAATTATAAAATATATCTAAATATTCTTGAATATCTTGATTATTTGAATGTTTTTTTCTTACATAATCAAGAATATGCCATACGGTAAATATTTGACGTTTTCGAAGAAAGATATTTTTTTCTCTTGTAGAATTAATATCATTTATTAAATATTCAGCATTAGCAAGCTCTACCTCGTCGCTTCTCATATTTTCTATTTCTTTATATAAATCTGTTGTTTCTAAAGGATAATCAGTAAATAAGAAATCTTCAATCATCTGCAATAATTCTTCAGGAATTTCATCCTTTAAGTAAAATTTAGGATTATCTAAACTTTCTTTTATTTGTTCTATTGATTTTATTAACATACTTAGCATTGCTTGATCATTTATACCATTTTTCTTATAGCTTTTTAATGTCGCTTTGGCTTCTTGTAATCTTCTTTTTAAACTTTTTTCTTCAATCCCTGCACTAATAAATAGAGATAGTATTAGTTCTTTATTATCATATAAGTATATGTATCTCCTAATTAACTCTTCTTTTACTTTTTGCTCTTCCATAATACACCTATTTCTAAATATTTGATTTATATCTTAACATAGATTTTAATATAATAAAACTCGCGTTTTTTATTGATGTCTACTTACAAGGGTGCATTTCATTACTAGTTCGAGTTTTGTTTATTCTTGATCTTTCTTAGTTATTTCATGTGATTTAGCATAGTTGAATACTTCCATAAAGTTTTTATCATCGTTATAGTAGTGAGCATCAACAGCAAACCATAGGTCGGTAAAAGTTTTTAATCCGCTATTAACTCGGTTTTGAACAGATTCACTATGGTATTCTGAGTTTTCTGGTTGATTCGACAAGTCAATACAAGCTTCCTCATCATATATACGTGCTTGTAAGTCACATTCCAATTTATCACAATGATAAGCAAATAGAGCTTCTTTAGTATTTTTTTCGTCAAATTCAAATATTAAAGACTTAATTTCTTCAGCTTTTAATAATGGAGAAAGTATCTCTTCTACTGCTTGATGACCTATTTTTTTTTTATTTTTATGGTTAATTGAAGTAACTGGAATGTCTCCAATAATTATCTCTTCTAATTCATGAACTGCTATCATTGTTATAACTTTATGTAAATCTATATCATATTCATATTCTGAATACATCGCAATAGCAAGCATACTAACACTATAAATATGCTCAGCTACACTTTCGACCCTTTCTCTTTTAATATTCCAATCTAGCCAGCCTGTTCTAATGACATTTTTTAATTTATTACATAGGACAAAATAGTTAATGACATTTTTTTCTTTCATAAAATTACTCCTTTTATATTTTTATTATATCATAGTATGATTTATGCTTTGTTTAAACTTTAAAGTACTATAAAAGGATGCTTTTTTAAGCATCCTTAGTAATCATAGAATTATTTTTTATATCCACCATTTTTTTCTTTAGCCTTTTTTATAACATCTGCAAAGAAATTATATACTTCTTCATCATAAGTTGGTTCTTCTTCACCTAATATTTCGCTTGCACTTATATTAGTATTAAATCTTACATATGGATCAAAAGCAGCTTCTCCTTTACCAAGTAATGTATCCATTTTTACTTTCACATATCTGCTATCTATAATCTGTTTAAGTTGAGCTGGATATCCTTCTTGAGAAAGTAATTCCTGTATTTTTCTGATAATAACTTCTTTGTCTTTTTTGGCGATTAGACCAGGTCCTTGTTGACGTCCTTTTATTTCACTCATTGAAGGTAAATCTAACATTTTATGAATCAATTCTCCAAAAAATAAACTTTCTAATGTTGCTCTTATTTGACGATCAGTTTTGTACAAAATAGGATTTAGTTGATCATATTCTAATTCCTCTTGTTTATCTTCTTGTTTTTGAAAACGTTCTTTTTCTGGTTCACTTATAATTGAAAAAATAAGAAGTTCAATTTCTGATAATGTTTCTTTGGCTAATTCAAATTGTTGAGTTTTATATTGTTTAAAATTTTCATCTTCAGCTAATAGTTTAACGAAGCCATCATATAAATTAGCTGCTTCTGCTTCAGTTTGTGCTCCTTTTGAAACTACAAATTTACGATATATTCCTTTTGTACCATATCTTAATATTTCTTCTAAAGCGTAGATTTCTAGAATAGATAATTGTCCTATTTCGTTGTCGTATCTTATCTGAACTCTACTTTTAAACTCCTCTTCGCTATTATACCTCATTATAAATTGATAAATTCTTTCTGATTGCTCTTGATTAAAATTCATTTAATTTTCCCCCTTTTGATTAAATATAGTATATTTTCAATGAATAATTTTGTCAATTTTTCCTAATATTATTTAGTCATAATCAAAAACATGCTGTATTCCTAAATTACGATATGTGTAATATTTTTTAAAGTTTTGGCGATTTCTGTAATATTCGAATCCTCATAGTCTAGTGGACGAGATAATGGTTCAGCGGAAATGTTAGTTAAACTTCCGTTTGGATCTTTTAGAAGGATTAATCTATTTCTTGGGTCGATAATATATTCATGATTATTTAAAGTTAATAACACTACTACATGATTGGCTTTATTCGGGGCTACAACTTGCCAAGCATTTTCATCATTAATTTTTACATACAGATAAAACCTAGAATACAAAAGATGTCTTGTAATAGTGCAGAAACATGACGACAACAGCATACTCCACAAGTAACTTGAGCTCCACTACTAATAAGGGATGGTAACGATATGTAATTATATGTACTACTAAAAATAATAGAATTATCAATACTAAAGAGACCTTGATGGAGCATATTTATTATTATTTTTGGATAGTCTAAAGTTTCGCTAGTTTCAAATTGTTCTAAGAATTGTTTTATATTTTGTAAAAATAACTTATATTTAGTATCTATAAAACTTTTGTCTTGTTTAGTTAGATCTAACATATAATCACCTTCCTTATCAGATGTGAATAATAAATTATAAATTATAGTAACATAAAAGTTAGGGGAACGTTATGTAAATCGATTATAGTTATATAAAACCTCCATATACAGGGAGTAATTATTAAATAATGCCTTTGAACTTTGACAATCAGTCCTATATTAAGTTAGTAACATCCTCTTAATGAAAACACAAAATATCGTATGTTTACAACGATGAATACAATTATAAAAAAATAGCGAATATTTCGCTATTTTTTTATTTTCATTCTTATCTTAACCATAACATCTTTTTAGATAATATCATTAATAAAATTGTTCCTGCTATTAAGGAAATAGATATCATAAGTAATGGAATTTCTGCTGTATTTGGATTCTCTGGTAGGAATGTAACTTCAATTATTACATCTGCTGATGGCATTGTAAATACATTTTTTGTTGTTTCTATTACATTACCGTATACATCTGTTATTGTAACTTTTTCTAGTACGTATCCTTTTTCTGCTGTTATTGTATATGTTACAGATTCACCTGAGTGTGATTTTTCTATAACATCCACTGTTCCTTGACCTGTAATCTTTTTATATATAGCATAATTTGGTAGGTATCTAACTAAGTATGATGAGAATTGATCATTATCATCATAAGCATATGCTTGAACTAATATGGCATCACCACAATAAGTTAAACTTGTTATATCGGCTCTTTTTACGCCAATTTCTTTTGCTATATCATGAGTTTCTACTACATTTCCTTCTGAATCGTATACATATATATACGATTCTACATTTTCAGGATTTCTTTGAGCTCCTATTTGGGCTTCATCTTTGTATGCAACTACAGCAACATATGAAGTACTAGGGCTTGATGCATCAAAGTAATGATATCCTACTTCGCTTTTCTTTACCCATAAGATATTTTTATCTAGATCAGCCTTCATTAAGAATCCTCTAGTTTGACCATCTTTTGTAGCATCTCCAACTATGTAATAAGCGTTACCACTTATAAATTGATTACTTATAGTTATTTTTTCTGTTTTATCTGGATAAAGTTCATACCATTTATCAGCGATTGCTTGATCTCTATAATATGTTAGTTCTTCTAATTTGTTTGTTGGTACCTCACTATAATCTTGAGCATTTTCTAACTCAAATGTATCAGCTTTTGAATCTATTGTGTAGAATCTTGATGCACCATATTCTCCTTCTGCTATTTTACCCATACCTGTTACATAAATCTTATCTTCATGGGTATAGATTTCTGCGTAATATATTTCTTTATCGCTATCGTCTAAGAATAAGCAGTCCTCCATTTCTCCTGTTTCTTTGCTGTGACGACATAAATAAAATTCTCCTGCAAATTCATATGCTGTAACATAAACAGCAGTATAATAATAGTTATCATCTTGTCCTATATTTAAGAACACTGCTGAATCTTCTGCTTGTTCCCAGATAATTTCCTTACCATCTTTACTTACTTTACGTAGGACACCCCTAACATTTTCATTTACAGATGTTGTAATGTAGCCATCTGTATCTTCAATTGTGTAGTCATAGTAAAGCCAGTTTGATGATGGGCCTTGTTTTAATGACCAGTCATATTCAATCCATGTTTTATCTTCAGCATTAACTATGCCTATAAAACAAAATATGATGGTCAAAATAAATAAAATTCTTTTTTTCATCTTATACACTCCTATATTCTATATTTTTATCTTAGCATAAAAATATAGATTAAGAAATAATAAAACTCTTTCTTAAGGAAGGTATTACATTGTATTGACAAATAGGTATATTCTTTTTCTTAGCTTAAAGATTCCGCAAAAGGTATTGTTTAATAATGGTATTCATAAATACTATTCTTTCCTAATGGATGGCTTTCCTTAAAACGAAAAAATCAACCTAGGTTTGGGCTGATATTTATATCAAATTCGAATAGTTACAACATTCTGAAACAGCGAATATTTTTTTTACAATTTTATTCCAACTTTATAACTAATTTTTAATCTATAAATTCTTCATAATCAATTACTTGATTATTTATCATAAATTTGTATTTTTTATTCAAGTATTTTGCTACTTTCAGAGGAATTAATATCACCTTATTCCAATTTTTAAGAATATATTTATCAAAATCATCTGTTGTAAAGTATCTTACAATTAGCTCTTGGTCATTTATTTCAATATCAATATTATTAATTTTCTGTATTTCTTTGTTCATTTTATCTTGAATACTAGAATTTATTGTTCTATGAAATGTTACATCTAATTTATCACCTAATACTAATGCTAAACCAACTAAAGATTGTATATTATTTCCTTTAGAGTGATCTTTAATTGCTTGTTCTAGTATATTTAATTCCGTTTCAGTGAAATCTGTTTCATCTATATATTTTTTAAAAATTCTACTGCTTTCTAAAGCATGGTCAATTTTATCTCCCTTTGATAACCCTATATCGTGAAGTAAAGCTGCAATCATTCCAATTTCTATTATTCTATCATCAGCACCTAGTTGAGTTAAAATCTTTTTCACATAATTTGCAACTCTTTGATAGTGGCCTAATCCATGCTCCCAATCCCATTTTCCATCAGTAATAAATTTAGTATTTTCAATTTTTTCAATGGTAACCAAATAATTTTTATTTTTTAAAATTTTTTCATATAATCTCATATAACTTCTCTCCTAAAAAAAATTATAACAAATCATTTAATAATAAAAGTTCTGAATATTAATCTGAGACTTCATACGAAGTAAAAAATACCCTACTTCGCTGTATTGAAGTAGAGTACCGTTGAAGCGGACTTTTTGAGGTTCGCATAATTTCTTCATGGTGCCAACTGCGGGATTTGAACCTGCGACCTACGCGTTACGAGGGCGTTGCACTACCACTGTGCTAAGTTGGCTTAAATACATTATACATCTTTTAAACTAAAAATAAAATTCATTTTTGACTTTTATAGTTTGTTACCTTATAATATGCGAGTATTTCGGCTTAATTGTTATTAAATTTTACTTTACTGATAAATTGTGTTGATAAAACGAAGGAGGAACCGAAATTTATGACGTTAAAACAACAAGAAAATATAAGATTGGCGATTTTATTAGCATCATTTGGGACATCTATTTTAAGTTCTACTAATGCATATGACATGATTGGATTTACTACTTTTTTAGAAAATAATGGTTTAACTATAGAAGATATACATGCATTTTTAGGAACTTTAGGTAATATTTCTTTATTTAGTGCTGGCTGGTTAGAAAATATAACTAAAGAACATAAAGAAATTAAGTGTTTATATAATGAGATTATAGATAATACTGGTAATTTATTTAGAGAATTTGGAGTAGATGATGATCCTATAAAAGCTTTTGCATTATATGTATATTTATATAGATTAGGATATTTTTCTGTAAATCATAAATTCGTATATAAATTTGAGATGAAAGACTTTGCTAGACTTGGTGGTGTTGACGTTGTATTGGGCACAGGTGTATGTCGTTCTATTGCATCGATGTTTACTGATATTTGTAGAAATTTAGGAATGAGTGCAAATTCTATTTCAGTAAAAGTAAGAAACAAAAATATGCAAGGCGAAAGAGAAAGATTATGTCCTATAGAATTGGAACATGAAGATAAAGACAATTTTTTATCTAAAGTCATGGAAAAAGCTATCGATTATGTTCCTATTGGAAATCATATGATTACAGAAATATTTAGTAATGGAATTAATATGGGATTTGATCCAACTAATGATTATTTATTATATGAAGGAAAAATGGGTAGATTAAATATTGCTGGTTCGACTGGTTGTTATATGACAAAGTCTTATGTTAGTGGGACAATTCCTGTTTTGCTTGGTCAAAGCAATGGGAATTTATTTATGAAGAGAACTGATGCTACAAGAGAAGTTTCTTTTCTAGAATATAAAGAAATATATAAAGACTTATTGCATCTTATGGAAAAAAGTATAGATTTATTTGAAATGTTCTATTTAGATAATCTTTCTTATTATAAGGAAATTGAAAATGTTGCTAGAACAGAACACTCAATGATAAAAAGGTATATACCTATTATTCCAGGAAAGTAACTTAGGTTACTTTTTTTATTTTAAAATGTTCATGTAAAGTGGATATAAAATTTGTAGTTAAACAAAATGTAAATAAAACTATATGTAGTTATAGTATTTTACACCATTTGTGTATAATTTGCTTGTTTTAAAGACTTTGATGTAATTATTTAAAATATCTTATGCTATTATAAATGTGGAGGTAAGATATGAAAAAAGTTCAAGTTGTTTTAGGTTTAAATTATGGAGATGAAGGGAAAGGAAAAGTATCTACTTTCTTAGCAGGTAATAGTGATATTGCACTAAGATGTACTGGTGGTAATAATGCTGGGCATACAGTAGAATTTAATGGTGAAAAGATAGTATTCCATTTAATTCCATCAGGTATTTTAAATAATATTGATGCTGTTATTGGTAACGGAGTTGTTATTGATCCAAAAGTATTATTCGAAGAAATAGAAGTGCTTAGTAAACATAATGTTGATTTAAGTAAATTGCATATAAGTACAAGGGCTCATTTGATTTTTCCTTATCATATAGTAGAAGATAAACTACAAGAAATGCTTAAGGGTGATGATAAGGTAGGAACTACTGCTAGAGGAATTGGACCTTGTTACATGGATAAGGCTAATAGAATTGGATTAAGAGTTATCGATATGTATAGTGATGACTTTGAAAGAAAGTTAAGAAGAAATATTGATAATAAGAATAAGGTTTTTCAGTTATTTGGATTAGATAAGCTAGACGAAAATAAAATAGTTAGTGATTATTTAGAATATAGGGATAAGATGAAGCCTTATGTAATGGATACAGTATCTTTCTTACATGATGCTATGGATTTAGAAAAAAGTATAATATGTGAAGGAGCACAGGCAACCATGTTAGACATGGATTTGGGAGATTATCCAATGGTTACTTCCTCTAATCCTACAATTGGTGGCATTCAAACTGGTAGTGGTTTAGGAGCAGGAGACATTACAGATATTTATGGAGTTTGTAAGGCTTATGCATCTCGTGTTGGTGAAGGACCATTTATAACTGAACAGAATAATGAAATTGGCGATACTATAAGAGAACTTGGACATGAATATGGAGCTACTACTAAAAGACCTAGAAGATGTGGGTGGATAGATTTAGTAGCCTTAAAATATGCAGTAAGAGTTAATGGAGTTACAGGACTTGCATTAAATCATTTAGATACAATTGGAAAATTAGGCAAAGCTAAATTATGTGTAGGATATAAGTTAAATGGCAAAATTTATACAGAATATAGTGATGATATTTTAGGTCATGAAAGTGAACTTGAACTTGAATATAAAGAATTAGATACTAACTTTGAAATAGCAGGTTTAAGAAATTATAATGTTTTACCTGAAGAAGCAAAAAAATATGTAGAAGTAATTGAAAGTCACTTAGGTATTCCAGTTAAGTTTATTGGTACTGGGCCAGATAATGATGATATGATAATTAGATAGTAAAATCAGAATATTTTATGATTTTCTTCATTATGATTGATTAATTTATGCTATAATTATTTGTAACATATGGGTTATATGTTTATGGTAAGGAGGTGTAATATATGAAAAAAGTTTTATTAAGTATTAGTTTAATGGTATTCTCTATCCTTGTTTTAACAGGATGTACAACAAATCTTTCATATACTTTTAATGTAGATACTGGTGATAATGTAAAAATCGAATTGAATACTACTGATGGACATAAGATGACTTCAGAATTACCTTTTAAGATATCTTTAGATGATAAAACATTAAGTGAAGGAACTTTTATAACAAATGATGGATATAATCAATATAAAAATGCTATTGATACTGATAGTAATGCTAAAATTATTGATTCAGGAGATAAAGGAGAAATTTCTTACATTTTCTATTCATATAATGATAAAGAGTATAATTATTTAATAAAAATTAAAGATTCTAAAACTGGTTTACTAATTGGTAATAGTGTTTCTGAAGAATCCGCAAAAGATGTTTTTGAAAGATTAACAATCACATTAGCAAAATAATTTAAATTAAAAAGTCATAACAATTGTTATGGCTTTTATTATTCTTCAATTAGTTTAGATAATTCCTTTAAATATGTTTCTTCACTTGACTCATTATTTATATCAATATTAACTTTTTTATCTAAGTATTTAACTTTAAAATGCAAAGCATAGGTTTCTTTTAAATCTGCGATGTAAACTAATCTTTCTGCTAATCGTTGAAGATTATCAATATCTGTTAATTCAAGAGTTAAGATATCGCGATCCAATCTACAAATTTCATTATATTCAATTTGTTTCGTTTCTTTTGATAAAATTCCATATTCTTCTGTTAGATATTCTGTTAATAGCTTCGTACTATATTTAGATTCATAATTATTTACAGACGTATAATGACGTGTTGGAATAGCTGAACTTTTTTCCCAGTATGAGCAAGCATTAAAGCTTAGTGTATCTTCTTCAGATAAAACGAATTCCATTAATTTTATTTTATTATTATGCGAATCGGTTTCTTCTTTGCTCTCTTTTAAAGTTATGTCTTTATTATAAAAATTTTTAAAATTATTTCTTACATAATTCTCAGGATTTTCGGCATTATTATAGTCATCTTTTGTTTCTCCACAACCTGTTAATAAAAAGCAAGTTATTAACAACATAATTAATTTATAGAAATTTTTCTTCATATTGATGCTTCTTTCTTTTATTAAATATCATTTCTCAATTCATTATCTAAATATTCAAAAAGAATTGGGTATTCATCAGGATAATAAACTAAATCTTCCTGACGTGTTTCGACCATTTTTTTAAATGATTCGTATGATACATAAAATATTTCAGATATTTCTTCTTTTTGATAAGTTAAATCATCTATAGATTTGTCTATTTTTAGTATATATAAATCATCAAATTCGTTATCTACAAAGCCATTATCGTGTTTAGGGCTTCTTTTTAGAGTAGTTATATATTTTAAGTTCGTTGGATTGATTTCAATATTAAGTTCTTCTTTTAATTCTCTAAGAGCTCCGATGATAGAATCATCTCCTGCAGTTAAATGTCCTGCACAAGATATGTCTAGCATATTAGGGTCACTATCTTTGTTTGAGGCTCTTCTTTGAAGAAGTATCTCCCCTTTTTGGTTTATAATCCATATATGAATGGCAGCATGCCAATCTCCATCTTTATGAACGAGACTTCTTGCTTTAGTAAGTCCTGTCTTTTTACCATTAGAATCTAAAATATCAAAATATTCTTCTTGCATTAGATACCTCCTGTATTTGAATGTTGATAAGATAATGGTTATTAACATTAGATTTAATCTATTTTACCATATTTTAAAATAATATAAGATAAATTCAGATTTAATTATCTGATTTTTAGTTAAAATTTTAATAAGTTATTTTATTTTCTTTTACGTATCTTAAAGTTTTTATTAAAATTGGGCTTTCAGCAAATTTATCTTTATCCCATTCATACCATATATCAAAAGCTGTCTGTGCCCCATTATTAATCATTTCTTGGACACGAGATGATTTTAGAACAATATTATCTGAATTGTCGTCTAATGAGTGATGCAAATTTTTCTCTTGATAAATCTTTGATTGAAGATCAGCTTCTAGTTTGTCACACCATAAAGCGAATTGGGCATTTTTATTACTTTTGTTATCAAATGCTACTAATTGTTTTAGTAATTTTTCCCTGATTGATAAGTTTCCTAAAACTTTAGACATAGCTTGGTGTTCAATTTGAGCTTTTTGTTCAGGTGTTATATTATCAAATGGAGTTATATCTCCTATTAGAATCTCACCTATTTCATGAACAACAAGAGTTTCTAGCACTTCGTCTATATCTACTTTAAAGTCGAATTCTGAATTAAGAACTAAAGAAAGAATTATCGTACCATAAACATGTTCTGCTATTTTTTCAATACGAGTCGATTTAACGTTCCAATGCGTTTTATCCCATCCACTACGATTTTTATGTTTTAATGAATGGTTATGTTGGTAGAATCTTAAAACTTCTTGATATCTTCCTACTTCCCAATTGTTTGTGGGCTTTAGAATACCAGTACTTACAACTAAATTATAGAATTGCTCTAAGCTTATATTTGGATTCTCTGATAATATAGCAGTTAACTTTGTATCTAAATTTTGACATTTTAGTGCTAATTGTGCTTCTTTTGTATAATTTTGTTTTTTCTCATAAACTTCACTGTAATATTTTGGTCCTTCTTCTAGATTCATAACCATATCAAAGAACTTTTTAGTGTCTAATTTTTCTACATAACTTAGAGCAATCATCCTAATTACTTTTCCCAATTCTTTCGTAACAGAAAATTCTGAATTTATAGCTATTGCTAGAATCAAACTTCCATAAATATGATTCGCTATTGTTTCATTTTTATCAAAAGTATTTTCTTCTTTTAAATTATTGGCAAAACTATAAAAGTCTAATGCTTTTTTAATCTTTATATGTTCCATCATAATATCTCCTATTGTATCTTTATTATATAATGCAAAACGAAAATATAACAATAAATTTTGTCATTTTATAAACTAGTGTTATAATATGGCTGAAATTTTTTGAGGAGGATTTTGGATGAGCTTAATTTTACCTTATGAAGAGAAATTGTCTGGAAGTGATGGTGCTTATATAAGTCCAGAAGGAAAATTCATTTATCCTTCTAAGGGACACGAAAGATATGCACAAGAATATTGTAATGGTAGATATTATAGTGAACTTAATAAAATACGTTCTGATGCTTTAGCTGGAATTCAAGATGGTTCTGTTTTTTCTGATGAATATTTTGAACATATGATAAGAAAGTTTGGATATGTTGGAGAAAGAAAAGATATTGATCCTTTTCTTTCAAGTAAATTGACTAAAGAAAAACTAAAATTATATAAATTATGGTTAAAAGAATATATGTTTACAAAAAATAACTTATATGCTGATTTTATGATATATGTATTAGGTTTTGACAAGGTTGAAACAGTAATGCGTCAATGTATTACTACAAGTTCAAGAGCACCACATGTTAGATTTTTTAATTATTATTTAATGGGGTGGACAATTTTTGTTAAAAGTCCAGAAATATATAGCGAAGAGGCAGGATGTTTTATTTCTGATAATACAATGAATCCTTATGCTGTAGAAGAAGGAGCAGCTATAATAGAATTAAATGAACTAAAAGCTAATGTATTAAAAAAAGATTTAATTTATTTTCTTAAATAGATATAACTGAAGTTATATCTTTTTATTTAAGTTTATTTAAATCTTTTTTTGTAATCTTTTAATATTATCATTATCTTTTAGAGATGTGATGATTCTTATTTCTCTTTCTTTAATCTCTTCTTCAGTAGTTTTATAAACTGTAGCTAACTCAGAATAAGAGTAGTCCTCTTGGTACTTTAGAATTATTAGATCTAAATCTTCTTTATCTAAAGTAGATAAGGCACTCATCATATCTTTACTGAAATAAGATGACTCTTCTGATGTAGATGGTTCTGATGCTATATAATCTAGTTTAGTCTTAGATGTTGAAGTACCTTTATCACTTTGATATCTAGGTGTATCTAAAGATACTACATGATATGACTTAAGATATTCTTTTAAATATATTTTAAATGTTCCTTTGATAGTTATATCCATATATTTTATTATTTGACCTAAGTTATTTAGACATGTGTGATTTATAATTTTTATTAAATAAAGTGTTAGTTCACTTTTAAATTCACTATAATTACTACGTGTTACTTTGATATTATAAGCGTCACATAAACTATAAATGAGATGATTTAAATATCTTCTTTGAAGGTATAGTATTTCATTTCTAGTATCGTAAAGGTCACTTTTATAGATAGCGATTAAATCATATAAGGAAAATTTATCGATTTCCTTTGGATTAGCATTTTTTATTTGTGTTACCAAAGAAAATACTTCTTTTAATCTTTTATCAGTTAATACTTTATTTTTGTTTAAAGAAGTTGGTTCCCCAAAGTACCAAATAAGATTTAAGGATTGATTAAGAGTAAAATTCATTTCAAGAAGACTTTGTAAGTTTGGATAGTCAATTTCTAGAAATGCACAGATATCGATTAATTCTTCTTCTGATGTTGTTTGATTATTTTTTATAGCTTTAAATATTTCATTTATTTTGTTAATATGAATTTTCTTTTCGTATTCTTCTATTGATTTTTCAATGATATCATCTAAATTCTCTAGATTACCTTTTTGTTCTAAGTGTCGTATTCTTTGGTAAATAGCTGAGTAAGAATAACCAGATTGAACGCAAAAACTACGTAATGATTGATTTTCAAAATAATACTTTGTAGCAATTGGAGGATTTTCTAAATAGTTATCTACAATAATCTTAACCGCTTCATCTACAGAAATGGTAGAGTCTTTATAATCCGTTAAATAACGATGAATAATTGTATTATAGATTAGTCCAGTTCTCTGGCAAAATGAAAATAATGTTTCATCATTATAAAAATATTTTATTTCAAAAGCTTGATATGTCTCGACACACTCATCAATAACTTCTTGAAATGATTTTGTGCTATTAACCAGCCTTCTTAAAATAGTAGCTTTTATAGAATGATACTTTAGATTATTTTGACGAGCATAATCTATTAGAGGAATTCCACGATAATAGTAAATTATGCCATATCTATTTATTGTTTTTACTCCTTCATCAATAAGTTCATCGATTGAAAGTGATGGATTAAGTTGTTTTTTTCTTTTCACATATGAAACAATGCTATAGTAAGAAAGATTATTTTCTTGGCAATATTTCATTAATGTTGTTCCATTATAAAGGTATTTAGGTTCAAAAGGTTCATAATTATCCATGACTAATTCAACTATTTCGTCATCTGTTAAATTTTGATTTTCTGGTTTAGATTGTTTTCTTATTATACGACTTATAATGTTACGATAATTGATATTATTTTCTTCACAATATATTTTTAATGGTATTCCTATATAGTAATATCTGTATATGCCTTTATGTTCTTTAGCAATATACATTTCAATTATTTCTTCATATGATAAAGCTGGATTTTGCTTTTTTGTACGTTGGATAAAAGTTTTCATGGTGCGATAATTAAGTTCTGGATGTAGTTTGCAATATTCTACTAAAGGCATTCCATCATAAAAATAGATAAAATTTTTATTATTATAATTTTCCATTACCTCTTTAACTAATTCAGAATCTGTTAAGTCAGGTCTTTCTTCTTTTAAACGAGTTATACGTGAATTTATGGTTGCACTATTTATACCATGTTCTTGACAATATTGATTTAAGGTCTTTCCTTTGTAGAAATATTTGGTAGATGTACCATACGCTTTTATGACCATATCAATTATTTGGTCATCTGTGTATAATCGGTAAATAGGATCTTGTTTTTTCTTCCAGATTCTTGTCCTGATAGTATTAGCATTGATTCCATGTTGTTTACAATACTTAGATAATGGAAGGCCTTGATAAAAATATTTTGAAGTTTGCAACTTAATACCTCCCCTACTTTTTGCTTAATTAATGAATGGTCTTTATTTTATCACAATATTTTAAATAAGAGAGAATTAAATGATTGAAAAAAGACTTTTTTACAAGTCTCTTCTTACATACTCAAAATATTTATTAACTATATCTAATAAATTATCTTTATTTTCTTGAAATTGTTTTTTTCGATGTCCATTAGCACCAGATGGATGGGGAAACCCTAATAAACATTGTTCTTTTCTTATTACATTTTCCTTTATCATTTGAATTAATATTTCTTCTACAGCTTTTCCTAATGGAATAATTAAAACATCTGATAGAGTATTTACTTCTTTATAAAAATAAGTTTTAACATAATCATATAATATTTCACTATCAATTATTTTAGGAGTTGATCCAGTGTAGTTTTTATTATTTATAAAAACAGGATATGGGATTACAGAAGTAGTATGCAATAGATAGTCCTTGTTTCCAAATAGTTCAGCACAAGAGTCTAGGTTCAACCTATCATTTAATTTTAATTCATCTAACATTTCAATAAGATTTTTTCTCATACTTCCTGCAAATCTAGATTCTTTTTTACATTGTTTTTTTATTTGAGTGTGATCGAAACCATTTAGTAATCCGATTTGTGCTGTTTTGTATGCTATACTGGTTTGTGTCCATCCTGGTGTTATTCCTACGATAAATATTTTTGCTTTATCATTAACTATTTCATTATGTGGAGCATAATATATTTTCATATTTCCATTATTATAAAGTTCAAATTTTGGAATTAATATATCATCTTTATTAAAACCACTCATTTTTTTTATTTCATTGCAATATTGTTCAAACATTTTTGTTACCTCATATAAATTACTATTTATGTATCCCTTTGCTATATCAATTATAGCATTTTTTCAATTCTTAGTCAGTATCTTCATATAACTCATTCATATTTTTTCCCTTAATTCAATAAAAATGGTGGACATCAATTTGTAATATTGTAAATTTATTTTTATCAAATTCAACTTAATTGCTTTTTTAGTTGAAATATTTGTTTGAAATTCTATACTCTTTTCATAAGCTTTCTTTTATCCTTTACACAATGAAAAAAGCCCATAATATCAAATATTATGAGCTTTATTTATGTAAAATCGCAATAGTGCGACTTTCAATGCATATGGTGGAGCAGAGGGGAATTGAACCCCTGTCCAAGACACTTTGCAATACAACGTCTACAAGTTTAGTTAGATTTTTAATTTCATTAAGGTGCCGGCTATAACGTACCTACATTCTTAACTATCCTAATAAAGATTCGTTATTGTAACTTAGGAAATACAATAATATACTCTATATTTATAAACCCTTAAATTACCCTATAGATAAAAGTAATTAAGAGTGCTCCTATACCTTATGTTAGGCTGCTACGAAAGCAGGAGCGAAACTATATGAAGTTTCGTCATTTTATTTTAATTGTTGAATTTAGGTATTCCACCACTTGCAGTCATATTCAAACATACCCTGTCGAAACCAAGTCTGCCCCAGATATGTGAAGTAATTATACCATATTATTTTTATTTATTAAACTTTTTTCGTAATCTTATAGCAATTTTTGACAGTATTTATACCTAGTGCTATAATTCTTACAACAACTAAGGAATAATTCATTTTGAGAGCTTAAAAAGGTATGTCCCTATATATAGGATAAAGTTGACTTTTTGAGTTTTCTATGATAGTGTATGGTCTCGAAAGAGAGAGTTTATGCAATTAAAGGGGGAATTTAAAATGAATTTTTATGATTTACTTGGTGTTAGTGTTGATGCTACTGCTGCTGAGATACAAGAAGCATACCAAAATAAAGTTGCTGAATTATATGTATTAAAAAGTACAGGTGCTCTTGATAATGATATATTTGATACTCAATTGAATAATTTAGTAAAAGCAAATTCTGTGTTATCTGATGATAAAGTTCGTGCTGAATATGATGAATATATTGCAAATGGTAGAAGTAATTCAAGAGATAATAATGGTTCTTCAAGAGCAGGAAGAAGACCTGCTAAAGATAAAAAAGGAATTATGAAAAAAGTAGCTACTGGAGCTGTTTGTGTAGCTGTTGCTGTATCTGTATTAGCTACTGGAATATTTGGAGCTAAAAAGATTGGTGAATTTTTAGATAATCGTAATAATAGTAAAGTTGATACTACACAATCTCAAATTGATAGTAGTTATACTCCTACAGACAATGATAACTATAATGTAGATACAAGAGCTTCAAATATTGTACAAAAATTAAATGCTGCTGGTTTAGTTAATGAAGAAACTAGTCAACCTTACACTATTAATGAAGTTAAAGACGTTATAGAGTATATTGATGGTTCTTATACTCCAGATGAAACAACTAATATTGATGAACTAGTAATGTTAAATGGAAAAGCTAATAATATAGCTCAACAATTAAAAAGTGCTGGATTAGTTAATGTTGAAACTAATCAACCTTATACAACAGATGAAATTAAAGATGTTATTCAATATATTGATGGTGTATACGAGTTAGAAGGAACTGAAGCTGTTAATGTTGTTTATGATTTCTTAAATGTAGTGTCAAAACCTTTAAGTAATCAACAAATTAATAATCAAGATGTAAATGATACTGAATACAATCAAGTTAAAGAGTATGGAGATATTATGGATGATAACTTAGTTCAACAAAGAGCTACTGCTTTAGTTAATGAACTTAATACTTTAAAAGTTATTAATCCAGTAACTTGTGTTCCATATACAGTTGATGAATGCTTTGCACTTATTAAATATGCTAATGGTGTTTATGTTCCGGCTACTATGGAAGAAATTGATGTATTACATTTAAATTTATTAAATCTATTAATTTCTCCACTTAATACAGACCAATACTTATATCATGTAGTCTATGCTTCTGGAAATGATGATTTTAAAGATTTAGCAGAGGAAGCTGTTGATAATGTAACTCCAGTTAACTTTGCAGGAGCTTTTGCAGAATATGGAGAAAATGGAGTTTATCCTTTGACTCAATGGATGCAAGAAAAACGTGAAGAAATTTATACAACAACTGATAGAGAAGAAATTAATAAAATATATATTGAAGTTGGTCAAGTAATGGCTGATATCATGAAAGGTAATGGATGTACTATTACTGTAATGGAAAACGGTAAAGAAAGAACATATACATTCACAAGTGAACAAATCTTAGCTAACCATGCTTCAGCAATGTTACTTACAATAGATGCACAATTAATATTTGCTAATCATTATGAAATTAGAGATGAAAATGATAAAGTTATCGATTCTACTCAAACTGTATGGCAAGTATATAATAAATTTAATGGTGAAGAACCAGATCAAGTATCACTAGATGAAATTCAAGCTTGGATTAATAATGGTTGTGATTACGAATGGGGTATCGAAGATGTTCTAATTGGTGGTCAAACATTTGGTCAAAGAATTCAAGGTGATATGGAAGGTATGGCACAAAACAATTATGCTATGCACTCTGGACAAAGTCTTACAAAATAAGCAATTAGTGAATAGGAGGTCTAATTATGTACGATAATGATAATGTTACATATAATGTTGGAATTAATTGGAAAGATATTATAATAAAAATAATAATGCTTGCTTTATTTATATTATTCTTAATTTGGTTATTTCCAAAAGCTAACTTAGATGTATTTTATGATACTGTTTATACAAACAATATCAAAACTATGAAAGAAGCTGCAAGAAACTACTATACTGTTGATAAATTACCTGCTAATGTTGGAGATAAAACATCAATGACATTAAAAGAAATGGTTGATAATCACATGTTAGTAAGATTTACTGATAAAGATGGTCAAACTTGTGATGAATCAAATAGTAAAGTTGAAGTTACTAAGCTTTCTGAAAATGAATATAGTTTAAAAGTTCAATTAAATTGTGGTGAACAAAAAGATTATATTCTAGAAACTATTGGATGTACTAACGTATGTTCAAATGGTACTTGTACTACTGTTATAACTAATGGTAATAATACAATTGCTAATAATACTAATACAAATAATAATACTAATAATATAAGTGATAATACTAATAATAGCGGTGCTACTGAAAAAGATGACACTGTTTATACTGGAGATCCTAAAAATCCAGGTTATAGCGTTACTGTTACTTTATATCAACATAGACAAGCTGTAACAACAACTAAAACTGTTTATACTTGTCCTTCTGGATATACTAAGAATGGTACTAAATGTTTAAAAAATACTACTGGTGCATCAATAGATGCTACTCCAGTTTACAATCCAGATCAAGTTATTACTACTGATGCTAAATATAACTATAGTGGTGATTATACAATTTATACTGATCCTATAAAAACTGAGGTTCGTACTGATTATAGTTGTCCTACTGGTTATACTCAAAATGGTTCATATTGTATTAAATATACAGATGCTACTGAACATTTAGGAGAAGCAAAATATACTTGTCCTACTGGATATACATTACAAAACGGAACTTGTGTTAGAACTTATACTGCTACTGCTAATTATACAGCTGGTTCTTATACTTGTCCTCAAGGTGGAAGTTTAAATGGTACTACTTGTACATTAACTCAAAATGCTTCTGCTTCTAGTTCAACAACTTATACTTGTCCTACTGGATATACTAAGAATGGTACTCAATGTACTAAAACATATAACGCTACTTATTCTGGTGGTACTACTACTTATAGTTGTCCTCAAGGTGGAACAAGAAATGGTACTGTTTGTACATTAACTCAAACAGCATCATCAAGTACAAGTTATACTTGTCCTTCTGGATATACTAAGAATGGTTCTAGTTGTTATAAAGTTTATAATGCTACTGCTAGTACAACTTATACTTGTCCTAGTGGATGGACTAAGAATGGTTCTCAATGTACTAAAACAACTACTCAAACACAAGCTGCTTCTGCTTCAACATCTTATGGAAGTTGGGTAAATAAAGGAACACAATATTATACTTCATCTTCTAAAGCATATACTGGTACTACTTCTAAATTAGTACTTCAAGGAGCTATATCTGGAGCTACTTGTGGAAGTCCTTGTGGTAATAAAGGTGTTTGGTATAAATATATTTATTATACTAGAAGTACTTCAACTACATATACTTGTCCTAGTGGATGGACTAAGAGTGGTTCTCAATGTACTAAATCATCTACTCAAACACAAGCTGCTACTTCAAGTACTTCATATAGTTGTCCTCAAGGTGGAACAAGAAGTGGTTCTACTTGTACAGTAACTGCTAATGCTACTGCTAGTACAACTTATACTTGTCCTTCTGGATATACAAGAAGTGGTTCTACTTGTACGAAGACTTATACTGCTACTGCAAGTTCAACTTCAGGAACATATAGTTGTCCTCAAGGTGGAACAAGAAATGGCTCTACTTGTACATTAACACAAAGTGCTACTCCAAGTACTACAACAACTTATACTTGTCCTTCTGGATATACTAAGAATGGTTCTATTTGTACGAAGACTTATACTGCTACATATGTATCTGGACAAACAGTTTATACTTGTCCTAATGGTGGATCATTAAATGGTTCTACTTGTACAGTAACTACTGCTCCTACAGTTACATATGGAGATCCTACTTATACTTGTCCTACTGGATATAACTACAATTCAACTACTGGCAAGTGTGAACAAAAGATTAGCGCAACTGCTACTAAAGTATACGAATATACTTGTCCTGAAGGATATACTAAGTCAGGTGAAGGTGAAAATACTAAATGTTCTAAAGTATTAAAAGGTGAAAACAAATATTATTGTGAAGACGCTGATGCTAAATTAGATGGAACTAAATGTATTAAAACTGTAAAAGGAACAATTAAAGATTATACTTGTCCTGAAGGATATACTAAAAATGGTACTAAATGTACTAAACAAACAACTGTTACTATAGATGCTACTGTTTCTACTAGTACTTCTACTTCATATAAATATAAATGGAGTGAGAAGTCAGAATTAGAAGGTTGGGAGTTTACTGGTAAAACTAAGACTCAAACTAAGAACTATAGTGCTGGTCAAAAATAGTTTATAATTAATTAAGACTTGAATTGAATTCAAGTCTTTTTTATATGTTTTTAAGGCTTTTAAGAGATGTTTTATAATTCGCGATTAATTTATTTATTTCAATATATTTAATTCTATAATAAGCTTATTTTAATTAAATAAAAGAAGATAGCATTAACTATCTTCTCTAGTATTATTTTCATTTGTTTCTTGAGTAGTTTCTGTTTGTTCTTGGTACTCAGGAATTTCTACTTCAGTAGGCAATGGAACTTCATCAATATCCTCTTTATTAATTTCTTCTTGATTTGGCTCATTTTGATTAATATTGTCTTGAGGAGGTTCTTCTATGTAGTCTCTATCTAGAATATATAGGTCTGATTCATAATAAATAAATTTATCTGATGATGTTTCAACAAATGGATATTTTACATTATTATCAAGAGATGTAATATAACCAAGTCTTGATGTTGTAGGAGCTTTATCTATGGTAATAATAGATTTTATTATTAAATTTAAATAGTCTTCTGGATAACTTGTAACTAGGTCTGTTAAATTTATAAAATCACTATAATAAATGATAGTATCATTTTGATATTCATTTAGTCCTCTAAGTAATATTGTATATTTATTGTTGTTCTTAATAATCATCATATAATCAATATATTTATCTTCTAGAATTGCTTCTTTATTATTTTTCAAATCTTTAATTAATAAGTTGTTATTTGAATTTATTGAAATCTCTAAATTTAGATTTTCTTCATTAATAATATATTTATCATAATCTGGATAAGTTATTTCGTTATAATTTATTCCTATTGTTCCATATTCATAGCACACTTCATCTGCTTCTTGAATTGGTAAGTTATTTATTGCTAAATAGACGATTACTATAGCCCAAATAAGACGATTTTTATTTTTCTCAGATTTTTGTATTTCTTCTTCGGAATATTCCTCAATTATTTTATTAGTTTTACTTTTTCTTAAAATATACATTGAAATTAAGATATAAACTACGGTTAGTAAAATAGAACTGGCTAATGTATAAAGTAAATATTGGGTACTTGTATTAACTGTTGTACAATCTTTTATTATATTGACTTGTCCTAAGAAGACAGCAAAGTCCCAAAAACCATGCAAGAAAACAGAAGCCCAGATATTTTTAGTTCTGTAATATACAGATCCTAAAAGGATACCTAATCCAGTAGCTTGAATAATTTGAGCTATTGTTTCTAATACTCCTTGACCACCTAGCCATATATTAGTAATATGCATTCCACCAAATATTAATGAAGATAAAATAATAGATAAAATAACTTCTTTTCTATTTTTAGCAAATCTTTCGATAAATTCATTTTGTATCCATCCGCGACATAGAAATTCTTCAAATATTCCTATTAGAAAACAAAATATAGCTAATGATAAAATGTCTGCTATTGCAAACGTACCTGACGAAGTTAGATTAACTATTAATATAAGAATTGATAAGACGAGCATGAAAGCTCCGACACCTAGCGATTTGAAAAAGTTGTCTTTTTTTTCATTAAAGATATAAGTATTTTTGAAAAGAATAATTATTAATAAAACTAAAAAGGCAGCACATGCTTCAACAATTACTTGATTCCCATATTTACCTTGTAATATTACACTAATAAACAATGGTGTTATGTTATTTAATATAATATCAAAGACAACAAATAAAAGAATCATTTTTATAAAGAATAATATTATATTCTTTTTTTTATTTTCTGTTTTTTTCATATTATCGTTCCTCTCACCCTATAAAATATTATCTTATATAAAATATATCATGAATTAATATTTTTTTATAATAAAAGACCATTGATTTTTGTCAATGGCCTGTAAAAGTTTTTAGCTTCTTAGTTTTGCACTAGTCTTAGCTTCAACTTCTGTAATAATTTTATTAAATACTTCCATTACTTCTTCATCAGATAAAGTTCTACTTGGGTCTTTAAATACTAATTTATAAGCAATAGATTTTTTACCATCTTCAATATTTTCATAAATATCAAAGATATCAATACTATCAAGGAGTCTTCCACCAGATTTTTTGATTTGATTTTTTATAACTTCACTTTCAACATCATTTTCTACAACGAATGCTAAATCTTTAGTTATTTCTGGATATTTAGAAGCTTCTTTGAATTTTAAAGGTTTAATTTTAGATTCATATAAAGCAGTCATAGAAACTTCTGCAACATATATTTCATCTTTTTTATATGAAGGATGAACACGTCCGATTAGTCCAATCTCTTTTCGATCTAGTAATATTTTTGCACATATACCAGGATGCATTTCTGGAAGTTCAGCTGCTACGAATGTATATCTATTTTTAAATCCTAAGTAATCTAGTAAATTTTCGATGATTCCTTTTAATGTATAGAAATCACATTTTACTATTTCGTGTTTCCATGTATTTTCTAAGTAATTGCCTTTCATAAGAATAGCTACTTTTGTATCCTCATTATAATTTGCATCATATGTTTTAGATATTTCATATAATTTTACGTCTTTTATGTTACGTGCTTTATTGTATTCGTAGATGTTAATTAATGAAGGTAAGATAGATGTTCTTATTACTGATTTGTCATTGCTCATTGGATTAGGCAATGTTATTTGTTCTTTCTCTTCATATCTGAATTTTGAAGCCATTTCAGGACTTGTTAATGTATAGTTTTTAGTTTCGTTTAGTCCTAAAGCTCTAAGTCTTTTTGAAATTTGTTTTCTTATCCCAACATCTCCAACGTAAACACCACGACGTGTAGGTATGCTTGGTAATGTTGATGTTAGATTTTCGTAACCATATAAACGACCAATTTCTTCTGCAATGTCATTTACGTTTGGATCAATATCTAAACGACGACGAGGAATCGTTACTGTGAATGTATCTTTATCTAGTTTGTAATCAAACATTAAACGATCTAGTTCTGTTTCTACATCTTTGTCAGTTAGTTCAAGACCTAATAAAGTTGATACTTCTTTTGTTTTGAATTTAACTTTTTTTTCTGTCTTATCTATTTTATCGTGTGAAGCAATACCACTTAAAACTGTAGCGTTCGCATATTTTTCAAGTAAATAACAAGCTCTTTCTAGCGCAGCATCTGTGTATTCGAATGATAATCCTTTGCCATATCTAATTGATGCTTCACTACGTAAATCTAAACGAGATGAAGTGTATCTAATGCTTACTGCATCAAAGATAGCACTTTCTATTAAGATGTCTTTTGTATTGTCATCAACATCTGTGTTTTCGCCCCCCATTACACCAGCGATACATACTGGTTTAGTTCCATCTGTAATTACGATATCACTTGTTAGAAGGTCTCTTTTTTGACCATCTAGAGTTATTATACTCTCATTTTCATTGGCTTGGCGAACTAAGATATTATCTCCTAATTTGTTTTTGTCAAAGAAATGAAGAGGTTGACCATATTCAAGCATTACATAGTTTGAAATATCTACTACATTGTTTATTGGGCGCATTCCTGCTGCAATAAGTCTTTTCTTGATAAATTCTGGAGATTCTTTTATTTCCACTCCTGTTACCATTTTAGCTGTATAGTATGGACATGCAGTCGTCTCTACTTTTAATGTGATATGATTATTAACATCGTCTTCTATTTCTTTGTGATTGGATTCTGGTAAAGTAACTTTCTTTCCTAGAATACTCGCTATTTCATAAGCGAATCCAATATGATAATAGCAATCGTTATTACGGTGTTTATGAACGTCTAATTCATATAGAGTATCATCTGTACCTAAATAGATGTTGGCGTCTGTACCAGGCTCTAAATCTGTTTCTAGAACCTCTATTCCTTTAGCATATGTTTCTTCTGTTTTTTCTTCAACACCTAGTTCAAATAAAGCACAAATCATACCATTAGATTCTTGACCACGAATTTTTCCTGCTTTGATTTCAAAATCTCCAGGAAGTACACAACCAGGTAGTGCTACAAGTACTTTGATACCTGCTTTAACATTTGGTGCTCCACATACGATTTGAGTAGTAGATTCTCCAACATTTACCTGACAAATATGTAAATGATCACTATCTGGATGATCTACACATTCTAATACTTCACCAATTACTAAGTTATCGATATGACTATTTATTACTTTTTCAACGTTAACACCAGCTTTTGTAACTTTCACTGCAAGTTCACGCAAGTCTTCATTTTCTATATCAACGTAATCTTTAACCCAATTTAAACTTATCATATACTTACGCTTCCTTTCTATCGAAATTTGTAGATTCTCTTAAATCTGTTTGGTAGAATGTTCTGATATCATTGATACCATACTTAAGCATTGCTAAACGTTCTGCTCCGAAACCAAATGCAAAACCTGACCATACTTCTGGATCATATCCACCATTACGTAGAACGTTTGGATGAACCATACCTGCTCCACTCACTGTTATCCAACCAGTATTTTTACACAAAGGACATCCTTCACCATGGCAAGCAAAACAAGAGATATCCATTTCTACTGATGGTTCAGTAAACTGATAGTAACTTGGACGAAGTCTAGCAACACAATCTTCTCCAAATAGTTTTTTAGCCATTATTTCGAATGTTCCTTTTAAGTCAGATAACTTAATATCTTTATCTACTAAAAGGCCTTCAATTTGCATGAATTGATGTGAATGAGTTGCATCATCTGCATCACGGCGATATGTTTTGCCAGGACAAATCATTCTAACTGGTTCTTTACCACCTGTAGCAAGCATTGTTCTAACTTGAACTGGTGAAGTTTGACTACGTAATAATATTTTCTCATCTTCAATATAGAAAGTATCTTGAGCATCACGTGCTGGATGACCCTTTGGAATATTAAGAAGTTCAAAATTATATCGGTCTTCTTCTACTTCTGGTCCGTCTACTACATCATATCCCATAGACATAAAGACTTCCTCTACTTCTTCAACAATTTTTTCAAGAATGTTAGGAGCTCCAACAGGTATTTTCGTTGCTGGTAGTGTTACATCAATTTTTTCACTCGCAAGTTTTTTGTTTAGCTCTTCTGTTTCATAGTATTTTATTTTTTCATCAATTTTTGAAGTTAGTGTATTTTTTAATTCATTTAGTAATTTACCAAATTCTTTTTTTTCTTCAACACTAAGTTCTTTCATATGAGAAGTAAGTTCATTAACTGGACCTTTTTTACCAAGATATTCTACTTTAATATCATTTACTTCTTTAAGGTTAGTCGTTTCATTTAGTCGATTTTCTACTTCAAGTATTAGATTTTCTACTTTTTCTTTCATATTTTTACCTCCATTAAAAAAAATCTAAAACCAAGGGACGAAATTATATATTCCGCGGTACCACCCTAATTCTAGAAATCTAGCTCTTTAATATAGATATAACGCATCTAATTGCGGGTCAAACTCCAACGATGAATTTCATTATATTTCTTATCTTTAAATGCTTTCAGCCGGTGACATTTAATCTCTAAATGAAGAAGTAAATATAATTACTTAGTTCGCTTTCAACGTTTTTCTAAGATGTATTGTACCATATAAAGATCTATTTATCAAATAAAAAATGTACAAAATACTTCGTGTATGTTTGTACATTTTAAAGTGTTTATTTTTTACTAAATTCGATGATTGTGTCGTAAATAGATAAAATTTCTGTCTGTTCTTCTTGCTTATAATTTTTTAGAAGTTTTTCTAGTTGGCTTGTTTCAGTTAATTTTGTATTTTTTAATGTTTTTTCAAATTCTTCAATCGTTAATTTTATGCTTTCTTCATCAGATAAACGTGTATATGATTTTACTTGCATTATTCCATAAGCCGTTTCTTTTTTAGTTACAGCTCCAATATATGTATTTATGTCACGATATATTTTAGGATTTTTATAATTGTTATAAATCATAATAGCATATGTAAGATTGTTGATTATTTGGTTCTTACTTTTTACAATATTTGAGTAAATGTTTTTGAATTTCGCATATTGCATTATAACTTGTTCTTTTTTTCTGACACTAGATTTATCTTTTATAACTTTAGTTTTATCTTTTGTAGACATTTTATATAATGAAGAAATGTAGAGAATTATTAAGAACCAAATAAAAGGCTTGATATCTTCTGGATTTGGGATAACACTATCAACTGCACCAATAAAATAGTTATACGTGAATAAACTTAGCGTAATACTTAGTAAGTTCTCTATAATAAACATTGTGTTTGATATCTCTGTATCACGATTTGTAATATTAGTTATGTAGAAGTTTCTGATGAATATTTCGAAAATAACTATTAGAAAGATGTTTTCTTTAACAATTGGTAATAAGGCAGCGACTATTATTATGTAAATAGAAGGTATTATTAGTTGGTTAAGACGACGATTTTCTTTGCTACTAAAGTAGTTTAGAATTATTGTCAAAGGTATTGTTAAAACTATTTGAAGTACTAAAGTCATTAAGTTCATGAGTCATTCTCCTTTTGCTTGCTATACTACTATATTGAGAGTTAATTGTCAATTGAAAAGAAAAAAGCAGGCGTTTGCCTACTTAAATTTGTGATTTTAAGATTCTTGTTAAAATTATTATTAATTCAGGATCTTTTACACGATCAACATATGTATCTGCACCATCAATGATTTCTTCTACGATAGCAACATTTGTTGGAATAATGTCTTTATTATCGTCTACACCCATTACTAGGAAGTATTTTACGCCACCATACATTGTTTCATTTAAAACTACATATTTTTCATTATTTTCTAAACTTATTATAGTATTTGTTCTTAGACTCATTTTATCGTCTCCTATCTTAAACTTAGTTATTATCTAAATTATTTAAGTATTCGTCTAACTCATTGGCTAGGTTTTCACTTGATACTATATTATCATTATTTGAACCATCTGTGCTATTTTTTTGATTACTAAAGATTGAGTTAATTGATAAATCGGCATCTTCTGTAATTACGGCTTCTGGTTGGTCGTTTTTTACTTCATCTATGATACTACTAATATCTAAAGCTTCTTCTTGTATCTCTTCTACAGGAATATCATCAGTTGATTCCATAATTTCTTCTTTTACTTCAGAAACTTGTTCATTTTTTTCTTCTGCTTCTTTTATATTTTCTTCTTCGATTAAGTTAACTTCCTCATTAATAGGTTCTTCTGTTATTTCAGAAGTTAAAGTCACTTCGTTTTGTTGAACTTCTTGATTATCTTCGCTTTGCTCAAGATGTTTTTCTTCTATTTCGTCAGTTATTTCACTAATATTCGATTCTTCTTTTTTTTCTGGCATTTCTAATTTGTCTGTGTCATCTTCTAATGTATCTTCGACTATTTCTTCTGGCTGCTTTTCAATAATTGATTGTTCTTCTGATTCATCAGCTTCTTCATTACTAGTTACTTCTTTTATTGCTTCCTGTAGTTCTTTTGAAGCTTGGCTTTCCTCAATTTCAACATTTATGTTTTCTGGAATAGTAATTTCTGCTTCATCTACTACTCGAATTCCTCTTCTTTCATAAATAGGTTCTTCAGGATCTGATATTACTACTTCTTCTACTATTTCATCTTCTTCAGGTGATAAGTATTTTTCATAATCTTTTGGTTCTAGTTTAGAAGACTGATTTACTATATTTATGTTAATGTCTTCAATTAAACTTATTTGAAGCTCTTCTTCTAATCTTTGTACTATTTCAACAGGAGTTTCTGGGAAACCGCGACGATGTTTTATATCTATTACGATTTGTGCTAGTTCTTTAAGAGTATCTTTATCTTTATTCTTTGTTGTAATGTCAATAAGTCCTGATTTTTTAGACATAAGACGATTTTTTATACTAGCAATCTCTTGCTCAGCATGATAAATATTACTGTGTAATTGTTCACATTCATATTTTAATGTTCTTGTAGCAGCTGAGATATCTTCTGCTTCATCCTTTTTAAATGCTGTTGCAATTTTTTCTGCTTCAATGATGTCTTCTTTCTTCTCGTCTAATGCTGCTTTTAGACTAGCTTTAGCACCAATATTGATATCAGGAGCTTCTTCATAAGCACGTTCATATTCTTTTAAATCGCTTTTCATTTCTCTAATCATATTGCTTAAAAGAATATTTTTCTTCTCGTAGTCAAATTGTTTGTCTTTATCTACTAATTCTATTTTCGCTCTTAAGTCCTCTAACTCTTCTTGCCATTTTATAATACGTTTGGCAAGAAAGTCTATACGAACTTTTTCAGGAGTATTGGCTTCTAAGATATTATAGCTTTTTTGATCTATTTCATTTGCAAAAGAATCTCTAGCTTGAGTTGCTCTTAATAATTCTTCTTCTAAATTATTGTCAGCTGCAACATTTATATATGGAACTTCAATTACTTGATTTACTAAATTTACTAAATATTTTTTTGCTTCAGAAATATTTTCTTTATTGTTAATAACATCTTTGATTTTAGTCTCAAGATATTTAGGATCATTTCTTAATGCACCTAAGCGATTATTTAGTTTTTGAATTTTACTTTCCAAATCAACAATGCGTTTATTATTTTTATCTTTTTTAGTTTTATCAACATAATTGTCTTTATTTTCAAGGTTTGCTTGGGTTTCAGCTAGTAGTTTTTTCTTTTTATCTATTTGATTTTCTATAGATGCTATTTCTTCAGATAGAATTAATATACTTTGTTGAATATCATTATATGATGTGTTTTGCTCTTCAAGTTCTTCTTTTAGTAATGATACTTTTTCACTCGTTTCTGCAATTAAAGAATTATATCTATCAATTATTTCAGAATTAATTGTTTCACTAATTCTTTCTTGCATGCTTACTATATATTTTTCTTGACTATTTTTATTATCTCTTAATAGAGCAGATTGTTCATATAGATTAGCTTCTTTTTCTTTTAAATTGTTTAATTCTTTATTTTTGTCTTTTAAATCATTTTTTAACTTTTGAAGTTGTCTTTTTGTAATAATTTCAATATTTCTATCGGCCATTTCAGCACTTGTGTCATATATGTCATCTTCTGAAATTGTCTTTATCTCATCTATTTCCTGAGTATATGAATTTATTTTCTCTTCTATTTCTGTTTCTTCGATGCGTAGTGATGGACCATCGCTTTTAGAACGACACATTTTTACTAATACATCTAAATTCCAAAATACTTTTAATTTATCGTCCATAAATTACACACCCTTTTATTCTATTCTAGAATAATAATACCATAAAGTATGGGGATTTTCAATAAAACTATTTTTTTGTCAAGAAAAAGTTTATCTAATAAAAAAAGAACTATTAAACTAGTTCTAATTTTACAGTTAGAGCGTCGTCTCCAACTCTTTCTTTAAGTTTTATGATTCTAGTGTATCCACCATTTCTAGTTTCATAACGTTTAGCTAATTCATCAAAAACTTTACTAACTACTTGGTTGTCGTTGTTAACAAAAGCTAATGCTTTTCTTCTAGAAACTAATGTTCCTTTTTTACCATAAGTAATCATTTTTTCAACGAATTTTCTTACTTCTTTAGCTCTAGCTTCAGTTGTAACGATTGATTCGTTAAGAATAACGTCTTTAGTTAAACCAGCTAAAATACTTCTACGTATACTTTTTTCTCTATTTAATCTTCTATACTTTGTCATAAGTATTTTACCTCCTTAAATTTATTTCTTAGTCGCGGAACTTAAGTCCCATTTCTTTTACTTTATCTATAACTTCTTTTAAAGATTTTTTACCTAAATTACGTATTTTTGTAACTTCTACTTCTTTTCTAGAAATTAAGTCTTGAACAGAGTTGATTCCAGCTCTCTTTAAGCAGTTATATGCACGAACTGAGAATTCAATTTCTTCAATTGGAGTTTCTAATGTCTTAGTGATTGTATCAACTTTCTTTTCAGCCATTAATCCTGAAACATCACTAATTGAATTTAAGTCTGTTACGATGTTAAAATGTTCAATTAAAATTCTTGCAGATAAAGCGATTGCTTCTTCTGGAGTAATTGATCCATTTGTATAAACATTCATTATTAATTTATCGAAGTTTTCGTTTTGACCTACACGAGCACTTTCTACTTCGTAGCTAACTCTTTCAATTGGTGAGTATAGTGAGTCGATTGCAATAACTCCTACTTTGTTTTCACCTAGTAGTTTTTGATTAGTTTTTGAATCAACATATCCTCTACCATTGCTTACAGTCATTTCCATATCTAGTTTTCCACCTTTTACAAGGTTAGCAATTACTAAGTCTGGATTTACGATTTCGATGTCAGCGTCTCTTTCGATATCGCCAGCAGTTACAGCTCCTTCTTTATCAGCATAAAGTCTAATAACTTTATCTTCGTCAGAATGATTTTTTATAACGATGCTTTTTAATGCAAGAACGATTGCAGTTACGTCTTCTACAACACCGTCAATTTTTTGGAATTCATGCATTACACCTTCGATTTTAACAGATGTGATTGCACTTCCTGGTAATGATGATAACATTACTCTTCTTAAAGCATTACCGATAGTTGTACCAAAACCTCTTTCAAGTGGTTCTAGTTCAAACTTACCATAGTGATTGCTTTCTATATATTCTGTAATTTTGTATTCTGGTTTTTCAAATCTTAACATATCCTTAAGTCCCTTCTTTCAATTAATTTCTTGGACGTTTTGGTGGACGACATCCGTTGTGTGGAACTGGAGTAACGTCAATAATAGATGTAATTTCTAATCCTGCAGTTTGTAATGAACGAATTGCGTTTTCACGTCCTGCACCTAAACCTTTAACAAATACTTCTACTTTTCTAACTCCATTATCCATTGCAACTTTAGCAGCAGCTTCAGCACTCATACCAGCAGCAAATGGAGTTTTCTTTTTACTTCCTTTGTAACCAATTGTTCCAGCAGAAGCCCAACTTATAACGTTACCTTCTTTATCAGTAATAGTAACAACTGTATTATTATAAGTTGAATGAATATGAGCTTGTGCTTCAGGAATATTCTTTTTAACTTTTCTTTTTCTTCTATTATAAGCCATAATCTTCTAACCTCCTATTTATTATTTAGTAGCTTTCTTCTTATTAGCAACTACTTTACCTTTACCTTTTCTTGTACGAGCATTTCTTGAAGTTCTTTGACCATGAACTGGAAGACCTTTTTTGTGTCTAGTACCTTGGTAACTATTAATTTCCATTTTATTTTTGATGTTCATTTGAACTTCACGACGAAGATCACCTTCAACCATATGGTTGTCAACTTCAGAACGTAGTTTAACTACTTCTTCATCAGTTAAATCTTTAATCTTCTTATCTCTTGCAACACCAGCTGCGTCGCAAATTTGGTTAGCTAAGCTTCTACCAATTCCGTAGATAGCAGTTAATCCTATACAAGTATGTTTTTCTCCTGGTAATTCGATATTTTTAATACGTGCCATATTTTACCTCCTATTAGCCTTGTTTTTGTTTGTGTTTTGGATTTTCACAAATAACCATTATTTTTCCTTTTCTTTTGATAACTTTGCACTTTGCGCAAATCTTTTTTACTGATGGTCTTACTTTCATAATTGTACCTCCATTATCTCTTATTCCATATTATGCGCCCACGTGTTAGATCATAAGGCGATAATTCAATTGTAACTGTATCACCTGGTAAGATACGAATCATGTTAACTCGCATTTTACCAGAAACGTAGGCTTCTACAGTGTGTCCGTTAGGTAATTCAACGATTGGAGTTCCGCCTTTAACGATTTCTACAACCTTACCTTCAACTTCAATTTTTTGTTCTTTAGCCATGTTTCTATTTCTCCCATAACATTGAGTGTTTTGTGGGTGTGGAAAACTTACTAGTTATCCACATCCTCACTCTCAAGAATTTCTATTATATCGTTAAATGTTTCTTCAGTTTTTCTACTTGAATCAACAGTTTTTAATACGCCTTGTTTCTTATAGTAATCGATTATTGGTTCCGTTACTTCAAAGTAAGTATTAACTCGAGTCTTCATAGATTCTTCATTATCATCTTCTCTTTGATATAGAACACCACCACATTTATCACAAATTCCTTCAACCTTAGGTTTTAGACTTTCATTATATATGTTGTAGATAGCTCCGCAGTCTTTACAGATACGACGGCCAATAATTCTTTCTTTTAATATTTCGTTAGGAATAACTAGGTTTATTACTACTCCTAAGTCTTTTCCTACTTTTTTTAAAATTGCATTATATCCTTCTGCTTGCTCTAAATTACGAGGAAAGCCGTCTAGTATATAACCAACATTACAATCTGGTTGTGAAATTCTGTATTCAATTGCTTGGTATATTATTTCATTTGAAACAAATATTCCATTATCAATTAAATTTTTGATTTCATGACCAAGTTCATCGTCAACTAGTGATCTTTCTCTTAGAATATCTCCTGTTGATATATGAACATATCCATATTTTTCACTAAGTTTTTTAGCGAAAGTACCTTTTCCTGCCCCTTGGACAGCTAAAAATATTATGTTTTTCATTATCTTTTTATACCTGCTCTATGACTTCTACTAATTAAACTACTTTCAAGTTGTTTATATGTTTCAATAGCAACACCAACAACGATTAGTAATCCTGTTCCTCCGATTGTTACAGAACTTGGAAGTCCTGAGAAATTAGAGAATAGTATTGGTAAACCTGCAATTATAACTAAGAATAATGAACCAACGACTGTTAGTTTGCTTAAAACATTACTAACATATTCAATTGTATCATTTCCTGGTCTTACCCCTGGAATGTATGCACCACTTTTACTTAAATTCTTAGACATTTCTTCTGGATTCATTTGTAAGAATGTATAGAAATATCCAAAGAAGAATATAAGTACTACATATAATATAAATCCTGTTAGAGAAGTATTAACAATGTATTTATTTACAAAGTTAATCGCTGCTTCATTTTTAATAAAGTTAACAACAGTAACAGGTATTGTTATTAATGTTGATGCGAAGATTACTGGAATTACACCAGCTGCATTTATTTTTATTGGAAGAAAATTTTGATGTCCTCCATAAGCACTATTTGTTCTATTAGCATATTGGATTGGAATTCTTCTTTCAGCAAGTTGAATCCATACCATACCAATTATTATTACTAAATATACTATTACGAATGAAGCAAATATAATTGAACCAATTACTTTACTGAATGAACCAGCAAGAACTAATTCTTGGAATGCAGTAACAAATACTGATGGTAATGATTGTAGAATACCAGCCATAATTAATAGTGATAATCCATTACCAATACCATGTTTAGTTATTTGATCACCTATCCATAATAGTAAACATGTTCCAGCAGTTAATACTACTGTTGTTTTTATAATAGTTAATACATCACTAGCTCCAGAATAAACTATTGTAAAGATAAATCCTTGAACCATTGCAAATAATACACCTAACCATCTAGTGATTTTGTTTATTTTTTGCTTTCCTGTATAACCTTGTTCTTTTAATTCTTTAAAGTATGGAATTATATCCATTTGTAATAATTGTGTAATAATTTGAGCTGTAATATATGGTGTTACACCTAATGCGAAGATGGAGAAAGCTTTTAAGCCTCCACCTGTCATTAAGTTAAAGATTTCTAAGAAACCTAATTCTTCATATACTGTACTAGCCCATGGTACTGTAATAGTACTACCGAAGCTAAATATAGCTAAACAAAATAGTGTAAAATATATTCTTTTTCTTAAATCTTTATTTGAACGGTTAAATAGCTGTTTTAGATTAGAAAACATCTAGATCACCTCAGCTTTTCCGCCAGCACTTTCAATTTTTGTAACGGCTGAACTTGAGAATCTGTTAGCTTTAACAGTTATTTTCTTTTCTAGTTCACCATTGCCTAAGACTTTAACGCCACAAAGTTGTTTTTTGATAATACCCTTTTCTTTTAGTAATTCAGGAGTTACTACATCTCCATCATTGAAATATCTATTTAAATCACTTAAGTTAATTGTTGCATATTCAGTTCTGAATCTTGCATTATTGAATCCACGTTTTGGAATTCTTCTATATAATGGAGTTTGTCCACCTTGGAACCAAGCTGGGATACTAACACCTGAACGAGATTTTTGTCCTTTTTGTCCACGTGTTGAAGTTTTACCCATTCCAGATCCAGGTCCACGACCAACTCTTTTTTTAGCTTTCGCTTCTGGAGCAGAGTTTAATTCATATAACTTCATATTATAGTTCCTCTACTTTCTTTCCTCTTAGAGCAGCAATTTGCTCTGGAGTTCTTTGCATTTTTAAAGCTTCTAATGTAGCTTTTGCAACGTTAATTTTAGTATTTGAACCAAGTGATTTAGAAACTATATCACGAACACCAGCAAGTTCAAGAACATCTCTGGCAGATCCACCAGCGATAACTCCAGTACCTTCTTTAGCAGGTTTAATAAGAACTTGTGCACGTCCAATTTTTCCTATAGCTTCATGTGGGATTGTTCTATTATCAATTAATGCAACTTTTGTTACGTTTTTATTAGCTGCTTGAATAGCTTTTTTAATAGCTTCAGGAACTTCATTAGCTTTTCCTGTTCCGATTCCTACTAGTCCTTTTCTATTTCCAACAACTACTGTTGCTGAGAATCTAAAATGACGTCCACCTTTTGTAACTTTTGTTACACGGCCAATAGAAACAACTTTTTCTTCAAGCAAGTTTTTCTTAGAGTCCATTTTTGTTTTTGGCATATTTTTACCTCCCTCTTAGAATTCTAGTCCATTTTCACGTGCTGCTTCAGCTAAAGCTTGAACACGTCCGTGGTAAAGGTATCCACCTCTATCGAAAACTACTTCACTTATATTTAATTTTTTAGCTTTTTCAGCAATGTCTTTACCTACAAGTTTTGCACCTTCAACATTGCCACCATTTTTGATTTTTAATTCGACAGATGAAGAGCTAGCTAGAGTAACGCCCTTAACATCATCGATAATTTGAGCAAATATTTGTGTATTTGATCTAAATACGTTTAATCTTGGGCATTCAGCAGTTCCGCTTATTTTGTTACGGATGCGAGAATGTCTTTTTTTACGCATATCGTTTTTTGATTCTTTAACTATCATAATATCTCGACTCCTTACCCTTATTTAGCTGCTTTCTTACCTTCTTTACGACGAACATATTCACCTTTATAACGAATACCTTTACCTTTATATGGTTCTGGTTCTCTTATTGCACGAATATTAGCCGCAAATTCAGTAACCTTTTGCTTATCGATACCTGAAATTGTAATTTCAGTATTATTTACTTGTTCTGCTTTTAAATCAGCAGGAACTTCTATAACTACTGGATGTGAAAAACCAGCACTTATGTTAATTTTGTTTCCTTGAACTTGGAATCTATATCCAACTCCAACTGCTTCAAGACCTTTTGAGTAACCTTCTGTTACACCAACAATCATGTTTTTAACTAAAGCATTAGTTGTACCATGTAATTGTTTTGATACTTTTGCATCGTTTGGTCTTTCAGTAATAATTTTGCCTTCAACTTCTTTTACAGTGATGATATCAGCTTTTTCTAAACTTAATTCACCTTTAGGACCTTTAACAGTTACAGTATTATTATCAACAGTTACAGTAACTCCAGCAGGAATTACTAATTCTCTTTTTCCTATTCTACTCATAACTCAATTTTCCTTACCAAATATAGGCAAGTACTTCTCCTCCTAGACCAGCTTCACGAGCTTCTTTGTCAGTCATTAATCCTTTTGAAGTTGAAATGATTGCAATTCCTAAACCGTTAAGAACACGAGGAATTTCATCACTTTTGGCATAGACACGTAAACCAGATTTTGAAATTCTCTTTAAACCTGTGATTACTCTTTCTTTTTTATTTCCATATTTAAGTGTTAAATTTAATTTATCACCCTTAGTATTTTTTTCATATTTGAAATCTGCAATGTAACCTTCACGTTTTAAGATTTCAGCGATTCCTAAAGTCATCTTTGAACCTAAAACTTCAACATTTTCATATCTCATTTGATTTGCATTACGAATTCTTGTAAGCATATCTGCTATTCTATCTCCTACCATAGTCTAAATTCCTCCTTTCTACCAACTTGACTTCTTAACGCCAGGGATTTGTCCGTTATTTGCCATTTCTCTAAAGCAAATACGACATAACTTATATTTACGAAGAACTCCGTGAGGACGTCCACATCTTTCGCAACGAGTATAAGCTCTTGATTTAAATTTTGCAGGTCTTTGTTGTTTAACTTTTAAACTAGTCTTTGCCATAAATATTTCCCTCCTCTATTACTTTCTAAATGGCATTCCGAAACCACTTAATAGTTCGAATGCTTCTTCGTTTGTTTCTGCTGTTGTAACGAATACGATATCCATACCTCTTAATTTTAAGATTTGATCGTATTCAATTTCTGGGAATATAATTTGCTCTTTAACACCTAATGTATAGTTTCCTTTTCCATCAAATGCAGTTTTTGATATTCCTCTGAAATCTCTAACACGTGGAAGTGCAATTTTGATTAATTTTTCCATAAAATTGTACATATTTTCCCCACGTAATGTAACTTTAGCTCCAATTACTTGGCCTTCTCTGATTTTAAAGCCAGCTATTGATTTACGAGCTTTAGTTACTACAGGTTTTTGACCAGCGATTAGTTCTAGGTCTTTTACTGCTGCTTCAATGAATTTAGCATCATTTTTAGCTTCGCCAACTCCCATATTGATAACTATTTTTTCTAATTTTGGAACTTCCATTTTAGAAGCATAGTTAAACTTTTTCATTAGAGAGTCGATGATTTCTTCATTATATAACTTTTTAAATGTACTCATATCAACACCTTCTAACTAGCTTTCTTTTCTGATTTTTTTGTTGTTTTTGCTTCTTTTTTTGCAGTTTCTTCAACTACTTTAACGTTAGATACATGAATTGGTGCTTCTACTTCAACAATAGATCCAACTTCATTCATACGATTTGGTTTTACATGTTTTTTTACTATATTAATTCCTTCAACAACTACTTTGTCGTTTTTCTTAAGAGTCTTGATAATTCTTCCTGTTTTTCCTCTGTCTTTACCAGCAAGAATTTTTACATTATCTCCAACTTTAACTTTCATATTCTAGATCCTCCTATAATACTTCAGGTGCAAGTGAAACAATCTTCATGAAATCTTTTTCACGTAGTTCACGAGCAACAGGTCCTAAAACTCTTGTTCCAATTGGACTCTTATCTTCCTTAATTAGTACACATGCATTATCATCAAATTTGATGTATGAACCATCAGCTCTTCTAACACCTTGAACTGTTCTAACGATTACAGCTTTAACAACTTTTCCTTTTGGAACATTACTATTTGGAATAGCTTTTTTTACTGTTCCTACAACGATATCACCGATATTACCAGTTTTAACTTTACTTCCGCCTCTTACTTTGATTACAAGTAATTCACGAGCTCCTGAGTTATCAGCAACTTTAAGTCTTGTTTCTTGCATTACCATAATGATACCTCCTATAGAACTACAGCTTCAACTAGTACTTCAACAAGTTCATATCTCTTAGTTTTAGATAATGGTCTTGTACTACTAATTCTAACTGTATCTCCTTCTTTAGCTTTGTTTAATTCATCATGAGCTGTATATTTTTTAGAATATTTAACTCTTTTTCCATAAAGTGGATGCTTTTTATATGTTTCAACTAAAACAGTAATAGTTTTGTCATTTTTTGCACTTACAACTTTACCAACTAGTGTTGTCTTTTTAGTTTCTGCCATTATTGTTCGCCTCCATTTTCTCTTTCTGCTAGGATAGTTTTCATTCTAGCAACATTTTTTCTTAATTCACGAATCTTAGATGGTTGTTCTAATGAACCAGTAGATTGTTTTAATCTAAGATCGAATAATTCTTTTTTAGCTTCTTTGATTTTAGCATTTAGTTCTTCATCAGATAAAGCTCTTAATTCTTTAACTAATTCATTAACCTTCATTAGATTCACCGCCTTTGTTTTCTTTCTTAACTATTTTGCAAGTTACAGGAAGTTTGTGTGATGCAAGTCTTAAAGCTTCTCTTGCGATTTCTTCGCTTACGCCACCAACTTCAAACATAATTTTTCCTTTTTTAACAACAGCTACCCATTGTTCAACGTTACCTTTACCTTTACCTTGACGAACACCAAGAGGTTTCTTAGTTAATGGTAAATGTGGGAAGATGTTAATCCATACTTTTCCACCACGCTTCATGTAACGTGTCATAGCGATACGTGCTGCTTCAATTTGTTGTGCAGTAATGTATGTACCTTCAGTAGCCATTAAACCAAATTCACCAAAATTAATTGTTGTATTTCCTTTAGCTTTACCTTCGTATGATAAACGATGTTGTTTACGATACTTAGTTCTTTTTGGCATTAACATCTTTGCTCTCTCCCTTCACAGCTTTTTTAGTAGGAAGAATTTCACCTTTGTAAATCCAAACTTTTACACCAATCTTACCATAAGTTGTATTTGCTTCTGCGATTGCATAGTCAATATCAGCTCTGATTGTATGTAATGGAACAGTACCTTCAGTATATCCTTCTGTACGTGCCATTTCAGCTCCACCTAAACGTCCTGAAACTGCAGTTTTAATTCCTTTAGCTCCAGCTTTCATTGTGTTTCTGATAGCTCTCTTTTGAGCGCTTCTAAATGGTGCTCTAGCTTCGATTTGTTGTGCGATTTGTTCAGCTACTAATTTAGCATTTAAATCTGGATTTTTAACTTCGATGATTGAAACATAAATTTCTTCATCTACAAGTTTCTTTAATTCATTTCTTAATTTTTCGATATCTTCTCCGCCACGTCCGATAATAACACCAGGTTTAGCAGTATAGATTTTAACGTCTGTTCTCTTAGCAGTTCTTTCGATTACTACAGAAGCAACAGCAGCGTCTTTCATTTTGTTAGCTAAGTATTTACGGATTTTGTTATCTTTGTTTAAAAGTGTTCCAAAATCTTTTTTCTCAGCGAACCAGTTAGCTTCCCAATCTTTATTAACGCCAACTCTTAGTCCTATTGGATTAACTTTTTGTCCCATACTATTTTGCCTCCTTATTATCAGATACTTTTACAGTAATATGACTTGTTCTCTTATCTCTTCTATCAACTTTTGTTCTTGAACCAAATTTGATTCTTTTTAGAACTTGTCCTGGGTTGATGTAGCATTCAGAGATAACAAGTTCAGATTCATTAGCGCCGAAGTTATTTACAGCGTTTGCAACAGCAGAATTTAAAACTTTAAGGATTAATCTGCTTGCTTTAGTATTTGTATTTTCTAAAATACCTTGTGCAGTTTGAACGTCTTTTCCTCTAACTAAGTCAAGAGTCATTCTTGCTTTACGAGGAGCGATCATAGCACCTTTATGTATTGCGTATGTTTCCATTTACTTATATCTCCTTTCCTACTTTTGTCCAGCATGTCCGCCAAATTTACGAGTTAATGCGAACTCACCTAGTTTGTGTCCAACCATATCTTCAGTAATATATACTGGGATAAATTCTTTACCATTATGAACAGCTATTGTATGTCCAATGAAATCAGGATAAATAGTTGAACGACGAGACCAAGTTTTAATAACTTCTTTTTTATTATTTTTATTTAATTCTTGAACCTTTTTAAGTAATCTTTCGAATACATATGGTCCCTTTTTTAAACTTCTTGCCATTATTTATTTCCTCCTATTTTTTCTTACGACTAACAATTAGCTTGCTAGATTGTTTCTTGCTACTACGAGTCTTAACACCCATAGCTTTTTTACCCCATGGAGTCATTGGTGCTTTACGTCCTACTGGAGTACGTCCTTCACCACCACCATGTGGGTGGTCATTAGGGTTCATAACAGATCCACGGTTTGTAGGTCTTACACCTAGGTGACGTGTACGTCCTGCTTTTCCCCAGTTTACTAATTCGTAGTCTTCATTTCCAACTACTCCGATAGTTGCCATACAAGTTCCTAGAACTTTTCTTGTTTCACCAGATTGTAATCTGATAAGAACATATTTGTCTTCACGTCCTAAGATTTGTGCACTTGTACCAGCTGCTCTACATAATGCAGCTCCTTTTCCAGGTGTTAATTCAATACAATGAATTGTTGTACCAACTGGAATATTTTTAAGTGGTAATGCATTACCTGTTTTGATATCTGCATTTTCACCAGCTTCGATAATTGTTCCAACCTTCAAATCTTTTGGAGCGATGATATATCTTTTTTCACCATCTCTGTAATTGATTAATGCGATATTTGCATTACGGTTTGGATCATATTCGATAGTAGCTACTTTACCAGTAACTCCAACTTTATCTCTTTTAAAATCGATAATTCTGTATTTTTGTTTAGCTCCTCCACCGATGTGGCGAACTGTCATTTTACCTTGGTTATTTCTTCCACCAGTTTTAGTTTTAGAAACAACTAATGATTTTTCAGGAGTGTTAGTAGTTATTTCATTGTTTGCTAAAGTAGTCATACCACGACGTCCATTAGTCGTTGGTTTATAATTCTTTATTGCCATAATACTTTCTCCCTCCTATATTAATTCTATTTTGTCGCCGTCAGCTAAAGTAACGAACGCTTTTTTATAAGTTTTAGTTTTTCCAGTATATCTTCCAACTCTTTTGGCTTTTGATTTAGTGTTTAAAGTATTAACTTTAACAACTTTTACACCAAATGCTTCTTCGATAGCTTTTTTGATTTCTATTTTATTAGCATCAGCAGCTACTTTGAAAGTATATACGTTTGCTTCTGTTTGAATAGCAGCCTTTTCTGTAATTACAGGTGCAATAATAATATCAGTATAATCTTTCATTATTTAAGTCCCCCTTCAATTACTTCTACAGCTTTTTCGTCACAAACAACGATATCAGCATTTACTAAGTCATAGCAATTGATTTCGTTAGCATTAATGTTATATGCATAACCTAAATTTCTTGTTGCCATGTATAGGTTTTCATTATCTTCACCAGTTACAAATAAAACTTTACCAGTTAATTTTAATGTTGCCATTACATCTTTAACAGCTTTAGTTTTTAATGTATCTAATGTGATTGAGTCGATAACTACTAATTCTTTATCTTGGAATTTATGAGTTAAAGCACTCTTAAGAGCAAGAGCTCTTTCTTTCTTATTAATTTGGAATGTGTAATCTCTTGGAGTAACTCCACCAGCGATTCCACCTCCACGCCATTGAGTAGCTCTGATAGAACCTTGACGAGCTCTACCTGTACCTTTTTGTCTCCATGGTTTTCTTCCACCACCAGAAACTTCAGAACGTGTTTTAGTTTTTGCAGTTCCTTGTCTTGTTGCAGCTAATTGTAAATCGATAGCTTTTTTTAGAACGATGTCGTTTGCTTCGATATTCCATACATTATCAGCTAATGTTAAATCTTTTAGTTTTTCGCCTTTTATATTAATTAATTGTATTTTTGCCATATTAGATCACCTTTCTAAGTAAATTACTTACTTTCTCCTTGGTTTTCTTCAGTAGCAGCTTCTGTAGTTTCAGCAGTTTCTTCAACTACTTCTTCAACAGTTTCGCTTTCTACAACTTCATCAACAACTGTTTCTTCAACATATTTTAAGATTTCTTTTGGTTCAGCAGAACCATTTTTCTTAACAGCTGTTCTAATTAAAACTAAAGATTGTTTAGCTCCTGGAATATTTCCGCTAACTAAAATGTAATTTTCTGCAGCATTTACTTCGATAATTTCTAGGTTTTGGATTGTTGTAGTTTCAACACCCATGTGTCCTGGTAATTTTTTACCTTTAAGAACGTGCATTGGTAGCATTGTTCCCATTGAACCAGGTCTTCTGTGATAACGTGAACCATGAGCCATTGGACCTCTTGATTGATTCCAACGTTTGATTACACCTTGAGTACCATGACCTTTACTAGTACCAGTAACGTCAACATATTCACCAGCAGTGAAAACGTCAGCGCTAATTGTATCTCCTAAGTTATAAGTACCTTCGTAATCACGAATTTCTTTTAAGTAGCGCTTAGGAGTTGTGTTTGCTTTTTTAGCATGACCAATGCTAGCTTTAGTAGCATTCTTAGCTTTCTTGTCAACTGTAGCTAATTGAATTGCATTATAACCATCTGTTTCAGTTGTTTTAACTTGAGTAACAACATTAGGTTCTACAGAAACAACAGTTACAGGAACAAGTTTTCCATCTTTTGTGAAGACTTGAGTCATTCCGACTTTACGTCCTAAGATTCCTTTCATTTCTTTACCTCCGTATATATTTTATTATTTTATGTTAATAGCAACACCACTTGGAATATCTAAGTGAGCAAGTGCTTCAACAGTTTCTTTTGTAGGGTTTTTAATATCGATAAGTCTTTTATGAGTACGACTTTCGAATTGTTCTCTTGAATCTTTGTACTTATGTACAGATCTTAATACAGTAACCTTTTCTACATCAGTAGGTAGAGGCACTGGACCAACAACTTCTCCCCCAGTTCTTTTAACAGTTTCAACTATTCTTCCGCAAGCTAGATCTAAAACTCTATGATCGTAAGCTTTAAGAGTAATACGAACTTTGTTACTTGACATTATATGTCCTCCCTTCGTCTATATCTAGTATAGGCTCGCTCCGTAATGAATTACCCGACACTTTTCAGAAATTGTTCAACAACATCTCCTAGTGTATCGGCAACCTCACACATCTAAGCAGTCATACAGTTTCCATTATAGCCTAACCCCTGAAAAAATGCAAGAAAAACTTGATTTTTTTTGATTTTTTTTGAATTTTAAAAAAGTGACTATGTCAAGTCACTTTTTATTTAGGATTTATTTTAGTATTATTTTTGTATTTATTTTATTCTTTTTTAGCTTTTTCAATTAGAATTTCTGTATCTTTCATTTCTTTAGGAATAGCAATATCCATATATTGTAATAAAGTTGGAGCAAAACTAGTTAAAACACCATTTTTTAATTTTATCTTTTTATCGGCAATAATTAAAGGAACTGGGCTTAGAGTATTTTTGGTTACTATATTATTTTGTCTATCTATAATCGTATCTGCTTTTGCGTGTCCAGAAGTAATCACTACTTTATAGAAATTTTCTTCAGCAACTTCAAGAATTTTTCCTAAGCAGACATCAACAGCCTGAAGGCCATTTATTGTCGCTTGATAATTGCCAGTATGACCCACTTCATCTGGATTAGCAAAGTTAGCTATAATGAAGTCATAATCTTTTTCCATACATTTAATTATAGTTTTTGCAATTGATAATGAATTCATTTCTGGTTTCATATCAAAAGAATCTACACAAGGAGAGTCAATACTATATGTATCACAATTTTCAAGTTTTAAATTTCTTTTTCCATTTAAATAATAGCGCATTGATGGGGCTTTAATTGTTTCATATATATGTGCTTGTGATAAGCCCAATTCAGATAAGTATTCTGCAAGAGTTCTATTGTATATAGGAGTTTCAAAAAAGTAATTGCTATTAATAGATGAATCTATTTCATATAAACTATATACATGTATATTCATAGAATAATTATTAAAATCAACGAAATCCTTTTTACATATCGAGTCTAGGATTTGAGTTTGATTTTCTTTACTAAAGTTTAACAACATTAAAACATCATTATTTTCGACTGGAATAAAATCTTTTGTTTTTAATGGGGGCAAATATTCGTCTGATAATTTTTTTTCGTAACATTTTTTAATTACTCGTGGTAAGTTTGTTGCATTTACTCCACGTCCATCAAATAATAAATCATAAAACATTTTTGTTCTTTTATAATCTTTTGTCTCATCTAAGGCATAGTATCTACCACATACAGATGATAAATATATGTTATTAGATATTTTTCCCTGAATTTCTCTTATAAATTCACAAACGCTATATTTATTTGAATCTCTTCCGTCTGCAATAAGATGAAGATAAATATTATTTTCTAATTTTATTTTTTGTAGTTCACTTAAAAAAAACTTCAAATGATCTATATGTGAAGAAATTCCACCATCAGATATTAAATGAACAATATGTAGATTACAAGAATGATTATGTTTTAAATATTCAAGCATCGCATTATATTTTTTATTATATTTTAAATTATCATTTTTAAAAACGTCATTTAATTCGGTTAATTTATTATTAATTTGACGGCCCGCACCAATTATTTCGTGGCCATGACTACTATTACTACATTGTTTTTCTGGTAATCCAACATATTGACCATTAGCTTTAAGAAGACAATGGGGATAGTTATTCCATAAATCTATGAAGTTATTCATACCAGCATTTTTTACAGCATTGCCATATATATCCTCACGCATGCCAAAACCATCAAGGATAATTGTTAATATTTTCTTCATATTTTATTCTCCTAATAACATCATAGCACATAAAAAAAAGAAATTACAAGGGTTCTCGTAATTTATTTGATTTTACTTCATTTTTACTAATTATTTTATATTATTTGAAGGGTATAGGAATGTATTAATAATTAGTTCTTCCCTCTTCCATCATTATTTTATCTACTATAATCGCAATAAATTCACCATTTGTAGGTTTTGTTTTATAATAATAATCTACGCAATTAGAAAATAATTCGCTTGAATACTCATAGTTGCCTCTATCCCAGCCTGTTTCTATTGCACTTCTTATTGAACGTTCAATGCAACTAGCTTTCTTACCAAAGGAATCTGCAAGCATAGGATATATTTCTTTCGTTATCGAAGTTAGCAAGGATGGATTCATATAACATTCATAAATTGCTTTTCTTAAATAATGAAATCCATTCTTATCAGGTGCTATACCTAATTTCTTTAATATTTCGGCAACTTTATCATAAATAGAAATTTTAAGAAAATTATATTTCTCTTGTTTACTCTTTATTTCCTTTAAAGAAATAATTAATTCTTCAATTTTATAATTTTTAGGAATAATATTAAATATTTGATAGTCAGAAGATGTTAAATTATAACAATCTAGCTTAATGTTATCAATTATTATAGTTCTAGATAATAATGCTGTATTGTTATAACCAGTTAAAAAAGCTAGCATATTATTATTTTGAATCGTTCCATCAACAATGATTGCATCTAATTCTATAGATGGATCATTAATAATAGTTAAGGCTTCCTTATAATTACTTGCAGTATATTTTATGTTGATTTCAGTCGTTATTTTGGATACTTCTTCTTTAAGTCTGTTTATTTCATCTGTACTACATACTACCAACGTATTAATATTGTTTCTCATAGTTTTTTCTCTTTCTATTGTATTTTGTTTAACGCATTTTACTTCAATATTGTCTTGGTAATTGTATTTAACTATCTACCTTTTTGCTTTACTCCTTTAACTACTTTATTATAAAAATATTTTATTAGATAGATTATTTGATTTATGTTATATTTTGTCGAGTTATATGTTTTTTTGATAAATATTGTATATATCTTGTATAATTTGGACGTTTTTTGAACTTTCTCCCAATATTAAACCATCTATTTCTTGAATAGATGATAATTTTTCTATGTTTGTTTCATTAACACTGCCGCCATATAAAACAGGCAAGCTAAGACCATAGTAAGCATTTACTATTTTCTTAATGAACATAATTGTTTCAGACATTTCATCATAATTTGGAACTTCACCTGTGCCAATTGCCCAAACTGGTTCATATACCAATATCATCTTTTCTCTTTTATAATCAGGAACTTCATTAATAATATGAGCAATTTGTTTTTCTAAAGTTTTGTAGGTTTGATTATTGTTTTTTTCTTCTTTTGTTTCACCAATAAAATATATTGGACGAATATGACTATGATAAGCTCTTTTGATTTTTTCAATAATTGTTTCTTCCTCTTCATGAAAGTATATTCTTCTTTCACTATGACCAATTAAAGCATATCTAACATTTAATGAAGATAGTTGTTCTGCTGTATTTTCGCCTGTATAAGGTCCTTCATTAAATTTTGACAAATCTTGACTTCCTAATTCATAATTTTCGTTTTGAAACAAGAATAAAAAAGGAGTTGATGGACAGACTATAAGTTCTATATTAGAGCTTTTATTTATACTGCTTAACTCCTTCTCATATTTAATAAGTTCATCTTTTTTCTTGTTGGCTTTTAAATTACATATCAAATATTTCATATCAATCTCTTCTTTTACTCAGTTACTTCTTTATCTGTAATATTTTCGATAGCTGGGAGACTACCATTAATAATATATTCTAAAGTTGCTCCTCCACCTGTTGAAAGGAAAGTGAATTTTTCCTCTAGTTTAAAATGCTTAACTGCACTTACTCCATCTCCACCACCAACAATTTTGATAGCATTAGATTTTGTAATCATTTCAAGTAATTCACGTGTTCCTGTGGCATATTTTATATCTTCATATTTTCCAGCTGTACCATTTACAAAAATTGTTTTAGATTTATCGATTATATCTTTGAATTTATAAATCGTTTTCATACCTATATCATATATAATATCGTCATCTTTAACATTATTAATATTGACATGTTCAATAAAATCATCATTATAAACACGACCAATTATGACATCAATAGGTAACATTATTTTATCTTTATATTGTATTAAGATATCTTTTAACTTTAACATTATTTCAGGATCTGTTGTTCTTATAGAATTTCCAACATTAAAACCTAGAACTGCTAAACATGAATTAGCAATTCCTCCTGTTAATAGAAGATGATCACATCTAGGTAGTAGAGATTCTATTAATTCTACTTTATCTTCAACCTTTGCTCCACCCATAACAATTGTGAATGGATGTGCAGCTCCAAAAATATACTGGTCTAACATTTGTATTTCGTGTTGAACAAGAAAACCTATGCAACTTGGAATATACTTAGCTACTCCATGTGTTGATGCATGACATCTGTGAGCAGAGCCAAATGCATCTAAACAGAATATGTCTGCTAAACCAGCCCAATACATTGCGAGTTGAGGATCGTTTCCACTTTCTAATTTTGTAGGAACATCTTCAAAACGAGTGTTTTCTAAAACCATTATTTCACCAGGGTTCATTTCTGCTATTTTAGCTTCTAAGAATAAACTTCTTGGTTGTTTTGAAAAGATAACCTTGGTTGATACTAACTTTTGTAAATGTGCAGCTACAACTGCTAACGAATTTTTTTCTTTATCACTTTCACTTTTTACTTTACCAAAATGAGACAAAATAATTATTTTAGCATTTTGTTTTATTAAATATTCTATAGTGTTAAGTGCGGCGATTATTTTACTATCATCTAGGATTACTCCATCTTTGATAGGAACATTAAAATCACATCTTAGTAATACTCTTTTATTTCTTACATCTAAGTCTTGAATTCTAGTTTTCATATCATCACCTTTTTTTATTATAAATTAACGTTAAATTATGTTCAATTTATTAAGACTTATCTTTACACAAAAATATGTTAAGTTTTTATGGAAGATGATAAAATGAATGCGAGGTGTAATCATGAATAATAAAGACTTAGTATCAATAGAAAGAATTTTATCTATTTTAAATGAACTACATATACTAACTAAAGGTAAAGATGAAGAATATTTTTATGAAAAGGAAGAAATGATAGTATTGATTAAACTTATTGAGGAGCTAGATGAAAATATTGATAAAATCGATTGTAGTTTAAAAGAAAAGTATGATGAAGTTGATTGGGATATGGTAAAGAAAGATAAATATATTGATGATGTATTTGGAACTTCAATGAAACTTGGTGATGCTTGGGAAATAGCTAATAAGGCTCACGAAGTTTTATACAACAGTGTGTTTAATATTTTAAATAGTGAATTAGAGAGTTATTATCACAAAGAATGTTTAAAGCAAAAGAAAGTATTTAACAATGAATAAAGTTAAATACTTTTTATTTGTATATATTTAGTTTATTTTGCTGTGTTGATTTAGTAAGCCATAAGAAAAAGTGCTAATTAAGCACTTTAATTTAAAGACATTAATTTTTTTGCTGTACGCATCATTTGAGCTGTATATCCCATTTCGTTATCGTACCATGCAATAATCTTAACTAATTGACGACCATCATGTTCTAAAACATTAGTAGAAAGGCCATCTACTAGAGCACCAACCTTTTTACCTAGAACATCACTAGATACGATTGGGTCCATTGTAATACGTAATGATTCATTTTGATTGTTTGTTAACAATGTATTTATTTCTTCAACTGAGGTATTTCTAGATAGTTCTAAAGTTACATCAATAACTGAGCCATCTGATACTGGAACACGGAAAGCATTGCCATCCATTTTACCTAATAAAGATGGGATTACTTTACCAATAGCACTAGCTGCTCCTGTTGAAGCAGGTACAATGTTCATTGCACAAGCACGACCACGACGTGCTAGGATACCTTTTTTATGTGGAACATCTAATGTTGCTTGATCATTTGTGTAAGCGTGAACAGTAGTCATATATCCCTTAACAATTCCTATGTTATCTTCAATTACTTTTAATACAGGCGCAAGGCAGTTTGTTGTACATGAAGCTGCTGAGATAACTTCTTCTGTTCCATCCAAAATATCTGAATTAACATTATAAACAATAGTCTTCATGTCACCTTTTCCTGGAGCTGAAATAATTACCTTTTTAGCACCAGCTTCTATATGTTTATGAGCACCTTCGTAATCTGTGAATACACCAGTACATTCTAATACTACGTCAACACCTAATTCTCCCCATGGAAGATTAGTTGGATCTGTTTCACTATATACTTTTACTCTTTTTGCTCCTTTAATTACAATTTCATCATTTTCGAAATCGATTACATCTTCATGGAATGAACGATGATTTGTATCGTATTTTAATAGATATGCTAAAGTTTCTGCATCTGTTAAATCATTAATTGCTACAATATCAAAATCTGTTCCTCTAATAATTTCACGGAAAGCTAATCTTCCGATACGTCCAAAACCATTAATTGCTACTTTTATCATATTTTTCCTCTTTCTTTATTCTTTTATTTTTAGTCTTTACTTATAATTTTCAAATATACTTTTACCGATAAATTCTCTTAAAATTGATTCATCTGGAACATAATCAGATGGTATTGGGAAGAAAACACGAAGAGAATCGATTAATCTTCTAGCTTCATTGTATGCTGGTGAATTACTTTTAACTGAATATAAAAGTGGTTCAACGAATACTTTTAAAACTCCTACCTCATACAATAATGATGTATTTAAAATATAATCAACATTATTTATGTATGGGAAGATGTATTTTTCTTCTCCACGACGTACTTTATGCCAATAAGTTATAGTTGCGCCAACATCTGTTGCACGAGTACGATTGTCTCTTACAATACGACGCATTAAGCGAAGATCTGTTGTTGAAAAATAATTATGACGGTCAATGTTTAATGGAATAAATGGGCTCAAGTAAACTTTATATTTTAAAGTTGGATCTAAATCAGGAGTCATTTCATCATTAATACTATGAAGACCTTCCATTAAAATGATAGCATTTTCGCCAAGTTTAATTGGGTCTGTCTTGTATTCTTTTTCACCTAAAGCGAAGTTGTATGTTGGTAAAGAAACTTTCTTACCTGCAATTAAATCTTTTAATTGTTTATTTAATAATTTTAAATCTAGAGAAGCTAGACTTTCAAAATCATAATTGCCATTTTCATCTTTTGGTGAGTCTACTCTGTTTTTGAAATAGTCATCAACTGATATTACTAAAACTTCATATCCACGACTACGTAATTGAAGAGCTACTTTTTTAGTTGTTGTTGTTTTTCCTGAAGATGATGGACCTGCTAACAATACATATTTAGCTTTTTTCTTAATTATATCATCGCAAAGTTTATATATTTCATTATTAAAATTAGTTTCTACTATTTGAACTAAAGATTCTATTTTACAATCAGAAACAACTTTATTTAAATCAGCAATATAAGGTACTTTTAAAGCACTCAAATATTTTTTACCAACATCAAAGCACTTAATTACATTTTGATAATGAATATATTCTGGTACTTTAAATTTAGTATCAGGAGATGGGAATAGTAAAACTAGTTTATTATCTCCTAAGAAAATTAAATCATACTTATTTAAACAACCTGTTGAGTAAGGCATTTTAGAATAAAAATAGTTAATATAGTTACGAAGTTTATATACAGTAACAATATTATTAGTTAAGTTATGAATATTAGAAGCTTTTTCTGTTGCTTTAACACGATTGTAGTAACTTATAGCTTCTTTCTTTTCTACATTAAGATTATATATTCTTTCATCATTAGCAATTATTTCATTCATTTTAGATTTTAATTTTTTGGCGTCATTTAAAGTGAATTTCTTCTCACAATTAATTGTCATATGAATACCATTAGCAATTGAATGATCGAAAGTTACTTCATAGTCATCTGGAAAAGTTTCCTTTAATGCTACCTCAGTAACAAATTCTAAGCCATATTTATTTATCTTATATCCATTAGTTGATGTAACGTCAATGAATTCAATTTTAGTTGCACGCATTATTTTAGTATCCATAGAAACAGCTTCATTATCTATTTCAGCACCAACAATATTGTATTTCATTTTTGGTTGATAGAGTTTACTTAATTCATGAATTGTAGTTCCCTTTTCTACTTCAATGACTGTTCCGTCATTTAGAGTTACGTTTGTTCTATTTGTTGCCATATTCGACTCATCTCCTATTCTTAACTAATTATACTATAAAAAGGGAGTTTTTGTGAAAAAAATAAGTTGAAATTAAAGGACAATTCATATTTTATACAGAAGGTTTATATGTTATAATCGTGACAATAGGTGATAGTAATGGACAAAAGACATGTAAGAATATTTACAATTTTGTTTGTTATAATAGGAATAGTTCTTGTAGTATTATTGTTAATAGCTAATTTTAAAGTTGGTCCTTATATAACAAATATTGAGATTACAGAAAGTAAAAGATTTAAAAATCAGGTTATATTTAATGTAGAGGTTGGTAATTATTTCTTTAAATTTGATAAAACAACGTGGTGTTTATTAAATGATAAGGAAGAAGTTCCAGATAAAGATGATAATGAATGGATAAAAGCAACAGAAGGATATTGCTCATTTACTGTTGAAAGTGGCGACTATTTTGTTTATGTTAAAGATAAATATGGGAATATAAACGATGTTAATTCACAATCAGTAGAAATTAATAAAGTTTTAGAAGTAAAAACAAACAAAGACACTATTTATATGTGGAAAGGTCGTGAAGAAATACTAGAATTCGAGGTATTAAAACTAGGTAATGTTTCTGATGAAGTTAAATGGGAATCTCAAAATTCTAATATAGCTTCTGTTGATCAAAATGGTAAGGTAACTGCAATTGATTATGGGACGACGGTAGTTAAAGCAATTAGTGAAGAAGGTATTGAAGGAAACGTTACAGTTATTGTTACGGATTTTATTACAAAACCGAAGATTAATTTTAATAAGAGTTATATTGGATGTAAACAATTTAGTTTAGATGACGCTAATATGATAGATGAAATCTTATTTGATAGAATTAATGATGCAGGTTATGGGACGAGAGCTGGAGTTATAGCAGCAGCAAGATTTCTTACTTTAGAATTTAATTATAGAGTACATTATTTTTATGAAAATGGGCGATTAAATAATTATGCTCCTTATCATCATGTTGATGGTGAAGGTCGCTATTATCATAGAGGTCTTTATTTAAATGAAAGCAAATTTAAAGATATTGAAGCTAGTTTAGTTGGTCCAGCTATTTGGGGATGTGACTTAAAGAATTTTACAGACTGGGGACCTTATGTTAGTGGGAGAAATTATCCTAATGGGCTTGATTGCTCTGGTTTTGTTAGTTGGGCGTTACTTAATGGTGGGTTTGATGTAGGTGATATTGGTGCTGGAGCAAATGCGGAGCATTACGACTTAGATGACTTAAGTACAAAGGTTTATATTACAGAAGAACTTATGAATTCAGGAAGAGTAAAGGTCGGAGATTTAATTGGAAATAATGGACATATGGCTATATTAGCTGGTTGGGATGACAATAACTACTATATTGCCGAATCATTAAATACAACAGCTGGAGTTGTTATGACAACTGTCTCTAGAAAAAATTTAGTTCATAATAGTATTTATGAATATATAATTTTAATGGATGATGTATATAAAGAAGACGGAAATTATACAAATATGTGGTAAAAATAAAAAGCTATTAAGGTTTTGAATATCTTATAGCTTTTTTGATGTTTATAAGTACATAGTTATTAACAAGTGATTTATTTTCGAAGATTTTTTTCTTTATGTTTTTCAACTAATTTTTTTACTTTAATAAAATAATGATTAATACCTGATTTCCCAATTTGACGACCCGTTTCTTGAGTAATAATATCTGCTAGTTCAGATAGAGAAGTCTCTGGGTATGCTTCACGATATTTAACTGCTTCTTGAACATTTTCATCAAGTAATCCAATTAAGTCATGTTCATGCAAATATTTAATATCTTCTAGTTGTTTCATTCCAGACTTTAGAATTTTTTCTTGATTTGCTATTTCACAATTATTTAAGCGATTAACCATATTTTTATGATCGCGATATATTCTAATATCTTCAAAATAGAAGAAACAATTAGTAGCACCAAATAAACGAATTAAGTCACTTATCATTTCTGCACTTTTAATGTAAGTCATATAATGGTTGTTTCTCTTTAATACTTTAGCAGATATGTTGAATTTTTTTAGTAGACTTGCTAAATATAAGCCTTCTTTTTTAGTAGATGATGTAAATTCTAAATGATAACCGGCTGTACTAGGGTCGTTTATACTACCACAAGCAAGGAAAGCTCCTCTTAAAAAAGCTGCACATTCTTCTTCAGTACTCAAAAAATATTCTTCAGGAAGAATTTTTTTATTATCTTTTAATATATTTAGAGTTTCTAGGATAGTATTTATTTTTTCAGTTATTTCTAAAATGTAGATTTGAGTTACTCTAAAACGTTTTTGATTACGAATAGTAATCTTTATATTTACACCAAAGTTAGATTTTATATCTTTGTATATTCTTCTGGCAACAGAAGCATTTTCCATTACTAAAGTAATTTTATTCTTTTTAATTTGACCAGTAAATCTTATGAATGATGATAATTCAACTAAAGATTCTATAGAAGGAATTTCCTGTTTTGTTACTTCTTCTTTTATTCTAGTAGTAAACGTCATTTTATTCACCTTCTATTAAGTATGAGAAGATTAAATAAGCTGTTTTTAAAGAATCATGTCTTATGTAGCCATCTTCTACTTTGAATAATTTTTCTTCAATAAGTTTAACACCCATTTTTTCAATATTTTCGTAGTCTATATCTACTGGGTCTTTTCCTTCTGACTTGGCTAGTAGAGCCATATTATTTGGAATAGCTGTATTATTAGCGATTACAACGTCAATACTATTTGGTCCAAGGTACTTCTCTAGAACTTGAAGATGGTTACTTACTTTAAAGTTATCTGTTTCCCCAGGTTGAGTAATCATATTACAGATATACATTTTTTTAGCTTTAGAATTATTTATGGCATCTTGAATCTCTGGAACTATGATATGAGGCATAACACTTGTTAATAAAGAGCCTGAGCTGAAAATAATTAAGTCAGCTTTTTTTATTTCTTCAAGAACTTTTGGCATAACACAAACTTTTTTATTATATTTTAAGTCAACGATTTCTCTTTTTGATTCTGTTATTTCAGCTTCCCCTATTATTTCGTATCCTTCTTTAGTTACACCAATAAGATCGACATTGTCTTCTGTTAGAGGTAGAAGTTTTCCTTTAACATCAAGTAAGTCACATAGAATTGGCAATGAGTGAGCAAAATCACCTTTCATCTCTAATAAAGCTGTCATTATTAAGTTTTTGATTGAATGATTTCCAAGACTACTATTATTGGCGAAACGATAGTTAAATAAGTCTTTTACGCCTTTTGATTCTGTTGACATAGCCATTAGAACTTTTGTTATATCTCCAACTGCTGGTATGGCAAATTCTTCTCTTAAACGTCCTGTACTGGCACCATTATCAGAAACACTTACAACAGCAGTTACATCCATAGGAAATTGTATGATACCTTTTAGAAGTTGAGAGAGTCCACTTCCTCCTCCAAAGATTACTATTTTTTTCATAAAATACGCCTCCATTACAGAATATGATAGCACAAAAGTAATATTAATTAAATTATTAAGTCCATTTGTTGACACAGAAAAAGAAGATAATCTAATGATTATCCTCTAGTATCTCGAACTCCAACGCCAACCATATTTATTTTTAAATCCAGATATTGTTTGATTACCAGTTGGTGTAGTATTAGCTTTGAATGTATAGAATGCATTCCATGTAGCATCTCCAAAGTAATATCCACTACTTATTGCGTAATGTAAATGGTCTCCTGTTGTACAAGTGTCATAGCTCCATGTTGATTTGTCTCCACCAGATGTAGCGATTATTTGACCTTGTCTTACTGTTTGACCAATTTTTACATTTATGGTCCTTAAATGGGCAAACTCTAAGGTATATTTTTTGCCATTTACTATTGTATGCATATATATAATATTTCCACCACATTTATATCTAGACTTTGTATATACGATTGTTCCGCTTGCTGGTGCATATACATTAGTCCCAGCTTTTACTCCTAAGTCAATCCCTCCGTGAGTTTTATTATAAGCCTGTGTTATAACTCCTGAATTTAAAGGTCGAGCAAAATATCCTGATCCACCTGAATAATAGCAATCATCTAAATCATCACTATTCTTACATCCTGCTGCTTCATAAATTTTTATCATACCTTCTTGAGCTTCAATCTGACTGGCATAATCTAAACCAATTGAAGCTAGCTCATCAATATATTTATCTAGTTCAAGAAGTTGAGCTTCATACTCTGTAATTGAATTATTTAAAGTAACATTATCATTAGCTAGTTTAACTTGTAGGGACTCGTTATCTTTTATTAATTTATTAAGACTTTCAAGTTCACTTTCAGTATATTCAACCACTTGTTCCACTATAGCTTGTCTTTCCATCATCTCTGGTATAGATGAAGCTGAAAAAATGTAATCTGTGTACAATTCTTTCTTATTAGAATCAGTATATTGAAGAGCAACTAAGACATCTTTTAACTCCTCTTGTCTTATTTTTATCTGTTCTTGACTCTCAGCAACTAGAACTTTTGAACTTTCTACTTTATCTTCATTTTCTTTTATAGTATCTGTTGCTTGAATAATTGAATTTCTTCTTTCACGTATCTTTTGCTCTGATTCAGAAGTAAGTTTATCAGTTTCATATTTTTTTGTTTTTAATTCTGCAACTTTATTTTTATATTCTTGTAATGTTTGCGCATTAACTTTAATTGTTGGTATTGCTATAAAACTTAGTAAAATTATAATTACCAATAACTTTATTTTTTTCTTCATCATATTTTTAAATACTTCCTTACTGTTATATAACTTCCTAACATACCAACTAGACCACCTATTGCCAATAATATTCCTGCAACATAGATAGTAAAAGGCATTGGATTGATCATTTTAATAAAGTTAGTAAATAAATATCCTTCTAATTTATCATAAGTTAAAATATAACCCCATATTGCTGTAGCCATTGGTATGATTGATCCAATAATACCAAGGAATAAGCCTTCTATAACAAATGGTAGTTTAATTACAAAGTTGCTTGTTCCTACTAATCGCATTATTTCTATTTCATTTTTTCTAGCAAAAATTGTCAATTTAATTGTATTACAAATTAAGAATATTGTTACAACTATTAGACCTACTATAAGAACCCATGTAACACGTTCTATAACTCTAAATACAGGAATCATATTATCAACAACATCTTCACTATATTTTACATTAGTTACTTTTTCTATTTTTTTCAATGAACTAGCAGTTGCACTTAGGTCTTCTACATTTTTTACATAAACTATAAATTCTGACTCTAGAGGATTTGTTTCTTCTGTCCAACTCTTCATAATATTATATATGGATGATCCTTCGTCAGAATTTTTTAGTGTTTCTTCTTTTAAAGTCTCCTTATCTTTGTAAATTAATTCATCACTTTTAATATTTCTTATTTCAAGAATGCGACTTTTTATACTACTTATGTCTTCTTCTGTAGCATTCTTATCTACAAAGACAAAGATTGATAATGTATTTTCAATATCTTTTGTAAAACTATTAACATTAGCAGAAAAAACTACGGCAATTGCAACAATTATTAAAGTTATTGTTGTACAGATTACAGAAGCCATACTTAAACTAATATTACGAAAGATGCTTTTAAAAGCATTGGCTATGTTTCTTCTAAAAATTCTAATTGCTTTCATCAGCTACATACCCTCCTTTCGTAGAGTCACTTGTTAATACTCCATTTTCTAAAGTTATAACACGTTTTTTCATAGAATTAACAGTTTCTTTATCGTGGGTTACCATAATAACAGTAGTTCCCATTTCTTTGTTGATACTATTAATTACTTTTACTATTTCTTTTGATGTCTTAGGATCAAGATTACCTGTTGGTTCGTCACATATTAACAATTTTGGTTCATTAACAATTGCTCTAGCAATACAAACTCTTTGTTGCTCACCACCAGACAATTCATTTGGGAAACTTCTTGTTTTATCTTTTAAACCTACTCTATCGAGAGCTTTTAGAACTTTGCTTTTTATTTCTTTCCCTTTCATTCCTAAGTTTTCTAAGCCAAATGCAACATTCTCATATACTGTAAGTTTTGGTAATAACTTAAAGTCTTGGAAGACTATACCAAGTTTTCTTCTTAATTTGTATACACGACTATTGTATAGTTTAGCAACATTTATTCCTCCTACCATGACTTGACCACGCGTAGGTTTTTCTTCTCTATATAACAATTTAACAAGGGTTGATTTGCCGCAGCCAGAAGCACCAGTTACGAAAACAAATTCTCCTTTATCGATTTGTAATGATAAATCGGCAATAGCAGTAACGCCATTTTTATAAACTTTGTAGCAATTTTTTATATCGATAAATTTCATTCTACACCACCTTACTATCATAATTATAGCAAAAAAGGGGATTAAATTAAATGTTATGCTGTTAATTGGCATTTATTAGTTGACATTTTTAGGAATTATTTGACAATAAAAAACATAAATCTTGTTTTGACTTATGTTTTTAAATATATGGAAATTTTTGTTTTCTTCGACCGCCATATACTTCATAGCAATCACTTATTATGAAAAAGGCTTCATGATCGATTTGCTCAATAACATTTTTAAACATATAGTAATCTTTTGTTGGGACTACGCACATAATAAGGTCATTGGCTGTATTAGTGTATCCACCATCAGTACGCATAATCGTATACCCTGTATTCATTGAATTAATAAAATCCTTAACTTCGTTTCTTTTCTTAGTATGAATATAAAACATTTTACTATCTGAGATACCTAACATTATTTTATCTACTAAGAAACTATTAATTAGAATGACAATAATGGCATAAACTGCTTTACTAATGCCAAATATCATACCGCCAGCCGCTATAACAATTGAATTAATTATAAATGAAGCTGTACCTGTTGGAACTTTGAAATATTTGTTAATGATTTGAATCATTATATCGGCGCCGCCTGTTGAGTATCCTGTCTTATATATAAAACCATTAGCTGTTCCAAACAAGAAGCCACTTATAATAACTATTAGAATAAAATTATCAAATACTAATTTGTTAGCAATAATTTCACATATCGGACCAGTTAAGGACACAAATAACGGATATAATAATGAACCTATTATAGTAAGTCCTGTGTTTTTGGGGCCTAAGAAAATAAAACTTATAATTATAAAGACAATATTAAAACAGAAGATAAAAGTAGCTGGTTCTATTCCTGCATATGCCTTTAAAATTGTTGCTAAGCCACTTGTTCCTCCTATTACGAGATCGTTATGTAATAAGAACATATTATAGTTTATAGCTAAGAGTAAGATACTTAGGACAACTACAATTAAGCGTGGCCAAAAATTTTTTGATAATACTTCATCAATTATTTTTTTATAATCTAATTTCATAGCATTCACCTATTATAAATTATACTATATTTTTTATTATTTGCATATATTGATACAGAGGTGAAATTATTTTATGAACGGGAATTTTTATCAAAATCCTACTTTTCCAACTTTAGATAACAATAATAATACTAACAATAATGATTATCAGTTTGAAGAAGGATATCAAGCAGGTCAATTATCAGATATACCAATGCAACAAAGTTATATTGAAAATATTTTAAGACATAATAAAGGAAAAAAAGTTAAAGCTTATGTGAGTTTTCCTGATGCTCAAGAATGGAAAGATAAGATTTTTGAAGGAACGATTGAGCAAGCAGGAAGGGATCATTTAATAATTAGAGACCCTAAAAACGGACACTGGTATTTGATTTTGATGATTTACTTAGATTATGTAGAATTTGATGAACAGATTGATTATTCAGAAAAAGGATATATAATGGGATAATATAACAAAATTAATTTAATTTATCGCTTAGTTTAAAACAAAAGAAAAACATTTTAAAGGTAATATTTAAAATGTTCTTTTTCTTGTCCTAAAGTTGTTTTTGGACCATGACCTGGATATATTATTATTTCATCAGAATAGTTGGTAATCATTTTTAAACTATCCTTCATATCATTTATGTTTCCGCCTAAGTCGATACGTCCGATGGCACTGTTAAAGATAAAATCTCCAGTAAACATTGTGTTTATTTTTTCAAAATAAAATGTTTTTGAGTCGAATGTATGACCAGGCGTTTCAATAATAGTAAATTCGAACTTTGGACTTTTTACTTTATTTATTTCTACATCATATGTACTAAGGACTTCTTCTAAAGCTTCTATATGATCTTGATGAAAATGTGTCACTAAACAACCTACAACCTTTTTATTATTAATTGCTTGTTTGATTTTAGAAAATTCATCTCCAGGATCGATAATAACTGCTTCATTATCAATAGTTAAAATATAGCAATTTGTTTCTAAGGGTCCAACTACTAAAGTTTCTATATTCATAATTATTCTTCTTTCTTATTCAATAATGCTTGTAAAAAGATAAGCATCTAATTTACATTTTAATATAAATAAAAGTTTTTGTAAATTTAATAATATGCTATAATTGTTTTAGAATTAAGTAGAATTGAGGTTAGTGAGATGCCAATATTGTATAGTTTTTTATTTATTATAATTATTGTTGGTGCTTTATGTATTTTATATGCTTATCAATATAACAAGTTACAACATTCAAAAACAAAAATCGATCATGCTGAATGTTTAATAGACGAAGCATTAAGAGAAAGATATGACATACTAGTTAGAGCTGATAAGTTAATCAAGACAGAAATCGATAGCAGTAAAACATATTTTAAAGGTCTTGATAAAGTTAAAAATGAAAATATAAGTAATTTTGATTTGGATAGAAAGCTAACTGAGTACTTAAATTTATTAGAACAGATAAAGTTAGATTATCCTGATTTAACAAGTAACAAAGGATTTAAGGAAATTGTTAATGAGAACAAGAAAGTTAGCGAGAAATTACAAGCTGCTAAATCTTATTATAATAAATATACTAGTGAACAAAATGATTTGATTAGAACATTTCCATCTAATGTTGTTGCAAGAATGCATGGAATTATGATTAAGCCTTTCTTTGATGGAAAGAATATGGAAGATGAAATATTTGATGATTTCAAATTATAGTGTATATTTTAGATATTAAAAAAATTCTACATATAAAATTGTAGAATTTTATTTTACTATTTTTTATTTATATCCCAGTCTATTTCTTTTAAGCCTTTTGATTTTAAGAAGGCGTTAGTTTTAGAAAATGGTTTACTTCCAAAGAATCCACTATTGGCTGAGAAAGGCGATGGATGTGGGGATGTAATAATCAAATGGTTTGGATTAGTTATATATTTTGCTTTTTCTTTAGCAAAGTTTCCCCATAATATAAAGACTACTGGTTCTTCTTTTTGATTTAGGACTTTTATTATAAAGTCAGTTAGAAGTTCCCAACCTAATTTACGATGGGATGCTGGTTTATCTTTTTCAACAGTTAGTACTGCGTTAAGCATTAATACTCCTTCAAGTCCCCACTTTGTTAAGTCTCCAGTTGGGGCGATAGGGATTCCTAAGTCACTATTTAGTTCTTTATAAATATTTTGAAGTGATGGTGGAATTTTAATTCCTTCTTGAACAGAGAATGATAAGCCATGTGCTTCTCCAGTTCCATGATATGGATCTTGACCAACTATAACCACTTTTGTATTTGAATATGGTGTTAGTTTTAATGCGTTAAAAATGTAGTTACGTGGTGGAAATATTGTTTTTGTTTGATATTCATTATCAACTACGCTCATAAACTTTTTAAAGCCTTCACTATTCCAAATAATATTTAATTTATTATCCCAATCATTACCTATCATATTACTTCTTTCCTCTCTTGTTAACAAATTTTAGATTACTATATATTATTAGTACTTTCTGTTTATAAATTTATCACATTTGGAATTATTTGTGAATAAGTTTTAAATATTATGGCCTTAAATCTAATTTTTTGGGAGAATTTTGTGGTAACAATTCTGGAAACATGCTAGCTAAGGTATCTCCTAATCCTTTTATTTTCATCATTTTAACAAGTCGATATTCAGTTTTACCATACCCTTCTCTAAGTTTCAAAAAGTAATCTGAATCCGTTATTCTTTCTGTATACATACGAAATCTAAGCTCACCAATGTATTCAGGATTAATGTTTAACATCTCTACTAATTTTCTTAAATAAGAATATCTATTAGTTACATAATCATTTTTATTAACTACTCTAGGATCGTCATGTAAATAAAGCCATATTCTTTCTATTCCATATATATTCATTTCTATTCCCCCTTACGAATGGATTTGTATTATAGCAAAGGTAAGAAAAAAAGACAAATTATTTTGTCTTCTCAGTAATATTATTTATGATATGTTTCATTGTTTAAAATTTTAAATGCACGATAGATTTGTTCAAGTAGAACTCCTCTAAATAAACCATGTGGAAAAGTTAGACGAGAAAATGATAAGCGAAAATTAGCACGTGACTTGATATCTTCATGTAGGCCATAACTACTACCAATAATAAAAGTTATAGTTCCATGTGATAAGAAAGTTTCGTCGATTTTTTTGGCTAATGCAACTGAATCTAATTCTATTCCATTTATATCTAGTGCTATTACATAATCTTGATTACTAATATATTTCTCGATATTATTTTTTTCGACAACTAAATCATTTTCGTCTTTTAGTTCAATAATTTCTAGTTTATGATAACGAGAAATTCTTTTTTTGTAATCTTCAATTAGTTTATTTAGATAATCTTCCTTTATTTTACCTAAGCAAATTATTTTTATCATATTTCTATCAACTCGCTTTTTTCTTTTTGACGTGCACATTTGATATCTGTAAATTCTACTTCATATTCTTCAAAAATTTCTTTAATTGTTTCTAAAGCTTTTTCTTCGGTATTGTTTTTGTGCGATAAGTGAGTTAGAACAATCTTTTTGGTATTTGGACCAATTATTTTGGCTAGATAAATTGAGCTATCTTTATTAGATAAGTGGCCATATGGTCCCATTACACGATCTTTTAACCATTTTGGATAAGGACCATGAAGGAGCATTTCAATATCATGGTTACTTTCAAAAAGATAAACATTCAAGTTTTCTAGTTTTTTAAAATATTTTGTATTTATAAAACCTGTATCTGTCATGTATACCATAGAAGAACCATTGCTCTTTAGAATAAAGCTTCTGGAGTCTGATGTATCATGAGATGTTTTTATTATATCTATTGTTACGTCACTTAGATATACTGCATCATCGTATAATATTATATTTTCATATTCTTTAAGGACTTCTAATTCAGAGAACATTTTTGGACTTACACATATTGTTGGATTGTATTTTTTTATAAAACCTTTTAAGGCTTTAACGTGGTCATCGTGGACATGTGTTATAAAGACATAATCAATATCCTCGATAGCAACAGAAAGCTCAGAAAGCCTTTCTTTTATGTATTTAACAGTTGTTCCTAAATCGAGTAAAATCTTGTGATTAGCTGTTTCTACATAAGTCACATTTCCTTCTGAGCCACTTGCTAAGTTACAAATTTTCATAGTTAGTTCCACAATTGTAGTGGATTAAGTCCTTTTCCGTTTGAGTATGGTACACCTTGGAATAGTCCGAAGTGTAAGTGGTATCCAGTAGTATTACCAGTTAATCCTACTGCAGCGATTGTTTGTCCTTTTGATACGGTCTGTCCTTGTGAAACATATACTTTCGAACAGTGAGCATATACTGTTGAATATCCATTATCATGCATAATTACAACATTTATACCAGCGGCCCAACCTGCTGGTCCATTACGTCCAGCCCAAATTATTGTTCCATCTTGTGCCGCATAAATTGGCGAACCATTTGGTCTTGGAATATCTAGTCCGTCGTGGAAGTCACGTACACCATACAGAGTACGCCATCCATAACTTGAAGTAATATAGTAAGTTGAGTTAGTTGGCCATTGCCATGCTGAGTCATGTAAATTTCCTAATGGTGGAGTATCAAGATTTCCAGGATTTGAAACTTGAACTTTTTTAGTACCTCTAACAATTACTTCATTTACTTTAGCTTTAATTGTTTTTGATGTACCAACTTGACTAGAAGAGTCAGTTTGTACTCCATTAACAAATTCAACACGGTTGGTAACTCTTTCAATACCATTTTCACCAGCGGTTTTGACTTTTTTATAGCCAACATATTGTGTATTATCATCAATATACTCAGTTTCATAGTATACACGAACATCATCAGTAACTAGTTCTTTATAAGTTAAGTTAAGAACTGGATTAATGATGGCAACGTTTAACTTTTGTCCAATTGCTAATAGAGTATCAGCACTTTCAATATTATCATTAGCAATAAGTAACTCTGTTACGTTCATCTCATTGTCTTCGGCGATACTTTCAACAGTATCTCCTTGAACAACAGTATATTCTTTAGTAGAAATATTTTCGTCGAATAATAGATACTTAGTAAGTTCTGTTACATCTGTGTAGATTGTTTCTGATGAACTTACATAAGACTCTTTTATCGAAATGTTTTCTTGAAAATACATGTTTTCAATAATATAACCAATATCTACAACTTCTGGTTGCGTGTTATTTAAGAATTGAGTATATCTTTCTTCACCAATAAATATTTTTACAACATTTTCTAATGCTTCTTTAAAAATGTCTTGGTTAAGAACGTAAATATATTGTGGCTCAACGCCTTCTTCTTTACTCTTTATTGTTATTGTATATCCTTTTAGAGTAAATGATTTATCATCTTTTATATACTCGTAGATGTCTTCTACTGTAGTGACATCATTATCGTAAGTATTTTTTTTGATTATCTTAAATCCTTTTGGAGGATATACTTGATCTACTTTGTATTTGTCTTTTATTTCTGTTTGTTCTTTATTAATGAGTTCGTATAATTCATCTTTTGAATCAATAAGGCCTATTTTGTTTCCATCTAAATATACTTGATATGTAGAAGTGGCAGAAGCATACGACTCTTCGTTTATAAAGCAAAATGTTAACAGAACTACAATTAAGATTGTAATTATTGTACATAGTACAAGCCCTTTTTTATTCATCATCTAAACCTTCTTTCTCAGAAGCTAAGTAATTTCTAAAGTTACTCATATTTAGTTCAAATAGAAGTTGGAATTTACCTGTTGAACCTTTACGATGCTTGGCGATTATTACGTCTGCGACAACATTTTTCGATGCATCTAGTTGTTCTTTGGCTTTATAGTAGTCGTTACGATTTATAAATAATACCATATCGGCATCTTGTTCAATTGAACCTGATTCACGTAGGTCAGCTAGCATTGGCTGATTGTTTTCTCGTTTTTCAGCACTACGTGATAATTGGGCTAAAGCAATTACTGGAACTTTTAATTCCATAGCCATAGTTTTTAGAGATCTTGAAATATCTGATACTTCTTGTTGACGAGATTCAGGTCTTTTACCACCACTAGTTACTAACTGTAAGTAGTCGATAATGACAAGTCCAAGTCCTTCTTCTTTGTTTGCAAGATTACGACATTTTGCTTTGATTTCGGCTGCCGTAATTCCCGCATCATCAACTATTTGAATATTGGTTTCTGCTAGTTGACTATTAGCTTCATTTATTCTTTTCCAATCCTCGTGATTCATTTGACCTGTTTGAATTTTGTATGAATCTATTTGCCCCACTGCTGAACGCATTCTGTTTACCAGTTGTTCAGCGGGCATTTCTAAGTTGAATATTGCAATAGCTTTTTTTGTATTTTGAGCAGCATTCGTTGCAATATTTAAAGCAAATGCTGTTTTTCCCATACCTGGACGAGCTGCGATGATTATCATTTCACCTGCATGTAATCCAGCTGTTGCTTTATCTAAGTCATAGAACCCTGTTGGAATTCCTGTAATATCTGATTTATTTTGAGACAATAACTCTAAGTTTTCTTGAGCAATAGCAATAGCATCTTTAATATGAATAAAATCACTAGTTTGTCTTTCTTTAACAACATTTAGGATTTTCTTTTCGGCATCATCTAATAAATGTGTAATATCTTCATCATCTTCGTATGAATTAGTAACAATATCTGTAGCTGTTTCGATTAAGTTACGTAATACCGCTTTATCTTTGATAATTTTGATATAATAATCTAAATTTGCTGCAGTAGCTACTGAATCGATTACTTCAGTTATATAATCGATACCACCAATTGCAGAAAGATTTTTCTTTCTATCTAAAACGTCTTTTACTGTTGTAATATCTAGAGGAATTTTCTCGTCATAGCATGTTTTAATAGCTTCAAACAATTTTTTATTCGCTTCACTATAAAACATATCTGAGTATAATTCTTCACATACTTTAGTTAGAGCGCTTTTACTTAAGAAAGCTGCACCAAGAGTACTCATCTCTGCTTCAATATTTTGAGGCATTTTTCTAGTTGGCATTTTATCACCTACTTCTAAGTGTTAGTTTTGTTTTTTTAATGTAACTTTGATTTCTCCTTCAACTTTTTTATGTAGTTGAACTTTTACGTTATGAGTTCCTAATGTATCAATAGGATACTCTATATTTATTTTCTTTTTATCTATTTTAATTCCAAGTTTAGCTAGTTCTTCACAGATTTGCTTTGATGAAACTGTACCAAATACTTTATCTTGCTCGCCAGTTTTTACTTTTATTATGACTTCTGTTGTTTTTAACTTTTCAACAACACCTTTGCATTCTTCAATAAATGCATTTTCTTCTTGTTTGCGTTTATCTAATTCTTTCTCAAGAATTTTTTTGCTAGTTGTAGTTGCTGCTACTGCTAAACCATTCTTAATTAGAAAGTTTCTAGCATAGCCATCACTAACATCAATTATTTGATCTTTTTTTCCTTGTTTTTTTACATCTTGAAGTAATATTACTTTCATCTTAATCACTCCTTCTTTAATAAATGTCTGTATTTAATTATATCAAAATTTTCAAGAATAATAAATAGAGACAGATATGTTAGCTATTATAACATACTCTTAAAGATATGGGAAATGATGAAGTTTTGGTTATTTTTGACTGATATTATCTTTTTTATATTTTTATGTAATCTTTTTGACTCATAATTGCGTAAAATAGTATTGAATTAATGCATTTGTGCATATTTAGGTATGTTATAATTTAAATAGAAGTGTTATTATATTAGACAATTCATTACTTAGTTTAGGAGGTATATTTATGAACATAAATGATTATAAAAATGTTTATATGATTGGTATTGGTGGTATCAGTATGAGTGGTATTGCAGAAATACTAAAAAAATGGAATTTCAATGTTACTGGTTCAGATAGTCAGAAATCGAGCCAAACTGAATGGTTGGAAGACAATGGAATTAAGGTTAATATCGGACAAGTTAGTGAAAATATTGATGAGGACATTGATTTAGTTGTTTATACAGCGGCAATTCATGAAGATAATCCAGAATTAGTTAAAGCTAAAGAATTAAAAATTCCTTGTGTGGAACGTGGAGAGTTCTTAGGTGAGATAACTAAGTTGTATAAAGATACTATAGGGATTGCTGGTACACACGGAAAGACTAGTACAACAAGTATGGTAGCTAGTGCATTTTTGGAAGCTGAATACGATCCATCTATTCAGGTTGGAGCTGTTTTAAAAGCCATTGATGGTAATTATAGAGTTGGTAGTAGTGATTATTTTATTATCGAAGCTTGTGAGTATTGTGAAAGCTATTTAAACTTTAAGCAAAGAAGTGCGATTGTTTTAAATATTGATAGTGATCATTTAGATTATTTTGGAAGTATTGAAAATATTGAAAAGAGTTTTCAAAAGTATGTAAGTTTACTTCCAGAAAATGGGTACTTAATATTAAATCGTGATGATGAAAGATGTTTTAATTTAAGAAATTTTACTAAAGCGCAAGTTATTACTGTTGGTAGTACTGATGAAGCAGATTGGACTTATAAGAATGTAAGCTTTGATGACGATGGTTATGCAACTTATACTGTTTATAACAAGAGTGAAAATAAAGGAAATGTTACTCTAAAAGTCGCAGGAATGCATAATGTATTTAATAGTTTATGCTGTGTTGCTTTATGTAATGCTTATGGTATTGATGTCGATACAGTTGCTAAAGCGTTACTTAAGTTTGATGGAGCTTCTAGAAGATTGGAATATAAATGTATGTTTAATGGAGCTAAAGTTTATGATGATTATGGACATCATCCTACAGAAATCATGGCTACTGTTAAAGGAATAAAAAACAAAAAATATAATGAATCTTGGGTTGTTTTTGAGGCACATACATATAGTAGATTATCTCAACATTTAAAAGAATTTGCTGAAAGCTTAGTTCATTTTGATCATATTATTTTAACAGATATTTATGCAGCTCGTGAAGTTAATACATACGATATACACGAAAGTGATTTGATTATGGAACTTAATAAATTAGGCAAAGAGGCTGTACATATTAGTAGTCATGATGATATTGTTAAGTTACTACAAGATAATGTAAAAGATGGAGATATAGTATTAACTCTTGGGGCTGGTAATGTTACTAAAATTGCTAGTAAATTAAAAGAATTAGGTAACTAATTTATAATAGGGAGTACAAGTATACTTAATTTGAACTCGTTTCTTTAATATAAGAACGAGTTTTTTATATGTCTATATATTAAAAAATATCTTTTATAGCATATAAAAAGAGCACTAGTCATGCTCTTTATTAATTTTATAACTTTCTATTGTTCTTCTTTTTCTTTTCTTCTAATTAGAAGTATTACAAGAATTAAGAAGCCAATTATACTTGCAATAATATATTTTAAATAGGACTTAAATGATTTTTTAGAAAGCACTTCTTCAGAAGCTTGTTGTTCTTTTTCTGGAACTGGTTTACTTTCGCTTTCTTCTTTATCATCGCTAGGTTTAGTAGTTTCATCCTCTTTTTCACTTGTGTTATTTTGAGTTGTGTTATCTTCGTCTTTTATAGAAGATGAATCTTGTTTATTATTGCTTTCTGTTTTATTTGGTTTTTCTACTTGACCTTCATTTTTGTTTGATTCAGAAGGATTTGTTGGAATTTCTGGTTTTTCAGGCTGATTTGGTTGCTCTGGTTTTTCAGATTTTTTTATCCAATCAACTTTAACTACATATGTTCTTACATTTCCTTTTTTATCTGAATATTCAAATGTAAATTCTCCATTTTCAGTAAATGTATAGGTATTAGATCCACCATTGTTGATAATTGTTACACCTTCTTCTAATTCTAATGTAACTGTAACACTTTTATCTGTAACGTCTTTATTATCGAATTTTACTTCGAATGGTTCTTTACCTTCTATAATCCAAGTAACATTTGCAGTTGCTGTACCGTGGTTTCCGGATTTATCAACAAATTCAAATGTGAACTCGCCATTTTCAGTAAATGTATATGTGTTTAAACCATTATTGTTTATTATTGTTACAGGTTCGTTTGTTTCTAATGTTACGATTACCTTATCATCAGTTATGTCTTTTGTACTATAAATAATAGTTCCAATAGGTGCTTCTTTATCTATATTATTTACTACCGCAATTATTGAGCCCTTATTTCCATATTTATCAACGAATTCAAACGTAAATTCACCATTTTCAGTAAATATATAAGTATTTTTACCGTCGTTGTTTGTAATTGTTATCTCATCACTTGCATCAACTAATGTTACTATTACATCTTGATTCGTTAACTCTGTTGTACTGTATTCAATTTTTGCTGTTGGGGCATCTTTATTAATGTTTCTTACTATTGCTGTAATTGTTCCTTTATTTCCAGCTTTGTCCACAAATTCAAAAGTAAATGTACCATTTTGTGTGAAGATATATTCATTCTTTCCTTCATTGTTAAGGATTGTTATTTCTTCGCTAGCATCAACTAATGTTGCTATTACATCTTGATTTGTGAATTCTGTTGTACTATATTCGATTTTTGCTGTTGGAGCAATTTTATCGATATTATTTACTTTTGCTGTAACTGTTCCAATGTTTCCTGCTTTATCTACAAATTTGAATGTGAACTCTCCGTTTTCTGTAAATGTATAGCTATTTGAACCATTATTATTTGTGATTGTTATCTCTTCGCTTGGATTTATCAATGTTACTATTACATCTTTGTTTGTTAAGTCTGTTGTACTATATTCAACTTTTGCTGTAGGAGCTTTTTTATCGATATTTGTTACTGTTGCAGTTATTGAACCCTTATTTCCATATTTATCAATGAATTCAAATGTAAATTTACCATTTTCTTTAAATGTATAGGTATTTTTACCTTCATTGTTTGTAATTGTAATATCATCACTTGCATCTACTAACGTTACTACTACATCTTTATTTGTTAAATCCGTTGTACTATATTCAATTCTTGCTGTAGGTGCATCTTTACTAATATTTGTTACTTTAGCTGTAACTGTACCCTTATTACCAGCTTTATCTACAAATTCGAATGTGAATTCTCCGTTTTCTGTAAATGTATAAACATTTGAACCATTATTATTTGTGATTGTTATTTCTTCACTTGGATTTACCAATGTTACTACTACATTTTCATTTGTTAAATCTGTTGTACTGTATTCAACTTTTGCTGTTGGAGATTCTTTATCAATATTTGTTACTTTTGCTGTAACTTTTCCAACGTTTCCAGCTTTATCTACAAATTCAAAAGTGAATTCTCCATTTTCTGTAAATGTATAGCTATTTGAACCATTGTTGTTCGTAATTGTTATCTCTTCACTTGGATTTACCAATGTTACTATTACATCTTTATTTGTTAAATCTGTTGTACTGTATTCAACTTTTGCTGTTGGAGCTGTTTTATCGATATTCTCTACTTTTGCTGTAACTGTTCCAATATTTCCGGCTTTGTCAATAAATTCGAATGTGAATTCTCCGTTTTCTGTAAATGTATAAACATTTGAACCGTTGTTGTTTGTGATTGTTATTTCTTCACTTGGGTTTACCAATGTTACTATTACATTTTCATTTATTAGCTCTGTTTTATTATAAATAACAGATGCTGTTGGAGATTCTTTATCAATATTTGTTACTGTTGCAGTTATTGAACCAAAATTACCAGCTTTGTCTACAAATTCAAATTTGAATGTGCCATTTTCAGTAAAGATATACTCTTTTGAGCCATTATTATTAGTTATCTTTACATCATCATCAACTATTAATTTGGCTATTACATTATTGTTTGTTGGATTTGTTGTACTATATTCTATTCTTGCTGTTGGGGCATCTTTGTCTATCCAGTCTACTATAGCAGTAGCTGTACCCTTATTACCAGCTTCATCAACAAATTCGAATGTAAATTCTCCTTTTTCTGTAAATATATAAGTGTTTTTACCTTCATTATTTGTAATTGTTACAGGTTCATTCGTTTCTAATGTTACGATTACATCTTCATTTGTTAAATCTCTAGTTGAATAATTTATTGTACCTATTGGTGCATCTTTATCTATCCAATCAACGATTGCTGTAATAGTCTTTTCTCTACCATATTTATCAGTATATTCAAATGTGAATTTTCCGTTTTCAGTAAAGATATATTCTTTTTTACCATTATTATTTGTTACTGTTATTTCATCTTCTGAAACTATTGTAGCAACAACATCTTGATTCGTTTTAGTTGTTACACTATATTGAATATTTTCTTCAGGTAATTTCTTAGTAGTATCTTCAAATAAATTAAGCATTGTAGCTGCAAAGAAGTAATCAAATGGAACACCATCTTTAGAGCCATTTACATAATCACAAGATTTTGTAACTTGAATCTTTATATATAAAGCTAATTTTGGTTCTTTTATAACAATATCTTTTTGATTTTCATCTGCAATTAATTCTGCTTTATTTGCAGGATTATATAAATTTTCAAATGTTTCTGCTACTTCCCAATTTTCTCCATCCATACTTACATAGATAATACCATTTTTAGGAACTCCATAAGAGTAGCCTGCTTGTTTATTATATTGGATTTTTGATATATATCTTGCTTCATCTAACTTTATGACAATAAACTTCTTGTCGTCCGTTGCTACACGACTTGTATGCCACATTGTATTTATGTTTCCATCTATACTATTTTTAGCATACTCAAGTTGATTACGTTCAGGTCTTACAGTCTCTGAAGAGAAACTATCAATTGTTAAATGTGAAATTGGAATGTATTTAGCATTATCCTCTTGATTGTCTTCTGTAAATTGATATTCTAGAGCGTCACTTGCAGCATAATTTCTTGTAGCCTTTGTTCTTACATAAAGTTTTCTTGTACCATTGACAATTGGTTCTTTATCTTGATATGATGTCCATTCTCCGTCATCAATCTTCCATTCAAGATTTTCAATTCCAGTTATATTAATTAATCTATTTTCTAAATCATTCAAATATGGATTAATACTAGGAGTTGAAGACTTATGTATATTAATTATATATTTTGTTTCATCTCCAGCAATTTTAATTTTTATTCCATTTTCTGAAGTAATTTCATTTATTTCTTCTTTTGTTAATTGGTGACTATCAGATTCTCCATTTTTCCATGTGTTTCCACCATCTAAGCTATATTGCCATTCTTTTCCTTGTTGTTCTTCTACTAGAGAAATCTTTCCAGCATTTTGGCCATCGAATGAGAAATCAGCTACTTTAACAATTGTTGTATCTTCGTATAAATTAAATGCTCTAGCTGTAAACCAATTTCCATTAGAAGCTCTTGTAGCTTGTATCTTAATATATTGAACTTTTTGAGGGTCTTCAATATCAAAAGATTTTATATTTTTTATAGCATCGGCATTCGTATTTGCTTGGTTTGTATAAGTAAGGTTCGTTTTTCTAGTTAATTCTACCCATTCTTCACCATCTACACTACCATATATAATTCCGTCAATAATTTTTCCGTTTCCACCACCTGCAGGAACAAATTCTACTGCAGATATGAATCGAGGTTCATCTAATTTTATTGTTATATATCTTTGTGTATCTGTACCGTTCCAATTTGAGTGCCAACGTGTATTGTAGTTTGCATCAAGCGCATTAATAGCATTACCTTTTTGTGAACTGCTAGTCGCTTCCGTAGAAACACTCTCTAGACTAATATGTGAAACTGAAACATATTTTCTTTTAGCATTGTCTACATCTGTAGTAAAGCTGTATGTTAATGTTGATGTAGGAAGTTTATTACCTGTACGTCCAACTCTTACTTGTACTGTTTTATCCCCTGTTAAATCTGGTTCTTCGTCAGATAGTTTTGTCCAATCATCCGTATCTTGGAATCTCCATTCTAAAGCAGTAGTTGTTCCAACTATTTTATTTTCTAGGTCACTCGCAAATAAATCTTCAGGGATTGTTCCGTTTATAATATCAATTGTAAAACTATAATCATTTAATCCCATAAATTTTATTATAATATCATTTTCTGCTGTTAATTTTTCTATTTCTTCAGCAGTTAATGCAACGGAGTCTTCTTCTGTGAAATCAGAGAATGTTAATCCGCCGTCTAAACTATATGCCCAATGTAATGCATAAAGAGGATTTTTTACTATTTTTCCACCATTTTCACCATCAAATGAGAAAGACATTGGGTCGGGTTGAGCTTTTCCTAAAAGGACTTTAGCATGTGTTCTAACACCACTACCTGCATTAACAGCACCTATTGAATTAAGAGTTTCATTTGATACGTTAACAGCGGCGTTTAAATTTTCTTTTTCAATTCTATCAATATCTAATTTTTTCTCGCCTTCAAGGTATGGTCTGATTACATTTAATAAATCATACATTGCAACTGGATAATATTTATATCCGTCTGTAACTTTAAGAGCTAAATCATACCAGTCATCAGAAGTAATTGTTCCGCCTGCATTTTTATCACTCATAGCTTTATATAATTTAATAATATAATCGTAGCTATCTAAGTTTGTATCGTTTACTTCTAATGCTTTAAAATATGTCTCTATTTTCTTATTATTATCTTCATAAGAATTAGCAATTAAATTGTAATACAATGACTTTTTGTATTTATCATAGTTATTTAAGTTTGCTTGGGCTAAATATAGGTATCCTAAGCTTGTTCCACCTTTAGAACCACCAATATTTTGGTCTGTAAAAGATTTTGCTCCCCAGTTGAAGATCAAACGATTACGTTGACCACCACCCCAAGTAGTACCAGCACCATTGTAATTACCATATCTTTCAGACCAATAACCATTTCCATTATTGTCTTGATAGTAAGTAAAGTACATTTCGTGACCTGGTTGATATGCTCCTACGGCAGGAAGACCATTAACCTTCCACATACTTTGACCAATTCTAGATTGATCCCAGCATATTCCTCCTGCTTCAAAGACCATCCAATAACGTTGGATACCATCATTGTATGGTACGCCATATTGATCTAATAAATACTTTTGATTATATTTTTCTCTATTTTCTTCAGCATAAAGCTTTGCTTGATTGTAGTTAGGACTAAGGTATGGAACCATTCCTTCGCTGAAACTTTTCTTATAATGGGTATATTCATTAAGCCAGATAAGTTCGTCTCCTCTAATACCATCACGCATAATCATACGTATTAGTTCTACATGATAATCTTTAAACCAATCATTTTGAACCATCTCACCAGCTTTACCATTATTAACGACTCTCATAAATTTATTTTCGTCAAATAATTGTTTCATTAGCGTAAAACGTTCTACATAGTCGTAATTTGCCGCATATCCGCCAAATCTAAGTGGTGAAAGAATCGCATCAGTTGTATATGTTGCTGCTAATCCTACTGACATTTTTGCATATACTAAACCATTTTCACCAGAGAATTCTGAATGATATTTATTATATATGTCAGTTAAAATTGTCATAAAGTTAGTTGTATTACCAATTTCACCAACTTCAATGATTTGTTCTATTCTTTCATTGCTACCAAGATACCAATTAAATGTTTCAGAAAAGCCCTTTTTGAATTCAGCTAAGTCTTGAATATTTGCGTATCCTAATTTATTTACTAATTCTCTTTCAAGAACTAATCTATAATTATTATTATAGTTTTCTTCTACACTATAGTTTTTTAAAATGTTATCATAGTACTCAACAGTGTGTATTTTATTATAATAAGGTTCATTTTTATCAAAATCTTTTGTAACTAATCTAGCATTTGCTATAGTTGCATGGTCAGCAGCATTTCCTCCGTTTGGATCAGCATAAATTCTTAGATATTTATATCCTTCAACATCTATATCTACATCTACAGCAGGAGTTGTTCCTTTCATATTAGAAGTTTTTACTTTTTCTTCCCATTTTACTCCGTCTTTAGATACTGAGATTCTAATCCATAAGTCACCATTTGAACCTCTTGAACCATCAACACCGATATAAGCAATAAAACGTGGATATTGTGTTGATAACTCTGATATATCATAAGTTACTTGGCCTTTTGCATGAACACTAACACCTTTAGTAAAATATGTTCTTTCTCCATTTATCATTAAGCTTAATTTACCATTTTCTTGGTTTTTATCGTGTTGGATTGTATGACCAGCCCAACCATTATATGACCAGTTATTAGAGGTAATATAATTTAAATCAGATAAATATACTCTTTTTTCACCATTTGATGTAAGTTCTGCTGGACTTTTATAAGTTCCAATATTTGTTATAAGACTTGTTACTGAATCTATCTCTTGATTAGTTTTTGGGATAAATTCTGTGTAAACAATAATAAAAGATAATAATAAACTGTATAAAGCAATCTTTTTTATACTTTTCATTTTTTCTTTCATATAAATCCCCCTAAAAATTTCTTGTAAAGTATTATATTATATTTTTAAAATTTTGCAACTTTTTTTGTAAAAAATAAAAAAAGTACTCTTTCGAGTACTTTTAATATATTACTTAACGTATGGAAGTAATGCCATATATCTTGCCCATTTAATTTGTTGAGCTATGTGTCTTTGGTGTTTTGCACAAGCACCAGTCATACGACGAGGCATGATTTTTCCTTTTTCATTAATATATTTAGAAACAATCATAACGTCTTTGTAGTCAACGCTTTTACCAGCACACATTTGGCATATTTTCTTCTTTTTACGATAAAATTCAGCCATGTTTAAATCCTCCTTTTTAGAATGGAAGGTCATCATCACTTAAGGCTACTTCACTACCGAAATCTTTAAATGGATCTTCGCTAATGTCTGTTGTAGCAATATCGCTTGATGCTCCATTATTTTGATATGTAGGAGCTGTAGATCCATTACCACTTCCAATAAAAGTGAAATTATCTACAACTACATCTGTTGTATATCTCTTTGTTCCGTCTTGTGCGTCGTAACTTCCAGTTTGGATTCTACCTTCAACAGCTAGTTCTCTTCCTTTAGTTAAGTATTTAGCTATTGCTTCTGCAGTTCCTCTCCAAGCAACACAACTAATAAAGTCTGCTTCTCTTTCGCCACTTTGACTAGCTGTACGACGATTAACTGCTAAAGTAAATCTAGTTTGACTTATTCCACTAGATGTTGTACGCATTTCTGGATCTCTTGTTAATCTTCCGACTAAGACTACTCTATTCATAACTTATCTTACTCCTCATCTAATTTAACAATTAAATGTCTTAAAATGTTTTCATCAAGTCCAGCTTTACGGCTTAATTCTGCTTCAGCTTCTTTAGTTACTTCGATTTGCATTACGAAATAATAACCGTTAAGTTCTTTCTTGATAGGATAAGCTAATTTTTTTTCGCCAAGTTCTTTGTATTCAGCTACTTTTCCACCAAGGTCAGTAACTACTTTTTTCATGTTCTCAGCAGTTGCTTTAACAGCGTCGCTTTCCATAGTTGCTTTTACGATAAACATCATTTCATATTTGTTCATTTTTTACACCTCCTTATGGTCTTTTCGGCTTTATATCCAGTATAAAGCAAGGAGTAAATTTCTTACTCGCTAGTATTATAACACCAAGTTTACTGGATGTAAACCTTTTCTTAGATTAGGCTTTTTTTATGCGACTAGTCTTTTTAGTAATTCTTTTTTCTGGAAGACTTGCTTGATTATTTAGTTCTTTATTTCTTTTTCTGATTAATTGATATAGTAATATTGCAATAATAAGACCAGTTATTTCGATAACTAAGAATGCTGGAAGATTAGATAACCAAGGGTACATTTCGATGATGTTTGCTGGTATTTCACTTGAATATATGTAGTTCATATTAAATATATGATTAAACGGCATCATTATAAAGACAAGTAAATTTGTAAACAAAAATGCTCCTATAATATGTTTTCTTTCTATTTTATAATTTAATGCAAAATATGAAAAAAATGATGCACAAATAAAGACATGGTGAGAGATGAAATATTTCCAAAAATTAAAATCATCAAATGTTGATGGTAAGTCTGGCCATAATATTGCAGGAATTGGTCCAATAAAAGATAAGAATAATGTTAACTTAAGTAAGTTATCTTTTTCAAAAAGAATTGCAAACATAAAAATATATCCTGAAATAAAACATAACTGGAAGGGTAAATGGATTTTATAATCAAAATAACCAAATAAATGTGGAGCTATATTATATATAATCATATTTATTAACATAATAATAGCAATCGTTTTTAGGATATATCTTTTTGTTTTTTCTGGTAAGTCTGATATTTTGTTCCTTTTAACATAAATTATAATTAAAGCTATAACAACACTTAGAATACAAGTTAGATGAATGAAACCAAAAGGCTTGTATGGAATAAAAGGATGTTCATTTACAAAGAATTCTCTTATGTATTTCATAAATCACCTATTTTGTTACATTAAATCTAAAGTAGCAAATGTCGCCATCTTTCATTATATATTCTTTTCCTTCAAGGCGAAGTTTACCAGCTTCTTGAACTGCTTTTTCTGTACCTAAGGTAGCAAGATCATCGTAACTCATTACTTCTGCTTTAATGAAGCCTTTTTGGAAATCAGTATGAATAATACCTGCACATTCTGGAGCTTTCATACCATCTTTAAAAGTCCAAGCACGACATTCATCTGTACCTGATGTAAAGAATGTCTTTAAACCTAAAAGATCATATGTAGCTTTAATTAGCATATCTAACCCTGATGAATTAAGACCCATATCTTCCATAAATGCTTTACGTTCTTCATCTTCATAACCTGAAAGTTCACTTTCTAGCTTAGCACACATGATTATAACTTTAGATCCTTCTTTATTAGCATATTCTGTCACTATATCTGTATAAGAGTTAGAACCTGCTATAGCATCTTCATCATTAACATTTGCTGCATAAATTATTTTCTTAAGAGTTATAAAGTTAAATCCTGATATAACATTTAGTTCATCTTCTGTATATTCAATATTTCTTAATGCTGTTCCTTGAAGTAAAGCTTCTCTTGATTTTCTTAGTGCATTCAGCTCAAGAACTGCATTTTTGTCTTTTGTTGTTTCAGCTTTCTTCTCTATTTTACTAATTCTGTTTTCTACTATTTCTAAATCTGCTAATATCAACTCTGTGTTTATTATCTCTATGTCTCTAATAGGATCAATTTTACCTTCAACATGAGTTATTTCTCCATCTTCGAAGCATCTAACTACTTCAACGATAGCATCAACTTCTCTAATATGAGACAAGAATTTATTTCCTAAACCTTCTCCTTTAGAAGCTCCTTTTACAAGACCTGCAATATCAGTAAATTCAAACGTAGTTGGAACTAGCTTTTTAGGATTATACATTTCATTTAATTTATCTAAACGATAATCTGGTACTGTTACTACTCCTACGTTTGGTTCGATAGTTGCAAATGGATAATTTGCTGCTAATATATTTTTTTTAGTTATGGCATTAAATAATGTAGATTTACCAACATTAGGTAGTCCTACTATTCCTGCTTTTAATGACATTTTAAACACCTCAATTCATTTGTTATTATATAAGAAAACGATTGAACATTCAATCGTTTTAATTGGCGTTTTACTTTTATTACCACAATAAGGTATTTATAATAGTATTTAATTTATTTATATTATGATTTAAATCTAAGTATAGAACTAATTAGTGGAATATAAAAAGCAATTGAATTCTCAATTGCTATGTTGTTACAAATCCATTTATTCCTATAGGAATACCAATTAAATACCAACCTATTAAAAGGAGTAATAATGCAGCCCCGACAATTAATCCATATACCACTTGGTATTTTAGTGTTCTAAATAATGGTATTGGGTTTTCTCCTTGATTGTACTTTTCTAAATAAGCAATATATATTGTAAAGTATGCTAGTAATGGTGTTAATCCTATAGTCATACATTCTCCAAATCTGACTATTACTTGAGCAAATTCTGGGCTTAAGCTTCCATTCATAAATATTGGAATTGCTGCAGATGAGATTATTGCCCATTTAGCTGTTGGACTTGTTAGGAACAATGTTGAAATTGCACTTACTAAAAATAACACAATTATAAGAGGTAGTCCTGTTAATGAGCTATTACCAATTATATTACTTAATGATACTGTTAATACTGTACCTATGTTACTTTTCTTGAATACATTTATTAAAATTGAACCTAATAAAATTGTTATTACTGGCAACCCTATTCCATCTAATGAATGTTTTAAGTCATCACAGAAATCATTGTTATTCTTTATTGTCTTGGCACCAATTCCGTAAAATAAACCAAGTATTATGAAGAACATTGTTACTACAAAGACAAATCCATTACTGAAGAAAGAATCAAAGCTAAATAGTTTGTCGATATAGAAATCTTGAGCGTAATCTAGCAGATTTCCAGAGAAAGGTAAGCCAGGTATTATATTATAAATAAATACTAGTAAATATAAGGCACCTGCTGCTATAGCAAAGATTAAACCTCTATATTCTCTTTTACCTATTCTAACTTCTTTCTTTTCATCTTTATACTCATATTTTTCTACATTATTTGTACTTATTCTTTCAGTAATTATTGTTATTATAATTGATACTAATATTACTGCTATAGCCATTATAAAGATAAAACAAGATGTTCCTAGTAAATAATTTGTATCAATATTTCTTGCATTAGCTAAGGTATATCTTAGCATTTCGCTATCAATAGCTGTTAACAAGAAACTTATTCCACTACCACAAGTTAAACCTGCGTAAACGGCGACAATTCCAACTAAAGGATTTCTTCGTCCGTAACTAAATAGTAGAGCTGCTATAGGAATCATTACGACATATCCAATATCACCTGCTATACTAAATAATACGCTAAGTAGTACTAACCAGAATGTTATGGTATATTTTTTGCAATATTTTGTTAGGATAGTAAAAGTTGTTTTTAAGAAACCACTTTTTTCCATTATACCTATTCCAATTAGGATTATCATTATGTTAACTAATGGTGTAAATCCTGCAAAGTTAGATGATGTAGAAGTAAATATATACTTTATACCACTTAGACTTAGTAAGGATTCTACACTTTCTGATGTTACAGTGTATTCACCTGTAGTAACATCAATTTTACTATATGTAGCTTCAAAACCTATTAAGTTTAAAAATCCACTTAATACTATAACAAATAGTATTAATATCAAGAAGGTCATAATAGGGTTTAAAGTAATACGTTCTTTAAACTTATTCATTATTGCCTCCAAGTATCTTTTTTAATTTTTTTTCAAATTCTAATCTATCCATCATTATTTCGCGATTACAATTGACACATTTTATTTTGATGTCGACTCCCATTCTAGTAATTTCCCATTTATTTGTACCACATGCATGGGGTTTCTTCATCTCAACTATATCGCCTAATTTATAATTATTTTTCATTATGCACCTCCAGTTGTTGATATGGAATGCTAACGTGTTTTTTATTTAGTTCAGTTATTATTATACGATTAGCATCTCTTTTAGCTTGCCATTGTGTTTCTCTTTCACATTCATATTTTATGAGATATTTTATGCAAGAATCAGCAAGTTCATTAATTCCAAGATAGGTAACAGATTTTGGATGAACATTTTGAATTTCTGCTATTTTAGGTAAGATGTTTTTGTTTATTATATTTTCCATTTTCTCAACATCTTCTTCATATGGAAGAGGAATATTTATTAAGATTGCTTGTGTCTCTTGAGATAAGTTTTTTATTTCCATTATATTTCTATTAGCAACAATTTTTACCTCTCCATTCGCATTTTTTATTTTAGTACTCTTTAATCCAAATTCAGTTACTTCTCCTGTGAATCCAGCATATTCAACATAGTCTCCAACTATGAAGTAATTTTCAACAATTATGTTTATTCCATTTATGATATCTTTAAACGTATCTTGTAGTGCAAGTCCGATAATTGTGGCAGTTATTCCAAGTCCAGCTACCATACCTGCTACATTCACACCATAGATGCTTAGTATTGTTAATACTGCAATAATTAATATTATATATTTAGCAACATTTTTGAATAATTTTGTAATTGTTTTTCTTTTCTTTTTTTCATAGTTGTTTTTTCCGTAATTTATAACTTCTTCTAAGATAATTGAAACGGTTCTGTATATAAAGTATGCTACCGCAAACGTAACCACTACTCCATATACTTCTTTTTTACTGATGATATTTAATAATAATTTTAGAAAATCTATCATTATTCACCATCCATACTAATGCCTAGTATTTCAAGTATTCTATCAAGGTCGTTGTCAGAATCAAATGGAATTTCAATTTTCTTTGTACCTATTTTTACTTTTGTACCTATTTTATCACGCATGATTCCTTCATATATTGAGTGTCTTGCACTATATACTGGTTCCCTTTTTATTTTGTTTTTCTTTTCTATTTCAACGCCACTAGTTAATTTTTCAGTTTCTCTAACACTAAGTCCTTCTTCAATGATAAGATCAGCTAAACGATTTATCTCGTCTTGATCTGATAATTTACTTAGTACTCTAGCATGTCCCATTGTTATTTTAGATTCTTGAACATATTTTTTTGTTTTTTCTGGTAAATTAAGAAGTCCTAATAGGTTTGTAATATAACTTCTACTTTTACCAAATTTACGTGCGGCTTCTTCTTGAGTTATACCATTTGAATCAATTATTTTAGAAAAAGCTTCTGCTTCTTCAATTGGATTTAAGTCTTCTCTTTGAATATTTTCGATAAGAGCTATCTCCATCATTTCTTGATCTGACATTTCTCTTACAATTGCAGGGATAGTATCTTTTCCAGCCATTTTTGAAGCACGAGTTCTTCTTTCACCTGCTATAAGTTCATAACCTTTGATACTTTTTTTAACAATGATTGGTTGAATAACTCCGTGTTCTTTAATACTTTCAGCAAACTCACTTAAAGATTGTTGATCAAACTCTTTACGTGGTTGATAAGGATTGTTTCTAATTTCTGTAAGTGGTATTTCGACGATGTCACTTTCTTTTGTTTCATTTACTATTTTCTTTTCGAAGTTATCAAAGTCTATTACTTCGTTTGAAAATAGTTGTTCTAGTCCTTTTCCTAGGGCTTTTCTCTTAGTTTCCATTTCTACTAATCACTTCCTTTGCTAAGTTTTGATAAGCTAGCGTTGCTCTACTAGTAGGATCATAGTCACTTATTGGTTTTCCGTGGCTTGGTGCTTCTACTAGACGAACTAATCTAGGGATGATTGTGTTAAATACTTTGTTTTTAAAGTATTTTCTTACCTCTTCAATTACTTCTAAGCCTATATTTGTTCTACCATCTAACATTGTTAGTAGAACACCTTCAATGCGTAACTCTGGATTCATATTTGATTGAACCATAATAATTGAATTAAGTAATTGGGTAATTCCTTCTAGAGCAAAAAATTCACATTGAACTGGAATTATTACTGAATTACTTGCTACTAAGGCATTCATTGTTGTTATTCCTAGTGATGGTTGACAATCAATAATTATATAGTCGTAGTTATCTTGAACTTCTGCTAGTGCATTTTTTAATTGCTCGTTTTGTCTAAATTCTGAATTCTCTAGCATATTTTTAACAAATTCAACATCAACACCAGCTAGGTTAATTGTTGATGGAATAATTGAAAGATTTTTAAACTTTGTTTTTATTATTCCTTCTTTTATAGTACAGTTGCCTGTCATTACATCATAAATATCATGTTTAATATCACCATTATTATAGCCTATTCCAGTTGAAGCATTTCCTTGTGGATCTAAATCTATTAATAATGTTTTTTTACCTTCTTTACCAAGTGCGGCAGCCAAATTTATACTAGTTGTTGTTTTACCAACTCCACCCTTTTGATTTACTAGTGAAATAACTTTTGCCATATACGTACCACCTTTTCATGTATTATTTCTCTAAATAATTTTAACATATATAGAGGGAAATGTCATAGGTTTTATGAAATATTTGGGGACGAAAAAAGGAAACTTTATTTTTTGTTTCCCTTTCTATTATTTATCTGTATCTTTTTTTGTTTCTTTTTCTTTTGTTTTAGAAGTTTTTGTTTCTTTAGATTCTACTGCTTCTTCTATTTCTGATTCTTTTTCTGTTGATTCAGGAGCAATGCTTCCTGTTTCTACTAGTGAAGCAATTTGTTCTCTTGTTAATGTTTCGTGTTCCATTAACGCATCAGCAATTAATAGTACAAGAGTTTCGTGTTTTGATAACAATTTTTTTGCTTCTTTATAGCATTCTTCAAGAATTTTTCTAACTTCTTGGTCAATTTCTAAAGCAACTTGATCTGAGAAGTCTCTTGATTTAGCATAGTCTCTTCCTAAGAAAACACCTTCTTGTTTTTCTTCCAATTGTATAGGCCCTAAATCACTCATACCATATTCTGTTACCATTGAACGAGCAATCTTAGTTGCACGTTTTAGATCGTCAGAAGCACCAGTAGTTATTTCACCAATAAATGTTTCTTCACTTGCACGTCCACCAAGTAATCCTGTGATTTGACCAATTAATTCTTCTTTTGTCATGATACCAATTTTTTCTTCTTTTGGAAGCATCATTGTGTATCCGCCAGCCATTCCACGAGGAATGATTGTAATTTTGTGAACTTCTTGAGCTTCTTGAAGTTTAATTCCTATTACAGCATGTCCAGCTTCATGAATTGCTACAAGACGTTTTTCTTTGTCTGTTATGCGACGAGATGTTTTTGCAGGCCCTAAAAGAACTCTGTCTGTTGCTTCGTCAATTTCATCCATAGTTATCGCTTTTTTATCTCTTCTAACAGCAAGTAGTGCTGCTTCATTAAGTAAGTTTTCTAAGTCTGCACCACTAAATCCTGGTGTTCTTTGACTTACATTTTCAAGATTTACTTCTGGAGCAAAGATTTTGTTTTTAGCATGTACACCAAGTATTTCTTCTCTTTCTTTAGAATCAGGTAAACTAACTGTTACTTGTCTATCGAATCTTCCTGGTCTTAATAATGCTGGGTCTAAAACGTCTGGTCTGTTTGTTGCTGCTATAATAATTATACCTTCATTTGCACCAAATCCGTCCATTTCAGTAAGTAATTGGTTAAGTGTTTGTTCACGTTCATCATGTCCACCACCTAAACCTGTACCTCTTTGGCGTCCAACTGCATCAATTTCATCAATAAATATTAAACATGGAGCACTTTGTTTTGCTTGTTTAAACATATCTCTAACACGAGATGCACCTACACCTACAAATAATTCTACGAAATCAGAACCACTTATATAGTAAAATGGTACATTTGCTTCACCTGCTACTGCTTTAGCAAGTAATGTTTTACCTGTTCCTGGAGGACCTACTAGTAAAACACCTTTTGGAATTCTAGCTCCAAGCTTTTGGAATTTCTTTGGATTTTTTAAGAAATCAATAAGTTCTTGTACTTCTTCTTTTTCTTCTTTTAATCCAGCTACATCAGTAAATCTTACTTGTCCACCGTCTTCGCTTAGCTTAGCGCGGCTTCTTCCGAAATCCATTGACTTGTTATTACCTGCAGACAGTTTATTGAACATGAAGTAAGCTGCCACCAAAAGTACTACTATAGGTAGGAAATTAATAATTATATACATGAAATTATTAGATCCAGGATCTTTGTTTGTATCGTATTCTTTAATTCCTTGATTTTTAGCATATTCAGTTATAGTTCCTACTTCTTCACCAATTACTTTTGTAGTGAAATATTCTTTTTCTTTATAACCTTCAAGTTTTCCTTTTATTTCATAAATGCTTTCACTACTTTTTGGCGTAATTGTTATTTCAGTAACATTCTCTTCTTGAATTTCTTGAATTAATTCACCTGTAGTTAGTTCGTGTGGTTTACTTTCTGCTAGAGTCCACACACAAAATATTAAAGCTAAAGACAATATAAGTCCTGTATATAAGAACATTAGCTTATTTGTTTCTTTTTTTCTTTTCATTATTTTTCTCCTTCATATAAAATTTTACATAAATTTAATTATACCATAATATTATATCATAGTTTTCGCCCTTTGATTTATCAAATTTAGATTTTTTTAGGCCTGGAAGCCAGATAATTTCGCCTCCACTATCAACAACGATTGGTTGCATATCTCTTTCTTCTTTTGAAAGTTTGCAATTGATAAATATATCTTTTAATTTTTTAGATGAAGTCATGTTTTTTACGACCATTTTATCTCCATCTTTTCTAGTTCTAACATATAAAGGCAACCTTATTTCTTTACTATTTAATTTTATGTAGTAATTACTATTTTTATCAGTATCTTCAATCATTTTTATAATCTTGCCATTTGGTAGTGTTACTTCATTGTTAATAATCAAATTGTAAGTACTGCATTCTTTCTTTTTGCGTGTAATTTTAAGCTTGTTATACGTTTTTGTAATTCTTAAATTATCAGGCAAATTAATTTCTACATTTGGCTTTGGACTATTTATGATATCAAGTATTAATGTAATATGTTTGTCATTTACTAAGTAAAGGTTTCTATCGTAGTTATCATCTAAAATATATTCTATTATTTTAGTTTGAATCAGTTTATCTAATTTGTCGAAACTTGTTATATCAAGTATTTTCTTATTATAACGATTTTCTATTTCTTCACTAATAATCTTGTCTACAAAGTTATAATATTTTAATAGTTCTCTACTAAATTTTAAGTATTTTAAATGAATATCTTTGTTTTCTTTTTTTAAGAAAGGAAGAACATTATGACGATATCTGTTTCTTGTATAATTGTCTTCATCATTAGTTTTATCCTTAACCGATGGGATATCGTGTTCTTTATTGTATAATTCAATATCATCTTTAGTCATAAATATTAAAGGCTTTATAATGCGATAATTCCTTTTAGTTGTTTCTATCTGGAAACCTGTGTAACCTTTTAGAGTTGATCCTCTAGTAATTCTCATTAAAATTGTTTCAACTAGATCATCTCCATGATGGGCAGTAAATAAATACTTAGCATTATATTTTTTTAAGATTTCTTCAAAGAAAAGATACCTTTTTTCACGTAATTCTAATTCATTATAGTTTTCATTAAGACTTTTTTTATCAAAAGTTGTTGTTTCTAATGTTATTTTTTTTATTTTACAATATTTCCTAATGAAAGCCATTTCATTTTTACTTTCTTCTCTAATATTATGGTTTATATGAGCACAAATTATGTTAATATTTTTGTCTAATGATGAAATTATATCTAAAAGACACATCGAATCTGGTCCACCTGATAAACCAATGACAATTGTATCCCCTGATGCAAGTAAACTATTAAGGTAAGCAATGGTTTCTTTCATAGTTATCCCTCTTTTCCGAGTATTTTATATTATATTTCTTCTTAAAGCAACAATTATTTTAGAAGCTATTTTTAGTTAAAAAATATGTTTCTACGAATATTTTTTCTTGTATTTTTAAGTTTAGTGTTCTTTTCTTAGACATTTTAGCGTTTTAAAGATTATTTTGATTTTAAAATCGATTCTATAAATGGTTTTATATCACCATCTAAAACTTTACTTGCTTCCGCTGTTTCGTAACCTGAGCGTGTATCTTTTACTAAAGTATATGGTTCTAGAACATAACTTCTTATTTGACTACCAAAATCGATACCAGTACTAATACCTTTTAGGGCTTTTAGCTCTCTATCTTTTCGTTCCGCTTCTAGGGCGTATAGCTTTCCTTTTAAAACTTTCATGGCCTGTTCTTTATTTTGTAATTGACTTCTTTCATTTTGACAAGTTACTACTATTTTACTTGGAAAGTGTGTAATTCTTACTGCAGATGGTGTGGTATTTACGCCTTGTCCACCATGACCGCTAGCGCAATAAACATCTATCCTAATGTCTTCTTCTTTTATTTCAATATTAATATTTTGATCAATCTCTGGTACTACTGATACAGATGCAAATGAAGTATGTCTTCTTTTATTTGAATCAAATGGAGATATTCTCACTAAACGATGAACACCACTTTCACATTTTAGGTATCCATAAGCATATGCACCTTTAATATGAATTGTGGCTGATTTAATACCAGCTTCTTCACCAGCTTGTTGTTCGATTAGTTCGTATTTATAATTCATTTTATCACAGAATCGTTCATACATACGTAATAACATATTAGCCCAGTCACATGATTCAGTACCACCTGCTCCTGGATGAATTTCTAGGTAGCAATCTGATTCAGCATATTCACCATTAAGCAAAGTCGCAAGTTCTAATTCTTCGATGTTCGTTGTTAATATTTCAAGGCTTGACTCTAGTTCTTCTTGAAGTTCTACTGATGGTTCTAGTTCGATAAGTTCTAATATATCTTTACTAGATAATAATTCTTTATTTAAGTTGTTATAAGATGTACTCTCTTTTTTTAGGATAGTTAATTCTTGATTTTTTTTATTAGCTTTATCAATATCATCCCAAAAATTAGGTTCATTCATTAATGATTCTATTGCTTTTATACGACTTATTTTATCATCTATGTCAAAGTGACCTCCCGATGTCGTTTAATTTTATTGTTAGTTCATTTAACTTTTGTTTAATTTCTCTTAATTCCATTATAATCAGTCCTTTCAATTATTATAACATAGTCATAAATTAGGTATTTATTTTAATTTGAAGTTTTAAGTCGAATAATTTCTATTCAAGTTGATTTCACTTTTTTGTACTATTTATTATACGAGTTTTGTTTTGAGAAAGCAAGGCGTTTTAGAATATTTGTTCGGTATAGTGTAAAGAGTGTTTGTATGTTTGTTTCATAATAAAAGAAGCAACAAAATGTTACTCCTTAATTATTCTTTTTCTCTATTTTTTTTACTTTTCTTTTTAAATTAGATATTCTTAATCTTTCTATTCTATCAGTGGATTCTCGTGTATTTAAAATCAATTCAGTTATATCTGGTGTAGATATAGAAATATTATATTTAGCATTAACATCTTCACTAAATTTACGAGCACGTTCTTGACCATATTCTGGAATAGTTTCTTTCGAATAAATTAGAGCTAGATTTATCATATCAAAGATTTTAGTCCTTAGTTCTAAATCTGTTTCATGTGTAAATTCTATTTTATCTAAATCTGTTGAAGTCATATTAGAACTATTTCTTATAATATCTATTAAATCTTTTATTGTGATGAACTCTGTTGGCACTGTTGGCAAGAAATCATCTAAGCGAGTCATTTCGTATGGGGATATAAGACCGCCGATGGCTGTTGCTGACATCATTCTTACTATTTTCATTTCGCTAGGTAATTGAGCATCAACTTTAAAACCAATGAAATCAATCCAACCAGTACTATCAGAAATTCTCTGATCATATCCTCCCCAGTCTGGTTGACAATAACCGCTATTACTACGATATTTGCAATCAAGAGTTTCTAATTCAGAATGATGAAGACGATATCTTAGTTGCTCAAAATCCATATTTTCTGAAATGTTATTAATTCCTTCGAATTCAGTACTTATAACGCCTTTTCTATATTCTAATTCTCTATTAGGATATTTCATTTCATACCAAGTTTTTATTTTTTGAATTAAATCTTTTATACTTTCCAAATCCAAGTAAGGATTATATCCCTTTTGTAGTTTTTCATATAGCCAAGCCATAAATTCTCTGTTTTTTTCTGGAATATATTCTTGTCTATCTGTTTCATAAAATCTTTTTGCTTCAGCAATTGTCATACCAAAACCTTCCTTCTAATTTTATTATACATTATTGATTATTTATATGCTATTAAAATCATATGTTTTATTAGTCATCATTTAATTTATATCCAGCTTTGTGAAGCTTTTGTTTGATTGATTCTTTTCCACCATCTTTTGTAAAGCAAGTATTTATAAAATATTCAACAAGTTCTTTTCTCTCTTCACCAAAGAAAATAAAGTAGTCCCCTTGAATATCCCACCAAAAGTCACATGAAGCTTCTTCTGGATGATTGATATATTCATATAGTGAATAATTTTTATTTATTTGTTTTTCAGCCATTTTATGGATAGATTCTGAATCTTTAGCTAAAAGCAGATAAGTATTAATATATAAGAACATTTGATTTCCATTTTTATTATAAATATCTACAGGGACAAATTCGTAAAAATCTTTATTATATTCTATAAACATTCTTGAAATAGGAATAGCATTTCCTTCAAATTCATATTTTCCCATATAATCTAGTTCAATTACTTTAGAAATTCCTCTTTCATCTGGAATTATATTGGGAAGTTCTAATACATTTGGAATTGTAAAATGACCTCTTTGTAACATAAAAACACCTCTTTTCTATATTTAATTTTTTGTTTTAACATATATATATAAAAGTATTATACATTTATATATTTATTATTTATCTATATTTTTTAAAGAATATAATTTATTTATTACGACATCCTTAGAAAATGGATTAGGATATTGTTCATAAACTACTTCATAATCATTGTTATTATCTAAATATTCTTCAAAGTATGTATCAGTCTTAACAATTAAGTGGGTAAATTTATATCTGTTAATAAAATCTTCATAGTCAAAATCACGATTGTCATCTTCTATATTTAAAGATTCAATAAATATGTCACTCTTGCCATTAAATTTTTTAAAATATAACTCTGCTCTTCCGTCAATATATGACTTCATACCCAAATATTCTGCATAAGCTCCATTATTAAAATCGACATATAATCGAACTTTGTCTGGATCATAATTATCAGCAATATAATCTATTATCTCTCCTTCTGAATAATTGCCGAAGGAAAATTCTGTTATTGAGTAATACATCGTTATAAAAAAAGTAATTGATAGCATTAAGGTTAATCCTATTTTTAAACCATGACATGTAGCTTTTATCCATTTTTGTTTTATTTTAATTTTTAGATTTAAATTTTTTATTAGATATGACAACGAAAAGAAAAAAGCAATTATAAAGTATGGATAGCCTTTTGCATGCATAAAAGCAAGAATTGTTGTTCCACATATAAATAAATAATGACGAACATCTAGTTTTAAGTCTTTTTTTAAATTACATAAGAATAGTATTAAAAATAAGCACATAAGTATTACTTTAAAAGGTGGTACAGAAAAATCTATTGCTTTCATTTCACCGATAGTATTATTAATTTCGCTCATTCCATAAGATTTAAATATATATAATAACGATTGATAGCTATAAGGATTTATTAATCCACCAAGTATCATAAATACTAAAACTATAATAAGTGGTTTGATTCTTATTTTATCTATTGTTATATTTTTAATACTTATAGAATTTACTAAAAACGGTAATATAAAGACAAATTGAAAATACCACATTGATGTATGAAAGTTTACCAATAAAATTGACAAAAAGGGTAAAATATATAAATATTTATTATTATTTTTTTGAACATATAATTCTAGAAACAATAATTCTGTAATTAATATTAGGTATGTAAATATTTGAGGTCTATGGACTATGTAACCATTCATAAAAAGGAGGGCTAAGCTTGTTATTATTACAGCTTTTTTTCTATCTTTGCATAATAAATAAGATAATTTATAATATACAAACATTAATAAGAAAAATACTGCATATAGCAATATAAGTAATCCAGTTTTTCCAAAGAGAGAATGAACACTATAAAATATAAAAGATGATAACCATTGTTGTATTATATAGTTTAATCCTTCATGTAACGAAAAAGGATCAGTTATTGGGAATCCATTATTAATTATGTATTTTCCATTATTAAGTAAAAACCATATATCATTATCAACAGTGTTATTAGCTATACAAATAAATATAAAAGGTATTATTAATAATACAAAAAACCAATTTTTTTCTATTTTTTTAAACATACTATCACCACTATTTTCATTATAACAAATATAATATAAAACGATAAAGTTAACTTATTATAAATATTAAATTTGTTTTATGAGAAGCAAAAAGGTCATCATTTTTGATGACCTTTTTTAATTTGTTGTTTTTGTAATATACTAAGTTTAAAGCAATTTATATTACTTTCCACAGCAAGATTTGTATTTTTTACCTGATCCACAAGGACATAAGTCATTTCTTCCTACTTTTTTATCATTTTTAATAGGAGTTCCTTTTGTCTTAACATGTGTATCATGAACTACGTTGTTATTTCTTTGTTCTTTTCTTTCAGTATTTTGTCTTACTTCAGCTTTAAGCAAGAAGATAGAGATTCTTGATTCGATGCTACTCATTAGTTCATCAAATAAGTCATAACCTTCCATAGTATAAGCTTGTAGTGGATTAGTTTGACCATAACCACGAAGACCAATACCCTCTCTTAAGTGTTCCATAGCTCCGATATGATCAATCCAAGCTTCATCAATAACTCTTAAAGCTATTGCTTTTTCGAATTCACTAATGATTTCCTTTGGTACACTCTTAGTTTTTTCTTCATAGTCTTCTTTTACTTTATTAGTTAAGTATTCTTTTACTTCAATTTCATCTTTCATATCAATTATTTCTGATACTTCAAGTTTAGTAGTTTTAATAAGGTTTGTATTTAAGTACTCAATGATTTCTGATTTATCATCTTCTGTTAAATATCCTTCTGGTTCGATATGACTATCAACTAAGTTGGCAATATTACTATCGAATGTAGCTTGTGTTCTATCAGAGATTGATTCTTGATCAAGAATTTCATTTCTTCTTGAATAAATTATTTCTCTTTGTTCATTCATTACATTATCGTAGTCAAGCAATGATTTACGAGTATCGTAGTTGTTTCCTTCTACTTTCTTTTGAGCTGTTTCAATACTCTTAGTGAATGCTTTAGAACGAATTGATTGTTCATCTGTAAATCCTGCTCTGATAAGCATATCTTTAATTTTATCTGTACCAAAACGTCTCATTAAGTCATCATCAAATGATACGAAGAATTGTGACATACCTGGATCTCCTTGACGACCAGAACGTCCACGTAATTGGTTATCAATACGACGTGATTCATGTCTTTCTGTACCTATTACACATAATCCACCAAGTTCTTTAACACCTTCAGCTAGTTTGATATCGGTACCACGTCCGGCCATATTTGTAGCAATTGTGATAGCTCCAATTTCACCAGCTTTTGCAACGATTTCAGCTTCTCTTTCATGGTTTTTAGCATTTAATACTTCATGTTTTAAGCCTTCTTTTTTAAGTAAAGCACTTAATTTTTCGTTGTTTTCAACTGAGATTGTACCAACTAGAATTGGTTGTCCAGTTTCATGTATTTCTTTTATCTTTCTAACAATAGCAGCAAATTTACCTTTTTCAGTTGCATATACTAAATCTGGCAAATCTTCTCTGACTACTGGTCTATTTGTAGGAATTTGGATAACATACATGTTGTAAATATCTCTAAATTCTTCTTCTTCTGTTTTAGCAGTACCTGTCATACCTGATAACTTAGCATACATTCTAAATAAGTTTTGGAATGTAATTGTTGCCATTGTTTTAGTTTCTTCGTTAATCTTAACGCCTTCTTTAGCTTCGATTGCTTGATGCAAACCATCACTAAATTGACGACCATGCATTAAACGACCTGTAAATTGGTCAACGATGATGATTGCACCATCTTCTACTACATAGTCAACATCTATTTTGAAACCATAATTCGCTTTTAATGATTGGTTTAAGTGATGAACTAATACGGCATTTTCTAAATCATAAAGATTTTTTAAACGGAAGATTTTTTCTATCTTTTCTACACCACTATCAGTTAATGAAACACTTTTTGTTTTTTCATCTACAGTGTAGTCCTCTTCATTCAATCTCTTAACTGCTCTATCTGCTGAAGTATATAAATCTTTTGAATCAAATTTGCCACCTGAAATAATTAATGGTGTTCTTGCTTCATCGATTAAGATTGAGTCAACTTCGTCGACAATACAAAAGTTAAGTGGTCTTTGTACTCTGTCTGATGCTCTAACAACCATGTTATCTCTTAAGTAGTCGAAACCAATTTCGTTATTTGTTGAATACAATACATCACAATTATATGCTGCTCTTTTATCAGCAGGTGACATTTCACGTTGATTAAGACCAACTGTTAAACCTAGGAATCTAAAGATATTTCCCATCCATTCTGAGTCACGTTTTGCAAGGAACTCATTGACTGTTATGATATGAACACCTTTACCTGTTAAAGCGTTTAAGTAAGTAGGCATTGTTTCAGTTAATGTTTTACCTTCACCTGTTTTCATTTCAGCAATATTACCATAGTGAATTGCTAAACCACCTAGTATTTGTACAAAGTATGGTTTTTCACCAATTACACGATAAGCTGCTTCTCTTACAACAGCAAATGCAGGTACTACTAATTCTTCTAAATCTGTACCATTGTCTAAAGCTTCCCTAAATTCTGCTGTTTTTGCTTTTAATTCTTCGTCTGTTAAAGAAGTCATCTCTGCTTCTAATTCAACGATTTTATTTGCTATTTTTTCAAACCTTTTTAATTCTTTATATTCTGAGTCGATTAATTTTCTAAATAATCCCATTACGCATACCTCCACAGTTTTAATTATATCAAAGAAATGTAAAGGATAAAACATTTTTCCTTTACTTTTCTTTAATCTTTTTATACGTAATTATTATTGTAAGGGATTTTATCAACAATTTCAATAAAAATTAGGATTATTTGCCTACTTTATGCACTTTTTAAAACGTTTTTTGAAAAATTCGTAAAATTAAAAAGGAGCATTGGCTCCCTTGATTATTTCATATTAATAATTCCGTAGTTATTATCTTTTCTCTTATATAGAACTGATACACATTCTTCATCAATATTTTTAAATACGAAGAAATCATGATTTAGAAGTTCAATTTGTAGCATAGCTTCTTCTTCATCCATAGGTTTCATTGAAATATTCTTCCTCTTAACAATACTAGCAACATTTTCTTCTACATTTTCTTCTGGTTCGTAGTTAAAATTAAATTCTAAAGTTTCAACATTTTTATACTTTTTATTTAATCGATCTTTATTTTTTCTAATTTGTCTTTCTAGTTTAGATACTACAAGATCAACAGCTGCGTAAAAATCTTCGTTAGATTCTTCTGCTCTTAAAGTAAATCTTTTTGTTGGAGCAGTTACTTCGATGATTTGTTCTAAACCTTTTACTCTTACAAGAACATTAGTGTTAATTTCTTCTGGATTTTCAAAATATTTATCCAGTTTGTCTAATTTTTCTGTAATGTAATCTTTCATTGAATTGGTGATTGTTAGTTTTTCACCACGAATATTTAGTTTCATATTCATCATCCTCCGTACTATAATTATACCATAAGTTTCTCAATTTCTTTACAAAATAGTAATTTTATGTAAACAATTTGATTGGCATGTAGGCAGAGTATGAATAAATTAAGAACTTCACATGGAGTTTTTTTTCAAGATAATTGCAGATTATAGGAATATCTTTATAGTTTCCAAACACTTTTATATTATTAATATTATATAATTTAACAAGCTTATTTAGATATAGATAGAGTATTTCTTGTATAAAAGAAAAATAGATGTTGGTACTATAGACATTCTGTTTATGATAAATCTTTATATTATTTTCTGCGATATCTAAAGCTGCTTCATTATCAGATAAATCTAAAATATTTGTAATATCTAAAAATTCTATTTTATTAAACTTCAAGAACTTAAAGATAGTTAGAAAATTTTTACGATCTAAATCTGTATATGTTTTATCAATTATTATTGAAATATTTATCTTGTCTCTTAAGGGAGATATGTTATTTTTTTCTAAAATAGTCTCTATATCATTTGCGAAACTTTTTCTGTTAATAACTTTATAGTTTTCCACAGAAGACAATTGATGCGAAGACAGTTCGTTGTTATATAGAATGATTATTCCATTGCTTGTGATTTCTAAGACAATTCTTTTTATAATAGATACTTTACTCATTATAGAACAATCTTCAATTATTTAATTTCTATATTATAGAAGTCTTCTGGATTAATTAGTGAACCATCTTTATATGTTTCGAAATGTAAGCAATTTTCACTTTCAGCCTCTAACTTATTAGATCCACTCATAGCTATTACGTCACCTTGTGTTACTGTATCTCCTACATTAACTTTAACATCTTTAACACTTTGATAGATACTAATTAAACCTTGTTCATGTTCAATCTCAATTATGTTACCTAAGATGTCATCTTCTTTTACTGAAGTTACCTTGCCATCAAGGACAGCTATTACTTTAAATTCAGATGTTGAAGAATAAAGAATTCCTGTATTAGGCATATAGATATTTTCATATTTTATTAGAGATTGTTGTTGTCTTGATTCTTCATCACTAGCTTGATAATAGTATTTACTAATAGTTACTGATTCATCAGTAAATGGTTTTACTATCTTTTTCGTTTCTTCAACTTCTTGAACCTCACCTTGTACTTCCTGTACGCTGTTTATTATAGGATCTGTGATAAATGTGTCATCTGTTACTAGATTATGATTTATGATGTTACCAAGAATATAATATAGTAAAAGAGCGAAACTCAATACAACAATTCCTAATGTAGGGATTACCCAATCTTTTAATTTTCTTCTTGTCATTTTTTTCCAACCTTTCTAATAATAAGTTTGGACAATAAAAAAAGAAATATACCTACAACTTATCAATTTCGATATTTTGATAGTAGTATTTTAATATTTCTTCATATTTGAAACCAAGCTTGGCCATATTATTCGCTCCGTGTTGACTCATTCCAACACCATGGCCATATCCTTTGGTAGTAATTTCTATATTATTATCTTTTTCTATTATAGTGAAGTCTGTTGAACGTAAAGAAAGTTTCTTTCTAACTTGAATACCTGTGTATGTTTTATTATTTATAGTTATTTTAGAAACTCTATTTGATTCATCTTTTTCAATATTACTAATATTTATTTCATTACATGTGATTTCTAATTTAGTACAGAATGTTTCTTTTGAGAAAGTCTCTATATAAGAATTATCTTCATCATAGGGAGATTTTACAATACTAAGATAGTCGTTTTGCTCTTTAAAAACATTTAAAGATGATTCAGTATAACCATTACTCATAGAATAGTAATAGGCCTTTATAGGAGTATTTTCATAATACATGATTAGGCCTTCTGTATCTTGAACTGCTTGTTTTATTTTATTATAGTATTCATCGTATTTAGTTTTCCATTTTGTTTGCATTTCCTCTTTAGTTAAATAAACTTGATCGCTAATAGTACTTGAGATTTCATCATTTCTTGATAGATGATTTATAACGTAGGTTCTAGATGCAATTGCTTGGGCTTTTAAGGCTTCTATATCGAATAAAGCAGGCATTTCGCCAGCCACTACACCAATTACATACTCTTCTAGTTCTAAGGTAGTATTTTTGTCAGATAATGACACATTAATTGTTTTTGATTCAACAACATTCTGTTTATTATCTTTTTCTTCCATAATAAAATTAGCTTCTTTTAACAAGAAACTAATTATGGTTATGGGTAGTAAAGCTAGTGATAAATACGTTAACTTTTTATTCAATCTAATCACCTTTAAGATTATTATTTAACTGGAAATATACTGCTTACACTTAAGAAATCTGCTATAAAGTTTGTTACTAAATAGCTAGTGGCTATGCTAAGAAGTATTACTAGAATACGAGCTTCCATAGCTTTATTTGTTTTTATGAATCCATCAAAGTTCACTCCTGATAAAGCAAAAATACTTAATAAAAGAGTTATGATATAAATATATGTCTTATAGTTCATTATATGTACCATCTTCATAACTTATGATTTTATTTACTCTTCTTTGATGTCTTTCGTCTTGACTTGCTGGAGTAATTAGGAATTCTTCAATCATTTTTGTTAATTCTTTTAAATCTTGTTTATAGCTTAATGCAATTATATTAGCATTATTATGTTCACGAGCTAGGTGGGCTTGTTCAATACTAGAACAATGTGCACAACGAATACCTTTTACTTTGTTAGCCGCAATACTCATTCCTATGCCTGTTCCACACAATAAAACTCCTAAATCTACTTCTTTATTTGCTACAGACTCAGCTACTTTAAAAGCAAAATCTGGATAATCATCAATTGGAGTATTATCAGTACTCATATCCACTACTTCATAATTATTTAAACTTTTTATTATTTCTTTCTTTTCATCAACACCATTGTGATCAGTTGCTATTGCTATTTTCATTTGTTTTCTCCTTTTTTCTATTATATTGCTTGACTTTTATTCTTTTGTCTTTAACATCATTCTATATCGTGATACTTAAAAATGCAAGGAATTAAAAAAAGAAGAGTAAACCAAATACTATGATTCCTCTTCTTCAATTTTCTTTAATACTTTTTCAAATCTTGGTAATAAACCTATACCATCTGTACGATGAGGTGGTAGTTGATAAATATCATGTCCTGGGAATTCGTTTGCTTCAATTAAAAATGGATCTTTTTGTCCTAAACAAACATCCCAACCAATATAGCCGATTTCTGGAACTTCTTTTGATGCTTGTGCAACAAATCTCTTTATTCTTGGCCATTTTGGAATTTTAAACCATAAAATTGGTTCATTTGTAATAGGATGTTTTTCGTAAATATTTAAATCTTTGTCTATTGCAAGATAATCTATAATACCTGTTTCAATATTAATTGGAGCTACTAATCCTCCATGATTAAAGTTATCTACAACGTTATTATGATTACCAATTCTTAAATAAGCTGCTACTATTTCACCTTTTAAAGTTACAATTCTTATCGTATTTATTGATGTTGGATGAAGACTCGCTATTTCATCACATTGAACTGCTATCTCTTCTACTAAAGTTCTTCTTGTTTCAATTAGATTATCAAAGATTTCTTTTGTATTTTTTTTATTTGTCTTAAATATTTCAACACCTTTACCACAACATTCATCGATTGGCTTAACTAAAATACTTTTATGTTTTTCACAGAATTCAACAAATTCATTATAACTACTTTCTGTGTCTTCAATATGAAGCCAGTCTCTTAGTAGGTATTTGTTAAATTTCTTGTTAAATTCAATTTTATTTCTAAAATATTTAATATATTCTGGATTATTAAAACGACGAACAAATTCATTATTGATTCCACGTGTTACTATAGTACTTCTTTGTTTTTCATTTAGATTGTACATTTCAAATATTTTATAATCCATATATCCTGCTTGATATTTTAAACCACAATGAATGATATCAAAGAATATTCCTATTTTGTTTTTGCCGTTCTTTTCATGAACAAAATTCACAGTATCAAACATACTTTTATAATCCATAGATTTTATCCTTTTAATTAAGTAACTAATTTTACCCATAGTTATCACCTTCTGTATATAGATATTATATCATAATTTAAGTTACTTTTATTAAAGAGATAGTGATTTTAGTACCAATTTTAGGGGTTTTTGACATTTTTAATTATGATTTTAGTTATAAATTATATTTTGAATATCTTTATAATAATTTAGAATATTTTGACTTACCAGCCAGGCATCTGGTGGAATTTAAAAAAGGAGATTATTTTGTCTCCTAGTTATTTTTATCTTCAAAGGGTTTATTAAGTATATTATATAGTTCTTGACGATAATTTAAAAAATTACTAATAATTTCATCTATATTGTTTATATCGATATCATTTGGTTCTACAATAAACTCTTTTGTTGAGATATCGTATGTAAAATTATAACTTGTTTCAGAAAAATCAATATGTCCTGATATATTTGAGGTTAGATTCTCTTTTTTTACTCTTTCTTCTATTCTAATGATTTCGTTTTCTTTAATAGTATAAAGATAAGTAAGATCTGGGTAATATGAAAATCCTAACATAATTTGGATAGACTCTTTTTTGTTTATGTTTTTTTCAAAAATTCCAGTGTTATTTTCTTCTGAAAAAGATATCTCTGTATAATTATTTTCCAACAAAGATTGTCTTCTTATATCTGTTCTTTCTTTTATAATAGCTGTATCATTTTTAATATCTGATAAAGAATTACCAATAGATTCACTTTTTTTAGATATAAATTCATTATTGCGCATTAATGTAGTATTTTTTAATGATATCGTATCTATTTTTTTCTCGCCATTTTCCTTATATGTTATCTTTATAATCCACTTATCTATGTTATTTAGTTTGTAATCATTTAATAGTTCATTATAACCATATTTTTCTTTATAAGTTGTATTTTCAAAACTAGAACCACCATAAATTGTAGTATCTTCACATTTTAATTCAATATCGATAATATCTTCTTTATTTAGCTCTGTGTTTTTTAAGTCTATCTGGCCTGTATACAAAATATTGTAGATATTTGATTTTGTTAAATACATTTCATTTACTATGAAGTTTTCATTCTCTCCATATAATTCATATACTGCTATTTTATTGTATGTGTTAAAGAAATAACAAATTGTTGATAAGATGAAAGTTATTAACAAGATAGATATAATCGATAGGATGATTAGTTTATGACGAGATTTCTTTTTATTATAATCGATATATTCTATTATACTATTTTCTTTTGTTTCTTCATTTTTGACATCCCGACATCCATTAAGTAATTCTGTTACTGTTATATCTAATTCTTTACATAAAGGCTTCATTAATGATACTTCTGGAAGACCTTTTCCACACTCCCATTTCGAGATTGTTTTTTCACTAATATATAGTTTTTCTGCTAGCTCCTTTTGTGTTAAATTTTTGTTTTTGCGACATTCAGAAATAAATTTTCCAATATTCACTTGATCCATTTTCTCACTCCTTATGATAGAGATTTTAATTATTTTACCATTAAAAAAGAACCCACGAAACGTAGAGTTCTTAATTTATCTGTAATCTGGAAATTTTTTTGTTAAAGTATGAATATATTCATCATTAAAGATTTCCTTTGATTTTAAAAATTCTTCGGTACCTTCTCTTTCAATTAAAGAAGGACCATCTTGTGTTTGATAGCTAACACTAAATAGATGATTGATACCTTTAAAATATTCATACCATAAACGAAGACGAAGTATTTGATATTCACTTAGCTCTTCTGGACAATAGAGAATACTATTAAATAAAGTATTCTTTGACTTTATGTTATGAAAAATCATATCCCCCAAATTAGCTAGTCGATTCGCAGCATTAAACATATCCATATTAACTAGATGGTCATATGCTATACCATCATACTGAATAATGTCATGGTTCATCATGTCTAGTAGTATTTCATAGTGACCACGATCACTAGTTGATGAAACGCCTCTTTTTATTCTGTCAAAAAATTGAAGAGAATATCTGTACGTATAATCTAAAGATATTTTAGCAAATGTTTTATGTAATTCTGGTGTTAAAAATGTTTCCATAGTAGTTCCTCCAAAAGTGAAATTATTTTATCACATAGTATTAGGTTTAACAATTTTTTCTAAAAGTTTTTTCCAAAATAAAAAACTACTATTCTTCAGTAGTTTCTTGATTATAACCAAATTTACGGTTGAATTTTTCAACTGCACCAGTCTTTTTAGCTTTACCTTGTTTTCCAGTGTAGAATGGATGACATTCATTACATACTTCAACATGGATTTGTTCTTTTGTTGATTGGCATGTAAATGTAGCTCCACAAGCACAATTAACTTGGCATTCTTTTAGTTCTGGATGGATATCTTTTCTCATTGTTATTCTCCTTCCGCCATGTCTAGAAATTTAAGACATAGTAATTTTCTTCGTCTTATGTATTATATCACAAGAATTCAACTTATCAAGGGTTAAAATACTTGTTTTTGACTATTTTTTTACTATTTTTTGAATATTGATAGTATTTTTCCAACAGTAAAGACAATTGCATCACTATTTTTGGTAGCAACATCTTTAAAAATTGCCTTACATCCAACTGTTAGTGCAGATATGACTGCTGTTACTAAAACTGTTGTGATAGTTGCAGAAAAATTAAAGTAATTTGAGATGGCTACTGTTAGGACTGCTCCTAAGCTACCACTTACTATTCCGCAGATATCACCAATTACGTCATTACATACTGATGATACTTTTGTAGAATTTTTTAACAAGGATATTGCTTCTTTAGCACCTTTTAACTTTTTAGAGGCTTTAGCATGAAGACTAGCTTCATTACTAGTAAGTACAGCTACACCAATCATATCAAATATAATTCCTGTTGCTACTACAACAAGTAATATTATGGTTAAAATTATGGTATTAAATTTATCAGCCATTACTGATGAAATACCACTAAATATGATTGATAAGATAAAAGATAATAAAAAAACTTTATATATCCAGTTAACATTACTCTTCATATTAACTCTCCTTATAAAGTATTCTTTAAAAATTAGTGTATGGTAATATTATAAATTAATTTTACGGCTTTGGTCGAGTTGAATTTCTCTAATTCCTACCATCGATTACTCTTTGGCGATTTCTCTTTAAAGGAATCAATCGAATGTTACCGGTTCGATTACTCGATTACCACTTAGTCCGCACTTCAAACCTTATAATATGTACACCCTAGAGAATTTCTCTAACACAAAGTGACTATTCTTATTCGCTTTTGCAATTATGTTTTCAATTTCTATCCCACATAACCACTCACGACATGCACTTGTTTTATCTTTAATGCTGACGGGATAAAAGGATTATCAGTTATATGCCGTTATAACTTCTCCTTAAATCTTAAATTATATATCCACCCAAATCTGGGCGAAATAAGCAGATATACAAAGTGTCAATATTAAGCACAATTGGTAGATTTTTAGCCCTACCTTCAAATAATGTTTGTGACTAGGATAATGCACCACAACATGATAGAAGTTTATCAAATTTTTAATATTTTGTCAAATTCTCCTATCGTTACAAATTTTTATTCTAAAATATATATTTTAATACTAATAATATATGCTTTAGATATTATTTTAGTTCATAGATGATATATCTTTTTTATTTATTTTAATAATTTTTAAATATTTTTTTCTTATAAAAAGTAGGTTTTATCCTACTATATTATAATTCTTCTATTTTTATTTTAGCTCCAGCATTTTCTAATTTTTCAACGATGTTTTCATATCCTCTTAGAATATGATCAATTTCGTTTACTCTAGTTGTTCCTTCAGCAATAAGTCCTGCTATTACCATAGCGGCTCCAGCACGAAGATCTGTTGCAACAACTTCTTCTCCTTTTAATTTAGTTGCACCATTGATAATTATAGTTCGATCATTTACTCTCATGTCTGCACCCATTTTATTTAGGAATGGTACATGTCCCATCCTATTTTCATAGATAGTCTCTTCAAATATAGATGTTCCATCTGCTTGAGTTAGTAAAACACTCATAGGTTGTCCTAGATCTGTTGCAAAACCTGGGAATACTAAAGTTTTTACATTAATTGGTTTAAAAGTTTCTGGCTTGTTAATAAGTATATCGTTATCAACAACTTTTAAATCAACACCCATTTCATTTAATTTACTTAATAAAGCATCTAAATGTTCTTCAATTATTCCAGAAATACGTAAATTTTCTCCTAAAAGTGCACCGATTATAGTATATGTTCCAGCTTCTATACGATCAGGAATTACATCGATTACGCCCTTACCTAAATGTTCAACACCTTCAATTTTAATTTCACTTGTACCAGCTCCAGTAATCTTAGCTCCCATATTATTTAAAAGAGAAGCAATATTTACTATTTCTGGTTCTTTAGCAGCGTTTGAAATATAGGTTGTTCCTTCAGCTTTTACAGCAGCTAACATTATATTGATAGTTGCACCTACTGAAGCAAAGTCTAAATATATTCTAGCACCCTTTAATTTATCGGCTTCAAATATATATTTATTGCCATCAATCGTTACTTTAGCACCTAATTGTTCAAATCCTTTGATATGAAAATCTATTGGACGTGAACCAATATTACATCCACCTGGAAAATAAATTTCAGCATATTTAAATTTACTTAATAACGCTCCCATAAAATAATAAGATGCACGTAGTTTTTTACTTAGGCTTTCTGGAACTACCTTGTTAGTTATATTTCTAGTATCTATTCTCATTACTTCATCTTTATATTCGACTTGACCATCTAACAGTTCAATTATATCTATTAAAGCATTAGTATCAGATATATTTGGTACATTATATAAGGTAACTTCTTCGTCTGATAAAATAGCTGCTGGTATTAATGCTACTACACTATTTTTTGCACCACTTATTTTAATTTCTCCTGTTAGTTTTTTTCCACCCTCAATTACTAATTGTTTCATATTTATCACTCTCATACTTCTAAATGTATTTCTTCTCAAATTTACTATATAATTAACTAGTTATTTTGTCAATTTGAATGTGAGTTATTTACACTTATGATGTTAATTTTGAGAGAATTTCTTGGAAAAATGACTTATATTCAACGTCATCATAATTATCTCCTTGAGATTCTAATAAACATAGAGGTGGATACATTACACACCACCAATTGTTTCCAGTACCTTCACCTAAAGAAATTACTAACGATTCATAGTTTCCTGCTTCATAAGTAATGCCTTTGTACTCTTTAGGTGGAAAATAATTATCTCCATAATTAATAGTATATGATACATTATATTTATCGATAGTCTTTTTTATGATATCTTGATTTGAATTGATTATTTCTCTGGTTTCATCAATTGATTTAGAATTTTCTACTAAAGGAAAGATTGTCTCTTCTAAATCTTTTTTTATGAGAAGCTTTGTAGTTTGGTCAATATTAGAGTTACTATTAGCTATAATACGAAAACGAATAGATTCATCTGGGATAACGTAATTTTTATTACTATTAAAGAAGAATGAGAATACTATTATTATCAATAATACATAAATTATTTTTTTCATTTTAAAATCACCTTACTAAAATATAGGGTGATTTCTTTTTATTTTATTCAAATTATTAATTTTTTTTCATTTTATTAATTATTATTTACCTATTTTAAACGATTTATGCAGATTATCTTCTGATAATAAAGACAAATCTATCAAAATGACGTAGGTCTTGTTCTAATATAATTTTAGCATCCGGAAAATATTTTTTGGCAATAGATACTACTGATTCGCCCTGTTCTTCACCTATTTCATAAGCTATGATAAATTTATTATTAAGAAAATTACAAGCTTCTCTAGTTATTGTTTCATAGAAATAAAGACCATTATCTTTGGCATATAAAGCTAGATGAGGTTCATTATTCTTTACTATGTCCATAATAGGTTCATCTTCCCTTATATATGGTGGATTACTTATTATAATATCGAATGTATCATTAACATTAGAAAATATATTACTTTCAATAAAATTTACGTTTGTATTATTTAATTTGGCATTTTCTTTGGCTACTTCTAAAGCTGCTCTACTAATATCTACAGCATTTAGTTCTGCATCAGGTAGATGTTTTTTTAAAGTTATCGGAATACATCCGCTACCTGTTCCTATATCTAAGATATTTAGATTTTTTTCATTAAATACCTTTGGTATTAAGTTTAATGCTTTTTCTACTAGTTCTTCCGTTTCTGGACGAGGTATTAAGACATTCTTATTCACTTTAAAGATACTGCCATAAAATTCAGTGTCTCCTACTATATATTGAAGTGGTTCGCCATTATTTAGTCTTTTTATCGCTTCTTCTAAGTTATCTTCTGGATGTAAGTATTTTTTTAAATATTCTAATTCTGTCATAAGTATATGGCTCCTTTTTAAAAAAACTAATTCATCTGAATTAGTTTATATGTTTAACATAATGTTTTTGTTTCTGTAGAACCAAACTGTTTTGCAAATGCTACTTTTACACTTTTTTCTGGACTACTAAAGTGTTTTGTTCTTTTAGATTCCTCACGAACTCTCATAGCAGAATGAATTATTAAAGCATCTTCTATTAACATTGCTATTTGTAATGGTTCTAATAGTAAAGTTTCATCATTATTAAGCAGTTCTTGTACTGAATTACAAATACTTGTATATTCTTTTGTTGTAATGTGTCCTTCTTCGATACAAAAATGGACGTCTGTAAGTAATTCTTGTACACAATCACTATTTACTATATCTTTCATTAAATTTTCCATATAATCCCCTCATTCATATGAGTCATTATAATAGTAATAATGAAATCTAGCAAATTTTTCTGTATTATTCTCCTCTTAATTTACGATGTAGATCTTCAGTAATTAAAGCTTCGATAATATCGTCTAATGCTCCATCCATTACTCTGTCTAATGTATTAGTAGTAAATCCAATACGATGATCAGTTACACGATTTTGTGGATAGTTATATGTTCTAATCTTTTCTGAACGATCTCCAGTACCAATTTTACTACGACGTTCATTACCTACTTCGGCATCTAAACGCTCTTGTTCAGCTTGGTAAAGTCTTGCTTTTAATACTTCCATAGCTTGCGCTTTATTTTGTAATTGGCTACGTTCATTTTGGCATGTAACTACTGTATTAGTTGGTAAGTGAGTAATACGAACAGCTGATGGTGTTGTATTAACTCCTTGTCCTCCATGACCACTTGCACAATAAACGTCAATTCTTAAATCATTAGGATTAATATCAATATCAACATCTTCTACTTCTGGCATTATTAATACTGTAGCAGTTGATGTTTGAATACGTCCGTTAGATTCAGTTACTGGGATTCTTTGTACTCTGTGTGAACCTGATTCATATTTTAATTTTGAATAAACACTTTCACCTTTAATCTTAGCTTCGATTTGAGAGAATCCTCCTGCTGTACCTGCTTCAGAATTGATAACTTCTATCTTCCATCCTACTTTGTCAGCATAACGAGAGTACATTCTAAATAAGTCACCTGCGAAGATGTTGGCTTCATCACCACCTGCTGCACCTCTTATTTCAATAATAATGTCTTTATCGTCATTTTCATCTTTTGGAATAAGTAAGATTTCCAATTCACTAATTAGTGTTTCTTTAGAAGCTGATAATTCTTCTACTTCCATTTTAGCCATCTCACCCATTTCTGGGTCGTCAACTAGCATTTTAGCTTCTTCCAAATTACTTATAACACGTTGATATTCATTGTATTTGTTATAAGCTGGTTCTAAGTCTTTTTGTTCCTTAGATAGTTTTTTTAACTGATTGTAGTCACCTAGTACTTCAGGGGTAGATAACTTTTCAGTTAATTCTTCATATTTTGCTTTAATAGCATCAAGTCTTTCAAACATGATATTTCACGCCTTTCGAATGTATTATAACACAACAAACTAAAAAGTAAAAACAAATGGTTTTAATTAAGCCATTTGTTCTTCATCTTCATCAATGATTACTAAATCTTTTAAATCATCATCGTCATCTGTTAAATCGTCACTATCGTCATCATCTGAATAGATATCTTCTTCTGGCATTTCATCATCTATTTCATCGATATCTTCTTCGATTTCTTCATCTTCTTCATCAGTATCATCTATAACAACTTTGATAGAATGTTTAGTTTTCAAATCCCAAAGACCATTTTCTAACATTATAAATCTATGATCTGTAGATAATACTTCAAAGAAAGCTGGTAATTTATCAACAAATTCATCATCTGATAAACCTAATAAGTTACATACTTCTTTAAATAATTCATTTATTTTCATTTGACGATTAGTTTCTTCTAGAATCATTAGAGCGATATCATCATAAGACATTGCTTCTAGTTCTTCTTTAGTTAAATCTTTTAATTTCATTGAAATGACCTCCAAATAATTCACTAGTCACCATTATACATATTTTTTATAATATGACAATACTAAAAAGAACATTTTTTTAAAATTTTATTACATTCTTTCTGGGACTTCTATTCCTAGTATATTCAATAGTTTTAAATTGTTCTCATAAACAACTTTTGTTAGTGTTAACCATGATGCTTGTAACTCTTTATTTTCTTCTGTTAGGACATGATTATTTGAATAAAAATTGTTATATAGATTAGTTATTTTATATAGATATTCTGTTATATCATTTAGTGATTTTGTATTTATTGATTTAGTTAAAACACTTCTTAAATTTAACATACAAATTATTATATCTCTTTCAATAGAACTATTCATGGTAGTAAATGTACTATATTCTATATTAGCTTCTTCTGCTTTTTTTAGAAGAGATTTCATTCTTATTGTTGAATATAATAGGTATGGTCCTGTTTTGCCTTGTAAATCACTAAATTTAACTGGATCAAAGTTGTAATCTGTTAACCTAAATGGTATTAGGTCAGCATATTTAACCGCTGCTACTGATACAAGTCCTGCAATACTATCTCTTTCTTCGCCAGTTATATTAGGTAATATTTTCTTTTCACATTCAAGTTTAGCCAAATCTAGTAGAGCTTCTAGAGTCATTACACCGCCATCTCTTGTTTTAAATGGTTTACCATCTGCACCATTCATTGTTCCAAATGGAATGAATTCTAGTTTTGTATTCTCATTCACTATTTCAGATTTTCTAGCTGCTCTAAATACTTGTTCAAAATGAAGTGCTTGTCTTGCATCTGTTAAGTACCAAATTTCATTTGGATTAAATAGTTTCATTCTTTCCCAAATACAAGCCAAGTCAGTTGTTTCATATGATGCTGATCCATTCGATTTTACTAGTAATAATGGGGGTACTTCGTGATCATCATTGCTTTCAGCAACAGTGATAATTCTAGCTCCTTGACTATCTTCTACTATATTTTTCTCTTCAAGATATTCAATCATTTCCGGAATATATTTATTACCATCTGACTCGCCTTCCCACACTTCAAATGTTGTATTTAATCTATCGTAAATTCTTTTGATGTCTGTTTTAGAAACGTTCATAATGTGATGCCATAACGCCATTAAGCCTTTATCACCATCTTGGAATTTAGCTGTAATTACTCTAGCTTCTTCCATGTAAGATTCATCTTCTTTGGCTTTGTTAGATGCATAAGGATATAGTTCCATTAAGTCATCATTCGTTACTGGTGAAACTTCAGGATATTCCCCTTCAAATGATTCGTCAAAGTATGGAAGTTCTGGATTTCTCTTTTTTATTTCAAGCATTACTAATCCAATTGGTCTACCCCAGTCTCCTAAGTGAGCGTCGGCGATTGCTTCATTTCCTAGAGAAACAGCTAATCTTTTTAGAGCTTCTCCGATATTAGCACTTCTTAAGTGGCCAACGTGTAAGGCTTTCGCAACATTTGCTCCTCCATAATCCATAAATATTTTCTTAGGATTTTCCGTCTGATAATTTAGATTAATGTTTTCGTTTAAATCGTTAACATGTTTAATTAATTCTTCATCACTAAAAGTAATATTAATAAAACCTGGGCCAGCGATATTTATATCTTTGTACTTATTGTCTTTTTTTATACATTCAACTATTTCTGTAGCAATTTCTCTTGGATTTTTACCATATTTTTTTGCTAAGGCCATAGCTCCATTATATTGATAATCACCAAATTCAGGACGTGATGAGATATTTAAAGTTACTTCCTCTACTTCAAAGCCACATTCAGCCATTTTCTCTTTTATATATTTTTCTTCGTTTTCAATAAAACTTTTCATTCTTTCACCCTATTCTTTATTATTTAACTTTTTAAATTTATATTATTATGTTTTTTGCATACTAAAAATATTTATATTTTTAACATCTTATACATTTACTATTTTTCTATTAATTCTAGTTTAAATTCTTCTTCATCACTAGATATCTTATACTCTAATATTATAGTATTATTATCTTTTTTAAAATTAATTTTTTCAACATCAATGTCAAATAATGTATTTTGAGATTTGAAAAGATAAGTAGCTTGTTTATTTTTTATATCCAAATTAAAACGAAATTCATTATTTTCTCTTGTGAACTCCTCATTGTTTAAAGTAGTTTTTACACCATCAAGAATAAATGAGTATGTAGCATTGTTTATAAGAGCATTGATATCTGTATAAGATACTTCAAGCCGACGTTCTTTGTATAAATTTAGTGTTATTCTACTTTTCATACATACACACTCCCTTTTTGCTTGTGATTATAACACATAAAGGATAAGTTTGCACTTATAATTTAATGATTTTAATTAATAATAAATAATGGGTGTTATATATGAAAATGATAAAAAGACTTTTTAAATTAACTTGTTTTTTATTTGTTGTAGGAATTATGGGACTTGTTGGATTATATGGATATGCTTACTTTAGTCCAAAACTTGATATAAAGAATGCTAATCAGTTTTATATTTATGATAATCAGGAAAACTTAGTTTATCAAGGATCTGGAAATAATGAATGGGTCTCTGTTGATGAAATTTCGCCTTATTTAATAGATGCAGTTATTAATACAGAGGATAAGAATTTTTATAAGCATTATGGATTTGATGTTCTAAGAATTGCCAAAGCAATGTATACGAATATAAAGAATGGGGCAATAGTGCAGGGAGCTTCGACAATTAGTCAGCAGTATATAAAAAATATGTATTTAGATTTTGATAAAACTTGGGAAAGAAAGATAGAGGAAGCTTTTTTAACTTTAAGACTTGAAGTACAATATGATAAGGATGAAATATTAGAAGGGTATTTAAATACTATAAATTTTGGGCAGGGGAATTATGGAATAGAGAATGCTAGTCAATTTTATTTTAATAAGAAAGCTAAGGATTTGACTTTAGAAGAAGCTATTGTGTTAGCAGGAATTCCTAAGGCACCTAATAAGTATAATCCAGTTACTAATTATGAAGCGGCAATAAATAGGGGAAAGATTATTGCAAAGTTAATGTATAATAATGAAGCTATTGATGATATTACTTATCAAAATCTTTTTAAAGATGAATTAGAAATTTATGGTAAAAGGTCAGAAAATGATTTAACTATGTTAATGTATTATCAGGATGCTGTTATGCAAGAGTTAGAAACTTTGCAAGAAATCCCTGATTCTTTAATAGAATCTGGTGGTATTAAGATTTATACTTCTTTAAATATGGAAGCACAGACTTTGATGGAAAAAAACATACAAAATTACATGAATGATACTGATATGCAGGTTGCAAGTATTATAGTTGACCCTCATACTGGGGGAGTAATGGCTTTAACTGGAGGATTTGACTATGCAGTTAGTCAGTATAATAGAGCGATTAGCAGTACAAGACAAGTAGGATCAGCTATTAAACCACTTTTGTATTATGCAGCTTTGGAGAATGGGATGGTATCCAGTTCGACCTTTTTATCTGAGCCAACAACATTTATGTTTTCATCAAACAACTCATATAGTCCTGCTAATTATAATGATAAGTATGGCAACAAAAATATAACGATGGCGGCAGCTTTAAGTTATTCTGATAATATTTATGCAGTTAAGACACATTTATTTTTAGGCGAAGATGTCTTAGTTAATACGGCGAAAAGAATGGGAATAAAAGGAGAGCTAGAAGCTTTACCTTCATTAGCCTTAGGTACTTGTGAACTAAGTATGTTAGACTTTGCAAGAGCCTATACAACGTTAGCTAGTGGAGGTTATAAAAGAGATTTATTTTTTATTGAGAAAGTTGAAGATATTAATGGGAATGTTTTGTATGAAAAGAAAAGTAAGGATGATTTGGTTTTAAATGAATCTTATACTTATATTTTAAATGAAATGATGACTAGTACTTATAATTCTAGTTTTGTAGATTATAATACACCAACTGTTATGAGTATTGCTTCAAAGATATCTAATAAGTATGCTATAAAGACTGGTTCGTCTGGAACTGATTGTTGGATGGTTGGATATAATGCAAACGCTCTAATGATGGTGTGGAACGGATACGATGATAATGTCGAAATGAAAGTTAAGGATGGAACAATATCTAAGAATATCTGGGTTGATACTATGGAAGGTTTAAATATTGAAAAGGAATGGTATGATATGCCAAATAATGTAGTAGGAGTGCCACTTGATTCGATTACTGGGGAAAAGACAAATGACGCTAGTAGAACTTCAATATTTTATTATGTAAATGGTAGTGAATATAATAATCAAAATACAGAAATGGTTTTTAAGGAAATGAATACAGAGAATAGCGGAAGTGAAGCAGAAGTTACAGAGTAGTAATATATATTTGAAAGTTTGATTTTTAATAAAGAATAGGGGAGAAATCCTCTTTTTATATGGTATACTTTATAGGTAATTATATTTTATTTATGGAAAGTGAGACTTTTTATGATTTCTTATGATAAATTTAGAGCTTATTTTAATCAAATAGAGGGATATGAACCAGAAATAAGAATTATTTTTGATAATAGAAAAAGTGAATATATGATTATAAAGTATAGTAATTATATTACTTTTCAAAGATGTGGAGTTGATGATGGTAGTGATGAGGTTATATTTAAGGATTTAGATGATTTGTATAAGGCAAGAACTATAGACGATATTTTACTTAAGGAAGATTGGAACAGAATTAAAGATATAATTTTAGATGATTGAATTAGTATTGTGGAAGAAAATATGGATAGCATTACAAGTAAAGAAGGATATATAAATGGATGAGTCAAAAAATGAAAGTGACAAATTATTTGCATTAATGGGGAAAGATAGTTTTAGAGGAACTTTTAAAAAGGTAGGAAATTATATTATTTGGAATATAACAGATAATATAGAATTTAAAATTCAAGTAAATAACATTCTTAATGAAAGCTATGTGGAAGCTTTATATACTTTTAACGGGAATGAAGAATATTTAATGCATTGGCATCCTATGACTGATGAAATATATAACTGTTTAATTGAATTAAATAAAAATGGGGGAGTAATCATAATAAAAAAAACTTTATTTGGTAAAAGTAAGAGACTTTTGAGTAAAGAAGAATTTTCAAAAAATAAGTTAAAATATAAAAATAGATTCTTTATTAATTATTCTATAGTCGAGTTTTAAGGTATTAAAAAACTAGTAGGTTGATTTCTACTAGTTTTAGTTTGATTTATTAATCTTTGTAAATACGCATTGTTATTTGATAATTCTTTTCAAAATCTATTTCTTCTACATCAATATAGAAACCTTTATCTCCTAAAGATTCAATAGAACTACGAATTTGAGCTATAGCATCTTTTAAATCCATCTTTTGTCCACCCATACTAACTTGATCGCTATTTGTTAGATTATCTACTGCATCCATAGGGTCAATATCAATTTCATTTTTACTGACAATATTAATTTCACGAGGTGGTTCAGATACTGGAGTGAAGAATCGATTATTAGGATTCATTTCAAATGATGAATTTAATATTGTATTATTATTATTCATTACAGGTACTTCTTGAGTTGGCATTGGAGTAGCTGGTGATGATTCGATAGGTTCCAATGATTCTGACTCTGTAAATGAATTACTTATAGTTGGAGCATCAAAAACTTCAAAATCGTTAGCTGATGATGAACTTGATACTTGATTAAATGTTGGCATCCTATCCATTGAATTAGTTAAAGTTTCAATATTTTCATTAAAGCCAAAGAATTTATTTGAATCATTTGGTATATCTGTCAAACTTTCTGTTGGCATTAATGTACTGGCTGAGTTTGGAGTTGCTATATTAAACTCTGGAATAGTTGTTGCAGTTGTAAACGAATCTTCTGGTAAGTTATTACTTTGATTAGGATCAAAGGTTGCAAATGGAGTAGGAGATGGTTCGTCAAATGTAAGAGTTTCTGGATGATTGTTTTCTGTAACATCTAAAGTTTCTAAAGTTTCTGTTTCTTGCTTTGGCTGATTAGATATTCTATTAGCTAGGCCAATGTCCATAGCATTTGCTTTTATATCCTCGATACTTGGACGTGATGAAATTATAGGGACTTCTCCCGTTCCTTCATCTTCTTCTCCTAATGGCACATTATTATTGGCGCTTCTTACTTTTTTTAATTCTAAATCAAGTTGTCTTACTGTTAGACGTTCATTAATTATACGATGTAACCATTCTCTTTGTGCTTCTTTATCTTCTAAAGAAAGTAGAGTACGAGCATGTCTTTCAGAAATTTTCTCTTCTAAAAGGGCCTGTTGTACTTCTTCGTCTAAGTTAAGCAAACGCAACTTGTTAGCAATGGCTGGCTGTGATAATCCCATACGTTTTGCTAATTGATCTTGCGTTAAATATCCTTTGTCTAGTAAACTGCGATAAGAACGAGCTTCTTCAATAGCTGTTAAATCTCTTCTTTGGACATTTTCTACTAAAGCTACTTCCGCTGACTTATTATCGTCTATATTAGCAATTACAGCTGGAACTGTAGTAAGTCCTGCCATTTGAGATGCTTTGTAACGACGTTCACCAGCAATAATTTCGTATTTATCTCCTAATTTTCTTAATACTAGGGGTTGAATTATTCCATGTTCTCTAATTGAGTCAGATAGTTCCTTTAAACCTTGTTCATCAAATGTAAGCCTTGGTTGAAATCTATTTGGAATAATATCTTCTATGTGGACTTGTAGTACTCCTGATTCTAAATTCATTATATCAGCCCCTTTTTCTTAGTCTTTCCTATTATTAATAATACATTATTTCCCATTTTATTTCAATGGGCTTTTAACTATTTTTTCGTATCTGCGAGGGTATTCTTGTGGTGTTCTTTTTTCTTTGAAAATTTTAGCTATATTACGACCGCTATCTTCTTTTGGAAGAGTGAAGTTTATGATATTTTCTAATTTTCCACCTAATTTAGTAATAGCATTTTTTGATTCAGTAATTTCGTCAATATTTGACCCTTTCATAGCGATAAAGTAGCCATTTACATTAGTTAAAGGTAGACAAAGTTCAGATAAAACTGACATATTACTTACTGCACGAGCTGTTACAACATCAAATTTCTCTCTATTTTTTATACAAAAATCTTCAGCACGACCATGAAAGAAGTTTACTTTTGTAAGTCCTAATTTCATAGTTAGTTCACGTAAGAAGTTTATCTTTTTATTATTTGAATCGAGTAGGGTTACTTCAAGATTTGGATAAATAATCTTTAAGACCATACCTGGGAATCCTGCTCCTGTACCTATATCTAATAATGTTTCATAGTTATCAAGGTTGGTAGCTTTAATAAAAGTTAATGAATCATAGAAATGTTTTAAATAGACTTGGTCTTTTTCCTTTATGGCTGTAAGATTTGTATGAGAGTTATATTCTAAAAGAAAATTACAATATATTTCTAATTGTTCTAATTGTTTTTCAGTTAGATTTATGCCTAAATCAGACACACTTTTAATAAATTCTTCTTTATTCATCTTTACCATATTCCTTTTTTAAGTAAACAGATAGTATTGAAATATCTGCTGGATTAACGCCACTAATACGAATTGCTTGAGCTATTGTAGTAGGACGAACCTCTTTTAATTTTTGTCTTGCTTCTGACGCAATATTATTTACTTTATCGTAGTCAATATCTTCTGGAATTTGTTTTTTCTCCAATTTTAGCATTTTTTCTGCTTCTTTATATGATTTAGCAATGTATCCTTCATATTTTAGATTTATACTAACTTGTTCTTTTATATCATCACTATATGGAATATCAATTAAAGTACTTAGGAATTCCATTGTTAATTCTGGTCTTTTAATTAGTTGTTCTAGGCTTAAAGAGGCAGCAGGAACTTGAAAGTTATTTGATTCAAAAGCAATTTTTACCTCTGGTGTAACTTTAAGTTTAGTGACTTTCATATATTCAAGTAGGGAAGCAATGTCGCTTTCTTTTTTGTTTAGTCTATTTATTTGTTCTTCGTTAATCATTCCAACTTCATAACCCATTCTTCTTAGACGAAGATCAGCATTATCGCTACGAAGTAGAAGTCTAAATTCAGCACGAGATGTTAGAAGACGATAAGGGTCTCTGATACCTTTTGTAATGATATCGTCAATTAGTACTCCGATGTATGCATCAGATCTTTTTAATACTAAGGGTTCTTTTCCTTCTAATTTTAAAGAGGCATTGATACCAGCCATTAAACCTTGGCAGGCTGCTTCTTCATAACCACTTGTTCCGTTAATTTGGCCAGCTGTATAAAGGTTTTCTAAAACTTTTGTTTCTAGCGAAGCATGAAGTTGAGTAGGGTAGATTGCATCATATTCGATAGCATATCCATATTTTAGAATTTTCGCATTTTCTAGTCCTGGTAAACTATGGACCATTTGTTCCTGTACTTCTGGAGGCATAGATGTAGAAAAACCTTGTAAGTACATATCATCATAGCTTTTGCTTTCTGGTTCAATAAATAATTGATGTCTTTCTTTATCGCTGAATCTAACTACTTTATCTTCGATACTTGGGCAATAACGTGGACCTATTCCTTTAATGTCATCTAAAGCTCCGTACATACTTGATTTGTTTAGATTATCTCTAATTATTTGGTGAGTTTTCTCGTTTGTGTATGTTAGATAACATGGCTCTTGGTCTTCTATTTTATAGCATGGTTCTAAGTCGTAGCTAAATGTGTGATATACGTTATCTCCTGGTTCTAATTTAACTTTAGTAAAGTCGATTGTTTTTCTGTCTAATCTTTGTGGTGTTCCAGTTTTAAGTCTGATGATATTAAAACCATATTCTCTTAATCTGTCACTTAGATGATTTGAAGGTTTTTCATCATGTGGTCCTTTTCTTGTACGAGTAGAACCCACAAGAATGTCTGCTTTTAAGTAAGTACCAGTAGTTAATATAACAGATTTAGATTCTATTCTTTCACCATATTCAGTAATTACACCTAAAACTCGACCAGAATCCACAATTAAATCTTCAATCATTGCTTCTCTTATTTCAAGATTCTCTAGAGATTTTAGATATTCTAACATACACTTTGGATAAGCAACTTTATCTCCTTGAGCACGTAAAGACTGAACTGCTGGACCTTTAGCACTATTTAGCATTTTTATTTGTAAGTGTGTTTTATCTGCTACTTGTCCCATAATACCACCTAGGGCATCTATTTCACGAACAACGATACCTTTTGCACTTCCGCCAATATGAGGATTGCAAGGCATGTCAGCAATATTTTTGATATTCGCAGTAATCAATAATGTTTTATGACCTTTTTTGGCACAGGCATTTGCGGCTTCACATCCAGCGTGACCTCCACCTACAACTATTACATCTATCATAGTTATCAACAACTCCTTTTATTTCCCAAGACAGAATCTACTAAACATTTCGTCTAATAATTCTTCTTCATAGGTTGTACCATTTATAGTACCTAATTTTTCCCAAATGTCTTTAATATCTAGCTCAATCATATCAATTGGTTGATTATTTTTAACACCAATCTCTACTTCAGTAATTGCCTCAAGGCAAGATTCTAAAATACTTATACTGCGAGCGTTACTTAAGTAAGTTGGATCTTTACTTTCAATACCAGATATATTAAAGATTTCGATTATTTTATTTTTTAATTCTTCTAGACCTAAATTATTTTTTATGCTCATGTTAATAATTTTTGAGTTATCAACATTGATTCCATTAAGGTCTAATTTTTTAGGTAAGTCAGTTTTATTTATTATAATTATATAATTTTTATCTTCTAATTCATTCAATAAAGTTTTTATATCATCACTTAGTTCTTCATTATTATTTAGAACAAATAAAACTAAGTCTGCTTCATTCATCATTTTGATACTCTTTTCAACGCCGATGGCTTCGATTACATCTTCAGTTTCTCTAATACCTGCGGTGTCAATCATATTAAGAAGAATACCATTTATGCTTATTTGACCCTCGACAATGTCTCTTGTTGTACCAGCAATATCTGTTACAATGGCTTTTTCTTCTTCCAATAAAGCATTAAGTAAACTACTTTTTCCAACATTAGGTTTACCAATAATAGAAGTTTTGATACCCTCTTTTATTATTCGACCATTACGACTTTCTTTTAGTATTTTAGTTATTCTTTCTTTTAAGCTAGCGATTTTAGGAATTAGTATTTCATCTGTTATGATATCAACATCATCATATTCAGGATAGTCTATGTTAACATTGATGTTGGAAATTATTTGTACCATATCATCTCTTAAGGAATTTATAAGATCTGATACTTTACCTGATATTTGATTAATCGCCAACTCTCTTTGTGTGTTTGTTTTAGCGTTAATCATATCCATTACTGCTTCCGCTTCTAAAAGATCGATTCTTCCGCCTAAGAAGGCACGTTTCGTAAACTCTCCTGGTTCAGCAAGACGACAACCATTCGTTAATAGTACTTCTAGAACTTTATTAGTGGAAGCAATACCTCCATGAGTATTTATTTCAACAACATCTTCAGTTGTAAACGTTTTTGGTGCACGCATTACTGATACTAAGACCTCATCTATTACATTTCCTGATTTATCAACAATATGACCATAATTAATGGTATGAGATGATACTTTTGTTAAGTCTTTTCCCTTAAATATTTTATTTACTATTTCTATAGATTCGTCGCCGCTAATACGGATAATAGCAATAGCTCCGACACCTTGACTAGTAGCAATTGCACAAATAGTATCGTTCATGAAAACCAACTCCTTTTAAGGTCGTATTATAGCACAAATAACTATATATGAGAATTTTTTCTATTTATATTATAACAAAATATTTCCCGGGAAATATTTTTTTTAAGATGTTTAATGTTTAGTTTACTATAAATTAGATGGTATTTTTCAGGAAAAATAAGATTTTTAATCAGATTATCTGAAATTATATACCTTACACTAAATATTATTTCAAAAAAAATTTAGTTATCAACAACTATATTTATTTACTTTTTTTTCAAAAAAATCATAGCTTTGATTTTGATATATTTTTATAAAATACTATAAAAAGCATAGATTCCTTAGAAAAATATGAGTTTTTTGATTTTTATAGCGGTATAAATTATTTCCCGGGAAATAATTTTGATATATTATGGCATAAAAAAAGAAGAAATTATTCTTCTTCCATATCTTTCGTTTCAACATATTTAATAACTATATGTCTATTTGGTTCTTCACCAACACTCTCAGTTGAAATGTTTTTAAATTTAGTTAGAACATTATGAACTATTCTTCTTTCATATGAGTTCATGTTATCTAAGCTTACATCTATTTTAGTTTTTAATACTTCTTTTGCTATACGTTTAGCATTTCTTTCTAAATTAGATATTTTCTTTTCTTTATAATTTTCAACATCTAGTAAGATATATGGATACATACCAATTTCATTATGAACCATTTGTCTTAATATTGTTTGAATAGCCATTAATGTTTGACCATTTTTTCCGATTAAGATGCTATTTTTATCTGAATACATTTTAATATTTATTTGTTCATCTCTAACACTTGATTCGAATTTACAATCAATATTCATATTTTTAAGTAATTCTGCTAACTTTTCTTTTAGGAATTCTGCGATTTCAGATATTTTTATAGCATTAACTTTATATGTAGCAGCTTTAAATAGTTTTCCTTTTACTTCTTCTTCCGTATAGAAGATTTCACTTTCTTTAGCATTCAATGATTCTAAAGCTAAGTTTAATGCATCTTCTTTAGTTTTTCCTTCAAATACTTCTAACTTCATTTTAATTCCTCTTTCCAATTATCTTTTTAATTACTAAATTTTGAATTACGGCAAAACCATTTGTTACAATCCAGTATAACGCTAATGCTGTTGGTAAACTTAAAGATGCAAATGCAACCATTGCTATCATAAATATAAACATGAATTTCATTTGTTCTTGCATTTCTGTAGGTTGGTTTTGACTAGACATTGATATCTTAAATGATAGGAATGTTGTTAAGATAATTAATACAATTAGAATTATATAAATATAATTATGAGAAGCAATTCCTGTTGTAGGAGTCATACCCAAATTCATTGTCAAGAATGTTCCTTCAAAGATTGCTGGTGTTCTATTGATTGCTTCTAAAAAAGCAAAGAATATTGGTAATTGAATAAATGCTAGGAGACAACCACTTACTGGGTTAATTTGATATTTTTTATAAAGCATCATTGTTTCTTGGCTCTTCATCATTAATGAATCATTGTCTGTTTTATTAGCATATTTCTTTTCAATTCTTGCCATCTCAGGTTGAATTTTCTTCATATTTTCAGATTGTTTTACTGTTTTAATTTGGATTGGCATCATAATAAGTCTTATCAATAAACCTATTATCATTACTGAAATACCCATGTTTTTCACTAGATAACCAAGTTTTAATATTATATAAGATAGTGGTTTAACAAATATAGATTCCCAAAGACCATTATATTTTAATTTACTTGGAGTAAAATTATTACATTCTGGTAGATCATCTAAACTTACAGTTAATTTTTCATCATACTCTGAATACTTTTCTAATAATTGTTCCTCACTTGGTCGGCATAAAATATTTGATGTTAATGTTTGACCAGTTTCTGGATTTGTTACTACTTCTTTGCCATCTTTTAGAGTCTTAGTACATCCTGTACATAAGATTAAAAGAAGGGCGATTATAAATACTTTTGTTTTTTTCTTCACGTTCTCACCTTTAACTCTCTAATAATCCAACTAGAGCAGCTTCTAATACATTATATTCAGTATTAGCACAGCTCTTTCTTATCATTATAATATAATTGTGGTTATTTTTAAATAAATTTCTATGACTATCAATAATTGCTCTAGTTTGTCTTTTCAATTTATTACGAGTAACGGCATTTCCAACTTTCTTACTTATAGCTACACCATAGTTAATCTCTTCGTCATCATGTGCTACGTTATATAGAACATAAAATTCATTCTTTTTGAATTTGCCTTTCCTTATTATATTATTAAAAAGTTTTTTATCTTTTATAGTTTCTTTTCTTTTCATTTGATACACACCCTTTTTAATACAGAAAAAACCACTTGGTAGTGGCTTATTTAACAACGATTCTTTTACGACCTTTTGCTCTTCTTGAATTTAAAATATTGCTTTCTTTTCTAGCGAAAAAACCATGTTTCTTTGCTCTTTTTCTATTATTTGGTTGATAAGTTCTTTTCATATAATACACCTCCACATCTAAATAAGCTCCCTTATTATAATATTAGGTTTCAAAAAATGTCAAGAATTACTTTACTTAATCGTGATTTTTCGACTTTTTTCTACTTATCAACATTTGCCTGTGGATATGTGGATAACTTTTTCAACATGTGTATTTGAAAATTGTTGATAGTGTTGATAAATAAAGGTATACTAGTGTTTATGCGATGTAAATTGTTAGTAAGTTTGTGGATATGCTGTTGATAGCAAAAAAATTAAAAAATATTTCTTTTAATTTTCCACAGCTTGAGTTAAAATATTTGTACAGATTGGTCGAAGTGGGGTGATGGTACGTGAAATCTGATGATATTTGGGTGCAAGTTCTAGATATTATAGAGAAAGAACTTAATCCAGTATCTTTTGGTACATGGTTTAAAGATACCAAATTATATACAATTGATGATAAAAAAATAGTTTTACAAGTACCAATGGCCCTACATAAAAGATGGTTATTATCTAATTACTATGATTTAATTAATGAAAGCTTTGTTACAGTTACTGGAACTGAAAGAGAAATAGAGTGCTTACTTGAAGATGAGATTAAGAAACCAGAAGAAACACTTATTGATGAAGTTGTGAATAACAACGAGGTTATAAACAACATTAAAACCGAAAAATTTGAAAGTAATTTAGATAAATCCTTGAACTTTGATAGCTTTGTAGTTGGAGATACTAATAAATTTGCTAGAACTGCAGCTTTTGCGGTAGCACAAAAGCCTGGGGAAAGCTATAATCCATTATTTATATATGGAAAAAGTGGACTTGGTAAGACTCATTTAATGCATGCAATTGGTAACTATATTACTGAAAATAATAGTGATTTGAAAGTTTTATATACTACTAGTGCGGATTTCAAGAATGATTATACAGGAATTGCTAGTCAGAATAATAATGCAATGGATTATGCAAATAACTTTAAAAATAAATATAGAAATATAGATGTGTTAATAATAGATGATATTCAATATTTAGTTGGTGCAGAAAAGACACAAGAAGAATTCTTCCATACATTTAATGACTTACATTCAAGAAATAAACAAATAATAATAAGTTCCGATAGAAGTCCTGAAGACTTAAAACTGCTAGAAGAGAGACTTAGAAGTAGATTTGCATGGGGATTACCAGTTGATATATATCCACCTGACTTTGATTTAAGATGTCGTATTATTAAGGATAAAATAAATAGATCTACAACATTAGAGAGTAAAATGACTGATGAAGCGGTTGAATTTATTGCTAGTAACTTTGATACAGATGTAAGAAGCTTAGAGGGATCAATTAATAGATTAGTTGCTTATACAGCTATGTATGTTCCTGATAAAATTGATCTTGAGTTTGCTAATGAAGCTTTAAAAGACTACATAACAAAGAATCCTTATGTTACAAATGATATTGTAAGTATACAAAAGGCAGTAGCTGATTACTATAAATTAACAGTAGAAGTACTAAAAGGTAAGAGAAGAAGTGCTAATATAGCTTATCCAAGAATGGTAGCTATGTATTTATGTAGAATGTTAACTGATGAATCGTTCCCTAGAATAGGATTAGAATTTGGTGGAAGAGACCATTCGACAGTAATACATGCTGTAGATAAGATAGAAGAAGACTTAAAAAGTAATAGTCAATTAAAAGAAATTATTAATGAAATTAAGACAAAATTATAATATTGTGAATTAAATGTGGAAAAGTTAATGTTTATCAACAGAAAAAAATCAACGTTTTTCCCATATAATTGTGGACAAGAATGATGTTATCCACATTATCAACATTGTAATAATAATGAATACTATAAATAATATAAAAAGAAAGAAGGAATTAATATGAAATTTACGATAGAAAAAAATATATTATTAGAAAATTTATCTAATGTTGTTAAGGCTATTTCAACTAAGAATATAATACCTATATTAAATGGTGTTAAATTTGAACTAAATGAAGAAGGTTTATTTTTAACTGCTAGTGATAGTGAATTAACAATTAGAGCATTTATTGAAAAGAAAGCTATTACTAATGTAGAAAGTGAAGGGTCTATTATAATTCAAAGTAAATATATCCTAGATATTATTAGAAAAATGCCTAGTGATTTAATTAATTTTGAATTAATGGAAGGATTAAAGATAAAGATATCTTCAGACAATAGTCAATATGATTTAAATTGTTTAGATCCTAAAGAATATCCTAGTTTAAAATTAGAAGAAACAAAAAATCCTATTACTATAAATGGTAGTACATTTAAAAGTATTATAAGTCAGACAGCTTTTGCTATATCTACACAAGAATTAAGACCATTGTTAACAGGTTTAAATTTTAAAATTGTTGGAGATGTATTTGAATGTATAGCTACTGACTCTTATAGATTAGCTAAAAAGAATATTAAGCTTGAAGTTCCTTCAGAAGAAGAAATAAATATAGTTATTCCTGGTAAAAATATTATGGAATTAGATAAAATTATTCAAGAAGATGAAGCTGTTGAAATGCATGTATTCTCTAATAAAGTTTTATTTAAGTATAAGAATATTATATTTCAAAGTAATTTACTTTCTGGAACATATCCTAATACAAGCAATTTAATTCCTAGTGATTTTGAAATTATAGTTAATACTAAGTTAAATAATTACTATAGTGCAATAGATAGAGCAGCATTACTTACACAAAGTAAAGATAAGAATATAGTTAAAATGAGAATAAAGAATAGCCAAATGATAATAAATTCATTTGCATCTGAAATAGGTAAAGTAGAAGAAAGACTTGATGTTGAAACTAAAGAAGATGCTAATATAGATATTTCATTTAGTGCTAAATATATGTTAGATGCATTAAAGACATTAAAAGATGAAGAAATATTAATACTACTTAATGGAGAAGTTAAACCTATCGTAATCAAGTCTATGACTGATGATTCTTTAATTCAATTAATCTTACCAATAAAAACTTATTAATATTTATTTTTAGATACTTATTTTCGAATAAGTATCTTTTTTTTTGATAAAAAAATATAAAAAATTAAAGAAATAACAAATAATCGACATAATGTTGCTTTTTTCGACATTCCAAGGGTGTATAAGGTTGGTAATTTTTGGAAAGAAGGAGGTTTTGTGTAATGGATTCATATGAAATAAATAAAGATACTGTTGCGTTAATTCCAAAAGATGAAAAACATACTATAGTTTATGAAGTTGATGATTCATTTGTTGTAGATAAGTCAACTTTGAAAATTATGGAAGAAAGCTGTGAATACTTCGGTAGTTCGCTAGAAGGTAGACAGATTGGTACTTCTAAATTAGTTGGATTTACTCATAAAGTTCCAGTAGTAGTGGAAGAATCTTTTGATTTAATATTTTTTCCTACTATTTCACCAAGTAATAAAGAATGTACATGGCTTGCTTATTCTCATATTTTTAAACCTGGAAAATTTAAAGATAAAACAATAATTGAGCTAAAAAATGGTAAGAAAATTTTGGTTGATGCATCAGAAGCTGTAATACACAATCAGCTTTATAGATGTTCAAGATTAAAAGATACCTTACAGACTAGAAAAATTAATAAAAAATAATGAAAAAGCTACTCTTTAGTGGCTTTTTTATGTTATAATGGATATGAGGTATAGGAGTACTCAAAAAATACTTTTTTTTATCTACGGTCGTAAAAGAGGCTTAAAAATGAAAATACAGCATTTGAAATTATTAAATTTTAGAAATTATGAAAAGATAGAATTAAATTTTAGTCAAAACTACAATATTATTTATGGTAACAATGGTGTAGGTAAGACAAATTTAGTAGAAAGTATCTATGTACTTGCGCTTACGAAGTCTTTCAGGGGTTCTGTTGATAAAGTTTTAATTATGAACAACAAGGATGTATGCCGTGTTGAAGGAACTGTACAGGATAAGTATGAAAATAAGTATAAAGTAATAATTAAAGATGGTGGAAAAAGAGTTAAGATTAATAATACTAAGGTAGATAAGTTAAGTGATTATATATCAAAAATTAGTGTAGTACTTTTTAATCCTGATGATCTTAGATTTATTAAAGATTCACCTAGTGTAAGAAGAAAGGCGATAGATTTAGAGATATCGCAGATTAATAATATTTATTTGAAACATTTAAATACTTATAATAAATTATTGAAACAGAGAAATATGTATTTAAAGACAACTAATATTAATGCGAATGCTTCTTCTGAATATTTAGATATTCTAACTGGTAAGTTAGTAGAGTCTGGTGAAAAAGTTTATTTATCTAGGAAAAAGTATATTGATTTATTAAATGAGAGAATAGGGAGTATATATAATAGTATTTGTGGTATTGATGATTTAAAACTAGAATATGTGTCTGATTATAAAAATTTTGATAGAGAAAAGATTTTAAATAAATATAAAGAGAATTTAAATAGAGATATTATCTTGGGTAAAACAGGTTTTGGAGTACATCATGATGATTTTAGATTTAAGTTTATGGGATACAATATTAAAGATTATGGATCAGAGGGACAACAAAAGAATGCTATTATTGCTATCAAATTTACCGAATTAGAGATTTTTTATCAAATTAGGGGGAATTATCCTATTTTGATATTAGATGACTTATTTAGCGAATTAGATAGGTTTAAAATAAATAATATTCTTAATTTAATTAATGATGATATTCAAACGTTTATTACGACGACTGATATTGATAAGATAAGTGAGGAAATATTGAGTAAAAGTAAGTTGTTTGAAGTTGATGATGGTTATGTAAGGGAGGATTAGTTATGAAAGAAGAATATAATGATAGTGATATTCAAGTCTTAGAAGGTTTAGAAGCTGTTAGAAAAAGACCTGGTATGTATATTGGTACAACTAGTGAAAGAGGATTACATCATTTAGTATGGGAGATTGTGGATAACGCAGTGGATGAAGCTTTAGCTGGGTATTGTCACGATATAGAAGTATCTATTGAAAAAAATAATGTAATCTCTGTTAAAGATAATGGTCGTGGTATGCCAACTGGTATTAATGCTAAGACAGGTTTATCTACTATAGAAACAATATTTACAGTATTGCATGCTGGAGGAAAATTTGGTGGTGGCGGATACAAAGTATCTGGTGGATTACATGGAGTTGGTGCTTCAGTTGTTAATGCTTTATCTAGTTGGTTAGAAGTAAGAGTATATAGAGAAGGTCATGTCTATTTTCAAAGATTTGAAAACGGAGGACATCCTGTTGGAGAATTAAAGATAATTGATGAATGTGCTCCAGATAGAACTGGTACTACAGTTACTTTTAAAGCTGATCCTACTGTATTTAAAGAAACGACTGTGTATAACTATGAAACTTTGGCTACAAGATTAGAAGAATTAGCTTTCTTAAATAAAGGTTTAAGGATAGTTTTAACAGATTTAAGAGAAGATGAAAAGAAAAATGAATACCTATATGAAGGTGGTATCATTGAGTTTGTTAATAAGTTAAATCATAATAAAAAAGTTATTCATGAAAATGTAGTTTATGTTGAAGGTCAAGAAGATAATATTTCTATGGAAGTTGCTTTCCAATATAATGAAGATTATACTTCACAAATTTATTCATTTACTAATAATATTAGTACTTATGAAGGTGGAACACATGAAGATGGTGTTAAGAGAGCTTTAACTAGAATTATTAATAATTATGCTAAAAACAATAAGATTTTAAAAGAAAATGATGATCCATTAACAGGTGAGGATGTACGTGAAGGTATTACCATGATTATTTCTTGTAAACATCCAGATCCACAGTTTGAAGGACAAACTAAAACTAAATTAGGTAATGCTGAAGTTAGAAAGATTGCTGATGACGTATTTAGTGAAGGATTAGAAAGATTCTTACTTGAAAATCCAGATCAAGCTAAAGTTATTATCGAGAAATCTATGACTGCTTCTAGAGCAAGAATGGCTGCTAAAAAGGCTAGAGAATTGACTAGAAGAAAAGGGGATTTAGATATTACTAACTTCTATGGTAAATTAAATGATTGTAAGAGTAAAAATTCAGAAGAATGTGAAATATTCTTAGTCGAGGGAGATTCTGCTGGAGGATCTGCTATTAAAGGTAGAAATAGTTTAACTCAAGCGATACTTCCATTAAGAGGTAAGATATTGAACGTTGAAAAAGCAAGACTTGATAGAGCTTTAGGAAATGAAGAAATTAGAACTATTATTACAGCATTTGGTACTGGTATAGGTGATGATTTTGATTTATCTAAGTTAAGATATGGAAAAATTATTATTATGACCGATGCCGATGTTGATGGAGCTCATATTAGAGTACTTTTATTAACATTATTCTATAGATTCTTTAGACCTATCGTTGAAGCAGGCCATGTCTATGCTGCGCAACCACCATTATTCTGTATTAAACATGGTCAAACTATTAAATATGTTCTTGATGAAAAAGAACGTGATGAATATTTAGCAACATTAAAACCTGAAACTAAGAGAGATATCTTACGTATGAAAGGTTTAGGAGAGATGGATGCTGAAGAATTAAATGAAACAACAATGGATATAGAAAAACGTGTATTAAGACAGATTACTGTTGAAGATACAAGAGCTGCTGATGAAGTATTCTCTAAATTAATGGGTGATGAAGTTGAGCCTAGAAGAACATTTATTGAAGAGAATGCAACATTTGCTAATTTAGATGCGTAGGAGGTGAATGGTTGTGGATAGATTAGAACAAAATAATATTGTTAAAGAGGTTAGAGATTCATTTTTGGATTATTCCATGAGTGTTATTGTATCTCGTGCTTTACCAGATTTAAGAGATGGTTTAAAACCAGTTCATAGAAGAATTCTTTATTCTATGTATGAATCTGGATATACACCAGATAAACCTCATAAAAAGAGTGCTAGAATTGTCGGAGACGTAATGGGTAAATACCATCCACATGGTGATTCATCTATTTATGAAGCAATGGTTAGAATGGCACAAGACTTTAGTTATCGTTATATGCTTGTTGATGGACACGGAAATTTCGGTAATATCGAAGGTTATGGTGCAGCAGCCATGCGTTATACTGAGTCAAGATTATCTAAGATGTCACTTGAATTATTAAGAGATATCAACAAGGATACTGTAGATATGGTTCCTAACTTCGATGATTCAGAGAAAGAGCCTGCTATATTACCATGTAGATATCCTAATATTTTAGTAAATGGTACTATGGGTATTGCTGTTGGTATGGCAACTAATATTCCACCACATAACTTATGTGAGGTTATAGATGGATGTATTGCTTATATTGATAATCCTGATATTGATTTAGATGGATTAATGCAAATCGTTAAGGGACCAGATTTTCCTACTGGTGGTATTATTTTAGGTAATTCTGGTATTAGAAAAGCTTATGAAACTGGTAGAGGTTCAATTACTATAAGAAGTAAAGCTACTATTGAAGAAAAGAATGGTAGACATTATATCGTTGTTGAAGAAGTTCCTTATGGTGTTAATACTGGAGATTTAAAAAATAAAGTTGCTGATTTAGTACATAATAAAGTCATTGAAGGTATTACAGATTACCATGTTGATTTAAAAAATGGTATTAAGATTACTATTACTTTAAAGAAGGATGCGAATCCACAGGTTGTATTAAATCAATTGTATAAACATACAGATTTTCAAAGTAATTTTGGTATAATTCTTTTGATGTTAGATCAAGGTGTTCCTAAGACTTTAGGCTTAAAAGATATTATTGTTAAATATGTTGATTATCAAAAAGAAGTTATTATAAGAAGAACTAAGTTTAATTTAGATAAAGCAGAGAAGAGAGCTCATATTTTAGAGGGATTAAAGATTGCTTTAGATAATATTGATGAAGTTGTTAAGTTAATCAGAGCTTCTAAGAGTGATAGTGAAGCACAAACTGGATTAATGAATAGATTTGGTTTAACTGAGATTCAAGCTCAAGCTATTCTAGAAATGAGATTACGTCGTTTAACTGGATTAGAAAGAGATAAGATTGAAGCTGAGTTGGCTGAATTAATGAAGGAAATTGAAGAGTTAAGATCTATTTTAGCTAGTGAAGAGAAAGTACTTAATATTATTAAGGAAGAAATGACTGAAATTAAGAATAAGTTCGGTGATGAAAGACGTACTAAGATAGATATGACTGCTATTGATTATATTGAAGATGAGTCTTTAATACCTAATGAAGATGTTATTATTGCATTAACGAATAAAGGTTATATTAAGAGAACTACTTCTGATACATTTAAGTCACAAAATAGAGGTGGCGTTGGTATTAAGGGTATGGCTACGAATGAGGAAGATTTCGTTGAACATATGATTAATATTCAAACTCATGATCATGTATTATTCTTTACTAACAAGGGTAAGGTTTATAGATTGAAGGGTTATGAGATACCAGAATTTAGTAGACAATCTAAAGGATTACCTGTTGTTAACTTGTTACCAATAGATAAGGGAGAACTTGTTAATTCTATTATTAAGATTTCTAAGGATGAAGAAGTGGATAACTTATTGTTTGTTACTAAGTCTGGTTTGGTTAAACGTACTGCTGTTTCTGAGTTTGATTCTATAAGAAATGGTGGAAAGATTTGTATTACTCTAAAAGAGGACGATGAATTAATTGCTGTTAGAAAGACTACTGGAAATGAATTTGTATTGTTAGGTTCTAGTGGTGGACGTATGGTTAAATTTAATGAAAATGACGTTCGTATAATGGGAAGAACAGCTTCTGGAGTAAAAGGTATTGAATTAGATGATTCGACTTGTATTGGGGCTGAAATTGCGTCAGACGAGGATACAGTACTTATTGTAACTAAGAAAGGTTACGGAAAACAGTCTAAAGTAGCTGAGTATAGAGAAACGAAACGTGGCAGTAAGGGTGTTAAAGCATTGAGTATTACTGATAAGAATGGTGATATTGCAGCATTTAAGATTGCAAGACCAGAATCAGATTTAGTAATTATTACGGATGCTGGTATGGTAATGCGTATGCCACTTGATCAAATTAACGTTTTAGGACGTGTAACTCAAGGAGTTCGATTAATTAACTTGAAAGATGACCATATTGTTGCTACAATTAGTTTAGTGGATAAAGAAAAGGAAGAGGAAACTCCTGAGCCAGGTGTTGATAATTCTGAAGTTATGAACAGCGAAAGTTCTACTGAAGTGAGCAATGAAACTGTGGATAACAATGAAATATCTACTGATGAAGTTGTTAATAATGAAACCACAGATGTAGTTGTGGAAAATATAAGTGAAGTATAAAAACCACAAAATATATTAGTGACTCTTGGGAAATAATTGTTACATTGTGGAAAATATTTCTCGGGAAATAAAATTGTTGATATGTTTCACGTGAAACTACTAAAAATTGTGTAAAAAATCCATTATTTTTAAAGGCTGAAATTGCAAATATTTGCCTAATATAAGCCAAAAAAGTTAAATAAAGAGATTACGAAATAGGAATCGAGATGAAATAACTTGAAGAAGTTATCGTCTCGGTTCTTTTTATATGCGATTATTTCCTGGGAAATATTATGGTGTGGAAAACAATGTTTCACGTGGAACATTAAAAAATATATTCTAGCTAAAAAAATGTGGACATGTTTCACGTGAAACATAAAGAGTATCTAGTTTATAAAATTAACTATTCTGGAATCCTTTTCTGATTTAAAAATATTTCCCAGAATCTAAATTCTCATTCGCTGTTAATATGTTTCACGTGAAACTTTAAAACTGAATATATATTTTTAATATAGTTAAATTTCATCTAATCCTTAATAATTGAAAAAAAATTTGATAAATAGCGTCTTTCCTAAACAATTTTTAAAATTTTCGTTCAATTAAATTTTTTGGGTGCTGTTGATATGTTTCACGTGGAACATTGTTAGTAAATGGAATTTTTAGAAGCTGATTTTTAACTTTATTTTATAGTTTATTTCTTTTTATTCTTTTTTGATTCGCGAAAAGTTTATTTTAGCATTTTTTTATAAGTTATTTTAGGAGATCATGCGTTAAATATCGTCTCTTTTTTGGAAAATATTTCCCGGGAAATAAATTGTGGATAGTTATGCAGAAAAAACTGTTATTTGTGAAATGTTTTATTAATTATGTTAAGTTTTTGACATGTTTCACGTGAAACCTTGAAAGTTTGTATTGCATTTTGATAGTTCTTTTGATATTATATACCCGTGCAACAGACATATTGTAACCTGGTCAGGACCGGAAGGTAGCAGCCACATCAATCTCTATCTGTGTGCACTTTTTTTGTAGGTGAATATGATGAATATAGATGAAAATATAGTAAAAATCCTTAAAAAAGACGCTTTTAAGGCGTTTAAGAGAGGAGAAATACCTGTAAGTGCAATTATTGTCGATGAATTAGGTAAGATTGTTTCTCATGCTTGTAATAGTCGTCAGAAAGCTTATGATGTATTAGGTCATGCTGAGATAACTGCTATTAAGAAAGCAGAAAATAAAATAAAGGATTGGCGTCTTAATGGATATAGGATGTATGTTACTTTGGAACCTTGTAATATGTGTTCTATGGTTATAAAAGAGAGTCGATTAGATCAGATTTTTTATTTTTTACCTAAGAAGAATGATGATTTAAGTTTAGATATTTCTATAAATAAAATTTTAATTGAAGGATACGATGATGAGAAGAATTATTTTAATGATTTAATAACAAGTTTTTTTAATAATAAGAGATAAAAACCTCCTGTTTTGTGATATAATAATCCACAGGAGGTTTTTATTATGAGCTATAAAGTTTTATATAGAAAATATAGACCTAATGACTTTGAAAATGTTGTAGGACAGGATTATACGGTGGAGATGCTAAAGAATGCTATAAGTAGCGGGAAGCATGCTCACGCATATATATTTACGGGGCCACGTGGAACTGGTAAGACGAGTAGTGCTAAGATTTTTGCAAAGGCTTTAAATTGTGAGCATCCAGTAAATGGAAATCCTTGTAATGAATGTTCCTCTTGTCTTTCTTTTAAGGAAAGCCCTGATATTATTGAAATCGATGCTGCATCAAATAATGGTGTAGATGAAATTAGGGAACTTATCAACAACGTGAAATTAGTTCCATCTAATTCGAAGTATAAAGTATATATTATCGATGAGGTACATATGCTTACTGCAAGTGCTTTTAATGCTTTATTATTAACGTTGGAGGAACCACCATCTCATGTAGTTTTTATTTTAGCGACAACGGATATTCAAGATGTACCTATAACTATTCTATCAAGGTGTCAGAGATTTGATTTTAAGCCAGTAAATAAGCCAGCAATTGTAGGTAGATTAACTAAAATATGTGAGGAAGAATCAATTCGTATTACTCCAGAAGCATTAGATGAAATCGCTTTGATCTCTGCCGGTGGTATGAGAGATGCTTTAGGAATGTTGGATCAATTATCTAGTGATGATAGTGAAATTACTTTGGAAATGGTATCAAATTATTTTGGTAGTGTTTCAGTTAAGAAAATTGATGAGTTATTAACAAGTATCGAAGAAAGTAATACAGAAAATTTATTAAATATTTTGGGAAATATTAAGGAAAGTGGCACTAACTATTCAGTATTTATTGAAAAATTGATTTCTGAACTAAGAAAGTGTGCAATTGATATTAAATCTGGAAGAGCAAAACATGATATGTATTTTGAAGATATATATAATATGATTTTTGATTTAAATGAGTGTTTATGTAATATAAATATTAATATAGATCCTTATGTTTTAATAGAAATTGTCTTACTTAAATATGTAGGAAGAGAAGATAATGGTCAGAATTATTTCCCGGGAAATAAAATAGCTGTGGAAACTACTTCTAAGAAAGCTGAAGTTAAGAAAAATTCAGTTAGTTTGGGAAATAAAGAGAGTATAGAGAAACATGAAGTTAAGGATGTATTATCTACTGTAGAGGAATCTATTCAAAAGGAAGAAGTAATTAATACTGTAGTAAAAAAACAGATAGATTTAAATGTAAGAATTAATAATTGTTTTGTTAATGCATCTAAGGAGCAAAAGAATAAGATAACTAGTAATTGGATTGATTTTATGAATTCTTTGATGACTAAGGATAGAAGTTTAATTTCTTTATTGGCTGATACTGTTATCTTAGCTGCTTCAGATAGATATGTTATGATACAGAGTAAAATAGCTAGTACAAACGAACTTATCAACAAGACAATCGAAAAAATCGAGAAATATTATGCTGAATATTCTGGTTCTAGCTATCGATTTGCAGCAATAAATGAAGATTTATGGAAGAAAGAAACAGAAAAGTATAGATTTAATTTGAAGAATCAAATAAAATATAATTATATTGAAGAAGAAAATGAAAACACAGATGATTTGGGAAATAATGAATCTATGGCAGTTTCTAGTAGCGAAAGCGACATAGAAGCAGTGGCCAAGGATATTTTTGGATCATTTGAGGTTGAATAAAGGAAAGAGGAATAAATTATGAATATGCAAGCTTTAATGCAACAAGCACAAAAAATGCAAAGGGATATAACTAAAAAGAAAGATGAATTAAATAAGAAAACTTTTACTGGTACATCTGAATTAGTTGAAGTAGTATTTACTGGTGATAAAAAATTAGTTTCTACTAAAATTAAGAGTGATATTGATAATGACGATAAGGAAATAATTGAAGATATGTTTGTTATTGCTGTTAACGATGCAATGGCACAAATTGATAAAGAGACTGAAAGTGCTTTAGGTGCTTATGGAAGTCAATTAAATGGGTTATTCTAATGGGATATCCATTTGTTTTATCTGATTTAATTAATTATTTTCGTAAGTTGCCAGGTATTGGAGAGAAAAGTGCTGAAAGAATGGCTTTATCTTTATTAGAATTATCTCTAGATGATGTAGAAGACTTTGCTGATTCTATGAAAAAATGTAAGAAAGAGTTGCATCCTTGTAGTGTATGTGGACATATTACAGATAAGGATGTATGCGATATTTGTTCAAGTTCTCGTCGTAATAAGAATGTAATATGCATTTTAGAGGATTATAAGAGTGTAATTGCTTTTGAGAAGGCTGGTAACTATAATGGAGTTTATCACGTCTTAAATGGTCTAATTTCACCTATAGATGATGTAAATCCAGAGGATATTAATATTGCTAGTTTGGTAGATAGAGTAGAAAAGTTAGAGAAACCTGAACTTATAATTGCTCTAAAGTCAACAATTGAAGGTGAAACAACGACTTTGTATATTAAGAAGATATTTGAAAATAAGAATGTAGAGATATCTAGGTTATCTTATGGAATTCCAATGGGAGCAGAGATTGATTATTTAGACGAAATTACTTTGGATAGAGCATTAAGTGACCGTAAAAAGATTTCTGAGTAGTATGGTATAAAAAGATTAGCTTTCTTCATATAATTAGTAAGGTGATTATATGAAACTACTTTTGAAGTTGGTAAAGAAGTTATGTATTGGAATATTCACTATTTATAGTATTAATGTTTTATTTAGTGCTATTAATATTGTTATCCCTATGAATGTATTTACAATAGGTATGAGTTCTTTTTTAGGAATCTTTGGTGTTATTTCTATTATTGTGATTAAGTTCTTAATTTGATGATTTGAGGTGGTAATTTATGGAATCATCTATGTTTAATGAGTTATTAAAAAGACATCATGAGAAAAAGTTAGCTCATGCTTTTTTGCTTGAAACGAATGATCAAAATAGATGCTATCAAGATGTATTAGAATTTATAAAAAAATTAAATTGTCCTTTTGAATACAAGGAAAATTGTGATAATGAGTGTAATATTTGTACTCTAATAGATAATGATAATTTACCTAGCTTAATAACGATAAGTCCTGAAGGACAATTTATAAAAAAAGATCAAGTTCTTTCTATGATGGATAAGTTTAGTACAAAGCCAGTGTTTACTAAATATAATATTTATGTTATAAGGGAAGCGGAGAGATTTAATTCTTCTAGTGCCAATACATTACTTAAATTTTTAGAGGAACCAGAGGATGATATTTTAGGTATTTTTATTACAGGAAATAAAGAAAATGTTATTTCAACTATAAGAAGTAGATGTCAAATATTTAGTTGTGATTATAATGTTAATATTGCTGAGAATCTGGATGAAGAAGTTTTGACGGATGTTAAGTTATATTTGCAAGCTATATATAAGAATAAAGATGATATTATTTATAATAAGACACATATGAGTGGTTATTATAAGGAGAGAATGGAATGGGAAATATTCTTTAATACGATGTTATATTATCTAAAAGATTGTTATACTAGTGATAGATTAGATAAAATAGAGATGGTTAAAGAAGTAAGTAAGAGTAATTTAATTAAGATGGTGGTTTTAACCCAAGAAATTCTTAAGTATATAAAGAGTAATGGAAATATTGATTTGATTTTAGATAAGTTTGTAATTGAAATGAGGAAGTATTATGAGTAATATTTATGGAATAACTTTAAGAACGGAAGGTAAGATTTATTATTTTAATGGGGAAGAGTTAGAACTTGAAAATGGTAAATATGCTGTTGTTGAGACAGAAAAAGGTATTCAATTAGGTAAAATAGCTTATAAAGCCGATAATGCCAAAGTGAATATTCCTGTTGAGGATATGAAAAAGGTTTTAAGAGTTTCTACTGATGAAGATTATGATACTTATCTAAAAAATTTGGCTGATTCTGAAAAATGTTTAGTTAAAGCAAGAAAGATTGCTAAGGAATTAGAGTTAAAAATGAATATTTTGGATGCTAGTTATACTTTGGATAGAAAGCAATTGTTGTTTAATTTTATTGCTGATGAGAGAGTAGACTTTAGAGAGCTTGCTAAAAAGTTAGCAGGTTTATATAAGACAAGAATTGAATTACGTCAGATAGGTGCTAGAGATAAAGCACGTACTATTTGTGGAATAGGTCCATGTGGTAGGACTTTGTGTTGTTCAACTTTCTTAAATCATATTGATTCTGTTACGATGAATATGGCGAAGAATCAAAATATTGCGTTAAATCCTTCTAAGATTAATGGATTATGTGGTAGACTTTTATGTTGTTTGACATATGAAGATGAAGAATATGCAAGATGCCAAGAAGGTTTGCCTAGTGTAGGTCAGACTGTTAAGGTAGAAAATAGTAAAGGTAGAGTAGTTTCTGTTGATATTTTAAATAGAAAGTACAAAGTTGATGTTGATGGAGTAATAAAGGAGATCGAATTAGGTTGTGGCAAGTGTAATAAATGATTTATTTGATTATGATGGACTTAAGATTTATCAATATGAAGATAAATTTAAGTTTTCTTTAGATTCTATATTGTTAGCTGAGTTTGTGGAGTTAAAGAATAATACACGAACTATAGTGGATTTTTGTACTGGTAATGCGCCAGTACCTCTTATTTTGTCTACGAAAACGAATGCTAGACTTTATGGGTTTGAATTGCAACCAAATATTTATAAGTTAGCGAAGTTAAGTGTTAGAGAGAATAATTTGGAATCACAAATTAATATTATAAATGCGAATTTAACTGAGGCTTTAGAGTATATTTTACCTGAGAGTGTAGATGCTGTTACTTGTAATCCACCTTATTTTAAGTATGATAAGGGCAAATCTTTGATTAATGAAGATGAGGAGAAAGCGATTGCGAGACATGAGATTGCGATGAATTTAGAGGATCTTATGACTGCAGCGAAGTATATTTTGAAGAATAAAGCACCATTATATTTAGTACATAGACCAGATAGATTGGAAGAGATTTTAGATTGTCTTGCTAAGTATGGTTTTAAGGTAAAGAAGTTACAGTTTATTTATGCTGGATATAAGAAAGAAGCAATTATGGTTTTAATTAAGGCGACTAAGAATGGTAAGATGGGAAGTCTTAAGGTTATGCCTCCAATAGATGTATTAGAACATAAGAGTTATAAAGGTATTTTTGAAAAGGGTGAGTAGGTTATGAAGTTGATTGTTGGTTTGGGAAATCCTGGGAAAGACTATCAAAATACTAGACATAATGTTGGTTTTCTCGTTTTAGATAACTATTTGAAGACAAGTGATTGGAAAGAAAAGTTTAATGCACTCTATCACGAAGAGAGAATTGCTGGTGAGAAGGTTATTTTTGTAAAACCTTTGACTTATATGAACTTATCTGGTGACGCAGTTGTCAAATTTGTTAACTATTATGATGTCAATGTTGATGATATACTTGTCGTGCATGACGACTTAGATTTACCTTTTTCGACATATAAGTTAAAGAAAAATAGTAGTGCAGGTGGACATAATGGTATCAAGTCAATTATAAATAGGCTTGGAACTCAGGCGTTTGCAAGACTTAAAGTTGGCGTTTCGCATGACAGAAGTGTTGACACTAAAGATTATGTTTTAGGAAATTTTTCTAAACGTGAGAAAGAACAATTTGATGTTATGCAAAATGATTTTAATAAGATCATTGAGTCTTTTGTAAGTGTTGGAATTGATAGAACAATGAATATTTATAATACTAAGAAGTAGTAAATTTGATTTTTAAAGACACTATTAAGAAAATAGATATTTTGGAATGACTATAGATAGAGAAATCTTAATTTACTGATAAAGTAGGGGTTCGTATGAATTTTTTAACTGATTATTTTAAGCATGAAAACGGATTGACTGTTACTGGTTTAACAAAAGAGTTAAACGTTTTTTACGTGTTAGATTTATTTAATAAGAGAAATGGTAATTTGGTTATTTTAACGAATACCTTGTATGAAGCGAATACATATTATGATTCTTTGAAGACTTATACTGATGATGTATATTTGTTTCCGATGGATGATTTTTTAACAAGTGTAGCTGTAGCTATTTCTCCTGATTTAAAGATAAAGAGATTAGAGACGTTAGATGCAATACGCAAGGGGAAGAAATCTATTGTTGTAACGAATTTAATGGGTTTTTTAAGGTTTTTACCTGATAAGAATAATTCTAGTAATTTAGAAATGAATATTGAAAAGGGCGATACTTTAAAAAGGGAAGAAGTTTTAGAGTTACTAGATAAGTATGGCTATGTAAGAGAAAGTGTTGTTACGACGACTGGTGAATTTGCAGTACGTGGTTATATTATTGACTTATTTATAATTGATGAGGAGCATCCGATAAGAATTGAGTTCTTTGGTGATGAAATTGATTCAATACGATATTTTGATGAATCAACACAGTTATCTATTAAAGAGATTCAAAGTATAGTAATTCGACCTTATACAGAAGTTGTTAGTGATACGAATAGTTCTTTATGTGATTATATGGATAATCCTTTGGTTGTTATGATTAATCGTGATCAGATTGATTTGGCTTATAAGAAGTTACTTGAAGATATTTATGAGTATAGACTTAGCTTGGAAGATGATAGTGAATCTTTAGGAACGAAGAAGTATATGTTTGAGATGGAAGAGATAACGTATAATGAGGTCATGTACTTAAATAGTATTAGTGATAATGATTATGGTAAGGTCTTAAAGTTTAAGTCACAAGAGATAGAGAATTTTAATAGTAATTTTGAGTTACTTGGGAAATATTGTGATAAGTGTATTCATGGAGGCAAGACGGTTGTAATCTCTTTAAGTAAGGAGAATCAGTTAAGAAGTTTGGAACCTTTTCTTTCAAGTTATCATGTTGTGAATAACGATAGACTTATTGACAGAGAGATTAATATTTTATATAAGAAGATTAATGTTGGTTTTGTCTTTGAAAATTTTGTTGTTATTACAGAGAATGATATTGAAAAAGTAAAGAATGCAGTAATCAATTATAAGAATTCTTATAAAGTTGGTAAGAAGATTAAGGATTTTGGTCAGCTTGCTATTGGAGATTATGTTGTACATAGTATGCATGGTATTGGTATTTATAATGGTGTTATTACTTTAACGAAGAATGGTCTTAAGAAGGATTATATTCAGATAAATTATTCAGGGAATGATAAGATTTATATTCCAGTGGAGAAGATTAGTACAATATTCAAGTATGCTGGTAAGGAAGGTAGTAATCCGAAATTAGATAAGTTAAATAGTACGAGCTGGGTTAAGAAGAAGAGAGAACTACGTAATAAGATTAAAGATATTAGTGGGGAACTCATAAAGTTGTATGCTGCTCGTAGTAGTGTTAAGGGGACTCCTTTTAAGACATATGAAGAGGAAGCTGTGTTTGGTAGTGAGTTTGTCTATACGGAAACGAATGACCAGTTAAAGGCGATTCATGATATTGACCAAGATTTATCTTCAGAAGTTCCAATGGATAGATTATTGTGTGGAGACGTTGGATTTGGTAAGACTGAGGTTGCTTTTAGAGCAATGTTTAAGACGATTGTTAATAATAAGCAGGTTTTCTATTTATGTCCTACAACGATTTTGTCTAAGCAACAATATGAAAATGCTGTAGAAAGATTTAAAAATTATCCGATAGAAATTGCGTTATTAAATAGATTTACTTCTGCTAAAGAGACGAAACGAATCTTAAAAGGTTTAGAAGAAGGTAAGATTGATTTAGTATTTGGTACGCATCGTTTGTTATCTGGAGATGTTAAGTTTGCTAAGTTAGGTTTACTTATTGTTGATGAAGAGCAGAGATTTGGAGTTACTCATAAGGAGAAGATTAAGGAATATAAGAATGATGTTAATGTTCTTACTTTGTCGGCGACACCAATACCTCGTACTTTAAAGATGGCTTTGTCTGGTTTGAGGGATTTATCGATTATTGATACAGCACCAACGAATCGTTACCCAGTTCAGACTTATGTTATTCAAGAGAATGATTTGATTGTTAAAGATGCTATTTATAAAGAGTTATCTAGAAATGGGCAAATATTTGTTCTTTATAATAAAGTAGCTTCGATAGAAAGTAAGTTAAAACAATTACACGATTTGGTTCCAGAAGCAAGAATTACTTATGCACATGGACAGATGACTAAGAAAGAGTTAGAAGATGTCATGGAGTCATTCGTAAATTACGAGTATGATATCTTGTTATGTACAACGATTATTGAAACAGGAATTGATATAAGTAATGCAAATACTTTAATAATTTATGACGCAGATAACTTTGGACTTTCACAGTTGTATCAGTTAAGAGGACGTGTTGGTAGAAGTAATCGTATTGCTTATGCTTATCTGATGTATGATAAACAGAAGATGTTAAATGATATCGCGGTGAAACGATTACAAGCTATTAAAGAATTTACAGAGTTAGGTAGCGGATATAGAATTGCAATGCGTGATTTGTCTATTCGTGGAGCAGGAGATTTGCTTGGTTCGGAACAGGCAGGATTTGTTGATACTGTTGGTATTGAGTTATACATGCAGATGATTGAAGAAGAAATGCGTCGTATGAAAGGTGAAGTTATCGAAGAAGACGATGATGAGAATGTATCTAATAAGTCTTTGGTAGAGGTTGAAACACATATTAGTGATGATTATGTAAGTGATGAAGATATTAAGATTGAGATTCATAAGAAGATTAATGAAATTGATGGATATAAGAAGTTACTTGAAATTAAGCATGAATTAGAAGATAGGTTTGGTAAAATTAGTAAAGAAATGGAAATCTATATGTTTGAGGAATGGTTTGAGAAACAAGCCGAGAAACTTGGTATTACAACCGTTCGTCAGAGTGATAGAGAGATTGAAATTGAATTACCAAAGGATGTTTCTTCTAAGTTAGAAGGCGATAAGTTCTTTATTAAGGCTTATAGTATTAATGCAAGGTTTAGACTTAAGTATGTTCATGAGCAAGTTGTTATTGCACTCACTTTACTAAATCAGAAAGAGCATTTCTTGTATTATATTGTTCCTTTGATGGAAGAAGTATTGCGTGAAGTAGAGAGGAAGAATGACAAGTAGTTGTTCTTTTTTTCTTTGGGAAATAAAAGTTGTGGTATGATTATTTTAGATAATAAGGTGATGCTATGCTTGATAGAGATATTTATAATAATGATTTTGTTCCTATTGAAAAGAAGGAACCGCTTGAACTCATTGATGAGTATGATCCGTATAGGGAGATAGATGAACTTTGTGCTAAGTTAAATAGAATTAAGTATTCTATGTTAGAGGAAGCAAGGTTGGCAGATATGGGGCGTGTTGTTGAATCTAGCAAGGAAAGACCTATAATAGGTACACAAGCTTTAGATACTTGCTATGGTATTTTGTTTTACGATAGAGTAGCTCGAAAAGGATTAGTAGGGCATGGTTCACCAAGTGGTAAAATAGGTACTTTATATGAAATGATAGGAAGATTAGATGATGGAACAGAGAAAGTTGTTGAATTTGCGATAGTTCCTGGTTTTAGAAATGTTAATCGCGGAGACTTAAGTGGTTTTATGGAGTTACAAAGAGAATTAGCTGACAATTGTCCTGCAAATATAAGTTTTATTCCTTTTAAAGGTGATTTACAGGTAAAATTACATGAACCAACTTTAACGTATGAGTTTGGCTTTGATACTAGAAATGGTATGTCTGTATCAGAATCTATTTTTTTTGATGAGGTTGAAGTAAATCCAAGATATAAATCACATAGTAAAGGTAGATTTGGAAAATAAAAAAGCATAGATATTGATTGAGTCTATGCTTTTTTTTCTTTTATACTTGTTTTGCAATCTAATAATTGTCTAATATCTATTTCTAGAGGTCTGCAAATTTACCTATTGCTTCTAATAGTGGTGTTTTTTCTATGTTTTAATACATAAATCTTTATTTTTAGTAAACACTATATACTGAATGGAGAATTTTATTTATGAAAGATATTAATTTTATTAAAAATATAGATAATTTAGGTAGAATTGTTATTCCGATGGATATAAGACGTAAGTTACAGATAAATACTGGAGATGTCTTAAGTATTACGTGTAATGATAAAGATATTATGTTAACTAAATATAGTTCTTTAGATAATAATATGACGATCATAGAGATAGTTAAGAGTTTTATAGAAACTTTAGATACTAAGGTTATACTCGTTAATAGGGAATGTGTTTTATATTCTAATTTAGTTAATATAGGTAGTAAGTTAGGTAATGATATTAAGCTATTAGTTCGTAATGGAAATAGTATAAAGTCGCAAAGTAACGAGTTTGTTTTTGGGGAGAATAAAGTCAATGGAATCTATAATATGTTACCGATAGTTACGAATGAAGGAGTTATTGGTAGTGTTATAGTATTTGGTGATATTAATGAAAAAGGATTTGAGTTATGTACATTGTTGTCAAAAATAATAATGCTTGAGTTAAATATTTCTTGATAAAGATATTCTTTTGTGTTAAATTAGGTTTAGATTTATTCAGCAATGAAGGAAAGAGTACCTTTATAGTAGTTGTTTAGAGAGATTCTGGTTGGTGAAAAGAATTCGATGAAATACTGGAAACATGGCTCTGGAGCTGAAACGTTTATTTCGCGTTAAGAATAAAGTGTATGATAAATTCATAAACTAAGGTGGTACCGCGGGTGTTTACTCGTCCTTAGATTATGGATTTTTTTATTTGATAAAGAGGAGGTAGTAGCATGAGAAAGTTTGAAAAGATTAGCTGGGAACAATGGCAGAAAGATATTGGTAATGATCAAGCAGTTTATGAAAATCATGAGTTGCCTAGAAGAGAAACTAAGTACAGTGCTGGTTATGATTTTAGAAGTCCAATAGATTTTGTGTTACATCCTGGTGAAGATATGAAGATTCCTACTGGTATTAAGGTGACAATGAATGAAGGTGAGATGTTCTTACTTGTAGTTCGTTCAAGTATGGGATTTAAGTGGAATGTTCGGATGTGCAATCAGATAGGTGTATTCGAAAGAGATTACTATAATAATGAGACAAATGAAGGTCATGCTTGGTTGAGATTGCAGAATCATGGAACAGAAGACTATGTTGTTAAAGTTGGAGATAGAATTGCACAAGGAATTTTCACAACTTTCTTAACTGTAGATGACGAAGAAGAAATAAAAAATAAAAGAACTGGCGGATTAGGCAGTACAAATTAGGAGGAAAGAATATGGAAAATAAAGAAAAATATTATATAAGTACAGCGATAGCTTATACTTCAGGTAAACCTCATATTGGAAATACTTATGAGATTGTATTAGCTGACGCAATTGCGAGATTTAAAAGATTACAAGGATATGATGTATATTTTCAAACTGGAACAGATGAACATGGTGAGAAGATAGAAATTAAAGCTAAAGAGGCTGGTCAAACTCCTCAACAATTTGTTGATGAAAAAGCAGCAGTTATTAAAGATATTTGGGATGTAATGAATACGAGTTATGATAATTTTGTTAGAACTACAGATCCAAAACATGAAAAAGTAGTACAACATATATTTAAATATATGTATGATAAGGGAGATATCTATAAGAGTGAGTATAAAGGATTATATTGTACTCCATGTGAATCTTTCTGGACTGAAAGTCAATTAGTTGATGGAAAATGTCCTGATTGTGGTAGAGAAGTTCAACCTAAGTGTGAGGAAGCTTATTTCTTTAAATTATCTAAATATCAAGATCAATTAGAGGAATATATTGAATCTCATCCTGAATTTATTCAGCCAGCAGCTAGAAAGAATGAAATGATTAATAATTTTATTAAACCTGGTTTACAAGATTTATGTGTATCTAGAACATCATTTAGTTGGGGAATTCCAGTAGATTTTGATCCAAAGCATGTAGTTTATGTATGGTTGGATGCTTTAACTAACTATATTACTAATATTGGATTTGATTTTGATGAAACAACTGAAGAATTTAAATATAGATGGCCAGCTGATTTGCATTTAATTGGAAAAGATATTATAAGATTCCATACTATTTATTGGCCTTGCTTCTTAATGAGTTTGGATTTACCATTACCTAAACAAGTATTTGGACATCCTTGGTTAATTATGGCTGATGGTAAGATGAGTAAGTCAAAAGGTAACGTTGTTTATGCTGATGACTTAGTTAATGAATTTGGTGTAGATGCTGTAAGATATTACTTCTTACATGAAATTCCTTTTGCATCAGATGGAGTATTTACTCGTGAATTGTTGATTGAAAGAATCAATGGAGATTTAGTTAATATATTAGGTAATTTGGTGAATAGAACTGTAAGTATGAATTATAAATACTTTGATGGTGTTATTCAAGAACATAATACTTATGAACAAGTAGATACAGATTTAATAGACAGTGTGTTAAGTTTGGGAAATAAAGTTACGGCTAAAATGGATGAATTGAAAGTAGGAGAAGCATTACAAGAAATCTTTGATGTACTTAGAAAGTGCAATAAGTATATTGACGATACAATGCCTTGGAGTTTAGCTAAGGATGAAACAAAGCGTGAAAGACTTGGTACAGTTTTATATAACTTACTTGAAAGTATTAGAATATGCAGTATTTATTTAGAGCCATTCTTAACTGATACAGCAGAAAGAATATTTAAACAACTAAATACTGAAGTTAGAACACTTGCTAGCACTGAAGAATTTGGTGGCTTAGAAGTGGGAAATACTTTAGCTGAACCTGTTCATTTATTTGATAGAATTGATATTAAAGGTTAGATTTTAGGTCTAATCTTTTTTACTTGGGAAATAATTTTATTGTAGTTTGGGAAATAAAAAATAATATATTGAATTTAATATATTATTTGAGTATAATTATATATAGGAAATATTAAATCACAAAAAAAGTGATACATTTGAAAGGTTGTCAGATGATTTCCTCGGGTTTGTTCTGATTAAATCAGAACTTTTCTTTTTCTACACTAGTATTAAAAGAATTATTATACCCAGAAGTATAAACATAAAAAGATAGTGAATTGCTTCTCTAGTTTTCATATAAACACCTCCTGTTCTAATTTTAGTTTTACCTACCCCCCCTGAACGAGGAAGTCATTTGTTTCAAATGTATCGAGAAGTAAAATAACATTATTTTGTGTCTTATAAATAGCAAAATGATAACTTTTTTAACAAGTTTTATTTTGCTATTTTTATTTGGTTTAAAATCTTTTTTTGACTTTATTTAATGATGTAAAAATGGAAAATATAATATTTAATGATTAAGCAGATTTTGATATAATTTAGGAGGTGATTGGTTATGTTTACAGATACACATTGTCATTTATATAAAGAGTATTATGAGGATTTAGATGAAATAATCAATAAAATTAATAATAGTAAAATTAGCAGAGTTATCAACAATGGCTGTGATGATAAATCAAATATAGAAGTACTTGAGAGTGCTCTAAAATATTCTATGATGTATGGGGCTTTAGGTATACATCCTGAAAGTGCAGATACTTATAAAGAAGAAGACTTGGAGTTTGTAAGAGAACACATTCATGACGATAAGATTGTAGCAATCGGGGAGATTGGTCTTGATTATTATTGGACGAAAGAAACTCGAGATAAGCAGATTGAGTTATTTGAGAGTCAATTAAAGTTAGCTTTAGAAGTTGATAAACCAGTGATTATCCACAGTAGAGAAGCTACAATGGATACAATTGAGATACTTAAGAAATATAATGTAAGAGGTGTAATTCATAGCTTTAGCGGAAGTTATGAAACAGCGTGTATTTATATTAAGATGGGATTTTTACTTGGTATTAATGGGGTTATAACATTTAAGAATTGTAATTTGAAAGATGTTATAGAAAAGATTGATTTAAGTAATATTGTACTTGAAACAGATTCTCCTTATTTAACACCAGTACCATATAGAGGACAGAAGAATGATTCTACTCATGTAGAAGATATAGCGAAGTTTATTTGTGATATTAAGGGGATATCAATGGAAGAATTATCCTTGGTAACTAATAACAATGTTAAAAGGCTTTTTGACATTTAGTTAGGAACATGTTAAGATAAATTTTATCTTTTAGAGGTGAAATTTATGAATAAATGGAACTGGATAAAGATGGGGTTAAAGTTGATTAAAGTATCTTTGGTACTTATGTTGGTATTATTGTTAACATCTAATATAAGTGATAAAGTATTGGACACTGGCGAAGATTTTAATTTAAATATGACTTTGGGTGTTATAGCTATGGCAGAAAAGGAAGAGGAAGAGAAACCTCCAGTAGTCGAGGAGAAGCCTCAACAACCTGTTGTAGTTGAAAAAAAAGAAGAAAATAAAACACAAACTAATAATAAAACACAAAGCAGTTTAAAGAAACTTTCTGGTGATTTGACTGGTTATGCCGCAGATTGTCCATTATGTAATGGTACACTTGCTTGTAAGTCATCTTATAAAGTATACAAAAATAATGTTGTTACTTATCCTGATAGTACTTATGGTAATGTACGTATTGTTGCATCATCTAAGAATCTTACATGTGGTAGTATTATAAAATTTGAAGCTAAGTCGATTTCTAGTGAACCTATAATCGCAATAGTTTTAGATAGAGGAGTACTTGGAAATAATATAGATTTATTAATGCCAACAGAAGACGCTGCTAGAAAGCAAGTTGGAAGAAAGAAAATTACTTATGAAGTTTTAAGAAATGGTTGGTAATAAAGGTGTGTGAATAAATTGGGTGAATTTAAACATAAACATAGTTTAGGACAGAATTTTTTAAAAGATAAAAATGTCTTGGCTAAAATTATAGATAGTGTCGACGTGAAGGAGGACGACTTAATTATTGAGGTTGGTCCTGGGCAAGGAGCTTTAACTAAATTTTTAAAACTATTTCATGCTAATTTAAGATGCTTTGAAGTTGATACTAGAGTAGAAAAGTATTTGAAACAATTTATTGATGATAAAACAAAGGTTGTATATAATGACTTTTTGAAAGTAGATATTGAAGAAGAAATAAAGGATATTGAGTATAATGATTTATACGTTATAGCTAATCTTCCTTATTATATTACAACGCCAATAATTGAAAAAATGATAAATTGTAATTTAGATGTTAAAGCTATGGTTTTAATGGTACAGAATGAAGTTGCTGATAGATTGAGTGCTAAAGTAGGTAGTAAAGATTATGGAGCAATTACAGTATTTTTGAATTACTATTTTGACGTAGAAAAGCTATTCTTTGTTGGAAGAAAATGTTTTGATCCAGCACCTAATGTAGATAGCGCAGTAATTAAGTTATCTAAAAAAGAGAAGAAGTATGAACTTAATAATGAAGAATTTTTCTTTAAATTAATTCAAGATTCTTTTAGAATGAAAAGAAAAAATATTCGAAATAATTTAAAGGGATATGATTTGGAGAAAGTATTAACTATTTTAGAAAGTTATGGATTAGATTTAACTTGTCGTGCTGAATCAATACCTTTAAGTTGTTTTGTAGATATAGCAAATGAATTAAGCAAGTAGAGATACTTGTTTTTCTTTCTATTTGTGTTAATATTTAGTTATAAAAATTATTAAAGAGAGTGAAGTTGATTATATGAGAAATTTAACTATTAAAAGAGAAAAATCGTTTGTTGGATGTGCAATGAGTGCTTTCATTTTTATTGAAGATGAAAATAGTAAAGATGAAGTAATAAAGGGTATTCCTTGTCGTAGATTAGGGTCAATTAATAATAATCGTGAGGAGACATTTAGTATACCTAATGATGAAGTAAGAATTTTTGCTATTTTTGATTCATTAAGTAAGAACTTTTGTAACGATATGGTTATTGTTAAAGAGGGTACTGATGATGTTGTATTAAGTGGTAAATGTAAATTTTCTCCATTTAAAGGAAATCCATTTAAATTTAATAAAGAAGATTAAGCAAGTAGAAATACTTGTTTTTTAATAAAAAAATACTCAAGTTAATCTTGAGTATTGGTTAGTTCTATTCCTGATACAGCGTGTGTTTTGTTTATTTTATAGGAAGAATCTAAGATATTGGTCATTATTTTGTAAGCTTCATTTAAATTCTCTTCTGATTCATAAATTCCAATTACAGATGAACCACTGCCTGTTAACATAGCTGCAATAGTTGAAGTATTATTTTTTACTTTTGTTATTAAATCTTTAATTTCTTTAGTAAGTACTTTGTGAAAGTCGTTATGTCCGATTGTGATTGGTAAAGTCTCATAACTCTTTGTTTGTTCATCAAATAATTTAAACATGGCTTGTGTACTATGACCAACATTTGGAGTTATAACTAAGAAATATTTATATGGAATAGTGGATTGTTTGACTATTTCTCCACATCCTTCTACTTCACAAGTTCCACCCACAACACAAAAGGGAACATCACAAGAGGTTTTGTAGCTGATAGTATTTAGTTCTTCTTTTGATAAGTTTGTTTTAAGTAAATGATTTAGGGCTAGTATTATACCAGCAGCATCGGTGCTTTCTCCACCTAAACCTGCTTCTGTAGGAATGTTCTTTTCAATGTGTATTTCTAAACCAGTATTTATTTTGGTATAGTCTAAAAATAATTTAGCGGCTTTATAAACGCTATTTTTTTCATCTGTAGGAATTAATGGGTTGGAACAGGATAGTGTTATAGAATTAGAGTTTGTTATTTTTACATCTAATTCATCATATAAAGAGATACTTTGGTTTATTCCATGAACTAGATGATAGTTTCTAGTATCTAATCCAATTATGTTAAAAAAAACATTTATTTTTGCAGGACATTTTACTTTCATTTGTTTCATATGTATCACCAAACTTATTATATCAAAAATAAATAATAAATTGTCTGTCTTGGTATAATTATGAGTTTTTTATCATATCTTTTCTTAGGTGATAAAATGGAACTTAAAGTAGGAGATTATGTAACAAGAAATAGCTATAATAATGATATAGTTTTTGTGATAGTAGATATTAAGAATGGAGAAGCGATACTTAAAGGATTTGATTTAAGAATTATAGCGGATGCTCCGTTAAATGATTTAGTTATATGTGAAGAAAGTGAAAGAAAAGACGATTTCTTAGAGGAATTATTTAGAGAAGAAATATTTGATAAGAAAGATAGAGATGATTTTTTTTATTTGCCCCCAAGGATTCTTCATCTGGACGGGGATAGTGATTATTTAGAGAAGTGCTTACAATTTTATAAGAATAATAGAGTTATGGCGTTTGGTAAAACTGTAAAAGAAGAAGAATTAGATAAAAACGTTTATAAATTATTGGAAGAGGTTAATCCAGATATTTTGATTATTACAGGACATGATGCTTATTTTAAAAAGAGTAGTGATAAAACTGATTTAAAGAATTATAAGAATTCAGAAAATTTTATTAAAGCTGTTAGAGAGGCTAGAAAGTATGAGAAAAGTCATGAAAAATTACTTATAATAGCTGGAGCTTGTCAAAGTGATTATGAGGAACTCATTAAAGCAGGAGCAGATTTTGCTAGTAGTCCAAAAAGAGTTAATATACATGCTTTAGATCCAGCAATTATAGCTACGACAGTATCTTTAACAGAAAAGAATAAGGAAGTTAATGTGATTGAGTTGCTCGAAAAAACAAAGTATGGAAAAGATGGTATGGGAGGCCTTATTGTAAATGGTTTAATGTATGTGGGGTATCCTAGATGAGAACGATATATCAAGCAAGAGAATTTATCCAAGAGAATTATGGAAAACGAGCAATTATTAAAGTAATGGGGCTTAGGAATAAAACGGAGATTTTTGAAGGAATAATTAGTGAATGTTATAATAATATCTTTATATTGAGTACTAAAATGGGAAAGAAGAGTTTTACTTATACTGATGTATTAGTAGGTAATATCAAGGTCACAATAAAATAATTCTTGATTTTATTGAGAATTTGCTATAAACTTAAGATAAGTTGAAACTTAATGTAGAGTGGTAGACTTGGGAGGAGTGTTATTACATGAAGATTACAAAAGTAGTTCTTCGCAATAAAGAAAAAGAAGATTCACGTATGAAAGCAATAGCTACTGTAACATTAGATGGAGCATTCGTAATTACTGGAATCAGATTAATTCAAGGTGACGATAAAATGTTTATCGCAATGCCTAGTAGAAAGGTATCTGAGGGAGTTTATGATGATATAGCTCATCCAGTAAACCAAGAGACTAGAAAAATGTTTGAAGACGCAATTTTTAATGCATATGAAGAAATGCAAAAAACTGGTGAAGAACTAGTTAAAGTTGAAGAATAAGAACTTAGAGTGAAAGCTTTAAGTTTTTTTGTTATAAAAAGTATTATTGTTGCATATATTCAATTAAGGGTGATAATAATGGATAATGCATATGATAATACGAAGCATGAGGTAAAACTAATTGATAGAGGTCTAATTTACTTAACTGGGATTGATAAAATAATTAGTTTTGATAGTGAAGAGTTTTTGATGGAAAGTAATATGGGAATTATATTGCTTAAAGGGGAAGGTTTAGAGATAGTTAAACTTGATACTCATGATGGAGTAGTTAGTATTAAAGGTATGATAAATAGTATGACTTATGATGATGGCAAGAAAAAAGAGACAGAGTCTTTGATAGGTAAGTTATTTAAATAATGAATTCCTATGTACAACTCTTTTGTTTGATTGTTTCTTTCTTGTATGGGATATTGTTATATTATTTAAATATGTTTAATTATAAAATACTTAAAGGTAAGAATATTTTAGTTAAAATATTAGGTAGTATTTTGTATATTTTAAATGTGTCTCTTTTGTATATTTTGTTTTTATATAAAATAAATTATGGTGTACTTCATATTTATTTCGTTTTATTTATGATATTGGGATATATTGGTATTAGTGTTAAAAAACGTAAATAAGCCGTGTTCTCTTTATTAGAGATGGGTATGATGTGTTATACTTATTATAATAAGGAGGGCTTATAAATGGGCAATAGTAGTAATAAAAAAGTTGCTAGTAGAAGTAATAATGCTGTTCAAGTTAAGTCTGATGATAAAAAAGCTACTAATAAAGCTAAGCCTAAAAAAAAGAATGAAGCTGGCCGTATTGCTTTTTTGTTATTTATTGTTGTTTTATTTATAGTTATTCTAATAAGTACTGTATTTAGTGATATTATGCAGATTACTAGTAATAGAAAAGAGACACAAGAACTTACACAGAAGAAGCAGGAATTATTAGAGGAAGAGAAGTCTTTAAAAAGTGAAGTGTTTAAGTTACAAGATCCTGCTTATATCGAGAGATATGCTAGAGAGAAGTATTTATTAACTTCTGAAGGAGAGAAGATATTAATCTATGTAGATGGAGATAGTGATGCTACTAAGGATAATACTTCAGATGATACAGAGTGATGTAGTATGTAGATAGAAATATCTACTTTTTGTATGATATAATTTTTTTAGGAAGTGATAATAATGGAAGTAATTTTGGGAAAAACATCTGGTTTTTGTGGAGGAGTTATTCGATCAGTTTTGGAAACTGAAAAAGTTTTAGATAAATATGGAGATACTTATTGTTTGGGAGAGTTAGTACATAATAAACAAGTTGTTGATAAATTAGAAAAGAAAGGGCTTGTTGTAGTTGATACTTTAGATAATATTCCTAGTCAATCTAGAGTTATTATAAGAGCTCACGGGGTTACTAAAGAGGTTTATGAACAAGCTAAAGAGAAGAATTTGAATTTGGTTGATTTAACTTGTCTTAAGGTTATTAAAATACATGAGATGGCCGAAAAATTAGTTGATGATGGATATTTTATAGTTTTAGCTGGTCAGAAAAGTCATCCTGAAGCAATTGGTACAATAAGTTTTTGTGGTGAAAATAGTGCAATCATTGAAAATTTAGATGAAATCGATTTTATAATAGATAGTATTAAAAATAGTGGTTTAAAAAAAGTAGCAATCATAGCACAAACGACTTATTCAATGGATAAGTATGATCAAATAGTAGAAGTCTTAAGTAAAAAAAATGGAGATAGCTATGAATTTGAAATTCAAAAGACTATTTGTAATGCTACTGAGATGAGACAGAATGAGTGCAAAGAGATAGCAAGTAAAGTTGATGCTATGATTATAATAGGAGGAAAACATAGCTCTAATACACTTAAATTATATGATATTGCTTCTTCTTTATGTAATAATAGTTATATAGTTGAGACAGCAGATGATCTTATAGAAGATTATTCGATATTTGATAAAGTTGGTGTTATGGCTGGAGCTTCTACACCTAAGAGTAGTATCGAAGAGGTATTAAAAAAATTGGAATCTTAGTGTTGTTTGAAAAAGATTATGATGACAGTTAGTTAAATTAATTAAGTTGTGTTAATAAGTGTTAAGTTATAAACAAGGTCTTTATATGGTTTAGAAATTTGTGCTATAGTTAATATATAGTAGGTGATTCTATGAAGAAAATATACATAGTATTAACTTATACTGGAACGATATTATCTAAGTTAGTCAAAATGTATACGAAAAAAGAATTTTCGCATGTATCAATTGCGTTAGATGAAGATTTAGAGCATATGTATAGTTTTGGTAGATTGTACGCTTATAATCCTTTTTTAGCGGGCTTTGTTCATGAGCAGAAGGATAAGGGAACTTTTGGAAGATTTAAGAAAACTAAAACAAGAATCTATTCTATGCAAGTAAAAGATGAGCAATATGATAAAGTTGTTCAAATTATAAAAGGTATAAAGGAAAATAAGGAAGAATATAAGTTTAATATGATTGGACTTTTTGCTGTAGCCGTCCATTTGAAATTTAGAAGAGAGAAATCTTTTTATTGTGCAGAGTTTGTAAAATATGTCTTAGAGAAGTCTAAAATAAATGAGGATTTGCCTGAGTTGGTTAAGCCAGAAGACTTTAAAGAAATTAAAGGGCTAAATGTTGAATATTCAGGAATTTTAAGAGAATATAACGGATATTAAATAGTACTAGTGATAGTATTATTTTTTATTTTAATATATATATATATATATATGATATACTGGGGTTAGAAAGTGAATTTGTTATATTTCTTGTAAGTTTGGACAGCTTGGTTATTAGCAGTTCATTATCTTAGAGAGGAATGGTTAGTATGAAGTTATTAAAAGATAAGAAAGGAGTAGCATTATTTTATTGCTTATTATTTGCGCTTTTAGCTGTGACTAATTTGATTTTGTATTTTATAAAATCGAATTATACAATTGGAATTGGAAGTAATTTTGTTTTGGCGTTTTACTTTTTATTAATGATTATAATTAAGGATAGTAAATTGGAAGATATATTTAGTAAGATGTTGGTTGTGTTTCTTGTTTTGATGACTGGTGTAAATATTTTTTCTATGATAAAAAGTTTTATTCTGTATGATGGTGGAACTTTATATGTTGTAGGAAATACAATGACGATGTTTATTCAAGTATGTTTATATATCTATTTTGCATTAAGAATTTTTTTGAAAGGGAATGAATTATTTAAATCAAATATTTTATATTATGCTGTTAATATCTTATGCATTGTATCATCAATAATTGGTTGTATATTGACTGTAGTGTTTAATGGTAAGATTTCTTTATTAGGTCTTATTGTTGTTGGTGTATTCTTGCTTATGCATTTGATGTTTGTTCGATATACTTATCTTTATGAATAGTTATTAGGAAAATCAAATTACTTATGTAGTTTGATTTTTTTTGAATAAAGAATATGTGGTATACTTGAAGTAGTGAGGTTGTTTATATGAATTTTTTTAAAACTAAAGAAAATGTTTCTTTGCACTATTGTGTTTTATTTGTTGTACTTTGTTATGTACTATTTCGTAGTTGGTCTAACTTTACGAATATAGTAGGGATTATAAATTTTGCTGTTATTTTTGTTTATTTCTTACTTCGATTAATTGGTAAGAGCGATAAAAAACTTGAAAAATATAGATTAATTTATTCAATTATTATGTTTTTACTTTTGATACTCAATTTAATTTCTTTGGCTTTATGCTTTTTAACTTATGATAATATTACACTTTATCTTTGTAGAATTTTAGATTGCTTTTTACAATTTTTAATAATGCTTTATGTATTTTTGAAGATACTATCTAGCGATTCTAAAGTTAAAAAGAAAAATAATAATGTTTTAACGTTTATTCTTAGTATAGCAAGTATTACTGTAACTTTTTGTGTAGGAGTTTCTGTAATAATATTTATTTCTGATGTTGATTTAGTATTTTTAATAGTTGAGTGTATTCTTACTTTATTATTGCGATTATTGCTGGTTAGATATTTTTCGCTATCTTAATTAACAAGTTATTTAATTAATTTGTTTTTTTATGTATTAAATTTGTTTTTATTAATATTTTTATAATAGGAGAAGATTATGAATTTTATAGAGATATTAATGATAAGTATTGGACTTGCAATGGATGCATTTGCTGTTGCAATTTGTAAAGGAATTAGTTGTAAGGAAGTAACAAGAAAAAAGTGTATGCAAGTTGGACTTGCTTTTGGAGGATTTCAAGCCTTCATGCCATTATTAGGTTTTTATATTGGAGCTGGTGTAAGAAAGTTATTTTTTGCAATTGATCATTTTATTGTTTTTGGAATTTTAGTTGTCTTAGGAGCTAATATGATTTATGAATGTTTTTGTGGTAAGAGTGAGAAGATGGATGATAGAATAAATTTTAGTTCTTTAATAATGCCAGCTATAGCTACGAGTATTGATGCTTTATCTGTTGGAATCACATTTGCTTTTATGAGAGTAAATATTTGGTTTGCATCTTTTGTAATTGGTATTGTTGCTTTTATATTTTCAAGTATAGGTGTTCATATTGGAAATACTGTTGGTAATAGAAGTGAAAAGAAGGCACAATTGTTAGGTGGAATAATTTTGATATTTATGGGAATTAAAGTATTAGTAGAACATTTTATATAAAAAAGTTATTCTTTGCTAGAAAATGTAGTAAAATAAGGGTGAAATTGGTGTTTTGCAACTCAAAGATTACATAAATCAACTTAAAATTGGTAGTACGCAACCAGTAGAATTTATATAATTTAGGCATGAAAAGGAGTGAAAGTTTATGAATAATTTAGCAGATAACTTAAAGAGAATAAGAAAAGAAAATAATCTGTCTCAAGAGCAATTGGCAGAGAAGTTAGGAGTTTCTAGACAAGCTGTAAGTAAATGGGAGTCAGCTCAATCTTATCCAGAGATGGATAAAGTATTACAAATATGTTCTTTATTTAATCTAAATATAAATGAACTTATAAATGAAAATGTTAAAGAAGTAAATGAAATAAAGGAAGCGAAGAAAACATCAAATAAGTACATAACTAGTTTTTTTGATTATTTAACTAAAGTAGTTGATATGTTTAGTAGTATGAAATTTACTCAAATAGTTAAATGTTTATTTGAACAATGTATTATTGCACTTATATTATTGTGTTTTTTTGGAATAATAGGAAGTATTGCTTATGGAGTAGTACCTAGTGTTTTGACTAGAATGTTACCATATAGTGTGTATAATTTCTTTTCAGGGATTTTACTTTCTATATATACAATAGCTTCTTTGGTATTTGGTATTGCCATATTACTTCATATATTTAAAATTAGATATTTGGATTATTATGAATTTGTGAAGGTAGATAAGAAACCTCATAATAAAGTATTAGAATCTGAAGAAGATTCAGAAGAAAATACAGATGATAAAAATATAGTTGAAAATACAAAAGAAAATAAACAGAAAATTGTTTTAGAAAAAAGACCTGAAACTGTAGTAATTAGAGATCCTAAACATTCTGAATTTAAATTCTTATCTGGTTTTGGAAAATTAGTATTAATTATAGCTAAGTTTTTTGTAGCATGGTTTTTATTATTCTTTGCTTTAGGATTTGTAGGAATGGTTCTTTGTTTAGCACTAGGGTTTATATTTGTTAAGACAGGAATTCTATTTGTTGGTTATTTGTTAGCAATGGTTGGTGCTATTGCAATAATGGGTATTATAATTAATATAATGTATAATTTTATTTTTAGTAAAAAGAATAAAAGTGGAATTATGTTTATTATAGGAATTATATCTTTAATAGTGATTGGTTTTGGTTCTGGAATGATGATTGTTGGTTTTTCTGAATTTGATATAGCTCAAAAAGATGTTGATACTATAACAGATGAATATGTATTTGAGATGAAAGATAATTTAATGATAGCTAGATATTATAATTATTATCATACTATTGAATATGTAGAAGAGAATAGAAGAGATGTTAAAGTTGAAGTGGAACATTCAAAATACTTTATTACTGATTTTGAAGAAGAAGGCGGATTAATTTATATTTATAATTATGTACCTGATGGAGAAGTTATGAATATGATAAGAGTTTTTATTGATGACTTTAATAATAAGAAAATTGTAAATTATGATAGTGGTCAATCTATTAAGGTTTATGCTTCTAAAGAAAATATTGAGAAGATGAAAAATAATAGAAAAGAATATTTTGATGATAGAGATAAGATTTTAGAAGAATTAAATAAATCCAGAAATGAAGTTAGTCGATTGGAAATAGAAGCTGATCGATTGGAGAGTGTACTTGAATCAAATGATTATGTTATTGTTAGAGATTCTAATGGACGAATTGTAGAAATTTATAAAGACAGAAGTGCACAAGAATATCCCTATAATTAATAAAATAATAATTTAAGACAGATTTGTATATCTGTCTTTTGTATTTGTGATATAATTTTTATGTAAAAGAGGTAGAGATGTAATATGAAGAAAGGTTATGTAAGGCTTGCTATGCCTAAAATTCAAACTGATAGCATTGTTGATGGGGAAGGAATTAGAAGTGTAATTTGGTTTCAAGGTTGTTCACATAATTGTGCGGGGTGTCATAATCCGAATACACATGATTTTAATGCTGGAGTTGAAAGAAGTCTTGAAGATTTAAAAAATGAAATTAGAGAATTAGAATTTCAAAATGGAATTACTTTTTCTGGTGGAGACCCTATGCAACAAATAGAAGCTTTAGAAGAATTAGCTAGATTTACTCATGAGTGTGGAATGAATGTTTGGGTATATACTGGATATACATTTGAACAGTTGCTAGAATTAGCACAGAAGAACGATAATTATATGAGAGCTTTAAAACAGATAGATGTCTTAGTTGATGGTAAATTTGTAATGGATTTAAAGAGTTTTGATGTTCAATTTAGAGGATCTAGTAATCAGAGAATTCTTGATGTTAAGAAGAGCTTAGAGAACGGAAAACCTGTTAAAGTATCTAAGTATAGATAAGACAATTAATAAAGAAAGGTTATATAATTTTTTCTTTGTATAAAGGCGAGTTATTGAGTATAAATTGATAGATTAGAAATAGATAAAGAAAGTTTAAAATTGACTTTCTTTTTTTCTTTTTTTATGTATAATAGGTCGTAAGTGGGTGATTCTTGTGGGCAATATAAGATTAAAAGATTTAAAATTTTCCTATGATGATAATCACAAAGTATTTAAAGAGATTAATTTTACTTTAAGAAAAGGGAAGACTTTGAGTATTATTGGGACCTCTGGTTCTGGTAAGACAACTTTGCTTAAGATATTAAATGGTGAGCTTAGGTATGAAGGTGAAGTTTTTATTAATAGAATTGAAGTTATCGAAGAAAATTTTGAGGCTTTAAGAAAATGTATTGCTGTAGTTTTTAAAGATAGTTTATTCTTGACTGAAACTGTTAAAGATGAACTTAGATTTTCTTTGGAAGAAATGAATGTGGAGCAAACCGAAATAAGAAAAGAAATTAATGAAATTAACGAATATTTTGGAATAAATAAGATACTTAATAAACCTTTGAAGTGTTTAAGTTTAAATGATAGAACTTTAGTTAAAATTCTTTCTTATGCTTTAATGAAACCTACTTATATTGCGATTGATGATTTATTAAGTGATTTAAATACTAGAACCAAAATTTTATTACTTAATTATTTAAATAGTAAGAATATATTACTTATAAATGTTACAACTAATATAGAAGATATTCTGTATACAGATTATACAATGTGTTTATATAATGGAATAAGTGCAATAGATGGTAAAACTTTGGATGTACTTGAAAATGAAAAGATACTTAAGAGACTTGGTTTTTCATTGCCTTTTATGATGGATTTATCTATTCAACTTAAATTATATGGTTTATTAGAGAAGAATTATTTAAATAAGGAAGCGATGGTGAAGAACTTATGGAAATAGTATTTAATAAATTATGTTATAAAGAAAATAAGGGTACTGCACTAGAGAGAACTTGTTTTGAAGATGTTAATATGATAATAAATCAGGGTGAGATAGTTGGTATTGTAGGAGAAAATCTTGGCTTTATCGGAGAACTTATTATGGCAATTAAACGACCTAATAAGGGTGAGATAAAATTAGGGGATGTTGTAATAAAAAGGAGTAGCCATATAAATAGTGTTAATGCACTTAGAAAAAAGATTGGTTTTGTAACTAGTGAACCTTTAGTATTTATAGGTAAGACAGTAAAAGAAGAAATAAAACTTACTATGAAAAATTATGGTTATAGAACTAGTAATGTCACAAAGCATGTTGTTGACTCATTAAAGATAGTTGGATTAAGTGAAGATTATTTAGATAGAGAGGTGAATACCCTTTCTTACACAGAGAAGAAACGAGTAATGCTAGCTTGTGCAATGAGTTATAATGCAGAGGTTTTAATTTTGGAAGATTTTGAAAAAGGTTTTATTTTTAGAGATAGAGAATACTTTCGAAAGTTATTTTTGAAATTAAGAAATAAATTTAATAAGACAATAATATTACTTGGAACTGATTTGACTTTTATGTTTGATATTGTGAATAAAGTATATGTTATCAACAGAGGTAAGATGGTTTTAAGCGATGATAAGAATATTTTTTACGAAGATAAGCTATATAAGTATGTAGAAATGCCAGCTATTGTAGAATTTACGAAGTATGCTAAAGCCAATGGACACAATATATTGGAATATACTGATATTAAGGAATTAATAAAGGAATTATATAGAAATGTTAAATAGATTTATGTATTCTTTTTGTGGAGAGGTATCATGTGTACATAGAATAAATCCAGTAATTAAGTTATTGGGTTTGTTTGTCTATGTATTAATATGTTTGCTACGATTTGATAATATTTTGTTTGTATGTAATATTAGTTTTGTTTTTATGCTTATGCTTTTAAGTAATATTGATATGATGAGGTATTTGAAAGTCGTATGGCGACTTAAGTATGTGATAATAATTGCTTATTTTATGATGTATCATTTTAATATGGATTTAATAAATATGAATATTGTGGTATTTAAATTTGTCTTTTTTGTTCTTTATTTAAGTGTAATAGTATTTACGACGACAAGGGAAAGTATTGGTAAGGCTTGCTCAAAAATTGTCAATCTATTTAATTTAGTTGGACTTGGTGAATCAAGAATTTCAATATTTATTATTGATTTGTTTGTTTATGCTCAGTGTTTTATGGAAAGCTATAAAGATAGAATTATTAATAGTGAGATAAAGGGGATTGTTTATAATCATAGCAATATTATTGAAAAATGGAAGATAAAGGCGAGTAATTTTAAGTTCGTTTTAGATGACACTAAAGAAAAGATGTTAGCTAGAAAAAATGATATGAAATATAGAATGTATGATAATAAAGTAAAGAAGAAGTATAGGTATAAGAATAAACTATGTGTTTTTGATTATATTTATGTAATACTTAATATAGGAATGATTGTATTTTATATACTGAAGGTGAGATAGATGAATTATTTAATAACGATAGCTTATGATGGAAGTAAGTTCTTTGGTTTTCAAAGGTTGAATGAGGAGAAAAGTGTTCAGAAGGTTTTGGAGGATGCACTTAGTAAAATAAATAAACAGAGTGTTGTTGTTAAGGGAGCAGGTAGAACTGATCGTGGAGTTCATGCTAATGGACAAAGAGTATCTTTTAAATTAGATATTGATATAAGTGAAGAAGGCTTAAAGAGAGCTCTTAATTCTTTGGTGAAGCCTGATATATATGTTAAAGAAGTTAAGCAAGTTAGTGATGATGTACATGCAAGGTTTAGTGTAAAAAGGAAGAAGTATATATATAAGATAAATTTAGGGGAATTTAGTCCAATAATTAATGATTATGTTTATCAAAGTGAATATAAGTTAGATGTAGAGAAGATGAAAGAAGTAGCAAACCTGTATTTAGGAATTCATGATTTTCATAATTTTGTAGCAGGTGAAAGAGAAGATTACACAGCAATTGTATACGAAATAGAGTTTGTAATGGATGGAGATATTCTTAATATTATATTTGAAGGAAAAAGCTTTTATAGATATATGGTAAGAAACCTAGTTGGTATGATGATAGAAGTTGGTCGCGGTAAAGATAGTACCAGTAAGGTAAAAGAGATGTTAGATAGTAAAGATGAAATAATGGGGTATACAGCTCCTGCTTGTGGATTATATTTAGAGAATATAGAGTATTAGTCATAAAAATAGAGAGAAAAGTCTGATTTTATAAGGGAAAGTTGACATAAAATTGTACTTTAAATAAAAAATAGTAAAAAACTTCACAGAAAGTGGAGTTTTTATTTGACTTTTAGGGGACTTTCTCATATAATTTTAACTGGTACATTTTATTTGTTGGACTTTGTTAGCCCTGGGAAAGCGAAGCAGAGAAAGACAGTGAAAGGAAATTTGATATGAATACATTTATGCAAAAGAAAGAAACTGTTGAACGTAAATGGTATGTTATCGATGCTGAAGGTGTTACTTTAGGTAGATTAGCTTCTAAAGTTGCTGTAGTTTTAAAAGGTAAACATAAAGCTACATTTACACCACACATCGATTGTGGAGACTACGTAATCGTAGTAAATGCTGAAAAGGTTAAACTAACTGGTAATAAACTAGAGGATAAGAAATATTATAATCATAGTGGTTACGTTGGTGGTTTAAGAGAAAGAAATGCTAAAACAATGATCGAAAAATATCCAGAAGAAATGATCGAAAGAGCTGTTAGAGGAATGTTACCAAAAGGTAGATTAGGAAGAGCTATGGGTAAGAAATTATTCGTTTATGCTGGTCCTGAACACAAACATTCAGCTCAACAACCAATCGAAATGAAAGTTAACTAGGAGGTTTTAATTTATGGCTAAACAAGTATGGACAGCTACTGGACGTAGAAAACGTTCTGTTGCTCAAGTTAGAATGACAGCTGGAAAAGGTAATATTACTGTTAATGGTAAAGATGTTAATGAATACATGCCTTTTGCAGTATTAGTAATGGATTTAAAACAACCATTAGTAGCAACTGGAAATGAAGATAAATTCGACATTGATGTAACAGTTAAAGGCGGAGGATTCTCTGGTCAAACTGGTGCTATTAGATTAGGTATTACTCGTGCTTTATTAGCATTCGATGCAGATGCTGATCAAACTAGAGAAGATGCTTATAGAAAAACTCTTAAAACTGCTGGATTCGTTACAAGAGATCCAAGAAGTAAAGAACGTAAAAAACCAGGTCTTAAAAAAGCAAGACGTGCTCCACAATTCAGTAAACGTTAATATTTACAAGTTTCAATACCAAAGTCCGATATATTCGGGCTTTTTTCTTTTGCACTATTATGTTTGTGAAATATATTGATGGTGTGTTTTTATTTAGAAAAATTTTGATAATATAGTAGGGTGTGTTAAAATATCTTTTATTCAAAAAAGAGGGGTTTATTATGTTTGTTCAAGAGTTGCATATAGAAATGACTAGAAATTGTACTTTGTATTGTGAACATTGTTTACGTGGTGAAAAGGAATGTATTAATATAGGAAAAAATACTATAGATAATATATTCAAAGATGTTACTTCTGTATCTAATTTATTATTAACTGGTGGTGAACCATTAATTGCAGTACAAGAACTAGAATATTTGATAGATGTTTTAAGGACACGTGAAATTAACGTTGGTTATATTCAGATTATAACAAACGGAACAATTATGAGTGCAAGGGTTTTAAGAATTTTAAAAGAGCTTAAATCTTTAGCTCGTTTGAACATAGTTGTATCATCTGACATATTTCATTTATTAGAATTAGAAAGATTAGGCTTAAAAGATTTAAGAGATAAAAACTTGCAAATTTTGAAAGAATTATTTAATGCTATAGAATATGGCTCAGATTATAAAAAGACTAGTGAAGTTGAATTATCTTATTGTGGAAGAGCTGAGACTTTGACAAAGGAAAGATTGGCTGAGATTAATAAACAGAGCAATTTTGAATTCACAATTACAGATGGTGTAAGGACAATGAGACAACCGACTACTTATTTTAGTGGTGGATATGTTATTGGATATATACCAGTAGATGTAAATGGTAATATTGTAAGTTATGGACAGTCTTTTAAAGAAGAAGATATTGAAGCAGAAAAAAGTGGTATTAATATTAATGAGTTAGGTTTTAGAGGAGCTGTTAGAAAGTTTACTGATTATTTAGACAAAGTAGATGTAATAGCTGCTAGATTTACTTTATAAAAGAGGTGTTTTATGTTTGTTAGTGAAATACATTTAGGAATTACAAGAAATTGTACTTTGTATTGTGAACATTGCTTACGTGGGGAAAAAGAATGTGTTAATATGAGTCTGGAAACTTTGGATAATATTTTTAAAGATATTACGAAGGTTGATTTAATTTTATTAACAGGAGGAGAACCTTTAATCGCAGTGCAGCAGTTAGAACATTTAGCTTCTATTATTAGAAATAGGAGAATTCAAGTTGGTGAAATTAGATTGATAACTAATGGAACGATATATAGTCCTCGTATTTTAAGAGTATTAAAAGAGTTTCAGGAGCTTGCATTTTTAAGAATGCTAATGTCTGATGATATATTTCATTTATTAGAGTTAGATAGATTAGGTTTATTAGAAAGACGAAATTTAAATTATAATATTTATAAAGAGGTTTTAGGATTAAAAATGTATGGTACCGAAGAAGAGGTTATGTATACTCAACTCTTAGAATTTAAAGGAAGAACTAAAACATTAACTTTAGAAAGATTAGCTGAGATTAATAAAATGATAAAATGTGCTTATACAACTACAGAAGCAATAGGAATTCCTTTGAGAACTGGAGAAAGACTTTTCTTTTTAGATGATTATCTATTTGGTCAATTAACGATTGATGTTCACGGAAATATTGTTGGCTATGGGTTGGAATATGTTGAAGAAGATCAGGAAGAAATGGAAACAGGTTTAAACGTTAATCAGTTAGGTTTAAGGGAAGCTATAGAAAAGTATATTGAAATTCAAGATAGAAAACGAGAAGCTGCTGAAGCAAAACTTCTGCAAAAAACTAAGAAAAATTAATTATGGAACAATGGATAATGATTTATTGTTCTTTTTTTGTAAAGTTTATGTTATAAAGATAAAATGGAATAAATACCAATTGCTATGTTTGGTGTTTTTCTTTATAATTAGGGTAAGAATGGAAGGGTGTATCTTTATGGGAAGTAAAAAAATAGATAATGAAGATGAAATAGTAGTAAAAAAGCATAGTCATACTTTAAGAAATATTTTTATAGTTATTTTATTTTTAGTTATAGGTACTGGTGTTGGTATTTATGGGACAAAGATGTATTTAGAGTCAAGAGAAGAACCAGAGCCTGATGTTCAAGAAAAAAATAGTGGCCCAGATGATATTACTAATGATAAACAAACTAAAGAATTAGTAGATTCTTTATATGCGATGCTTAATAATGATCCAATGTTTTATACAACAATAGGGGTTAGTGTAAGTACAATGGATAATACAACTAAATTAACATTTATTTATGACAATTTAATTTTAAATAAAAAAAATACGTCTAAAGAAATAGAGTCACTATGGTATGGTAGTGATAAATGTAACTATGATTTTTTAGTAGATACTTTAGAAGATGGTACATATTTAGAAAAATGTACACTTCAACGTTTAGAAAGAAACTTATTTACTGAAACAAATAAAAAAATATTCAATGATGAATTATTAGATACTAGTGTAGAATTTAAACCAAATAATACCACTAAATGTATTATTGATTCGGAAGATAATAATTACTATATGTGTGGAAAAATATTGAATGAGAGTGGAATTACAGGAGCATTAGAAAGTAAATTTACAATAAATAAAGTTACTAGAGATGAAGATGGAACTATTGTTATATATGAAAAAGGTTATTTAAAAGATAATAGAAGTACTGTTGTTAATGAAAACAGTCAATACGATAATTATTATTTACATTCAAGTGATAGTAATCAATATTATTTTGAACTAAGAAATGCTGATAATTTAACTTTTAAACATATTTTTAAAACAGCAGATAGATTAAACTACTATTATGCTGGTACAGAATTAGTAAAATAGTTATTTAGAAGATTGTTAATGTAAAAGTTAATAGTCTTTTTTTCTGGAAATTTTTGATATATACTTTAGATAACGTAGATAAAAAAGAGGTGTGACATGAGTAAGGAGAGAAGTTCAAATTTTGAATTAATGAGAATAATTTCAATGTTTTTTATTTTGCTATTTCATGTAATACACCATGGAAATTTAATAAATTTATGTTCAAATACTTTTGTAAAAAACATTTTAATAATATTGGAATTAATATCATTGGTTCATGTTAATTCTTTTATATTGATAACTGGATATTATCAGTGTAAGTCAGAATTTAAATTAATGAAGGTATTAAAATTATTCTTTTTAGGAATATTTTATTTAGTTATTTTGCTATTATTTTTGCTTTTATTTAATATAATTGATTTTAATATATGGGAAATTTTATTATTTTTCATTAAAAACTTTAATAGTTATTGGTTTTTAAAATATTACATTTTGGTATATTTAATTAGTCCTTTGATCAATAAGTTAATAAGTATTCTATCTAACAAGTTTTTTTGTATATTTCTTTTAATGTTTTTGATAATGTTTATTGTAATTCCGATGACATTTAATATTTCGTTACTTGCTAATAGTGATTGGTATATCTTTACATACTTTGTTTTTATTTATTTAATAGGTGCTTATTTAAGAGATAACTTAGATGATAAAGAGAATGTGATAAAATGTCATAGAAATTTTTTGGCTATATTATTTCTGTGTTGTGTGTTAATGAATTATTTATGCTATATTTTACTAGGAGATTCATTATATGGGAATAATTTGTTAAATTATAATAATTTTTTTGTAATAATCCAAAGTGTTAGTTATTTCTTGATATTTTATACTTTTAAGTTTAGTAGTAAAAGAATTAATTATATATCAAAAATGACGTTAGGAGTATATTTAATTCATGATAATTTGTTTATGAGGGAACATTTATATACTTGGTTAAAACTTGATTGTAGTTTAAAAAATAGTTTTTTGTATATTATTTATATTCTTTTTATAGCTGTATTTTTATATATAATTTTACTTGCTATAGAATTTATAAGATATAGTCTATTTAGTTTATTAAAAAAAGATAAAATAGTAATTTAATTATGTAGAATAATACTTTGATATTTATTCTTTTTTTTGTTTTTTTGAATAAATTTTTAATATGAAGAGATATTTTTGTTTTATGTTGATAACTTTAACGTTATTAACAGTTAATATTGTTTCTAGTAAAGAAATAAATACAAAGTTAATGGGGAAGGTTATTGTTATTGATGTTGGCCATGGGGGAAAAGATAAAGGGACATCTTCTGAAGATGTATTTGAAAGTGACATTAATTTAAGTGTTGCTCTAAAAATAAAAGATAAGTTAATTAAAGAAGGTGTAAATGTACTTTTAACGAGAGATGGAGATTATGATTTAAGTTCACCAGATGCTTCAAGAAGAAAAAAAAGTGATTTTGATAACAGAATAAAATATATTAATGAAAGTGGTGCAGACTTATATTTAAGTATTCATATGAACTTTTTAACTGATAGTAGATATTATGGTGCACAAGTGTTTTATACTGAAGGTAATGAAAGATTAGCTAAGATATTACAGAAAAGCTTTAAAACTAATTTAAAAAGTCCGATGGAAGAAAAAAAATTAGAAAATACAATTTATATGTTTAAGCAATTGGAAGTGCCAGGTGTTTTGATTGAATGTGGTTTTTTATCTAATGTTAATGAAAGAGAATTGTTGAAAACAGATGAATATCAAGAAAAGATTGCTAATGCATTAGTAGAAGGACTTATAAATTATTATTAAAAAAGACCTAGATTTTTCTAGGTTTAAAGTTTATTCAAAGTAGTCCATACGTCTTGAATTTTCAATAATAACACCAGTTGCATAATCTAAATCAGGTATTGTTTTATATAATGTATTTATATCTTTATTTTCAAATAATACTTTATTTATTGAACGAATGATGTATAATGAATTTTCTAGGCTTTTGTTATATAAATCTTCAAAAGAATCATTATAAGTTATCTCTTTGTTGCTAGGATGATTCCAAGTTTTATGTTCTAAGTTTAAATATGATTTGTCAGGGTTAAGTAAGTGGGTACTGTAAGCTTCTAGGTAACCAAATCTCTTATTCGTAATTTTATCAATAAATTTATATACTGTACGTTTTATTCCCAATGAGTCATTTATTGCAAGTGTTGTAATTATTTTAGCATTAATCATGCTTTTGTAAAAAAATTCTCCGATATTATCGTGATTATATGTATCTTTATATGCTTGTGTAATTAATGATTTTAACTTATTAGAAAATTTAGGATTGCCTATTATTTCTTTACTTATATTACATTTGTTATATTTCTTGTTGGTGAATTTTTCGTAGTATATGGCATCTAAGTCTTTTTCCATATGATCATGTTCCCCTTTATATTTTATGGATTCAGGATTTTCCTTACGATATATTCCTGTTTTGTAGAAAATATAAGGATGACATGTTGTATCAAGACAATAGTGTGTTACTGAGCCATATAGGTATGCTAGAGCATCAGAATTATTTTCTAAGTTGTTCTTTTTTATTGATTTAACAATATTTATTAGGTAGTTCTGAGTATTATCATGATGAGCATGATGGCCAAGTTCTCTGATTCTTTTAGCGTTTTTAAAATCAAAAGTATAGTAAAAAAGAATATCATGACTTTGAGCAAATAAATGATATATTGATAGTGATTTGTTAATTCTCATTTTTTCTTTTTCATTTAAATTTTCTAGAACACTTTTTGAGAACATATAATGCGTAGTAATTGATGGCATTTGTTTACACCTTCTTCTAGAATTATTATAACATGATGTCTTAGTAAAATAAGAAAAAAATATGTGTTTTAAATAAAGGTGTAATTGTGATATAATTATTAAGATAATAGGGTGATGCTAGTGATAAAGACATTTAAAACTATTGATGAACAAATTGATATATTAAAAAGTAAAGGTTTAAAGATTGACGATATTGAATATGCTAAAAATGTATTGTTAAGAGAAAATTACTTTTTTATAAGTGGATATAGACATTTATTTTTGAAGTCTGAAAAGGATAGAATGTTTATACCTGGAACGAATTTTAAAGAGCTGTATGCTTTGTTTAATTTTGATAGACAAATAAGGAATATCTTTTTTAAGAATATTTTGATTGTTGAGAATAATGCTAAAAGTATCTTTTCTTATCAATTGTCTAAAAAATATGGTATTAAAGAAAAAGATTACTTAAATCCTTCAAATTTTGATCGTTCTAATGACAAAGCTAGACAAGTAAATGATTTACTTAAAAAGATAAAGAGACAAATTAGAATTAATGGTGGACAACATTCAGCAACAATGCATTATATGAGCAATTATGGTTATGTTCCATTTTGGGTTGTTGTTAAAGTATTATCGTTTGGTCTTGTATCTGAGTTATATACTGTTATGAAACGAGAAGATCAAAAGGATATTTCAGATGTTTATGGGATATCGGCAGATAATTTAGTTATTTATTTACAAATACTAGCTAACTTTAGAAATTTATGTGCACATGAAGATATTTTATATGATCATAGAACACAAAGGGTTATAGATAATACAAGATTTCACGAATATTTGAATATTTCTAAGACAGATGGAGAATATATATATGGTAAGGATGACTTGTTTGCATTAGTCTTAATTTTAAAGCAGTTGTTGAGAGAAGAAGATTTTACATTATTAATAAATGAGTTATCTTATGAATTAGATATCTTAGATGGAAAAATAAATTCTATTAGTATTGATAAAATATTAGATAGAATGGGATTCCCAACTAATTTTAGAGATATAGCGAGGATAGAGTAATATGGATAATAACCAATATGATTATAATAATTATTCTCAAAATGTATATTATAGAAAAGAAAAGAAACCTAATCTATTTTTGATTGTTTTAATAACTTCGATTTTTTCAGTTATGTTAGGTGCTGGAGGTCTTTTAGTATTTTTTCACTTTTTTCCAGAATATCTTAGTTATAATGTTACTAATGTTAATAAGAGTGAAAAAGAAGTTACAGTTACTGATGCAGGAATTGCTGATGCTGTAGAGAAGATTTATGATTCGGTAGTTATTGTTAAGAATTATCAAAAAAATAAATTATATGCTACAGGAACTGGATTTGTATATAAGTATAGTGATGGAAAGTATTATTTTATAACGAATTATCATGTTATAGAAAATGGCGATTCTATTGGAATTGTATTTACAAATGGAGCTGAAGTAACTGTTGCAGTTGAGAATGGCGATAAATATGCAGACATAGCTGTATTGTCTTATGTTTCGGATAATGAATATCCAGTAGCAGAGATTGGAAGCAGTGCTGACATGAGAGTTGGAGATACAGTCTTTGCTATAGGAGCTCCACTTGATTCAGCCGTGTATTCTTGGAGTGTTACAAGAGGTACATTATCTGGTAAAGATAGAGAAGTTGAAGTTAGTACGAATAATTCAAATAGTAGTGATTGGATTATGCAAGTTTTGCAAACCGATGCTGCTATTAATCATGGTAATTCTGGTGGACCACTATGTAATAGTAATGGACAAGTTATTGGAGTTACAAACATGAAATTAGTTACTGATGGTGTAGAAGGAATGGGATTTGCTATTCCTATAGAGGAAGCTTCAAGATATGCAGAAGCAGTAATAAATGGGGAAGATGTATCAAGACCATTGATTGGCTTATCTATGTTAGATGCATCTAATGTTATTTATGCTAGAAGCTATGGTATAGAAGCAAGAGATGGTGTTATTGTAGAAGATGTAACAGCAGGTGGCCCTTCAGAAAAAGCAGGATTAAAAAAGGCTGATGTTATTATTTCTATAAATGATGTTAATGTAACAGGTGTTGCTTCTTTAAGATATCAGCTTTATAAGTATAAAGCAGGAGATGTTGTAACAATTAAGTTTATTAGAGATGGTAAAACACAGACAGCAAAAGTTACTTTAGTAGCAAGTAATTAAAGTTAATAAAGAAGAAAATAATATCTTGAAATATAGGTATTATTTTTTTACATTTTGTTTAAATATGTTATAATACATTTGCATTTGGGGTGAAGTATAAATGAAGAATATAAAAGTTGGATTTATTTCTTTAGGTTGCTCAAAAAATTTAGTAGTAACGGAAGAAATGATAGGATTATTTAAAAAACATAACTATGAAATAGTAGGTGATCCAGAAGAAGCAGAAGTATTAGTTATAAATACTTGTGGATTTATTGAAAGCGCTAAAAATGAGGGAATAGAAACAATTTTAGAAATGGCTGATTATAAGACAGAAGGTAATTGTAAATATTTAATTGTTACAGGATGCTTAGTTGAGAGATATGAGGAAGAATTAAGAGCAGAAATGCCAGAAGTAGATTTGTTTGTAAGTATTAGAGATTATGGTAAGCTATGGGAAAGAATAGATGATCTTATAAATGGAACTAAAAATCAAGATGAAATGAATTATAAGAATAGAGTTTTAACAACTGGAGACACAATGGCTTATTTGAAGATTGCTGAAGGATGTAGTAATTTTTGTACTTATTGTGCTATTCCTTATATTCAAGGAAAGTATATTTCTAGAAAGTATGAAGATATCTTGGATGAGGCAACCAGCTTAGCCAAAAAAGGTATTAAAGAGTTAGTTGTTATTGCGCAAGATACAACTAAGTATGGAATTGATTTATATGGTAAGAGTAGATTGGCTGAGCTTTTAGATGACTTATGTAAAATAGATGGTATTAAGTGGATTAGATTTTTATATTCTTATCCAGAAAGTATTACTGATGAATTAATTGAAGTTGTTAAGAAGAATGATAAGATTTGTAAATATTTTGATTTACCTATTCAACATATAGCTGATGATGTATTAAAGAAGATGAATCGTAAAAGTAATGGAGAAACGATAAGAAATTTAATTGAAAAGTTAAGAAATGAGATACCTGGTGTAATACTTAGAACGACTTTGATAGTTGGTTTTCCTGGAGAGACAGAAGATAATTTTAATGAACTTTGTGAATTTGTTAAAGTAAGTAAATTTGATAGATTAGGTGCTTTTGCCTATTCAGCTGAGGATGGTACACCTGCAGCAGTATTTAAAAATCAAATTGATGATAATATAAAAGAATCTAGAAGAGATAAAATAATGGAAATTCAACAAGAAGTTAGTACTAATAATTTAAAAGAAAAAGTTGGTAATATTTATGAATGTTTAATTGAGAATATTACTGATGATGGTGAATATTTTATTGGAAGAAGTTATATGGATGTTCCTTCTGAAGATGGAGTTGTTTATATTAAATTTGATAATGAATTTATGATAAATGAATTTGTAAGTGTAAGGATAGTAGATTCTGATGAATATGACTTATATGGAGAGATTGTTCCAGAAGAGTTATAAGAATAAATATATTGTAAAATAAAGATACTTCGGTATTTTTATTTTTTTGTGTAAATGTTATAATTATGTTAAGAATAGAAATGGGTGAATTATATGGTTAGTTTGTCTGATAATTTAAGTAACATAGTGAGTGATTATTTAGGTAAAGAAATGATTACGCGTGATTTTACAGTAGAAGAATTAGATAAAGTAACTAGTTTAGATTTATCTAAGAATGATATTTCTTATTTAAAGAATTTTAATAATATAGAGTTCCTAACATTTAGTGGTTTTCCATCTATTGATGAGAAAGATATAGTAAGTATTTTAGAACTTGTTCCTAATTTAAAAAAGTTAATAATTAAAGAACAAAGTGCTTTAATAAAGTTAGATTTAAGTAAATTTAAGTCTTTAGAAGAGCTAGAATTAATTCATAATGATAATTTAATTAGTCTTAGTGGTGTTGTTAATTTAAAAAAGTTTAAATTTTATGACAATAAGGATTTTATAAATATTCAACAGATTGTTGAATTAATTTTGAATAGTAAGAATTGTGAAGTTACTTTAGATATAGTTTATTATGCTGGTGTCATAAGATGTATCAATGAATTAGAGGAAAATATAAAAATTGTTGATAAGTTTAAGTGGATTGAATCAGTTGGATTGCGTAAACATATTGAGCATGAATATACAGATGATGAATTGAGAACTTTAATTCAACAGGTTTTAGATATTGTTTCTAAGTATGTTTATGTAACTGATGGTGAAATAGAAAAGTTTGGTGTTTTATATTATTGGATGGTTCATAATATATCATTTGTAAATGAAGATGATCCCAAAGATGAAGATGTAAATAATGTTAGTAATATTTATAAGGTATTTAATTATCGTAAAGGTGGCAGATTATCTTTTGCAAAAGCTTTTCAATTACTATTGAGTTTTGCTGATGTTAAATCAAGTGTTGTGTATTCTTTAGGAGCTACAGAGACAATTGGTTATTATAATGGTGAACAGGTTTATTCTTTGTTAGGAACATCTGACTATGCATTATTAAGAGTTAGTATAGATGGACGATATTACTATTCAGATATTGCCTGGGATAGTATGGTTAGTACTTATAGATTCTTTGATGAATTGAGACTTTTATTAGTATCAAAGGATGAACTTAAAATAAGACATAAATTTGTTGGAGAAGGAAATATAATAAGTAGTTATTCTTATCATGGTGATGATTCTGACGACTTAATTATGTTTGCTAATGATAGAATTAAAAATGTAGATGAAGTAATGAATGATATTGAAAGATTTAAACCAGCTATTGTTGGTGTAGAAATGAATAGAGCTATTATTTCTAAAGAAATTGCCAGAATTAAAGATGAAATGGAAAAAATAGAAAATAGTGATTCAACGGAATATATCAATTTAGAGAAGGATTTAACAGATAACGAGGAATCTTTAATTCAAGAGGATACGGAATTAGTTAAGTTAAATAATCAAAGAGATGGTGTTATTGAAAGTTATTCTTCTTTCTTAAATGAACATTATTTAAATTGGATAGAAGATAATAGTAAAGATAAGCTGTTAATAGATCTTAATAATAGAAGGAAAATGCTTCTTTTATCTGATTACATGTATAATATGTTGAGTACTTGTATTAAGTAGTTACATAACCTCATTCTTGTTAGGAGTGAGGTTTTTATATAAAAAAATATAGTATAAAACAGTAAAAGAAAGATTAATTAGCAACATATAGTATAATTTACTATAAATATATTGACACAATAAAGCTTATAGTGTAATATACAATATATAATTATCAAAAGTTTATTGTATTAAAGAAAGGTAGGAAATTTATGAAAGTTGTTTTAAATATTGCAACATTTGTTATGGATGTTTTAGATAATGAGAATGTGCGAAGGAATAATGAACCTAAGTTGAAATTATTAGTTGATAAAAACGATAATTTATTTGAGGTAAAATATGATGATAAGAAGGATATAAAAGTTCAAATCAGAGAAGAAGTAGGTAAGGTATTGGAGCTTACAAGAGACTTTCAATTAGAGCAAGTATTTACTTTGGCTGATTCATTGTATTATGGTGACGATAAACTAAGTATTATTTATATTGCTCTCTTAAATAAAGAAAGTATTAAAGATATTAAGGATGGTTATAAATTAGTTGATTTTGATATAGAAGTAAGTAGTAGAATTACAATAGGTGAGAATAGTTATGATTTTAGGACTGTTCAAGAGATAACAGAAAATAATATTTCATATATTCATCAGTTTGAAGTATCCAATAAATTAGTAGAGAAACAACTTATGATGACAATAATTGCTTATAAATATTTGAAATCAAGAATAGATACGACAGATATCATTTATAAGCTATTACCAAGTAGATTTGCTTTAGAGGATGTAAGACTTTTATATGAATTGATTAGTGGTCGTAGTGTTGATAAGTCTAATTTCAGGAAGAAGATAATTGGTTATTGTAGGAAAACTGATGAAATTCGTAGTGATAAAGGGTATAGACCTACGCAGTTATATGAGTTTCAAGTTAATGAAAATGATATTTGGTTATAAGAAAAGGAGGTATTTTTATGATTTTTGCAAGTAATAATAAAGGCAAATTAAGAGAAATAAGAGAGATATTGGCTGATTATGAAGTTAAATCTCTGGCTGAAGCTAGAATTGATGTTGAAGTAGAAGAGGATCAGGATAGTTTTTATGGTAATGCTTTAAAGAAGTCGAAGGAGATATATGATATAACTGGTGAAGCAGTAATCGCTGATGACTCTGGATTATGTGTAAGAGAATTGGGTGACTGGCCAGGTGTTTTGACTCATCGTTTCTTAGGTGAAGATGCAACAGATGATGAAAGAAATAATGCTATTATAGAAAAGACTAATGAATGTAAAAGTAGAGCTGCTGCTGTTGTATGCAACTTAGTTTATTATGATGGCGATAATATAGTTGTTGGTGAAGGAGTGCTTAATGGAACTATTTCTACTGAACGTAGAGGAGAAAATGGTTTTGGATTTGACGATGTTTTCGAATTGGAAAATGGTAAGACTTTAGCAGAACTAACTAGTGAAGAAAAGAACGAAGTTAGTGCAAGAGCATTGGCAGCTATTGACTTAAAGAGGAAACTACTTGAAACAAAATAGTATAGAAGAGTTGTAAAGGCTCTTTTCTTTTTATTAAAGAATTACTTAATTATGCTACAATTAAGTAGTAGATTATTTGATAAGGGAAGGTAAAAATGGATAATAGTTATAAAATAAGGCAAATAAAGTATACAAAATATCATTTTATGTCTGGGAAGATATATTTGGGATGTCCAATAATTACTTCTGTGGAGATAAAGAAAGAATTTGATTTTACTTCTAAAAAAGAAATAATAAAGAAGATAGTTACTCACAAATATTATTGTGATGAAAATAGTTATAAGGTGAAAGAAAATATAACTGAAGAAATTTTAGCAGAACAAGGTATATTGGAAAAAGTAGTAGATGTTAATTTAGTGGATTTAAGAAATAATTATTTTACGGATAAAAATCCTGAAAGATTTAGCCATTGGGAGATAGAGTATAACAATAGATTTAAGATTGTAGGTACTTATGATCAGGAATTGAATGAAGTTAAGATGATTAAAGAATTATTGGATTTTGAAAATATTGAAAAAGTAGAATTAGATAAAGCTAAGATGGAAATATTATCTAGTAATCAATCTGAGTAAAGAGTTGACGTTTATTTCAAGAATGATTTAGGTCATTCTTTTTTAATTAGCCTTTTAGGTTAGTTCAATTAACGCAGTGGTTTCTTTAAAATCAATTGAAAAATGATATAATGATTGAAATAGAGATAGTATCAATATAGAAGTAGGAGAATTATATATATGAATCAAAATAATATTGGCGAATTTATTGCAAAAGTTAGGAAGGAACGTGGTCTTACACAAGATGATATTGCTAGAAAGCTGGGTATTACAAGTCAATCTGTGTCAAAGTGGGAACGTGGAGTAAATGTTCCTGATATATCTATTTTAAAAGATTTGAGTGGAATGCTTGGAGTAACTGTGGAGGAGCTTTTGAGAGGCAAGAGAGAAAATTGTCATGATGTATCTGATGTTAAAGAAAATAATATAATCGAAAATAAAATTACTAAAAAGAAAAAATATTTGATATATGGTCTTATAGTATTTTTAGTTGTTGTTATTTGTATTGGTGTAGTCTTTCAGAAATTTAATCATAACCAAGAAAGTGAAAATTCAAATTATACAAATGAATTTATTCAGTTGGAGAAAGATGATGAGATGATTCCAGAAGCATTAAGTTATGTTAATTTTATGTTACATCTTAATGAAAAATTGGTAGAAAAAATATTTGATAAAAACGAAGACAAGATAACTAAGGAAGATTTTAATATAGACGAAAAAATGTATTTAGCTTTATCTAAGTTTAGCAAGGATAATGGAGGGTATATATATTATTGTGTTGATTGTTATTTTAAACCAGAAGAATTAGATAATCTTGTTTTTGAGGATACTTCATTTATTAATAACTATAAAGAAAATGGTAAACATTATTTAATTCAGGATAGCATTGATTTAATATATGAAAGAGGTTTGTATAGTGCAATTGGTGATCCAGGAGGCGAATTAGACGAACCTAGATATGTTTTTGATATTTTAGATGTTAAAAGAAATAAAGATAAATTAGTATTGGAATTTAAATTGGGTTATCTTCGATATGAATTAGATGAAAGTAGTGTTGACCCAAAATGTTTTGTTTATAAGACTATAGGAGATCAAGTAGGAGTAGAACTTGCGGAAGATCATTTAAAATGGAATGATACTCATAAGATATATAACGGAATATTAAGTGATAAGTATAATAAGTATAGATATACTTTAAAGATAGTTGATGATAAATTGTATTTTGAATCTATGGAAAGAATGTAGAATTGTTTAGTGGGAGTAAAAGAAAATGAATCAAGTAAAAGTAGGAAAATTTATTGCAGAATTAAGAAAGGAAAAAGGGCTTACCCAAGATGAAGTTGCTAAGAAACTTGGAATTACTTGTCAGTCTGTATCAAAATGGGAGAATGGAATTAATTCACCAGATGTAATTTTATTACTTGATTTATGTGAAATATTAGATATAAGTGTGGACGAACTTCTTACTGGAGAAAGAATGAGTGGGAAAAGAGAATCTTCTAAAAAAAATGCTCTTGTTAAAAAAAATAATGATGTTAGTAATTATAGTAGGTTTTGTGTATTTAGTTTGTCAATATTGGCTGTTACTTTAATTTTTGCTTTTGGATTTTTTCTAATTAATGATATGTATAATCGAAATGAAAAATATAAAAGTATTGATAAAGATGATGTGTTAGTTCAAGAAGCTTTAAGTTATATTGATTTTAGTAGTAATATAAATAAAAGTCTGTTACAGAAATTGTTTGATAATAATGAAGACATTATAACTAACGATGACTTGTCTGATGATGAAAAAATGTATTTGGTTTTGAACAAGTATAAAAAAGATAATTCTCTTGATTATTATTTTCAAGCTAGAAGTGAAGATTTATATGATTTGGTTTTTGAAGATGATACTTTTTTGCAGAATTATTTAAAAGATGGTGTTTATTATACTATTCAAAATAGTATTAATTTTAATTGTTATAACGGAATCATTTCTTATAGTGAAATAAACTATAGAAGAGAAGATAGTAAAAAAATATATTTTGATATTAGAAATGTAAGTAAAAGTGAAGAAAAAGTGATTATAGACTTTAAAATAGCTTTTTTAACTTATTATGAATATTCAGAATTTACTTCTTTTTATAATGATATTTCAGGTTATAATTATATGGTTCAGGTAAAAAATGATGAAGAATATGGTGATTTAAGTGATGAGTTTAATACATTTAGGTATACTTTAAAATTAAAAGATGATAAAGTGTACTTTGAATCAATAGAAAGAATATAAAGACATAGAGCTTAAAAGTTTTATGTTTTTTAGTGTCTAAATTGGTTATTTGTCATAGATTATATTGAGGTGAATAACATGGATTTTAGAGCACCAAAAAAAGTTGTCATTGACTCTGGACATGGAGGATCTGATCCAGGTTCTAGTGGAAATGGTATTATAGAAAAAGAGTATACTTTAAAGATAAGTCAGTATATTCATGAAAGATTGGATCAGTTAGGTGTTCCCAATACTATGGTTAGAACGACTGATGAGACTATTGAACCTAATGATAGAGTTCAAAGAATAGTAGCCCCTTATGGTAGTGGCAGTGATGTATTAGTTGTTAGTAATCATATCAATGCTGGTGGAGGTCAAGGAGCTGAAGTTATATATGCACTGAGAAATTCTGATGCTTTTAGTAAGAGGATTACTAATGAACTTGAAAATAATGGTAGAGATGTAAGAAAGTATTATCAAAGAAGATATCCATCTGATCCAAGTAAGGATTATTATTTTATACATCGTAATACAGGTAATACTGAAGCTGTTATAGTGGAATATGGATTTTTAGATAATGCACAAGATGCTGAGTTGTTAAAAAAAAATTGGAAAGATTATGCAGAAGCTGTTGTTAAAGCGATAGCTGAATATGTAGGGGTTCCTTATAGTTATAGTGGTACGATGGCAAATGAAAATTACTATATTGTACAAAAAGGGGATAGTTTATGGAGTATTGCTAATAAATATGGACTTACTGTTGATAAGTTAAAAGATATGAACAACTTATCTAGTAATATGATTACAGTAGGTCAAAGATTATTAGTTAAAGATACTAGTTCGAGTCCAGATGTAGGTGTTTATTATACAGTTAAGAGTGGAGATACTTTATATGGTATTGCTAAACAATATGGTTTAAGTGTAGATGACCTAAAGAAGATGAACAATTTAACAAGTAATACTTTATCTATTAATCAGAAGTTATTGGTAAGCGGAACTAGTACAGGAGGTACTCCAAGTACAAGTCAATATGATACATATGTTGTTAAGAGTGGAGATAGTTTATGGTCGATTGCTAGTAAGCATGGAACAACTGTTAATAACTTAAAGGATATCAACAATCTAAAGAGTGATTTGTTGAGTATTGGACAGAAGCTATTGGTTCCTAAAAGTGGAGGAACAACAAGTAATAAACAGTATGTTGTTAAAAGTGGAGATACTTTATATAAGATAGCACAGAACAATGGAACAACTGTGACAGATTTAATTAATTTAAATAATTTACCGACGACTAATTTAAGTATTGGGCAAATATTACAATTGCCATAAGAGATAGTGTAAAAGCTATTTCTTTTTTTAATTCTATGTTTATGGTATGTTAAAATTAGTTAATGATTGCTAGACTGAAGTTGGAAAGGAGAAAATTATGGATCAAGAAAAAATTGGGAAGTTTATAGCTGAAAAAAGAAAATTAAAGGATATTACGCAAAAGAAATTTGCTGAGATGTTAAATGTCACAGATAAGACAGTTTCACGTTGGGAGAATGGACATTATTTACCTGATGTATCTTTATTTAAAAAAATATGTGAGATATTAGATATTGAAGTGGTGGAACTGTTAAATGGAGAAAATAATGTTAAAAAAGGAGAAGTTGAAAAGACAATTATGAATATAATAGATTTATCTGATAAGGATAAGAAGAGAAAGATTAATAAGGTTTTGAGGATAAGTGGACTAGTTATTTGTTTACTAATTATAATGTTTGGAGTAATTTATAGTGTAAATAGAATTAGATTAAATGAACTTCAGAAGATTTTAGATAATTATCAAGCTGGTGAAAAAAAGTTGGTTTATTTTCCTTATAGGTATTCTTTTAAAGAAATGGGTAATGGCTGGGTTTGTAGTTTTTATATCGAATATTCTTATGATAATTTAGATAATGCTCATTATTATGGATATGATTGTGATAATTTAAAGTATCAATACTTGAAAGGATTTAATTATTTACCTACAAATGGAGAAGATCCAGTAGACTCTTGGTTTTATAGTTATGAACCTTCATCAGATCATCCAAGTTTAATGAATAATAGCGAATATTTGAATGATTTACTTAGTATTAGTGATTTTTTTGAAGATAAGAAGTTTAAGAAAGAAATTACACTGGATGATTTAAAAAAATTGAAGCTAAATAATATTAAAAAGGAAGATATAGTTGAACTTTTTAATAAGACAATAAGTAGTGAGATTGTTACAGAAGCTGGTAAATATGACCAAATTGATTATTCTCATTTAACTGAATCAAGGATTAGGAAAAGTACTAAATGGTTTGGTAGTGAAAAAGATTATAAATTCTTGTTAGGCTATTTGGTAAGAGGGGGAAATATTTACTATGTTAATATTGATTTGATGATTGATGATGTGTATTTATCTGATATTGTAAATGATGGAAAGGCAAATGAAGATCAGTTAAGTTTATATAATGAAATGAAAGAAATTGAAAAGCGTATAGTTGATGACCAATCTTTTAAGGAAGCTATGCAGCAATATACTCATCCTGCTTTAGGTGCATTACAAGATAATTTATATATGATAGAGGAAGATCAAAAAGGAAATTATCCTTATAGCTATGCGTGGTAGAAAAGGCTAAAAATAGGCCTTTTTTTAAATTTTTTAAAATCTTTTTAATTTTTTGTTAAAAAGTAGTTGACAAATCGTTTTGTTATTAATATAATGTTAGTAACAGATGGCGAGAGAAGCCATAAAAAATAAAATTTTGATATTAACAAAAAGATATTATCATTATTTTAAAAACTGTTATTAACAAAATATAAATAAGAAAGAAGAGATTAAAAATGAAAGAACAAGTAATTAAAAAAAATATTACTGAAATGGAAGAGGCAGTATTCCTAATAGATATGAATGTAGGATTCTGTGAGAAAGGAGCTTTAGCTGATCCAAGTATTAAAGAGATTGTTCCTAATATAATTCCTATTATTAGAGAAGAATTAATGAAAGGTGAAGGTTTCTTTGTAGTAAATGATAAACATACAAAGAATAGTGTTGAACTAAAAAGATATGCAGAACATTGCATGGGTGATGAAGAATCACAAACAATTAAAGAGTTATCAGTATATGAACAATATGCAGATAGGACATTCTACAAGAATTCAACTTGTGCATTATTTGCACCAGGTATGATGGAAATGTTAATGGAAATGGTAAGTCTTAAAAGAGTTGTAATAGTAGGATGTTGTACAGATATTTGTATTCAAAACTTTGCAATAGCACTTAGAAATTTCTTTGATGAATTAAATATGAATGTAGAAATAGTAGTACCTAAGAATGCTGTTGAAACATTTCATATTCCAGGAGTTCATGATAGAAAAGAAAATAATGAAAGAGCTTATACAGTTATGGAAAATACTGGTGTAAGACTTGTAAAAACAATGAAAGAGGTAGCGTAATTATGAGAAATTTAACAATGATGACAGATTTTTATGAATTAACAATGAGCCAAGCTTATTTTACAGCTGGCAAAAAAGATGAAGAAGCAGTATTTGATGCATTCTTTAGAAAAAATCCATTAGATGGTGGATATGCAGTAATGGGTGGCGTTGATAGAATTATTAATTTTATCAATAATGCACATTTTAATGAAGAAGATATAGAATATTTAAGAACAACTGGTCAATTTACTGAAGAATTCTTAAATTATTTAAAAGACTTTAAATTTACTGGATCAATTTATGCAGTACCAGATGGAACTCCTGTATTTGCAAATGAACCAATTGTTACAGTAAAAGCTCCTATTATAGAGGCTCAAATTATTGAAACAATTTTACTAAGTTATTTAAATGCAGGTATTATTCATACTACTGCAGCAAGAAGAGTTGTTGAAGCAGCAGATGGAATTGGTATTATGGAATTTGGTGCTCGTCGTGCACTTGGTCCAGATGCAGCTGTTGAAGCTAGTAAGTGTGCAATTATAGCTGGATGTGTGGGTACTTCAAATGTATTAGCAGGACAAGAATATGGAGTTCCAGTACTTGGTACTATGGCACATAGTTTGGTAACAGAAGCCGATTCTGAATACGAAGCTTTCTTAAATTATGCTAAAGCTTATCCAAATAATTGTGTATTACTTGTAGATACTTATGATGTATTAAAGAGTGGTGTACCTAATGCTATTCGAGTAGCAAAAGAATTCTTAATACCTAATGGATATAAATTAAAAGGTATTCGAATTGATTCTGGAGATTTAGCTTATCTATCTAAAGAAGCTAAGAAAATGTTAGTTGAAGCTGGTTTAGATGATACTAAGATTACTTTATCAAATGGTTTAAATGAAAAAACTATTAAATCATTAAAAGAACAAGGTGCTGTAATAGATTCTATTGGTTTAGGGGATAATATTGTTTTACCTGATAAGGCTAGAGTTGGTTGTGTATATAAAAATGTTGCTGTTAAACAAAATGGTGAATTTGTATCAAGAATTAAAGTAAGTAATGATGCTGCAAAAGCTATTACTCCTGGATTTAAAAAAGTATATAGATTCTATGATAAAACTACTGGATATGCCTTAGGTGATGTTATTGCATTACATGAAGAAAATATTCCAAGAAATAAATTTACTTTAATTGACCCTGTTAATGAACATAATACTTTAACTATTAAAAATTATGAAGTAAGAGAATTACAAGAAGCAATCTTTGTAGATGGAGAACAAGTTTGGGAAGATCCAACATTACTTGAAAAACAAGCTTATTGTGCTAAAGAAATGTCTACATTGTATCCAGAAGTTAAGAGAGATGAAAATCCACATGGATATTATGTTGATTTAACAAGAAAATTATTAAAACTAAAAAAAGAACTTATTAGACAAGCTAAAGAGCAAACTGTTGAATATGATATTGATACTAAATTAGAAAAAAGGTTATAATATAAGAGGAATATGGGTGATAATGATGGATGCTTATAGTAAAGAAAAAATGTCTAAAGCCTTTCATTCTTTAAAAGTAAAAGATTCTGAACTTATATCTTCGTATCAAGAGGGATATATAGGAAAGAACGTTTATAAAGTTACTTTAAATGATGGAAGTACACGAGTGTGTGAACAAATAACAAAAAATAAACGTAATGGGGACGCTGTTGTTATCATTCCAATTACTCAAGATGGTAATTTTGTAATGATCGTTCAGTCAAGACCTAATACAGAAGAAACTGTTGTAGTTGAATTTCCGGCTGGAATGGTTGATGAAGGTGAAGACTTCAAAGTTTCAGCTGAAAGAGAACTCTTAGAAGAGACTGGATATGCTGCAGAAGAAATATATGAATTAGAAGAACATTACCAAGATCAAGGATGTAGTAAGGCACTTATAAAAACTTTTGTAGCAGTTGGGTGTTATAAAGTTCAAGAAAAGAGACTTGATGGTAGTGAAAGATTAGAATATGTTGAGATGTCATATGATGATATTTTAAATATGATAAAAAATGGTGATGAAAAAGAACCTAAGATAAGAGATGCTAATAGTAAGATAGCATTAATGGAATATACATTAAAGAAAAGAGGAGTACTATAATGAATAAAAAATTAGGATATGCAAGAGTAGCTGCTTCTGTGCCAGAACTGAAAGTAGCTAATGTAGAATTTAATACTAAAGAAGTTATTAAAGAAATTAAATCTTTAGAAAAAGAAGGAGTTCAAATTGTAACTTTTCCGGAGCTTTGTTTAACTGGATATACTTGTGCCGATTTATTTAGTCAAGATATCTTAATTACAAAGTCTAAAGATGCTATTAAAGAAGTAATGGATGAAACTAAAGGATTAGATATTATATCTATTATAGGAGCTCCTATTGTATGTGACAATCAATTATTTAATTGTGCTGTGGTTATTAACAAGGGAGAGATACTAGGTATTGTGCCTAAGACTTATATTCCTAATTATGGAGAGTTCTATGAAAAACGTTGGTTTAGTACAAGTAATACTTTAACTAGTAGAACAATTAGAATGTTTGGTAAAGAAGTACCTATTGGAATAGATTTAATTTTTAGAGATACTAAGGATGAAAAGTTTACTTTTGGTATTGAAGTATGTGAAGATTTATGGAGTCCTAAAGCTCCTAGTGTAGAAGCAGCTTTAAATGGAGCTACTATGATATTTAACTTATCTGCTAGTAATGAAGTTATTGGTAAGTATGGATATCGTAAGAATTTAATTAATATGCAATCTGCTAAGAATGTATGCTCTTATATTTATAGTTCTTCTGGAGTTAATGAATCTACAACTGATTTGGTATTCTCTGGTTATGCAGCAATAAGTGAAAATGGTTCTACTTTGGTAGAAAATAAGAGATTTGATTTTGAAACGAATCATATAGTTGCTGATGTGGATATCCAAAGACTTATGAACAATAGAATTAAAGATATTAGTTTTATGGGTATTGGAGCTGCTAGTAATTATAGAGTGGTAGATATAGAGTTAAAAGATGAAAATAAAGATTTAATGAGAAGTTACGATGCTTATCCTTTCGTTCCTAGTGATGAATCTAGAAGAGCAGAAAGATGCTCAGAAATTGTTAATATTCAAGCTTGTGGTTTAGCTAAACGTATTAAACATACTGGTATGAAAAAGTGTGTCATTGGTATTAGTGGTGGACTTGATTCTACATTAGCATTCCTAGTAGTTATTGAGGCTTATAGAAAGTTGAGTATTCCTTTTGATAATTTAATTGGTGTTACAATGCCTGGTTTTGGTACGACAGGAAGAACTTATAATAATGCTTTAACTTTAATGAAAAATTATGGTGTAACAATGCGAGAAGTAAGTATTAAAGAAGCTTCTTTACAGCATTTTAAAGATATAGGTTTGGATCCTGAAGATAGAAGTGTTACTTATGAAAATACACAAGCAAGAGAAAGAACACAAATTTTAATGGATATTGCTAATAAAGAAGGTGGACTTGTTATTGGTACTGGTGATTTATCTGAGTTAGCATTAGGATGGTGTACTTATAATGGGGATCATATGTCTATGTATGCAGTTAATACTTCTATTCCTAAGACATTAGTTAGATATTTAGTTCAATATTTTGCGGATGTGGAACCAAATGAGGAATGTAAAAAAACTATATTAGATATTCTAGATACACCAATTAGTCCAGAATTATTGCCTCCTTCAAAAGATGGTAAAATTGAACAACAAACTGAGAGTGTAGTGGGACCTTATATTTTACATGATTTCTTCTTATATCATTTTATGAGATATGGAGCAAGTCCTGAGAAAATAAGATATATCGCTAATAAGACATTTGATGGAATGTATGATAGTGAGACAATCGATAAATGGTTGAAGTTCTTTATTAAGAGATTCTTTAATCAACAATTTAAACGTAGTTGTTTACCTGATGGTCCTAAAGTAGGTACTATTAGTGTGTCTCCTCGTGGAGATTTAAGAATGCCAAGTGATGCGGATGCAAGTATTTGGTTTGATTAAGAAAAAAAATTTAAATTAAATGAACCTCATTCTTAAAAGGATGGGGTTTTTAGATGGAAAAAAATATTTAATAATATTTGGATTATTTTGATATTTTGAAGTTTTTTTAGTAGAATATTACTTCAATGAGATTTCTAATTTGAAGAGGTGGTGAATATTAATGTATTCTAATTTTAATAGTAGAAATGATGTTGAAATTTTGAAAGATAAAATTAAAAGTAATCCATCTTTATTAAGAGATATGTCTATTAAGAAACAATTATTTAAAGATAGACATTTATATTTTAATTTTGTTGTTTATAAAATATCATACGAAGCTTTTGAATCTTTATTTGATGATGAGGGAATAGAGCTATTTATTAGTAGTCTTGGATATTATTTGGTTCAAGAAATTCAATACATTTTATTTAATGGCTATTATAGAATTAATGAGCACCTTTTTAAAAATAAATTATTTTGTAAAACAATTATGGATAATTTAGATGAGTTTAAATTGGATTTAACTAATAGAATTAATGAGAAATGCTCTTTATTATTTATGAAATTTGTAATTGAAAATTATCCGAATGATGTATCTCGAGTTTATTTTGAGTGTATTAATAGATTACATCGTTTAACTATTATTAAGAGTTTAGAAATACCTTTGGATTTATGCAAAAGAATTATTTTTGATAGTAATGTTTCTGCCTCTCATGAGGAGGCTGTCTATCTAGCGGCTCATGATGATAGAGTTCGATTATTAAAGCCTAGTGATGATTTAGGAGAGATTATATATTTTTCTGAGAATATAGGAAGAATACCAGAAAGTTTTTTGGCTGATCCATATATTGTTAAAAAGATATGTAGTATGGATAGTGTAAAAAATTATCGTCTTTTTATTGATAGAATGGCTGGAACTAGTGATGTTTCTTTGTTAGATGATATGAGAAAAAGATATTATGAACAGGAAATTTTATCTTTTCTGAGCGAAGTTAATATGTTAAAGAGATATTGGGAATTTTACCAAGAATTATGTTTAGCTATGAATAGTTCTTTAAAAGCTTTTGTTGATTTAGATGAGATTATTGATAGATATTTTGTATTTGCTAAAAAAAATATAGATGTTAAGTATCCTAATAATTTACATGGTATTCAGTTTCGTAATTCTATAAAAAAATATTTTGAAAGTTTAGATAAAGACGGATTACTTCATTTCTTAGAAAGAGAGAGTCATCGTCAACTTACTGATATGATAGTTGATTATCATTTTCAAACTATACCTTATAACTTTTTCTTAGATTTAATAGAACTTATGAACTTTAGTCTTAAATATGGAAATATATTAAGTGAAGAAGAACTTGGGTTTTATTATAGAATATTAAATGTTGATGATATGTCTTATGAGGAAGTATTAAAATTGCATGAAGAGTTAAAAGGTAGTTTAGCTATGGAGAAGTTTTATAATCAATGGAGATTGGCTAGGAATAAAGCTGTATCTTTAATGAACGAAGAGGTATTAACAGAAGAAAGTATTCAAAGATTTAAAGATAATAAAATTTCCAAAGAATTGGGTGTGGATGTATATGTTTTAGATGGGGCAGATTTTTGTACTTATGTAAGAGGTTATAGAGTATTAAAAACTGAATCTTTAGTGAATAATCCAATTGTTCATGATACTGATAGAAATTCTTATTCTTTAGTTGGTTCATCTCAACTAGGTTTATTTCTAAATCCAAAAGACTATTATAATTTTGTTTATTTATCTGAGATGCCTGAGGATCAAGTTGTTCATGTATCTTCTACTGATTCTCGATCATCTGATTACGAAAGAAATGTTAATGAAGCTTCAATATATGCCAGTGAGTTGAAGGGGCCAAGAGAACTATTAGATAGTAATTCAGATCATACCGAATTAGTTGTTATTGTACCAAATGATAAAAGAGAAAAAGATGATGAATTGAATAACAGATTGGCTCATCCTGAGATTTTTGGAATATATTGTCATGACAATATTTCTGATAGTGATGTAAATGGAGCAAAGGCGTTAGGCTCGAATATTGTACTTGTTAAGACAAGATCTTATGAAAAAAGTAAATCTCAAAATAATTGTGAAATCAAGCTTTATAATAGTAATTATTATGATGGTGATAGGGTATTAAATCTTAAAAAGTATAAGAAGTAGACACTGTGTTGATTTGACAAAACAATAAAAATATGTTATGATTAAATCACTTAAGAGGGAGTAGTTCCACTAGAAAAGTGTAATAATTCGTCAAGACGGTTATTAAAAAACCCGGATTATTTAAATAAATAAGAACAAGACTTTTATGTTAAGGCATAAGAGTCTTTTTGTATAGTTGAGACTTTTGTGCTAACGCATGAAAGTCTTTTTTCATCTTAAGTATATGGTTTATATTAGACTAACGAAGAAAGGGAGATGTATATGATTTGGTTAGGTTTAAGTATAATAGTAACTTTAGGATTAATGGGAGTGATTGGTTTTGTATGTGAAACTTATAATAAAAAGAAATTTCCATTAATACTAATTAGTTTTATAGGTTTGTTATTATTGATTCCTGGTTGTTTAACTACTGTTGCAACAGGTGAAGTTGGTATTAAGACAACATGGGGTAAAATTACAAATACTAATTTAAAGGAAGGTATACAATTTAAGTTACCTTGGCAAGATGTTATAAAAATGAATATTAAAGTTCAAAAGTATGAGAATGAAAAAGGAATGGAAACATCAACAAAAGATTTACAAGTTGTTAATTCAGTAATCGTTTCTGTCAATTATCAATTAAATGAAGATAGAGTTACAGATATGTACAGACAAGTTGGTGAAAGTTATAGTTCGATTATTTTAGAGCCAGCTATTCAAGAGACAATAAAAAGTGCTATATCTCAATATAATGCAGAAGAATTAGTTACAAAGAGAAATGAAGTAAGTGATAAGATTATGGAAACGCTAAAGACAAAAGTTGACGAGTATGGTCTTAATATTATTTCTGTATCTTTAAAGAATTTTGATTTTAGCAAAGAATATAATGCTAGTATTGAGAAGAAAACAATTGCTGAGCAAAATGCTTTAACAGCTGAACAAGAGTTGAAAACTAGTGAAGCTAATGCGAAGAAGAAAATTATTGAGGCAGAGGCAGAAGCGGAAGCCAATGAAATAAAAAATTCAACTATTACTGATGAAATTTTAATGCAAGAATTTATTGAAAAATGGAATGGTGAATTACCTAAAGTAGTTGGAGATTCAAGTAATATATTTGATGTTAGTGAGTTATTAAAATAGTTTTTATTTATAAAATACAGGATGGAGTGAGAGTTTATGAGAAATTTAAAAATTAATATAGATAAGATGATTCGTTTAAGAGGAGTTGCTTTCGTATTAGCTGCAACAACGTTAACAGTAGGTTTATCTGGATGTGGTAAGAAAGCTGAATGTGATATTAAAGGTAGTCATGCTCATTTATATACAAATGAGTCAGGTTATGTAAGATATATTGATAAGGAATATTTAAGCTATGAAGGTTATGAAAGACAGGATGATTACGTTAATTTAAGTAAGGACGAAGTTGAGCTATGTAGGTTTGAAGATAAAAAAGATTTACTTAGAATAGACGAAAATATAGAAGTAATAGAAGCTATTCAAAATCAAAATCAAGATTACATTGAATATAGATATGCTTATACATATTTAATGCCTATACCTCATTATATTCGTACTGGTAAAACTAGTACTATGTATTTTACTTATATTCCAACAACTCATTATTCTTGGACGAGTGATCCTAATCATAGTAGATTAACTGGTGAACAAAGAAGATGTCATCATGTATATCAAGCTTATAATGTTGTTGTTGATGAGAATGGTAAGTATGTTTTAGTTCCAAGCGAGTTTGTTGATAATATATTCGATTTAAACGGAGAATATACTTATATTAAAGAAGATTTTTGTAAAGTTATAGATGCTGAGTATGGATATGACCTTGATTATGAAGATGGTGTAGAAGATGATCCATCTCTAATTCAAGATGATGAATTAACAGATAATAATGATGTTACTCAAAGTAATACGGAGTATTCAAGTTTAGAAAAGCCAAAAAAATTAGTTAAAATTTTAACATAATAAGAAAGAGGAGATATAGATTGAAAAATTTAAAGATTAATTTAGATAAAATGATTGGATTAAGAGGGGTTTCTTTAGCAATAGTTGGATCTTTATTAATAGGTGGTTTATCTGGATGTGCTAAGAAAGCAGATTGTAGTGTTGAAGGGAATCATGCACACCTTTATACTAGTGATGAAGGATATAGTACATATTATAATAAAGAGTATTTAACTTATGATGGTTATGAAAGACAAGAGGAGTATATTCCATTAACTGAGGAAGAAGTGGATTTATATAAATTTTTAGATAAGAAAGATTTAATCAGTTTGTCTGATAATTTAGAAGTAATACTTGCTCAACAGGAACAAAATCAAGATTATGTAGAATATAGATATAGTTATAAAAAAAGAGTTACAAGAATGGGTGGTAAAGTTCCAGTACGTAGAACTGTTACTCGATATTCTTGGACGAGTGATCCAAATCATAGTGATTTAACTGGTGAAACAAGAGTGTGCCATTATGTTTATCAAGCTTGTAATGTTTATAAAGATGAGCACGGAAAATATGTTGTTATTCCTAGTGAGTATGTTGATGATATAAATGACTTAGTTGGGGAATATACATATGTTAGAAAGATTTATTATAAAGTAATTAATCTTGAAAATAACTTGGAAGTAGATTATGAAGATGGGCAAGAAGAGTCATATGATGCAGTTAAACAAAGTAATGTTGCTGATACTGTGGAATATGAAAATGGACCAAAGTTAGTAAAAACATACTAGTTATAAAGAACTTAACATAAAGTTAAGTTTTCTTTTTGAGTTTGTTTTTAATTTTTTATTAAAAAGTAGTTGACAAATTAAAATGTTATTAATATAATGTTAGTAACAAGCAAGAAATTATTTTTTTTGAATATTGTTATTAATAAAATGTTATTAAGAAAAAGAAAGAAGGAATTAGGTTATGGAAACAACATTTAATAAACAAGAAACAATTAAATTAATAGAAGAGTATTATAAAAGATTAGAAGACAAAGAGGTTAAAGCTAGTATTACAGCTAAGGAAGCTTGCTTTGGTTTAAATGAATCAAAGGGATGCCAAACTACTGTTACAGTAACAGAGTCAATGGAAATAGCTGGTATTAGAAAAGATGTTAAAATGGAGCTTGGCAAAGAGGATTTACTAACAAAACTAAGGGCATTGTTTAGTTTGTATGAATTTGATTTAAAGGGATTCGATTACGAAGATGGTTTATCATCACGTTGTGAAGGATTTGGAATGGATGAACATGTCGTAAGTAAACCTTATTTTAACGGTATTACAGTAAGAGTTGAAAAGCAAAAACAACAAAATTTAGGTATGTATTATAGATAGAAAATTGAATTATAGAATGGAGAGATTAAAATGAGTAAGTTAAAGTTAGTGATAATGAGTAATATAAAGGAGCTTGGAAATGAAGTTAATGAAGGATTAAAAAAATTAAATAAGACGGATAAAGATTATGTAGTTAAGACGAAAGCAGATCGTTTTAGTAATGGTGAAGGTAAGGTTAAGATAGAAGATACTGTTAATGGTGATGATTTGTATATTTTAAGTGATGTTGGTAATTATGGAATTAGTTATCAAATGCATGGAAGAGAACATTATATGTCACCAGATGAGCATTTTGAAGATATAAAAAGAGTTATTGCCGCTACTTCAGGGCATGCTTCAAGAATTAACGTAATTATGCCTTTATTGTATGAGTCAAGACAACACAAAAGAAGAGGTAATGAGTCACTAGATTGTGCTATAGCACTACAAGAGTTAGAAAGAATTGGTGTAGATAATATCATTACTTTTGATGCACATGATCCAAGTATTTGTAATGCAATACCAAGATTGCCTTTTGAAAACTTTTATCCAACACATCGTATTTTGGAAGAATTAATTGATAATGAAGATATTAATGATATGTTAGTTATAAGTCCTGATATGGGTGCGATGGAAAGGGCAAGATATTATGCAGATATGTTAGGGTGTGATGTTGGTGTTTTCTATAAAAGAAGAGACTTAAGTAAAGTAGTGAATGGAAAGAATCCAATTGTTGAGCACATGTATATGGGAGCAGATCCTAAGGGTAAGGATGTAATTGTGGTGGATGATATGATTGCAAGTGGTGGATCTATGATTGATGTAGCAGAAAACTTAAGAAGTAGAGGTGCTAGAAACATTTACTTAATTGCGACATTTGCATTATTTACAGAAGGAACTGAAAAATTTAGTGAAGCTTATGAAAACGGACTATTTGATAAGTTATATTCAACTAATTTGTCATATGTACCAGAGGAGATAAAGAGTAATAAATGGTATGTTGATGTAAATTGTTCTGATTATATTGCTCTTATTATTGATACATTTAATAAGAAAAAAGACATTGAACCACTTTGGAATGGTAAGAAAAAAATTATTGATAAAATAAATAAAAAGAAAAGTAAATAATGTAACTTTTTAATATTTTGTTAAAAACATATTGACAAATACTTTTCTTTTGAATATAATGTTAATAACAAGAGGGAATATTTAAAAGTTATTCTTATAGATGAAATTATTTTTTTAAAGTTTGTTTTTAATAAAATAGTAAGAACAAAAAAGGAGAGATAGTATGAAAATTGGAGTATTTGGAGGTAGCTTTAATCCACCCCATAAAATGCATATAGATATAGCAGAAAAATTACTTGATAAACATTATGTTGATAAAGTTATTTATGTACCTACAGGTGGACAATATAAATATAAAAGTAATTTGATAGACGATCAGAAACGTTACGAAATGCTTAAACTTATTACAGATAAAGATGAGCGATTGATGGTAAGTGACAATGAACTAAAGGATTATGTTGTGTATACTTGTGAGACATTGGCTTATTTTAAAGAGAAATACCCAGAAGACGAAATTTACTTTATTTGTGGAACAGATAATTTAAGTTATATGGATAAATGGAAAAATGGAGAAGACATTTTAAGAAATTATAAGATTTTGGTTGTAGATAGAGAAGGTAATGACGTGAATGAATTATTAGAGAAGTTTTCTCAATATAAAAATAATATTGTTGTTGCTCCAATAGAATTAAATAATATTTCTTCTACTGAGATAAGAGAGTTGATCAAAAAAAGAAAGTATGATGAACTAGAGGGTTTAGTTCCAAAATATGTAATTCAATATATTAAGGAGAATAAATTATATGAAAGTTAATAAAATAAGACAATATATAAATATTACTAACAATTGTAATGCAAATTGTGAATTTTGTTGTATGTGGTCCGATTCAAGTAAGCATACTTTTATGGATTTTGATACTTTTAAAGGAATTATTGACTCTAGTGATTTACCTTTTGAGTTGCAGTTAGAAGGTGGAGAACCACTACTTCATAAAGATATGTATTTATTTATGGAGTATGCAAAAAGTACAGGAAGATGTGAAAAGATTATTATTTTAACAAATGGTATTTTACTTGGAGAACATTTAAAGAGGATTGTAGATTTTCATAAAAATTATGGTATTCCAATTACAATGAAAGTAAGTGTAAATTACTGGTTATATAGAATGGATAAAGATTGTTTAGATAAGATTAGAGATTTGAATTTAGCGATAGAATTTATACCAGATGTGAATATTTTACTTAATGTTAGATTGAGACATGAAGATGAGTGGTTAAGAGATTTGATACATGAATATAATTTAGAAGGAATTTCAAATATTTTCTATTTACAAAGTTATGGTAAGTATGAGGAAAAGGAAGAATATGATAAACCTGTAATTGTCCAAAATATTGATGATTGGTTTATCTATGCTTGCGACGGAAAGTGTTTTGGTAAAGATTTAATTGCAAGAAGCAATTATGAAAAGGATTTGAAGTAAGATGAATACAATTAAATTTACGAAGAGAAGTGAGATGAGAAAAGAGACAAGTAATGTTGAGGTGTTTTCAGTTAAAGATAGAACCATTGGAGATAAGACTTATAAATATTTTAGTGATGCACAGATATCTTTGTATGTAACGAAGAAATGTAATGCTGGTTGTCCTTTTTGTATGAATAAATTAGAGAAGAGATGCGTTAGATCAACAGAGTTAGAGGATGATAAGTATTATAAGATACTTGATTATTATTTAGAAAGTTTTTCTGATATTAAACCTTGGATTACGATTACTGGGGGAGAGCCAACAATAAGTAAAAGATTAGTGCCAACTTTAAAGATGATAAAAGATAAAGGATTTAAGATAAGAACATTTTCGACGAATGGAAGTCATCTCCTTGATATGGTAGATGGTAAACCTATCTTGCAATATATGCTTGAAAATAATGTTTTAAATAATGTTAATATTTCGAGAATGGCTACTAGTGATATAGAGAATGCTAAGTTGATGAATATAAGTGAGACTGAATCAAATAACGATAAGTTAAAGAGAATTGCAACATATGCAGCTACTAATGATATTGAGATAAGAATTAGTTGTAATTTACTTCAAGATGGTGTTAAGAATTTAGATGATATTTTAAAGTTTAAGGAATTTTATAATAATCTAGGAATTAGTACTGTTATGTTTAGAGAGTTGATACCACTTCCTTATGAAGATAAGATGTATGTGAATATTGATACTGTGTTTGAAGAAATAGAGAAGAATGAAGATTTCGAATTAGTTCGAGTTATTGAGGGACTTTACTATACGGTTAAAGTATATAACTATGGGGAGTATTTAGTTAAATGTTATAAAGAGAAAGGAACGGCAGATAAGAGTGTTATTAGAGAGTTTGTTATTTATCCAGATGGTAAATTAGATAATGGATTTGATAATGAGACACTAATGGAGGTGCAATTATGAGTGAATTTGAGAAAATAAGGTATACAAGACAACAAGATTTTAATATAAACGAAAAGAAACTAATTGATTTTGATTTTGAAGGTAAGAAAAAGAAAGTTTATGGAAACGTGAATTTTTCAATATTTGTTGATGATTATTGTAATGCTGATTGTAAGTTTTGTGTAGCTCAATTAAGATATGAAAATATTGCGATGGCTTATCAGAAGCCTAAGATAGAAGACGATGAAGAGTATTTTAGAAGATTGGATGAAGTTTTAACTTATGTAGAGCCTTTAAATGTTAGTGTTTCAATTACTGGTGGAGAACCTACTTTGTCACCTAGATTTAAAAGAATTATTGAACTTGTGGATAAACACAATATAAGAAAGAGAACGATTACGACTAATGGTAGTGCTCTTTTGGATAAGATTGATGGTGATAAAACGGTACTTGATGTATTAATTGATAATAAGTTTGACCATTTAAATATTAGTAAGACGCATTATGATGAAGAAATTAATAAGAAGATTATGAGATATAAGAAAGGCTATTGTAGTAATGAAAACTTAGCAAAGATTGTACCTTATGCAATGGAACGTGGATTAAGACCTAGACTTAGTTGTTTGTTATTAAAGGATGGTATTCACGATGTAGATGGCATGGCTAAATATATTGAGTTTTATGAGAAGATTGGTGTAGATAATATTATTTTTAGAGAGCTAATGGATTATGATGAAAAGTCTATGTGTAATTTAGAAAAGATGGATTACAATGTTAGAAATAAGGTAAGACTTAATGATGTGTGGAAAGAAGTAGATAAGGATCCTAGATTTGTACCATATCAAAATTTACTTGGGTATTACTATTATGTAGAAATGTATGATTATAACAATGTTCGAGTATGTTCTGAATCCGCTGATTTAAAAGTACAGACTGAGGAGAAAGGCAATAATCAAGATACTGTTTATGAAATGGTGTTCCATCCTAATGGAAATTTGAATGGTAGTTGGGTAGATAATGAAGATATCTTACTTAAATATGAAAAATAAAGTGCTAAGAGTGTTTGATTGAGGTAGAAATGGGCAGAATATTAAAAAGACATGTTATTGTAGCTGGTATTCCAAGATCAGGAAAAACAACATTGTGTTTAGAATTAGATAAACTAGGCTTTACTCATTATAAAATGGATACTATAAAGAGAGCTATAAATCAGATTTGGGATTGGCAAGAGAGTGACTGGTATAAAGTAAGTCCGAAGATGGGAAAGCTTATTAATAAGATATTAAGAGAGAATAGAGCAGATACTGTTTATAATCATGAGTATTATGTAATAGATACATGTCATTTCTTACCTTGTGATGTTGATTTGATTGAAGATGATACTTTGATAGTATTTTTAGGATATAAAGATATTAGTGTTGAATCGAAAGTTAAAGAAATGAGAGAAAATGATAAAGATTATTATTGGAGTAATAGTTTGAGTGATAACGAATTAGAAAATATGGTAAGAGAAAATGTTGAATTTAGTGAAGTTTTAAGTCAGGAATGTAAGAAAAATAATGTAATATATTTTGATACAAGTTATAATAGAGATGAAGTTTTAAAAAGTGTTTTAGACTATATCATAGAAAATTGTACAGAAGAGGAGAACAGATAAAATGAAATCATTTAAGAAAATTATACTTGAATTAATTAAAAGAGGAGAAACTATTTCAACAATGGAATCTTGTACTGGTGGAGGAGTAGCGAATGCTATTACTAGTATTGAGGGAGCTTCTGAAGTATTAAAATTTAGTGCAGTTACATATTCAAATCAATATAAGATAAAGATGGGTGTAGATGCTGATGTTATAAATGAATTTAGTGTTTATAGTATGGAGACAGCTCATGAAATGGCTCTTAATATAAGTAAGTTTGCTAATTCTGATTTTGGAGTTGGTATTACTGGTAAGTTGAATAGAGCAGATGAGAATAATAATTTTGGTAAAGATAACGAAGTATTTGTTAGTATTTATTATAAAGAAAATTATTATGATATGAAAATTAGTGTTGATAAGAAGACGAGAAAACAAAATAAAGACGTGGTAATTAATCATATTATCGAGAAGTTAGGTGAAATATTATGGGGAGAAGAATTAACAAAATAAAATTATTTGTTAACGATAATGAGAAGTCACAAATAGTTGCTAAAGACTTAGAATTAGAATTAGTTAAATATGGATTTAAGATAGTTAATAAAGGTTTTGATTTGGCAATTTCTGTAGGTGGAGATGGATCTTTTTTAAGAATGGTTAAAGACACTAGTTTTAATGATAAAGTATATTATATTGGAGTAAATAGTGGTACTTTAGGTTTTTTACAAGAAATTGATATTAAGGATACTGTTGATTTTGTTAAGAGATTAAATTCTGATAATTATAAGATAGAGGATATTAGTATTCAAGAAACTAAAGTAATTACAGAAGATAAGGTTTATCACTTTAATTCACTTAATGAATTAGTTGTAAGAAAGAGTGATTTTACGACTTTGAAGTTACCGATATATGTAGATGATGAATATTTAGAAACGTTCGCTGGTGATGGAATTCTTGTAAGTACTAGTACAGGAAGTACAGCTTATAATATGTGTTTAAATGGTAGTATTATTTATAATACTTTGAGTACTCTATCTATTACGCCGATTGCCCCAGTTAATAATAAGGTTTATAAGGTTTTAAATTGTAGTGTTATAGTACCAAGTGATAAGATTATTACCTTTGTACCTGAAAAGAATTTTAAAAACATGTTTATTCAGTTGGATGGTGTTAATACGATGATTAATAATGTTGTTAAGGTGGAGACAAAAATTGGTAAGAAAAGTTTGAAGTGTTTAAGAATGAATGATTTTCATTTTATAAAGGTTATTAATAATAAAGTTTTGAACGATTAAGAAGTGGAACTGCGATGGCGGTTCTTTTTTATAATTATTTAATTTGAATTTTATGTTATACTTTATATATACTAAGGAGTTTGTACTTTCTTATAAGTTAGGAGTTTAATGGTATGGATATTATTTCAGCTTTATTAAAGATTATAATCTATTTTTTTATTATTCGTTACGTTATTCCGATTGCTTTAGGAGTTATTTTGTTTTTGAGTTCGACTACAAAAATATTTAAAAAATTATCAAGGAAGACAGCGTTTTATATATCTTTTATCTTTTTGATTCCAACAATTTTATTTTTTTTAAATTTTATATATAGTGAAAATTATTTTGATAAAGTCTTATCTTTTGCGATGGCAGTTTTTGTGTTAGTGTATTTTATTATTAATATAAAGGAGTTTTCTAAAACTGAATTAGAATCAGTTAATCAAGAAAACTATATAGAGAAAATAGAAAGCGATGAATCTTTTATAAAGCAAGATATTATATTATCTATTATTCTTATATTAATAACGTTGTTATTTTGTTATTTGCCATTTAAATATATTTTTTCTAAAGATAGTGTTAAAAGTGATGAGCCACTTGATGAAATTTCATATCAAATAATTGATGACGTTTATGGATTAAAATATGACAAAATAGATTAAAAAAGGAAGTCCTAATAATGGATTTCCTATTTTTTATATATAAATCTTTTTGTACCAAAGTAACTTAATTGTTCTATAATTGTAGAAATTTCATCAACACTTTTATCAAAATTATTTTTTACCCAGAAGTTTATTACACCAAGAGCTCCATTGAATATAAATACTGATGCATATTCTATGTCTTCGTCACTTATATTTGGTAGGTCAGATTGCCATTTTATTTTGCATTTTTCATAAGCAATTGAAAGAACATCGTTTAAAAAATAAAGATTGTTGTTAGTATTAAAAAGAATTCTTACTAATTCTTTGTTTTCTAAAAAAACATTAAGTAAATCTTTAGAAAATGTTGAAACTGTATAAATATTTTCATTATTAGAAGCACATTTTAGTTCATCAACAAATTCTTCTTGTATTTTATCAAGTAGGTCGTATACATCTAAATAATAGCGATAGAAAGTTGCTCTATTTATATCAGAAATTTTACATATTTCACTGACTGTTATTTTTTTTATATCTTTAGATTCTAATAAACTTAGAAAAGTATCTTTTATTATTTTTTTTGTATATTTTATTCTTCTATCCATAATAAATCCTCTCTTTTTAAACAAATTTGGTGTTTAGTGTTTAAGAAGTATCAAGTTTAATCTAAATTGATGATTGATGCTAATATAAGTCGAATTATATAATACATTTGTAAGTTATGCAACAATTGTTTAACATATTGGAGTGATTTTATGAATATATTTAAAATGATGAAAAAGAAAAATATAAAGTATGAAAATTTATGGGATAAGTATTATGATGAAGATAAGAGAAGTGTTGTAGTACCAGAGTGTTCTATTTATAGATATTTTGAGAAAAGTGTTTTTGCACATGAAAATGAAGTAGCTTTGAACTATTTTGGGAGAAAATTTAGTTTTAAAGATGTATTAAATAGAATTGAAGTTTGTGCTAAAGCTTTAAAGGCGAATGGAGTAAGAAAGGGAGATGTAGTAACTATCTTAATGCCTAATACTCCTGAGGCAGTAATTAGTTTTTATGCTGTTAATAAAATAGGAGCTATCGCTAATATGATACATCCTTTATCTAGTCAAGAAGAGATAAAAGATTCTATTATTAAGACTAAGTCGGTTTTGGCTATTGCTATTAATTTAGCTTATGATAAGATTGCTGCAATAATAGATGAAACAGAAATATATAAAGTGGTTATTGTCTCTGCAAAGGATTCTATGCCTCCATTACTAGGGCTTGGTTATTTAGTAACACAAGAATTAAAAATGAATTTAGATAAATCTAATGAATGTTTTATATATTGGGAAGAATTTTATAATAGAGGATTAAATTATAGTCATAATACTGAGGTGATTACTGGTAAGGATACAGATGCTATATATTTACATAGTGGTGGGACAACAGGTATTCCTAAGAATATAGTTTTAACTAATGGTAATGTTAATGCTATTATGGAGCAAGCGAAGATAATTTTTCCTAAAATAGGTGTTGGAGATACTTTCTTAGGAATTTTACCAATGTTTCATTGTTTTGGTTTAGTTGTATGTATATGTGCACCTTTGGCGTTAGGAGCAACAGTTGCTTTAATTCCACAATTTGATGCAAAGAGATTTGATAAGTTGATTAGAAAATATAAACCGACTGTTTTAACAGGAGTTCCTACTTTATATGAAGCTTTAGTTACTAATCCTTTTATGATGAATGTGGATATGTCTACTGTGAAGTACGTGATATCTGGTGGGGATTCTTTGTCTCCTGAGAAAAATAAGGTTGTTAATGATTTTTTGAAGAAACATAATTGTAATGAACATATAATGCAAGGTTATGGAATGACTGAGACTACAGGACCTGCTTGTGTAGGGGCACTAGGATCAGATAAGTTGGGTAGTGTAGGAATACCTTTACCAGGAAATAAAGTTAAGATTATAGATGTAGAAAGTAAGGAAGAGAAAAAGACTGGAGAGATAGGTGAAATTTGTCTTAGTGGTCCAGTTGTAATGTCTAGATATTTAGATAACAAGGAAGAAACTGACAAGATGATAATTACTCATGAAGATGGTAGTAGATGGGTTCATACAGGTGATTTAGGCTATATGGATGAAGATGGAGTGTTATTTTTTGTACAAAGAATTAAAAGAATGTTAATCGTATCAGGATATAATGTTTATCCATCTTATGTAGAAGAAGTAATACTTAAACATCCTAAAGTGGAGTTATGTGGTGTTATTGGTGTTCCACATCCATATAAGGTACAGGTTCCAAAAGCTTTTATTGTTTTAAAAAAGGGCGTTGAAGTAAATAGCGATATTTTAAAAGATATTAAAGAACATTGTAATAAAAATTTAGCGAAGTATATGATGCCAAAAGAATTTGTGTTTAGAGATAGTTTACCAAAGACAATTATAGGGAAAGTTAATTATCGTGAATTAGAAAAAGAAGAACAAAATTAGTCTTGCTCTTCTTTTAGTTTGGTTAAGATATCGTATAAGTCTAGCCAGTTATTAGTTTGTAGTCCTTCATAATTAGAAATATTGTTGAATAAAATTGTTTTTATATTGTTTGATTTAGCAGAATTAATTTGACTTAAGCTATCATCTATTAAAATATCGATGTTGTTTTCTTTACAAAATTCACCTTTATTTCTAATGTCTGTATAAATTACGTCGATTGGTATATTGTTTTTATAAAACCAATCTTTTAATCTTTGTTTTAAATCTTTGTACTTAGCATCTGGTCTTGACGTTATAACACATAGAGTAAAGCTAGCTCCTTTTAATTTATGTAATATAGTGGATGTGTTTTCTTTGAATGTTGGTGAGAAGGATAGTTGTTCTCTATAAGTATCCCAAAAAACTTGGACGTATTCATCACCAAAGTCATTTATTGTATTAGGGATTTCTTCAGTGTATCCTTCTTTAGGATTTTTATTAACATAATCTTTCCAATAGGTAATTTGTTTATCTTTGGTATTTACTAAAGTATCATCTATATCAATTCCAATTATCATAATATCACCAAATAAATTATATCATAAAGTGTAAAGTAAAAAATTATATTTGTTTACTTTACATTGAAAAACGTTTATAGTTTAAGTATAAGAATAGTAGGAGAGTTATATGAAGAAAATGTTTTTTATGTTGGTAGTGCTTTTTATGATGCCAATGTTAGTTAATGCTGCAACTTTAGTACAGGGAATTTCGGTAGATGGTATTGGTGATTTAGGATTAAGTAGAAATACTTGGACTCTTTATCTGAAAACAACTTTAGATTATGCAGATATCGATGTAATACCAGCTAATGATAACGTAATAATTACTGGAGCGGGTAGAGTTAGTGTTGAAGAGGGAGATAATAAAATTGTCGTTACAGCAACAGATGGTACTACTAAAGAAGAGTATACAATTAATATTAAAGTATCTAGACCAAGTAAAGATGGATCAGGAAATCCAGAAACTGGAGCGTTTTTATCAATTTCAGCAGTTGTAGGTGGAATTGTTGTTGGAATGATTATCTTAAATTTAAAAAAGTCAAAAATTCAAAAAATTTAGTTACACTTTTATTAGACTGTTAATAACTTTATTGTTATTAACAGTTTTTTGATAAATAAAAGACGATTTTGTATATGTTATGGTATAATGTACTTGAGGTGTTATTAATATGATGTATAAAAGTGAAGAAGAGTTTTTAAAGGATTATAATCCAGATCAATATGAGAAGCTTTCTATGACTACCGATATACTTATTTTGAGTATTAGTGATGAGATACAAGCTAATTATAGGAAGTCAAATAAAAAGTATATGAGTGTTTTATTAGTTAAAAGAGATGATTATCCTTTTAAAGATAAATGGTGTTTACCTGGTGGATTTTTAGATGTTAAAGAGGATTTAGAGGATTGTCCAAAAAGAATATTAGCTAGAGAAACAGGATTACACGATATATATTTAGAGCAATTGTATACTTTTGGTTCTGTTAATAGAGATCCAAGAATGAGAATTGTATCTTCTTCTTATATGGCTTTAGTTGATAAGAATAGATTGAAAGATAAATTAAGCGATAATGCATCATGGTTTAATATACAATACTTTGATGAAGAAGATAATGTTTTAGTTATTTTGGACAATGGAACAGATACACTTAAATTTAAGATAAAGAAAGTATTAAAGGAAAAGACTACAGATAGATATAAGTTTGAAATCGAAGAAAATAATGATTTGGCATTTGACCATCCATTAGTTATTTGGTCTGGTATAGAAAGATTAAAAAATAAGATTAATTATACAGATGTTGTATTTAATATGATGCCTGAGTTATTTGCTTTAGGTGATCTTCAACAAGTTTATGAAGTTATATTGAATAAAAAGTTATTAGATCCTGCATTTAGAAGAATTATTGCTGATAAAGTTGAGAAGACAGAGTTTGTTCAAACAGGGGCTGGTCATAGACCTTCAGCATTGTTCAGATACAAAAAAAATACTAAGTAAAAATTAGTATTTTTTTAATGTATTTCTTTACATTCACCGGGTTCTGGCTTGTAGAAGCAATGGTTTTTATATCTTCCAGCAAAATTTTGTCCATACCAAGTTGATTTACAAGATGACCCTGATGCTGGTGCATAGAACCATAAAGAGTTCGTTGCAGGATGATAGTATTCTCCGATTAATACTCTTTTTGCTAACTCTTGTTCTTTGGTCGTAGAAGAAGATTGAAATAAAGATATTTTTGTACCTGCAAATTGATTTGCTTGGTATATGGCATCTGTTATAGTTCGAATATTTGTGAATGTTAAGCAAGATGCAAGAACTCTATTTATAACGACATTACCAACCATCAACATTCCTAAGTTTCCTTCTGCTAATGCTTCAGCACGCATTATTCTAGCTAATAAGTCAAGTTCTTTAGTGTTATATTTTACAATCATAATAATTCACCTATTAATATAATATGAGAGAATAGGGGGATTATTTATAAAAAAGTGGATATTTATAGTAGAAAAAGACTTCTTAGTTAAATGTAATATTGTAGAAAATATATTTTATTATAATATAAAGATTGCTAAACTTTCGTACACAATTGGTACACTTTTTCGTACACTTTTATTAAAAATATCCTTTTTTTAAATAGTTAAATAAATTTTTACAATGAAAAAAGTCCGTATATACGGACTTAATTATCTAATGGCAGGGGTAGCAGGAGTTGAACCCACATCAGCGGTTTTGGAGACTCCTAAAAAAGTTTCTATTTCGCCTTAAAACAGGACAAAAAGCAACATCTCAAATCATCATATTTTATATAAAATATTGATATATAATGATTGGTACTGCCATTTTTGGCAGTAATTTTGGCAGAAATGATTTTTTTAGGTACACTAACAGTCTCTTTCACTCCTTACATACCTTATAACCAATTGTAAAATATAACTTCAATATACTTACCATTGTTTTATTAAGTAAAATAATTATAACATAATCCCTAAAAAAAACAAATCACATAATATGATTTGCTTAAAATGTATTCATTGGTCTTATATGACCTAAATCATTACTCGCATTACAAAGTAAATTAATTAAAGCAAGATTTTTTTCTGAATTTATTTCATTAGTAATAAATTTATTTATATCTTCTAAATAACTATATTTATCTAAAATATAATTCTTACATAACTTCATTAAAGTTTCAGAATTATCAGCATAATTATAATTACCAGATAAATATTTCAATGCTTTATTAATATCTTCAACTGGTGCAAAAGCTTTTCCTGTAATAATAGATATTAGAACATTAAAACTCAATACATCTTTAACGTAATGATTGTTATACTTTTTATCAAGTAATTCTGAGATTTGCCTGTCCTCTTGTAAATTACTATGAGCATAAATTTTTAAAGTTGTAGCAATATCTGAATGTCCTAACCTTTTTGAAACTGCAGCTATAGGAACTCCAGAATTTAATAAATCTGTAGCATGACTATGTCTTATATCATGCACAGTAATTTTTCTTAAATGAAAATAATCAATAAATTTAGCCCATTCCATAGTTAAATCATTTGGTGACCATAATGCACGTTTCCTAATTTGTTGAAATACATAATCATCGTCTGAAGCTGGATAACCATATCTTTTTTGGATTAATCTATATTCTTGTAGTAAATCCATACAAACATCAGGTACAGTTATATTTCTTTTACTAGCATCATTTTTAGGAAGCTTACATACTAAACTTTTTGAAATAATTTCTATAATTTCTGATTCAGAATAATCATCTTCACTAACACAAATTACAGCTCTTCTAATTTCAATTACGTTCGTTCTAAATTTAATATCTTTCCATTTCAATCCAAAAAGTTCTTCTCTTCTCATACCACTATTAAATAATAGAGTAATAGCAGTCTTAAATCTAAAATTTTTAAAATAAGTTAGCGTATCAGATAAACCATTTATTTTTTCTGGTAGCTTATTTAACTTATATAAAGTATTTTCTATTTCATTATGATCATAATATTCTCTTTCCTTCCCATCAAATTTCGGTTTATTATCTAGAGATTTTATGGGATTATATGTCATCCATTTTCTATGAATAGCATAATTGAAAATAGCATTTAATATATTATGGACATGCTTAACAGACGTTTCAGTCAATCCTAAATCTCTCATTTTTCTATACAACTTTGTAATATCATCATCCGAAATATTTCTTAATTTTTTTTTGCCTAATTCAGGTAAAATATAATTGTTTAGTTTATTTCTATAAAATCTTTTCGTATTAGAACCATGTTTTTTATAGCTTTCATCTGAAAGATAAATTCTACTAGTTTCAATTAATGTATAACTGCTATTAGCAGAAGAAATACATCCACTTTCTTTCTCTTTCTTTTGCTCTTCAAGAAGAAAATCTCTAAAAACAACAGCTTCTTCTTCAGAACCACGAAAAGTCTTCGTTATTCTATCTCTATTACCATTGCTTTTATAACCATTAGGAATTTGAATTTCATAATGATTTTCTCCTCTTTTATGAATATACTTAAATCTTTCTACTTCTTCCACAATAACATCTCCTAAACATATTTAACTTTTTCTGAGATACATTCTTTATTAGAAATAGATACTTTTTGATTTTTTATATAATTTTCAATATCATTAGAATCATAGTAATTCAACTTACCTCTTTTTATAACTGGTATTTTATTTTCTCTTACAGCTTGTTCTAAACCATACTGAGTTAGTATTGGATAAGCATCTAATACTTGCTTTGTTTTTAACAACTTAGCAGTACTATTATTTTCTATCATTGTTTCTTCATACTTTTTTAGTAAGCATCCAATATCAAAAATTAATTCTCCTAAAGTATAATTACTCTTTTCCATACAATTTCTCCTTTCTAAAAAGGAATCTGTATCTCTGGCTTACATAATACAAATTCCTTCATAACTTATCGAATGTGCAAAAAAAATAATTGCACAATTGACAATTATTCTTTTTTAATTTTTACAGCTTTATATTTAAAAATAGGTTTCCCTTCAAAAGAAGCATTTAAATCATATCCATATTCAACACAATCCTTAAGTAAATTATTTACTTTATTAACTGCATGCATCTTATTCTTTCCACCGACTACCATTCTAGTAACTTTTATCATCTCGATAGTAACTAAATACTTTTTCATATAGCACCTTCCTTCTTTTTTAAATCAAATACCACTTTTATTTTGTCATTAACTTCTTTTGTCTGTTCTTTAGATATCTTTCCAACATAGCTCTTCAGTCTAGACTTATCAATTACTCTTAATTGTTCCAATAAAATTACTGAATTATTTTTCAATTTATCTCTTTTATTTATATATACATGTGTAGGCAACTTCATTTTGTTTGACGTAATCGGAGCAACGATAACAGTTGGACTAAAATAATTACCTTTATCATTTTGTAAAATTAAAACCGGTCTATATCCACCTTGTTCACTTCCAACAACTGGATCTAAAGTAGAATAGTATATTTGACCTTTTAAAATTCTCTTCATATTATTCCTTTCTTTATGTAAAAGAGCATCAAAGCTCTTTATATTTTTTATATGCTAATATTTTTCCTTGAACCCTTTAGCTAGGAAATCATCAAAAGGTTGATAGCGAATCAACTCCACGGAAATTTCATCCTCTTGTGGTTCTCACAAAACTGTCTCCATTGCTTGTATCTGTGGCTAGACAGGAGTATCATTGTACCTATTATTAATCATCGCAAATTAGTTGCTATCTAATTTCATAGTCAAATATTAATCGACAAGCGTATTTACTATAGTGCTTAAAATAATAGGAATGTTTTTGATGAATGTATAAAAAATTTTCAAAGAACTACTTGAATCAAAAAATGAAACAAGTGAAAGAGTAATAACCCTTTCACTTATTTCCCCACTTAAAATAGATTTGTATAGTCTAATTTTTCATTTTTTTAGAAATATTTTTTATTGCGATATCGACACTAAATTTTACAGCCATTTTTGTGCAATTCTCTTCTTCAGCAATTTGCTCAAAAGTTTTATTTTCAAAGAAGTATTTTACTAGTCTTCTTTTTTGGATTATAGGTAATTCATATATTGAATTTTTTAATTCATCTATTAATATTTTTTTTTCAACTTGTTCCTCTACACTAATATCCTTATTTAGAGATTTACTAAATAAAGAAACATCATCTAATTCAAAATGTTCAATATGTCTTTCAAATTTATGCATTTGAGATATATCTAATAATTCACTTCTATCAAATAAATTATAAACTTCTTCAGACACTTCTGTTTTTATCATTATTCCTGTATTATTTTTAAACGATACAATGTACTTTTCGTTACTTTTTAATATTGTATAAGGATTATATTTATCCTTTCTTCTTTTTTTCATTTCTACCTCCAATTAACTTTTTTGTTAATCGAAGGTGGAGGTCCATGTATGAAAATTAATAAATTAATTAATTCAAAAAAAAAAGAAAATCCTTAAAGATTTTCTTTCTTTTATTAACATAAATTTACTTAGTAATTATTACCATGTTAGATAATATGCTGCATGAGCTGTAGACATAGAATCAAAAGACTCTACAACTGCTGGAGATGCTCCTATTGATATTTCAAAACTTGGAATACTAACTCCAAAAGAATAGTTTGGTTCAACAGTTCTTTGTGCATGTTTATAATTACCATAAGCATTTATAACATATAAAGTTGTAGAATTTCTTTTTTGTACATCATAATACATACTTGAAGACATTGATTTAACTGTTTGACCATCGTTAGGTTGAAAAAGCTTAAATCTAGCTGCAGCACCATTAGCAGATTTTGACCATGTAGGATTTGTAATTATATCTAATCCACATATTCCATTATATGCATCATCATAATCAGTAATAGCACTAAAATTATAAGATGTTGGAACAATAGATAAATCACTTTCCATACCAATACTTATAACATCATAGCTTCTAGTTTTAGGAAGTTTTCTCCATGATAAATCGTTTTTATAACGATAATAACTACCTGCTTTTGCGATAGTAGTAGTCATTCTTTTATACTCTGTAGTTACAGTATCTGAAGCTAAAATACTAATTTCAGAATCATTATAATACTCCTCTTCTGTTATTTCTACTGTTCTTGATAAGGGTTCACTGGATAAAGAATATGTCATTATTTCTGGGATTTCAAAAACCTCAGTTTTATAATATTTTGTTGTTTGTGAAACAATTTCTCCTTCTATATCTTTATTATTATCAAATTCTTCTCTTTGCATATAGTAAATTTGTTGTTCAGTAAAACCTAATCCTAAAAGATTAGATACATTTTTTTCAGTCATTTCAATATTAAAATAATTTACATAATATCCTTCTTCGTTAAAATCTAATGCACTAACAGATCCAACTGTTAAGAACATTACTAGAAACATAAATAATACAAATAAAATGTTTTTTTTCATATAAAATCCTTCTTTCTTTCATTATTTTTTTGTATTAATATTTGTTTTTATTTTCACCTCCTAATCTAAAGAATCAAATCTAATTCTTAAATTAAGAATAACTATTTGTATAGAAAAACTCCACGTCACAATAGGCGAATTTATTATTTCTAAAGGCGAGATAAGTAACTTAAAAGGCGAAATGATGAAAAAACTAATAATATTTACAAATTAAATGCAAAAAATATATTCAAGAAAATTATAAGAAACAAATAGAATATAAAATATTACAACTAAAAATTAGGAATCATATAATAGACTATTTTGAATACCAAAAAAAAATACACAAAAAAAAATCCTTCGTTTTGAAGGATTTCTTTTTTACCAATTTCCATTCCATGTAGCTCTAGCGTAATTTATTTCATCATAATATGAAATATTCGAACTATCATATTTTATTCCAATAGTACTAACTGTATAATTCTTAGCTTTATCTAAAGAAATACTTTTGACTGCATGAGCATAATCACCATAAGCATATTGTGTTACTATAGTTGATGAAGTATTTTTTTGCATATCAACATATAAAGTTTGACTCATTGATTTCAATTCACCTGTTGGAACTTGAAATGTAACTCCAACACCATTTTGACCACTATATAAATATTGATAACCCGTAGTAGTATAACAATTACTTAAAGTACAATAATTTTCTGAAAATATTGGAGTCATTTTAGGTTTAACACTTGCAGGAAAGCCAATTGCAATTGTATCATAGCTTCTTACTTTTGGAATGTTTTTCCATTCCAAATTAACTTTATACCTATAATAAGAGTTAACGCTAGATATAGTAGTAGTCATTTTCTTGTATTCTGTTTCAACAATTGTATTAGGACTAATATTATTAAATCCACTTGACTCATATTCTTCTTTTGTTATTTCAACGGTTGTTGATATAGCATTATCCTTTGACATAATACTTATTGCACCATTATCAAAAATTGTAGTCTTATAATATTTTATTTCTTCAGCTAATATTTCTTCTTCACTTTGAGCAAAAATCATTATTGGAAAAGAAAATAATGCTATAAATAATAATAACTTTGTTTTCATTTTTTCCCTCCTCTACTTAAAATTATATATATATGTTATAATAAAATACAGAAAATATTAGGCGATTTAAGTCGCCTAAAAGTAGAATTAGAAATTTATCATTATTTAATACAAGATTTTATTGTTAGAAAAGATTTCTTCAAAAGTCATATCAACTTCAATACATTCGGTTTTATTGTCAAATGTTAAATATTCAAATCGCAACTTTATCTTAGATAAATCTGACTTGTAATTTATTATATTAGAATTATTTTGCTTATTGTCTTCAATTGAAAATGACAAACTATCTAATACGGAACTTAATTGGTTGCTTTTACTATCCTCAACATTCTCAGTATATGACATCAATTTTTTATCTTCATATGTAATAAATACATTAATAAGTTTTATTAGTGGCTCATCCAAAGTTCCAACAACTTCTCCTTGAAAACTCAAATCGTTTAAAATGAAAATATTCCTATCTTGATTAAAAATTAAATAACCATTTATTTCATATTGTGAATCTAGGCTTCTAATAGCATAAACTTGACTTTTATTAAAATTATTAATCATAAATAGAAAAGAAAATAAAGAAATACATATTAATAATATTAAAAATATTATAAGAATATATAATTTTTTAGACTTTTTTATATAGTATTTTATAACATCAATAAATGACATATCATTTAATTTATCAGAAGTTAATGAAACTTCATCTCCATTTAATAAATCGATAAAATTAATATTAAGTACTTCACATATTTTATCTAGTTTATCCATATCAGGAAGATTTAAGCCTCTCTCCCATTTTGAAACTGATTTTCCACTAATTCCAAGGCGTTCGGCAAATTGATCTTGAGTTAGATTTTTTTCTTTTCTTTTTAAAGCAATAAATTTACCTACTTTAATTAGATCCATACTTTTACCACCTTTAACTATTACAAATCATGTATCTGAATAAAATCAGATAATTCTTTATGGAAAACATAACAAAGTTTTATCAAATTAACTAAACTTAAATGTTTACATTTTTCATTAGGATTTTCAAGCCTCTTATAATGTCTTTCACTAATTCCTAAATAAGAAGCAATATTTTGAGAACTATAAGGATTTTTAGAACCTCTAGCACCATTATTATTAACACGATAATTCTCATATTTTTCCATTCTAAATTTTTTCATATTCATACAAATACACCTTTTGTTTACATAGAAGTCAATTTTATATAAATTATCTAATATTTGATATATTTCTTCTGTGTCCAAGTTTACCACCCAAACATAATTATCACATTATTACTAAAGATAATTAGTACCATATAAGGACACGAATCAAATAATTTGAAATTTCAGATAACTCCATAACCATATATAATATCACTCAATACATCATATTCTTTCTGACAGCATTCATCATTAGTTGAGTTTCCCTCAATTGTATATATTATATTGTTTTCAACTTTCTCTACTATGCCTACGTGGTTAGGTTTTCCATCTACTTCCCAATCAAAAAAAATAACATCTCCTTCTTTAGGTGTATAACCATGTTCTTCCCATCTGCCATTTATTTTAAACCAATCCACACCATCACTAACTAATGAGAATTTTGGAATAGAAACATTTAAAAGTCCACTTTCATTTGCAACCCAAGATACAAACACAGCACACCATTCAACACGTGAATCAAATCCATACCAACTCCAATACTTCTCTCCACCGATATTGCCAACTTGCTCTAATGCAATATTTACTATTTGTGAGTTACTTGTAGAGCCATAAATTAAATTTTTCCAAAGTAAATCATATTCAGAAACTAATAAATTATTAACTTCTTTTTTCATTTCTTCAGTAAAATTTAATTCATCCATAATTTGATCTTTTGACTTACTTTCAAAATATATATGCAACCTATTTTTTAATAATAAGTTTTCAGAATTGAACTGTTCTAGTTCTGATCTTATAGTATTCATACTCCAAAAGATTTGTTTTAAATACATAACATTTTTTTCGTCGAGTATATAAGTTATATTATTGTTATCACTATACTTAATAGTATAAATAGCAATTACCTCTTTCCAATTTGAAAAAGACGAATCTACTATATATTCATCATAAACAGTAACAGATTTTATTAATTTAGTTCTACTATACACTTCTTGGTTAACCTCTCTTATAACATTAGTCATTGTTTTAGTAGTACTTACTTCGTTGGCAAAAAAGATTCCAAATACTGAAGCAAATAAAAAAGCAAACATACATATAACAACAATTATCACTACTGCTATCCAACCACTTGCTACTAGAACTTCAATTAATGCTTTAGTTCCTTCAATTATTGATTGAATAATTTTTTCAGTAACTTTAATAGTTTCTTTAATTACTTTTATAGTAGCTTTTACTATTTTATCTGTAGCTTTAATCATTTTTTGACTCAACTTAGCTGTTTCTTTTATAGTTTTCTTTGCCAACTTAGTTGTTCGATCTGCTGTTTTAATAGCATTTTTACTTTTCTTAATAGTCTCTTTTGTTTGAGATATTTTCTTTATATTTTTATTAATAACTTTATCTGTAGTTTTAACGGATGAGTTAATTATTCTATTTGAAATACTTCTAGAGATATTTTCTATATTTTTACTTCCGTAATCAGTATTGTTATTTTCATAGTTGTTTATATCTTTAAGATGAATAATATTATCTTTAAACTTTTCACTCGCTATAGAAACCCTATTTATAGTTTTTATTCTATTATTAGATTTCTTTTTTACTTTAATATCTTTCATTTGAATCCTTTCTCGTATAAACCAACTATCTTATAAAGAAGAAAAAAAGAGAATGATATTACAAAGCCTAAACATATTAAAAATATAATTAAACTTTGCATATTATTCTCCTAGTTTGGTTGTCATTAATTTATATAATTTAGTATTTTTAGGAAACTTATTTACAAATGGAATTAATGAATTTCCTATTTTTATTAATCCACTACCAACTCCAACGTTTGTAATATAATTAATTTGTAAATCAGAAATGTTTAAAAGATTAGCTAATTCAATTCTATCGGTACTTGCTTGATTCAACATAATAATAAATTCTGAGTTAGCTAACATAGTTCTAGCAGTATGACTTTGTAATAAATCATCAACATTTTGTGTAATACCAGTACACAAAGCACCATACTTTCTTACACGCTTCCAAAGAGTAAATAAAAAGTTAGCAGAATATTCAAGTTGGAATAATAAATAAATTTCATCTATAAATATATAAGTATTTCTTCCTTTACTTCTATTTGATGTAATTCTATTTAATATACTATCTAATATAACCAGCATTCCTAAAGACTGTAGTTGTTTACCAAGTTCTAAAATGTCATAACACAATAATCTACTATTTGTATTAACATTTGTCTGTTTTGCAAAAGTGTTTAAACTACCATCAGTAAATAACTCAATAGCTAAAGCGATTTCTTTGGCTTCTTTTTCTTCTTGTTTTAAAAGCTCTTCTCGAAAATCTTGAAGTGTAGGTGGTGTACCTTTATAATTGCCTTGCTGATAATAACGATATACGTTAGCAGTACATCTATCAATAATAGACTTTTGTTTAGCTCCTAAATTGTTACTTCCTATTAACTGTTCACATAATGATAGTATAAACTCTGATTTTAAAGTAACTGGGTTAGCTCCATCTCCATATTCTTCATTTAAATCCATTGCATTTATATGACTATTACTTGTAGCTGATAAATAAATAACTTCGCCATTTAATGATTGAACTAAATTTGTATATTCACGTTCTGGATCAATTATAATAACATCAGCGTTAGAATCATTTAACATAACAGAAACTATTTCATTTTTTGCTATAAATGATTTACCTGAACCAGAAACACCCAAAATAAAAGAGTTACCATTTAGTAACTTCTTTCGATCTGCTATTATCATATTTTTACTTATAACATTTTGTCCGTAAAAGATTCCATTCTTATGATTTACTTCTTGAACTCTAAAAGGCATAAAAACTGCAAGCGATTCAGTAGTTAAAGTTCTTGTTGTATTAATTCTCCTAGTTCCAAATGGCAAAGCTGTATTTAAACCTTCCAATTGTTGATATTTTAAAATAGATAACTGACATAAATGTTTTCTTGCAATCGTTAATAAACTTTCTGTATCTATATCAAGTTGCTCTTTAGAAGGAGCAGTATGAACAAAAGTAAGAACTGATAAGAACATTCTTTGATCACGAGTAGTTAAATCATCCAAAAATTCTTTACTTTCAATGCGTTGTTGCTCTAAATCATAAGGTATAACTGCACTAAAATTATTATTGGCATTTTGTCTTCTCTGCCAATTTGTAATATTAGTTTCTACACCTAGTCTTCGATTTTCTATTTCTCTAACAGCTTCGTCCATAGGTTTTGGCATTACATCAATACTTAATAATAAATTTCTATTTATTTCAGTCAGTTCTGCAACCATATCATCTTTTATATAATTGGCGTAATCTTTTAAAAATAAAACTCTACCGTATTGTTCACCAATTTTGAAATAATCATTTTTAAATTCCACACTATCAGGACATATATAATCTTTAAAGTTATGTCCTTTTTTCATATATTCTTTTAAATCAAAAGAGAAATAATTTTCTTCTCCTAATCTATAAAAATCATAAAACAATCTTAATCTTTCATTTAACTCTAATTCTATACAAGTTGAGCTCAACTTTGATAAATGATTAGTTAAATCTGAACCAACTCTTATAAAATAATTTCTGGCTTCTTCTACATTAGATTTATTAATAGATATTGTTATATATTTCTCCTGGATTATTCCATTAGATGAAGTAACGCTATTTAATAGAATCTTGTTATACTCGTCTCTATATTCATCTAATGAATCTTTGTTAAAAGATAATAATATATCCTTTTCAAAATCTACTTTATTTAGTCTTCTATTTAGTATTGTTATTTTGGTTGTTGCTCCTGTATCAAATGAATTAAGTAATTCACTATAATCCAAAAACATATTCTCTTTATCACTTTTACTAGCCACAGCATAATTTATGTCTGTAAATTTATAAGTTTTAGAATATTTATTTTTTTCAATTTGAAAAATACCATCATTCCAAATCATGTTTATTGGAATTATATCTTGTATAGTTTTAGGTATTTTTAAAGATTCAGAATCTTTATTAAATAAACTTTTTATCTTCATTTTTTTCCTCCTTCATTTTTTTGTTAATTCATAATAATTTATAGATTTAAAAAATAACTTTCTCTGCAAATCACCATTAACCAAAGCAAAAATTCTATCTCAACAGTCAGAATCGCATATCATAATAATATTTGCTCAAAACTTAATTTTTTGATATATGATAGCATTACACCCGAAATCTGTATAGTTACTTTCCCATATTTTCAAAATATTAATTCTTCTTAATAAAATATGTTCGTTGGTCCAAATTATTAAATCATTTCTTTTGTTCATGTTTAAAGTTTCTTTTATTTTTTCACATAAAAAGAAGATAGATTGCTCTATCTTTAAAATACCAAATTATAATTTTTTTCACATCTATCACAATTTAAAAAATATAAATAAATATCGCCAGTTAATAATTTTTTCAGCATATAATTTATATTATTTGCAAAAATATTCTATATCTTCTAACTTAATTTCTGGATCCGCAAATATTGCACTCTTTTTATTTGAATTATTGTCGCAAACAATAATATCTAAATAACCAGGGAAATGATAAATTATACTATCATCAACAGATGACTTTTCTGTAGAATCACTTTTTTCTAATATATCATTAAGTTCAACCATCTCATTAATTAAAGCTGTTTTAATATCAAATTTACCTCCATTTTGAGATAAAAAGACATTAAATTGTGTATTCCCAAAATAATAGTCAACGTCTTTATAATTACCAACAAATATCTTTTTTCTTTCAGTATCACTATGAACATTAATTGATAATTCAAAATCATTTAATTTAATTGGACACATATATTTAGTGGTTTTTAGTTTATATTCCATCATTAAAGTATTATTTTCGTCAAGACAATGGTAAGTATTTATAAGAATTCCTTTTGCTATCCAATTATCATAATCATAATATTCCTTTTCACTAATAAAAGGTCTATTATTAAAAACCATTGCTTGTAATGTATCTAACAAAACTAGTCCCACTAGTATCACAATCATTATTAAACCGATTTTTATACATTTTTTCATAATTATTCCTCCATAAAATAAATTATTAACTATTAGATATATTATAACACAAAAGTTTACACTCACATTATTTTTTCATAATTATTTCTCCACAAAACAAATTATTATTTAAATATTAGATATATTATAACTAAACAAATTATAATCCCATCATTTCAAATCTTGTTTATTGGAATTATATCTTGTATAGTTTTAGGTATTTTTAAAGATTCAGAATCTTTATTAAATAATTTTTTTATTTTCATTTCTTTCCTCCTTCATTTTATTTGTTAATTCATAATAATTTGCAGATTTAAAAAGTAACTTTCTGTAACTTAAGATATTACTCTTTATGAAAGCTACAGCAAATTGCTCAGCATTCATTCTGTTATATTTTACAAATCCTAAAAAAGCAAAAGGACTTGCACATAATATGCAAATCCATGATGTTATTTCAGTACCAAGAATATTCTTAAATAAAAAATATACTATTACAGCAATAGTACAAGCTAACACAGAACATATAAATTGTCTTAATGATAAACCAAAAAATATATTTTCAGTAAACTCTCTAATTTCTTTATTAATTTTAACTTCCATAATTATCTCTCATAGTCACATTCTATTGGTTTTTTATTTTTTTGTTTATTAATTATTAAATCATAAATATTAGGAGTTCTAATATTTAATTTCTCATCTATAAGTTCACTTGTAATATTTTTTTCTTTACAGTATTTCATATACGCATACAATCCTGTCTTGTCCTCTAAATCCTTATATATTTCTTTTATAGCACTCCACATAGTATAATGTGTATTAAAACTCATGTAAGATATTTCTAAGCCTTCACTTAATTTATCCAAAAAATAATAATCATAATTGTATTCCCAACCATCAACAGATTCATAATCTAATAGCTCCATATTAGGTGTAAAATGAACTTCAATAGCACCTTCATTATCATTTAATAGTGCTTGAAATTCTTTCTTTGAATTATCATATAAAATATAATTAATATCCATATCATAAAATTCATTTCTATTATCAAGATACTTTCTCATTGCTTCTACTTTATCAATATCATTTTTCATAAATTTCTCATCCTTCCAAATAAAAAAGAGTTTAAAATTATTACTATTTGTCATTAAGGTCACTAGCATATATAGTTTCCTTTAAATAATAACTTAAATCTTCGTCAGTACTAATTATTATTTCTTTTTTATTCTCATTTTTAATAATTTCTTTTTTCAAATTTTTTATAGCTTTTTCAACATTTTTATTATATTGAACATTTTCAAGATAACTATCTATTAAAAAACATAAATTTTTTTCTATATTAAAGTTTTATTTTATAAATATTTGAATAATTTTATAATCCCATCATTTCTTTCACAACACGATCAGATATTTTTATAGTCCCTACGAGAACTAACATATTAAATATTAACTCACCAATATACTTCCATACCATTGTAACTGCTGACACTCCTGTATCTACTGTTGGTGGAGATGACGCAAATAAAGAGAATATAATGCATGATAATACAATTATTGCTCCTTCTAAACAAACTGAAATATAAGATTTTATAAATTGTTTCCCAGTATTTTGTACTGGTTCTCCTGCAAATGTCGACAATGGTATAGGTGATATAGCAGTATAAAGATATAATTTAAAGAATCTTCCATATACCGTTAGAATCATTATGAATGACAACACCGTAATAAATAATCCACCTATCAAGGTAACTGCCCACAATGGTATCGATTCTAAAAAGCCACAACTTTCTACAGCTTGAATAATTTCAGATGGTAAAACTGTACTATTAGCAGTTCCTAAACCTGAAGTACTTATGATAGTTGAGACAATACCCTGACATATTCTAAATACAGCTAACATTAAATCTAAACCGTAAGTAACTAATATCTTAGCTATTACAAATCTTATAAATAATTTTAGAGCTTGTTCTGGTCTTTTTACTTCACTAAATGAAGTACAAGTTTTTACTATACCAATTACAAAGAATAATACAAGAAGAGCTATTCCTATCGCTTGAATAGCTCCATGTATTTTTTCTATAGCTTCCCAAATTACTCCACCTTTAAAATTTTCTGGAGTTTGGGTAACTAATTCCCATATTTCTTGTAACTTATCATTCCAAGTATCAAGTGCATTCTCTAAATTTTGTACTACCCAATTATCGCTTAATAAATACATATTTATATCCTTATTATCCTATGATTAAATTTAAAATTTCTTTTGCAAAAGTTATTATAATTCCACCTACTAAGGTAAATACACCATTCGTTCTTTGAGATGGGTCATGGCTTTGATATGACATACCTATTTGAACAATTCCAAATATCAATATAATAGTACCTATTGCTCTAGTTAAACTGAAAATAAAGTTGGATAGATTATTAATGACCGTTAAAGGATCATCCTCAGCATATACTGGCATTATAGTATTTAAAGTTATAGATAAAACTGTAACTGCTAACATAATAATTTTTATTAATTTTCTTCTATCAGTTTTCTTTTTCATTTTTATTCCTCTTTTCTAAATAAACATCTATATCTGTAGAAGATATAAACTCATAATCTTTTAAATCAATTTCTGTGTTGATAACATCATAGTTATCTACAGTTTCATCAAATATAATTGAAGCAACTGCGTTATTTGTATTTCCGTGAATATAAGATTTTCCGTTACCATCCTCAGTAAAATCGATATTAGGATGTTTTAAAATCTCATATTTAAAATCCTTTATAGGTCTTTCCCCTCTAACAAAAAGAAGTGCGTATCGATTATCCAATAAACGCACTTCATCGGGAGTCATTAACTCTCTTCCTCCAATTTGGTAATTGGTAGAATAATTCCCATTTCTTCCAAAACTTCTTCCATGTGTATCTAAGTCAATAGTTGATTTCCCAAGAAGTTCACTTATATATTTATGAGTACTTTGTTCATTACCTCCTAAATATAGAAATTCATCACAGTTCCCAACAATCGATTCCCATTGTTTTTCAAACAATGCTTTTAGTTGTGCAAGATTCTGCAGAATAATACTTACAGAAACTTCTCTTGACCTCATAACAGAAAGTATCTTGTCAAAATCATCAGGTAAAGATACATTAGCGAACTCATCCATTACAAAATGAACATGAACTGGTAAACTTCCCTTATATTTATGATCGGCAATAAAAAACAACTGTTGAAACAGTTGAGTGTATAAAATACTTACTAAAAAGTTAAAGGATGAATCATTATCAGGAATTAGAGCAAATAAGGCGACCTTCTTTTCTCCTAAACTTGGTAAATCCAATTCATCAACCATTGTTAAATTAGATAAACTTTCAAGATTAAATTTTTCTAATCTTGAAGCTAAAGTAATTTGAATAGACTTTAAAGTTTTAGCCGAACCAGAGTGATAATCTCTATAATATTTCAATGCTATATGTTCAGGATTCCTATCTTCCAATCTATTAAATAGTTCATCCAATGCACTAACATACATATCGTTATCTTCTTTAACTTCACCAGCTCTAAGCATTTCCATAACCATAGTAAAGTTTTTTTCATTATCTGGTGCTTCATATTTTAAATAAAATATTAAAGCAAGTAATAGCATACTCGCTGCTGTGTCCCAAAACGGGTCACTACTTGAAGAGCCTTTAGGAGTTGTTGACTTAAATAAATTAGTAACTAACTTTTGAACATCATTATCAGTCTTTAAATAGACGAAAGGATTATAACAATGACTTCGTTCCATATTTATTAAATCTAGAACTTTTACTTCATATCCCTTAGATTCTAATAGATGCCCTAATGCTCTTACAATTTCACCCTTAGGGTCAAGAACTACAAAAGAAGTGTTACATTGCATAATGTTCGGTTTACAATAAAATCTTGTTTTACCTGCTCCAGATCCACCACATACTAAAACATTTAGATTTCTTCTATGTTTTTTACCATTAAGCCCTAATCTTACATTTTGAGTTAACAACTTATTTTCAGATAAAGGTAGTTGCTGATACCTATTGTTTACCTCTTTTGAAATTCCCCACTTTGCAGAACCGTGTTCTTCTCTTCTTCTATAATTTTTATCATTAGATATATAAAGTAAGATACCTAAAGCATAAATAGAGCCAAATAAAAAGATAGTCTTTAAACTATCATTACACCAGGTTATTTTAAACGGATAATTAATCACATTAGGAAACTTCTTAATAATTAGTAATAAACCTCCATTAATATAAGGAGCAACTAACAACGCTATCCAAATAATAGGAACTAATCCTAAAAGATAAACCCATTTTGGAAGTTTTTTATCTGACATTTTCTTTCCTTGTAAAACTTAATAAAGGACATGGATTCTGAAGTTTATCATAGCTTTCTACAACCTTTACATACAAATCATCTAGGCTTTCTGTACATAGTTTTTCTTTAATCTTATTATTTCTAAATTCCATAATAGAATTTACTAATATACCCAATTCATATTTATCAAATTCTATCTTAACTTTATCTTTCAACTTTCTTGCTCCTTACTTTTTTCTTAGTAGGTTGTTTGTGTTCTGTAACCTTTGTCTTATACGCTTTAGATTTTTCTTTAGCTTCTTGTTCTTGTTTAATTTGTTTTAATTCTTCTCGAACTGAAGGTTTTTCTTGATTAAAAGAAGGATCTGATTTGCTTTTGCTCTTTGAGGAATTCTCTGACGGATTCTTTTTCTCTGTCAGAGTTGAAGACGGGTTTGTATTTTCATTCTCCTCTTTTTTTATAGGTGTTTCTTCTGCTTTGTCACTCTCTTTAGTTTCATTATCTTTTGACTCTGTTTCTTTCTCTTTAGCTTCTTTGATTTTTTCAACTTCACTTTTAACAGTTGCTAAATCTACAGTAGCTAATTTGAACCTTTCAATAATACGATTAATCTTACTAGCATCTTCTTCACGAACCATAATATCAACCATTCCATCTTTCGTATTTTTATCAACTATAACACTATATAAAACACCGTATCTTTTAGCTTCTTCGGAAAACTTCTTTAAATCGTATTCCTTAACGCAAAATACTTTTAGTGGTTTTCCCGATTTAAGCATACTAGTTATATTAGTTTTTCCTTTTACTTTTTCTTGGTCTTTAGCTATTGCAACTAGTAACGCTGCAATATTTTTAGTAGCTGAGCCAGATATTCTTAAAGCTACTTCCATTCCTTGCAACGATAATCGTACAATTTGTTCAGCTGACTCACTTGATGTGTTCATCTTTTTCACTTTCCTTTCTTTCATTTTCAATTAATTCATTAATATTTTCTTCTATAATATTACTTCTCTCTACAATGTCATCACATAATACAAGAGTTTTTTTTACTTCATTAATTTCTTCTCTTAAAGCTTCTATCCTTTTATATATAGAACTTTTTTCTCCATCAGTTTCTGCAATACTTTTATAGTAATACAATCTACCTCTCGATGTTTGTAAAGATTCTAACTTAGCTTCTAACTCTTTTTTAAACAAAAAAAATTGCTCGTCAGTTTCTAAATGATTACTAACAAGCAACTTTGTTTCTTCTATGATTAAATCCATCTTTTTAGAATCAATTCTTATAGATGGAGGAATCTTATTATAACTTTTATTTTGTGGGATTACATTTAATAAGTAACAATAATGAAGATATAAGGCATAAATTCCTTTAGGTTTTTCTTTCTTATAATCCAACTTATGATAATACTTTTTGTTTGAAAATTCTTCTATAAAAGGTATTCGTACTGACTTTTCACTCTGTATTCTTTCTTTAATTCTATTGATAGAATAATCAACTCCATAACATCGCTCAATTCTTATACGCTTTTTATAAGGACTTCTTACTACACTTAATCTGTTATATCTATAATACAAGTCATAGTTCATTGCTTTCATCAATTGTTCAAAATCTTTAAACGAATATGATTGAGCAATAGCTCTGTCAATATCATTCTTTGTAGTAGTGTAATAATTTGAAGAATAATAGTTATACTTTTGATAGTTAGAATAAGCTATTTTACTCTTATTACACTTTTTTTCTTCAATAACACTTAGTCCATTTTCCTCACATATTCTATCCGAAATATTTCTTAATTCTGCATAAGAACTTCTATTATCATAATATCTTTTTCCATCTTTAAATGAAACAGAGTTAATAACAAAGTGGTTATGCACATGATTAGTATTTAAATGTGTAGATACTAATACCTCAAATCTATCTCCCCACATTTCTTCTGCAAGTTTTAAACCAATTTGATGAGCTAGTTCTGGAGTCACCTCTCCTTCTTTAAAAGATTGGATAGAATGAAAAGCTAATATTCCATCCTTTTTATTATATTGTTTCTTAGTTATCAACATTTCTTGATAAGCTGTCTCTGGCAAACAATTAATTCCAGATACATAATATTGTTTTTCATCAACAAAATCTTCATCGACAAAATTCGACATATTATGAAGGTCATTATAATTGTTACCATAGTCACCATTTCTGATCTTTTCTTCATTAGAAGTATAATCAATTACATGATCTAATCGTTTGGTTACCTTCCATATTTTTGTAATTGCCATATCAAATCCTTCCAAATAAAAAAGATTATCTTAAAACAGCTAAAGGCTTTTTAAAATAATCATCATTTTTTCTTTTCTATCTCTAAAAACTTGCTAATCACAAATTCTTCTCTGCTATTAAAATAAGTTTTATTTTCAAATACTTTCATTAATATATAAGCCGTAATTTTGCTATGAATTTATATTATCAATTATTTCTTTTATAACTGACCACTTCCATACATAACCTAAATCACTATCTTTATTAATCCTACCACTATAAATTCCAATTTCTTTCATAAAAGGTGAACCCCAATTTGCAAAACCATCTTCATAATGTGCATCCCAACCAATTTGACTATAATATATAACAGGAGAGCCTGATTGCCCTTGTCTAGTTTTACTATCAATTAAAAAAGCAGGAACTTCTTTATTGTTAATGTTGATATTTAAGACAGGATCAGTAGCTACTGTTCCAGATGTCCATACTGCATAAGGATTTTCTTTTTCTTTTAAAATATAACCAAATGGAAAGCCTAAAACAAATACCTGTTCTGTAACATTTAAAGAATAACTAGATTCATAATTAAAACATTCTTTATAACTCATAATTGAAGGATTTTCTTCAATCTTTAAAGCCACAACATCAACATCAGAGCCAAAAGTTGGATGTTCATACCATAATTTGTTTTCATTATCATCATATAAGTTTATATTTTTTTCTACACAAACAAGTTCATCTGAATCTGTATCTTCAGATTTTCTATACCTGATTTTTAAATGATTAGGTATTGCTCCCGTATTAGACACACAAGTTTTATCGATGAAACTTCTTCCTGATACAACATGCCAATTAGTAATTAAATATTTGCAATTATTTTTTTGAACTTCAAATCCAGTAGCACATCCAAGATGTGTCTCATTAAAATAGATATCAATATAAATAGGTTTTGTTGTATGTTCGTTTACCACCATTATTATTCCTCCAAAATTAATATATATTATATCACTATTTTAAATTAAAAATTCTTTTTTAATATTTAATATAAAATCATTTAATTTGCTGACTTCTTCTTTATAAAAAGAATCGTTAAATTTCCCATTATAATTAAGTCTTCTAGCTATTTGGTTTAAATTATTGCCAATAGCTCTTAACTCTTTCATACTATCATAGAATCTATCATCAGGCTTCTCTTTAATAATACTATCTGTAATCAATCTTCTTATTAATTCAGATTCATTTGTTCCAACTTTTTTTGATTTTTTCTTCAGTAAAGTTGCTTCTTCCTTATTTAACCATACTTGCTTTTTTATATTCCTAGTCCTCATAATAAACCTCAGACAATCTATTTTGTAATAAAAAGATTTCTCCTTCTAAATCGTTTATTCTATTAACTTGTAAAAAACACATAACAACTGTCATTGTTAATCCACCTATTACAAGTCCAATTATAAAAAATAATAATTCTCCCATTTATATCATCCTTTCATATTATATTTTTTTTAAAATAGGGGATTGGGGTTTCCCCATTTATTGTAGAATTTGTTCGAGGAGTACAAATTCAGTGCTTGCTAGTACAGTAATTTAACAATTACTTCCTACCTATCTGAAAATTTTTCTTTAATGTTACATCTATTATTTATTTCCATTCCATTTATAAAAAGCAAAAAATCATTGATATCTTTTCCATAATGAGAAGGTTCATCAACAACTTCATATTTAGAAGACAAACTATTAATTAATATTTTAGTGGACATTCTTCCGGCTTTATCATTATCTAAATGCAATATTATTTTTTTAGTGTTAGGATTTTGGTTTAAATAATACAATAAAGATATTGGCACTTTACCATTGACAATATCCTTAGGAGGTTGATAAACGCCTCCTAAAGATAAGTAATTTTCACTTTTCCAATCAACATTATTTATTTTTAATAAAGTAGCATAAGATAATAAATCTATAGAGCTTTCAAAAATATGAATGTTATCATTAAATTGGTTTGATTTTAATCTGAAAGAAAATGCTTTATGACTTCCAGATAAATCATGCATATAGCGACTTAAATTTGTGCCTCTTTCAAATCCATATCTTGCAACATTGTTCTTATCAAAACCAACAAAAACAATATTATGTTTATCTTTTGTTTGGTATATTAAATTTTTACTTATACAATCATCTATAATTTCTTTATCTATGCCCCGATTAACTAAATAATCAATAATTTTATTATTGTTATCATCTTTATCTGGAAGTATAAGTTTTGTATTTTTTTCTTTCTGAATATTATCACAACTTAATATCTTATTTGCTTTTAGGCAATTATTTAATATACCAACTGCTTCAATAAAGTTAAAATTTCTAACTTTAACTAAATAATCTAATGCATTATTACTTCCAATTCCTCTTGAAAACCAATACCACATTCCATTAGAAATTTTTAGACTATCATGAGTTTTAGTACAATAATTGTCTTTATTAATACATATCAATTCGGTTGGTTCGTATATTTTTAAATAAGTTAATAAGTCTATTTGTTTAACTTTACTAATTATTGCTTTTGAATAATATACCATATCATTATTATCTTTCTTCTTGATTATCTTTTTCTTGGTCTAATGCTTTAGAAGATAAGAATGTTACTTTTTCGGCTACAACTTGTACAGATACTCTTTTATTTCCGTTTTTGTCTTCAAAAGAATTCATTTGTAATCTACCTTTAATTCCAATGATATCTTCTTTTTTGCAATATTTACTTGTGCTTTCAGCAACATCATTCCATAACGTACATTTTATAAAATCTGTTTCATATACGCCGTCAGCATTTTTAAAACTTCTTTGTACTGCAAGTGTAAGATTAGTAACTTTCTTTCCATTTTCTGTTTCTTCTACTTTTAGGTTATCAGTTAGTCGACCTACTAAAACAACTTGATTTAACATTTTTTCACAACCTTTCTTTAATCCAAATAAAAACAACATTAGTTACTCCTAATATTGTTCGTTAAAACATTGTTTTACTTTTTCTCTTTTTATTCTCATACATTTTTTTATGATTTTGATAATCACCTCCTTTATATTATTGTTCAAAGATAAATACTAATTGCTTATTCTCATTTTTTTTGCATGTTATTAAAGTTAATGTGTTTTTTCGGAAATTTCGCTTTATATTAACTTCACCAGTTTTTTCTACTTCGTAAGTATTAACCAATTTATATGAAAAGCGACTTCCTTCAAAGTAAAGATAAGCAAAGTCATTTATTTTCAATTTAATTAAATCATTAAAAAAGGCTTTATAGCCATTACCACTATGAGCCACAAGAATGACATTACCATTTTCATTGCTTGGTAAATCAGAGTCACTTAAAATTGTTACGTTCTTTTCGATATTATTTTCAATTGATTCTTTATTATAAATACCTTTTCTTAAATTAATCGTTGGTATTTCTAAGACCATAGAATAATTTTCTGAAGATGTAATAACTTTTTCTTTATTGGCATCTTGTGAATCTATATTTATATCTTCATTACTCTTCATATTATCTATGAAGTAATCAACTTTTATTTCTTCTTGATGCTTCAACTCATAAATTGAGTAATACTTTACTAAAGGAATTGTTACATTTATAAGAATCAAAAGAAAAGAGCTAGTTATAATAACTGAACTCTTAAATCTTCTTTTCTTATTTTTTCTTTCTTTTACTAACATAAAACAAACCACCTAACCCTAGGAATAATAGTATTCCACATATAATCTCTAAACTATAATCAGGTAAAGCATAAGTATCAGGAACATCAACTTTTATTTTTTCATCTTTCATAGTAGCTTTAACTATCTCGCCATCTTGTAAGACTTCAAAATACATTTTATCTGCATTGATTTCATAACCATCAGGAGCTGCTTTTTCTAAGATATAGTAACGACCATATCTTAATTCATCAATTACTATTTTACCTTCTTCATTAGTATAACCACTAAAGACTAATGTATCATCATCTTTATAGATTTCAATAAGAGTATTAGGTAAAGGATCACTTGTAGAAAAGTCAACTTTGGTAAACTCTAATGATGAAGTAATAGGCTTATTAGACATTTCAGCTTTAACTATCTCCCCATCTTCTTTTATTTCAAAAAAGACTTTCTCATCAGTAATTACATAACCTGTAGCGGGTGCTTTTTCTACGATATAATATCTTCCTACAGATAGATCCGTTATTTCTATATTTCCTTCTTCATCAGTAATTCCACTATAAATTAAGTCATCACTATCTGTATATACTTCGATTTGTGTATCAGGAATAGCATCTCCATTTACTAAATCTTTTTTCGTAAATATTAAAGTACCTTTTTTTAACTCATTATTTAATTTGATTTTTTTCGAAACTATAGAAACATTATTGTTCTTAGCTGTTAGTTCTAACTTATGCTCTTTTTCATCTAAGATATATTTATCTAAAGTTTTAATTTCTTTTATAATGTATTTACCTAAATACAAATCAGTAAAAGTAGCAATACCTTTACTACTAGTAATTGCTGAAGACACCAATTCACCTTTTTTATAGTGAATAACACCATCTAGAGTTATTATATCTTCATCAGCATATAAATTAAATTCGACTTTAGATAATTTAATTTCATCATAAGTAAAACCATTATCTTTAGGTATTAGTAATTCTCCAGTTTTTTCTACAGATATTTCACCTTTAATAACTGTGTCATAAAAATCTAATTCAATATAATTACCATAATCATTATCTATAATAATATTGCTTTCATCATCTATTCTAAAAGATAATACTTCTTTGTTTAATAAATAACCTGTAGGTGCTATTATTTCTTCTATTTGATAATTACCAGTTACTAATGGTTCTGGAGTTATTAATTCGCCATTTTCATTAGTTTTATATTCGCAAATACTTTCTTGCTTAGGATAACTTACTTTTTGACATACATATAAATCACTATCTAAATCTTTTATCTTAAAAGTTGTACCTGCGAATAATATCGATTTCTTACTAGCTGAATCCTTCTTGGTTATTTTTATCCTTGTAGATATTGGATGATTTGTAAAAGATAAATGAATAAGTTCTGGCGAATTTTCATTTATAACCAAATCAAAATCTTGTACTTTTTCATAACCTGGAGTAGTCGTTAATTGTTTACCTTTATAAGTGCCATAAGGTAACTCGAAAGTAGCAATACCATCTGGATCTGTTATAACTTGCTTAACTAAAACATCATTTTTATCAAATATTTGAAATATAATGTCTTGTTCTGGTATTAAAATTCCAGTTGTCTTATTTGCATAATATTTATGAATTTGAATTGGCCTTTTTATAACTTCTTCATAAAGATTAACTTCTACATTCAAACTATTATCGGTTATTTCTACTTCATATATATTTGTATCCAAACAATAGCCTTTAGGGGCTTCTAGTTCTCGAATTGTATATTTACCTAATGACAAAATATCACTTTCTGCTGTGCCATCACTTGAAGTATATAACTTTTGAATTAGTTTACCACTACTATCATATAATCCATAAACCGCTCCAGACAATAGGCTTTCACCTTGAGGAATATTTTCTTTTGTATCAGCATCAACTTTATTAAGTTTTATCTTTCCACCTGATATATTAAAATCAAATTTCAATACAATGGGATCATAGTTGCCTACAGATATAACATTTTGTGAAGCATCAGCATAGTAAAGCATTGGCTCAGTATCATAAAGTTTTGATTTCTTTTCTAATTGCAAAGAAGCTTTACCAATCTTATTAGCTTTAATTGTTAGTTGATTATTATTCTTGCTTACAGAAACCTTATCTGAACTAGTAATCGTATAGTTATTTAATACATTATTACTATCTGTTACTGTTATTGATTCTCCAATATTCATATTAGTCTTAATATTTATACTTGGTTGAATATTATGTTCACTAACAAGTTTTTCAAGTTCGGCAATTTCATTAGCAAATTTATTATCATCTTTAGTACCATTTAATGTTTTAGTAAAATAAAACTTTGAATTTGGATCTACAGTTCTCCAAATCAAGATTTGTGTAACAGCCCACCACTTATCTTCTGTATGATTACCATAGCCATAACCATAGTAAGCATATAAGGATAATTTTTTCCATTGTTCATTAGTTAATTTCAAGATTTCTAAATAATCTTGAACAGTAACATCATAGCCTTTAGTACTATCTACTGTTACAAATGGTTCAACGCAATAAACAAATTTGTTATCTGTACTTCTTCTTATAATTTGTGCAGTTAAATAACTTTTTTGTGTAGAATTTGCTTTTTCCTTCATAATGTAAACGCCATTAATGTATTCAGAAGGTAATATTTTACCATCATATTTTTCTGCATTTACATTTGTGTTTCCACAAAAAAATAGGGCTAATAGAAATACTATAGCTCTACTTAAATACTTTTTTATTTTCATCTCATTTTCAATCTCCTATCTTTCATTTAATCATTAAAAAAAGCCCATAAAGGACTTAACTTAATTGCAACATATAACCTAAACGATCACCAGAATAACTATTAACTTCCATACACCAATATTGGGAATACCCACTAGATGAATTATTTATCTTAGAATCTCCTTCTGTTTGACATGACTTCATATCACTATGTGTTACTTTTTGCCCACTAATCATTGGTGAATGATAATATTCATATTCAGTAATTCCAAGCTCATCCCAAATTTCTTTTTTTATTACTGGTGGAGTAGTAACTTCTTCTTTTTTGGGTTTCTCAGTAACTGATGAGTTATTGTTGGTTGTTGGTTTATTATTGGAATTATTCTGAGTTTTATTATTTGTTGTAGTGTTATTTTTATTACTTTGTTGCGGTGGTTCATTAACCTGTTCCTCTTTATTTGTTTCTTCTACTGGTGGTTCATCCTCTTCAATAGTATTTTCTTCTTGTTCTAATTCTTCAAGTTGATTTTCGTCATTTGCATTATTATCGTTGTTAACAACTGTATTATTATCAACATATAAATTTATTTTTTGTTGTACAAAAACAAATCCTAGTATGACAAACAAAATAATTAATGCAAAAACTAAAACTCTTTTAAAATTATTCATAACTACCTCCTCATTTACTAGTGACTATAACACAAGTTATCAACAATATCATTCTTATACTTATTATATAATATTATTTCAGTTAGTAAATAAATAGTTAGTATATAAGGGAGGATTGTAAGGAGGGAAAGAGGGAAAAGATACTCCCTATCTTTCATTATCAACGTTTTTTTGCTTTTGTGTATACATATGCTTAGTATAAAAGTCAATTGCCCTTACAACATAATCCTCAACCTTGTCCACAGCAATGTTTTTAGGGAGTACACTTTTTAACCTCTTCTCATCAAACTTTATCTTTGACACTTGATTAGCTTTCTCTTCACTCATAATATCTTCGATAATATCAGAATTTAAACTACCTTTCTGACTCAATTCTTTTAGCCTAATTGTTTGAGCATGCGAAGGAGTAGAATCATAATATTGAATGAAATCTAACAAATATTCTTGTTCTTCATTCTTAAGATATGACAATTCAACTGCTGGATTAAAAGCTATAGTTTTTTTATCTACAAGTTCTAATAACTCTGGAATTAAATTTGTTAGTCGTATAAATCTTTGAACTTGTCTGGCGCTATCCCCTTGTTCTTTACCTATTAATTCTGCACTAAGAAACTTCTCGCCAACTTGTCGAGAAGTATTTTTCCCTTGATGAGATATCGCTTCTAGTTTCATTTTATATGCAAAGGCTTTCTCACTAGGGAGTAATTCTTCTCTGTAAATATTACTATCTACCATTACAATAGTGGCTTCATCGTCGGAAAAATCTCTTACAATACATGGAATAGTTTCTTTATTTGCTAATTCACAAGCTTTTTTTCTACGATGACCAGAAATCATTTCATAGCGTCCATTTTGCTTAGGTCTTATAATAGCCGGTACAAGAACTCCCTTTTCAGAAATACTATCTACCATCTTATATAATTCATCGTTTTCTAATACTTTAAATGGATGATTTTTAAAACTGTCTATTTCTAATAAATTAATTTCTTGAATTTTTTCTTGGAATTGTTCTTTTCTAGACTCTTCTGTAGAAAATAAATCATCTACAGAAGGAAGATTCATCTTTAACTTTTTCTTTGTTGCCATATAAAACCTCCTTTGCTAAATCGAAATATGCTTCTGTAGCTTTACCTCGTTCGTCATATTCAAAGATACTTACTCCCTGAGAACTTGCTTCAGCTGTTTTAATCGCTTTTGGTATTTCTGTATTAAATAATCTTATCTTATCCCTACACATACTTCTTAATTGTTGCTTTACTTCTCTAGTTAAATTAGTCTTATCCGTTAAAGTCATTAATATTCCTTCAATATTTAAAGCTGGATTAATCTTACTTTTTACTTTATTAATAGATTTAAACAGTTCTGTCATCCCCATCGTAGCTAAGTAATGTGTCTGTACAGGAATAATTACACTATCTGCACTAGCTAAAGCATTTATAAATAACATATTTAAAGATGGTAAACAATCAATAATTACATAATCATAATTATCTTTTATTTTACTTATACAATCTCTCATAACATATTCTCTACTCATTGCCGTCATTAAAGCATTATCTATTACAGCTAAACTAATATTAGAAGGAATCAAATCAATATTTTCTTTATGATGTAATATAGATTCACTAATTTTAACATCATAATCATTAATAGATTGATTCATTAAGTCACTCAAAGTATATCTGTACTCTTTTGGGTCATAAAAACCCATACAAGTAGTTAAATTACCTTGAGGATCTGAATCTACTAATAAAACTTTTTTTCCAAGTTTAGATAAAGCAGCGCCAAGTGATAAACATGTTGTTGTTTTTCCTACACCACCTTTTTGATTAGCGACAGCTATTACTTTATTCATTTTCTCATCTCCTTTCTTTGCCATTATTTTCAATAATGGCTATGTAAAAAGCACAAAAAAACTGATATTTCTATCAGTTTAACTATATATAACTTATTAGTTAAAATTGTTAAGATATTTTCCATTAATAATAAAATAATGATTATCTTTCTAAATCACGAAATGTGATGCTTGGTAGTACGCTATTTTTAAATGTTTTCCATGAAATATTATCATTTTTTATTTTAGAATAAATTTTATAATGTTCAATATCCTTACCAAAATATAAGTAAAAATTCAAAAAATCAATTTTATTCATATTTTCATCAAGAGATACGCCCAAATTATTAATCATTTTATCAATATCTTCTTCACTAAAGCAATTATTACTTATATTACTCTTAATTTTTAATAAATTTTTTTGCAACATTTCACTTCTCCTTTTTTTTATTATAAATATACTTATGCAAATTAAAAAGTCCAAATGTTATTTGAACTTTAATTATCAATGGCAGAGGATGAGAGAATCGAACTCCCAACAGTAGTTTTGGAGACTATTATTATACCATTTAACTAATCCTCTATTTTTTTATCTTGTTTTAACTTGATTCACATTGTTTTAATATGAATTATTACTTGCTAATTGGCAGGAATTTCTCTAAAAAAACAAATAATATGCTTCTTTTTCCTTATAAATACGGGAATTCAAAGGCGGTACACCAAAGGTTTTGGAGACCGTTATTCTACCATTGAACTATACCCCTGTAAAAGTAAGCAATTTAATTATAACATATTTTTTCTTTAAGTAAATAGTTTTATTAACAGAAAGTTCTATTATAAAGTATATGTTCAATAGTATTATTTGTGATTAAAATAGCTAATTTATTAATAATATGTTTCTCATTCTTTATATTTTTTTAAATATATTTTATAATCATGTATATAAGATGAAGAGTGTGATGATATGGTAGCTGTAGGAACATATAAATCTAAAACGATAAATGCTGGTAATGTTTCAGTAAATAATAACAATATAATAAATTCATTTGCTATAAATAAATTCGTTGGTTCTGCTTCTAATGAAGATAATAGAATAGATACAACGAATGTCGATTTAGATTTAGATGTATTTGTAGATGATGTATCTCAAAATGAAAAATATGATAATTTTAATTTAAATACTGGAAGTGAATTTACGCAGTCTTCCTATCCTTTAATATTGCCTTTAACTGAAAATGCAAAGTATTATACAAGTTCCATGGTGAACAATATTGCGGATACTGAACTTTCTACATCGGCTGAAGTAGCGAGTCAATCTAAAAGTTTACTTGATACATTAGGCGAGAAATTTAATCAAGTTAAAGATTGGTTATGGTATCATGCAACACATCCGCTTGAGACTTTAAAGAAAACTGGTGCTTCAGTTGGTAATACAGTAGTAGGACTTGTTCAAGGATTAGGCGAATTTGCAGAGGCTCTTGTTGATACTGCAACAATTATCGGAGCAGCATCAAATACACCATTATATGCATTTCTTGATGGAATATCATGGGTAGGTAGTAAGATGTTTGGATATGAATTCCATTCTATGACAAAATCATTATGGAGTAATACAATGGATTTTGTATCAGAAAAGTATGTTACTAATGCTTTTGATAGTTTTCATGCAAATAGTCAGATAGGAAAATGGCTAGATGATAATTCATTTAGTCCATTTAAATCAACTGGAGCAGCTTATAAAGTTGCAGATGGTGTAGGATATATAGGAGGTATTTTAGCTTTAACTCTTGCTACAATGGGTATAGGTACAGCTGTAAGTGGTGGTGCTGCTGCGGCAGGTACTAGTGCGGCAAGTAGTGCAGGAACTCTGGCGACTATTCATGTTGGGAATGTTGCTACATTAAACATAACACAACAAGCAGTTACATCTGGATTAATAGCAACAACGGCAGGATTTGGAAAAAACACCCAAAATGCATGGGCAGATGGTGCGTCATTAGGTGAAGGTTTAACTTATGGTGGAGCAATGGGATTGTATGAAGGATTTGAGATGTTTTTAGGTGCATCAATAAATACTCTTAGAATATCTGGATTTACTGGATTACAAGGACAAATATTAAATACAGTGTCGCATGTTGGTTTAGACACTATAGATGGTGCTTCGGGGACTTTTGTGAATCCTTTGCTTCAAATGATATATGCTCCTACAGAAAGCAATATGCAGCAAATACTTTATTTGATAAATTATGATGAGAATGGTAATCAGATAAGTAATAAAACCTGGGAAGAGTTAACATTTACAGAAAAGTATAATGCTTTATTTGAATATAATGGTGGATGGAGTACAGTAGGAGTTAATGCTGTAATGGCTGGAACAGTTAGTTTATTAACAGAAATACCAGATATTAGAGCCGCAGTTAAGCCATTAACTAATGAAGAAGCAGTAAAACTATTAGCTCGTATACAAAAAGATTATGATATAGATTTAAGAGAATCTTCTCAAATTTCAGATATGCTAGAAGGTAAAATAACATTAACTGCCAAAGATATAGACGATATTTTACAGGTAAAATTAGGAACACAAAATATAGAAGATACTGTTAAGCAGTCAGAGCATGTAGTTGATGATACACTTGATTCAAAAGCTACTATTCAAAAATCAGAAGAGGAAATTATAATAAGAAGAGATAGTGTAAATGTTCAAAATTTTAAGACTATAAATGTGGACGAATTTTTAAATCAATCTTTAGAAGATCAATTGAAACAAGTTGAATCTGCTAATATTTTTAATATATGGAAGCTTTTTAAAGATGATAGAGTTAGTAAAGAAGTATTAGATTGCTTAGAACAAAGAGTTATTAAAAATCAAGATTTTATAATATTAGAAGCATGTAAAGGTAATATGAGTATTGGTAAATATATTGATTATATTGTGCAGAATCCGAATATTATAAAGGAATTATCTGATGATAATTTAGTTAAAGTACTTGCAAATATGGATTCATCTAAAATAGCAGATTCTTTTATCATTGAAGAAGTGATATCAAGAATAGAAAATGGTAAATTATTATTTGGCTCTGCTAATATAGAACGAAATTTTTATGGAAGATATATTCAAGATATGAATACTGCTTTAAATAGATTAGCAAATAATAATATGGATGCGTTTGAAAATTTAAAAAATATGGTAAAAGAAAAAGTGTATGCTTATCTTCCTGAAGATATTAGAAAGTTAAACTATGGTATATTTACACAACAATTAGTATTGGCTGATATGATAGAAAAGGGTTTAATTGATTCAAGGGGCTTAGATATTATTAGAATGCTTAATGATCAAAATGTTAGAGCTTTAAATACTTTTGACTTGAGAATGCTAAATAGTGAGTTCCTTGATACTTTTGGGACTGATTTTGTTTTAAGCATTGGACCTTTCTCTGAAATTAGTTCAAAGATTATTAGTTTAAAAAATAACAATCCAGATTTATATGATTTATTTGTGAAAATAGTAAAAGATGCTCAGTCTGATAATAGTTTAAATAATTTATATACGATAACTGATTCATCTCTTTCATTCTTATTTGATAATAGTGAACATTTAAAAAATATTGGTTCTATTGATATACAAACACTTCAAGAATATATTTTATTCTATAGAAATTATGGAGAAAGGATAGATGTTGATTTATCTCCTAAGTTCTATGAGGATTTGTATGCTCAATGTGATAAAAAGTTTTATGATAGTTTGGAGTCATATAGGTCACTTGGCTTTTTAAACGATTTAGATTCGATGAAGGATTCATATTTTCAAAAATATTTTTCAATGACTTATAAAGAAGCAAAAGGATTAGTTGCTAAATATGGTGATCACATAGATGAAATTGTTGGACAGATAGATTCAGAAGAAACTTTAAAATATATTGCTATACTAGATTATATAAAGAGTATTGACTCTGTTGAAAGTGTAGATGATTTGGTAAAATTATATGAAGGCCAAAATATTAGAATATCTTCTGAAGAATTGTTGTTCTTAGATGAAACATTAAGATTAGAATATACAAAAACTTATGAAGAAGCTTTAAGGGCAACAGCAGAAAAGATAAAATCGTCGCCTTCAAGATTTGTAGATTATAATGGTACTCAGGTTGAAATTGTACCAATGGATGATTTTTCATTGTTAGTTTATAGTAGCGATACAGGATTTACTATGGAAAAAACATTAATAAATGATAGTTATATTCAGACATGGAATCAAGTGGCTGATCCTAAAACACATGGTTTATCTACGTCTTATATTACAGCTCAAAATATAGGTTCTTGTCCTGTAGAAAGAGATGGAGTACTTTACGGATTTACTACTGTGGGTAGAGATACAATAAAAGAAATGGGTCCATATGATATTAATAGTCATATTGCTAATTATGGATTCTCTTCTGGTAATCAGCAAGTATTTATTTCAGCAGATAATATGTCAAGAAATACTACTAGAGTATATAATGAGTTCGTTTTAAATCGATCAGATGTAACTCCAGATTATATTGTTTTATATACAGATGCTTCTGATACATTAAAACAAAATGCTTTAAAAGCAGCATCCGAGTGGAATATTCCAATTGTAGAAATAGATATAGAAAGATTAGCAAAACAACAAGTTGATCATATAAATAATCTTGCAGATTCATTTGTAAGAAGTGGAGATATAAATGAATTAAAAGAAGCAATCGATATTTATGAAGCAAATGTAAGTGGGTATAAACTAAATGCAAATGATAGTATTAAAATGGATGCTGATTATACAGCAGAGGTTTCTCATCAATCTGTTGCAGGTATGTTTGACTCTACTAAGCTAGAAGTAACTGTTTTAGATTATATTGATGAGATAAAAAGGTCAAATGATGTTACGAAGATTGAAGAATTAAGAAGAGTTCTAGAAGATGTTCAAGCTAGATATGATATTTCTGAAACTAATGGAACATCAGCTATAACTCATACTAAATCCGGTGTTGATGTTAATACTTTATTAGAATTATTAAATGAAGGAGAATAAAGATTATGAATAAAAAAGAATTATTAAATAAGAAAATGGATATTCTTAAGAAGGCGTTAGAAAATATTAATAATTCATCTAATGTGTTTGAAAATGTTTCTGTATCAGAACCAGATTTGGTTGATAAGAGATTGAACCCTCAAAAAGAAACTTCTGAAAGTAATAAGGGAAGTAAGTCTTTATAGATATTAATATACTAAACCTACAAAGAAAGCTTTTATAGCTAAATTGTGGGTTTTTTATATAAAAAAATAAGGTGTATGAAACTATTAACTTTAATAGATTTTAATAATATGGTATTATTATTACATAATATGAGGTGTTGCTTATGATAATAACTTTGTTTCTTCAAGATAAGATTATGGAGTTTTTTTTACCTAATCAAGTATCAGGAAGTTATAGTTTTGATGAGAATCCTAACGAGGACTATAAGTTAATAAATGTAGAAGCCGAGAATGGTTTATGGACTTTGTTTTCTAAAGATTATGTAAAATTGATATATAATAATGTTTATCAAGAAAGTATTGCCTTAGAACCAAATGATTTTTATATTTTAGAAAAAGATGGAGTTTCTTACCTTATATATACTTCTTTATCTTATGATTCGAACTTGAGCATATATACTTATGATAATAATGTTAATTTATTAATTGGATATTCTAATGATAGTAATGTTGTATATAATTGTCCGTTTATAAGTGGATTGGTGGCTCAAGTAAAAAGAGTAAACAATCAATTGGCAATGGCAGTAGATATTAACTCGTTGTCTTATAAGAATAATGACAGAATTACTGAAGGTGAAATGTTTTTAATGCCAGGAGATATTATTAATATTTTAGGGTTAAAAATATTGTTTTTAGATAGTATATTTATAGTAAATAATCCTTATACTGGAGTAACTATAAATGAATTGTCAGCACAAATTTATCCATTTAATCATGAACCAGAAAAATATGAAAATAAAGAAGTCAAAGAACTTGATTTATATGATAAAAAGAATTATTTTTCTAAATCACCTAGAATTAGAAGATTGATTGAAGAAAAAGAAATAAAAATAGACAAACCTCCACAAACTAAAGAAGCCGAAGAAATGCCCCTTTTACTAACTATAGGTCCAATGTTAACTATGGGAGCTATGTCAGGAATGAATTTATTTAATGTATTTAATCAGATTGCTACAGGGGCGACGACTTGGGATAAGGCATGGATTCAAGTTGTTTCAGCAGGATTAATGTTAACATCATCTTTATTATGGCCAACTATTACAAAACAATATAATAAGCATTTACAACGTAATAATCGAAGAAAAACTATTTCTCTTTATCAGGCTTATTTACAAGAAAAAGAGGAAGAATTAAAAAAAGAATTTATTTTACAAAAAAATATATTAGAAGAAAATTTATTAAATACTAATGATTGTTTAAAAATTATTAATACTAGGAAAAATAATTTTTGGTGTAAGAGAGTAGAGCAAAGCGATTTCCTAGGTGTTAGAGTTGGAATAGGAAGTGTCCCTTTAAAGGTTAATATTAATTGGCCAGAAGATGGTTTTACAATAGAAGAGGATAACCTAAAAAAATTGGCTGAAGAAGTGATAGAGAGATATAAATATATAGATAATAGTCCAATGGAGTATTCATTATATGATAATTTCTTAACTGCTGTTATGGGAATCGAAAAAAAATGTTATGGATTCGTTAATAATATTTTGTTACAACTTATGACATTTTATTGCTATGATGAGCTTAAGATTGTTGTATTTACTAGTGAAGCTCAAGAATATAAATGGGATTATTTAAAATATAGTAATTATTGTTTTACTAATGATAAAAGTGTTAGATATTTTGCTTCAAATTTAGATGAGGCTAAAGAGTTGGGAAGTTATTTGTTACAAGAGTTAAGTTATAAAGCTCAGGTTGCTGTACAAGCAGGTGGTAATTTACCTAATCAAAAACCACATTATCTTATAATATGTGATAATTATACGGCGTATAAGAAAACTGATTTCTTTAAAGTATTAACAGAATTGGATGGTCAAATAGGATATAGTACAATTATTATTGAAAACAAATTAGATAAATTACCTAGTAAATGTATAAACTTTATTAATTTAAATGAAGGCGAATCTGGAATTTTAAAGAATTCCTATGAAAAAGCTGAAATAACTAACTTTCGTGATGAAATTGATTACAATATTAAAATGAGTGAAGTTACTAAGATATTATCAAATATTCCAATAGAAATAGAGGGAGCTTCAGCAAGGCTTCCAGAATCTATTGAATTCTTAGAGATGGAAAAAGTTGGTAAAGTAGAGCAGCTAAATGTACTTAATAGATGGAATACCAATGATTCGACAAAGAGCTTACGTGCAGAAGTTGGTGTAGATGAAACGGAAAATTATATTTATTTGGATTTACATGAAAAATTTCATGGACCTCACGGATTGGTTGCTGGTACAACTGGTTCAGGTAAGTCTGAGTTCATTATTACTTATATTTTGTCTATGGCGATAAATTATAGTCCTGATGATGTAGCCTTTATTTTAATAGACTATAAAGGTGGAGGATTAGCCTATGCTTTTGAAAATAAACTAACTGGCGTAAAATTGCCTCATTTGGCTGGAACTATTACTAACTTAGATAAAGCAGAAATGAATAGAACGTTGGTAAGTATAGATTCTGAAGTAAAAAGAAGACAAGCTGAATTTAATAAAGCTCGTGATATGTTAGGTGAAAGTACAATAGACATTTATAAATATCAAGGTTTTTATCATGAAGGAAAGTTAAAAGAACCTATTCCACATTTATTTATCATATCTGATGAGTTCGCCGAGTTGAAGAGTCAACAACCAGAGTTTATGGATAATTTGATAAGTGTTGCTCGTATTGGTCGTTCTCTTGGAGTTCACTTAATTTTGGCTACTCAAAAGCCTAGTGGTGTTGTTAATGATCAAATTTGGTCTAATACTAAATTTAGAGTATGTTTAAAGGTTGCTGATGCTGGCGATAGTAACGAAATGTTAAAGAAACCAGATGCAGCTTTATTAAAACAAAGTGGTAGATTTTATCTTCAAGTTGGAATGGATGAGATTTATGAATTGGGTCAGTCAGGTTGGGCTGGGGCAAAATATTATCCTTCTGATAAGATATTAAAGCAAGTTGATAAGAGTATTAATTTTATTGATAATAATGGCCAAGTAATAAAAACAATTCAAGAAAGTTCTGGAACTGCTAAAAAAGAAGCACAAGGGGAACAATTATCAGCTATTATGACAGAAATTATAAATGTTGCTAATCAAGTTGATAAAAGAGCCAAGAGATTGTGGCTTGATAATGTACCAGAAATGATATTAAGTGATGATGTTGAGAAAAAATATAATATTTCGCATACACCATTTAATGTTATTGCAACTATTGGTGAATACGATGCACCAGAATTACAAGAGCAAGGTCCTGTGGTATATAACATACTTGAAGATGGAAATACTGGAATTTATGGTACAGATGGTCAAGAAAGAGAGCAGTTGTTAAATGCTGTAATTTATTCGACTTGTAAGAATCATACTACTGATGAGCTAAATATTTATGCTATAGATTATGGTTCTGAATCATTAAGAATTTTTGAAAGAGTTCCTCATTTTGGAGGTATAGTATATTCTGGAGAAAATGAAAAGTATACAAACTTATTGAAAATGATTGATGCAGAACGTACAAAAAGAAAGAAAATGTTTGTAGATTTTGGTGGAGACTATGTAAATTATATAAAAAATAGTGGTAAGACTCTTCCTCTCAAATTGGTAATAATAAATAATGTTGATACAATTAAGGAAAATATTCAAGATTTTATGGATGATATGGCTAATTTAACAAGAGATTCTGAAAGATATGGAATTGTTTATATATTTACAGGTAATGGTGATTCTTCTATTCCAACTAAAGTGAAACAAAATATAAAAAACAGTTATGCATTAAAGCTAAAAGATAAATTCGAATATTCTGAAGTGTTAGGAACTAAGGTAACGATTCCACCTGCAGAAACTCCAGGTAGAGGATTACTTGATAATTCTGGGCCACATGAGTTTCAAACAGCTTCTATTGTTGGTGATATATCTGAACTAAGTAAGTATGTTTTAACTTTTATAGAAGAATTGAAGAAAGTTAATAGTACTAAAGTTCAAAAAATACCTACATTACCTGATAATGTTAGATTTGATGATATTTCTGAATATATTAAAGACTTAACGTCAGTACCAATTGGTATTGTAAGAAAGTCTTTAGATCCTTTGATTATCAATTTAAAAGAGAGTATTGGATATATTGTTTCTTCAAATAAAGTTCAAAATACTGAAAAGTTTGTAAAAAGCTTCTTAGAAGTTCTAAAAGCTTCTAAAACTAGTGTTATTTTGATTGATGGTATGAAGGCTTTAGAAAATGATAAACAGAATGTTGCTAATTATTTTGATGATAATTATGATGTAGTTATTGATAAGATAATAACTTATATAAATGATAGGATAGCAAATAAGTCAGCAGGGGATGTTGCATTAATCATGTATGGTGTTGATAAAATAAAAAGTAAATTAAGTGACGATAAAAAATTAAATGAATTAACATCTTTAATTAAGAAGAATGAGGAAATACCTATGATATTGATTGATGACGCACTGAAATTAAAACAATATCAATTTGATGATTGGTATAAAGACTTATTTGGAAATGCAGAAGGTGTTTGGATAGGTTCAGGTGTATCAGATCAAACTTTATTAAAAACAACAGGATTTAATAAAGAATATACTTTACCTTATCCAAATAATATGGCTTTCCATGTTATAGATGGTATGGCGAATTTATTTAAAACAATTGATTTTGTTACACCAGATGGTGAAGGCGATGGTGATTCTAATGAACAATAAAATATTAGTTAAGCTATATGCTTTAGAATTTGATAGGCAGTTTGATGTCGTTCTTCCTGTAAATTATTTAGTATGGAAGATTAATAAACTTGTTGCTAAGTGCATAGGAGATTTGTGTGATGTTGCATTAGATTTGAAAAGTGAATTTATCTTAATTAATATGAAGACAAATGAGATTTATTCAAATAATGCAATTATTAGGGATACTGATATTAGAAATGGAACTGAGCTAATAATTATGACAAAAAGAAAGTAAATATGTAAAAAAACGTCAAAAAATAAGAAAATAGTTGTCAACAAGAAATATTTTATATATTATTTAATTAAGAGTAGAGGAAATCTACTGAAGATTTTAGAAAGAAGGAAAAAATATGTTCGGATATAGTGGAGAAATTGGACTTAATGAAGAAAAAGTCGCTACTACACTTCAACAATGCGTACAAGATTCTCAAGCTGTAGTTGAGACTCTTGGAAGTCAAATGCAATTAATTTTAGACAAATTAGGAGAAGAATGGGGAACTAAAGAATCAATAACTAATGTTGATACTGATATTAAACCAGGATTAGAAAAAGCTCAACAACAAATAGCTTTAGAATTAAAAGCTATTGGTGATACTATTAGAGCAACAGCAATTCAACAAGCTACTGATACAAAAAATGATTTTAGTGGACTTATGACTATTAAAACAGCTGATATTGTTTCTTTAACAAATAAGCAACAAGAAAAATTAGCTAGTGGTTATGTTGGAGCAGTTGCAACATTAGAAAAAGATGTTCAACAAGCATCTCAAAAATTAACTGATGAAGTTAATAGTAAATTAAAAGTTTTAAGAAGTAACTTAAAAGACAATGCAAGAATTGCTTTCTTAGATGAAGGAAAATCTGTATCAAATAAAGCTGATCAATATGTTGAAGCAGTAAATACTGCATTAAAAACTGCATTAGATTCTTTATTAAATTCAGTAGTTGAATATACTAAAGGTGTTGTTCAATATGCTAAAGATATTCAAACTGGTGAATGGGTTCAAGTTGAATCTAGTAAAGCTTAATAACACAACTAATTGTTTAAATATGAAAAAAACATTTTTAATGTTTTTTTCTCTTAAATATAAGCAACAGATTGTTGCTTATATTTAAGAGAAAAAGGTGATTAAATGCTAACAATTGATGTTGTAAAATTAAAGAAAGATAGTGAAGAACTAAGCCGTTTAGTTGATAAATATGAAGAGAACGTTATGTCTATCGCACAAGAATTAACAAATGCAGAGTTTAGTTGGCATGATCATAATTCATCATCATTTTTTTTGGATGTAAGCAAGCAAAAAAATAAATTACAAGAATATATAAGTAATTTACAAAGCAATATTTCTTGTTATGATAAAGTAAATGAAGAATTAAGAAAAATAGATTCATCAATTAAAAAGTTATACGTTGATCAAAGATATAAAAATTCTATTTTGGCTTACTATAAATCTTGTATTTCTGTATTAAATACAATGAAGAACAAATTCAATAATCTTTATTATTCATTTTGTACTTATTATGAATCTAATTTAATAAGAACAGAAACTAAAAGAATTAAAACATGTTTAAATGATATGGTACAATCAAAAAATAGAGTAGAAAGCATGTTTGATAAATTAAAAACTTTGGAAAACGAAATAATTTTATTAAATAGTAAAATGTCTATGAATAGAATAGAAGCGTTTGAATATGAAAATTATGTTTTATAGGGAGTGATAACGTGAGTCAAGTAGATAACTCTTCTATTGTTATAAATAAAGATGGTTTAAAAAAAACAATAATGGCTATTAATGAATATGCTCAAGAAAATTTGTATTTTGAAAGTTCTTTGATAGAAAAATTAGATGATATTAAAAGTTCAATTTTAATTGATAATAAATCATTAAATAATAAAAGCTCAGAAACACTTCAGAATATGAAAACAATTAGAAATAATAATGATGGAAGTATAAAAGTATTTAATTCTTTGATAGAAAAATATAGTGAAGCAGTAAATGTATGGGTTGAAAAATAGAGGAATAATTTATGAGTGATGAAGAAAGAATAAAATATAGTAGATTATATAAAAATTTATATTCTATTTACACATATTATGATAACGCTATAGTAAGAGCTAATTCAATATTAGATTATTCAAAAAAAGGAATAAGTATTAATGATAAAATTTTTGACGAGTCTAATGTAAATAATGTTGTAGAAGAATTAACAGATAGCAAAAATAATATTAAAAATTTATTGAAAAACATAAAAGATAAATTAAGTGAATAGTGATACATAAATAAGAAACTAGGTGTTATTAATGGAAATAGGAACATTTAATAAAAAAACAATATCTCAGGGTGAAGTAAAAAATATAAACGTAGCACAATTAGATGAGGTTCAAAAAAGAGCGAATACAGGTTTTGTAAATACTGTTAGTAAGTCAAAAAGTGTTACGTTAGACTTAAGCCAGTTTCTTGATGATTACAATAGTCCAGTAATTAATAATCAACAGGTAAATGACAATGCTACAATAGAAACTTTATTTGATGATGTTAATCAAAGTAATCTTTATAAGTAAATATTAAAATGTTATAGATGATAAAAATTGTGAGATAAAAAATCAAATGTCAATTGGTTATAATTTCTTTATAATTTAGAAACTTTAATTTTCAATATATAGTAAAGAATGTGGTAAAAGATGGAAGTAGGGTCATATAATACTAAAAAGATAAATTACGGAAGCGTAACTTCAAAAGATGTTTCTTTTTTAGGTACTTTGAAAAACTTTGTTGGTTCATCAGCTAATGATGATGGTGGAATAGATGTAAAAGAAGTTATGATGGATTTAACAACTTTTATCGACGATGAAATAGAAAGAGTTAATGATAATATATCTGAAGTGGCTGTAAAAGGAAAAGAGCAATTATCAATTTGGCAGGAACATTTTAATAATACAGGAGCAGATTTATGTGATGATGTAGTATCAACAGCATCTACGAGTATATTAAATGGCTTTGAATGGTTTGGCAAACAGGTAGTTAAAACTGGCGCATCTCTTGCTAATACGGTTGTTGGACTTGTACAAGGATTAGCTGAATTTGCGGAGGCTCTTGTAGATACTGCAGCGATAATTGGAACAATTACAAATACATCGCAATATGCTTTGCTTGATGTATTTAATTGGGTAGGAAGTAAGATATTTGGCTATGAATTTCATTCAATCACAATGGCTAGATGGAGTCAAACAATGGACTTTGTTTCGACAAAATATGTTTCTAATGCTTTTGATAATTTTCATCAAAATTCATCGATTGGAAAAACTTTGGATGAATATTCATATGCACCTTTTAAATCGACAGGAGCTGTATATAAGGTTGCAGATGGCGTAGGATATGTTGGTGGAATAATATTGTTAAGCTTAGCTACGGCAGGAATTGGTGGAGCAGCAACTGCTGGAACAGGTGCAACAGCAGCTGGAACAAGCGCTAGTACAAGTACATTAGCCACTCTGAATATAGGACAAGCTGCAACAATAGAAATAACAAGGCAATCAGTTATAAATGCGGGAATGGCGGTATTGGCTGGATTTGGAAAGAACACTCAAAATGCATGGGCGGATGGAGCGTCTTTGGGAGAAGGATTAGCTTATGGAGGAGTAATGGCTGCATGGGAAGGTGGAGAAATGTTCCTTGGCTCGGCAATAAATGGATTAAAATTTCCGAGTTTGTCTGGCATTAAAGGTCAGTTATTTACAACAGGAGCTCATGTTATTTTGGATTCGATAGATAGTGCTACAAGTTCGTTTATTAATCCGATAATGCAAATGATATATAATCCAAATGAAAATACTATGGCCCAGCTTATGTGTTTAGTAAATTTTGATAAAGATGGTAATCAGATATCTAATAAAACTTGGGATGATTTAACATTTACAGAAAAATATGATGCACTATTTAAATATAATGGTGGATGGGTAGGTGTAGGAGTAAATACTGCACTTGGCGGAACAGTTAGTTTATTAACAGAAATACCAGATATTTATAAGAGTGTAAAAACAAGTTTAGCTGTAACTCAACCATTACCTATAATCGATGAGGCAAGTTTATCTGCAGCTCAACCATTGCCAGTGGTTGATGCTTTTGTAGATTATAAAGATTATAAAGAGTTTCTAAAACATTATGAAGCTTCAAGAACAGCTTGGGTAAATGGTATGTCTGATAGTGAAAAACAATTAATCACATCATACACTCGTGAATCTATTCTTTCCGCTGGAAATTATCAAGGAGTAAATGGAATTTTAAGAAATAATATGATTGATACAAAGGCTAAAACGATTACATTTTATGGTACATATGATACTCCATTAACAATGACTTTTAAAGAATTTAAAGACAGTTATGGAATGAGTGTAAAAGATTATGTTGCTATGCAAAGTAAGGCGGCAGTTGATTTAAATAATTTGATTTCACAAATGAGTTTAGATGAGCCGACTAGGTTAGTTAGAGGAATAAATTGGGATGCTTTATCTGCTTATGGAATTAAACAAGGCGATAGTGCTCAAGTAATATTACAAAAATTGCTAAGTAAGGGTGATATCTATTATGATCCAGGATTTATGAGTGCAACTCCTGTTGCAACCAGTCATATAACTGCTGATAAACCTGTTCACTTAGTAATGGATTGTGCTGTTGGTACAAAATGTGCAGATTTATCTACTTTTAATTCTAGTGAACAAGAAGTATTGTTAGCTGCGGGCCAAAAGTTTAGTATAGAAGATGTTAAAGAAATAGGCGGAAAAATTTTGATATATTTAAAGACATTACAGGATGGTGATATAAAATGAAAGAAAATATGAGTACATCTTACGAAAATAGAATGACTGCCAACAAAGGTGAATTCGTTATAAGAAAGGCAGTTCCTGGTGAACATACTTTCAATACTGAAGAATTTTCCACAATGAATAAAATTCAGCAGTATGTGCTGATGTGTGAAATAGATGATGAAAAATTAGTAGAAAGAAATGATGGAAAAAGTAAATATTACATAATAGAGAATGGTTTTGTATTGAAATATCAAAAAGATTCATTTTTATGTCATAAATTGGATTTAGATACAATGACTTGGATAAATGCTCCAGAGTTAGTTTCAATATTCTTTGATTCGATGTTGAAATTTCAAGAATTGCCTGATTTCAAGGACTATTTTCTAGAAAAAGATCCCAGTTTGAGTAATGGGAGGCAATTGTGACATATAGAAATAACAAAAAAGATAATGTAGAAAGTTATGAGGTTTAAAAGTGCATAATAGTATAGAAGAAAATAATAAAATAATAGATGGTATAATTGGATTTGCAATAGGCGATGCGTTAGGTGTACCTGCAGAATTTCAAAGTCGTGAATATTTAAAAAGAGTTCCAGTAACTGATATGCAAGGGTATGGAAGTCATAAAGTTCCTTTAGGAACTTGGTCGGATGATACTTCAATGACTATCGCGACTATGGATTCTATAATAGAATGTGGAGAGATTAATTATAGTGATATAATGAAGAAATTTCATGAATGGGAATCATCTTCAAAGTATACAGCAACAGGTGTTTTTTTCGATATAGGTATTTCAACTAGAAAAGCCATTTACAATTATACAAAAGGTATTACTCCAACAAAATGTGGTGGAATCAGTTATGGAGACAATGGGAATGGCTCATTAATGAGGATTCTTCCAATTGTTTTATACTCTTATAGTCAAAATTTAAATTTTGAAGAAGAGGTTGAACTTATAAATAATTTATCTTCATTAACACATGGTCATGAGATAAGTCGATTAGGTTGTAAAATATATTCTGATTATGTAAAAGAACTTTTAGATGGTAAAACAAAAGAAGAAGCATATGCTAATTTAAAATTTTTTGATTATACAAAATATTATTCTTTGGAATCAATTGGTAAATATAAAAGAATATTAGATGGAAGTATTGCTAAAACTGGAGAGCATGATATAAGATCATCTGGTTATGTTGTTGATACATTGGAAGCAAGTATATGGTGCGTTTTGAATTCTAGCGCGTATGATGAAGCTGTTTTAAAAGCTGTAAATCTTGGTAATGATACTGATACTGTGGCTGCAATCACAGGATCTATGGCAGGATTAATTTATACATATAAAAATATTCCGAATAGATGGAAAGAAAATTTAAAAAGTAATGAATATTTAATGAAGTTATGTAATGATTTTAATAAAATGTTATTAAAATTAAAAAAAGATTCTAAAATAAAGTAAGGTTTCTAATGATTTAGAAATCTTTTTAAATTTTACTTTATATTATTCTGTCTTTATTTTATAATATTAATATGAAGGTAAAGAACGTGATAGAAGATGGAAGTTGGGTCATATAATAATAAAAAAATAAATTCTGGAAGCGTAACTGCTAAAAATGTTTCTTTTTTAGGTACTTTGAAAAACTTTGTTGGTTCAGCAGCTAATTCTGATGGTGGAATAGATGTAAAAGAAGTTATGATGGACTTAACAGCTTTTATTGATGATGGAATAGAAAGAGTTAGCGAAGATATTTCAGAAGGAATAGTAAAAGGGAAAGAACAGTTATCAATTTGGCAAGAACAGTTTAAAAATACAGGAGCAAAACTTTATGATAGTGTAGAATCCCCAGTTGGTAATACTTTGTTAAATGGATTAGCGTGGTTTGGTGAACAGGTAGTTAAAACATATGCGTCGATTGCTAATACTGTAGTTGGTCTTGTACAAGGATTGCTTGAGTTTGGAGAAGCTCTTATAGATACAGCAGCAATAATAGGTACAGCACTAAATACACCAATTTATGCTTTGTTTGATGGAATAAATTGGCTAGGTAGTAAACTTTTTGGTTATGAGTTTCATTCACAAACAATGGCGGTATGGGGACAAACAATGGATTTTGTTTCCACAAAATATGTTTCTGATGCTTTTGATGATTTTCATCAGAATAATGCAATCGGAAAAGCTTTGGACGAGTATGCTTATGCCCCTTTTAAATCAACAGGAGCTGCATATAAGGTTGCAGATGGTGTAGGATATGTTGGTGGAATAATATTGTTAAGCTTAGCTACAGCAGGAATTGGTGGAGCGGCAACCGCTGGAACAGGCGCAACAGCAGCTGGAACGAGTGCTAGCGCAAGTACATTAGCCACTTTAAATTTAGGTCATGTAGCGACAGTAGAAATAACAAAGCAATCTGTTATGAATGCGGGAATTGCAACATTTGCTGGTTTTGGAAGGAATACCCAAAATGCATGGGCAGATGGAGCATCTTTAGGAGAAGGTTTAGCCTATGGAGGAGCAATGGCTGCATGGGAAGGTGGAGAAATGTTCCTTGGTTCGGCAATAAATGGATTGAAATTTACTGGCTTGTCTGGTGTTGGAGGTCAACTTTTAACAACAGGAGCACATGTAACATTAGATTCGATAGATAGTGCTTCAAGTTCATTTATTAATCCACTAATGCAAATGATTTATACACCCAATGAGAATAATTTAGCACAAATAATGTATTTAGTTAATTATGATGAAAATGGTAATCAGATATCTAATAAAACTTGGGATGATTTAACATTTACAGAAAAATATGATGCAATGTTTAGATATAATGGTGGATGGACTGGAGTAGGAGTTAATGCTTTAGTTGGTGGATCAATTAGTTTACTAACGGAAATACCAGATATTTATAAAAGTGTAAAAACCGCAAAATTAGATGTAACTCAGCCATTACCTGTAATAGATGAAGAGCTGATAAAAACTCAAGAAATTCCAATAATTAAGGATGAAGATTTAGCTATTACTCAGCCTCTTCCAGTTGTTGATGATACAATTGACCAAGCCATAAAATCAGCACCTGTTAGACAACTAAGTCAAGGTGAAATACTAGTAAAAAATTATTTAGATAATTTACAAGAAATGCAAAATCAAGGAATCAGTCTACAGGCTTATTTAAAACAAAATGGCATAGATACCATAACATTGGGATCTAAAATGGATGCGGCGATATATCTTGGTGATAGCAAGTTGTATATTATAGAGTCAGCAAAAAATCATAGAAGTGAATTATTTAGAGCAAATGCTTTAACTCCTGAATTTAATGATCAACTTGAACAAGTGTTAAAAAAATACGGAGGCAGTGCTGGAAATATAGATATTGTTGATATGTTAAATGATTTTGCCCCTTTTTTAACAGATGCCCAAAAGCAAACTGCTATTAACTTGGCTAATAATGGTGTAGCGGATTCTTTAGCAAGGGCAGCTACTCCTGAACAATTAAATTCAATATTTAATTATACTAGGTGTGGTGGTTTTGAAATAAATGCTTGGTTAAATGATACTACTTTTTCAACTTCTACAGGTTTAAGGAATGCCAGAGAATCGTTTTCTTCCATAGATGATATTCAAAATTTAATTTCTGGATTGCATGGTAAAAATAGAATTTTTACAACAGCAGATGGTTCAATTTTAAAGGGACTGGATGACTTTATTGCTAGTGCTAGTTATGATGATGCAATAGTTACTTATAGAGGTTTGAAAGATTTGTATGATGGTCATGTAAAAATAGATGTTGATTCTTTAAAGGTAGGAAGTTCATTTAGTACTGCTGGTTATCAAAGTAGTAGTATAGTAGAGGCAATGAATTATGGTATGAAACAAAACGATCATAATATTATACTTCAAATCGTTGTTCCACCTAATTCTGGTAAAGCTGCATATATTGAAAATGTCACAGGAGTAGGAAATTATGGCCAAATGGAAATGTTGATACAGAGAAATGCAACTTTAACTGTTGTAGGTGACGTTGAAAAAACTGTGGTTAATGGTGTTGAAAAAACTATAATTCCAGTTGTAATAAATTAATAATAAGAAAGGAGAAAATATATGGAATTTTCAGAAGAACAAAATACACAAAGATTTTTTGGCGATGGAGAATATAATCTTTCGTATAATGGAAAAGAAGGAGAAGAAGCTGCTAAAGAATTAAAAAGTGAAATAGAACAAGATCGTTTAGAAGCGTATGAGAAATATATGCCAATTGGTAGTATTGTCTCTATTGACGGAGAACAAAAATTGATGATTATTGGTTATAAAAGTAAAAATGGAGATGTTGAAAGCGACTACTTGGCTTGTCAGTTTCCTTTTGGAATAGATATGACACATGGTGCTATAGCATTTAATCATGAAATGATAAAAAAGGTTTATGATTTGGGTTATATTAATGCTCAAGGTAAGTATTATAGGTCACAATTATCGGACCAGCAAAAGCCCGAAATTAATGGGCCAAGATTATAGTATTGGGGGTAGAATATGTTTGGAGCTTTAACAGGAGATATTGTAGGATCTATTTACGAAAAAGAAAATATTAAAAGTAAAGATTTTGATTTATTTACTAACGATGATAGGTTTACAGATGATAGTGTTATGACATGTGCAATTTCAAAAGCATGTGTAGAATATGTGAAGGATAAGGATACTAATAAATTTAAAAAGAATTGTGTAAAATATATGCAAGAATTAGGTAGGTCACATATTAATGCTGGCTATGGAGGAACATTTATTAAATGGCTTTTAATTTCTAATCCACCACCATATAATAGTTTCGGTAATGGTTCAGCAATGAGAGTTTCTCCTGTTGGATGGATAGCTGAAACTCTAGAAGAAGCAGAGATGCTGGCAGAAATATCAGCTAGTGTTTCTCATGATCATCCAGAAGGAATTAAAGGAGCTCAATCTGTAGCTGGTGCTATTTGGATGTTACGAAATGGATATTCAAAGGATAATGTAAAAGAATATATAGAAGATAAGTATTACAGTTTGGATTTTAAAATGGATGATATTAGGGATACATATCGTTTTGATGTTACATGTCAAGGATCTGTACCACAATCTATTCAGGCGTTTTTGGAATCAGTAGATTTTGAAGATTGTATAAAAATAGCTATATCTATTGGTGGTGATTCTGATACAATCGGAGCAATAGCTGGAAGTTTGGCTGAAGCTTATTATGGAGTTCCTGAAGATATAAAAAATAGAACTATTTCATATTTGGACCAAGATTTATTAAAATGTGTAACAGAATTTGAAAAAGTTAAAAGTAAGAAAACTAATGAAACAAAACATTTGTAGTAAAAAGGCTGTGAGTTTTATTCATGGCTTTTTGTATGCTGTAAAAGTTTTTTGTCGAAAATATTATATATTCTGTTATATGTATAGAAGTTTAAAATTTATAAATTATTTATTTTTCTATTCAAGTTTTCTATTTGTATTTTTAAGTCAATAATATCTTTTGATGTCGTATCGTTGTTTTGTTGTTGTGATTGTAACCACGCATTATTTGTTTGGGCTTGGGAGGAGATTGTTTCTAAAGTTTGCCCGATTTGTTCAAAAAAGTTACCTAAAGAGTTTTGTTGAGCAGTTGTAAGTAATGGAGCAATTGCACCACCAACTATAGTTGCAACAAATGTAAATTCATAAGGATTTAGTGTACTAAACCAGTCTGATAAACTTTTAAAGTCTTGATTTATAAAATTGTTAAAAGCGTTATTATTCATATTATTCCTCATATAATTATATACTTTTAAATTTTAGATTTTCATCATATTAAAACAAATAATAAAAAGCCATTGTTTCTTACATTGTAATTTCTTTTAATTTATGATAAAGTAGTATATATAGTATAGGTGGAAGGAGATATAATTAAATGACGGATAAAGACCTTGCAAAATTGAGAGAATTTTGTGCTGATTTTAAAAAGTTTCGTGATAATACAGTAGATGGTAATGGTAATAACTTACATGATATTAAAACTAGTTTTGACTATGTGAGAAAATCACTAGATTCTTATAATTTAACTGGAACAACTTTTGGATCAAATTTATCAAGTAAAGCAGAAGCAGCTGGGAATGTTTTAAGTCAATTATGGAATTGCTTAAACAACTTAGAAATTTCAATTCAGGCATTCTGTGACCAACAAGAAAGCAATAATAAACAAGTATAAAAAAGGAAGGAAAGTGAAATAAAATGGATGCAACATATCAATATGGTCAAATAAATAAGTCAATAGAACCTTTGGTTAGAAGTGGTAGTACTGGACCAGCTGCATCAAAAAATCCAGATAGTACAGTACCTGGAGAATTAAGCAGACAAGCAAAGAGAATTGAAGAACAATTAAGTGCACTAAATGTTATATTGGATACTGTGACAGATCATTTAAAAGAGATGCAAACTATGATGAAAAGTTATAGTCCAACGCTTGTTAAACAATTTGAACTATTATCTAATTATCTTGTAGATTATAAAAGTAGAGCTGGAACAATTTATGGAGAAGTTTCAGATAGCTTACAAACATATGCTTACAATTTATTACATAATTTAGATAATCTAACTAATAGTGTTACACAAATTGGAAAATCTGTTGAAAATTTAAAATAATATTTTGTAACTGAGGTATCCTCAGTTTTTTCTTTGATAAATTATTTATTCTTATTTCTTTCTAAGTAAATATTTGGTATTATATAGATAATAGTATAACTAATAGATTTGAGGTATCTTTATGACAAAAATGACGATGGATGATATAGATAATGTAAATAACGAAATGTTGGCACTTTCTTTGCGATTAAATGATGATGTTATTGTGGATTTGGAATCAACTTGTAATACTTTAAAAAGTCTATTTCATGATGTCAGTTTTGGTTATGATGAATGTGATAAATTACAAAGTTTAAATAAGCAGTTGAACGATTTACAAAATGATACCTTAGTAGTATACGATGAGTTAAAAGTTATTGTTAGTGGAGTAGAAAATATTGATGAATAGGGAGTGTATATTATGAACTTAAATGAAATTAAAATACATGCAAATAATATAAAGAAATATTCTGATTTACTTGTTAAACAATATAAAGAGATTCATCAGATTTTAATACATATTTATAATATATGTTATAAGTATAATTTGTCTTCAAAAAAGCTTGTTGATTTGATTAATAAATATAGTAGTATGATTTCTTTATTATCTAATGATTACAAGAACATAGCTAATAACCTATTGAATTATGTAGATAGTTCTAATCAGAGTTTAGATGAGTTAGAAATTGGTGTTACTAATATTGTGCAAATATTTAATGATTCAATTAATGGTTAAATGGTTTTGAAGTCCAGATGGACTTTTTTTGTTATTTTTAATTTATGTGATATAATGTGATTGAGGAGAGATAATCATGAATAAAAGAAATTTATTAAATTGTTGTTGCTGTAGTTGTATTTCTTTTTTTCGTGTAAACTCATAATACTTTAGATTGATTTGGACTTTCTTTATAGTGAGTTTATGCATCATTATAAAGGAGGTCTTTTAATATGTTAAAAAAACAGGTAAATACTATACGATGTTGTCCTTTTTACATATACTAAATAGAAAGAAGGATAAACATGGATATAGAAAGATTAATAGGTAATACACCTATGGTAGAAATAAAAGTAAAATATATGGAAAAGGTAGTTAATGTATTTGCAAAACTAGAATATTATAATTATACAGGAAGTATTAAAGATAGACTTGCTTATTATATAATTAATGAGTCATATAAAGATGGTAGTTTGAAAAAAGGACAACCTATTATAGAAGCTACTAGTGGTAATACAGGAATCTCTTTTGCGGCATTAGGGGCATATTTTGGACATGATGTACATATTTTTATGCCAGATTGGGCGAGTGAAGAGAGAATAAAAATAATGAAGCTTTATGGAGCGAAGGTTTATTTAGTTTCTAAAGAAGATGGGGGATTTAAAGAAGCTATAAAAAGAGCAGATGAGTTAGCTATAAAAATTAATGGTTTTAGGCCAAATCAGTTTGATAATACTAAGAATATTGAAGCTCATTATTATACTACTGGTTTAGAAATAATAAACACTGTGTCTAGGATAGATGCTTTTGTTAGTGGAATAGGGACTGGTGGTACGTTAATGGGGATTGCGAAACGTATTAGAGAAGTGAATAAAGATGCAAGAATCGTTGCTTTGGAGCCAGAGCAAATGCCAATTATGAGTAAAGGTATTAATATTGGTAGTCATAAAATAGAAGGTATTGGAGATGATTTTATACCAAGTATTGTTGATCGAAATATTATTAATAAAGTTGTAACTATTGATGATGAAGATGCAATTAATATGGCAAGAATTTTGGCTAAGAGATATGGTCTTGGAGTGGGCATTTCAAGTGGTGCCAATTTGTTAGCAGCAGTAATTAGTGCGAAAGATAATGATAATGTTGTAACTACGTTTGCTGATGATTTTAAAAAGTATTTAACAACTGATTTATCTAAAACTATAAATAAAGATAAAAGTTTGGTTTCTAATAATGTAGAAATATTGTCAATTAAAAACATTTAGTTATTGATGTAAAGTTTCAGTTATATTTTTTGTTGTAAATTGACTTTAGAATCTCTTGTTAATACAATTATATTAGTATAAGGTAATATGGTGATAAAGTATGGATGGCAAAGAAGTAGGTAAAGAGATAGAAGCAGCATTTGCTGGTATAGGTAAAATAGCAAAGATAGCTGGAGTTAGGAAAAATGCAGAAGATGTAGCAAAGCAGGGATATGTTGCATTACGAAAACCAGAGGCTGTAGCAGCTTTTCATGCTAATCCTGATCATATTGATTGGGTATGTAAGTTTGTAGATGGAGAATATAGATTTTTTCCTCCAGAAAATAAGAAAGCAGAACTATTATCAATATTGAACAATTATGATGAATATGTTGCAAAGCATTTTGACTCAGATGTTAAAGCAGTAGTTCAAACTGAAGCTAAAGCTAGTGTAGAGGTTCCTGCAGTTATTGATACGAAAGATGTAGTAGAAGTTTATAAAAGAGAGGTTGCAGATTTGACAAAGACTACGTTTGTTTCAATTTCAGCATTACCAGATAATCCTAGTAAATGTACTTATAGACTATTATCGACAGATAAAAGAACTGGTGAACAAAAAATTGTGCAAGAATTTACTACTGATTTTGAAGGTCAATTTGCGATGGAGATAGTCCCTTCTATTTATAATCAGGTAATGGGCGGACTGCCAGTTATGGATAGTACCAAAGGAGAAGAAAATCATAGATCTATTGCTTTTCAGTCTATGGAAGGTGGTAAAAGAATGGTTTTTAGTAATTTAAGTGATAGTCAAATGGCTTTAGTTAGTAGCATGAAACAGTTTGTAGATGGGCAATACTTTAATTTAGAAGAAGAGGTTAGTAAAGGAAGGCATAAGTAGAAAGTCTATGTAATTTAGACTTTTTTCTATGTAAAATATTTATTAATTTGATTGCTATGATTATTAATGTACATTATAATAAAAATAGATAATGAGGTGGAAATATGAAAAAAGATTCTGTTTATTTAACGTATTATCAAGTTGCATCTTATTTACATGCATTACAAGATTTGAAAGATAATAATCCTTATTTTAAAGATGGTATTTCAGAAAAATTTGAAAATTATGTCTTACAAAGAACAAAGGAGATTACTTTATTATCGTTAAGTTCACCTTTAAAGTTAAAGTTAAGTCCAAATGCAGGAAAGTACGAAGTTTCAAAAAGTATGTTAGGATATTTAACTAGACTAACAGGTGTTGATGTTATGGATGAATCAGTTTTGCAGGATTATACAGAACGTATAAAAGCTAAAGAGGAAGAATTGTTGCAAAAGAATGTTAGAGAAGGTAATAATTCTATGAAAGGAAAGTGATATAAATGAGATATTGTGGTCAATGTGGTACAAAATGTGATATAAACGATTGCTTTTGTACACAATGTGGAAGTAAATTAGAAGTTTTAGATAGTAATACAAATTATAATACTGTAGATAATTCACAAAAAATGAACATAATGTGTGTGGTTGGATTTGTATGTTCGTTTATATTTGTTATTTTAGGTTTAATTCTTAGTATAGTTGGTCTTAATCAAGTGAAAAAAACTGGTGAGGATGGTAAAGCATTTGCAGTAGCAGGTATTGTTATTAGTTCGTTAAAGCTAGCTATATTGTTATTTTTCTTAATTATATTTTACTTTATGATATTTTCTTATTTGTAATTTAAACTTGATAAATATTTTATTAAGTTTTTTATTTGGGTAGAAGTTTATTTTAAGCTGTCTTAAATTTGAAATTTCTAAGATATGGGGTTATAATACTTTTTACTTTTTATGCGGGTATTTAATAACCAATCAACCTAATAACAGATGTCCAATTCTTAGGATTGCTTTATATAGGCAGTATCTAGATGGCATAAAATATGAGGGAGATTTTGGGAATGGTCCAAGCTTGAAGAAAACTATGTAAAATAATATGTATGTTATAATATAGTGGCATATATAAGGAAAGAGTGTGATTTTATGGTATTTATTTATGATTTTGATGGTACTTTAACACCTTATGCTTTACCCAATTATGAAATTTTAGCTAAATGTGGTTATGATGGAAATTCTATAATGGTAGAGGTAAAGAGAATTATTAATGAACAGAATGTTGATTTATATACAGCGTATTGTATTGCTTTTAGAGAAGTTTTTGAAAAAAATGAAATTGTTTTTAATAAAGATAATCTTTGTTTGGGAGTAAATGACTTGAAATTTAATAAGGGTGTTTTAGAATATTTTAATAAATTATGTTATGTAAATAGTGGTATAAAGCATTATGTTGTAACATCTGGGTTTGAAGATTTTATTAGAGAAACAAAAGTATATAAATGTTTATATGGCGTTTTAGGAACTTGTTTTTATACTACAGAAGATGGTAAATATGGTGATATAAAACGACTTATGAGAAATGATCGTAAGGTGGAAGCTATTGAAGAGATAAGAAGCGAAAATAATGTGGAGCTAAGTGACATCATATATTTTGGTGATGGTCTTACTGATATAGATGCTTTTAGGTATGTTCATGAAAATGGTGGCAAATCTATTTTAGTGTGTTCTGGGGCGAAAGATAATGAAGTTTATCAGAGTTTAAATAGCTTAGGTATTATTGATGAATGTTTTGAACTTGATTATAGTGTAGATTCTTTACTTTATCATTATGTTAATAACTTAACTAAAGATTATGAAGGTACTTATGGAAAAAGATAATAATATTTTAGATTTTGTTAATGAAAAGACTTTTTATATGATAGATATTGATGGAGTATGTATCGATACAGAGGAAAGATTAGCTGTATTAGCTCAAGAAGTTGGATGGAAAGAGGCTTTTAAGATAGTTGATTGGCATGAACATATATATTCATCAAAACAAATTAATTATAGCCTAGATATTTTGAGAGAAGTGCAAAAAACTTTAAAGAGAATTCAGTTATTAACATTAAATCATACTAGTGAAGAAGAGAAAGAAAAAGTCAATTTTTTTAGAGAAAATGGTATTTATATACCTATAGTTTCGGTTCCAAATAAGATGATTAAGTCCTTGATTGTGCCACCTAGCTTTTATGATGGTAATGTTGTGTTGGTAGATGATAAAGAAAAAAATTGCTTAGATTGGGAAAATGCTCAAGGTATTGGAGTTTGGTTTACTCAAGATGAAAGTTATTCAGTAGTAAAGAAGGTAAAAAGTTTAGAGTTTTTAAGAAAAGTTAAGTAATATAGATTTTTTGTTTAATTAGGGGGAGAAAAAGAATGAAAGAAATAGGGGATTTATTAGATGAAATAAATTATGAAGCACGAAGTGGAATGATAGATTGTGGTTTGAAGCATTGGCTTTATTATACTAGTAGCATTGTAAAAGATAGAGAATATACTTTTAATGATGTTCGTAAAGAGTATGAAGGTGTTCTTGTACCATGTCTTAGAATAGCGAATAAAGATGCTTTGGTAGATAAAATTTCAGAGTATTTAGATATTGCAGAGAGTTTCTATGATGAATTAGATTATGATAGAGTAAGTGATATTCATAAGTATACGATTGCAACATTATTTTCAAATATGACAATAGATGATTTTAATAATCCTGATATGTTTATAAAAAGAAGAATAGCATTTTTACAAGATAATACTTTAAGACATTTTAATGTTCCAAGAGATATTGGCTATAGTAATATATTTGATGCTAATATAGAGGTGGAATTAAGAAAAGAACCAATATTTATGGAGACTCCTTATGGCATGTATATTTCAATGATTAAATATACAGAAGAGGGAAGAAAGTTGAGTTATCCATTGCCAGTTGTTAGATTTGGAATAGATAAGACGGATGCATATTTTTATGCAATTCAAAAGGATCAATCTGAAGAGATGCCAAATGATAAGGATTTTTTAAATTTTGGTAAGAAAATAAGACGAAAGATGTATGGTATAGGCACTGGTTTGACAGATGAAGAACGTGGAATTAAGACAATTGATAACATTCATGAGGTAAGCCCTTGGGCAGTAATCGCTCTAACTATTGCTTTAGGTTTGTTAAAAAAATTTGGTGTTGGTAAAGCATATGCTTATCCATTGTTGTTAAATAGGTATAATGCTAATGTTATATATAGTCATGAGGAATTAGAAAGACTTAAGGATGTGGATGACGAAATATATATAGAAGTTAAAGAACATTTATTATATTTAAAGAATAATATTAATGTAATACAGGAAAATATAACAGATAAGTTTATCAGAACTTTTAGGAGAATTGGTTATCATTTTCCTGGAATTAATATTGATGATGTATCTTTAGTTGAAAATTTTGTTCTTAAAATGCATGTTAATGATGGTGATCGTTGTAATAATCCGTTGTTAGATGAAATGTTTAAATTAGGAACATGTTATAATTATGGTGAAGTTAAAAGATTGAATTAGCTTTGGAATGAGAGAGTAAAAATGTTTGAAAATGAAAGAAAATTTTTGGTTAAGGAAGTTCCTAAATTGGAGGGAATTAAATATAATTTAATAGAACAGGGATATCTTAGTTTTACTCCAGAGGTTAGGATAAGAAAGAAAAATGATAAGTATTTTTTGACGCATAAAGGAGAAGGAAATCAAATTAGAACAGAAGTTGAGTCAGAAATAGATAAAGTGACTTATGATGTTTTGATGTTACTTGTTCAAGGAAGATTTATTAATAAGACAAGATATGAAGTAGAACTATCTGATGGAATTATTGCCGAATTAGATGTTTATCATGGTGATTTAGAAGGCTTAGTAGTTGTGGAGACTGAATTTAAAACTAGTGAACAGGCTTCTTTATTTACTATTCCTAGTTGGTTTGGTAAAGAAGTTACTAGTGATAAAAGGTATAAGAATAAAATGTTGGCTAGTTGTGAAAATATACAAGATTTTTTGAAAGATATCTTATAATTATTATAGTTTTGTGAAAAAAAGCACATAATTATTGTGCTTTTTTAAATATAATATTATAATTTTGTAGAAGGAGATTTGAAGTATGAAAAAGAATATGTTTTTAATTGCATTGATTGCTTTGTTTATAATACCATTTAAAGTTTGGGCTTTACCTAGTGAATACGCATCGTATACAACAATGAATTTGGATCAAGCTTTGACTCAAGAAGAAGTTGAACATGATTTATCTAATTATAAAGAAACAGATGATCAAGTTACCATTTATTTGTTTAGAGGATATGGATGTCCACATTGTCAGGAATTTTTAGAATTTTTAAATAGTATTGTTGAAGAACATGGAAGCAAGTTTAAATTAGTTTCATTTGAGGTTTATTATGATCAAAATAATGGAAATCTGATGGAAGAAGTTGGAACTTTTTTAAATAAATCAGCTGATGGTATTCCATTTATTATTATAGGTAATCAAACTTTTGCTGGATATGGAAGTACTATGAGTGATCAAATTATATCTGCTATTGACGCTGAATACAATAAGAAAGAAAGATATGATGTTTTTGAAGAAATGGCTAAGGCTTCTAAAAAGAAAGAAAACACAGGAACTGTTAATACACCTTTGATAATTGCATGTAATCTTATATTTATAGCTTTAGGTGCTGTCGTTGTTATAGCGGTTATAAATGCAAAACATAATGAAGTTTTAGATGCAATTGATGAATTAGAAGAAAAGTTGCTTGGAACTAAAAAAGAAGATAAAGTTAAGTCAAAAGATAAGAAGAAAAATAACTAGAAAGAATTTATGAAGATTCTTTCTTTTTTTGTCAATTAATCTTTATTTTATTGAATATTTAGTCTTTTGCATGTTATTATTTCTATAGAATAGGTCTTGAGTTTTTGGAGAATTTAAGATACGGAGGTTGTAGTATGTATATAGAGTTAAGTGAAATAATGCGTTTAAAAGGACGTTTATCAGATGTTAAAGCTAGTTTAAAAAGTACTTTAGATGGAGTTTCTAATGAAATTATAGATGTTAATAATAATATTCAATCAAGTGAATTAATTAGTTCTAATCATGAAATTAGTACTAAAATTGCAAATCTAAAAGTTACTTTAGATAATAATATAGAAACCATAATTACTTTTTTATCTACACAGATTGATAGTTATCAGAATATAAGCGCTGATGCGAAAGAATCATTAGAAAGTCTTATATATTTAATTAATAGTACATTTGATAATAATGGTAAACTTGTAACACAACAACCAACTATGTCAGCTACAAATGTTTATGATGAGCCGTTAACTATAAGAGGAACTACTGAAGGTTCTACATCGCCTACACCACAACCTCAGTTATCAGAGAGTGTACCATCAGGAGTTGTTTCTCAACCTGATTTATCAGCAGCGACTTTGACAACGGCTACAACAGCTGGTGTTACTCAAACTGTGGCTGAAATGGATGGCGCTGCTTATAGTGATGCCCCAGTAGTGGATGCTTCTTCGGCAGGAAGTGCTTCTGATATAAGCGTCTATACTAATAAGCCTGAATGTGGTTTTGTTGTTACGACTGATAATCAAAGTTACTCATTAAGTGATAGCGATCGCGACCTAATATATTCGATAGTAGCAGCAGAAAGCGATAAATCTTACGATGATTCGTTAGCAGTTGCTTCAGTAATATTGAATAGATGTGAGTCACCAGCATGGGTTTCTTCTTTTGGAAGTAATCCAGTAGCTCAAGCAACAGCAAGAAATCAATTTGTTGTTTATCAACAAGGTCATTATAGAAAATATATGGGTGGAAATGCTCCAGATACAGTAAAACGTGCTGTAGATGATGCCTTAAATGGGGTAAGAAATTGTGATTACTTAAGCTTTCGTTCTAGTGGAACGACTTCTTATAGTAATAACCAAGTTACATCAAGTGGTAATAGATATAAATAAAAAACTGAAATATCTAACATAAGTAAAAAATAAGGAACTTCTTGTAAGTTCTTTCTTTTTGTGTCAAGTTAGCTTTATTTTATTGTATATTTAATGTTCTGCATGTTATGATTGGATTAAGGTAAGTAGTATATCTTATATAAGAATAGGAAAAGAGAGTGATAAATGATGGCAACTTATCAAGTAAGAAATGTTGATGAATTAGAAAATAGAACAGCAGATTTATCAACAACTAATAGAAGCATTAATAAAAGTGCAGAAAGTTTACAATACGTTTTAGAACAAATAAAAACAAATTGGACAAATGAACAAGGGCAAGATATTGTTTCTATTGTAGCTGAATTGGAAGCATGTATTAAAACTATTAATGGTTCAATCGTACCAGTGGTTGACAAATATGTTATATCTATGAATAATTTGGCAATTGAAACAAGGACAAATCAAAGTAGGACAATGTAAGAGAAAAAGGAGATGAGAATAAATGAATATTGAATTAGCAGAGATACAAAGACTTATAACAAGAAGTCAAGATATTGAATCTCAATTAGTAAGTGATTTTGGGAATATGACAGAAGAATTAAATGATATAGCAAATAATGTTCAATCAAGTGACTTAGTGTCAGCAAATGGTAATTTGATTCAAGCAATTGAAGCAGCTTCAACTTCTGTAAGTACGAATTTGCCAGAAATAATTAATTTCTTAAATAGTCAAATCGTAAATTATGAAAGAACTAATACAGAAACAAAAGAACAACTTGATTCGTTGACTAATATGATTGATTCTACTTTTGGTTCAGGGCAATAGTTCCTTTTAGGAGGTTTTAGTGTGTATTTAGGATTAAGTGAGATATTGCGTTTAAAAGGACGTTTATCTGATGTTAAAACTCGTTTAAAAGATACATTAAATGGTGTTGCGTCTGAACTTATTGATGTTAATAATAATATTAGATCAGAGAGCTTAGTTGCTTCAAATCGTAATATTCAAGAAAGAGTCGATGTTTTAAGAAATACTTTGGATTCAAATCTTGATGTTTTGGTTAATTTTTTAGAAACACAAATAAATAGTTATCAATCTACTAATGACACTACGAAAGACTCTTTAGATAATTTATTAAATTTAATTAATAGTACTTTTGATGGAAATGGAAATGTAATTGTTGCTCCTACTGCGGCAGTCTTAAGTAATACGATTCCTTCAACAAATGGTATTGAAGATTACTTAGATACTGTTAGTGGTTCAATCGTTACTTTACCAGATGGTTTAGGACGTTCTCATACCTATATGGGGTGGCAATTAATTACTTCTAAATCATCAACGCAGTATAAATTAAAAGAAGCTGCAGGGATGAATTTTGATGAAAATGGATTTGGTAAAATAGGAGATAGATATGTTGTTGCGACTACAACAACATATGGTAATGTTGGTGATTATATAGACGTTGTTCAAAAAGATGGAACAGTTATTAAAGGTATTATTGGTGATATAAAAAATCAGAATGATGCTGGATGTAATAAATGGGGACATGATAATGGACAGAGTGTTATAGAATTTGTTGTTGATAAAGATAGCTGGTATAGAACATCTAAAACAGTAGATTCGTTTCATCCAGAGTGGAAGCAAAGTGTTGCACAAATTGAGAATAAGGGCAATTACTTTGATTTAAATCAATAGGAGAAAATGATATGGGAAACTATGAAATAGAAAGTTTAGAAAGATTAGAAGAAAGTGGAGCTAATTTAGCTAGATATAATCAATTACTAACTGATGATGCTCAAACTGTAAAATATGTAATGAATGCTATTAGTCAAAATTGGCAAAATGAAGAAGGGCAAGATTTACAATCCGTTATGGAGAATATAAAAGATGTTTTAGATACTATTGAGAGAGAAATTCAGCCAGTTATAACAACTTATGTTGGAATAGTAAATGATTATGTTGCTAGAACTAAAGTAAATCAAAATCAAACAATTTATTAAAATTAAAGAACTTATTTGATAAGTTCTTTAATTTTTGGTTAAAAATATTATAATAATTATTAGGTGATAAGAATGATTCTTAATGTTAGTGGCAGAACTGATATTGTTGCTTTTTATTCTGAGTGGTTTATGAAAAGATACCAAGATGGCTTTATAGATGTTAGAAATCCTTTTAATCAAAAGCTAGTTAGTAGAATTTATTTTGATGATGTTGATGCTATACTTTTTTGTACGAAGAATCCATTGCCTATAATTGATTATTTAAAGGAAATTGATAAACCTATAATATTTCAAGTTACTTTGACACCTTATAAAAATGATATAGAACCTAATGTAATTGATAAGAATGTAATAATTTGGTCAATTAAGCAGTTATCTGGTATTGTTGGAATAGACAATTTGTATATTAGATATGATCCTGTATTTTTAAGTGATAGGTATAATTTGGAGTATCATAAACGTGCTTTTAATAGATTATGTGAATTATTGGATGGCTATGTAAATAAGTTTATAATATCTTTTATTGATGATTATAAGAATGTAAGAAATAATATGAATGTATTAAGGGTTAAAGATTTTACTAGTAATGATTATAAAGAAATAGGGGAGTCTTTTAGTAAGAGTGCTAGAGAGCATGGTATGACTGTTCAGACGTGTTTTGAAGAGGTAAATTTGGTTGAATATGGATTTGTTAAGGGAGAATGTCTTTCACGAGAAATGGCCTTTAAATTGACTGGTAAGACTTATAAAAAATGGAGTGCTCGTAAAGAACAAAAATGTAATTGTGTACAGATGGTAGATATTGGAGTATATAATTCTTGTAAGCACTTTTGTAAATATTGTTATGCTAATTTTGATGAAAAGATGGTTCAAAGTAATTTTAATAATCATTATCCTGATTCTACTATGTTAGTTGGTTATTTAAAAGATGATGATGAAATAAAGGTAAGGAAATAGAAAAGAGTACAAATTTTTGTACTCTTTTACCAACTCTTTCCATCATAATATGATATTCTGTTTTCATCTGTATCTGTTTTTTGTTGACGTGATGTCGTTGCATCTTTTTGAATTTCTTTTAATTTTTCTTCTATTGTTTGTTCTTTTGGACTAGTATCTTTGTCATCCTCTTTGCTGCCATCCTCGCCGCCATCATCATCTTTGTCATCTGTATTATTATTTAGTTCTTCTTCTAATTTTTTTAGTTCTTGTTCTAGTTCTTCAGCATTTTTACTGTCACCATTATCATCTTCTTCATGAGCACAATTGTCTTTGTATAATAGAGTACGAGCTTTTTTTAATTTATTTAAAGCTTCTTCTTTATTAGTAGAGTCAATAGTAGCAGTTATAGAAAGAGATAAATTTACTCGAATATCACAAATTCTTTTTTGAGGTGGATTTTTTTCTAAAGATGTTTCATATTTGGAAATTGCTTCGTCATAATTTCCGAGTTTATATAAGATATTTCCATGATTATAAAATGCAATATAACTTTCAGGATAATTTATAAAATATAAGCTTTTTATAAGTGAATCATTATATTTTTCTTTACTATAATTTGCTATTATTATTTCGTTAGTTATGAAAGTAAATAAGAGTTTTATTGTAATTATACATAGTAATATTAATATAATATTTAAGCTTTTTTTCATATAGTAAGCACCTCTTTATATTTTTTATAGTTTAATAATAGTAGAATGAAAAGAGGAATTATTAGAAAATAATATGTATCTTCATAAGAAAGTTTATCATTTTCAGCAATTTCATTTTTAGTTAATTTTTTTATTTCTTTTAGTTTATTATCTATATTTGTTTGTTTATTCATATAAATGTATTCTAAGTTACTATCATCAGCTATTTGTTTTAGATTTTTTTCATCTAAGGTAGATACTGCTTTTATTTCATCCCAGCTACTGCGGTCCATAACATATGATTTTTCACCCCAGTAATTTGTAGTTTGCATGTTACCACCTTTTTCAGTTCCATATCCTAGAACTGCTCCGTTATCAACTAAGTTACTTAATTCTTTATATGATTCTAGGTTCGAATCATCTGTTATTTCGCCATCACTGATAAAGAATAATATTCTTACTTTGTCTTCCTCTTCTTTAGATCGACTAAGCAATTCAATCATGTCTTTTCTTGGTGTATTTAATGAAGAACCATGAGCATAATATTCGTGGAGAGGTGATATTGCTTCTATAGTATTTTTTACCATGCTACTGTCTTTTGTAAATGGGATTAATATTTTTGAACTATTATGGAAACTTATTATAGAAAATCTTGCTCCATCAAGGTTATCTATAATGTAATTAATGTCTTTTTTTGCCTCTATTAATCTAGTACTATTTGAGTAGTCTTCAGCATTCATACTTATTGTACTATCTACAACAAAGATTACATCTAAATCGTTAGATAGTGCTGTAGTATTATCACTTTTGTACATTATTCTTAAATTTATAACAAATAGTAGTAAAATTATAATTAGCTTGTATATTCTTAAATCTTTTTTTGTATACTTAATTATATAAAATATTAAAGAAGCACAGATGATTATCATTAGCCAGATTGGTATTATAGGATTTATAATCATGATATCACCTTCTTTTCAAGAATAAATAGTAATATTGTTGAGGTAAGTAAGACAATAAAAGGTATTTGTGGTAAGTCAACCATATAGGTTTTATTATTTTCTTTTATTAATGATTTACTTTGTTTTTCAATTGAATTTATTATATTTTGTCCAGAAGTATTACTAAAGTCATAGTATTCTCCACCAGTTGTTAAAACGGCATTTTTAAGATTTGTACGATCTTTATCTTGCATGTATTTAGTACCAATTCCATAAACAATAACGTTTTTATTTTTGCTTATAGTAGCTGCTTCATCTAAAGTAACAATAGGAGTCCCCGCTAAGTCGTTATCTGTTGAGAATATAATTATTCTAGTTCGTTCTTCCTCTTCTAATTTAGGGAAGCTAAAAACACATGATGCAAGTCCATCTCCAATCAATGAACTTCCTCTTTCTTCAGCACCTTCTAAAGTTCCATTTGTTAGATAATCAGAACTACTTATATAGTTTTCAAAGTCATCAAAGTCTTGATTTTCTAATGTTTTAAATGAGTTTTCAAGTTTATCTAGAGTATCTAAAACATAGTTATAATCGTCAGTTAAAGGAACAAGTATAACACTAGATGTATTAAATATAGATATACCAAAACGTTCTCCTTTTAAGGAACTAACAGTGTCTTTAAGATTACTTACTAATTCTAAGTTAAGTTCGTCTACAGAACCAGAAGCGTCCATGCATAAGAAAATATCACGATTATATTCAGTTGATTCTACTTTTTCTATTTTAGAAATACGTGCGATTAATATAACTGAAGCAAGCATTGTTAGAATACATAAAGCTTTAAGTAATAAAGTCAAATTTTTGTACCTTTTCATTTTAGCTTGGTAATAGTTATTTTCTTTTATGAATTTAGTATTAGCAATTTTAGTACCACTATTAAAGTTTTGTTTTTTTCGTTTTAATATAAAGGGAATGATAATAACTATTAAAAGCCCAATAATTAGGAGAATAGGATTTCTTAATTCCATCTTTCTATCACTCCTTTTGTTTTATTAATAGAATCTATAATATTGCTTTTAGAGATACGTGCGAATTCTGGATCATAATATTCACTTACTAATTCATAAAGATAAGGCATGTTTAAGTAAGAGATATCTTCTAATGTACAATTTTGAACAGCAAGACCGGTCATCTCGTATACGAAGTTTCTAATAATATTACTAAGCTCTTGGTAAGCTTTTCTATTCGTTATTTTATTTTCCGTTACTTTATTAGTAAGATTATTTATTAGAGTAAGATATTTATTTTTAATCGTTATTATATCTTTTGGTAGTGGTTCAACTACTGATAAAAGATTCTTTTTCGGTTTGTTTAAATATATGATAATTAAGATAACAATAATGGTTATAAAAATAACAAAAATAATTGGTAATAGAGAGTAAGAAAAAAGATCATTTAATTTAGTTGTTACTTGCATATTTATGACTTTCTAGTAATTCAATTAACTTCATTGGAATACTCTCCTTATCTTTTATTGTGACCATTTCTATTTTGTTATTTTTTAATCTTCTTTTATTTTTACTAAGAATATTTTTTCTTATTTCCTTTTCAATTTCATTTAGTTGTTTATCTTGTAATAAAATAGGAGGAATATAATTATCTTCATCTATATCATATATATTTTCGCCAGTCATAAAGGCATCTTCAATGTTTATTAGTAATACATCGTGAGCTTCTTTAAGAGCTTTGATTGTTTTAGTACTTATGTTATTAAGACCTTCTAAGTCGGTTACAATAAATAGAATCATTTTTTTCTTAATGTTTTTAATGATATATTTTAATGTTTCGTCTAGATTAGTATCTGTTTCTAATGTAGCATTTCTTTCGTACTCTGTAAGATATTCTTCTAGGTTGTAAAGACTATATTTTAATGGTTTATAATTTATTTTGTTATTTGCATTATACATCATTCCTATATAATCACCATTTTTAACAGCAATATAACCAATTGTGCCTGCTGTCATTAATGCTATTTCTTTTTTTTGAAAGTTGGAGCTTGTATCAGCATCCATTTTTTTACCTGTGTCCATTACAAGCATTATATTGTGCTTTTTTTCAGCAATAAATTGTTTAACTAAAATGGTTCCACTTCTTGACGAAGCTTTCCAATCTATATCTTTAACATCATCATTTATGACATATTCTCTTAGGTTTTCAAAGTTCATACTTTTACCACGATATACAGATTTGTATGTACCATCTAGAATATTACTAGTTTTCATATGTGATGTAATAGATATATTAGCTTGTATTTGATTAATATATTTTAATTTCATGGAGTTTGGATAGCTCCTACAATAGCATCTATTATTTGTTCAACAGGTACATTGTCAGCGATTGCAGAGAAGTTTAAAGAAATTCGATGTCTTAAAATACTATATCTTAGTGATTTTACATCATCTGGAATTACATGAGTTCGTCCATTAAGTAGAGCTACTGCTTTAGCACATTCTAAGAAAGCAATTGAACCACGTGTACTTGAGCCTAAAGAGATGTATTCTGCAAGATTTTTTGGAATATAGTTATAAGGACATCTTGTAGCTAAAATGATATTGGCAATGTATCTTTTGATAGAGTCATCTACATAAACTTTTTTAGTTAAGTCTTGTAGGAATGTTAAGTCATCTAATGATAATATCGATTCATTGTTAGCAAAGACATTATTTTCTATTCTATTTAGAACTTCTACTTCTTCATCAGCAGTTGGATAATAGACTTTTTCTTTGATTAAGAAACGATCTAGTTGTGCTTCAGCTAGAAGATAAGTTCCTTCTTGTTCAATAGGGTTTTGAGTTGCAATAACAATAAATGGTTCTGGTAATTTATATATTTGACCACCGATTGTAATTTGATGTTCTTGCATGGCTTCTAAGGTTGCACTTTGTGTTTTAGCACTTGAACGATTTATTTCATCTAGTAGTACAAAGTTACCATAGATTGGACCAATCTTTGTGTCAAATGTGTTATTAGTATAATTAAAAATTTGAGTACCAATAATGTCACTAGGTAATAAGTCTGGTGTACATTGGATACGTGAGAATTTACCATCTACGGCATCAGTTAAAACTTTTGCAGCTGTTGTTTTGGCAAGCCCTGGGACAGATTCTAATAAGATATGTCCTTTAGCAAGTAGACAAACTAAAAGAGATGTTTGTAAGTTTTTTTGACCAACTATTCTTTCAGCATAATAGTTTTGTATTTTAGATATTATTTCATTACTTTTTTGAATTTCTTCTTCTGTAATGATTTCTTTATTCATAATTTTACCACCTTCCTGATATCATAAATGTCTATTATTTATGATATTATTCTCATTTTATTATAAATGTTTTTTTTAGAAATTTATATGGTTTTGGCAAAAAAAATATAAATATGTTATATTTTAAAGTGAAAGAATGTGATTTTTATGTATAGTTTAATTAATGCTGATGTAAAAGATAAAGCATTGTTGATAAAGTGGAAGTTGTCAACAATATATGAGTATGCTAATAATTTAGATGAAGAAGAGAAGGAAAGAATAAATAGTTATGTTAATAAAAGTGTATCTGATTTGTTAAATGATTATAAAGTAATTGTTATTGATAATAAAAAAGTTGGAAGTTTTTTAGTTACTGATTATGATGATGGGGTTCTGTTGGATGAAATTTACTTAGAGTGGGATTATAGACATAAAGGCGTAGGGACTGAATTAATAAGAAATTTATTAAGTAAACACAATGTTGTTTATTTGTGGGTTTATAAAGATAATATAAGAGCTATTAAGTTATATGAAAGATTGAGCTTTAAAATTGTTGAAGAAACAGATAGTAGATATTTTATGAAATATATAAATGAATAAATTACCATACAAAACTTTAAATAATTGTGATATGATAAGGTCTACAAAAGTTAGGAGAATTATTTAAATGAAGGTATTATTATTTACACATGAACAAGATATTGATGGAATGGGGAATGTTATTTTAGCAAGTCAAGCTTTTGAAAATTTTGATTATGTAACTGTTAAAACTTTTGAAGTTAATAAGAAAGTTGGAGAAAAGATTCAAGATGGAACCATATATGATTATGATATGGTATTCGTAACAGATGTTTGTATTAAGGAGCCATTATTAAAAGAGATTAGTGAAAATGAAAAAATAAATAAGAAAATTATAGTTCTTGATCATCATAAGTCAGAGATTGAAGAAGGTAATAATAAGTACGATTTTGTTAATATTATAGTTGAGAATGATAAAGGAAAGACTTCTGGAACTAGTTTATTTTATGAATATTTAATTCATAATGGTTATTTAGAAAGAAATGATACTTTAGATGAATTAGTAGAATATACTCGTCAGTATGATACTTGGGAATGGAAGACAATTTATAATAATTACGAAGCAAGAAAATTACATATTATATTTGAAGTATTAGGTTATCAAGAATATATAAAAAGAGTTATGAGAATGGTAAATGATAAAAATGGTATTCTTTATAATGATGAGGAACAAGCAATTATAGAGGATTTTGATAAAAAGTTTCAAGAAGATGTAAGCTCTATTATAAGTGGAATGAAATTATATAGTGTTAGAGTTGAAAGTGAGACTTATAGAATTGGTTATGTTAAATGTCCTTATAAGTACAGAAATGATATCAATGAAATTGTAATGTTGGATAATAAAAATGATGTTGATTTAGTTGGAATGATTATGACTGATATGGATACAGTTTCATATAGGTTGGTTAAAGATGTAGACGCTTCTAAGGTTGCAGTTTATTTTGGAGGTAAGGGACATAAAGCTGCTTCAAGTAATCCACAAAATAATGTAAGATTTAGTGAAGTATTAGAAATGTTTAGAGGTGAATAATATGGATTGTGAAATAAGATTAGCTGAGCTGTCTGATGTTAAAGATTTAGCTATAGTTAAGAAAGATATTTGGGAGAGTAATTTAAGAGGTGTTTATAATGATGATGTTATTGACAACTTTGATTATGAGAAAGAAGAAAGAGTCTTTACAAGTATTATAAACAATGAAGATATCGATTTGTATTGTGTCATTGTTGAGGATAAAATAGTTGGGTATATGGATTGTGGAAAACCTTATCAAGAGTTTCAAGATTATGTTGCTGAAATTGGACTTCTTTATTTAAAAAAGGAGTGTCAAAGACAAGGTATTGGAGAAATGTTATTTCAACTTGCAAGGGAAACCTTTAGAAGTAAAGGGATAGATAAATTCTTTATTTCTTGTAATAAATATAATTTAGAAGCTCAAAAATTTTATGAAAAAATGGGTGGTAAAGTTATATGTGTAGATGAAGATAACTTTGATGATAAAAGAAGTGTTCAAATAAAGTATCATTATGAGGTTTAGAGAGGGGATTTATATTGAAGAAAATATATGTTGGTCATTGTAAGTTAAGTGACTATGAAAATGAATTATATAATGTTGTTAAAAGTTTAGATGAATATGGTAAATATGAATTTATTTTGCCTCATGAAGTAAATAAGGAAGCTTATAATGGACGAGATTTTTATAAGACATTAGATTTATTTATTGCGGAGGTTAGTTATAAAGCGACAGGACTTGGTATAGAGTTAGGCTGGGCTTATGATGATGGAATTCCAATTTATTATGTTTATAAAGAAGGCACTAATATTGGACAATCTTTGAGGTGCTTATCAGATAAATTTTATTCTTATAATGATGAAGATAGTTTAAGAGAAATGTTATCTTTAATTATAAGAGATTATGAAGAAAAAAATGTAAATGAAAAAGCTTAGAAATTTTCTAAGCTTTATTTTTTATTAGTGAGAAAATGTCTATTTGATTCGGATCATCAATTTTTTTAGTTCTTTTCTCTTGCCATTTTTTAGATGTATTCTTTTTTATAATTTGAAATTGTCCCATAATTGTATCATTAAGTAGGTCTGCTTCGGTAGAATTTTTTTCTTTATATTGTTTTAATATATCAGATAGTTTATCTTCAAAGCTACTCAGTGTGTCTTGATCGAAAAATTTACATAATAAAGTGGTAAGTTTTCTTTCGATTGAATTTGAACGGGTGAAATTTTTTTGTGATATTTTCTCTCTTAAGTTTTCTGGTTGATTTGTAAATTGTTCAATAGTTTCTTGATTGTAGTTTATATTTTCAGCGACATCAAGCCCAACTAATTGCTCTGGGTTTAGGATATTTCTTTTTAGGATTTTAACGCTTATTTCGTAGTCTAGTTCTAAATTAATATAGAAAAGTTGACATAATTTATAAATATGGGCATTAATTTCAGTAGTAACACGATTATCTATGCTAGCAATTAAGTCACATAGCATTCCTTCTATTAGACTTGTTATTAATTTTGATTTGTTATTAGTGCTGATAGATTTTAGATAATTGATAAAATTATTTAGGAAAGCTAATATTTGATAATATGGAATTGTCTTAAATAGCAAGGCAAGTAAAGAAGTTTCCTTATAAGAAGAAAGATTACTTGTAATACTACAAAATTCATAATTGTCTAATATTTGATTATAAGTTTTTTCATTTAATTCGTTGTTTTGATATTTTATAATAAGTTCTTGAAGAATATTTAAAATTATAACTTTATTCATTTAAATCACCTAGTGATTGTTTATTATAATTGTATAGATAATTTATGTAAAGAAAAAATGCGACTATATCGCATTAATTATTTCTGAAATTTATTTATGTCAAAGACATAGGCATATTCTGGATAAACTTTGTTGCCGATTTTGGCAAGTTTTTCTGTATATTCTATGCCACCTAGTTTTTTATAGAATTTGATAGCATTATTATTGCCTTTAAAACACCAAAGAACCATATGACGTTTATTATAACCTCTAAGTATTTTAATAGTTTCTCTGAATAATGATTTTCCTACACCCATGCCAGTATATTTAGGATCAAGATATAGACTTACTAGTTCACAATCAGAAATATCAACAAATTCATTTTCATTTGTGTTAAAGCAAGCATAACCGATTACTTTATTTGTTTCTTTGTCTACAGCTACTAAAACATTGTTTTTGTATTCCTCAAATGAATCAATATATCTTTTTGTTTGATCTTCATAGTTTAAGGATTCTAAATAATCTTGGTCAATAATGTTTTTATAAGTTTTGTTCCAACTATCTACTTTGATATGAGCCATTTGTTCTTGATCTTCTAAACGATTTAATCTTATTTCGTAAGAGTTTTCTATTTTTAATTGGTTTAAGGCATCGTTCATTAGAGTTAAAGCATTTATAAGTTCCTCTTCATCAAAGGCAAAGTTAACACGACCTATTAATTCATTTTTATAAGGCCATGAAATTGATTGACCAATAAGGAAACGAATGCGACTCGTTTTATAGAAAAATTCTAGAAGATCTTTTTCATTTTTTATTGCTTGACCACGGAAGGTCTTTCCTTTTAATTCAGTAAAATCTAAAATTGCAAAGAACCCAGCTTCTGGTTCTAAACCAACAGGAAATTTAGTATAAGGCATTCCTTTTAAAACTTTGTTTAGTTTACTTTCGTTTGTTATATATTTTCTTATGGTATTTAAGACTTTTTCTTTCATTTTATTATCTTCAATAGAATCTATTCCTGAAACGAAAGCTTTAAGTAAATTAAAACGATAAACATAATTACTTCTTATTTCTTTAAAGTACTTTTGATAATAGTTATTTCTTTCTGGGCTACTATTGAATGCTCCCATTAGAGCACGACCTACTATGTCTGGGGAAGAATCCATTTCTTGGAATATTCTGTTAATAACTTCACGGATGATTACTTCATCTGCGATTAAAAAACCTGCACGCAGAGAAGCCATGCCATAACTTTTAGAAAGTCCGAATAATGTGATAGTATTTCTAAACATGCCAGGAATTGTAGCAATTGGTTTTGCAATGTTTGTTTCATCATAAGTTGTATCACGATATACCATGTCATCAATTATGAAAACACCACGATCTAAACAAACTTGACTAATCTCACGAAGTAGATCTGTTTGCTTTTCGCCCATTACTTTACCAGTTGGATTGTTAGGATTGGCATTAAGGAAAGCAACAACTCTTGGAACATATCCGTGGCGACGATTGTATACTCTTTGAAGACTATCATTAATTTCGTCAATCGTTTTAGCTAATTTTTCAGGATTAATAAGATAATCGTCTTCCTTTTCTAAAGGAATTATTTCAACTTCAGCACCAGCTCTTTCTGCACGAATTGTGAATAAACCATAACTTGGTCCTGGCACTAAAATAACATCTCCTGGTTTAGATATAATATTAATTAAGATATTAAAAGTAATTGAAGTAGAAGGCAAGAATGTTAAGTTATGAATAGATAGTCCTTTTTCATCTATATCTTCATAATCATATGGTTCAGTATTGATGAATCCTTCTTGTTCAATGTATTTTAGAAGTTCTCTTCTAATATTATCGTCACCCTCAGTATAAGGATATTTATACATATCACCAGCTTGAAGTGATTTAATCATTTCATCTATTGCTGGTTTAAATGGCTCACATTTAATTGGATTTCCATCTCCTAAATTTATATCTGGATGATCAACAATGTTTTCATCACGAACTTCATATCCATAGAAATCTATTGCATCAGCAATTTCTTGGACAGTAGGATTAAATTCTTCTTTATCTAGACGAGCACCAACATAAGGTAGACCAAATCTTCTTTCTTTTAAGTTTGGATTTTCTCTTATTAAACGTTGTATTGCAGATGATTTAATTAACATATTGTAACCTCTTTTCCTGTCTGTAATTATAGCATATTTGGGATATGTTTGTAGAGCTTATATAATTATTATATTTAAATTTTTATTTTAATCTTGTCTATTTTTACTTGTTTATGTATAATTTAATATAGAAAGGAAGTGTGAGTATGTACGATACAGAAGCTTTAACAGCAATGTTAGGTGCAGCAGTAGGCTTATTAGTAGTATTTGCAATTGTTTTTATTGCATTATTAGTTTTCTATGTTATAGGTCTATGGAAATTATTTAAAAAAGCTGGAAAAGGTGGATGGGAAGCTATTATTCCATATTATAGTACTTGGGTATTAGTAGAAATAGTTGGACTACAATGGTGGTGGTTCGTAATCGCATTAGTACCTACTATATTAAACGTTTTAGGAATGGATAGTTTATCTTTCTTAGGAAATATTGCAGGAATCGTTGCAAATGTTTGTATTTATTACAATTTATCTAAGAAATTTAACAAATCTACTGGTTGGGTAGTATTATCTGTATTCTTTGGATTTATAACTATTCCATTATTAGGTTATAGTAAAAATGAAGTATGGAATGCTGCAGCTCCAGTAACACCAAATGGTGTATTTGATGCTAAAAATGTTAGTGCTAGCACTAACGCTTCAGCTGCTCCAGCACCTGAAGCACAACAAACAGTTAATCAAACTGTAAATAATGATGGTACAAATAATAACCAACAATAATTTTTGGAATAATTAAATTTTTATAGTTTAATTATTCTTTTTTGTTTACTTGATTAATTTCTTTATTTTACTTATAATTTTAGTAGGTGATGTGAGATGGAATATAAATATAAGACAAAAGGAACATGTTCAGTAGAAATTTCTTTTGATATTGAAGGAGATATAGTAAGAAATATCAAGTTTTTAGGTGGATGTCCTGGTAATTTAGCAGCTATTTCTAAACTATTGGAAGGACAAAGTGTTGATTTTATAACAAGTAAGTTAACTGGTAATCAATGTGGAGTGAGAGGAACATCTTGTGCAGATCAATTAGCTACTGCAGTAAGAAAGGCCTATGAGGAACAAAATAATTAATGAGTAAGAAGAGAAAAGAATTAAAAGAAAAAAATAGAAATAATAAAAATATTAAAAAGGAGATTCCTGATAATATAAAAGTTTTATATGGTAAATTTTATGTATTTTCTTTTATTTATATTTTTTTCTTTTTAGTAGTATATCCATTTATACTAGTTAATAAGATTAGATATTGGGCATCTATTATGTTGTTTGTTTTATTAGGTGGTTTTTATATCTATATGATATGGGATGTTTTAAAACATAAAGGACGATTTAATTCAACAATGTTTATGGTACTTATACTAATTGTTATTATGGCGATTTCATTTTCAATCGTAAAATTTGTACTTTAACTTGAAATTTAGTGCAAATTTAGTATAATACATGTTATAATTGTTTAGTTATTAATGAGGAGGTGCGTTATGAGAACTATTAAAGCAAATTTACCAGAGGGCGTAAAAAAACAATTCGGAGCTATAAGAGGAGTTAAAGTTAAATTCGTAGCTAAAGATACTAAGAAAAATAAAAAAGCTAGTAAGTAATATATGAATGCAGACATTATGTCTGTTTTTATTTTGCTTTTTAGGTTATAATTTTTTTAGGAGTATAAGTATGAAAAGATTAAAAAAGCTATTATTAATTTTATTTTTTTTGCTAATTCTAGGAGGATGCAAGAAAAATGAAGCAGTTATAGATAATAATATTGATAATGCAGAAGAAAAGTTTGTATTAGAAAAAAATGACGAAAATAAAGATTTTATTTATTTAGAAAACTATAGAGAGTTAAAACTTGTCGATGGCAGTACGTATCTATTACAAAATGCGGTAATTAATATAAAAAGTGAAGATGTTCTTAATGTAAATTTAGAACTTAGTAGTTTCGTAAAAAAGAGTTTTAAAGATATGGTTATAGATGGGAATGTTTTGAAGCAAGGCAATATAATTAGTTATACAAATAGTAATACAAGTAAATATGTATCTGTAATTCAAAAGTATTATCCTTATATAAATGGTGTAATGGGAGAAGAAAAAACTAATGTATATGTAGTTTCTAAAGAAACAGGAAGAATTGTTAGTAAAGAAGGGATTTTAAAAGATTATGGATATAGTGAAGATAGTTTTTTTGAAAAATTGGAAAATAAATTAGATAGTGAAGATGTTTTATATACGATGATGAATATAAAAAATAATGGTTATGATTTATATATTAATAATGAAAGTAGATTAGTTGTTATTTACTATGAAGTTAGTGAAGATGAGAGTATAAGAAAAGAGTTAATCCTAGATTAGATTAACTCTTTTGTTTTTATATGAAACTACTTAGTCCACTCATACATATTTTATTTATAAATAAAGCTACTGTTGAAGGTTCTTCTGAGCAGTTATTTTTAATCCAATTGCCAACAATACCTATAGTACCATCAACGATGAAATTATATATTTTTTCTAAGTCATTGCGTGAAGCTTTTTTTAATAAATGAGCCCATTCTGAAATACTTTGGTCATAAACTAAACTTAAAATTCTTCTTAAGAAAGTGTGATCCCCATTTTCGCCTAGAAGACGAGTGTAGATTTCTTTACGACTTGAAACAGTTTCGATAATTTTGCTTGTAAAAGAAATTAAATAGTTTCTTTTAATATCCACTATGTAGGTTTCTAAATCACTTAATAATGAGTCTTCGATTTTTAATACTAAATCATCAATGTCTTTATAGTACTTATAAAATGTTGTACGATTGATATTCGCTTTTTTGCATAACTCTAATACTGTGATGTCCTTTATTTTCTTTTCGTCGATTAATACTAGTAAAGTGTTGGTTAACTTTTTCTTAGTATTAAGAATTCTTTTATCCATATTATCACCTTTTACCATATTTTCTACCTAATATAATTATAATATAAGATGAGACGTAATTCAAGATATAAACAACACTATGTCTATTAGTTATATAGCTATATAAATTGAAGTTATAGCAAGAATTGAATTAAATTTTAAAAAATATTAAAAGTTAGCACTCTGTGTTGACTTCTGCTAATTGAAGGTGGTATTATTCATTTAGTAATAAAAAAGAAAAGGAATGATTAAATAATGACAAAGAAACAATTTAGAGCAGAATCAAAGAAATTATTAGATTTAATGATTAATTCTGTTTATACAAATAGAGATATATTTTTAAGAGAGCTTGTTTCTAATGCAAGTGATGCAATTGATAAATTATATTATAAATCTTTAACTGATGAGAGTGTTAACTTAGATAAAGATGAATTTAAAATAAAAATAGAGTTAGATAAAGAAAACAGAACTATTAAGATACTAGATAATGGTATAGGTATGACTGAAGAAGAGTTGGATGAAAACTTAGGTGTTATAGCTAAAAGTGGATCTTCTTTATTTAAGGAAATGAATGAAAAGAATAAAGATGTAAATATTATTGGTCAGTTTGGTGTTGGATTCTATTCAGCGTTTATGGTAGCTAAAGAGATTCAAGTGTTAAGTAAATCTTTTGGAAACGATGAAGCTTATTTGTGGGTAAGTGATGGTGATTCAGGATATACTATTAAAAAAGCTGATAAAGATACTGTTGGTACAGAGATTACATTAATATTAAAAGATAATACAGATACTGAGAATTATGATGAATATTTAGAATCTAGAAGAATTGAAGGTATCGTTAAGAAATATTCAGATTATGTTAAATATCCAATTGTTATGGATGAAGTGGAAACAAAGACTGATGATGAAGACAATAGCAGTATTGAAACAACTGAGAAGACATTAAATAGTATGATTCCTATTTGGAAAAAGAGTAGTGATGAAGTTACTGAAGAAGAATATAATGCTTATTATTCTGATAAATTCTATGATTATGAAAAACCAATTAAAACTGTACATAGTAAAATAGAAGGTCAGGTTTCTTATAATTCATTGCTATTTATACCAAGTCATGCTCCATATGATTACTATACTAAGGAATTTGAAAAAGGATTACAACTATATTCTAATGGTGTTTTAATAATGGATAAATGTGCTGATTTATTACCAGATTACTTTAGTTTTATTAAAGGACTTGTAGATAGTGAAGATATTTCTTTAAATTTATCAAGAGAAGTATTACAACAAGATAGACAACTTAAATTAATTGCTAAAAGTATAGAGAAGAAGATTAAGTCTACTTTAGAGGAAATACTAGAAGACAATAGAGAAGATTATGAAAAATTCTTCGATGCATTTGGAATGCAACTTAAATATGGTATTTATAGTTCTTATGGTATGAATAAGGATACTTTGAAGGACTTATTGTTATTTTATAGTTCTAAAGATAAGAAGAGAGTTACTTTAAAAGAATATATATCTAATATGAAGGAAGGACAAGATAAGATTTATTATGCTTGTGGAGAAAGTCTAGATAAAATAGATATGCTTCCTAATGTAGAAAGATTTAAAGATAAAGAATATGAAGTATTATATTTAGTTGATTATGTTGATGAATTTACTATTCAAGCTTTAATGGAATATGAAGGCAAGAAGTTTGCTAATGTAGCAAGTGAAGATGTTTCTTTGGATAGTCCTGAAGAAAAAGAAGCGTTAGATAAAAAGAATGAAGAAGCAAAAGATATGTTTAGTTTAATGAAAGAAGCTTTAGCAGATGTTAAGAGTGTTAAATATACTAATAAGCTAAAGAACCATCCAGTATGTTTAAGTACTGAAGGAGCAATTTCTTTAGAGATGCAAAAAATTATGAATTCTATGCCAACTGGCGAAGAAGTTAAAGCTGATATAGTATTAGAAATAAACGAAAATCATCCGATTGCTGATAAATTAAAGAATTTATATGAAAATGATAAAGAGATGTTAGCAGACTATACAAAGATTTTATATAATCAAGCAAGATTAATTGAGGGCCTAAGTGTTGAAAATCCAACTGAATTAACTAATTTAATTTGTGATTTAATGAGTAAGTAGTATATGAAAGTATACTACTTTTTGTATTATATATTTTAATTTTAATTTTATGAAAACTATGATATTATTAATCTATTAATTTGTTATGTAGAATTATGTGAGGTTTAATTATATGGATTTAGAAAAAATGGGCAAATTTATTGCGAAGTTAAGGGTTGATAAAGGTTTAACACAGGCACAATTAGGTGAATTGTTAGGCGTTGAAAATAAAATAATTTCTAAGTGGGAGAAGGGAACAACTACTCCTGATGTTATGATGTTAATTGCTTTAAGTAATGTTTTTAACGTTAGAGTTGAAGAAATAGTTGATGGAGAATATATTGAGAAATATAAAACTGAAAAAGTTAATAAAGAAGAAATAAAAATTAATGAAAAAAATATAAATAAAGATAGTAATAAAATTAAAAATATCATTATATGCATTTTATCAATTATTTTATTAGTCACTTTAGGATTATTTGCTTATGAAGAAATAAAAAATAATAAAAAAGCAAATGCAGATATAGTAACAATTGATTTAAAAAATGATTTGGAAACACCATTAAATGTTAATGGCTGTATAATGAATAGCAATAATTCTGCTATGTATGTTATAAAGGGAATTTCTTATGAAACAAAAGGTGAAGATAAGATTGGTAAAACTTTGATTGTGCAATATGAAGTAAAGTTATTAGTTGATGATAAGATGATTGGAACTTACACACATAATTTTGATACTAATAAGCCTTTAGATGATGCTATTGATAATTTAGCATTTACTGTAGAATCTGGAGTTCATTTTGATACAAATTCAAAAGTAAAAATTCAAATAAAATATACGACATTAAGTAGTGATAAAGAAATAATAGAGACAGATTTATATGTATAATTAAAAAATAAAGTCGCTTTTTAAGCGATTTGAGTCGCTCAAAAAGCGATTTTCAAGTCGCCGAAAAAGCGACTTTTTTAATTTTTGCCCGTATTTAAGCCAAAGTTGAGTCGCTCGAAATGCGATTTTTAAATCGCCAAATTAGCGATAGCTTTTTTGATTGTTTTGATTTAAAGTGAATTTAAGAGATGAACAGAGTCTCTTAAAGAAAGTGGTGATTTAAATATGAAACAATAAAAAAAGTATCTATATTAAGATACTAAGACAAACACTTGAGTAAAAAACTCAAATGAATCAAAGAGAGTTAGCGGCTCATCTTTGATTCCATTATAACAAATAAAAAATAGAAATGGAATGATAAAAAATGAATAATAATTATAATAAATATTTTACAGAAACAGAAAATGGCTTAGATATAGAAGCCAATAACATTAATGCTAATTGCATTACATCAAAAAGTAATAAATTTAGTTTAGATAGTGAAGGAAATTTAATGGTAAATAGTATTACAGCAGCAGTTAATAATCAAGGTACTATAAATTTTGATACTATCTATCCAATAGGTTCAATTTATATGAGTGTAAATAATGTTAATCCTAGCACTTTGTTTGAGGGGACAACTTGGGAGAAAATAGTAGACAGATTCTTGGTTGGAGCAGGTAATAAGTATTCTTTAGGTGGTACTGGAGGAACTGAAACACATAGTCATAGTAGCGGGAATTTAATAACTAATTTAAATTTTGAAGGTGGATGTGCTAAATATTATTATGTTCCAGATAGAAGTACAGATTTTAACTATGCTGAAAAATTTACTTTCACAGAATCAAGCTCAAGTGGAACTTTATATGGTGGTGTTAAAATTCATGGTAATACAGGTGGTTCATCAAATATTCCACCATATTTAGCTATCAATATTTGGAAGAGAGTTTCTTAATAGGTGATTTATATGCAAGAAAGAGAAATAAAAAAATTTAGAACACTTAATAGTAAACATATAATACAAGAAGATAAAACTATTCAAGTTCAAATATATAATGAAAATGTTCACTACTTAGAAAATGGTGAATATAAGGATATCGATAATACGATTATAGAAGAAAAAGATAGATTAAAAAATAAATTTAATGATTTTAAAGTTGCATTTAATAAAAATGATGGTTCTATTGATATTTCTAAAAATAATAAAGTAATAAATATGTCTTTAGAAAGTGCAAATATGAAAACATATGAACTTTCTAAAGATAAAAAGTTAAAAAATATAGATAAAGTTAAATTCAACAATGTGTTTAATAATATTGATGTAATATATGAAATACATCCGAATAAGTTAAAAGAAAAAATAGTTTTAAATAATAAAGTGAATATGGATGAAATTAAATTTATATTTAAGACAGATTTAAAATTAGAATTAACTAAAGATAATAGTATTATTGTGAAAGATAATGATAAAGTAATTTATGTAATTGAGAAATCATTTATGGTAGATGCAAATAATGAATTATCTGAAAACATTAAATATGTATTAAATCAAAAAGATAATAACTATGAATTAACTATTCAATTAGATAAAGAATGGCTTGATAGTAAGACAAGAAAATATCCAGTTATTATCGATCCAACTGTTGACCATTATGAGGACGTAAATAATGTTATCAATACTTATATTTATAATGGAGATAGTAATACGACGACATATAATAAAGGCTATTTGTTAGTTGGAGTAGATAATCAATATACATATAGAAGTTTATTAAATTTTAAATTACCTGAAATTCCTGCTAGTTATAAATTAGTAGAAGCTCATTTAAGACTTGGCGTTTTTGTGCTTTCACCATCTGATTTTGATGATAGATCAGTTATAGCAGTTCATAAATTAATTGAAGATTGGACAGAGGAAAAAGCAAAGTGGAGTAATATGAGTAATGAATATAGTTCAGAAATAGAAGACTACTTTAATTTTCCAAAATATTCTTCTAAGGCTACACCAACAATAGACATTGGCAAATTTGCAAATATTACAAGATTAGTTAAAGATTGGTATAATAATCCAGAAACTAATTATGGGTTAATGTTAAAATTATATGATGAAGAAGCATTTAAAAATACTAAAACTTTTGCAATGTTCGCATCAAATGATACAGAATATATAGGAGATAATCCTAAACCAGTAGTTGAAATAAGATTTAAAAATTATAATGGCGTGGAAAGTTACTTATCCTATTCTTCACAAGGACATTTCTTTGGTACTTCTTATGTATCTAATTACACTGGTAATTTAACAAGTACATTTGAAGTAGCTAATACAGTTGGAGGCCCATTACCATCAAATCTTTATTTAGCTTATAATACTTATGATATTGCTTTAAATAATGATTATGGATATGGTTTAGGAGTTAAACCAAGTCTAATGCAATTTGTAGAAAAAACAACTTATGAAGATAATCCTCTTGCATACACAGATGAAGATGGAGGAATTCATTATTTTTATAAAAAAGTGCTAGATTATTCTGGAAATGACATAATTTATTCAGAAGAATATTATGATGAAGATGGTTTAGGTTTAGAGTTAAAACTTGAAGAAACAAATTATATAATGACTGATAAAAATCAAAATCAATATAAATTTGTTGATAATGGTTCTGGTAGATTTTATTTAAGATTAATAACAGATACGAATGGTAAAACTATTACTATTGATTATGATACAAATAATAGGATTACTAAAGTAGTAGATGCAACTAATCATGAAATAACTGTTAGTTATTCTACTAATAAAATTGTATTTACTAGTCCATATAAAACGACAGAAGTTAATTTAACTAATAATCTTATTACTAGTATTACAAGCTTAGGAAGTACAGAAACAATTACCTATAATAGTGATAAGCAGATAGAAAAAATAATTAGTCCTTCTGGTATTACTTTAAAATACGATTATCAAAATGATATTGTTAATAAAGTTTCTAAAGTTACTGAAATTGGTAGTGATGGAGAAGAAGGAAATTATTTAACTTTTAGTTATCAACTAACTGATACTAAAGTAACAGATAGAAAAGGGGATATTAATACTTATATCTTTAATGACTATGGTAATGTTGTAGGTGTAACTAGTTTAGATGATACACAAAAACTAAAGAATGCTTATGGTAAAACATATACTTTTGGTTCTCCAGAAGAAAATAATGTTAATAAAATGTTAACAGATAAATCTTTAATAAAGTATGTTAATAACTTGATAGAAGATTCTTCTTTTGAAAATAATAATATTATATTTACTTCATCCGATTCATCTATTGTTTCAACAATTTGTGATGATACAAGAAGTGGATTAAATTCATTAAAAGTAGTAAGTAATAATGTAAATAGTTATATTTATAAAAATATGGTAGTAGAAAAAGGTATTGATTATACATTTAGTCTTTATGTTAAAAATGAAGTCCCTTTAAATGTTTCGTTATCTTATGATAATAAAAAAGAAACTGTTTCAATCAGTGAAATAAATAATGAATACACTAGATATCAAGTATCAATTAATTATGAAACTAGTGCAACTAGTGATTTGAAAATAGAAATACAACCAACCAAAAATGGACAGGTAATTATTGATGATGTTCAGTTAGAAGTTGGTAAAGTAGCTAACTATTATAACTTAGTAACTAATAGTGATTTAAGTAATGGTCTAGAAGACTGGGAAGTAGATGCAAGTAGTAGAGAAGATGACTATGTTGAAGTGGTTTCAATAGCAGAAGGTGAGAATGCATTAAGAATGCATATGGCACCTTTAGGATATGTTTCTACAAGTAGAAAATTTAATATTAAAGGTAAAAAAGGTGATACTTTTAACTTATCATTTTGGTATAAGAATAATTCTATAGAACCTTCAGCTTATAATGGCTTGATACCAGGTTTATGGGCAACGATTTTTTTTGGATATGTTAATAGTGATGAAATTGGAGCTTGTGTACCAGCAAGAACTTTAAATGTTGGTAATGATAACTGGCAGTTCTTCTCTGAAAACTTTGTAACAGAAGAAGACTATGATTATCTAGTGCTTAGAGTTAATAGTTTTGGTGGAGCAAATGATTGTTATTTGACTAATTTCTCATTATTTAAGGATTTAGAACAATATTCATATGATTATGATGAAAATGGAAATTTAATTTCTTCTACTGACTTAGCCAAAGAAACATCAACAATGAAATATAATAAAGATAATCAATTACTTCAAACGATGAGTCCTATGGGAAATAAATTTACATTTGAATATGATAATAAAGTAACAGATCGAATGCTTAGAGCTATTTCACCAACTGGAGTTACAAATGAAGTTGTTTATGATGAAAATTGTAATCCAATAAGAAATAAAATAAATAATCGTAAGATACTTGATGAAATTGATAACAATAAGACTTATTATGTAAGAGCCAAAGGAACAGATAAATATTTTAATGTTAATCCTGATAAGACTTTAAGAGTAAAAGAAAATGAATGCTCTTATGATAAATTTTATATTATAAAAAATGATAAAGAACAAATTAAGTTTAAACATGCAGTATTAAATAATTATTACTTAAAAGTAGTTGATAATAGTATTAAATTAATGTATGGAGATTATGATAATATATTTTATTTGAAATCTAATGATAATAGTAGTTATTCAATTGTAACATCTAATGTTGTATATGATCCTGATGAAACTGAAAACTATATTAATAAGGCATTTACTATTAATGAAGATTACTCTATTACAATAAGTGATTGGGTAAGCTTTGATTATAATCAAGAATTTTTCTTTGAACAAACTGAGAATAAATTATTTATTGAAAGTAATGCTACTTATACAGATGATGGAAGATTTATTAGTAGTGTAACCGATAGTTTAGGAAATACTTCTATTTATGATTATAATACAACAAATGGTTTATTAAATTCTGTTACAGATCCAGATAATAATAGTACATATTATACATATGATAGTAAACTAAGATTAACTAATATTAAAAAAGGAGAAGAACAAGTAAGTTATGAATATAATGGTAAGAATTTATTATCAAATATAGTATTTGGTACAGATAATTATAAATTTATATATGACCAATATAATAATCCATTAAGTACTAAGATAAATGATAATACGTTAATTACTAATACATATGAAGCGAATAATGGTAATTTATTAAAAGTTACTTATGGAAATAATGATGAAATACATTATACATATGATAAATTAAATAGATTAGAAAGTATTATTAAAGAAAATGATACTTATACTAATTATTATGACAATTTAGGCAGAATTGCTAAGCTATCATCTAATACAACTAATTACTTATATGAATATGACTTTGCTAAGAGATTAAGTACTTATAAGTATGATAATTATTCTACTAACTATGATTATGATAAAGATAATTTAGTAGATAAAAAGGAAGAAAAATTAGCTAATACTATGTATACATATAATTATGAATATAATACAGAATCAGCATTGACTAAGTTAACAAACAATAATAGTGAATTTAATTATAATTATGATGTATTAGGAAGACTAGATAATCAAAACATTAATGGTAAGTATGTTACTAGTTATAAATATATTACTAGCGGTAATAAGACTAGTACTGTAATAGAAGAAGTTAATGATAATGGTGTTATATATAATTATACATATGATAAGTTAGGTAATATAACAGAAGTATATAAAGATAAGGTATTAATTCATAAGTATTATTATGATATGTATAGTGAACTTATTAAAGAAGATGATTTAGAGAATGATTTAACTAAACAATATGTTTATGATAATTATGGAAATATCTTAAGTAAGAAGACTTATACATATAATACAACTAACTTAGTTGAGGAAGATAAATATACTTATGGAAATAGTAAATGGCAAGATTTATTGACTAAGTTTAATAATGAAACAATTACTTATGATGAGATAGGTAATCCATTAACTATTGGTAATAAAACATTAACTTGGATGAATGGTAGAGAGTTATCAACATATAGTGATGGAACTAATAATATTAGTTATAAATATAATGTGGATGGTATTAGAACATCTAAGAAAGTAAATGATATAGAAACGAATTATATTTTAGAAGGTACATCGATTATATTTGAAGATAGAAATGGTGATGTGATATACTATATTTATAATGGTAGTGAGTTATTGGGATTTGTTTATAAGAACAAGACATATTACTATCATAAAAATGTATTTGGAGATATCATAGGTATTCTAGATGATAATTATAATGAGATAGTTACATATGAATATGATTCTTGGGGAGCATTAGTTAATGTAACTGATAATAGTAATATTAACTTAGGTACAATAAATCCATTTAGATATCGTAGTTATTACTATGATGAAGAAACACAATTGTATTATTTGAACTCTAGGTATTATAATCCAGAGTGGGGAAGATTTATTAATGCAGATGGGTATGTAAGTACTGGTCAAGGTATTAATAGTGCAAATATGTTTATGTATTGTGGGAACAATTTTATTGTAGCAATTGATGAATCAGGAAATTTTACTAAATTTTTAAAATTTTTTCAAGATACATTATCTGAGATTACGAAAAGAATACGACAAATGTCAATGGATGTTGGTGCAGCCCCTGATTATAAAAGTTATTCTGCTCATCCATTTACTTCTCAATCAAAAGCTGATGAAAAATATCTCAATTGTTATTCGTATGTTGTAGGTAGGCCAGTTAATGATAAAATGTCTGCTGCTTATCCTGGTTCATATTGTGAGGTATACAAACCTTTATTTGTTTTTAGAGACATAAACGTTGCTGACCAAATGGTTAGAAGAGATTTTGAATCATTGGGGAGAACAATTAGGGAAATAGATGGTCCTGAAGCTGAAATAAGCTCAAATGAATATAGAATAGCTATGAGAGTAACTGAGACCCCTATTATTTCAATTTTAACAGATGTTCATTTTATGGTACAGACATCATCTGGTTTTTGGGCTGAAAAAAATGGTTCTAAAGGTGGAACTAAATTATGGGATAATGGTAAAAATCCAGATGAAATAAATTGGAATAAAGGATTGTATAATTATAATAGTCGAATTATATATTATGCTGTTTCAAATTAATAAGGAGATGTTTATGAGAAGTATAAGTATTTTATTAGGCATTGTATTGTTAGCTATAATAATTATTGTAAATTTACCAATTAATGAATCATCTATAGAAAATCCAGAATCATTAAGGAATGTAGAGGATATAATAAGTAGTGTTTCAGAGGAAAATGTAAATGATTTGACTACAAAGGAGTACGCAGAGTTGGATTTATACAAAATTTGGAAGTTAAAGTTAGATCTAGATTATTTGGATCAAAAATATAAAGTAGAAAGTATAAAAAATAATAGTGAAAATTTTATGCCAATCCCATATAGAGTCGTATTTAAAAGTAGAAAAAGATATATATTTGTATATTATGATGAAGTTGGGAAATATTATGGCTCTGAAATGTTTAAAAAGTCGCCAAATAAGTTGAATTTTGATTTTATGGAGATTGGCAAAACTAAATTGTCTGAGGTATATAAAATAGATAAAAAAGGTTTATATGCTCGTAAAATATATTCTGGATGGCCGGTTAATTCCTCAATACATTTTACTGAAGATGGTTATTTACTGACTTTCATATATGATGAAGATGATATTCTTCAAGAGATGATAATAGAACTGATATAATTAATATATAATTTAATGTCGAAAAGATACAATTATGTTGTATCTTTTTGTGTTTTGAGATAAAAACATTAATGTGATATACTAAATTTATAATAGTTATGCTTTATTGTATTGCTATCATAATTGCTAGAAAGGAATTTTATGAAGAAAGTATTAAAAATAATTATTTTGTGGTTTACTTTTGCATATTTTGTAATAAGGATTTCTTTAATTAGAGATGCTTTATTCAATATAAGCCATATGGGATTAGGATTTACGTCAAATTATTTTAATTTTTTAGATATTATATTTGGAACTATTATTTTATATTGTTTATATCAGAGTCTTTTGCCTTTCATAACTAAACATTATTTAAGAGTTGCTTTTAAAATACTATTAGTTATTGTTGGAGTATTAATTTTTGGAGCTGAGGAAGGATTTTTATTACCAAATTATTATTTCTCTAGTTCTACTGAAGCATGTAATTATTCTCAACTTTGTGAAATAAAGTCTTTATTGAGATTTGAAGAAAATGATATTTCTGTTTTTATTAATGATTCAAAATATATTGAATATTATAAAAAAAGTGAAAATGGTTGGAGAGTAAATAATAAGTATTATAAATATATTCGTCGACTTGAATTAGATGGTATTATTATGGAAGTATATTCTATTGAAGATAAGTGTTTTGTTTATGCTATATTAAATGATTCTATTGCTATTGAAGATTTAGTTGATAATACTGATAAAGAATTTTCTCCTATTAAAATTGCTGATTATGATTATTATGTTAAAAATAGATATGGTAAGTTTATTGATTCTATTGCAGATTATAAGATTGTAATAAGTGACAAGGAATTTTATATGAAAGATTTTTAGTTAAATTAACTGATAATAGTAGTATTAACTTATGTACAATAAACATGTTTTAGTTTTGTAATTGTTACAAAAAATACAATTGTATTATTTGAGGGGTTGATTTAGTAATAGGATTAGGAATTAAAGGACTGGTTTCTCTATTTTCTTAAATATTGACTAATTTATTAGAAAGGTTTGGATTATATTGAAAAAGGATTATCTTAATTATTTATTGTTAATTTTAATTTTATATTTAATAATGAGATTACCATTAATCTTGACAAGTATGTTAGGAATTAATGATATGTATTTAAGCACGAAAGCTTTCAGTTATAGTGATTCTTTATTCTTAATTGCATTATTATATTATGCATATAGGGTTAGCTCAAAAATTAGGCTTAGAATAAAAAAAAGACAGTATATATTTATTTCTATTCTTATTGTTTTTTTGACTAATGGATTTGATACTAACTATTTAGAGGAGCATTATTATTTTTCTGATCCAATACTAGCTTGTAATTATTCTACTCTTTGTGAGATAAGATCAACGATGATATTTATTGAAGGAGATTATGCAATATTTCCTGATGAAAGTAATTATATTGAATATTATCCACATTTGAAAAAAGGTTGGAAAATTGATAATACATTGTATAAACAAAGTTTTTATGCGAAACATGATAAATTTGAGTTAAAGATATATAAAGTTGGTAGTAAATATTTTGTTTATTTACTTATGAATGAAATTATGCCAATTGATAATATTGTTGATAATTCGGATAAAGATTTTGTAGCTTTAAAAGGTGGCTATTATAGTTTTTCTATTAGTGATAGATTTGGTAAATTAATTGATAGTATTGAAGATTACAAAATATCAATAAATGGTGAAGAAATAGAAATTAAGAAAGTATAAAATTATATAAAGTAATGTAGCTTATAAACACTTGTAAAAGGTATAACGATTTTGTTATATCTTTTTTAAATTTATTAAAGTATTATCAAGGATAACAATACTTATATTAGTTATTGTGATATACTATATTTATAATGATATTGACTATTATGTTACTTATGGAAGATGAAGCAAGTGTTTTGAGTGTTTATTAGAAGTGGAAAGAGGAAGAATTAATGAAAATATGTAAAGAGAATTTAGAGCTTTTAGATAAAATTTATATACATGATTTCTGGTTAAATGATTTAAATTATAATAATCTTATGGGAACTTTAACTATTAACTTTTTAAGTGATAGAAAGGAGTTTAGAAATAAATCATTTGTTTTTGAAGATATCATATATCTTGAATATAATAATGTGAATTTTTGGGGTGGAGATGGTATCCCCTTTGATTGTGTTGTAATTGATGAAAACTATACAAAGTTTAATGAGTTAAAAAACAAATTGGAAGAAAACGAGATATGTCCATCAAAATTGCAAGGTGATGTTATTGAATTATGTTTCTCTAATTTATCTGGAGGAGAAATAAGAATTATTTGTAGAAGCATTATATATAACGAGTATGAAAATAGATAGAAGTATTTAGTTGTTTTGTTTTTGAGAAAGGAAGGTTTTTGTTGTGAAAATAAAGATTGATACCAAGAATGTGGTGGTTATATTTTTTACTATTATTTTATGTCTTTTATTGTTAATTGTTTTTTTGCAATTTTATAAAAATGATAATAAAAACATTGATATTTTATATAGAGAAGGAGATTTTTCTTATTTGTTAAAAGATAATACTGCTGTTTACGATGGTGAAATTGTATCTGATAAAGAGACTGCAATTGAAATAGCAAAAATAGTCTTAAATAATATATCTGATTTCGAAAATAAAAAAGATTATAATACTATAATTGTTTTTTATGATACAGAGAAAGAAATTTGGATTGTAACTTTTGATAAGAAAGATACTTTAGGTGGTTGTGTTAGTGTTGCAATAAGAAAGTCTGATGCTCAAATAGTAAAAGTATGGTTTGGAGAATAATTTTGAGAAGATGATAAAAATAAATCATCTTCTTTTTCTGCTATATATGATAAAATACGAATAAGAATGAGGTGTAACTATGTTTGAAGCAAAAACAATAGAGAATGATTTAGAGTGGTTGAGACAAGTAAGTGAGAAAGTTGATTTGAATAATGATAATTTAGAAGAAGCAATTCATATTTTAGATAGTTATTGTTTAACTCATGGAGTATTTGCTATGGCAGCAGTTCAACTTGGAATAAATAAAAGAATTATATATTTAAAGAATACTGATTTAGATAAAGTAGAAGATGATGAATGGAATGAAAAAACAATACTAATTAATCCAGTTATAAAAGAAAGAAAAGGATTAACTATGTATTGGGAAGCTTGTGCTAGTTGTTTAGATAATATGGGATTGGTATTAAGACCTTATAAAATGAAAATAGAATATTATGATATAGAAGGTAGGAAACACCAGAAAACTTTTAAAGGATTTCCTGCAACAGTTATGTCTCATGAGTATGATCACTTAGATGGTATTTTACATATGGACAAAGCTTTAGAAGTTAAAGTTATGAATAGAGAAGAAAGAAAAGAATGGCGTAAAATTCATGGTTATGAAGTTGTAAATGAAGATGGAGACTTCTTAAGTTTGGAGGAAAAGTATGGCAAAGAATATAAAGACAAATGCAATGAGAATTCTAGATAGTAATAATATTCTTTATGAAGAATTAATACTTGATATTAAAGAAGCTTTAGATGGAGTTACTTGTGCTGGAATGCTTGGGGAAGAATTAGATAGTACTTTTAAAACTTTAGTAACTATTGGAAGAAGTGGTAATTACTTTGTTTTTGTAGTACCAGTTGCTAGTAAGTTAGATTTGAAAAAAGCTGCTGCTTCTGTTGGTGAAAAAGAGGTTTCTATGTTACCAATGAAAGATCTATTAAAAATTACTGGATATGTACATGGTGGATGTAGTCCTATTGGTATGAAAAAAGTTTTTACAACTGTGATAGATGAGACTGCAATTCTTTTTGATAAAATAGTATTTAGTGGTGGTAAGATTGGGTATTTTATAAAAATTAATGTTAATGATATAGAGAAAGTTATTCCTGCTAAGTTTGTAGATATAGTTATTAATTAGGTATAAAGGTTGATTTATGTTATTATGTGTAGAGTAAGGAAGTATGTTGTATGAGTAATAGTAATATAAAGCGTTGTAATTATTGTGGTACTATTAATTTAGTAGGATCTAATAAATGTAAAGCTTGTGGAAGAAAGTTGATATCTAAAAATAAAATAGAAAATGTTTATATAGACTTAGTATATAAAGAAGATAGTTTGGAGAATGAAATAGCGAGCGAAAAAATTGAAATTCAGGAAATAATTGAAGTTGATAATTCTGATAATAATAAAATGAAATTGGAGGAAAACATTCCATTATCTAAAGAAGAATCTATTATTGAGAAAGCAATAATATTTTTTATGATTGCTGTTATTGTTTTGATTGTAATATTTTTATTTTTATTAAATAACTTTCCTAGTTTGTTGCCTAAGTATTGGGTTGAAATTTCACCTGAACCTACTTACTTTAATTTTATTCTTTTAGGAATAGAGTATGGTTTAGATGTGCTTGGTTTAGTGATGTGTCCTAATAGTAAAGTTTTTAGAAAATTGTTTTCATTGATTATGAAAGTGGTATGTGGAATTATTATTTATTTTCTTTTAGCTATTTTTTTGATTTCACTTATTCCATCAGGTTGTGTTTAGTGGAGGTGAGTTATGAAAGTATTAACATTAAAACAACCTTGGGCTAGTCTAGTTGCCAATGGGTATAAAATTTATGAATTTCGTAGCTGGAAAACGAAATATCGTGGAGAAATACTAATACATGCTGGATGTGGTGTGGATAGAGAATGGCTTGAAAAAGTTAAGGATTATGGAATTGATTTTCCTAAGAAAAAGATTCTATGTAAAGTTGTATTAGAAGATTGTTTAGAATTAGATGATGAATTAAATAAAGAGATATCAAAATTAGATAAAAATGTTTATGGTGAGAAATATCGTGAGGGTTTTGCTTGGAAATTAGGTAAAGTTACGAAGTTAGATATAGATGAAGAAATAAATGGTCAGTTAGGATTATGGAATTATGATGTTGATAAGTAGGTAGTTATTGACAAGTAATAGATATAAAGTGAACTATTGAAAAAAGGTGAGTGAAAGTGAAAACAATGATTGGTACAGATATATCTTATTATAGTTTGGCAATTCTTTTATCTTTAGTATTAAATGTTATAGTTGTTTATCTTTTGAGTAAAAAGTTTAAATTTACTAAATATGAAATTATAGGAGCTTTAGTGTATGAGAATATAGGTATTATAGTTGGAGCTAAATTATTAACTTATTTTCAATATTTAGAACAATATGATAAATTTAATTTCGTAAATTTAGAGTTGTCTTCTTATGGAGGTGCTATTGGAGGAATACTATGTTTGATAATCTTTTGCTTACAATTTAAAAAAAGTTTTAAAGATGTTATGTTCTTATTTATATCGTCATATCCTATGATGTATGCAATTGGGAAGATTGGATGCTTTTTAGTAGGATGTTGCTATGGAATAGAATATAGTGGATTAGGTCATATAGTTTATAGTAATTCTTTATCTGCACCAAATGGGATTTCTTTATTTCCTGTGCAAATTATTGAAACTTTTGTGTTTTTAGGAATATTCTTTTATATGTTTCTATTATTAAGAAAGGATAAATTTAATTGGGAAACTTTAGGTATTAGTTTTTTATTATGTGGATTAGGTAAGTTTATATTAGACTATTTTAGAGGAAGTCATGAAGGAGTATTTTTATCTTTAAATCAAGTTATAAGTTTAATGGTTATATTGATAGGAATCGTTATTTCTGTAAAAAAGAGGAAAGAAAAAGTTATTTAGAGTATTAGAAGAAATAATCTTCTTTTTTTCTTTAATTAAGTATGATATAGTAAGTTTTAATAAAGGAAGTGGTTATGTGATTAAACAAAATAGTAGAGGAACTTTAATAGTTATTTCAGCTCCTAGCGGATGTGGTAAAGGTTCAGTAATTAGTGGACTTTTAAAAAATGATAGTGAACATAGATGGTTATCTGTTTCAACAACTTCTAGATCTATAAGAAGTAATGATATACCAGGAGAAACATATAATTTTGTTACTAAAGAAGAATTCGAAAAGAAAATAGACGAAGGCTATTTTTTAGAATATACAAATTATGTTGGTAATTACTATGGAACGCCAAAAGAATTTATTAGTGAGAAATTAAAAAATGGCATAGATGTTATTTTAGAGATAGAAATAGAAGGTGCTAAAGCAATTAAAAAGTTAGTTCCAGAAGCTTTATTTATTTTTATAATGCCACCTTCATTAAAAGTAATGGTTGAAAGATTAAAAAATAGAGGAACGGATAGTAAAGAAAAAATACTAGAAAGATTCCATACAGCATATAAAGAGATAAATGAAGTTACTAAATATAATTATGTAGTTGTTAATGATGTTTTAGAAGATGCTATTGATAAAGTGGAAGCAATTATTAAATCAGAAAAGTGTAGAGTTGATCGTATTGAAGAAGTTTATCTTGATACAAAAGAGGAAGAAATCCATGAATTATTAATGGATAAAGAATTTATTAATGAGGATGTAAAAATTTAAATTTGTAAGAGCGTTTGCTCTTTTTTTTTGATTTAGTTTTTCTATTGTTTATGATATTATATAAATAAGAATGAGGGTTGGTATTATGGATAAGAATACTAATAAAGTAAGTAATTTGTATGGTAGAGCTAGAAGAATTGCTTTTGTTGAAAAAGTTATTTATTGGATTGTTGGAATTTTAGCAATATTTTTGATTGCCTTTTTGATTTTAAATAAGAAAGAAGAAGTTGATAGAAATGTTAATTTTGCTTATTTAAGTGAATACTTAGAAGCCAGAGGCTATAGATGTGAGATGATTTATAGAATTGGTGGGCAGTGTATAAAAACAGGGTCTTATAGTAACGAAGAAGAAATAGAAAATATTAAAGATGAAGAAGAAAGAGAGAAGATGGAGTTAATTAATTTTAACTATTCTTATAATTTTATTAGATATGATGATGGATTTGAGTATATTTATAATTCTAGAGGTTTTATTTTAGATATTAGACATAAGTCTGGAGATGATAGTAGAGTTTCTTTTAGAACAACAAATAATGCATTTCAAGGTTATAAAAATCAAAGTTATAGTTGTGAATTTAAAAATAATGTTATTAATGAGTTGGGTGATTGTATTTCTACAAGTGGAGTTGTTTTGGATAACGAAACTTATAAAAGTATTATAAGTCAGTCGATGGTAGAAGTTAATAATATTTTAGATAATTCCGGTTATAAAAAAGATGTTTTATTAAATAATTATAAATGGGAAAAAGATGAGACAAAATAAAAAGTGATATCAAATTAGATATCGCTTTCTTCGTTTGTATTTTTATCTTTTTTTGTTTTCTTTTTTGTCTTTTTTTCTTTAACATCTTTTACTTTTTTTGTATCTTTTTTATCTTCTGCTACTTCAGTTTCTTCTGGAACAATAAGAGTTGTAGTTCCGGGCTCTTCTGGAGTTATAGTATCTTTAGTGTAGAAAATATATCCAGCTATCTCAATTGCAGCATATATCATCATAATTAATCCGATATAAGCTAGAACAATATTTCCGATTACAATTGTGTATACTCCTACAGCCATTAATAGAATAGAAACAACAAGTAAAGGGATGAATTTACGACTTTTGGTGTTAATTGATAAAACATTGATAAATCTTGTAATACCTGTTAATAGAATCCATGCACCAACAATAAATCTTATAAATTGTTCAACAATATTTGAAAAAAAGATGAATATAAAAGCTAGTATTAAAGTAATGACTGCAACAGTAATATGCCTTTTAGAAGTTGGTATTTCCTTTTTTACATTATGGATATAAATAGTTAAGTTTATTATTCCTATCACTGCTAATAAAATACCTATAGCTATTGATATAAATGATATAACTTTATCAGCACTTGTAAAAAGAATTGCACCTAATATAAAGAATATTATTGAACTGATTAGTGATGATTGAGAAGAATATGATTTTATTTTAATTTCCATTTATGTACCTCTTTTCATTATTTTAATTATACACCATTGTAAATATTTTAATCAATAAATAATGATTTTAGTATTAGTTATGTGTTATAATAATTTTGAATAATAAAGAATAGGGAGGTTGGCGTATGTTTGACTTTGACACAGTTATCGAGTTGATGAAAAAATATGGATACAGTTCGACCTCTGTTCATCCTTATATCTATCAAAGTGGCGATAATTTAGGAATTTGTTATACATATATCGACGATGAATATGGTTTATTGGAAAGAATAAAGATATTTGATAATTTAGAATCTTTCGAAGAATTTTTAAAACAATTGGAATTCGTTAGAAATCATGGTAAAGAAAACAACATAAGAATGGTTTTGGATAATTATGAAACAATGAATCCTAAAGTTGTTTTCTTAAGAAATGAAATGATCATGTTAGAAGGTGAAATGTTTAACATTGAAGATTTCGATAGAACATTAAAACAAAGAGATCATCTGGATGACGTAACTAAAGTAATTTATAAAGCTGGTGACTTATTACTCGTTTATGATGAAATAAAAGGAAGGCAATTACAATATTTAAGAAATATTGTTACTTTGAAGAATACTTTAAGAAGAAAATATTTTGAATTACAAAAGGAAATTGATACTTATAATAAATATAAGGTTGAAAGGTCTCTTAATTTGTTACCAGATATTAATGATATTGGTATTAATGATAGAATGGAAATAGCTATTAAGGATAGATATAATATGTATATTGTTCAACCGCCAACATATGAAGAAGCTGTTGATTTTTTAAGAGAAGTTTGGGATTTGAACAAAAATTTAGAACTTAATAGAAAATATTATGAAGCTCAGAAAGATGAGAATGATACTAGAAATGAGATTAAGGTTGTTGATGCTAAAATTGAATTAATGAAGAGCCTTAACGATGATTATAAGCCATTATTTGGAATAGATTTAGTAAGTAGATTTAGAAAAATAAATAAGAAATATAATTTAGTTAATAATAAAATGTCAGATGATATGGTAAATCGTTGTATTGAGAATATAGAAAGAAAGTATTCTGTTTATGATAATTTGGATATTCTTTCTACAAGTGATTATTTAAGAGAAGCTATGCAAAATACTAATTATGGAGATTTAGCTATTAAGTATTCAAATGCAGCTAATAGAGATATGGTAGTGACTAATAAGTTACCACTTAATGAAGTAGCAGCATCTTTATCAATACAATATAGAGATAAATTAACTGTTCAAGAACAAGCTATAATGGTTTTATATAATAATCATAAATATCGTAAATTATGTAATGCTATATTAGAAGTAGAAGATTTTGATACATTACCTGTTAAAAAGGTTATTAGTAAAATAAGTAATATTAAAGGTTTTTCAAAAATAAAATCTGAATGTTATGATATTGTTAAAAAGAGAATTGATGATCCTATTAATTCTGCAATAAAGTCAAGTTTGTTTGCGGAATATGATTTTAGTTCTTTTGAGAGTTTTGTATCTTGTCTGATAAGAGAATTGTTAAAGTTAAGACATGTTGATAGAAAAATGATGATTAACGGAAATATTAATATGTATTTACAGATAAAAGATGTTGAAGATGTTACAAATAAAAAGTTTGTTATGGTAACTAATGATTTAAATGGTTTACTTAATGAAACTAAAGGAAATAATAATATGATAGGAATCGTATTATTAAAAGAGTCTACACCTGTATTATATTCACCTTATTATTTTGATGTTGGAGATATTTATACTAAAGGTGCATCTTTACAAATGTATATACGTGAAATGATTAATTTTGAGTTACTAATTGAAATTAATGATATTGCTATAAATATTGATCCTGTTAAAACGAATGTTGTTAGATATTATACTAATCCTGAAGTTTTTGATAATATTTCAGTTGTTGAAGATATTATGATGAATTATAAAACGACATTCTGTAAGTATTCATTTAGAAATAATTTGCCTGTTATACAGCAAGAAATTCCTGCTATTCAGACTGGTGTAATAGCCGAAGCTAATCCTGAAATGTCTGTTCCTAGTGAATCTAATATTGGACAAGGGGAAGCTTCACCTGTTGTTCAAATGAATGTTAGTAATGAAGGGCAAAATAATGATATTGTTAATGCAAATATGACTGATGTTAATCAACAGGTTCAAGTTCCTTCAGAAGTTGCTCCGATTCATTTAGATAATTCTAATTTAGATAGTGAACAGACTTTGAATGTTACTAATAATGAAGAATTAGTTAAAACTGAAGTTGAATCTAAAGATAACAATGTGTCTATTACAGCTGAGGTTAAATTAGAAGCAACGACTGATGAAGCTGAAAAGGAAAAGAGTTCTACTTTACCATCTGTTAATAGTCAAGCTACTATAAGTGGTGAGAACAATGTAGATAAAGTGATTAAACAAGTTCAGCCTGTTCAAAGTGCTAAAATAGAAGATATAAAAGCTGAGGAAAGTCCAAAAGAAAAGGCTGTTCCAGTTTCAAATAAGGTAGCTGAAATTAATAAGCCTGTTAATAAAGTGGGTATAGTTGCACACAATAATTTGGATTCTAAGAGTGTTAATTCTAAGGATGAAAATTCTAATTCTGTGGAAACTAAAAAAGTTGTTAAACAAGTTGTTGCAAAACCAGTAGTTAGTGGTTCTACGCAACAAGTTGTAAAAAAGGTTGTTGTTCCGCAAAGTGATGTAAAGAAAGCTGTTTCAACAACAAGCAATCCAAGTGGTGGACAAGTTAATGGTGCTACTACTCCAAAGCAGGTTAATCAAACTATATCTAGTCCTGTTAAAGCTGGAGTGACTACAACTACTAAACCACCTGTGGCTGGAGTAGTTAAATCTAGTACGCCATCATCTAATGTTTCAGTGAACAAAACATCTATACCATTAAAAAGTTCTACAGGAAGTGTAGTTCCAAAAAGTACTACTAATACACAAACTGTAGCTAAACCAGTGAGTGCTGGCGTAATTAACAGTCATCCAACATCATCAACAGCTATTACTTCTAAAGGTGTCATTCCTAAAGCAGCTAATGTTTCGAGTGAAAATGCTACTCAAAAGAAAGTTGTGGTTAGTTCAGTTACTGGTCAAAAGCCAACTAAATCGGCGGTTGTTGTAAATACTATTGGAGCTCCAACACATACTGGTCAAACAGTACCAAATAAGGCAGTTGCTTCAACTCAGTCAGTTAATGTAACAAATGCGGGAATGTCAAAAAATAACATTGATATTGAAAAAAATAAAACGGAGAGTGTGAAATGATAAAGGAATTTATAAAGAATTTAAAAGAGTATGTAGATTATTTAATGAAAGTAAATTTTAAAGATTTACTTATTAATACAATTATTTTAATATGTATTCTTCTTTTAGCTGCATTTGCATATATACCTGCATCAATTTTGAGAGATATTATAAGAAGTTTTATAACAGCATTTACATCTTTTAATGGTGTAACATCAATGTTATTTGAATGTTTATTTAAAATAGTAGGATATGGTTGTTGTATTTGGGCTTTTATGTATTTATTTAATAAAAGATTTGATGATATAAAGGCATTTGAGGAACAAGTTAAAGGGGAAGAACCTAAGAAAGTTGTAGTAAATAAGAATAAATCTAAAGATACAGACGTTGAAGAAATTGAACTTCCAAAAACTAAAAGTAATTAAGAAGATGATTTTTAAATCGTCTTTTTTCTGTTAGATTCAAGTAAAACTTGTCATTTAGCCTATTTTGTGTTAAAGTTTACTTTGGATTTTATTAAAAGAAGTGGGGAAAGTTATATGGATAAAATTATTAATATAGCTGTAGTGGCACACGTTGATGCTGGTAAGAGTACTTTAGTAGATGCATTACTTGAACAAAACGGTGTTTTTAGAGCTAACGAAGAAATCGTTGAAAGAGTTATGGATAGTGATGATATCGAAAAAGAAAGAGGTATTACAATCTATTCTAAGAACTGTGCAATCAGATATAATGATTATAAGATTAATATCGTAGATACACCAGGCCATGCTGATTTCTCATCAGAAGTTGAACGTATTATGAAAACTGTTGATACTGTAATATTACTTGTTGATGCAGCAGAAGGACCAATGCCTCAAACTAGATTCGTTTTAAAGAAGGCATTAGAACAAAATTTAAGACCAATATTATTTATTAATAAGATTGATAAAAAGGATGCAAGACCTCAAGAAGTTGTTGATATGACATTTGATTTATTTATGGAATTAAATGCTACTGACGAACAATTAGATTTCCCAATCGTATATGGTATTGCTAGAGAAGGTATTGCTAAATTATCATTAGATGAAGAAAGTACTACAATTGAACCATTACTTAAGACTGTGTTAAATCAATGTAGTGCTTATGAAGGAAATGAGACAGATCCTTTACAATTACAAGTTAGTTCATTAGACTATGATTCATTTATTGGAAGATTAGGTATAGGACGTGTTACTAAGGGTGCTATTAAAAATGGACAGACTGTTGCTTTATCAAGAAATGATGGAAGTGTAACTAGTTTTAGAATTTCTAAGTTATTTGTTGAAGAAGGAATTAAGAGAGTGGAAAAAGATGTTGCTTATTATGGTGATATCGTAACATTTGCAGGTTGTCCTGATATTTCTATTGGTGATACTGTATGTGATAAAGATCATGTTGATCCAATGGAACCTATTACTATTGAAAGACCTACATTAAGTATGGATTTCTTAGTTAACTCAAGTCCATTTGCTGGTAAAGATAAGACAAGTAAATTCTTAACTAGTAGACATTTAAAAGATAGATTAGAAAAGGAACTTGAAACTAACGTAGGATTAGAAGTAGAAGATTTACCTGGTTCAGATGGATACAAAGTATCTGGTAGAGGTGAATTACACTTATCAATATTACTTGAAAATATGAGAAGAGAAGGTTATGAATTAAGTGTTTCTAAACCTCAAGTATTATATAAAGAAATTGATGGTAAGAAATGTGAACCATTTGAAAAAGTTATTGTTAACTGTCCATCAGAGTATTCTGGAACTATCATTAATGACTTACAAGAGAGAAAAGCTATGCTTGAAGTTGTTAATAACGATGAAAATGATTATGTTCATTTAGAGTTTAGTGCTCCTACTCGTGGATTAATTGGTTATAGAAGTGCATTTATAACTAATACTAAGGGTGAAGGAGTTATGGTTCGTAGTTTTGAAGATTATAAACCATATGTTGGTGAGATTGTTGGACGTAAGAATGGTGTTCTAGTTTCTATGGAAAATGGTAAATCATTAGGATTCTCATTATTTAACTTACAAGATAGAGGAACAATGATTATTGGACCTGCTGAAGAAGTTTATGTTGGCCAAATTATTGGTATTAATAACAGAGATAATGATTTAAATGTTAATCCATGTAAGAATAAACAATTAACTAATACACGTGCTAGTGGATCTGATGATGCAATAGCACTTGTTAGACCTAAGACATTTAGTTTAGAAGAAGCTTTAGAGTTTATTCAAGATGATGAATTAGTAGAAGTTACTCCAAGTGCTATTAGATTAAGAAAGAAAATTCTTGATCCAGATGAAAGATATAGATTAAATAGAAAATAGTTGTTTTAAAGAAAGTGGGATGATGTCCTGCTTTTTTTGTTGTGTAAAGTTCATTGTTTATTAAAATATGTTTTTATTAAATGATATGTTAAAATTAAAATAGGTGAGTTGTATGTTAGAGAAAATAAAAAATTTTTGTTTAAGTCATAAGTTAGTTATTGGAATCCTAAGCGCTGTTTTAGTTTTAGGAATTTCCGTTGGAGCAATTGGTTTAAATACATATGTTTCAAATTTAACAAGCGAAGATAAAAGGTCTGAAAATAAGATTGAAGATAACTTGGATAGTGATGATAAGCAATTGGAGTCTAATGAAGAAAATGATAAAAATGTTGATAAGGAAGATAATGTAAGTAATAATGTTAGTGATACAATTCCTACAATAGAAGGTTTTAGTAAAGCTTCTAAATATGATAACTATGTTGAGGATGATTATGTAATCGATACTGCACATATTGCTGTTGGAGATACAATAAAGAATAGTAATGAGTTAATAAATAAATATAAATTAACGATGAATGGAGTTACTAAGGAACTTGTAGCTAGTTATATTTTGAGCAATGGAAAAATCGGTTATAAGTTAACTTTAGGCGGTAAAGTGATTGATGAGGATTCTATTTTACAAGATTATGATAATATTGATTCAATTGATAGAATGATAGAAATACTTGATGATGCTGTTTTTAGTCCTAAATATTTAACCTTTTTTAAAGATGAAGATGGTAAAGAATATATGTTTATGGAGAAGGTTACTTTTATAAATGGGATTGGATATCGTATTGATGGTTTTATTTTGAATAGTAATGGTGACATTTTGTCGTTTAATATAAATGGTGAAAATAAACAATCATTTATAGTATTTGATTCAAATTATGATTTTGTAAGTATGGATGAGTATTCTACTCAATTTGGTTATAAATCTAAGAAATTTAAGGGTGAAGAAGAGTTTACAAAACGTCTCCTTGTTATCGATAATGGTAAAATAAAATACTTATTTACTTCATGTAAAGAAGAAAGCGATAAAAATTTTGATGCAATTGAATATGAACTTACAATAAAAGATAATGTAATTAATTTAAAAAAAATTAATACATATGAGGTGTTCTGGAATACAGAGGCTTCGCTTTAATAAGGTGTGATGTTATGAAAAAGAAAGAATTAATGACTTATTTAATAGCTATGATTTTTATAGTTATGTTAGGTTTTGTTGTTTATGAAAAAAGTGAAAATAGCTATTCATTTACTGGTGATATAAATAGTATTAATTTAGTGAATGAGAAAATTATAGATGGTTACAAATCAGTAGAATATGATGTTGTAATTAACAATAAAAATCATAAGGTCAGGTTAACTCCTCAAGTAAATGATAACGAAAAACTTTTTACTTTGTCTTTTGATGGGAATGAAGTAAAGGAAAATATTACTTCGGAAGAATTTGACTACTTTAAAAATAAAGATGATTATTCTTTAAGTACTAAAGATTTTTATTTTATTAAAGGTGCAGATTCAAAAACTTATTTAGGGATTCGATTTGTTAATATGTTGATGATATTTAACGAAGATGGAAAGGTTTTAACTCATAAACCTTTTGACGAAGAGTTAAATTATTTTAATTATGAATTTGAAGATAACAATAATTATTTTAGAGGCAAAGTAATGAGTTTTGATGATGAAAATCAAAATGATATAAAAAGTAAATATTTTTATAAAGATTCTAGATTTACAATTAATGATGGCTATGTTACTACTAAGGTAGAAAATAATAAAATATATAGTTTTGTTGTTGCTCCTAACTTAGATTATGTTATTTATGATTATTATCCAAATTATGTATATTTATATGAAAATGAATATGTTATAAATAATGATGAGATTTATTTTAAGCAAGTGAGTAAGTATAAAGTTTATATTCATGATTGGGAATAAAATTTATATAATAAGATGTAAAAAGCAGATTACTGCTTTTTTTCTTGTGTAAATAAAAAAATATGTTTATAATAAATGTCAAACAATTAAAGGTGGAGTAAGTATGATAGAAATTAAAGAATTAATGGAAGAAGATGTACCTAGATATACTAAAGCTTTTTTAGTCGCTAGAGATTTATTAGGTGATTTTACAGGTGAATATTTTAAGGTGTTTATTGATGGTAAAGAAAAGTTATTACATTTAGTTGAAGAGGAAGAATATAATTTATATACACTCTATACATTAAATGAAGATGGTACAATCAGTTATGATATGTTTACAACAGATAAAGAACATAATGTTACACAAGTTGGTTATGAGGATTTTGAAGCTAGTTTTTGTGATGGCCAGACTTTATTAAAGTATAGAGATGAAAAACATGCTGAGTCTTTGTCAGTTAGAAAACGTGAAGTTCCAGATTACGATGGTTTAGATGGTAGTATTGTTTATGCACAATATGACGGAGATAAAGATATTAGAGTAATTATGACATTCAATCAAATGCATTTTGAAAAAAATAAGATTGTTTATGAAAATAGAGTTAAAACACCTTTTTCTATTCAAATTGAAGAGAGATTACTAGCTAGTCAAGAAAAAGGTAAAAAAGCCAAGAGTACAAGTTACATTAGTCGTACTTTTGATAGTGAAGTTGAACCTTTCTTGCATGGTTTAGCGACTGTAAGAGATTATGGTAATTCAGGATCTTTGGGTAGTTCCTATTCTTTACAAAGAGGAGATAGGACTACTAAATATTTTAAAATATTGTTTGTAACTAAAGATGGTAATGCTATTACTGGTTTCCCTTTCTGTAAACAATATTCACAAGAACAAATGGAAGAAATGTTAACAAGAAGTGGCTTTAAACCAAGGGTTTCTAAAGAAATAATGGATATTCATAATGGTAATGATAGTACTTTAGCTATGTGTAGAGAACTTGCTGCAATTATGCGAGATATAAGAAAAGATTATGAAGATGTTGATTGTAAAAAATTGGAATTAGAAATCGGTTTTGGAAGTGGTGAAAATCATGAAAATAATTAATTGTGATGAGGAAGTATTAAGTAATCTTTCTAATATAATGGAGTTAGTTTATAGTGTATTTGGAGATAATGATTTAGCTGTTTTTGCTACTTTGGAGGGAAAAAATCTTGGATTTATTGTAAGAAATGGCGAAAAGTGTATGTTTATAAATCATGAAGGTAAATATACAATGTTTTCTGTAGATGAAAATGAAGAGTTATATGCTGTTGGCAAAAAAGATTATTCTGTAGTATTTGATTCTGCTCTTTGCTTTGTAGGAAATGGTAAAGAGAGTTCATTGGTAATAAATGAATTATCACAACCTGATGAAGATGATTATACAGGTGTAGTAAGATTTTTACAGTATGATAGAGAAACAGATACAATGTGTGAAATAAATTATCAGCAAATGTATAGAGAACATAATGGTCGAGCACCAATTTATAGTTTTCATACAAAATTAATTGATAGAGCTTATATAGATGAACAATATAGTAAGAGAAAAGAAAGACCAGGTTTATTGCCTAGAAGAGCAAGATATTTTAGTAAGACAGCTTTTGAAGAAGGAGAGATAGGCTACGATATTAGTGCTATTAAAGATTATGGATTAGTAGAGTTCTTGAGTAAAGGTTCATATAACTTGATAAGAGAAAGAGAAGTAGTTAAATATACTAAAGCTTTTGCTAGAGGTTTTGATGGCTCTTTAAGAGATCCTTGGCCATTTGGACGTCAATATACAGAAGGCGATGTAAAAGAAATAATTGGACAATATGGATTTGCAACAGAAATTCCAGATGATTTTTTAAGAATATATAATGGTGAAGATCAAACTGTAGAGATGGTTAAAGAATTAGTAAGATTAATGAAAGAATTAAAACCAGAATTAGAAAAAGAAGAAAATCATAATAAATTGATGATTTTAAGAATGGAAAAATAATATTTAGATTTATATAATAGAGTAAGTCCATAATGCGTGGGCTTATTTTTTTAGTATTTAGAACGTTATTGAACAATTAGTTTTTTAGTGTTACACTTTATATATAGAAAATGGAGGTATTGAATGGAGTATTTAATTACGTTTGTTGAAGGTATTGCATCTTTTATTTCACCATGTGTTTTACCAGTTATACCTATATATATTTCTTATTTTGCAACTGAAAGTAAAAGTACTAAGAAGTCTCTTATAAATTCAATTGGATTTGTTTGTGGATTTAGTATCGTTTTTATTCTTTTAGGAGTTTTTGCTGGAACTTTTGGTAAGTTTATTCATCAATATGCAAATTACGTAAATATTTTATTTGGATTGTTTTTGTTGGTGATTGGTTTAAATTATATTGGTGTAATATTTATTAAGTTTTTAAATAAGACGAAAGGAATTAATCAAGATAAAAAGAATTTGAATTTTGTTACATCAGTGTTATTTGGAATGATTTTTTCTTTGTCATGGACACCCTGTGTTGGAGCATTTTTGTCTTCAGCATTAATATTAGCAAGTACAATGGGTAGTGTATTTAAAGGAGCTATATTACTATTGCTGTATTCTTTAGGTTTAGCAATTCCTTTTATTGTAACAACTTTATTTTTAGAAAAAATGAAGACGACTTTTGATTTTATAAAGAAACATTATAATATTATAAATAAAATATCTGGTAGTATTTTAATTTTAAGTGGATTATGGAATATTATTTTAGGTATTATTGGATTAGTAAAATAGGAGGTATAGTATGAATAAGAAAGTAAAATTAATAATTGAAATTGGAGTTTTTGTAATTGCATTATGTGCGTTAACGGGATTTTATTACTTTAATAAGAGTAGTGAAGAAGCTCAAGAAGAAGCATCTAATGTAGGAATAATTAAAGTTAATGATATTAATTTTTCGGAGGAGGTTTTAGACTCAGAAAAACCTGTTATTGTGGATTTTTCTTCAAAATCTTGTCCACCTTGTGTAGCTATGTTAACTACTTTGATAAACATTGCAAAGAATAATGAAGATATAAAAATAGTAACAATGGATATTGATGATAAGGAAAGCGAAAAGATAGTTGCTAGATATGGTATACAAGCAACTCCTACGATAATGGTATTTGAAGATGGTAGTATAAAAGATACTATTTTGGGAGCTGCAGATGAAGATAGAATAATGGAAGCATTGAGAAAATAGAGGAGGAGACATATGAAAAAAAAAGGAATAGTTTTAGTACTAATAATGACGTTCTTTTTGACAGGATGTACTAGTACAAAAAAATTAACTTGTATAGCAATTGATGATTCTTCCGATATGAAAAAAACTTCTAATTTGGTTATTAAAGTTAAAGATAAAGAAATAAAGGATATGAAGTTTACTGTTGATATGATTTTTCCAGAAGAAGCTCAGTCACAGATACAAAGCTATATTAATGAGATTCAAAGGTCTAAACCATATATGCAAGTTATACGTATTAATGGTGGAATTAGACTTATTACTAAGATGGAAGATGGTAGCTTTATAGGAATTGATGCAGGTCAAGAGATAACGATTTCAGAGTTAAGAGAAGTATTGGAAATTCAAGGTTATACTTGTAATTAAAGTAAATATTTGACAAACAAAAAAAACTATTGTATATTAAGTCCATAAATCAGTGAGAAGGACGAGTAGTATTGGAAACTATTTAAAGAGAGCTAACGTTGGTGGGAGTTAGTAATAAGCCTAATATGAATAAAAACCTTTGAGTGGCTTCGGCCCGGTTAATTACCGTTATAAATAAAGAGATAATCAAGTTATAGATTAAAGAAGGGTGGTACCGCGAAAGAATTCTTCGTCCCTTTAGTCTATAACTTTTTTTATTAGAGAAAGGGAGATAATTATGAGAGAATTTACTGAACAAGAATTGGTAAGAAGAGAAAAAGCTGAAAAAATAAGAGAATTAGGAATGGATCCTTTCGGACATAAATTCGAAAGAACTGCTTATGCAGCAGAGTTGAAAGAAAAGTATGCTGATGTAGAACATGATGCTTTTGAGAATATGGATGATGAAGCTACTGTTGCTGGTAGAATTATGTTTATAAGAAAAATGGGAAAAGCTTCATTCTTTACAATTAAAGATAAGTCTGGTTCTATTCAAATATATATTTCAATAAATGATATTGGAGAAGAAGCTTATACATTATTTAAGAGTGCCGATATTGGTGATATAGTTGGTGTTCGTGGTAAAGTAATGAAAACTAAGACTGGTGAAGTTACTATTAAGTGTTTAGAATATACTCACTTAGTTAAGGCATTAAAACCACTTCCTGAAAAGTTCCATGGTTTAACAGATATTGAAGAAAGATATAGAAGACGTTATGTTGATTTAATAATGAATGATGAATCAAGAAGAGTTGCTTTCTTAAGACCTAAAATTATTAGATGTATTCAAAATTATATGGATGGTCAAGGATTTGCAGAAGTTGAAACTCCTATTTTAACTACATTGTTAACAGGAGCTAGTGCTCGTCCATTTGTTACTCATCATAATACTCAAGATTTAGATATGTATTTACGTATTGCTTTAGAGTTACCTTTAAAAAGATTATTAGTAGGTGGAATGGAAGCTGTTTACGAAATAGGAAGAGTATTTAGAAATGAAGGAATGGATCCTAAACATAATCCAGAATTCACTCTAATGGAAGCTTATTTGGCATTTAGTGATTTAGAAGGTATGATGAATTTAACTGAAGGAATGTATCAAACTATAGCACGTGATGTAATGGGTAAGATGAACTTTAACTTTGGTGGATATGAAATCAATCTTGAAGGTCCATGGAGAAGAGTTAGTATGACTGATGCTATTAAAGAACAAACTGGTATTGATTTTAAACAAGAAATGACTGTTGAAGAAGCTTTAAAATTAGCAGAAGAACATCATATTGAAGTACAAGAACATGAAAAGTCAGTTGGTCATATTATTAATTTATTCTTTGAAAAATATGTAGAAGAAACATTAATTCAACCAACCTTCTTATATGGACATCCACTTGAGATTTCACCATTAACTAAAAAGAATCCAGAAGATCCTAGATTTGTTGATAGATTTGAATTATTTATTGCCGGTAAGGAATTTGCTAATGCTTATACTGAATTAAATGATCCTATTGATCAATTAGAGAGATTCGAAGCACAACTTGCTGAAAGAGATTTAGGTAATGATGAAGCGAATGATATAGATATGGACTTCATTGAAGCATTAGAGTATGGTATGCCACCTGCTGGAGGAATTGGATATGGAATCGATAGATTAATGATGCTGTTCTTAGAACAAGAATCTATTCGTGATGTATTATTATTCCCAACTATGAAAGAAAGAAATTAGTAAATTATGTAAAGAGTTAATTAAAGAAATTTAGTTAACTTTTTTCTTATGATATAATGTTAATAGAATAGGTGAGTTTATGAAATTAATAGAAAAGAGATGTCCAAATTGTGGAGCTGCTTTATCATTTAGTGAAAATGATGACAAAGTGTATTGTGAATATTGCAATATGAATTATGATATAAAGAAAGAGGATAATAACAATATAGATTTAGTTAAGGTGGAAACTTTCGGAAAAATATTTGCTTCTTATTTTATAATTTCTTCTGCATTATCTTTCTTTTTTTTCTTGATTGTTCTAGCTTTGATTTTGTTTGTTATATTGAAAATGGCTAATGTACTATAGTTTTTAATAAAAAAATTGTTTGTATTATGATATATTTAGAATAGGTGAGTTTATGAGGTTAATAGAAAAGAAATGTCCAAATTGTGGAGCTGGATTAAAATTTGATGAAGATGACAAAGAGGTTGTTTGTGAATATTGTAAGAAGAGTTATGTTATTGAAAGAGATAAGGCAGAAATAGAAAAGAATACGAGTGATAACAATGATGTAGATAAAAGAATTGTTTCTGAGTATTATAATTTGATACAAAAGAAAAATGATGGTATTAAAGCTATTGCCTCTATTTTTATCGTTATATTTGTATTTGCAGTAATTCTATTTTTTAGTGGCGCTTTAGAGGTTAGTAGAAATTTTAATAAGACATTTTTTGATACAGTGCCTGTTGCTCCTGAGAAAAAAGATACTTATGTTACTGAAATTAAACAAATAGATGAAAAGTCTTTAGAAATATTTCATTCTGAATCTAAAAGCAGTTTGAGTAAATTAAACGAGTTTATTTTGTCAGATGTTGAAAAATCGGAGTGGACTTATGTTGGAATGTATTTGTTAACAAATAAAGATGAAGATGCAAGAGAATTTGATAAAATAAATGAATTATATGATGTTTATAAAAAGACTTTTGTTGGTGATGATATAAATATAGAAGTATATGCTACTGTTAGGTATACTAATCTAAAATTAACTGATGATAATATTGTAAGTAATTCTTATAAAGGTTATGTTATTGCACCGATGACTTTTGTTAAAGGCTCTTCTTACGTTCAAGGTTATGTAAGTAATGAGGAATTGTATAATAAAACAATTCGTAGTAAGAGTGGAGATTATAATATTTTAAGTACAGATGGATTGTATATGGAAAACTAATCAAAAGATTAGTTTTTTTGTGAGGCTTTTTTCACTATTTTTTTAGATACTTATTGTTTTTTTGTGATATACTTTTTGTAGGAGGTTAGAGTATGAAAAAGAAAAACGATAAAATAGTTTTAATGTTTATAATATTGCTTGTTTTCTTTGTATTATCATGGATTATCGAAGCAGGAACTTTTAATCTTGGAGTTTACGAATCAAGTGGATTTGTTAGATTAGGATTAATAGATTTTGTAGCTGTAGTATTTTCTTCAATAATTTCGAAAGTTGATTTCTTATATTTGTTAGTTATTGGAGGATGCTATGGAGTTTTATCACAGACTAAGTCTTATAGAAAGTTGGTTGATAAAACAGCAGAATTCATAGATGGCAAAGAAAATATGGCGATGGCTGTTATTACTTTGGTTACTGGATTATATGCATCTATTTGTAATGAGGTATTAGTTATATTTTGTATAGCACCATTTATTATTTCTGTATTCTTGAGAAATAGATATGATAAACTAACGGCATTTAATGCAGGATTTGGTGGAGCACTTATAGGTATTTTGGGAATTACTGTTGGTACTTATGGTGTAGGAACAATTTATACAATTACTGGAGTTAGTCCTACTGATTTTATTTGGGCTAAGTTGGTTGTTTTTGTAGTAGCGTATGTATTATATAATGTGTTTGCTATAAGACATATGAATAATCATGCAGATGCGGATGAACAAAAAAGTGATATGTTCTGTCCTGAGTTGTTAGATGAAACGGATGTTAAGAAAAGATATAAAGCTAATATAGTTCCAATAGTAATTATAGGAGTTATTTCAATATTACTGATATTCTTAGCTTATATATCTTGGAATGAAAGTTTTGGAATAACATTCTTTGATGATTTACATAATACATTAGGTTCTTTAATAACAATAGGCGATGTAAATATTTTATCATCTTTATATGGTGTAACAGCTCATGCATTTGGCGCTTATGACGCATTATTGTTTGCAATGTTTATAATGATTATATTCACTGTTATAATAGCTTTAGTTGATAAAATGAAGATGAATACATTTATGGCCTATTTTGGTAGAGGAACAAAAAGAATACTAAAAGTGGTTTTCATATATGTACTTGCTTATTCAGTAGTAATAATAGCTAGAAATTTCCCATGGTCTAATACAGTTGTTCATTGGATGTTTGGTGATGGATTTGGTAATGTTTTATTGCTATTATTAATGGGATTTATTACGCAAGTATTAGTAGGAAGTTTAGGAATGTTTGGAGATATGCATGGTAGCTTTATTGCTTATGCTTTTGTTGACAACATTGGGGAAGCTTCATTCTTATGGAGATTAGGTGGAGCTATGGCAACAGTTGTAGCACCAACAAGTTTCTTGTTATTGGCATTTTTAACATATTTAGATATTCCTTATAAAGAATGGTTAAAATATATTTGGAAATTTATGTTATCCTTTGTATTAACTGTAGTCATTTTATTTGTTGTAATATTATTCATTTAATGAGTTTAAAAGAAGTCTAAAAAAGGTATAGACTTCTTTTTATATGCATATAATTTATTGGTGATATAATGGAAGAACTATTTAAAGTAGCAGAGACCGAAATGTTAAAGTTGCATCATCCTTATGTAGGGACTGAACATTTTATGCTGGCTTATTTAAAGAATATAGGTAATAAATATATTACATATGATACCTATTTTGAATACATAAAGAAGATAATTGGTAGTTCATATAAAGAAAGTGAATATATATTATATACTCCAATATTACGAGAAATAAAAAATGAATGTAATAATTATATAGAAGCTATGATAAGAATTTTAACTGATGAAGATAGTATTGCTTATAATATATTACTTAGTAGTGGAGAAGATATAGAAAAGATTTATTTAGATCTGATAAATAGAAATATTGCTAATGGATGAGATAATTAAACAATAGCGAGTAGAAACTTGTTATTGTTTTTTCAAATGTAAGAAAGAGAAATAAATAAGTTTATTATCTATTTTTTTAACGGATTAGGGTAATTGTGATATAATAAAATCACTTAATATTAAATGGAGGGATAATAATGAAAATTTTTAATACTTTAAGTGGAAAAATGGAAGAATTTAAGACTATGAAAGACGGAGCAATTAATATGTATGTTTGTGGACCAACTGTATATAGTTATGCTCACGTTGGAAATATGTGTCCCGTTATTATCTTTGATATGGTATATAGATATTTAAAATATGCTGGTTATAAAGTTACATATGCAAGTAATTTTACAGATGTAGATGATAAGATTATTAAAGCAGCTATGGAACTTGGTGTTACTGAGAAAGAATTAACTGAGAAATATATTAAAATATATTTGGAAGATGTTAAGGCATTAAATTGCTTGGATATAGATTATAGACCTAAAGTTACTGAAACTATGCCAGAAATAATTGATTATATTCAACTTTTAATGGATAAGGGTTATGCTTATCAAAGTGGTGATGATGTTTACTTTAGAGTTGGTAAAGTTGAAGACTATGGTAAACTTAGTAAACAAGTTGTTGAAGAATTAAATGCTGGTAATAGAATTGAAGTAGCTGAAGCAAAAGAAAATCCTTATGACTTTGTATTATGGAAGAAAACAAAAGAAGGCATTACTTGGGATTCTCCATGGGGTAAAGGAAGACCTGGATGGCATACTGAATGTGTTGTTATGATTAATAAGTTATTTGGTGATAATATAGATATTCACGGCGGGGGAGTAGATTTAAAATTCCCACATCATGAAAATGAGATGGCTCAAAGTGTAGCAGCATGTGGAACTAATTTAGCTAATTACTGGATGCATAATGGTCATGTAATGGTTAATGGAGTTAAGATGAGTAAGAGTTTAGGTAACTTTATTACTGCTCATGAATTGTTAGAAAAACATCCTGCTAATGTTATAAGATTAAGTATATTAAAAACAAATTATAGATTACCATTTGATTTTACTGATCAACTATTTAAAGAATGTGGAACAATAAATGATAAAGTTTATAATGCTTTAAAACAAGCTAATTTGGAAATTCAACTTAGAGGATTAGAAGTTGGTAAGTTAGAAAAAGATTCTAAGATAAACGAAATAATGGATGAAGACTTTAATACATCTAATTTGATAACTTACTTGCTTGATTTAGTTAAAGAATTAAATAATAAAATAAGAAGCAAAGAAGACTTTACAGAAACTTATGATAAGATTATGTTAGTTAACTATGTTTTAGGTTTAGAGTATGAATTTGTTACATTGAGTGATGAAGATAAAGAGATTTATAATAAATGGTTAGAATATAGAAATAATAAAGATTTTATTAATGCAGATAAGATGAGAACTCAACTAGTAGATAGAAAAATAATTTAGAGGTGTATATGGAAAATATTGCTTTATATATTTTGATTCTTATATTGCCTACTATAGCTACTATTAATATAAATATGGTATATAGTAAGTATCAAAATGAAAAAAATAAGAAAAAACTTAGTGGGTTTGAGGTTGCAAGAAAAATATTAGATGAAAATGGACTTCAAAATATGTATATAGTAGAAGTGCATGGAACGATGAGTGATCACTACGATCCAAATCAAAAAGTTGTTAGACTTTCAACAGATGTATTTCATGGAGAGACTATAGCTGCGGCGGCTGTAGCGGCTCATGAGTGTGGACATGCGATTCAAGATAAAGAAGAATATAGTTTTATGAAGATTAGATCTTTCTTATGTCCTGTAGTTAATTTTGCTACTTATATAGCATATATATTATTTTTTGTATCTATATTTTTCCAAATGTTTGATTTGTTGATGTTAGCAGTTGTATTAGTGTTCTTGAGTTTGATTTTTCAAGTAGTTACTTTACCAGTAGAGTTTGATGCTAGTAAAAGAGCAATTAAAGAGCTAGATAAATTAAATCTAGTTGATAAAAATGAACAAGAGGGTACAGAAAAAGTGTTGAAAGCAGCTGCTTTAACATATGTAGCAGCGGTGTTATCATCAGTTTTAAACTTAGTAAGATTATTAATGGAATATACAAGAAGAGACTAATTAATGTAGTCTCTTTTTTATAAGACTTAAATTGTTGTAAAGTTTAGGAGTATATAGTATTGTTTAAAAAAATAATCTAATGCTATAATAATATTGTAGAATCGAGGTATGTAATATGAATCCAATTAATAAAAAAGTTCCAGAACCAACACAGAATGTTTTTTATGGAGTGGACATTAACGATAAGAAAGCTGTGCAAAAAGAGTATGAAAGATTACAAAAACAACACAGAAAAGTTACTATTTTAGTTATTTTAGCTTTAGCCATTTTAGGTATTATTGGTTTTGATTTTGTAAGAGTTAATTATATGGGTGGTAAACCAATATTTGCTTCTTCAGAAAAAGTTGAAGGTGGTACATTATTTAGTGGATTAGGATATAAAGTTTTGTATTGTGAAAATGGAGAAAGATATATAGGCTCTGTATTATATAAAACTTGTGGTGATATAGATATGTCTACTTTTAATAATGTTATTTATGAAAATGTAAAAGAATATGCAGTAAATAAAAAAATGTTAGATAAAAACAATTTAGTTAGTTTTACAATAAATGAAATAGAAAAAGATGAAGATAATGAAGAAGGTGGAAGTGACTATATACTTGATATTAGCTATGAATGTAAAGATGGAAGCGGAAAATGTTTTAAAATAGGTAAAGAGTATAATGGTACAGTAAACAATAAAGTATATATTAGAATTAATAAGTATAATGAAATTTATGATATTTTGTATTTTAAGAATTCTGGTATTTATTTTGAGAGATTAAATGAACAATATACTGAAAAAGTTAAGCAATATATGATTGATAATCAGTTGGTGAATGAAGAGAATGTTAAGTTGTTTAAAGTGGAGTTAACTTCTAATAATGGAAAATACAAATTTAGAGGAAATGCTTATGCCGATAGTTATCTTGTCAAAATTAGTTACTCATGTGCTGATAATGGTAATGAGTGTGTACAAGCTTTTGATAAGAAAGACATTGATGGAGATTTTTCTAATTTAGTGTTTTATGCTTCAATGCTATTAGATTCTGAGGATAATGTAGCATTGGTTGGTCCACGTGAATATTTAGAAATAGAGTAAAATTTGAAGGCTAAGAATATAATTGATATTTATATTCTTAGTTTTTTTGTTTGACGAAAGGGATTTACACTTATTCAACTTTTTGCTATAATTGATACATAATAAGCGAGGTGTGTATTGTGGCAGAATTATCACGTGATACAGTAAGATTACTAGATAGACTTTTCAATTTAAGAGGATTGGAAAATGTTATAGTAAGAGGAATAGAAGAAGAAATTAAAAGAAATAGAGAATTAACTGATAAAGAACAAGAAACTCAAACACAAAATGAAGTTGCAAAAGTTGATTGTGAAGGTAGATTATCAGTTTTTGAAACACAAAAAGGGATATTTGAAAATGCGTTTGCAGGTTTAGATAATGAAACATTTTCAGCACTTCGTGACATTGACGTTAACATTGAAATTGGAACAATGTTAAAAACTATTGCTGATAAATCCCCTGAATTTTGTGCAGGTTTGAATGCTAAGATTAGCGATTATCAACTTGCTATTGATAATAATAAAAAGAGAATAGAAGAATTACGTAGTGAACTTTCTGAGTTAGAAGATTCTAAGAAAAAGGGAATGGATGATAGAGATAAATTAGACAGCTTATTAGAACAAAGTTTATCTTCTGATGAAATGGAGAGAGAGTCTTTATCTACTAGTTATGTAAAAAGAATTTTAGGCTTATTTGAGGTGTTCTCACCAGATGAAATAAATGTTTTAGCTAAACTAATAATGTTCCCTGATGATGGATTATATGAATATTCAGAAACTTATGCTGATAGAGTAAAAGATGGTTTGGTGGATATAGAAAACGATTCTGATTTAGTTGAAGAACCAGTAGCAGAAGAAATAAATGATTTGGCTTTAGAAGCTCCAGTGGTTGAAGTTGAGGATGACCTTAGTCTTCAAGAAGGTGAACCCAAAAGAAGTGGAGAATTAGAGTCTAGTGAAGAAGTAAATGTTCCAGTAGAAGAGCATCAAGATATTGTTCCTTTAGTTGATTCTTCTGTATTAAATGGAGAAACATCTTTACTAGATTTGAGTAGTTTAAATAGAGATATGGACGAAAAAGCTTCTGAGTCAGTTGGACTTAGTTTAGAAACTGCTTCTATTGGTGAAGATAAGCTTGAGATTGGTCAAGATGCAGACGAAGAGATTGTACTTACTTCTGAACCTAGTAGTCAATCAAATGAAGAATTGAATCCTTTTACTGATAAGATTATTCCAGCTGCTACTTCTGAGGATCAACCAGAGAACGATAAGGAAACTAATAATCCAGAAGAAAAAGATGATTTAAGTAATCAAAACAATGATAAGATAGAAACATTTTTAAAAAGTATTGGTTTAGATGAAGCTAATTTTGCTGCTTATAATAACACGTTAAATGTTGAAAATGTTTATAAGTTGTTTATAGATGTTCCTGAAAAATCTATTGCTGATAATTATGAATTGTTGAGAAGTTTAGACGTTTCAATAGAAGCAGTTTATACATGCGTTTCTGTTGAAGGGGGATTACATACTTATTTAGTTGATTCAGAATTAAGTAGAAAAATTACTTATTTAAGAGCTAAGGGAATTTCAGAAAAAGAAATAAAGACTTTGTTAGAAAGTTCTAATAGTGCACTAAGAAATAGTTATGAGACTGTTGAAGAAAAGATTGCTGCAATTGAGAATTCTGTTGGTAAGTTAGATGATGAAAATGTAGGATTAATTGAAACAGATATTGTTTTGTATGATAAGAATTGTCGTGAATTATCATCATTTGGTATTGAATTAGAAGAACAAGAATTAAGAAATAATAGTGGCATATTGGCAGTTTCAACAAATGTATCTAGTGATTTAAAAGTATTAAAAAATTACTTGATTAGTTTAGTTAGAAAAAATGGTAAATATGCGATGTCTCCTTTCTGGAAAAATCAATATGAATTATTAACTGATATTGATGATTTAATAGAAGCGGATTTAGAAGGTTTATTTGAATATGACCCTGAAGTATTAGGAATAAGTGCTACAGAAGTTATAAAAAGAGTTAAATATTGCTTAGAAAATAATATTTCTATATATGATGAAGAAGATAGAACATCTTTCAATGACTATGTTGTAAATTATATGAAATTTAATGAAAAATTTGGTGTAACATTAAATGACTCATTAGAAAGCAGAGAAGAAGTCAATCATAAGTTGCCAAGTATTATTGGAAATGAAGGATATGTTGAAATTTTAACTGGTATTTTAGATGAACATTATAGAAATGCTGAAGATATTGTTGAAATAACATTAGATGGAGAAACTGAATCAAGATTTGAAGATTTAAAAGCTCTTCTTAGTGAGAAATTAAATGCAGTTCCTAGTGGAAAATATACCTATAAAATAGAAGGTGTAAGTATTTCTAAAAATAAATTTGAAAGACATTTAAGTGTTATATTAAATGCTTTAGCTAATGGTGAACAATCACTTGATGGAGTAGAAAGAGAAATTTTATTAACAGCTTTACTATATAACTTACGTCAAGACGAAGAAACTTTAAAGAAAGTTGCGGAATCGGGCTTGGGTTTTAAGGTAAATGTTAAAACATTAGGAGGTAATAATCTATGATGTATTTAAAGAGCTTAGGTTTTAGTGAAGATACTATTAATTTAATGATTGCAAATTTACCTAAAAATGCTATTAATGAAATGAACAAAAAAGAAAAAGTTGTTATAACTAATATAAATTATTTAAAAGAACTTGGTGTAACAAACTATGTTGATGCTTTTGTAAAATTTTATAATATGTTTTTATTAGATAATAAAGCATTTGATGAAATTTTCTCAAAATATGATCGTGAAGATTTAGTTGCTAAATTAGAAAAAAATGTAGCTATAATGGAGTATCTATAGAATATAAGAGAGATGGAAAAGTATAATTTCTGTCTTTTTTGTATTATAGATTAGTAAAGAAGGTATAAGAATGATTGATAATAAAAAGAAAAATATAGGCTTTTTTATAATTGTTATAACAATTTTATTACTAATAGTTGTTATAACTGGTGTTGTTTTTTTACTAAAAAAGGTTGATTATAAAAAAGGTATTATTGATGATAATAAAGTAGAAGAAAAAAATAATTGTGATATATCTTTATCCTATTATGTTGATACATATTATTTGTTTGAAAATGAAATAGAATTGACAGATGAAGATGAAAAAAAGTTTAATGAGGTATTAGAAAATTTAGAATTTTCAGAACCTATTGAGGGGATGAATAGGTTTAAGTATCATCTTAAATATTGTGATACGGAACTTATAATTGGAGATGATAAAACAATTACTAAAGGAAATGATAATGTAGAAATTGTTAAAGGTTATGAAGAATTAGCTAATTTATTAGAAGAACAAGAAAAGAAAATTAATAAAGTTTTCTTATATGAAATAGATTTGACTAAACAAGATGAGTCTGAAATTTATAAAGAAATAGAAATGACTGATGAAGATAAAAATAAGATTAAGGAATTATGGAATAATCAAGAAAAAAATATTGAATATATTGATTTGTCTATTTTGTTTGGTAAAAGATTAGTTATAGAAGAAGATAGTTTTGATATTTCTCTTAGTAATCCTTATGTTTATTATAAGGATGGCTATGTTCGTTTAGATGATGGAATAATAGAGATATTAAAAAAATATATAACAGATAGTAGTGTTGATACAGCATCTGGTTTAAAATATACTATTAATAATGATATGGATAGTATGGATAGTAAATATAGTGATAGAGGCGTTTATTATGATACATTAAATAAACCTAATTCGCCTCATTATTATACGATTGCAAGTGGAACTAAAGGAAGTTCTGGATATAGTATAGCTATAGACAAAGTAAATATAGATAAAGATGGTAATGTAGAAATTTTAGTTAAAGAGGAATCTTTAAAAGAAGGAGAAATTGGAATGACTGTTTTAACTTATCCAGTTTGTCAAATAGAATTTAATATGTTGCCTAAAAGTATTGTGGTAAAAGATGAAAAAGGGGAAGAATTTAAGCATTTGAATTTTTAAAAATTAACAGTTGATACTTGTTTATAAGTATTGACTGTTTTTGTTTTGTATTTGAGTTTTTGTTGATTAATTTTAGGTTGTAATAAACAAATGTTCATGTTAATATATTGAAATAGCATTAAAAAAAATTGGTATGCATGATATAATATTTAAGATGAAAGAAGGATGCAGGATGGATTTTTTAAAAGGATTAAATGATAGACAAAAGGAAGCTGTTTTACATGTAGATGGACCTTGTTTAGTAATAGCTGGTGCTGGTTCAGGTAAGACAAGAGTTTTAACAACAAGAATAGCTAATTTAATAGAAACTGGTATTCCTTCTTATAATATTTTAGCGATTACATTTACGAATAAAGCTGCCAAAGAAATGAGAGAGAGACTTGAAAAAATTGTTCCAGATAACAATGCTTTTGTTGGAACATTCCACGCTTTAGGGGTAAGAATAATTAGAGAAAATGCACCATTATTAGGTTTGGATAGAAGCTTTTCAATCGTGGATAGTGATGATGTATTATCAATTATAAAAAAGATAATGAAAGATAATGGGTTTGATCCTAAAAATCCAACTCCAGCTTATATTAGAAATAAGATAAGTACTATAAAAAATGAAATGTTAACTGGAGATGAGATAGCTAAATTTTATAATACACCTCAAGATAAAATTGCTGAAAGAGTATATTATGAATATATAGATATATTGAAGAAAAATAATTCAGTAGATTTTGATGATTTATTACTTTTACCGGTTAAACTATTTATGGAAAATAAAGATATCTTAGAAAAATATCAAGATAGATTTAAGTATATTTTAATAGATGAGTATCAAGATACGAATGAAGTTCAATATAAGTTAAGTAAGATGCTTGCTAGAAAATATAAGAATATTTTTATAGTAGGTGATCCTGATCAATCTATCTATATGTTTAGAGGAGCTAATTTTAGAAATATATTAAATTTTGAAAAAGATTATAAGAATGCTAAAGTTATTCCTTTAGAAGAGAATTATCGTTCTACTAAGTATATATTGGATGCAGCTAATTCAGTTATTAAGAATAATAAAGAACGTAAAGAAAAGAATTTATGGAGTAGTAATGGAGAAGGATGTAAGACTAAGTATTTAAGAGCTTATGATGGAAAGCATGAAATACAATTAGTTTTAGATGAAATAAAGAGATTACTTGATGAAGGTTATAAAAATAATGAGATAGCTGTTTTATATAGGACGAATGCACAAGCTCGTTTAGTAGAAGAAATGTTTTTGAAATCAGGAGTTCCTTATAAAGTAGTAGGTAGTTATTATTTCTATTCTAGAAAAGAAATTAAGGACTTAATTTGTTATTTAAGATTAATATTAAATAACGATGATGAAATTAGTTTAAGAAGAGTTATCAATGTACCTAAAAGAGGGATTGGAGAAGCAACATTAGCTAAATTGGAAGAGGAGGCTAAGGAAGCAAATACATCTATGTTTCAAGTTATTTCTAAGGGGAAAGAACAATTATTTAAAGAGCTTATTTTACATTTGACAGAAGAGAGTGAAAATTTAACTTTAACTGATCTTATTGATTTAATCTTAGAAGAGAGTGGAATGCGTTCTGAGTATGAAAATGATAAGACTTTGGAAAGTGGTTTGAGATTAGAGAACTTAGAAGAATTTAAATCTATTACAAAGACATTTGAAGATAGAACTGGTTCTGCATCTTTAGCTGATTTCTTAGAAGAAGTAAGTTTAATAGCAGATATAACAGAACATCAAAATCAAGAAGATGTTGTTACATTGATGACAATACATAGTGCTAAGGGATTAGAGTTTGAGGTTGTCTTCTTAATTGGTATGGAGGATGGAATTTTTCCGCATCAAAATTCATTTTGTGAAGAAGGAGGACTTGAAGAAGAGCGAAGACTATGTTATGTTGGTATTACAAGAGCTAAGGAGAAATTATACATATCTAATGCAAAAAGGAGAATGCTATATGGTAAGGATGTAATTAATCCACCAAGTAGATTTATTAAAGAAATTGATTCAGAATTATTAGATATAGATAATCCACAGATGATGCCTGAAGAAAAGATAACACGAGAAGAGTTATATCATAATGATAGTGATGTTACATTTAACGATGGAGATGTAATCATGCATATGATATATGGTCGAGGAGTTGTTATTGAAGTTAAAGGGGATTTTATAACTGTAGCTTTTGCAAAGAATTATGGAATAAAAAAATTATTAAAGAACCATAAGAGTATTAAGAAAATTTAAGTGAAGAAAGAGGATTTAGTATGGAATTATTAATTATGGCTGCGGGAATGGGAAGCCGTTTTGGAGGTTTAAAGCAAATTGCTCCTTTTGGGCCAAATGATGAATTTATTATAGATTATTCAGTATTTGATGCTATTAAAGCTGGTTTTTCTAAAGTAGTATTTATTATTAAAGAAGAAAATTACGAAATATTTAAAGAAACTATAGGAGCAAGAGTTGAACCACATATTCCTGTTGAGTATGTTTTCCAAAAGATGGAGAACGTTCCAGAATTTGTAAATATCCCAGAAGATAGAGTTAAACCATGGGGAACTGCACAAGCTATTTATTGTGCTAAAGATGCAATAAGTGAAAGTTTCGCTGTTATTAATGCTGATGATTTTTATGGAAGAGACGCATTTATGGTAGCTAGAGATTTTATCTTAAGTAAACAAGAAAAAGAGTATGCAACTGTAGGATATGAAGCTATTAAGACTATGACAGAAAATGGTTCTGTTAAAAGAGGAGTTATAGCAACTGTAGATGGTCATTTAGAATCAATTACAGAAAGTTCAATTATTAAAGATGGAGAAAGAGTTTTATGTAAGCCACTTAGTGGAGCAGAAGAATTTTATATAGATTTTGATGCTTTAGTATCTATGAATATGTTAATATTTGATCCAACTATATTTGCTTATTTAGAAGAAAAAATGCCTGAATTCTTTAGAGCTAATGAAGGTAATTTAGATTCTTGTGAATTCTTAATACCTGATGTATTAGATCAAGCTAAAAAAGAAGGTTATGCTAAAGTTAAAGTATTACATACTGATGCTACTTGGTATGGTGTTACTTATAAAGAAGATACAGAAAATGTAAGAACTAATATTAAAAAATTAGTAGAAGATGGTGAATATCCAAATAACTTATGGGGGTAATTATAATGCCGAAAGAAAGAATAGAAGAGTTAGTAAAACTATTAAATCAAGCAAATGTTGAATATTATTTACATGATAATCCAACTTTAACTGATAATGAATATGATAGTTTATTAATGGAACTATTTCGTTTAGAAGAAGAGTATCCAGAATATAAATTACCAGAGTCACCAACTAGTAGTGTTGGTACTAAGATACTTGATTCTTTTGATAAGATTACCCATCAAACACCAATGTTTAGTTTAGCGGATGTTTTTAATGAAGAAGAAGTTGAAGCATTTGTTAAAAGAGTTGAAAAGGAAATAGATAATCCAGAGTTTGTTTGTGAACTTAAAATGGATGGATTAGGTGTTAATTTAACTTATAAGAATGGACTTATGGTATCAGCTGCGACACGTGGAGATGGTGTTGTAGGAGAAGATATTACTAATAATTTTAAGACAATTAAGTATGTTCCTATTAAATTAAAAGAACCAGTTGACTTAGAAGTTCGTGGAGAAATCTATATGACTAAGAAAAGCTTTGAAGAAGCTAATAAAAAGAGACTTGAAGCTGGTGAGGAACCTTTTCAAAATCCACGTAATGCTGCTGCTGGATCTGCTAGACAATTAGATAGTAGAATAGCTAAAGAAAGAAAGTTAGATACTGTTTTATATCATGTACCTAATACAGATTGTGAGACGCATTATGAAACTTTAGAACTATTAGAAAAATTAGGATTACCTGTTAATCATTTTAGTCGTAAAGTTCATAATTTCGATGAAATAAAAGCGTTTATTGAGGAGTGGACAGAAAAAAGACCAAGTCTTCCTTATGAAATAGATGGTATTGTTATTAAACTTAATGATATTAAGGCGCAAAGAAGAATGGGAAATACAGCGAAATATCCTAGATGGGCGGTTGCTTATAAGTTTCCTGCTGAGAAGGTTGTAACTAAGTTAGAAGATATAATATTTACAGTAGGACGTACTGGTCAAATTACTCCTAATGCTGTATTGTCACCAGTTAAGGTTGCTGGTAGTACTATTAGAAGAGCAACATTACATAATGAATCTTATATAAGAGAAAAAGACTTAAGAATCGGTGATTTTGTTGTTCTACATAAAGCTGGAGATGTAATACCTGAAGTAGTAGAACCAGTAATAGAGAGAAGAAAAGATGTATCTATTTTTGAAATGATACATGAATGTCCAATCTGTCATACTAGTTTAGTAAAATCAGCTTCAGGAATAGATCATTTATGTCCAAATGAACATTGTCCTGCACGTAAGATAGAAGGATTAACTCATTATGTATCAAGACCTGCTATGAATATAGATGGTTTAGGTGATGCAATAATAGAGGACTTCTATAATATGGGAATTATTACTAAAATAGAAGATATTTATAAACTTAAGGATAGAAAAGAAGAACTCATTGAATTAGAGGGCTTTGGTAATAAGAGCGTTGATAATTTAATTACTTCAATCGAAGCTAGTAAAGCTAATTCTTTGGAGAGATTGTTATTTGCAATAGGAATTCCTGGAATTGGTGCAAAGACTGCTAAAGTGCTTGCTAAAAAGTATGAAACTATGGATAGATTAATGAGTGCTAATATAGAAGAACTTACAGATATTAAAGATATTGGTGGAATACTTGCTAGTAATATAGTTGGTTTCTTTAGTGATGATAGAAATAAAGAACTTGTAGATAATTTAAAAGAAATTGGTGTTAATATGGAATATAAGGGTGAAAGAACTTTAAATAGTCCATTAATATCAAATAAGAAGTTTGTTATCACAGGAACGATTAGTTTTATGACAAGAGATGAAATTAAAGCATTACTAGAAAGATACGATGGAACTAGTGTTGAATCTGTTAGTAAGAAAACCGATGTTGTAATAGTTGGTGATAGTCCTGGAAGTAAGTATGACAAAGCTGTAAAACTAGGTATTGAAATTTGGAATGAAGAAAAGTTAAAAGAAATTATAGAAAGTCTATAGTTTCTTTTTTTGGTGAATATTGAAAAATCAACTTATAGTTCCTTTCAAATAATTCGAAATATATCTATAATTTATCTAGAAGGAGTGTTTTTATGAATCAAGAAAAAATAGGAAAGTTTATAGCATTACGAAGAAAAGATATAGGTTTAACTCAAAAAGATGTTGCTGAGAAATTAGGTGTTACGAATCGTTCTGTATCAAAATGGGAGACTGGAAAATGTTTACCAGATGTATCTTTGTTTGAACCTTTATGTAATTTACTTGATATAAATGTTAATGAATTGTTAGCTGGTGAAAAATTAGATAAAAAGAATCTAGGTAAAAATAAGGAAGTCATACATTATATTGAATATGCAAAGAAGAAAAGTAAGTTAAAATTCTTATTACTAAGTTTTTTATTTGGAATTTTTGTAATAATAGCGATTTTAGGTTGTTATTTTATAACTAATTTTAATAAAACTACGATGTATGAATTGCATGGGGAATCTGAAAACTTTAGTTATAGTGGAGGATTGTTAATTGTATCTAATTATAAGAATGTATTTAGTAGTGGTAAAGTAACAGCTAATAAAGAAGAATATAAAGATGTTGAAATTATTGATATTACATTGAAGTCAGATAATCGTACTATTACAGGTGGGAATAAGTTTTTTGATGGCGCTAGTTTAGTACAAGAAGATTATGGGTATAATGAAATACTTGATAATAAGAAAATAGATAATATAGATAATTGGTTTTTAGAAATTGTTTATATGCTTGATAATCATCTTGAAATAGAAAAATTGGATGTAAAGAATGAAGTTATTACGAGAAATAATAAATTTTTAGCTTTTAAAGTTGGTCAGATTAATGAAACTGATGGTAAGGAAAGTAATTCTAGTTCTTCTAAATATGGAGATAATTTTGAATATGAAATTGCTTTATTAAAGTATCTAGAAGAGAACGGTTATGAGAACGAAGACGGTTATATTGGAATGACTAAGTTTATAAGAGAGTATAAAGGTGAAAAAGTAGAATACGTTTCGGTTGATCCTTTTTATCCAAAAATTGTGTATAGAAATAAATTTGATGATAAAAATTATTATAGGATAGATTGGCTTTATAAGTTTGCGAGTGGAGCTTTGATGGGTTCCTTTATAGTTTCTGGTTGTAATGATGGTAAAGAATATGAGTATAGCTATGATATTTATGAAGACTCTATTAGTTGTCGTAATGGGGAGTGCCCTGGATCGGCTTGGGAAGATGCTAGAACTTTCTTGATTGACTTTGACGATATTATAAACTTTAATGTTGAGTGATAAAGAAGATGACAAAAAATGTTATCTTTTTTCTTACATTTTGTTTGCATTGTCGCAATGTTTAAACAATTGCTTAAAAGCATATAATGTAGTATAATTTAAGTACCTAAAAGAGGTGGAAAGATATATGAAAAATATTAAGAAATTTTACAAAGAACATCGTGTTTTTACAATTTTAATGGCTATAGTTATTGTATGTGCAATACTTATGATAACTGTTTTGATTCAATGCTTTTATGTTGGTAATGGAACAGATAAGTATGGTAATCGTTTAGATGGAATAGAAAATCATGAGATATCAGAATCAAGGCAAAGCGATTTTGAGAATAATATAGCTAATAATGATAAAGTAGCATCAGCTGATATTAGACTTCAAGGTAGAATTGTTTATATTAATTTAAAATTTGAACAAGGAGTTAAAATTGAGGAAGCTGAAAGTATAGCTTTAAAATCATTAGAAGAATTTAATGAAGATGAACAGAAGTATTATGATTTCTCATTTACATTAAAACAAGATGCTGTTGGTAGTGATGGTTTCCTTATTTCAGGAGCAAGAAATGCAAACGGAAGTGGATTAGTATGGAATAATAATCGTGAAATCGTTGAAGAAGAGGCTGATCCAGCAACAACTGAGAAAGATAATGGTTAATTATTATGAAAAAAAATAATAAAAAGATTATAATAATTGCAATTGTAATATTACTGATTGTTGTATTATTAGGTTTCTTAACATATAAAATTGTAAATGATGAAAATAAACTTAGTGTTGAAGAAAAAGAATGGATAACAGAAAATATTAATGTATTTCAAAATGTAAATATTCCTAATAACTTGGATATATTTGGAAAAAACGGTAGTGGTGTTTTCTTTGATTTTATAGATGACTTGAAACAACAATATGGTTTAAGTATAAATAAAGTAACTTATAATGTTGGAGAAGAAATAGGGGAAGGCTCATTTAAAGTAGTTAATGATATAGGAAAAAATGATGTTGTCTTCCATACTGAACATTATGTTGTAGTAAGTAAAGAAAAAGTAAATATAAGTACATTAGCTGGATTAAGTAATAAAAAAATTGGTGTTTTAGCTAGTGATGAAAAGATTATTACTAAATACTTGAGTGATATTAGTAATACTGTTATTAATACATATGAGACTTCAACTACTCTGTTTGAAGCTTTAGAAGTTAATACAGCTATTGAGTATGTAATCATTCCATTAGAAGAAAATTTAACTTCAATATTAACATCTAACTATGCTATTGATTTTCATATAAGTGATTTAAATAAATATTTAGTATATCAAGGTAAAGAAAATGATACTTTTAGTAGCATTGTTAAAAAATACTTTTATGCATGGAAAGAAAAAAATCTAACTAATGCAATAAATAAGAATGAGTTACAGACATTTGTTGCTGCTTTATCAATATCAGATAAAGAAATAGATAATATTCAAGCTAAGACATATACTTATGGATTTATAAATAATAGTCCTTATGAAGTATTAATTGGTGGTACTTATGGTGGAATAGTTAGTGAATATTTAACTAGATTTAGTGAATTTAGTAAAACAGAATTTACTTCAGCTAAATATAAGAATTTTTCTAAGTTTACTGAGTCGATAGCTAATAAAAAAGTTGATTTATTTTATAATTATTATAATTTAGATACAGAATATAACGAAATAGATAGTTTAATGAATATATCATTTGTAGTGGTTGCTCATGAAGAAGATCCTTTAGTTATGAATTCAATTTCTTCTTTAAGCGGTCAAACTGTTTATGTTCAAAAGAATTCTATTTTAGAAAGATATTTAAATTCTTTAGGTGGTATAGATATTAAGACTTATGAATCAGAAAAGGATTTAAAAAAGATTTCTAAGAAAAATAATTTAATTGTAATAGATAAAGAGACATATACATATTATACAAAATCTTTCTTAAGTGATTATAGTATAAGGTATAGTAATACACTATCTGATACATATAATTTCTATGTAAAAGGTAATGATACATTTAATTTATTATTTAGTAAATACATACAGACACTTGATCCTTCAGAAATCAAGATAAAAGGTAATTATAATCATAGTTATACTATGAGATCAGGTACAATTCTTGGTCAAGTGGCTAAATTTTCATTATTAGCTGTTTCATTATTTATAATAATATTATATTTTGTTTATCGTTCTACTAAGAGAATTAAAATTGTTAAAAAGATAAAGAGAGAAGATAAAATAAAATATATCGATCAACTAACATCATTGAAAAACAGAAATTATTTAAATGAAAATATTAATAGTTGGAATAAAAATACTATTTATCCACAAGCAACAATTATAATTGATTTAAATCAAGTTAGAAGTATTAATGATACAATGGGCTATGAACAAGGGGATGCTCAAATAAAAGCAGCAGCTAATGTTTTAATTAAGACTCAATTAGATAATACTGATATAATGAGAACTGATGGTAATGAATATTTAATTTATTTAGTTGGATATCAAGAAAAGCAAGTTGTAAGTTATATTAGAAAATTGTATAAAGAGTTTAAAAATTTACCATATGAACATGGTGCTGCAATTGGATATAGTATGATTACAAATGATATGAAAACTATTGAAGACGCAATTAATGAATCTGTAGAGGATATGCGTAATAAAAAAGAAGAATCAGAAGAGGCTTAATATGAGAAAGAGAAGTAAAAAGAACTTCTTTCAAAGATTTTGGGAGGCATTTTGGAGACCAGAGATGTTAATACTACCTGGGCAAATTGCCTTTTTCCTTTTTTTATCATTAGTACCTACAATAACACTTATTGGATATGCTTGTTCTTATGTTAATATATCAAACGATATTGTACAGAATTTAATATCTAATGTATTAAGTAGTGACATAGCATATCTAGTAACACCTATTATTACAGCGACTAAAATAACTCCAACGTTCTTTATTACTTTGGGAATTGGATATTTTATAGCTAGTAATGGTATGGCTTCAATTATTGTAGCTTCTAATACTATTTATGGAATAAAGGATTCAGGATTCTTTAGAAGAAGATTAAAAGCAATTGTTATGGAATTAGTTATTGTTATATTATTTCTATTTATTATAGCTGTACCTTTATTAAGTGGAAGTATTATAAATTTATTACATTATTTTAATTTAGATGCACAAACTACTTCGATAATTGCGAATTCACTTAATTTATTAGATGGTCCACTTGCTTGGTTGATTATATTCTTCTTTATTAAGACTATTTATACAATGGCTCCTGATAAGAAGGTACCAAGTAGAAATGTTAATGGTGGAGCAATATTTACAACAATAACATGGATATTAGTTACAGCAGTTTATTCTTATTATATTGCTAATTATGCTAATTATTCTTTGTTTTATGGGGCTTTAGCTAATATAGTTATATTGATGTTATGGGTTTATTTGCTTTCTTATACATTCGTTATTGGAATGGCTATGAATTATCATGAAGAGTTAGAAAAGACTGGAGTTATAGAGATTACTAAGTTAATTGAAGAGTCAGCTAAGAGTGCTCCTGTTATGGAAGAAAAATCAAAAGAGGATAAAGGGCTTAAGTTATTTACTTCTAAGGATAGTAAAATAGAAGAAAAGAAAGAAGAAAAAATTAAAGAAGAGAAGAAGTCTAATGATAAGTTAGTTAAAGATAATAAAAAAGAACAAAAAGAGAATAATAGTGATATAAAAGAGAAGACTTCAAAAGCAAAAAAAGTAAATAATAAAAATATAAAGAAGAAAGAAACTAATGAAGAAAAATAGTTTCTTTCTTTTTGTTTATAGTTTTATAATAATTTATTTTCCCTTTTTATGTGAAGAATTTGATATAATAGATATTGATACAAATTTAGAATATGTTAGCTATAAAAGTTAACTAGAGATAGAGAAAGAGGTACATGATGGAAGAAGTAATAAAATACTTAGTGGCAACATTAGGTTTAAAAGAAATACAAATTAAAGAAGTATTAGCAATGCTTGCGGAAGGGGCAACTATACCATTTATAGCTCGTTATCGTAAAGAGAGAACTGGTAATTTAAATGAAGACCAAATAAGAGCAATAGAAGAGCAATATAAATATCAAGAAAACTTGCTTACTAGAAAAGAAGATGTAATCAGACTTATTGATGAAAAGGGAATGCTTACTCCTGAAATAAAGGCAAGTGTTATGGCTTGTGTGAAGTTAACAGAAGTAGAAGATATTTATAGACCATATAAAGAAAAGAAGAAGACTAAAGCTAGTGAAGCAATTAAGAATGGTTTAGAACCTTTAGCTAAGATGATAATGGCTTTCCCAGTTAATGGATCTTTAGAGGATATGGCTAAAAAATATATAAATGAGAATGTTAAAGATACCGCAGCTGCAATAGAGGGAGCAGGATATATAATTGCGGAATGGATAAGTGATAATGCTGCTTATCGTAAATGGATTAGATTTAATGTCTTTAATAATGGAAATGTTGTTTCTAAAATAAAAAAGAATGCTGAAGATCCAACTAAACTTTATGAAATGTATTATGATTTTACTGATAGAGTTAAGTATATTAAGCATTATAGAGTATTGGCTTTGAATAGAGGAGAAAAAGAGAAGATACTTAGTGTTTCTATAGATATGGATGTTGATGCTATCCAAGCTTATTTAGAAGGTAAGTTAATTAAGAATGATAAATCTTTTGTAGTTGATTTAGTTAAGGCTAGTATTAAAGATTCTTTAAAGAGATTAATTTTACCTAGTATTGAAAGAGAAATAAGAAGTGAATTAACTGAAAAGTCAGAGACTATGGCAATTGAAACATTTGGAGTAAATTTAGAACACTTGTTATTAACTAGACCTATTAAAGGAATGACAGTATTGGGATTTGACCCTGGTTATGTTAATGGTTGTAAGTTAGCTGTAGTTGATCAAAATGGAACATATTTAGATTCAACAGTTATTAAGCCTTTCTTAAATGGGGCGAATCAAGAAAAGTATATTGCTCAAAGTAAAATAATTGTTAAGAACTTAATTGAAAAATATAAAGTAGATATTATTAGTATCGGTAATGGAACTGCTTCAAGAGAATCTGAAAAATTCTGTGCAGAGATGATTAAAGAATACAATTTAAACTGTAAATATATTATTACTTCTGAAGCTGGAGCATCTATTTATAGTGCATCTAAATTAGCTATAGAAGAATTCCCAGATTTAGCAGTTGAAAAAAGAAGTGCAGTATCAATTGGTAGAAGATTACAAGATCCACTATCAGAATTAGTTAAGATTGACCCTAAATCAATTGGAGTAGGAGAATATCAACATGATGTTAATCAAAAACAACTTACAGAAGCATTAGATTTTACAACTTCTAAAGTAGTCAATGCGGTTGGTGTAAATGTAAATACAGCTTCTAAGAGTATTTTAAAATATGTTTCTGGATTAACTAAGTCAGTTATTGAAAACATTTATAAATATAAGGAAGAACATAAGATTAAATCAAGAGATGAAATCAAGAAAATTAAGGGAATGACAGAAAAGGTTTATGAACAATCAATTGGTTTCTTAAGAATTCCTGATGGTATTAATCCATTAGATAAAACAGGTATTCATCCTGAGAGTTATGATATAACTAATAAGTTATTAGATAGTCTTGGATTAGATATCAGCAATATAAATACTGATAGTTTTAAAGATACTTTAAATAAATTAGATGTAAATAAAGTATCTAAAGATTTAGGTACAGATGTATATACATTAGAAGATATAGTTAAGGAACTACTTAATCCTGGATTGGATCCTCGTGATACTCTTGAAGCACCAATTTTAAAGAGTGATGTTTTACATATTGAGGATTTAAAAACTGGTATGGAATTACAAGGTACTGTTAGAAATGTTGCGTCATTTGGGGCGTTTGTTGATATCGGTTTACACGATGATGGATTAGTTCATATTAGTAAGATGAGTAAATCTTTTGTTAAGAATCCTAATGATATAGTACATGTTGGAGATATTGTTACTTGCTATGTAGATAGTGTTGATTTAGAAAAACAAAAGGTACAATTAAGTTTAATAAAGAATTATTAGAATGTATAAAAAAGTGTCAAGAGTATTTTTTGACACTTTTTTGCTTTTATTTAATTTGTTTGTATTTTATACTTAATATAGTAAAGAGGTGTGATAAAAATGAGTAAAAGAAATATTATTTTGATTGTATTAGTGTTCTTTTGTGCTTTATTAATTGGTTTTGGAGGATGCTATTTTATATTAGGAACGGAAGATTGCTCTAAAGTAAAATGTGATACTTTAAAAGAAAAAGAAGATGAAAATAAATCTGAATTAGAAGATAATAATGTAATTGATAGTGTAAAAGAATTTATTAATTATTCGAACATGGACTTTTTAAAAGAAGAGGCATATATTGGTGCTTTATATACAGATGATGTATCAGATATTTATAAAATAATATATTCATTATATATGGATGATAAAGACATTTCTTATATCGAAGGGATAACTGAGAACGATATGAGTACTGGTAAAATTGAAATGTCGAAAGATGATTTGGAAAAAATTGTCTTAAAATATTTTACTGATGTTAAAATAGAAGATAAGACTTATGAAGCTCATTTTGAATGTAGAAATTGGAATATAATTTGTGAAGAAGGTAAATGCATTGTAGAATTTAGAACAAGGGCCGCGGGTGGTACAGGTTTTTACGATAAATACTTTACAAAGATTAATAAGTTAGATGATAATAAATATTTAGTTCAAGCATATTATGTTAATTATGATATGGATTGCTATGGTACAAGTACTGAAAAACTTGAATGTCCTATTTTAATTTCAGATAAAAAAAATAGCGAAGTTTCTAAAGAAGTTTCAATTGAACCGTCAATGGTTTCATATAATGAATTAGAAAAATTAAATGTAGTAAATTCAAGTGTTTATATTATGAGTTTTGATGAAGACAATAGATTTATAGATACTGAAGTTATAAGATAATTATATTATTTTGTTTATAAAAGATAGAACTTTTGTGTTCTATCTTTTATAGTGGTTTTTCAACAAAATACGATGTCGAATTATAGTAGTATATTACTATAAAAGCTGGTAAATTGTGGTATAATAATGAATAAGTTTAAGGAAAGAAGTGGGAGAATGAAAAATATAAAAATAAATCCTTTTGTTTATTATATAATAGCGATATTTTATTTAGAATTAATTACTAAATTTGTTGTGGCAGGTCATATTATTAATATAGGTTTACTTTATTTAATCGTTTTTACATTACCTATAGTATTTTTATTAACTATATTAACTAAGTCTTTTAAAAAAGGTATTAATAAAACAATATTAATTATAAGTACTTTAATTATTACTATTTATTTTGAAGTACAGTATATATTTTATAATTTATTTTCTGTACCATTTTCATTTTCTACAATTGGATTAGCAGATCAAGCACTAGATTTTACAAGTATTATAAAGGATGCAATACTAGCTCATTTACCAATATTTTTATTAATGTTAATACCTTTTGTATTACTTATTGTGTTTAATAAAAAAGTAGATACTGAGCAATATAAGTTATCAACTATTGGAGCTTTATTTGTTATGTTTATAACTTCTTATTTATCAACATTTTTAATGCTAATACCAGGGTCTTCTAAGGATTATTCTGCAAGTCAGTTATATTTTAATATAGATGATTCTGTGTCAATAATTGATAAATTTGGAATGCTTACCTATACAAAAGTAGATGTAAAAAGACAGCTATTTGGTTATGAGAGTCAGCTAGTTATTGAGGGCAACTATGAGAAACCTGGTGAGGAAGAAAATCCAGGGGAAATAGATTATGGCAAAAATGAAATTGAGATAGACTTTGAAGCTAAAGATAATGGAAATAAGAATATTCAGTCTTTGAATAATTATGTTAGTAAACAAACTGCTACAAAGAAGCATGAATATACAGGTATGTTTAAGGATAAGAATATAATTTTTATATTAGCAGAGGGATTTAATGAAGTAGCTGTAGATGAGGTAAGAACTCCTACTTTATATAAATTAACTAATAGTGGATTTGTTTTTGAAAACTTTTATTCACCAGTATTTTTAAGTACAACTGGTGGAGAATTTCAGGCTACAACAGGACTTATTCCTACACAAGAGATTCTTGGAGCATGGAAGAGTAAATTACCAACAATAAGTTATGGACTTGGTAATGTATTCTCTAATTTAAACTATAGAGTACAAAGTTATCATAACTGGACACATACTTATTATAAGAGACATAAGACAATGGAAACTTTAGGATTTTATAATTATACAGGTTGCGGAAATGGTTTAGAAAAGAAAATGAATTGTGGATGGCTTCCTTTTGATAGTGAAATGGTTGATGTTACAACTCCTGATTATTTAAGCCAAGAGGGAAGATTTGCAACTTATTATGTTACAGTTAGTGGACATTCTCCTTATAATGTTAATGATAATATAGGTAGATATCATTTTGATACAGTAAAAGATTTAGATGTTTCAGAATCAGTTAAATATTACTTAGCTGGTCAAGTTGAATTAGATAAAATGCTAGAAGAGTTAATAAAAAAATTGGAAGAATCTGGCGAACTTAAAGATACAGTTATTGCATTAGTTGGTGATCATTATCCATATACATTGTCAATTGAAGAAATGAATGAGGTATCAAATTATAAAAAAGATGGTACAATAGAAGTGAATCATAGTAATTTTATTTTATGGAATAGTGAAATGGAAGAACCAATTAAGGTTGACAAAGTAGGTAGTCAAATAGATGTATTACCAACATTACTTAACTTATTTGGAATTGAATATGATTCTAGAATGATTATTGGAAAAGATATATTGAGTGATTATGAAGGTTTAGCAATATTCTCTAATCGTAGTTGGGTGAGTGATTATGGTTCATATAATGCAAGTACGAGAAAGTTTACGTTAAAAGATGGTAAAGAACTTGATGGAGAAACTGAAGAAGAATATGTTAAAAGAATTAACAATAGAGTTGCAAATAGTTTTAGTATAAGCAAACTTCTTATTGATAATGATTACTATAAATATATTTTAGGAAGTTAGGTGATAATATGTGTGGTATTGCAGGTTATGTAAGTGGTGGTAAGAAACCAACTAAAAAATTATTAAAGGCGATGACTGATAGAATAGAGCATCGTGGACCAGATTCAGAAGGATTTTTTCTAGATAATAAATGTGCATTAGGTCATAGGAGATTATCTATAATAGATTTGTCTACAGGTGATCAACCTATTTATAATGAGGATAAATCAATTGCAATTGTTTTTAATGGTGAGATATATAATTATGTTGAATTAAGAGAAGAATTAAAGAAGAGTGGTCATAAGTTTTATACTTCAACTGATACAGAAGTATTAGTTCATGGCTATGAAGAATGGGGACATGAATTAACTAAACGTCTTCGTGGTATGTTCGCTTTTGCTATTTGGGATATGAAAAAGCAAGAATTATATATGGCAAGAGATGGTTGGGGAATTAAACCTTTATATTATTATGAAAATAATGGAACTTTATTGTTTGCATCAGAAATTAAGGCTTTCTTAGACCATCCTGAGTTTAAAAAAGAATTTAACGATGAGATATTATCAGCTTATTTATGCTTTAATTCAACACCAACTGAAGAGACATTTTTTAAAGGAGTCTATAGGTTGGAACCTGGATATCAAATGGTATTTAAAGATGGTGAGAAGGCTATAGAGCAATTTTTTAAGTTAGAATTTGAAGAAACTGAAGGAAATATTGAAGACTATGCAGAAAAAATTAATGAGGCTATGGTTGATTCTGTAAAACATCATGAAATAGCTGATGTTGAAGTTGGTTCTTTCTTATCTAGTGGAATTGATTCATCTTATTTGGTATCTGTAAGCAAGCCTGACAAGACTTATACTGTAGGATATGATAACCCAAAATACGACGAAATATCTTATGCTAAGGATTTAGCGGATAAGTTAGGTATTACAAACAAACATAAAAAGATTACTAAAGAAGAATACGTGGAAGCATTTCCTAAAATTATGTATCATATGGATGAACCTTTAGCTGATCCATCAGCAATAGCATTATATTTTGTTGCACAAATTGCTTCAGAAGATGTAAAAGTAGTTATGTCTGGTGAAGGAGCGGATGAGCTATTTGGTGGATATAATACTTATAAAGAAGAAATAGATCAAGCATGGTATATGAAGATACCTTATCCTATAAGAAGAGCAGCTTCAGCAGTTGCTGGACTTATTCCAGAAGCAAGAGGCTTTAACTTTATTTATAGAAGAGGAAGAAAACTAGAAGATTATAATATTGGACTAGGTAGAATATTTAGAGACGAAGAAGCAATGAAAATTGTTAAGTGTAAGAATCAAATACATACTAGAGATATAGTTGCTCCTTTTTATGAAGATTATAAAAATGATTCAAATATGGTAAAAAGACAAGCAATAGATTTTTATTTCTGGTTAGTTAGAGATTTTCTACATGCAGTTGATAGAAATACGATGATGTTTGGTTTAGAAGCAAGAACTCCTTTCTTAGATAAAGAAGTATATGAAATAGCTAGAAAGTTACCAGTAAGTGCTAAAATAAATAAAGAAACAACAAAGCCAGCGTTAAGAATGGCCGCTAAGAAAGTTATTCCTAATGAATCTTATAAGAAGAAAAAGTTAGGTTTCCCTGTTCCACTTCGAGAATGGATTAGAGAAGATGACTTATATAATGATATAAAGATTAAATTTGAATCTGATATAGCAGAAAAGTTTTTTGATCAAAAAAGAATTATGAAATTATTAGAAGCACATAAGAGTGGTAAGAAAGATTGCTATAAAAAGGTATGGACTATTTACACTTTTATTGTATGGTATGAACAATTTTTTAAAGAGGCCTAGAGATAGGTTTCTTTTTTATGCTATTATTAAAGTAGGTGAAATATATGGCGAAAAAGAATGTACATGACTTTTTTAAAGATAAGAAGCAAATACTTACAATAGATTATTTATATGCAAGAAATAAGGGAAAAGGGATTACTAAAAGTTTTATTGAGTTATTGGTTTATCAAAATCAAAATGAAGTTATAAAGCTTTTAAATAGTGCTAAATCATTTGAGGATTTTAAACTTAGTATTAAGAATAATTTAGAAAAGATATGTGCACGTTCATCCGTTTTTTTGACGTATATTACTGGCGGTTCATTGGAGTTGTATGATGGTCATAAAGAATTTATTCCATTAGATATGGCTAAAAATTTCATAAAGAATGATTTTAGTAAGGAAGAATTGAAATTAATATTAGAGTTATATAAAGATGTAATTATTGAATATATTAATAATCATAAAGATATTAAACATAGAGTTTCTAGTTCTTCAAGAGTTGTTGATGGTTCTTGTGATGCTTTGGTTACAGATTTTACTGAAGAATTTGATGATAAAAATTTTGCTGTAGCTGTTGATTTATTATTTAAGGAAGCTCAAAGTTTTGATGAAATTGAGGCAAAAAAAGTATTATCAACAATTATCTCCGAAATAGGTTCATTGTATGATAAGGATTTTATTTTAAATAATATTGCTTTTGTAAAGTTTGAAATTCAATATGGATATTTTGATAAATATATAACTTTATTGCGATACAGAAAAGATATACCAAGTATAGAAGAAAGAATGAGAATCTTTGAAGAACAAAGAAGTATAACTAATGATCAACAATATCGTTTAGAACAATTAGATTTATTAGAAAAAAGAATATCTTCTTTAAATGATGAGAAAAAAGAAATATTTTTAGATAAGATAAGATTAATATGCGAAGAAAGTGATATTAAGGTAAGAGCAAGATTGATAGATGAGTGTTTTGAGTATTATGAAAGTCAATTTAGAAAAGAAATAGTTGATAGTGCTTTTTCACCAGCGAACTCTTTAGAAGTTAGTGATTTTTCAATGCTTAATCCAGCATTGTTGCATATATTTATACGAAATCCGATGGTTATGTTGGATTCTTATCGTGACGAGTTAAAAAAGGAAATAATTGCTGCTAGGGGTGTAAAAGTTACTGGACAAGAAGAGTTAACTCCAACTGAAATGGAAGAATATCAATCGAAAATAGATTATGCGATTAATGTACTTTTGAATCCTGTTATAACTAGTAAATCCTTAGATAAAAAAACATTGTATTCAGATTCGTCTGGTTTACGTTTATATACTAGCGATACTACTAATCAAATTTCTTTAAGTTTATTTAGCCCAGAAATATTAATGCATTTATCTAATTGCGTAGGAGTTGGGTTTGATAAAAATGGGATTCGTCCAGAAAATATTATAATTTCATCTAGTTCTTATCAAACTACTAATATGGGTGTAGATAATTTGGAAGTTTCTCCAGAATATAGATTTATGGCTTTTTCGGCTCCGTTAGAAGAATTAAGTAAATTTTCTAGAACAGAAATAGTTATGTATAGAGATAATAATGGAATTACAACTGATGCTTCTTATGTTTTTGCTGTAATAAATGGTTACGATGAAGCAAAGGATAAAGAAACGTTAGATAGTGCTCGAGAATATGCAGTTAAAAATAATATAAAAATGGTTGTATTTAATATTAAGAAGTTAAAACAATCTTATGAAGCAATGTTCCAAGCGGAAGAAAACGTTGAGGAAGTAGAGAAAGGAAAAGTTAAGTAAAAGGGTGGAGTGAATTATGAAAAAGAAAATTTTAATAGCTATGACATTGTTAATTACTTGTGGAGGATTAACAGGATGTGGTGCGAGTGATGAAGACTTAAAGTGTGCTGAAAATCCAGATAAATGTGTAAAAGATATCTATAAAAGTAGCAAGCAAAAGGAAATAGAATTAATAAACGAAGAAGAAAAGACAGACGATACTGATAATGTAACTACTATATTGAAGTATAAGTTAAAGGATGATGAAAATATTGTTTTTGATACTTGTGCATATTGGGATTCTAGTGTTGTAGGAGTTAGTGAATATAATGTTCAAGATAATTATCAAGAAGTTTATACAGAAGTTTTGTTTAAAAATCATTTTGATAATAGTAATAAGTTTGTTTTAAATTTTGAATCAAAGTCTAGATATGTTAATAAAGTTTGCACATTAGAGTATAATACTCCAATAATAGAATTAATTGATTTAAATGATATGTCAGAATTATATAATGAATTATTAGAAGTAAAAGAAGAAAAAGAAATATTTTCTGTTTCTGTAGATGTAAAATACCAAGATAAAAAAATATCAGTATCATTAAACGATAATGTATCAAATGAAGATGTTCATAATAAATTAGAAGAGCTAAAAAATGTATAAAAAAATGGCAGATTTGCCATTTTTATTTTGTTCCAAATATTCTATCTCCAGCATCACCAAGACCAGGTACGATATATTTATTCTCATTTAAATATTCATCTATGCATCCACAATAAATTTGAATATCAGGATGTTTTTCTTCTACTTTTTCAATTCCTTCTGGAGCAGCGATTATACATAAGAATTTCATCTTTGTTACACCTTTACTTTTAAGAAGATTGATAGCATCGATTGCGGAGCCACCTGTTGCAAGCATAGGATCAAGGATTATAACTTCTCTTTTCTCTATATCTTTCGGAACTTTAAAAAAGTAATTTACAGGTTGAAAAGTTTCTTCATCTCTATACATACCAATATGACCTATTTTAGCATTAGGTATAACACTAATTACGCCATCTAACATTCCCATGCCAGCTCTTAGTATAGGAACGAACGCATATTTATCTTCATTTAGTCTACCTGTTTTCATTTTTGTTATAGGAGTTTCTATTTCTATCTCATCAAGTTCAATATCCTTCATTGACTCGTAACAGAGAAACATAGATATTTCTTTTATGAGTTCTCTAAATTCTTTAGTTCCAGTATCTTTATCTCTTAAAATTGATAGTTTGTGTTCTATTAATGGATGATTAAGTTGTATTGCTTTCATTTACTTCTCCTTAATATTTTTAGCTTTTTTTGATTTTTTATTTAATTCTTCTTTAATAGCATTAATGATATCTTCTTTTAGTTCAATTGTTAATTCTTCTTTTATATTGTCTTTTAGACGAACTAGTTCTTGATTTATTTCAATATTTGATTTTTCTATTTTTTCTTCTTTTTTTATTTCAATTTCATCTTTTTCTTCAGGAATAATTAAATTTAAAATGATACCTACAATAGCAGCTAAACTCATTCCACTAAAAGATATTTCTAAGTCACCTGTAGATAGTGATATGGCAGCTCCACCAAGGCCTAAAACTAACATACTTGAAGCTACAATAACATTCTTAGCTTTTTCGAAGTTTACTTGATTTTTTATTAATACTTTTAGACCATTTACAGCGATGAAGCCGTATAGTAAAAGGGATACTCCTCCTAGAACTTCGTTAGGAATGGTTGATATTAAGGCAGTAAATTTACCTAAGAAACCAATAATTATAGCAATAATTGCAGCAAGGCCAATAACCCAAACAGATGCTACTTTCGTAAGACCAACTACTGAAGTGTTTTCCCCATATGTAGTATTAGCAGGTCCACCAAGAAGTCCAGCTACAAATGTAGCTACACCATCACCTAACATGGTTTTGTCTAGTCCAGGATCCTTTGTTAAATCTTTATCTATGATATTGCTTAATGAAATGTGATCGCCAATATGTTCACACATTGTTACTAAAGCTATTGGGGCAATGGTTAAAATAGCTACAAAGTTAAGTTTATAATCTACAAAAGGAATTATAAAGTTTGGTACACTGAAGAAACTTGCTTCTGTAACAGCTGTGAAATCAACCATACCTAATATTACAGCCATTATGTATCCAGAAATGATTCCGATTAAGAAAGGAATTACTTTTAAGAATCCTTTGGCCATGGTCATTACAATTGCTGTAACTAGGAAAGCAGTAACTGCTACTAAAACTACTTTCCATTCAATAGTAGTACCAGCCGCAAGACCCATACTTGAAATGGCACTTGGAGCTAAGCCTAATCCTATTATCATAATCATGGGACCAATAATGACAGGTGGTAGTAGTTTATTTATCCAATTTTTACCGATTAATTTAATAATGAATGAAACAATGATGTATATAAGACCTACAACCATAATTCCAGTCATAGCACCTGATATTCCGCCTTTACTGTAGGCAGCAGCAATAGGTGCGATAAAGGCGAATGAACTTCCTAAATAAACGGGTGATTTGCCTTTAGTACATAATATGTAAATAAGAGTTCCAATACCAGAAGTTACTAAAGCAACGGGAATTGTCAAAACTGTTTCACCTGCCGCTGTATTCACTAGAATAGGAACCAATATAGTTGCTCCAAACATTGCAAAAACATGTTGAATAGCTAATATTAACCATTTAGCTAATGGTGGTTTTTCGTTGACATCTAATGTCATCTTTTTGTTTTTCATTTTTTATCCTCCTTCTTACTTTTAGATGCGAACTTTCAAACTTTAATTTTTTACATAATAAAAGAAGGTACCAATAGGTAACCTTCTAAAATGTTAAAAATAAAATATTTGATGAAGCGAAAAGAGAAAATAATACCCCATTAACAAATTTTGAGTAGTTATGTGATACTTTTGTTATTTTTAATTCTCTCACTTCTTCACATCCTCTATAAAAGGATAATACAATTTAAAAATAAATGCAAGAAATAATTTTTAATTATTATAAAGATATTTTGGCCTCTGGAAGTTCAGCTGAAGAGAATTTGTTAAATTCATTAAGTTCAATGGATGTATTCCCATCTTTATCTATACGATATCTTTTTGGGAATCTTCTATTATATTTTTCTTCATTATATTGCATTGTTTCTTCAACTATTGAATCAATATCAACATAAGATGGGTCATAAATTAAATTATATATTGTTGTTATTGCTTGTTTGAATTGTTCTCTATTTACTAAATTATTTGTTTTATTTATTATATGTGTTCCGATGTCACTTAATATTTCTTGTTGTACTTCAAATGGAAGTTTTACTGTTTTGTTGGCGTTTACTTGATATTTCTCTACTAGTAATTTATAGAAATTTACATCTAATGTTTTTAAAAGAGTTATCATTTCTGAAATAAAGAAATTTAAATCTTTGCCAGAATTTTTATCTAATAATAAATTTAATTTTTGATAAAATTCTTCTATGTTATGTGCAAAGAAAAGTTCATGAACATTTTTTGTATCCATATATATGTATCTGTTTGCACCAATAACTTCATCATGTGTCATTAATGCGTAAGTATAAGAGTCATGATCTAGTTCGTTATCCCAAGTTGGATCAGCTATGTAGTATCCATCGATATTATATTTAGGATCTACTATATGAACTTCTCTTCGTGCATGTCCATTAGGACTTGGTAATACTTCACGTTTTTCTCCTGTTCTTCTATTTGTTAGTTCATTTGGAATAATTGTAATATCAGGTCTTATACCATCATAAGCTGTTTCTACTCTAACTGAATAATAATTATTTTCAATAAATAGTTTATCTAATAAATCACCAAGTAAATTTGAAAAACCAACACATACCATATAGTTGTTGTTTAATATTTGATAAAGAGTTCTTGATGATGATTTGTCTTCTTCATTTTCTTGATAGTCTTTAAATTGTTTAGCTATATTATATGCATATAGATATTTTTCAAATGGGCTTAATTTTAGGGCTGGAGTTATCATTTTAATTAGTTCTTTTTCGTATTTTATGAAAGTTAATAAATCAATAGGAGCAGGTTCTCCAGGAACAGAAACTTTTACATTTCTTGAATCTTTTAATTCTCTTATGTGACGGAAAAGATTTACATTAAAATGGTTCTTCGTTTTTATATTGATTATAATATTTCTTTCAGGATTTAATTCTTTTAAGTGGTTGATTATTTTAATAAAATGTGATGATTGCGTGTAATTTATTTTTACTGTAGCGTTGCTATTTAAATATTTAAGATTATCTAATTCTTCAGGTGTTAAGTTATCTTGAATTGTTAATGTTTTTGCTGTAGAAAGAGTATCATAATCAGCATTACCAACTAATTTCTTATATCTATTAAAGAAAATAATTGGGTCAAAATTGTGTTCTAATTCAGGAGAGACTTTTTGAGTTATAATCTCTTCTATATTTCCGCTTTTTAATTGAGAATAAGTATTAACATCTAAAGTAAAAATATCTTTTTGATTTCCTAAAGTGACCCCATGTATATTGCTATTACCACATATTACTTGTATTTTCTTTTCGTCTATTAAAGCTGTGCTTGTTATTGAAACTTCACTCAATTTTGATTTTTTGCATATTTCGATTATTAATTTATCAATTAAATCTTTGTGTTTTTCGTAATACTCTTTACTAATTGATAGTGTTCTTTTGGCAATAACACTATTCGTATAAGTTACAGGATGATCTTCATCATTGAACTTAACATTATATTCTGGAATAGAATAGGTATAATCTAAAGATATTTTTTCTATATTGAATTCATCTATATGTTCAAAAATATAATAAGGATCTACATTTTGACATTGAAAACTTGGTATAGAAAATGCTGTTAATTCGTTCATGTTTACTAATCACCTTCTATTATAATAAGTTTATCAAACTGTAAAATGGAAGTCTATAATCTGAATAAAACAAACACTTTTTTGACATTTTTATTCCTAAAATAATTGTAAACAAGTGTTTATATAGAAAGTAAAAAATGGTAAAATAGTATTGGTAGTGATGTTATGAAAGATTTTAAAATTAATGACTTAAATATCAGTAAATGTTTTTTATTGTTAAAAGATTTTTTTGATAATGAAGAAAATTTAGCTAATGTTGCCTATCCAAAAAGTATTTTATTTGGTGGAGAAGAATGGTTTTATTATATTTTCTATTCATGTTTACTAGATTATAGTATGAGGTCAAAAGTATATCATCAAAATTTGATATTAACTTATGAATTGTTTCCTAATATATTTCATCCTAAGTATGTTGTTGATAATTATATTAATAATACGGAAGAATTGTTGATGATTTTAAAAGAAAATGTTCATCCTAGATATCCTAATGTAGCTTTAAAAAAATGGATTGAATTGTCTTTAGAATTAAGTAAGTATAGCAATTTAAAAGATAAAATTTTATCATTTGAAAGTTTTAATGAACTAACTATATTTATAAGAAATATTAAAGGCTATGGACAAAAGACTGGAGGATTGTTGCTAAGATTAATATATGATTCTAAAGTTTGTGGTTTTATTGATGATTTAGGAGCAATTCCTTTAGATAGACATGATATTGAGATTTGTTATTTGAATGGAATTATTAGTAAGAGTAAGCTATCAGAGAAAGAGATTTCTTTATTATCAACATCTTTGATTGAATGTGGAAAAAAACTCGGCTTAAGTCCTAGTATTGTTGATAAATATTTATGGGAGGTAGGCAATAGTTTTTGCAATAAAAAATCTTGTTTAAATTGTCCTTTGAACAGAACATGTAACACTAAAATATATTGATAAGTTGTGGATTTATGTAAAACGATTGTTTTAAATGTGGATTAATATTTATTGTAAAAGTATAATAAAATTAATAAGATATTAATGTTAATTAAATGAGGTGAAGATTTATGATTAATATAAAGATTGATTCTAGAAAAGTTAAAGAAGGAGATACATTTGTAGCTTTAAAAGGCAATACTGTTGATGGACATGATTTTATTGCAAAAGCAATAGAGAATGGAGCAACGAAGGTTGTAGCAGAAAAGGAAGTACCTTGTAGTGTAGAATTGGAAATTGTTTCTGATACTAACAAGTGGTTAGCTGATTATGTTAGTGAAACATATAGTAAAGAAGTCAATGAGATGAATTTAATTGGAGTTACTGGAACAAATGGTAAGACAACTACTGCTTATTTAACTTATCAATTATTGAATAAATTAGGAAGTAAAACTGCTTATATTGGAACAATTGGTTTTTATTTACCAGAAGAGGATTTTATTGAGATACCTAATACGACTCCAAATATTTTAGATTTATATGAATTATTATTAACAGCAAAAGAAAAAGGATGTAAGAATGTTATGATGGAAGTTAGTTCTCATGCATTACATCAAAGCAGAGTTAAAGGATTAAATTATAAGGTAGCAGCTTTTACAAATTTAACGCAAGATCATTTAGACTATCATGTTACAATGGAAAATTATTTAGAAGCTAAAAAGCTAATTTTAAATCAATTAGATGGAACTATGATAGTTAATGCTGATGATCCTTATGGAGAATCTTGGGTAAGTTCTTATGATAATACAAAGACATATGGATTAAACGGAGATGATTATAAAGTATTAAGTTATGTAGATACAGAACATGGAACTAAGATTAAATTCGTTTTTGAAGGAAAAGAATATGAAGTTGAAACCAATTTAAGAAGTACATTTAATGTTTATAATTATATAACTTGTTTAAGTTTGGTAAATAGTTTAGGTTATAGTGTTGAAGATATTTTATCTGTGACACCAGATATATATCCTCCAAAGGGAAGATGTGAACAAATTAAAGTTAAAGGTGGCGAAGCTGTAGTAGATTATGCACACACACCAGATGCAGTTGAAAAAATAGTTAAGGCTTTTTCTGAAAATAAGAAGGGAAGAGTTATTACAATAGTTGGATGTGGTGGAGATAGAGATCCTAAGAAGAGACCAATAATGGGAAGAATTGCAGCAGAGAATTCAGATTATGTAATTTTTACTAGTGATAATCCTCGTACAGAAGATCCTGAGATGATTATGAAAGATATTTTAGTTGGTGTTAGTACAGATAATTATGATGTTGAATTAGATAGAAGAAAAGCTATTGTAAAAGCACTAAATTTGATGAATGATAATGATGTTGTTTTGATTTTGGGTAAAGGTCATGAAGATTATCAAATTTTAGGCCATGAAAAAGTTCATTTAGATGATGCTGAAGAAGTTAGAAAATACATAGAAAATCATAAATAGTTGAAAAATTTAGGTTATTTTTAATGATTTTTGCATAAAATATAGAGAAAAGTACAAAAAAATTGAATTTTTTTAAAAAAAGTAGGTAAAAGTACTTGATTTTAAAGAAAAATCTAGTATAATTAATAGTGCCTACTGAAATTTGCGGGTGTAGTTTAATGGTAGAGCTTCAGCCTTCCAAGCTGATAACGTGGGTTCGATTCCCATCACCCGCTCCATTAAAAAATTAAGAGTCCTAGTAATAGGACTTTTTATATTGCTTAAAAAGTTTATTTTTATAATTTATAATTATTTGAATATTATCTTTTTGAATTATTTTATTTATGATATAGTATAGATAGTAGTGAGGAGTTTAATGTATGGAAAATAAGAGAATAAGTGTGGGGCTAATTATTTTAGTTATTATAATTGCTATAATATCATCGATAGGTTCAGTATATATTTATAATAACTTTATAAGTGATTCAAAGCAAAAGGATACAAAAGATTTAAAAGAAGATAATAAAACTAATAATCTTGAAGAAGCAAATAATTCTAGTGGTGTTGCTAAGGATGTTAATGGTGATGTCTTGTATTTTGAGTTTGATAATTTGTGTTTTACTAATGAATATAATCTTTCATGTAATAAAACCTTAAAGATAACTGATTATAACGGAAAATCCTTTGATGTTATATTGAAAGGTACTTATGAACAATCTTATTCAATACAGATTGGAAATTTTATGTATTCTTATGATATTTCAAAAAATGGCTGTGGTGGTTTTGGATCTATTAATGCTTTTGCATTTTTGAGTAATGGTATGTTTGTAGTTGAAGAGAATTCGGGGATGTGTTATACAAATAAAATTAGTTATTATGATTCTGATTATACTTTTTTAAAAAAGTTTGAAAGTCAAGGCAAATTTGATTTAACTTCTATGTCGAATGAATATACTCAATGTAATGTTCATGAAGAAATTCCAGGCGATGTAGAAAGTCAAACTTTATCTGGTTATAGATATATTATTAATGCAGATGGTACTTTTTCGAATAAGAAAGTATATGAATATAGAACTATGTGTTCTTCTTCAGCTGAATAATTGTATTTAAAGTTTCATAGTTAAACTTTATTAAATAGGCAGAAAACACAAGGAGATGTAATAATGAAAAAAACAATATTAATTGTAGCAGTTTTTTTTGCTATAGTAGTAATTTTAGCTTTGGGAATATTCTTTATGAAACCAAAACAAAGTGATGAACCAGGAAATGGTGGAACAGATAGTGATAAAATAAAAATGGTATCTCAAATAACTTTAGGATCTAAGCAATATATTAATTCATTAAAGAAAATAAATATAAGTGAGACTGATGATTATATAATGGTAACTGAAGATGTAAAATGGGAAGTGCCAGAACATGATAAAGGTGAAACTGTAAGTTTTTCTATAGCTATCCCTTATATAATTGTTGTTGACGATGTAGAATATACTGGAATATATGAGTTAGGTGATTATTCAAAAATTACAGGCGATAAAAATCCTAAGTATAATTTCTCAGTAACTAACTTAACAAAGAATGGGGAAATTGAAGTTTTGATTACAACAAAATAAAGTGAATTTAATAATATAAATCGATTTCAAACTGAAATCGATTTTTGTGTTATAATATGAAAAGTGAGGAGGTGAATACTATGAGAAGTGAGGAAGAATTTGGGAATGTTTCATTACTAGGAAATAGTAAGACAAAATATTTAGAAGATTATTCTAGTGATGTTCTTGAGACATTCAAAAATAAACATATTGATAATGACTATATCGTAAGTTTAGATGCTTATGAATTTACATCTTTATGTCCAAAGACAGGTCAACCAGATTTTGCTAAAGTAGTTATTAGTTACATACCAAATGAAGATATGGTTGAATCTAAGTCTTTAAAACTTTATCTGTTTAGTTTTAGAAACCATGGTGATTTTCATGAAGATTGTATGAATATAATTATGAAAGATTTGATTAAAGTGATGGATCCTAAGTATATTGAAGTTAGGGGAATATTTTCACCTAGAGGTGGTATAAGTATTTTTCCATTTTGTAATTGGGCTAATCCAAAATTTAATTATCAAGATTTAGCAGAAAATAGAAAATTACAAGTACTTAGTGATGCATCTAATAGAAATATCAGATATGATTTCTAATTTTATGAAATGTTAACTGATTGATAAGAGTTGTTCGAAAGCCAGCCAACTTTAAAAATACTAGGAGGAATTTATGAAAAAAAATAATGAAAATTTAATATTATTATCAATGATTTTTGGTACTGCATTAGTTATTGCTAATGTTGTATCAGGAAAAGTAATACAAACTAATATACCATTATTTGGTAGTACAATTACATTTCCAGGAGCAGTAATTTGTTATTCAATAACTTTTTTGGTAACAGATATTGTCGGTGAAATATGGGGTAGTGTTGAAGCAAATAGAATTGTTAAATATGGTTTTATTGCACAAATACTTGCGACAATCTTGATAGTTCTTACAGGAATGTTACCAGCAGCAGATAGTTTAGTTAATGAGAGTTATAATATACTGCTTGGACAAAATGTAATATTTGTAATTGGTAGTTTAGTGGCTTATGTAATATCACAATCATGGGATGTTTGGGTGTTTCATAAGATTAGAAATAAAATAATGAAAAAAGAAAAAAATAATAAATCTAGATGGATTTGGAATAACTTATCTACGATGTCTTCACAAGTTATAGACACTGTAATTTTTATTTTAATTGCATTTGGAATTGGTTATGGTTGGTTGTTCGATACTTCAATGTTAGGAACTTTAGGAGCAATGATTATTGGTCAATATTTAGTTAAATTTGTTATTGCTTTATTAGATACACCATTTTTTTACTTTTTTACAAGAAATAATAAAGAATAATAAGAATTTATTGTTGGAAATGAAAGATTATTATATATAAGAGGATTATATTTTAATTGTGCTAAAGAAAAATTCACTATTTAAAAGTTAGTGAATTTTTTTGTTTATAATTTGTGTTTTTCTTTTGTTCATACTTAAAATAATATTTCAATTTTAATATTCTTCTTTTTAAAAAATTGGCAATAGTACATTATTTAGAAAATTAAATAAAAAAACTAATTTATTATTATATAAATTTGAGTTATACTTAAAAAGATAGAATGGTGGTTATATGAAATTAGAATTTAAAACATTAATTTATAGTATGATAAATAACTTAGTTATAGCAGTACTAAAAATAATAGGTGGTGTTATATTTGGACTTGGTTCCTTATTTGCAGATGGGATGCATACTTTTAGTGATTTCATTACTGATATTGTATGTTTAGTTGGAGCAAAGTTATCTAAGAAAAAACCTACTAAAAGTCATCCCTATGGATTTGGTAAAGTAGAATATTTAACTAATTTATTTGTAGGTATTGTATTACTTTTATTAGCTATTTATATTATTGTCTCTAGTTTCTTTAAGGAAGCTGTAGTACCACCAATTTCAGTACTTATATTGTTGGTATTAGTATTTGTATTAAAAGCTATGGCTATATTTATTATGAATAAGGTTGGTAAGAAAATAAATAGTCAATTGTTAGTTACATCTGTGCAAGAATCTAAAGCTGATCTTTATTCAACAATTGGTGTAGTCATAATTACTATATTATTACAGTTTTCTAATACTTTTCCATTGTTCATACATGCAGATATTATTGGTTCTATATTAATTGGATTGATAGTTTTAAAAACAGCAATTTCTATTATAATTGATAATTCATTATTACTAATTGGTGAAGTAGAAGATAATGAAGAGCAAATAAAGAAAGTAGAAGATTTAGTAAGAGAATGGAAGGAAGTTAAAGATTTAAGCGTTACTTTAATTGAGTATGGTTCTTATTATAGATTACAATTAATACTAGAGTTAGACTCTAAATTAAGTTTAAGACAAGTAACAAAAATAGAAGAAGATATAAAGAAAAAAATTATTAGACATAGATCTTTAAAAGTTAAATATGTTTCGATAAATGTTACTAATGATTTAGATTAAGGTACAGAGATGTACTTTTTTATTTGGTTTCAAATACATAAAATAAATTTAAAAAAGCAATACTATAAATGGGTGATATGTATGCCGAATATACATAGTAGTATTAATTTTGCTTTAGTAAATATTCCAGTAGTTATGAATCCTATTATAAAGAATAATGATACATCGTTTAATCAATTGCATGAAAAGTGTGGGAGTAGAATTAATTATATTAAGTATTGTCCAAAGTGTAAGGCGAAGGTAAAAGAGGCAGATTTGGTTAAAGGGTATGAATATGAACAAAATAAATATATTGTTTTTAATAAGGAAGAATTAAATAAGTTAAAACCAGAAAATGAAAAAGAAATTGATATTATAGCGTTTGTCCCTTTAAAAGATATTGATCCAATGTATTTTGAGAAAAGTTATGATATAGATGTTGAAGGTAAAGGGAAGGCTTATTATTTGTTTTGTGAAGCATTAAAGAAAAGTAAGTTAGTAGCTTTAGCAAAGACAGTTATTGGAAGCAAGTTTTATTATTGTATATTAAGGTTTAATGAACAGAATATTATTTTAACAACGTTGTATTTTGAAGAAGAAGTACATGAGCATAAAGATAGTAGTGATTATAAGATTGATGATAAGGAACTAGACTTAGCTATGCAATTAATCAATTCTTTGAAAGGTAAATTTGAACCTAGTAAGTATAAGGATGAATATCAAAATAACATTAGGAAAGCTATTGATGCTAAGTTGGATGGTAAAGCAGTTAAGTCAGTCAAGAAGAAAAATAAGAAGCAAATTAGTGATTTAATGGAAGCTTTAGAAAAGAGTTTGAAAACTAAATGATAGATATATGGAAAGATAGAAATTGGGGACCAATGCTTTTAAAAGAAATTGATGAGCCATTTGATTCTGAAGATTATATATTTGAACTTAAATTCGATGGATTTAGGGCGATAGTTTTTGCCACAAATAAAGAAGTATATATTCAAAGCAGAAATAAAATGGATTTAACTAAGTTGTTTCCAGAACTGCAAGACATAAAGAAGATTATACCAAAGGGGAAGAAAGTAATTTTTGATGGTGAACTCGTAACATTTGTGGATAATAAACCATCATTTAGTGATTTACAGACTAGAATTCATATTAAAGATACAAGGAAAATATTTAGAATAGCAGAAGAAAATCCGGTTGTATTTGTATGTTTTGATGTGCTTTATGAAAATAAAGATTTAACTAAATTGCCTTTGTTAGATCGTAAGAAGTATTTGGATAAATATGATGATACTGATTGTTTTATTAAGACGAAGACGATTCCTGAAAAAGGTATTCATTTATTTAAAAGTGTATGTAAGATGGGATTAGAAGGTATAGTTGCTAAGAATATAAATGGTTTATATCATATAAGTACACGAACTGATGACTTTATAAAGATTAAAAATTTACAAAGGGATGAATTTTATATTGGTGGTTATGAAGAGAAGAAAAATGGTATTTTATCACTAGCAATTGGTGAGTATAGTGATGATGGCAAAGTATTTCATTTTGCTGGTAAGGTATCAATAGGTAAGAAAGTAAGTATATATAATAAGGTGAAAAAAGCTAAGAAAAGTAAGAATTATTTTAGTGATTTTGATGAAGATATATTTTATATAAAGCCGACTATAATAGTCAATGTATCTTATTTAGAGAGAACAAAGAGTAATCATTTAAGACATCCTGTGTTTAATGATATTTAGGGAATAGGAGGTGTGTTATGAATGATTTAAAAAAGTATAATGAAAAAAGAGATTTTACAAAAACAAAAGAGCCGATTGGCAAGGTGAAGAAAAATAATGGAAAAAAGTTAAAATTTGTTATTCAACATCATTTGGCTAGAAAGGACCATTATGATTTAAGGTTAGAGTATGACGGAGTATATATAAGTTTTGCTGTACCTAAAGGATTATCTTTTGATACGAAAGATAAAAGGTTGGCTATAAAAGTAGAAGACCATCCACTTTCTTATGGAAATTTTGAAGGTACAATACCAAAAGGTGAGTATGGAGCAGGTACAGTTATGTTGTTTGATAAAGGGACATGGATACCTTACAAAGATAGTAAGATAGATTTTAAAAATGGTCCAGTTAAGTTTACTTTAAATGGGGAGAGACTTAAAGGAAGTTGGTCTTTGGTAAAGTTTAAAGATGATAATTGGTTGGTTATAAAAGAAAGAGATGCATATGTTAAGAAGAATGATATAAGTAAGTATAAGACAAGTGTTAAGACAGGAAGAACGATGGAAGAGATAGCAGGAAATAAAAAAGTAGGTAAAGATTTTAAGCTAGAAGAAATAGAAGTTACTAACCCTGATAAGATCATTTTTAAGAAAGAAAAAATTACTAAGAAAGAGATAATGGATTATTATAGATTGGTAGCAAAAAGAATGATGCCTTTTTTAGATAATAGATTGATTAGTACAGTTAGAGCACCAAATGGAGTAGAAGAAGATAAGTTTTTTATGAAACATTTAAATACTGATAGTAATAATATAGGTAAGAAAGTATTAAAGAATAAGAATGATGAGTCATTAGATTACTATTATATTAAGAATGGAAATGGAATATTAGAAGAAGTTCAGATGAATAGTTATGAATTTCATATTTGGGGAAGTTTGCAAAATAAAATTAAGAAACCAGATATTTTAGTTTTTGATTTGGATCCAGATGAAGGTTTATCTTTAAAAAAGGTAAGAGATGGAGTGAGAGATTTAAAAAGTATTTTAGATAATTTAGAGTTAAAATCTTTTCTTAAGACGAGTGGTGGTAAGGGTTATCATATTTATGTACCATTACAAATGTCTTCATGGAAAAAATGTGAAAAGATAGCTAAAGATATAGCTGATATAATGGTATTAAATTGGCCTGATAAATATACAACTAATATGAGAAAAGAGAAAAGAGTTGGAAAGATATTTATAGATTACTTTAGAAATAAAGAAGGAGCAACGAGTGTATGTCCTTATTCTCTTAGATTAAAAAAAGGTGCTGCTGTTTCATGCCCAATTTATTGGAAAGAGTTGGACGCGATAAAGCCAAATGATATAACTATAAAGAATATTAAAGAGAGATTAAGGAAAAAAGATCCGTGGAGTGATTTTTTTGAATGAAAAAAGATGATTTACATTATTTTGTAAGTCGTCTTTTTATCTATTATTTTTTGTTAAATGATATAATTAATTATGAAATGGAGAATGAAGTATGGAAAGACCAATAATAACTTTATTTATGTTAGAATCTGTAGATGGAAAGATTTCTACTGGTAATAATGATTCTTTAGATTTTGATAAAGATTTTACTAAAATAGAGGGCGTTAAGGAAGGGTTACATCAGTATTATGAATTAGAACAGAAGACAGATTTGTTTTCTCTGAATACTGGAAGAGTTATGGCAAAGATAGGAGTTAATGAACGTACTTTTGATTCTGAAAAAACACCTTGTAGTTTTATAATTATCGATAACAATCCTCATTTAAATGCAAATGGAATAGATTACTTATGTAAATGGGTTCATACTTTGTATTTAGTAACGACGAATAAAAGTCATCCTGTTTTTGATTTACAAGAAAAATATGATAACTTAGTTATTTTATATTATGATAATCTAGACTTGAAAGTGTTAATGCGTGATTTAAGACAAGATTATGGTATTGAAAGAATTACAGTGCAATCTGGTGGTAATTTAAATGGATTATTTTTAAGAGAGAATCTTTTTGATTATGTAAATTTAGTTATGGCTCCTATTTTAGTAGGTGGTAGGGATGTTAGTACTTTAATAGATGGGGAATCTATAGTTAGTGAAGACGATTTAGATAAGTTGAAGGCTTTGAAGTTATTAGAGTGGAAAGTACTTAATGATTCTTATATTCAGTTGAGATACAGCGTAATAAAGTAATTAAAAGAGACAATACAGCGATAGGTATTGTCTTTTAGTTTTCTATTCTTCGTACATAAAGGTTGATTGTTCAATAATTTCTAGCATTTTATCGTTATCGTTATTTTCATCAGCATTAACTATATCTTTAAAGTTTATAGTTGTATAGTAGACCTTGAAATGTTTGGGAATATTTGAATCTTCTAAAGATATTATGGAATGATGATTTGTTTTTTGCGTTAAGTCAGTTGCTGAAAATATAGGTTCTTTACTTAGGAGCTCTTTAGGAGTTTTTTTATTTTGAATGAAGATTACTCCATATTTATTATCGTTTTCATAGTATGTTGTAATAATGTGATTTGTTAATCCAGTTGAGTATTTATTTGATTCGATTGAAATAGAGTAGTTATATTCATTATAGTCATCATTTTTTAGTTCTTCTGTTTCTAGTCATTTTTCAAAAGTCATATTTTCATTATATTCTTGTGTAAATTCATAGAAGTTGTAAAAATTGTATCCAGCGATATAAATAATAATAAATATACATGAGCCAAGTATTATATTTATAAATAATCTGTGTTTTTGATTTGAGTTATCAACATCTGATATAGCGTTTACAATATTTTCTTCGAAACGTTCTTGATATTTTTCATCTTTAATTTTTTCACCACTCATAAGTTCGTTGATGGTAACACCTAATATATCTGATAAATTTTTAAGTAAACTAAAGTCAGGTAGACATACACCATTCTCCCAACGTGAGATGCTTTTACTTGTGACTCCTAGTTTTTCTGCTAATTGTTCTTGAGTTAATTTTTTTTCTTTTCTTAATTTGGCGATGAATGTGCCGATTCGTATCTGGTCCATGATAATTACTTCCTTTCTAAGATTATAATATAAAACTTTATAAAATAAAAACAGGACGTGTTGCGAGAGTTTAAAAAAGTAAAATAAAAAAGATAATACATGTAAGATTATGCATTAACTTTTTTACTATTATTCACTTTCGTATATGAGATTAGATGATTCAATTATTTTTAATAATTCATCGTTGTTTGCTTTGGCAATTTTTTTGAAACTAGTAGTTGTATAGTATACTTTGAATTCTGATGGTATTTTTGAATCTTTTAAAGAGAATCCTTGTCCATAACTATATTTTTCTAATGTTAAATCAACATTTTTAAATGAATGTTTATCTTGTGTATATTGTTCAAGAGTTCTAGTAAAATTGACAAAAATAATTCCAACTTCTGTATTATTATCTTTATAAGTCGTAATAATTTTGTTCATGCAACCAGAATATGTAGTCTTAAACATATATTGCGTATTATTTGAATTTTCTTCATATTTTTCAAATTTCATATTATTAGCATCGTATTTTTGAGTGAATTCAACACTGGTAAAAATAATATTTCCTATGAATAAGATGACTATTAAAGCGATGATACCATAAATGATATAGGTTATTAAATTCCATACCTTATTCGAGTTATCAACATCTGAAATAGCATTTACTACATTTTTTTCAAATTGCTCTTGATAATTTTTTTCATCAATTCTTTCACCACTCATGAGTTCATTTATTGTTACTCCTAATATTTCACTAAGTGGTTTTAATAAACTTAAATCAGGCATGTATTTGCCGTTCTCCCAACGAGATATACTTTTACTAGTAACTCCTAATTTTTCTGCAAGTTGTTCTTGCGTTAGTTTCTTTTCTTTTCGTAAAGTAGCAATGAATTTACCTATACGTTCTTGATTCATAACAATTCTCCTTTCTACGATTATAATATAAAATATGGATATTTAAAAACAGGACACAAAAAGGTATATGAGATTTTTGTTGGACAATCATGTATTATTTTTAGTTTATAGGGGAGAATGAATGATATAATAACTTAAATTGTTTGGAGTGATTAAGTAATGAAAATTTTGCATCCATTAAAACCGATTTATGATGAAAATTCGAAAGTATTAGTATTGGGAACAATGCCTTCAGTTAAGTCTAGAGAGAATGACTTTTATTATGCACATCCACAGAACAGATTTTGGAAAACTTTATCAAAAGTTTATGAAGAAGAAATAGGTATATCTAATGATGAGAGAAAAGATTTTTTAATTAGACATAAAATAGCTTTATTTGATGTATTGAAATCATGCGATATAGAAGCATCTAGTGATAGCTCAATAAAGAATCCTATACCTAATGATTTAGATGAAATATTAAATAATTCTAAAATAGAAAAAATATTTACAACAGGGAAGAAAGCTTATGATTTGTATATGAAATTGATATATCCTAAAACTAAGATAGAAGCAATTTGTTTACCTAGTCCATCACCTGCTAATTGTCCAAAAGGGATTGAAGATAAATTATTTACTGAATATAGTCAAATATTGTATTTTACAAATATATAGTTATTGTTATAATTATGATAAGAGAGATGATATTTATATGATAAATGATTATATGGTATTATTTTTTATAGGAATTATAGTTACAATAATACTTATTATTTTATCTTTATTTAAAGACGAAAAGGGGATAATAAAAAAAGTTAAGTTTTTTTTAATGCTTCCAATAGATTTATTATTTATTTTTTATTTGCTTAAACTATTATTTGGAAATATTTCACTTAAAGAATTTGTGTTTTTTGAAGAATATTTTTTGTTTGGTTTTATTGATTCGTTATTGTTTTTTTGTAATCGAAAGTGGGCAATAGTTATAATAGGGTTTATTTTATTATCAATAATATTGTTTTTGCTTTTTGCAATATAAATTTGTATTAAGGAGTTTTTATGTCAGAATTAGAAAAAGAAATTTTATTAGTATCGTTTACGATAATTCCAATGATAATACTTGTATTATGTCTTTTCGATGATAAAAAGGGTGTAATAAAAAAATTAAAATTTTCATTGTGTTTACCAGGTATATTATTGTTTTTCTACTATTTAATACAAAAAAATGCTTTTGTTTGTGGTTTTACTTTTCTTTTTGTTTGTTTAAACTTTGTTTTAAAAGAATGTAGTCGTAAAGTAGCTGGTATTATCATAGGACTTATTTTATCTTTAATTTTTATATTAATGTTTTATACGGAGGTATTATTATGAATATTCTAGAAAAAAATATGGAAACTTTTATAAAAATATTAGATTTAGTTAAAGGTAGAAATTATCCAGTTATTTTAAGTGGTAGTACCTCTTTAGCATTACAAGGAGTAGATATTGAAGTACATGATATTGATATTGTAACAGATAAAGAAGGAGCCTTAAGGTTAGATGAGTTGTTAAAAGAATATAATGTAGTTAAGATGGAATATTCTAGTACTGAAAAATACAAATCATATTTTGGAACTTATATTATAGATGATAATAAAGTTGAAGTAATGGGAGAATTTCAATATAAATTACAGAATGGAGATTGGTCAATAGAAAATCATTTACATGATATTTATATGATTAATTATAAAGGTGTTGATATACCTGTTTTAAGTTTACAGCAAGAATTGGTAGAATATGAAAATGCTGATAAAATAGAGACAATTAATAAGATTAAAGAAAAAATAAATAAGACAAAATAAAAAGAGTATTAACGATAATGTTAGTGCTCTTTTCTAATTATTTTATTATTGTAACATTTGTAGCTCTTGATTTTTTTGAATCTTTTGGATCTGGTTCTATATTGTAAGAAACTTTTTGACCATCTTCAAGACTTTTATAGCCATCTGCTTTAATTGCAGAAAAATGTACAAATATATCTTTTTTAGTAGCGTTATCAGTTATAAATCCGAAACCTTTTTCACTATTAAAGAATTTTACTATTCCTGTGTTCATACTATCCTCCTAACTTAATATTCCTAAATAGACAATAATTAAATATAAGAAGATAATATAAAATCTGTTTGAAATACATCCTTACAATAACATGATTATTGAATAAAGTAAAGAATAACTGCTTATTTTTATTGTTTGTGTGTTAAAATTAAGTTATGGAGGTACATATTATGTTAAATAGAAAATATGATGTACATAGTTTAAGTGTTATAAAAGTAAGTGAAAATGGTGTTACACATTTTTATATTGGATATAGTACTTTAAAAGATAATGTTTTTGTAGAAGTATTAAATGGTAAAAAATTGGTTGTTCCTGATGAGAATGATGTTGAACCTTTAGCTAACTATTATTCATTGCTTGCGGTACGCAATTATACAACAGGTGAATCTTTAAAGTTAACAAGGGATGATATTTTAAGAAAAACGATTCAAATTAATATGGATTATGCAATAGTACAATATGAAAAAAGATTGAACAAGAAGTTAGATGATACTGCAAATATTAGTGATTTGGATGAAAGATTAAGAAAAGCTACTTTAAGCATTTTTCCTAAGAGTGGATGTTGGAGTTCATCAGAATTTAGAAAAGATGATAATTCTTTAATACAACATTTAAGTGATGATAAGTGGTTAGCTATGAGGTTACAACGTACTCCAGAATTACAAGATGTTTTCTTTGGGTCCATTTATAATTATGTTAAGACATCAACGTTTTTTAAAGAGCAAAGGCATAATTATGAACAAGTGATTGTTAAATGGCAGATTGGCTGGATGATGAGTGGTGGAGACGGCTGGTTAGTGTCTGAGGAGTTCAGTGGAGATTTAATTAATTTCGATGAGAATCGTGATATTGGATTTAGATTAGGTATTTATAGAACTTTAAGAGCTATTAATATGGATAGTGAGACGATTGAAGAAGGGATTGAAGTTAATTCTGATGACTGGCGCGAGAGTGTAATGCGTTCAGCTTTTAGAAATACTTATGAACCAATATGGCCTTTTGCTGGTGAGAAGTTAGCAAGAATGAAACCTGCAGGTGAAGAGCATATGAGTGCTTGGTTGAAAATAAGATTGTATGAATATTATCAAGCCCATAAAGATTCTGTAGATAAGTATGGCAAGGTTACACCAGAGATGCAAATGAGTGATGAAGAAGTAGAGGAATTAAGAGAATATTTAGCTAAAATGCATGAAGAGAGAATGTCTTATTTAGAAGAGCTTAAGAATTCTAAGTCAACTGGAACACCTGAAGAATCACCTAAAATTTTAAATAAAACAATAAATAGTTAATTTAGATAAAATGAAAAGAGTTTATGATTGTTGGTCATAAGCTCTTTTTTGTATTTCGTGATTAATTTGCTTTGTTAATTTTTTTTGATTATTATTTTCTTGAAGCTTTTCTACTTCAGATAATCTATTTTTTAGTTCATTTTCTAGAGTTCTTAGTTCATCTTCATTTAAAGTATTTATATCTCTTGAAAGTAAATTAAGAGTACTTGAATCTACTAGATTAAATCCCCATTTAGGAATTTCGGTTATTAAATCAGGATGATTGATGTGCATGCAATAAACTTTATGTCTTAAACCGATAGGAATTATTCTCTTTAATGTTTCTAAAGACATATGGACTGGGCTTTCGTTTAAACTTGTATCAACATATATTTTGTCAATTGTATCAGGAAAGTTTGCTGAAAAGAAGTTAGTAATGATTCTTGGATCAGCGATATCTCCAGTATATAGAATGTTTCCTTCTGGCGTATCAATTGTTAGACCACATGATTTTAATGGAGTCATACCATGATTACTTTCTGTGTAACTGATTTTATTGAATAGAGGAGAACGATTTTCTAACATACGTGTGTTAACGATGTTATATGTTTCTGATGTTACTCCCATAAGTTCTAAAATACCTAGAATGTTTTCAGCATAAGTCATATTAGGTCCAAAGACGATATTTAAGCGATGCCCTTTGACGTAGTATAGATATTGAATTAAAGTTCCAATACTACCAATATGATCTCCGTGAGTATGAGTTATAAATAAGTAGTAGTTTTTATCTTGATTTAGTTTTCCCATTTCTATTAGTTTGCTGGCAACATCTTCGCCACAATCGATTAAGAAAAAGTTTTGGTCATCTTCAAAGTAAGCGGCTGTATTTCCTTCGCTTGGATTAAGCATAGCTCCACGACCAGTAAAATGTAATTCCATATGTGTACCTTCTTTCAGAATAATATTATACACGAAAATCTTATATATTGTTATAAAAAAGATAAAAAGTGTCAATTTACATTATTTATCGAAAAACGATAAATAAATATTGAAATAAAATAATTTTGTGATAATATAAAGGCATGGAGGCGATGTATATGCAAATTAGAGGTACGAAAGGAATAGGAGGTTTTTTAAAAGTATTATTACAATGTTGCTTTGTTTTAGGAATTGTTTTCCTATTAGGATTGTATTTTATAGTTAAAGTATTGGGGATTCATTTTAATTTATTCATTGGATGTATTTATCCTTGTGGAATTGCTTTTTTGTCTTTGATATGGCAATTTATAGGATTGTTTGATTCATTAAAGCTTGGTAATCCTTTTTGTGAAGAAAATATTCTAAGAATGAAATATGGAATGATTGCTTCATTTATAATATCTGTATTTACAGGAATTGCATTGTTACTAACAGTGTTTGTTTACAGTTATTACACATTGCAATTACAAGTGGCTTTAGGCTTTATTACTATACTTTTCTTTGGAGTGGGTATAGCTTTATATATTTTAAAAGAATTATTTAGTGAAGCTATTGTTTACAAAGAAGAAAATGAGTTAACAATATAGGAGGTCGGTTTATGTCAATTATTGTCAATTTAGATGTTATGATGGCGAAAAGAAAAATGTCATCACAAGAGTTATCAGAAAAGTTAGGAATTACACAAGCGAATCTTTCTATATTAAAGACGAATAAAGGAAAAGCAATACGTTTTTCGACGTTAGACAAAATTTGTGAAGTTTTAGAATGTACGCCAGGAGATATTTTGGCTTATGAAAAAGAAAATAAATAATTATTTCGCAAAACTTTTGTTTTTACTTCGTCGAGCACCATTACAATTTATTTTTAGTGTTTTTAATTTATTGATTTCATTATTATTCTATTATGGTTTCTTTGGAGTAAGTCTTTTTACATCAATACTTTCTTTGATTTGTTTTCTTCCTTTTTATGGAAGTCTGTATTTTATTGAACAGTATTTGCGTTGTAAAGATAAAATGTCGAAAATATTTTACAATGTTGTCACTTTATTTTTTATTCTTCCTTTTATTATTTTTCAATTTATGATGGCTTTTATTTGTTCTCTTTTTTCAGTAGTGAATGATTATCCGATAAGTGATTTTAATGAGTATTGGAGAGCTTATAGAGTCTTTGATGATTCTATTATAGGAGAGTTTTTGCCTAAAAAGCAAAGTGATACTATTAAATTTAATAGATTTTATTATCAGGAAGGAATTTTACAGGGAGGGACTACTTTTCTATTAGAAGTCCAAGTAGATGATAAAACAATAACTGAGTATAAAGATAAGCTTGAGAGTAGAGAGATTTTTGTAGATGAGGATACTTTAAAGTTAATACAATCTAGTTGTGAGGATGGCTCTCATAATTTGGAAAGCTATAAAATTTATTATTTAAGAGCTAGGTGTGATGGTTCGGGGTATTGTAATCATGGAGAAGATGCTCATGTATCGATACGAGAGAAATCAAATGAAATTACTTTTTATTATAGTTATTGGTAGAATGTGAGAAGCAAGAAAGTGAGACATATGAAGAAAATTTTAAATATAATAGGTCAATTTTATAATATAGATCCTTTTCAATTTGGATTAATGGTAGTTAATTTATTAGTTCCTATATTTTTGTTAGGTGCATGTGTTCATGATAGTTATTTTAATTTGTCTCTTTTGGGAATAAGTTTTTTACCTTTTTTTATAAGTTTCTTTTTATTTATAGCTCGAGTTGAGTTCAAAAAAAAGAAATGGGTAAGGATTTTGACTGATGTTATTTCTGCTTTATTATTAATTCCTTTCTTTATGTTTCATATAGCACTTATTTTGACGTTTTCTTTATCTTATATTATAGATGAGTATCCAACTAATGATGTTAGTAAATATGAAAGATTAAGAGTTAATGAAAAATATTTGCCTAAGAAGATTCCTGAAAATGCTTATGATGTTCAGATGTATTATACGATGGGATTTTTACAAGGTGGTACTTATTTAATTTTGTATTATAAGACTGATGAAGAAGAGATTCAAAATTATATAAAGAAGTATGATGAATTAAAGGATTATGTTGATGAGGAAGTAGTTAATATACTCGGTAATCGATATTATTATGATACTCCTTATGAAAATGGTTTAAGTGATGACTTTGTAAAATATCAAATTTATGCAACTTGTGATGATTCTGGCTATTGTAATCATGGTGGAGATAAGCATTATGCTATTAATTATAATACTAAAGAAATAATTTTTTATTATGGTACTTGGTAGAAGGAGAATAGGTTATGGAAGAAAAGATAGAAAAATGGTTTAAGGAAAATTGGATATTAGGATTATATGTTCCCTCTTTAGTAATTGATATTTTATATTATGTGTTTTGTTACTTACATATTTTTAAAGACTTATATATAAATCCTTGTGTTAATACATTTTTTAATATTTTGATGTTTATTTTGTTAGTAATTGTTCCGATGATATGGTTTGCAAATGATTTTTGTAAATCTAGCTTGAATATGTTATTTAAGTTATTTGTACTTGTTATGTCATTTATAATGCTTTCCATTGGAGTTTTACTTGTTCTGTTCTTTCTGTTTTTATTTAATCCAATGACTTTGAAAGACGATAGAATTGTATATAATCCAGAGACTGGTTTATATAATGGGCGTTCTTGCAGTCTTGATAATGATTGTAGTTATATAGAGTATATATCTTGGTTTATTTTCTTAAAAGAAAGTAGGTATTTAGATGAAGAATTTTATTATGAATATTAAGTTATTTTGTAAGTATTGTTTAAATCGTATTTTACTTGGTTAGAGGTGAGTTTGTGAATAAAGATTTGAGTAAACTAATTTTGTGGGCTTTAATTTGGTTGATTGGAGTATATGGTATTTTTTTGTTACCTGATTATTTATTATTTTTATGTGGAATATTTTATATACTTTTTATTATTTTAGGTTTTGTTTTTACTTTTGTAGGAAGTATAAAATATATTATTATAAAGAAAGATTTTTTTGGATTTATTCCCATTACTATGTTAGCTAGTATTGTTTTAATATTGTTATTTTTTTCTCCTACTGATATAAAAAAGGAATTTAGTTATCAAGCTAAAGTAGAAAAACGAAATGAAGTTGTAAATCTGATTAGAAAAGGTGAAGTAGAAAGAGATAGTAACAATTATGTTTGGTTAACAGAAGAATATAATGATTTGTCTGAATCGTCTTATCTTTATGTACCAGTATTAGAGGAAGATAAAGCGTTAGTTGGTTTTCTATTTAAAGCTGGAATTCCTGATGAAGATTTGTGGCTTGTTTATTCAAGTTGTGGTGAAGATTTAATTAAAGATAATATAGATACTAGTTTGTATAGTAGCATAACTATGAAAGAAGAAAATTGGTATTTTGTTCAATTTAAATAAAAAAACTAGCACATGTGCTAGTTGGTGAGACTTACTTAATAGGTAGGTCTTATTTTATTTCTAATTCTTTAAAGCCATTACGACTCCATAACCATAGGGCGGTATGAATATCGATTGGTTTGTATTTAGTTCCTTCAAATAATTTATTCCATCTATCAATAACAATAAGTTGAACGTCTGACTTATTTAGTTCTTCATCTGTTATTAAACCTAAATGGTGAGTAGTTTTAACTACATGAGTGTCTGGAGCGACAGTTAATTTTTCCATATTAGTAAATTCTAGATCAGTATATTGCCATAAAACATATAACCAATAATTACATATTTTATTTCCCGAAAGATATGGAAAATCTTTCTTATGTTCAACTTGGATGAAATGTTTTATTTTATCAACGTCATAATTTAGTTCTTTAAATAAATTTCTAATGTCACCATCAAAATATTTTATAAAAGTATTACATAGTTTTAGCCATATTTCAGTTTGTTTATTTCTTTGTAATGCAACTCTATATTTAACTAGTGCTTCTTGTACTTCTGAGGCCTCTCTTTTTAAAACTTCATTTGGTTCAAAAATAAATTTTGTTTCTTCATCATGATAAGTCTTATTAGCACTTTCCCATAAAGTATAAGAATTTCTTTGATAGTTTAGAGCCATAGGCAGAGTAAAATACAGATAATTTTCTAATGAATTTCTTTCTAAATTAGGATTTTCGTCTTCTGGCATGACTTCTCCACCTAAAAGACCTTTCTTCCACATATCATAAAGAATATCAACTTTATTTAATATTTCTTGTTTATTCATAATATCGCCATATCTTTCTATATTGATTTAATTGCGTTTCTTTGCTTATTTGAGCAGCAGGATGGTAAAGGGGAATAATTATTTTATCCTCAATGTTGAATATGCCAAATTCGTTTATGTTTGTACTTACTTTATCATAGATAGTGAAATTATATATTTTAGATAAAGCAAGTAATGGGTAGTATCCAAGAGTTAAAATTATTTTAGGATTTATGATATCTATTTGTTCTTTTAAATAGTTAGAGCAATTTAGAGTGCACTCTTTTAATTTTATATTGTCACTACGATAGTTTGATCCTTTTCTAGCACACATAATTGCATTCGTTATATAGATGTTATTAATAAATGTCGAATTAATATTAATATTATATTCTTTTGAAGATTCAATTAAATAACTTGTTAACATCTTCTTTGTTAGACTTTTTTCTTCCTCGATAATATTTGACCAATTTTCTTTCGTTGGATTTTTTAGATAAGCTTCTCTAAATTTATTCATTTCAGAATACGGTCCCCAGTCTTGACCGATTATCATTATTTGACTATCCCTTCTATTAAACCAGTCGGTCCAAATAGATGGTATTTCCTTGTAAAAATTATCTTGATAGATGTTAATAAGTGAGCAATCTTCATTATTTTTCTTTTTGAGATTAAGACATTTTTGGCATTGACTCATGTCGTTGAATAGATTATTTAATTTTTTACTTTTCATGATATTCTCCTTAGAAAAAGATTGTTAATAAGTTAAATTTTATTAACAATCAGGATTTTTATATTCTAGTTTTTTAGGTGGTACGAATGCAGTATCTTGCTCTGGTAGTACATATTCTACATCAAAGTATGATAAAAATATACGAGCTCTTGTTATATCATGAGGATTTTTACTATTTATAAGATTTTCAACAATATCCCTAATTAGTAGACGATGAAGATTTACACGTTGATTGTAATTGTCTAAAGTCATATCAAATTGATTGTTTGGAGGTAGTAAATTCATTTGGTCAAGTAGGGCTTTAGCTTTAAAAATATTTAGGCCATTAAATATTTTGTTGATATAATCATTAGTTAAAATATGATTTAGACCAGGTAGTAATTCAAAATACTCTGCCATTTCAATCGTTTCTCCTGAAACATGGATATGTGGCATATGTTGATTGTCGATTATATTTATAATGCTTGGCAATTCTTGATTTCTTATTAAATAAGTTATAGTACTAGGACACTTTGCTAACATACTTTTAAAATCTAAATCTAAAGGATTTGAATTAGTTTCTTGTGGATTGTCTAATTTAGAATCAGATATAAATTCTCTTAGGTAACTTATAATGCTTAAAATAGCAATTGTGTATTCTTCTTTTAATTTTGAAATACTCTTCTTTTTATCTTCCGGAAATAGCATAATACTTTGACTATACTTAATATATTCTCCTAAGCCATTTGTAGTCAGAGTTGTTTCTTTATTATTTCTTGTAAATAGATTCATATATAACACCTCAATAAAATTATAACATGTTTAATTTATGTAAAGAAAAAATTATTAATTATGTTATAATTGTAATAATAGTGGGAGTGGGTAGTGTGACTTTTTTTATAATAATATTTCTTATTATTTTAATGATTGAAAACTCGAATTTAAGAAAAGAAAATAGTGAATTAAAACGAAAATTAGGAATTGAAGGACAAGTAATTAATACTTCAGTAAATAATAATATAAATGAAGTTAAGCAGAATGTTTCTCCTAATACTGTAAATAATGTTAATGTAAATAATAGTGTTCCTAAAAGTGTTGATAACAAACAAAGTAACTCAGCAAGTTTGTTTATAGTAGGAGCTATTCTAATTGTATTAGCATCCTTAATATTTATAGGTTCAACTTGGGATTTAATACCTGGTTTAATAAAGACAATTATTTTAATTATGTTTCAATTGTTCTTTAACTTAATGTCTAATGTATGTAGAGATAAGTATAAGTTAGAAAAAACTTCAAATTTATTCTTTTATTTGGTGTTAATTTTTGTACCAATTATTACATTATCTTTAGCATTATTTAATGTAGTAGGACCTTACTTATCTGTTGGTGGAGAAGGATTTTTATTATATGTTGCAATTACTTTCTTAATATCTGATTTTATTTATAAATGTGTACAAACTGATAGAAAAATTATAAAGAAGTTTGGCGTAGTATCTGAAATATTAGCTATTGTATATTTATTAGTTTATTTGAAATTTGAATTTATTAATATGATGTTTGTATTAGCTATATATAATGTTATTGTATTTATTTTGTTACATGGAAATTATTTAAAAAAAGAAGATTATAAAGTAATTAATGATATTTTATTTTATGGAAATCTGATTATTTTAGTATTTAGTATTAGTGGTGATAATGTATTTTCTAATTTAGGATTGTTATTATATTCATTCTTGTGTTTTGGAAGATTATTTGTAAAAAATGACGAAAGAATACTTAACTTAATCTTAGGGACAATATGTTATAGTTTTGGATTAGAACTTATTTGTGATTTAGTAAGTATAAATTATTACTTTATATATTTGATTATGATGTTACCTTTATTTAGTTTATCTTTTATTTTAAATAATAAAGAAAAAGATACTTTATGTTATATGGTAAGTATTATAAGTAGTTTATTTATAGCGATAAATCAATTTGAAATGGATAGAAATTATCTATGGTGTTTATCTTATTTATTATTGTCTATTAATTATGTAGTATCTTTTGTATTAAGTCAAAAGCATTTACTTAAGTATTTAAGTTATTTAGGTATTTGTGTTTTATTTGGTATGTTATTTGAAGTTTATGATATGCTTAATTATACAAGATATATACCATTAGTATTCGTTGTTTTAATTTATGGATTAGAATATTTAGTATCTAGTTTAAAGGATAAAGCATCTAATAAAGTATTGATGATGACTTTAATTATAGAAGCATTGATTTTTATGCGTAGTTATAGTGTTTTAATACCTTTAGGATTAATGTTAGTATTCGTTTATTTAGAAAAAGAAAAAGAATGGTGGTTATTTGTACCTATATTATGTAGTTTAAGTGTGTTCTATATTATTAATAGCGAAGTGAATTCTTTGATATTCCTGTTAGCAATAGTATTACTTAGTTTGATTTCAATGTTAAGAAAAGAAGTTAATGTTTATAGTATTACGTCTTTAGTTGCAATATTTATGAGTGTTCCTATTATTCGTTATGATAGTATGTTATTCTCAGTATTAGTATTTATTTGGGGAGTATGTCACATAATTGTTAATAGTAAGAATAGAAATAAATTATATAAGTTTGTAACTGCTTTAAGCGCTTTAAGTTTATATGTATGTTTACTTAACGATTTAGAAGTAGGCTTAACTTCAATTTATTCATTAGGTTATTTTGTAACGTTAATTTATCTCACAAGATATGTTATTGATGATGATAGTGTTAGAGGAGTTATAGAAGCACTTGGTTTCTTAATGATAGCATCTTCTTGTCTGATAATGATGAAAAGTGAAATAGATGGATTTATAGAAGTATTTATTTTATTTATGATAGCTATTATATCTTATAAAAAATATCAACCTTGTTTTGTTATATCAGTAATATTTATAATTATTTATGTATTAATAGAGACTGCTGAATTCTTATTTATGATACCTTGGTATGTATATGTATTAGGAATTGGATTTGCATTTATATTAATGGGAACAAATGAGGAGAAAAAGAAAAAAGAAAATTTAGATAATAAAGTAGTTAATGGCGAAAAGGTTAATAGTGATAGTTCTAAAGTTAATGAACTCGGTATAGAGCTGCCTATTGTCAAGGATGCTGAAAAAATAGAAAAGAATAAATAAAATGGCTATACAAATTTTAGAAATTTAAGTATAATTATATAAGAATAGAGATATGGAGGTATACATATGGACATAGTTATTCCAAAACCAGTAAATGAAGTATTATATATGATAAATGAAAAAGGCTATGAAGCATATGTTACAGGTGGAGCAGTTAGAAATAATGTTATGGGATATAAGGTATCTAAGTATGACATTAGTACAAATGCTGAACTTAGTGTGATAGAAAAGCTAATTAAGAATTATGATACTTTTTATCGTGGAGAGAATAATTCTAGATTAGGTATTAATAATCCAAAATATCCTATGGCGGTAACTAAGTATCGTACACCAGAGAATACTTTGGAAGCTGATTTGACGGCAAGAGATTTTACTATGAATGCATTAGCTTTTTCAGAGGATGATGGTTTAATAGATTATGGTACAGGTGTTTTAGATATTCAAAATAAAGTTATAAGAGTTAATGGGTCTGATGATACTATATTTGTTAACGATCCGCTTCGTATTTTAAGAGCTATTAGATTGTCTGCTGAATATGGTATGAGAATAGATTTAGAAACACAAAGTTATATGAATGATGATAGGGATTTACTTAAAAAAGTTGCTCCTGAAAGAATTAGAGATGAGTTATCTAAGTTACTTGTAGTTCCTAGATGTGAGTTTTATATAAAGAAGTATTTTGATATATTCTTAGAAGTGATTCCTGAATTATCTTTGATGGAAGGCTTTAAGCAAAATGATCCACATCATATTTATGATGTATTGGAACACACTTTTGTTTCTATGAAAGCGATTGAACCAAGATTGGATTTAAGACTTGCTATGTTATTCCATGATATATCTAAACCTTTTACTTATAGTAAGGGTAGTGATGGAAATGCTATTTATAAAGACCATAATATAAAGAGTGCAGAGATTGCTCGTAGTATTTTGAATAGATTAAGATTTAATAAAAAGACTATTCAGAAAGTTATTAAATTGATAGAGTTCCATGATAGTGAAGTTCCTACTGGAGATACACAAATTAGACAATTTATAAATAAATTAGGAATTGAAAATATAGATGATTTGTATGCTGTTAAGAAAGCTAACTTCTATGCTAAGAATCCTGCTTTTGCAACTGATTTAGCTGTTATTGAAGATGAATATGTTAGAATGAAATCAGCTGTTAGAAAAACTTCGTTTATTAGAAAGAATGAGATTAAGTTAAGTGGTAAAGAATTAATTGACCTTGGTGTTGAACAAGAGCATGTTGGTAAAGTTATTGATCATTTATATTTTGAAATAATATCTGGAAAGTTAAAGAATAATAAAGAAAAATTGGCTGATTATGTAGTTAATAAGATTGTTAATAGCGGCGATATTATTACTTTAGGTGAAGTTGTATAAGAGTACTTAGGTGCTCTTTTTTTTGCAAATAAAAAAATCCTAATTGCTTAGGATTCATCGTTTTGTGTTTCTTCTTCAGATGGCGTTGTATCTTTGGGTATTTCTTTTTCTTTTAGAGGTGTGTCACCAGTATATTCGTCACTAAATGTACCATCAAGGTATTCGCTAACAATTATTTTTTCTTTTTGTTTATTGATGAAAGTATACTTGAATTGAAGTTCTTTGTTACTTGTACATTTTTTTAACCATAGTGAGTTGCAGTCTGCAATATCTTCATAAATATATTCTGTATATTTAAGAGCATGCCAATCTTTATCATTTATTTCGTATTTTTCTAAAAGATAATTTTTAGCTTTGGTAGAATTTGAATCAACAAATGTAAGATATCCTAGTATTGCAAGTATACAACATAATATAAGTATAATTATTGAAAATATACATTTTCTAAAAAATTTCTTCATCTAATTATCATTCCTATCTTTGCTATAACGAAATTATATCACAAAAGTGAGCATAATTATAGAATAAGTGGTATAATAAATACAAGGAGGATTTGTAATGATAAGGAAATTTATATCAGAATTTGTAGGTACAATGTTACTTGTTATATTTGGTTGTGGTGCATGTGTTGCAGCTAATACTTATGTAACTCAAGTAGCTGGTGTAGCTCTACCATTTACAATGTTATTGATTGCTTTTGCTTTTGGTTTAATCATGATGGCAATAGCATATTCAATTGGAAAGGTGTCTGGTGCTCACGTTAATCCTGCAGTATCTGTTGCTAGTTTGATTGATGGAAGAATTAGTATATTTGAATGTGTATACTATGTATGTGCTCAAGTATTAGGTGGTCTAGTTGGAGCTTTAGTTCTTACTTTTATCTTTGGATCATTTACTTCTTTAGGTGCTAATGGATATGAGTCTTTAAGTGCTTTAAGTACAATTACTACAATGGAAGTTGCAATTGCTGTAGAAGTTATTTTAACATTTGTATTTGTATTAGTTGTATTATCTGTTACTAAGAAGGAAAATCCTGTAGCAGGTATTGTTATTGGTTTAACATTAACATTAGTTCATATTATGGGTATTCCATTTACTGGAACAGGTGTTAACCCTGCAAGAAGTATTGGACCAGCTCTTTTAACTAAAGGTGTTGCTCTAGAACAATTATGGGTATTTATAGTTGCTCCATTAGCTGGAGGTATCTTAGCTGCATTATTCTACAAATTTGTTATTACTGATAGATCTGAAACAGCAGTTGAATCAGAAGAAATTGCTGAAATTCTATTGGATGATGAAGAAGACGAAGAAGAAGTTGTTCCTGAAGTTGAAGAAGTAGAAGAAAAAACTAAGAAGACAACTAAAAAATCTAAATCAACTAAAAAAAATAAATAATTAATTGAAGTTGTAAGACAAAAGTGGATACAAAATAGTATCTGCTTTTTTTATAATAAAAAGGCCGTTGAGGCCTTGATATATATATATATATATAT